>NZ_BSTR01000003.1 GCF_030269645.1 Actinokineospora sp. NBRC 105648 | reverse complement strand
GACCACAGAAAACGATCAACCGCCGACGCGATCACCGACATCAACCGACGCCGCAAGAAACGCAGAGAACGAACAAACCCCCGCGTCATCAAACGCGGACGACACAACTCCTACATCGTCAAAAAACTCCACCACCACGGAACTCACCACAACGGACCGCCCATCATACGACTGCACGCGCCGCGCTTAACTTAGCGGTATTGTCCCATACGCAGCCAAAACACGGACTGAATGCCGTTGTCAAGGCATCTTTCCCGCCTTGACAACGGCATTCAGTCCGTAGTCACAATTGTGCGAAGGGGAAGCAGGATCAAGAAGCGCAAAACATCAACGAGCACCCAACATCCCAGCCACCAGCACCGCGTACTGCCGCCCCAGCTCAGCCGCCCCCGGCCGAGACCCACCCGAATACCACCGAGCCACATCAATCCCCAACGACAACACCGCCCGCGCCGCCGTCCGCACGTCCGCGACCCGGAACACCCCGGCCGCCACCCCTTCCTCGATCAACCCCCGCACCACCCCCTCAGTCCGCCGCCGCACCGCCACCACCGCCGCGTAGTCGGCCGGGTCGAGCGCGCCCAACTCGTACTGCACGATCCGTGCCACCCGGTGCCGGGTCGCGTGCCAGGTCACGAACCCCGCCACCAGCACCGCCATCCGGGCGGCCGGGTCGCCCGGACCCGCGGCCGCCTCGGTCACCATCGCCAGCGCCCGCTCGTGCCCGCTGCGGCTGATCGCGAACAGCACCGCCGCCTTGGACGGGAAGTGCACGTAGAGCGCCGCCGGGCTCATCCCGGCCGCCGTGGCGATGTCGCGGGTGGTCGTGGCGTGGAAGCCGCGCTCGGCGAACGCCTCCACGGCAGCGGCCATCAACCGCCGGGCCGCGTCCGGGCGAACGTCCGGCCACAGGTCGGCGAGTACCTGGTCGGTCATCCCGGCAGGTCCACCAGGTGCGCCAGCGACGCGCGGTGTCGTCCCGGCGTGCCCAGGGCGATCTCGTCCGCCTTGGCCCGCTTGAGGTACAGGTGCGCCGGGTGCTCCCAAGTCATCCCGATACCGCCGTGCAACTGCACGCACTCGTGCGCGGCGTGCACCGCGACCGCCGCGCACAACGACTGCGCCACCGACACCGCGACCTCGACGTCGTTGCCCGTCGCCAGCGCGTCGGCGGCGTTGCGTGCGGCGGCGCGAGCCAGGACGAGCTGCTGCCACACGTCGGCGAGCCGGTGCTTGAGCGCCTGGAACGAGCCGACCGGCCGCCCGAACTGGTAGCGCTGCTTCAGGTAGGCCACCGTGGTGTCCAGGCACCACTGGGCGATCCCTACCTGTTCGGAGGCCAGAATCCCAGCCCCGGCAAGCAAAGCCGCCCGGACGGCGTCCTCGGCCGAGCCGACCAGGGCGACCGAGGTCGAACCCGTGAACTCCACGTCCGCCACCGGCCGCGTCACGTCCAACGACACGACCGGTGTCACCGTGGCGGCACTCGCCTGCACCAAGTGCAGGGCGCCACCGGCGGGGACCACCAGCAAGTCGGCCGCCCGCGCGTCCGCGACACTGCGGACCGTGCCGACCAAGCCGCCGTCCACCAGCTGAACGGACGGTGTGGAGTCCCAAGTGGACAGCGGAACCACGAGCGTGGCCGTGATCTCGCCACTGCCGAGCCGCGCCAGGGCGGCACGCGCGTCATCGTCCTGAGACACATGCAACAGCGCCGCCGTCGCGAGCACCGCGCTGCCCAAGAACGGCACGGGGGCAACGGAAGCACCCAGTTCCTCGGCCACCACGGCGGTCTCGCGGTAGCCCGCGCCCTGTCCGCCCAGCTCCTCCGGCACGTGCAGCGAGGTCGCGCCCAGCTCGGCCAGCGCCCGCCACAGCCCCGGGTCGTGCTCGGCGGACTCGGCGTGGGCGAGCACGGTCGCGGCGTCCGCGCGGTCGGCGAGCAGGTCGCGGACGCTGGCCCGCAGGCCGTCCTCGACGTCGCTGTAGCGCAGGTTCGGCTCGCTCATCGCGGGAGGTCCTTCCATGGCACGTCCTTGTCGACGCGGGGTTCGGATGGCAGGCCGAGGATCCGCTCGGCGATGATGTTGCGCAGGATCTCCGAGGTGCCGCCCTCGATCGAGTTGCCCTTGGCCCGCAGGTAGCGGTAGCCCGCGTCCCGGCCGGTGAAGTCGACCAGCTCCGGACGGGTGAGCGCCCAGTCGGAGTAGCGCAGGCCGTCCTCGGCCAGCAGCTCCACCTCGAGCCCGGACAGCGCCTGCGACAGCCGGGCGAAGGCCAGCTTCATCGCCGAGCCCTCCGGCCCGGGGGAGCCGACCGCCAGCTGCTGGCGCAGCCGGATCCCGGCCAGCCGCAACGCCTCCGACTCCACCCACAGGCCCAGCAACCGGTCGTGCGCCTCGGGTGTGCGGCGCTCGGGGTTGGCCCGCCAGGTCTCGGCGACGACGCCGGCCATCCCGCCCTCGCGCGGCATCGGGCGGCCGCCGATGGCCACCCACTCGTTCATCAGCGTGGTCTGCGCGACCCGCCACCCGTCGCCGACCGCGCCCAGCCGGTGCGCGTCCGGGATCCGCGCGTCGGTGAGGAAGACCTCGTTGAACTCGGCCTCGCCGGTGATCTGGCGCAGCGGCCGCACCTCGACACCCGGGTCGGTCATGTCGCAGACGAAGTAGGTCATGCCCGCGTGCTTGGGCACGTCCGGGTCGGTGCGCGCCACCAGGATCGCCCAGCGCGCGGTGTGCGCGGTGGAGGTCCACACCTTCTGCCCGGTGACCACCCAGTCGTCGCCGTCGCGGCGGGCGCGGGTGCCCAGCGCGGCCAGGTCCGAGCCCGCGCCCGGCTCGCTGAAGAGCTGGCACCACACCTCCTCGCCGGTCCACAGCGGACGCAGGAAGCGGCGCCGCTGCTCGTCGGTGCCGAAGGCGAGGATCGTCGGCGCGGCCATGCCCAGCCCGATGCCGATCCGGCGCGGGTTGTTGTCCGGCGCGCCCGCCGCCACCAGGGCCGCGTCGACGATCTCCTGGTCGCCGCGCGGCGCCCCGAGGCCGCCCAAGCCCTCCGGGAAGTGCACCCAGGCCAGGCCGGCGTCGAAGCGCGCGCGCAGGAAGTCGAGCCGGTCGGTGGTCGCCGGGTCGTGCTCGGCCAGCAGGGCCGCGACCCGGTCGCGCAGGTCCGTCATGGTCGATCCTCGCTGTTCGGGTGCTGGACCAGCAGCACCACGGCCTCGGCGACGCAGCCCGGTTTGGCCTCGCCCTCGATCTCGACGGTGTAGCCGAAGACCACCTGGACGCCCTGCGCGCCCTGGCTCACCTCGAGGACCTCGGCGCCCAGCCGCACCCGTGCGCCGACCCGCACCACGGTGGGGAAGCGCACCTTGTTCAGCCCGTAGTTGACGCCCATGGCGAAGCCCTCGAACCGGTACAGGCCGCGGCCGAGCGCGGGCAGCAGCGCCAGCGTCAGGTAGCCGTGGGCGACGGTCGCGCCGAACGGCCCCCGGGCGGCGCGCTCGGTGTCGAGGTGGATCCACTGGTGGTCGTCGGTGGCGTCGGCGAACCGGCGCACCCGGTCCTGGGTGATCTCCACCCAGTCGCCGAACCCCAGGTGGGTGCCGCGCGCGGCGGTGAGCGCGGCCAGGCCGTCGAAGACGCGCATGTCAGTCCTTCGGTCCGCCCGCGACGTAGATCACCTGACCGGAGACGAACCCGGCCTCCTCGCTCACCAGGAACGACGCGGTGGCCGCGACGTCGGCGGGCTGCCCGATCCGACCCACCGGGATCGCCGCGGCGACCCCGGTCTTGAAGTCCTCGAACGGCATCCCGAGCCGGGCGGCGGTGGTCGCGGTCATCTCGGTCTCGATGAACCCGGGCGCGATCGCGTTGGCCGTCACCCCGAACTTGCCCAGCTCGATCGCCAGCGTCTTGGTGAACCCCTGTAGCCCCGCCTTGGCCGCGGCGTAGTTGACCTGGCCGCGGTTGCCGAGCGCGGACGTGCTGGACAGGTTCACGATCCGGCCGTAGCGCTGCTCGGTCTGGTGCGCCTGCACCGCGCGGGTCATCAGGAACGACCCGCGCAGGTGCACGTCGATGACCGAGTCCCAGTCGTCGTCGGTCATCTTGAAGATCAGGTTGTCGCGCAGGATCCCGGCGTTGTTGACCAGCACCGTCGGCGGACCCAGCTTCTCGGCGACCTCGGCCACCGCGGCCGTGACCTGTCCGGTGTCGCTCACGTCGGCACCCACGGCCAGCGCGGTACCCCCGTCCGCCTCGATCGCGGCGACCGTGCCCGCGCAGCTGTCCGCGGTCAGGTCGACCACCGCGACGGCGAACCCGTCCCGACCGAGCCGCTCGGCGATCGCGGCACCGATCCCTCGGGCCGCTCCGGTCACGATGGCGATGCGCTGGGGCACGGGTCTCCTCCGGGGGACGTGAGCTAAGCAAGCGCTTAGCAAGTTACCCGCGGGTCGCCACCGCTGTCCACCGGTCCGCGGTTTCCCGCCGGTGTACAGCGGACGTCTTGTCGGTGGTCGACTCGCCGCGGTCAGGCCGGCCGCCGGACCGTTCGAGACCCACGACCAGGTCGCGCGTCGGATGTCGCCGGTGGGCACCGGTCATGGCATGGGCCGGACCTGCCCGGGTGGCTGGAAGTACTGTCTGGTGTGGACAGTAGACCTTGGTTGCCTGTCCTGGTCTGCTTGCCGTGGTCGCGAGCGAACGAGGTTCCTGACGCCGAGTCGGCCGTGTGGGGCGGTCAGAAGGCGAAGCCGCCGGGGCGGTCGTTGCGGTCGGCGATCAGCCCCGCCAGGGTGGCGATCGCGATCTCCGCCGGGGTGCGGGAGCCGATGTTCAGCCCGATCGGCCGGTGCACCCGCTCGATGTCGGGCTCGGCGACCCCGAGCGCGCGCAGCCCCTCGACGTAGGGCGCGGGGTGCCGCGGGTTGCCCATCACCCCTATCCACCGGGTGGGCACTGCCAGGGCGTCGCGCAGGACGGCTGTCAGTTCCGGGCGGTGGTGGTCGGTGAACACCACGTCGGTGTCGGTGTCCAGGTCCGGTGGTAGCGCGGTGGAGTCGGCCGTCGCGCGGGCGGGTTCGGGTTCGACGTGCAGGGTCCGGTAGCCGAGGTCGGCTCCGTATCGGAGCAAGTGGTCGGCGACCGCGCCCGTGAAGACGACCACCAGGGTCTTGGTGCCCACCGCGGGTGCCGGTGTCCCGTGCGCGGTCGAACAGGGGTCCGGGCTCGTCCTCATGCGCCCAGTGTGGCCCACCCCACCCCCGTGCGCAGCCCGTTGTGCCAGGGTGGCGGTACGCCTACCAGGGAGTGCTCAGCGTGGAGAACTCGACTTACAGGCTGCCCTACACCGGGCTTGCCCTCGACCGAGCAGGTGCCCGTCGCGCCGACGACGAGTGGATCGCCGGGCTGCGCGCGAACGCCGTGGCGGTCGCCTTCTGGAACGACCGCTGCCTCGTGGGCGGCGGCGCCCCGTTGTCCACCCCGGTGCCCGAGGACGCCGTCTTCCTCGGCCTCGACGGGGACACGGCGCTGTTCGCCACTGATCTGTCCGAAGTGGACGAACAGGGGGCGTTGGCCGCCACCGGGGCCGACGCCGCGGTGGACATCCGGCAGCTCTTCGCCGACCTCGCCCCGGAGGAGGCGACCCGGCTCGCCTACGCGCGGGGGTTGCTGCACTGGCGCCGCAACCAGCGCTTCTGCGGTGCCTGCGGGTCGCCGACGCGCGACAGCCAGGGGGGTCACGTCAAGGTGTGCGGCGGCTGCGCCAAGCTGCTGTTCCCGCGCATCGAGCCCGCGGTGATCGTCCTGGTCGAGTTCGGCGACCGCTGCCTGCTCGGCAGGCACCGCGGCGCCACCGGGTTCTCCACCCTGGCCGGGTTCGTCGAGATCGGCGAGAGCCTGGAGGACGCCGTCCGGCGCGAGGTGGCCGAGGAGGCCGGTGTCGCGGTGGGACACGTCGAGTACCTCGCCTCGCAGGCCTGGCCGTTCCCTTCCGGACTGATGCTCGGTTTCCGCGCCACCGCGCTGTCGGCGGAGATCTCGGTGGACCGCGACGAGCTCGAGGAGGCCCGCTGGTTCACCCGCGCCGAGGTGGCCGAACTGGACCGCGGTCGCGGTGACTCGGTGGAGACCTTCTTGATCGACAGTTGGGTGGTCACTCACCAACACCGCTGAACCCCGGTTCCCCTAGGGGGAGCACCCCGGTCGAAGATCGGGGAGGAATCCCGATTCGCCCCGTCCCGCGCGCCGGCAGCCTTCTGCTCGAAGCCGGAGTCCGAACCAGTTCGCGGGGGTAGCAGCAATGTCCAGACCAATGGTGACCGTGCGCATCGCGCGGTGGAGTGCCGAGCACCCGTGGCGGGCCATCGGCGCGTGGGTCGTCTTCGTCGCGTTGTGCATCGGGGCCGGGGCCGCCGTCGGCACCAAGACCGCGGGGTTCGACGACAACCCCACCGGCGAGCTCGCCGTCTACAAGAGCATCGTGGACGCCTCGGGGTTCACCCGGCCCGCCACCGAGAACGTCCTGATCACCTCGCCCGCGGGCGCCCTGGACAAGGGCAAGGCCGTGCGGGTCGCCGGTGAGGTCAAGGCGCGGATGTCCGGTCTGCGCGAGGTCGCCGACGTCAGCGACCCGGTCCCGTCCCCGGGGGGAGACGCGGTCCTGGTCAGCATCGACATGTCCGGCGACCGCAAGACCGCCGACGAGCGGCTGCAGCCGCTGCTCGCGGTCACCAAGTCCATTCAGGACGGACACCCCGACCTGCGGGTGGAGCAGGTGGGCGGGGAGTCGCTGAACAAGGCGCTCTCCGACACCCTGGGCGACGACTTCACCAAGGCCGAGCTGATCAGCATCCCGGTGACGCTGCTGATCATGCTGGTGGCCTTCGGCGCGGTGATCGCCGCGGGCGTGCCGGTGCTGCTCGCGCTCTCCGCGGTCGGCAGCGCGCTCGGGCTCTCCGCGCTGGTCTCGCAGCTGATCCCGTCCACTGACAACACCTCCAGCATGATCCTGCTGATCGGCATGGCGGTCGGGGTGGACTACTCGCTGTTCTACGTTCGCCGAGAACGCGAGGAACGCGCCAAGGGGCGCTCCCACCTGGACGCCGTGGAGATCGCCGCCGCCACCTCCGGGCACGCGATCGTGGTCTCGGGTGTCGCCGTCGTGGTCGCCATGGCGGGCATGTTCGTCGCCAACGACGTGACGTTCTCCTCGATGGCCATCGGCTCGATCCTGGTCGTGCTGGCCGCGGTGATCGGCTCCATCACGGTGCTCCCGGCGATGCTGGCCAAGCTCGGCAAGTGGATCGACCGGCCGCGCGTGCCGCTGCTGTGGCGCCTGTCGGCCCGCTCCGGCGGTGAGCCGAGGTTCTGGAAGGCCGTGCTGCGCCCGACGCTGCGCCGCCCCGGTGTCGCCCTGGTGGTCTCGGTCGCCGGTCTGATCGCGCTGGCCATCCCGGCGCTGGGCATGAAGCTGAACTCGCCGTCGGACGCCGACCTGCCGCGCAGCATCCCGATCATGCAGTCCTACGACCGGATGACCGCGGCGTTCCCGAGCACCGGTGCCACGCACGCCATCGCGGTGCGCGCCCCGGCGGACAAGGTCGCGCAGACCGAGACCGCGGTGACCGCGCTGCTCGACCGGATCAAGGCCGACGGTGAGTTCGCCCAGGACCGCGCCCCGGAGGTCAACCGCTCCGCCGACGGTCGGATCTTCCTGATCAGCGCGGCGATCCCGAGTGCGGCGACCAGTCCGGCGGCCGACACCTCACTGGGCTGGTTGCGCACGGTCGCGCTGCCGCAGACGGTGGGCGCGGTGGCGGGCGCGGAGTTCGCGGTCAGCGGCCAGACGGCGGGGGAGAACGACTTCATCTCCTCGATGACCGAGTCGCTGCCCTGGGTGATCGCGATCGTGCTGCTGCTCACCTTCCTGGTGATGCTGTGGACCTTCCGCGCCCCGCTGATCGCGCTGTCGTCGATCCTGCTCAACGTGCTCTCCGCCGCGGCCGCCTACGGCGTGCTGGTGCTGGTGTTCCAGAACACCTGGGCGCAGGGCCTGCTCGGGTTCACCTCCACCGGCGGCATCGTGGCCTGGCTGCCGCTGATCCTGTTCGTCGTGCTGTTCGGGCTCTCGATGGACTACCACGTGTTCGTGGTCAGCCGGATCCGCGAGGCGAGGCTGGGCGGGCTGGACACCCGGTCGGCGGTGTCCCGGGGGATCACCTCCTCGGCGGGCGTGGTGACCAGCGCGGCGGCGGTGATGATCGGGGTGTTCTCGATCTTCGGCACGCTGAGCACCATCGACATGAAGCAGATGGGCGTCGGCCTGGCGACCGCGATCCTGTTGGACGCCACCATCATCCGCGCGGTCGTGCTGCCGTCGCTGATGATCGTGCTGGGCGAGCGCAACTGGTGGACCCCGCGCTTCCTGCGCCCGGCCCGGCCCGCGTCCCGGCCCGCGCCGGAGCCGGTGCGCGAGCTCGACCCGGTCGGCTGACCGTCCTAGTCGGACAGTCCAGGTGAGACGGCGAAACCCCCGACCCAGGTACTGGTCGGGGGTTTCGCCGCGGGATCAGGGCACAGCGTGGCAGGGCTTAGCGGTGCACGCCCCGACGGCCGTAGGCGCCGGACACCAGCGCCACACCCACCGCGGCGAGGCCGACCTGGAACAGGATCTCGATCCAGTCCACGCCGGGGGTGCTGGCGACGCCGACGCCCCGGGCCAGCGCGGTCCCGAGGAACGCCGCGACGATACCGACCACGATGGTCAGCCAGATCGGGATCGACTGCTTGCCCGGAAGCACCAGGCGCCCCAGGACGCCGATGATCAAACCGATGATCAACGCGGTGAAGATGCCGGTGACGGTCATGTCGTTCTCCTCGACTCTGAAGTGGCTCTCGGCTTGTAAGTACCCCCACTCGACCGGAATCACTCGTTCGGGGATTCATGTTTTTTCGCGGTGCCCGGTTCGCGCTCGGGGGTCCCCGGGCCGGTGGGCTCGGCGGGGCTCCCGCGGCGCCCGGCCCACCATTGCGCGGCGAGCATCGTGGGACCCGTCAGGCCGCCGATGCTCGCGGAGATCAGGTCGTCGCCCAGCCTGGACCAGCTGTGCAGCAGTCCCCTGACCGTCAAGGTGACGCCGAACATCAAGGCGTACAGGACGATGACCACCACCGCGACGCGGACCCACGCGGGCGATCGCCACCAGAAACGGGTTCTTCCCATGCCCGGTGGTTACCCGCCAAGATCACTTCGTACCCAGCGCGGCCGCGGTGGCCTCGTCGGCCGGGAAGAACGACTCGATGGCCAGCTCGGCGACGGTGATGTCCAGCGGTGTGCCGAACGTGGTCACCGTGCCGAAGAAGGACAGCTCCGCGCCCGCCGCCCGGATCCGCAGCGGTACCACCACATCGGCGCTGTGCTGGTCGACCACCGGCTCCAGCTGGTCGCACGGGTAGCCCGCCAGCTCGTCGTGCAGCGCGGCCAGGTCCTGGTCGGCGGTCAGCGTGATCTGCCCGCGCAGCCGCGCCAGCAGGTGCGCGCGCCACTCGCCGAGGTTCACGATCCGCGGCGCCAGGCCGTCGGGGTGCAGGCTCACCCGCAGCACGTTCACCGGTGGTACCAACAGGTCGGGGGAGACGCCCGCCAGCAGCACCGACACGCTGTCGTTCGCCTCGACCAGGTGCCAGCCCCGGTCCACCGCCAGCGCCGGGTACGGGTCGTGCCCGGTCAGCACCTGGCGCACCGCGCCGCGCACCGCCCGCATCCGGGGGGAGTCCAGCGGTGCCTGGCTGTACACCGGCGCGTAGCCCGCGGCCAGCAGCATCTGGTTGCGCTCGCGCAGCGGCAGGTCGAGGCTGTCGGCCAGGTGCAGCACCATGTCCCGGCTCGGCGCCGAGCGGCCGGTCTCGACGAAGCTGAGGTGCCGGGTGGAGACGTCGGCCTGCAGCGACAGGTCCAGCTGGCTGAGCCTGCGGTGCTCCCGCCACTGGCGCAGCAGCGCCCCGACAGATCGTTGTGCGGTGGGTGCCACCGAGGTCGACTGTGCCATGGCCCGACGCTACGGAGATCACCCGTTCGAGGCGATTACCTCCCGGGTAAAGCTACTCGACCCGGACGCCCGCCTCGGTCACCGCGGGCCCGAGCAGCTCCAGGATCCGGCGCATCGACGCGGGCGGGTTGCGCAGCACCAGGTTGCTCTCGCCGGGCAGCGTCGCCGCCGCGCGCAGCAGGGTGATCACCCCGGACACGTCGATGAAGTCCAGTTCGGCCAGGTCCAAGTGGACGTCCCCGCCCGCCTGCCTGCACAGCGCGAGCAGCAGCTGCTCGAAGTCCGGGCGGGTGCGCAGGTCCGCGTGCCCGGTGAGCCGGCCCTGCCGCGGGATCGCGGGGGACGGCCGGGTGGTGTCAGTGATCGCCGCCACCCCCCCTCGGCGCGGCGGCCGGGACGGCGGCCGGGACGGAGTGCGGCACGGCCAGCCCTCCCAGCGGCGTCGGAACCGAGTGGACGGCAGCCTACGCGGGCCCGACGCCGCTGTCCCAGGTCCAAAGACCTCACCCGCGCGGGGCGGCCAGGTCGTACACCGTCTGTCCACCGATCGTGACCTGGGCGAAGTTCTCCTGTACCCAAGTCGCGATCTCGCCGCCACCGCGACCACCGCCACCGCCCATGCCGCCGCCCGCGACGTAGTAGCGCACCTCGCCTGCCTCCACATAGGCCTTGAACTGCGCCAGGGTGGGCGCCGGGTCGCTGCCGGTGAACCCGCCGACGGCCATGACCGGCCGCCCGCTCGCCAGCTGCAGGTCGGCCGCGCCCTGCGAGCCGGTGCTCGCCGCGGCCCACCGGCCGGTGGTCGCCTGGAGCGCGGACACCAGCTCGGTGCTGACCGAGCCGCCGCCACCGCCCATCACCATCTGGCCGCGGCCGCCGCCCAGGCTCGGCCCGGAGGTCGGGATCGAGCCGCCGTGCGCGGTCGTCGCCGTGGCCACCGTGTACAGCCCGGTCGCGCCGAAGCCCGCCACCAGCGCCAGCACCGCGACGACCTTCGCCGCCCGCCGGAACAGGTGCGCGCCCACCGCGATCGCGGTCCCGGCCAGCAGGCCGCTCACCGCGACCACCCAGCGCGGCCACGGCAGCCAGTCGCCCTCGCGGGTCAGCAGCGCGAAGCCCCACCCCGCGGTCACCACGACCATCGCGGCGAGCACCACCCGGGTCGGAAGGTAGGCCCGCCCGCGCCAGAGCTCGCGGGCCGAGATCGCCGCCACCGCGGCGATCCCCGGTGCCAGCGCGATCGCGTAGTACGGGTGCACGGTGCCCTGCATGTAGCTGAACACCAGCGCGGTCACCACCATCCAGCCGCCCCACAGCACCAGACCCGCCCGGGTCCGGTCGGTGCGCGGCGCGCGCCTGCTGAACCACAGCCCGGCGACCAGCCCGATGAGCGCGGCGGGCAGCAGCCAGGAGACCTCGAGGCCGAACGCGGCGCCGAACATCCGGGACAGGCCGGTCGAACCGCCGAACATCGTGCCGCCGCCCCCACCGCCGCCCCCGCCACCGTTGCCGTCGCCGCCGAAGATCCGGCCGAGCCCGTTGTAGCCCAGGGCCAGCTCCAGCACCGAGTTGTCGGTCGAGCCGCCGATGTAGGGTCGCGACGCGGCCGGCCACAGGTCGGCGACCAGCACGTACCAGCCCGCCGAGACCACGACCGCCACCGTCGCGCCCACCAGGTGCAGCGACCGCCGCAGCAGGCTCGTCGGCGCGGCCAGCAGGTAGACCAACCCGAACGCGGGCAGCACAAGGAACGCCTGCAGCATCTTGGTGAGGAACCCAAAACCGATCGCGGTCCCGGCCAGCGCCAGCCACACCGGGCTCGCCTTCTCCACCGCGCGCACAGTGCAGTACGCGCCCGCCACGAGCAGCAGCACGAGCAGCGCGTCCGGGTTGTTGAACTTGAACATGAGCGCGGCCACCGGGGTCAGCGCCAACCCGGCACCGGCCAACAGTCCGGCACCCGCGCCGGACCACCGCTTCACCGCGGCGTAGAGCAGCCCGACCGAGGCCACGCCCGCCAGCGCCTGCGGCACCAGCATGCTCCAGGACGAGAACCCGAAGATCCGCCCGGACAGCGCCATCAGCCACATCGCCGCGGGCGGCTTGTCCACCGTGATCGAGTTGCCCGCGTCCAGCGAGCCGAAGAACAGCGCCTTCCAGTCCTGGGTGCCCGCCTGCACCGCGGCGGCGTAGAACTGGTTGCCCATCCCGGAGGCGCTCAGGTCCCACAGGTACAGCAGGGCCGTGCCCGCCAGCAGCGTGATCAGCGCGGGCAGCTCCCAGCGCGGCCGGGACCGCGTGGTCGTGGTCGTCTCGGTGGCGCTGAGCCGGTGCAGGGTGGCGGCGGTCATCGGGTCGTCTCCAGGGCGGGTTCGGGCGCGCGGCGGAAGACCCAGCCGCGCAGCAGCAGGAAGCGCAGGACGGTGGCGAGCAGGTTGGCCCCGACGAGCACCACGAGCTCGGTCGCGCGGGCGGGGGAGGTCATGCCGTGCAACAGGGCGAGCGCGCCGCTGGTCAGGCCCAGCCCGAGGGCGAAGACCAGCAGCCCCTGGAACTGGTGCCGGGCGGCGCCGTCGGAGCCGCGCACGCCGAAGGTGAGCCTGCGGTTGGCCGCGGTGTTGCCGACCGCGGTCACCAGCAGGGCCACCAGGTTCGCAGGCTGCGGGCCGACCTGACCGCGCAGCAGCACGAAGAGCAGCAGGTAGGCCAGCGTGCTGACCACGCCGACGGCGGCGAACCGCACCACTTGGCGCAACAGTCCACTGGGGACGCCCGGTGGGTCGCTGCTGATCGCGCCGCGGCCGAGCTGGGCGCGCAGCTCGGTGATCGGCAGGCTGCCGGTGGCCAGGCCGCGGCCGAGCCGGGCGATGCCGCGCAGGTCGGCCAGCGCGGTGGCGAGGATGTCCACCCGGCTGTCCGGGTCGTCCACCCAGTCGACCGGGACCTCGTGGATGCGCAGCCCGGCCCGCTGGGCCAGCACCAGCAGCTCGGTGTCGAAGAACCAGCCGGTGTCGGCCACGTGCGGGAGCAGCGTGCGGGCCACGTCGGCGCGGATCGCCTTGAAGCCGCACTGCGCGTCGGAGAAGCGCACCGCCAGCGCGCCGCGCAGGATCAGGTTGTAGCAGCGCGAGATCAGCTCGCGCTTGGGGCCGCGCACCACCCGCGCGCCGCGCGCGAGCCTGCTGCCGATCGCCACGTCGGAGTGCCCGGAGATCAGCGGCGCCACCAGCGGCGAGAGCGCCGCCAGGTCGGTGGACAGGTCGACGTCCATGTAGGCCAGCACCTCGGCGTCGGAGCCGAGCCAGGTGGTGTGCAGCGCCCGGCCGCGGCCCTTCTGCTCCAGCCGCACCGCGCGCACCCCGGTCAGCTCCTCGGCCAGGCCCTCGGCGACCGCCCAGGTGCGGTCCGTGCTGGCGTTGTCGGCCACGGTGATCCGGAACCGGTACGGGAAGTGCGTCTTGAGGTGCTCGTGCAGCCTGCGCACGCACGGCTCCAGGTCGAGTTCCTCGTTGTGCACGGGGACCACGACGTCGAGGACGGGGGCCGGGCCCGCGGTGGCCACCGGACCCCGGGGTGCCTGCCGGGGGAGCGGCGTGTCGGTCGTGGTCGTCTCGGTGGCTGTCATGGTGTCGACGATCGGGCCCGGCGCTGGGTCCACCGTGTGACCCGCCTGTGCGGGAGCTGTGGGCCGCGCCTGCCGCACCGTTGTCACCGGCTCAGGTCGTACAGGGTGACCCCGTCGACCGTGGTGCTGTCGTAGTTCTGGCCCACCCACTGGGCGATCTCCTGGGCGGCGTCGCTGCCCGAGGAACCCTGCATGAGGCTGCCGCCGATGAACCAGTGCACCTTCCCGTCGGCCACGAGCCGCTGGAACTCGGCGAGGGTCGGGGCCGGGTCGGTGCCGTTGAACCCGCCGACGGCGAGCACCGGAACCCCGGAGCCGAGCTGGTAACCGGCCGCGTTGTTGGACCCGACGACGGCCGCGGCCCAGGTGTAGTTGGCCGCGTTCTGGCTCAACAGGGCGGAAACCTGCGTGCCTGGGGTGGGCGCGCCGAGCAAACCACCGATGCCACCGCCACCGCGCCCTGTACCGCCGCCCGGTCCACCGCCGCCGCCCATGCCGCCAGGCCCCTGTTGGCCCGCCGGACCGACCGAGGGCAGCGCACCGGAGTGCGTCTGCGCGGCCGTGGCGACCGAGTACGCGCCCGGAGCCACCAGCGTGACCGCCAGCGCCAGCACGGCCGCCGCACGTCCGAAGGCATTGGGCGCCACGGGGAGCAACAGCATCAGCGCTGCCGTGGCCAGTCCGCCGAAGAGCACCACCGGGCGCAGCCACGGCAGCCAGTCCGACTCCCGCGCCAGCAGCAGCGACGCCTCCACCGCGGTCAGCGCCACGCCCGCCGCGAGCAGCCCGGCCGCCACGGGCTCGGTCCGCCGCCGCCACGCCAGCACCGCGCCGATCCCGACCAGCGCACCGACCGCGGGCGCCAACGCCACCGCGTAGTACGGGTGGATGATGCCGTCCATCAGGCTGAACACCGCGCCGGTCACCACCAGCCACAGCCCCCACAGCAGCAGGGAAGCACGGGTCCGGTCCGTGCGCGGCGCCCGGCGGGTCAGCCACAGCCCGCCCACAAAGGCCAGCAGCGCAGCGGGCAGCAACCAGGCGATCTCACTACCCATCTCGGTGCCGAAGAGCCTGCCCCAGCCCGCCGTGCCCCAGCCCGCGCCACCGCCGACGCTGCCGACCTCGTTCCCGGTCAGCCTGCCCAGGCCGTTGTAGCCCAGGGCCAGCTCCAGCACCGAGTTCTCCTGCGAGCCACCGATGAACGGCCGGTCGCCCGCCGGGATCAACTCCACCACCGCCACCCACCAACCACCGGCGACGACCATCGCCCCGAGCGCGGCGAACAGGTGTCCCACCCGCTTGCCGAGCCCGGTCGGCGCGGCCACCAGGTACACCAGGCCAAAGGCGGGCAGCACCAGGAACGCCTGCAACATCTTGGTCAGGAACCCGAACCCGACAGCCGCACCGGCGAGCATGAGCCACGTCGGGCTCGCCTTCTCGACGGCCCGCACGGTCGCGTAGGCGCCGGCGGTGAGCAGCAGCACCAGCAGCGCGTCCGGGTTGTTGAACCGGAACATCAGCGTGGCCACCGGGGTGAGCGCCAACGCCGCCCCGGCGAGCAGCCCCGCCGCGTGCCCAGACCACCGCTTGACCGCCGCGTAGAGCAGCCAGACGGAACCGACGCCGGCGAGGGCCTGCGGCACCAGCACACTCCACGAGCTGAGCCCGAACAGCCGCACCGACAACCCCATCACCCACACCGAGGCAGGCGTCTTGTCCACGGTGATCCCACCCGCCGCGTCGGTGGCACCGAAGAACAGCGCCGACCAACTCTGCCCACCCGCCTGCGCCGCCGCCGAGTAGTAGGCGTTCGCCCACCCGGAGGCACCCAGGTTCCACAGGTAGAGCACGGCGGTACCGACCAGCAGCACACCCAGGGACAGCCAGTGCTTGGGCGCCCGCTCCCGCTCGGACGCGACCCGCGCCCTGGCAACCCGCTCCGCGACAAGTGTCATGCTGCCAAGGTCGCGGCCGACACTGGGCAGACGGTGTGCCTTCCCTATGAGTCCGCTGTGAGCCCCCCGTGACATGCTCCCGCCCGAGGAACGAGGGGGATCAGGTGGAACTGGGGCTGATAGGCCAGTCCGTCGGCATGTTCGCGGCGACCAACGTCGACGACATAGTCATCCTGGCCCTGTTCTTCAGCCAGACCACCAGCCGGCGCGCGATCGTGCGGGTGATCGCGGGCCAATACCTGGGCTTCACCGCGATCCTGGCCGCCTCCGCCCTCGGCACCCTGGGCGCCGGCCTGCTCCCGGACTCGGCGATCCGCTACCTGGGCCTACTGCCACTTGCACTCGGCCTCCGCGCCGGCTGGCGAACCTGGCGGGATCGAGCGGGGGCGGGGGAGGAGTCGGAGGTCCCGACAGCACCCTCGATGCTCGCGGTCGCAGGAGTCACCTTCGCCAACGGCGGCGACAACATCGGTGTCTACGTCCCGGTATTCGCCAACACTGGCACCGGGGGAATGGTGACCTTCACGGTGGTCTCCCTGGTCCTGGTCGCACTGTGGTGCCTGACAGGCAGATACCTGGCCACCAGACCACTGATCGCGAGAGCGCTGGCCAAATGGGGACACATCGCACTACCACTCGTACTTATAACAATCGGCACCCTGATCCTGTTCGACTAAAAAATGCCTCGGCTGAACCCCCTAATCTCTTAGTCTCTAGTCTAATCCCTCAATCCCTCAATCTCTAAATGCCGAGCCCGCTGGTACGCAACGCCCGTTACGTTTGTGCTCGATTGGGTGGACTGCCTTCGTGTGGGGGGAGGCGACCGCTAAACTTGACCTGTGGTGGGGATGCCCTTCTCCCCACGCTTTTTCCCCACGCGGTCGCCTAGGGGCCCCGCGCGAAGGCAGTCCACCCGATCGAGCCTCCGCTTTACTTGGGCAGCTCGTGGGGTGTGCCGCACACCGACCTACGGTCGACCTTGTTGGCGGCTCATCGCTGGGGTTGCCCGAGTAAAAGCATGGGCTCGATCTAGTGAACTCGCTTCGTGTGGGGCCCCTAGAGCACCGCGGTGGAGAGAAAAGGGCAGGGAAGGGCATCCCCACCCACGGCAAGTTTAGCGGCACTCTCCCCCCACACGAAGCGAGTCCACTAGATCGAGCATCCGTAGCGGGCGTTGCGTTCCAGCGGGGTCGGCCTCACCGCTGCGGTACAGCCGGTGGGAGGGAGGGGGAGAGGAGGGAGGGGGAGAGGAGGGAGGGGGAGAGGAGGGAGGAGGGAGAGGGAGGAGGGAGAGGAGAGCCTGTCGCGTGTCGGCGGGGGAAGGGTGCTTGCCGTTCGCTGTTCTAGTCCGCTGCTGGTAGTCGGACCGTGAACACCGTCGACCCGGGTTGGCTCACCACATTGACCGAGCCGTGGTGTGCCTGTACGACCGCCGAAACGATCGCCAAGCCCAGTCCGGTGCTGCTGCCCTGTGCCCGGTTTCGTGATCCATCGCCTCGGGCGAAGCGTTCGAACACCTCTGGCAAGAGTTCTGGCGGAATTCCTGGTCCGTCGTCGGAGACCGTCAGCACTGCCTCGTCCCCGGATCGGCGCAGTGCCGCCGTTACCGTCGTTCCCGGCGGTGTGTGGGTGCGGCCGTTGGCCAGGAGGTTCGCCAGTACCTGGTGCAGTCGTGCCTGGTCGCCGACTGCCAGGACTGGCTCCTCCGGCAGGTCCATGCGCCAGTGGTGTTCGGTGCCGGCCACCTGCGCGTCGCCGACTGTGTCGAGTACGAGTCGGGACAGGTCGACGGTCTCGTAGAGGAGGGGCCTGCCGGAGTCCAAGCGGGCCAACAGGAGCAGGTCCTCGACCAGGGTGGTCATCCGGCGTGCCTCGGACTCGACCCGGCTGATCGCGTGGGCGACGTCCGGGGGGACCTCGTCGCCCCGGCGGCGGGCGAGTTCGGCGTAGCCCCTGATGGCCGCCAGTGGGGTGCGCAGCTCGTGGCTGGCGTCGGCGACGAACTGGCGGACGCGGGTCTCGCTCGCGTGTCGTGCGGTCAGTGCGTTGCCGATGTGCCCGAGCATCCGGTTCAGGGCCGACCCGACCTGCCCGACCTCGGTGTTCGGGTCGGTGTCGACCTTGGGCACGCGGACCGACAGGGCCACCTCGCCCCGGTCCAGTGGTAGTTCGGCGACGCGGCGCGCGGTGGCCGCCATCCGGTCCAGGGGGCGCAGGGTTCGGCGCACGATGAGCACGCCCGCCACGCCGGCCACCGTCAGGCCGATCAGGGACACGCCGCCCAGCACCAGTCCGGCGGTCCACAGGGTCTTCTCCATGTCGCCGACCGGCAGCCCGGTGATCACCACGTCGCCGTCGCGGGTGGACACCGCCATCAGGCGGTAGGTGCCCAGGTCGCCGAGGTCGCGCTCGCTGGCCCCGGAGTCCACCAGCAGCGAGGTGAGCACGCCGTAGAGCGACTCCGGGATGTTCTCCGGGTAGCCCACCCCGGTCTGCCGCTGGGCCGAGTCCACGACTCCGTTGACGATGGCGGCGTTGATCGTGCCCGGGGCCTGGGCGGGCGCGCCGCTGGGCGGCGGTCGGTTCCCCGGCTGGTCCATGTCGGGGCGGCGACCCCGGTCGTTGACGAACTTGGCCGCCCGGCCGCTGGACTCGGTGAGCTGCTCGTCGAGCCGGTTGGCCAGGAACGTGCGCAGGCCGACCAGGGTGACCACGCCGATCACCAGGCACACCAGGCCGAGCAGCACCAGCTGCTCGGCGATCAGCCGGGCGCGCAGCGAGAGCTGGCGCCGCGGTCGGGCCTCAGTTCGCGGGTTTGAGGACATAGCCCGCGCCGCGCATGGTGTGGATCATCGGCTCCCGGCCCGCGTCGATCTTCTTGCGCAGGTAGGAGATGTAGAGCTCGACGATGTTGGCCTGGCCGCCGAAGTCGTAGTTCCACACCCGGTCGAGGATCTGGGTCTTGCTCAGCACCCGGCGCGGGTTGCGCATCAGGAAGCGCAGCAGCTCGAACTCGGTGGCGGTGAGCGTGACCTCCTCGCCCGCCCGGAACACCTCACGGGTGTCCTCGTCCAGGGTCAGGTCGCCGACCACCAGCGCGGCGTCCGCGCTGCCCTCGGTCACCCCGGTGCGCCGCATCAGCGCGCGCAGCCGCAGCACGACCTCCTCGACGCTGAACGGCTTGGTGACGTAGTCGTCGCCGCCCGCGGTGAGCCCGGCGATCCGGTCCTCCACCGAGTCCTTGGCGGTCAGGAACAGCACCGGCAGCCCGTCGACCTCGGCGCGCAGCCTGCGCAGCACCTCCAGGCCGTCGAAGTCCGGCAGCATCACGTCGAGCACCACGGCGTCCGGCTTGAACTCGCGCGCCACCCGCACGGCGGTGGCGCCGTCGAGGGCGCTGCGCACGTCCCAGCCCTCGTAGCGCAGCGCGAGGGTGACCAGCTCGGCCAGCGTCGGCTCGTCGTCGACCACCAGGACGCGGACAGGCAGGCCGTCCGGCCTGCGCAGTTCGGGGCGGGAAGCAGCGGTGTTCACGGACATGGTCCCAATCGTGCGGGGCGGTGATGGGCTGACCCTGTGCCGCCCCTGTGTACCAGCTGTGCGCGCCGCGGGCCCGGGGACGCCGGTGGCCGAGCCGGTGTCATAGCCGATGCCCATCCGGCGCACAGGCCGCGCACAGGCTTGATCGCGACGCTGGGTCCTGTCGGCGGCACCGGGCCGCGGCACGGAGGAGGAACCATGACCGAGCAGACGACCGCACAGCCGGGCGGGGAGCCGCAGCAGCCGGGCGCCTGGGGCGCGCCTGCCGCGGAGCGGCCGCAGGCCCGCTGGTCGTGGAAGAAGACCGCGGCCACCACCGCGGTCGCGGTGGGCATCGCCACCGCGGGCGGCTTCGCCGTCTACGCGGCCAGCGGCGCCACCGCCGACACCACGAACGGGCGCGGCGGCCCCGGCATGGGCGGTGGACCCGGCGGGATGGGCGGGCCAGGTGGGGGAGCGGGTGGCCTGCAGGGCGCCCTGCACGGCGAGTTCGTCGTCTCCGACGGCAACGGCGGCTACGCCAACCGCGTCATGCAGACCGGTGAGGTCACCGCGCTCAGCGACACCTCGATCACCGCCAAGAGCACCGATGGCTACACGAAGACCTACACGATCGACGCCGACACGGTGAAGTCCTCGATCCAGACCGGTGACACGGTCACCGTGATCGCCACCCCGTCCGGCGACACCGCGACCGCCGACTCGGTCTCCGAGCGCGGGACCGGCGGACAGGGCGGGGCCGCGCCGGGCGGCGTACCGCAGAACGGCCAGCAGGGCGTCCCCCCGCGCCGCGAGGACTCCTCCGGTTCGGACAGCACCCAGCCGACCGGCTGACCCGGGTTGGGGACCCGGGTTGGTGACCGGGTCCACCACCCGCCCTGCCGTCACCGACCTGGCCCCGGGTCCGGGTTGGTGGACCCGGTCACTTGTCGACCGGGTCCACCACCTTGGCCGCCGCCGTGATGATCCCCCACAGCGGGCTGCGCGTCCGCTCGTAGTACACCCGCCGGTTCGCGGGCTCGCGGTGCTCGGTCAACATCCCGAGGTCCACCAGCCGGGTCAGCTCCACCCCGCAGGCGCTCTGCGCGATCACCGTCTTGGGCGGTTCGGACTGGAAGAACCGGGGCCCGGCGTGCTGGTGGATCCACAGCGCGAGCCGGAGCCTGCTCGGCCGCCCGAACAGCAGCCGTCCCACATCGCCCGCGTCCATCTGTGCTCTCCTGGTAAGCCATAGGCAATATCAGGAATCAAGATACCTCTGGAGAAGTTGATCTGTCCAGTCCGCCGGGAGAGGGGCGACCACCCGGTGGGCACCTGCGGTCCGCCAGGCTTGAGTGGCGTGTTGGCGAGCGCCTGGGACGCCGCCTGTGCCCAGCACTCCCCAGCCAACACCAGCGCCTGGCCCTTTCGGGTCCACAACCTGTGCCCAGCACTCTCGAGACTTGGGAAGCTGGCAGGTCCGCGGTCTGGCCTCAGCCCGTGGAACAGCGCGGGTCGGTCGGCCTGGTCGATGGGACATGTGGCTCATGAGGTCGCTGGCCAGCGACCTCGTGCGGACCCCCCGCCGCTCCAGCCCCGCCTTGGCCACCCGGGACATCAACCGCGCAGCGTCCCCTGTGGATAGTCACGCCCGCTTTGTCGGTGCCGTTCGGTAGCGTGGAAATGGGGGCTCCCTGAGCCCAGGCCACCCGGGTCAAACCGTGTGCCAGGCTCCGGACGGCCGCCTCCGGTCGAGGCCACGAGGTCATCCTCAGCGAACCCCGCGCGGCCGGAACTGCACGCTGACGCGCGGTCCCACCGCCCGGGCGGTCTTCGGCACCGCGTGTTCCCACGTGCGCTGGCACGAGCCGCCCATCACCAGCAGGTCGCCGTGGCCCACCGGGAACCTCCGGGTCTCGCCGCCGCCGCGTGGGCGCAGCAGGAGCGGGCGGACCGCGCCCAGTGACACGATCGCCACGAAGGTGTCCTCTCGCGACCCCCGGCCGATCCGGTCCCCGTGCCAGGCCACGCTGTCGCGGCCGTCGCGGTAGTAGCACAAACCCGCTGTGGTGAACCGTTCCCCGTAGTGCGTCGACAGCGCCTCGCGCGCCCGCGCCAACAACGGGTCGGGCAGTGCGGCGCCCTCGCGGTAGAAGCACAGCAGGCGGGGCACGTCGACCACGGCGTCGTACATCTGCCTGCGTTCCGCCTGCCACGGCACCTCGCGCACCAAGCGCGCGAACAGGTCGTCGGCGCCGTGCAGCCAGCCGGGCACCAGGTCCACCCACGCGCCGCCGGCCAGGTTCGCCCGCCGTGCCGCGGTCAGCGGGCCGAGCCCCGGCGCCCCGGCGAGCAGCGAACCGTCGAGCAATGAACCCTGGAACGCGGCGACCATGCCCGCACGCTACCTCGAACACCTGTTCACCGACTACTCCAGTTGGCCGACATCTGCCACACTGGGTCCGGCGACGTGCCTTCGCCGTCGAGCCGAGACCACGCTCTCCTTGCCATTCCTGGGTTTCGCGGCCCCGCGACCGGGGTACACCCCCTCGCCCGCACCGCGCCCCGCCTGGAGAAATCGAGGTACCCCATGGCCATCACCGTCGTGCCCACCGCCGTGCCGACCCCCGTGTCGCCAACCCCCGTGTCGCCGCCCCGGCAGGCGCACCGGGCCATCCGCCAACCCGCCGTCCCCGAGCGCTTGGGCCGCAGACTGGCCGCCTCGGTGGACCGGGTGCTCGCCGACCCGGGCGCCCCGGTCGCCGTCGCCGAGCTCATGGCCGGGCTCGCCTGGACCGCCGCCGCGGGCGAGACCTGCCGCGTCACCCGACCGGTGGCCGACGTCCGGCACGCCATCGCCGCCCTGCGCGCGGGCGACACCGCCGCCGCGCGCCGCGCCCTCGACCATGCGGCGGAAGGGCTTCGGGACGCGCCGACCCTGCCCGCGCCCCGGCCGATCCCGTCGCCGGAGCGCCGTTCGCTCTAACCTGGGTCACCCGGTCGAGTGGACCCTGGGGTCCTGAGTTCAGGTCGGGCGCGCGCAGCGGGCAATCTCAGCTGACTGGCTCAATGAAGCGCCGGACACCTGGGAGCAGACATGACACGGCAGCTGGACGCCCCGCCCTACCCCGGTTCCCCGTCTCCGGGACTGGACCTGCGCCACGCGATCGACGCCGCCCTCACCGCCCTGGACACCCCACCGACCCCCGCCGTCGCGCGCGCGGTGGGCGAGGACCTGCTCGGCGCCCTCGCCCGCACCGCCGCCACCGGCGACACCTGCCTGGTGCTGCCCGCCGCCGAGGCCGTCGCCGCGGCCCGGGGGCACTTGGCCGCCGGCCGCGCAGGCGATGCCAGGGCCGCGTTGGTCGGCGCCCGGGACCACCTCGACCGGCGCGCCCGGTGATTTCCGCGCCGCAGTGGGTACCTGGATCCCTGTGACCACACAGGACGAACGCACCCGTGACGAACCCGCTCCCGGCCACCACCGTCCCCCCGGCGCCGACGACCGCACCGTCGAGGCCGTCGGCAAGCTCACCGAGGCCCTGGAGACCGTCGAGCGCGCCCGCGGCCACCTCTACTCGTTCCACCAGCTGACCGGCTCGGCCGACCTGGCCCTGGGCGAGGCGGTCGACCTGCTGGCCGAGGCGGGGCACCACGAGATCGCCGACCGGCTGCGCACCGAGCTCGTCGGCCGCAACATCCTCCCCGGACGGTGGACCTTCCAGGTCGTGGAGGAGTACGACGACGGCTACTACACCGAGTTCCGCGCCGCCGAGCGGGACACCCGCGAGCGGCTGGTGGGCGGCAGGCGGCACCTGTTCGAGGCGGAGATGAAGGAGGACCGCCGCACCCACGGCGCTCCCGGCCACGAGGCCCGACCCGACCAGACCTGATCCGACTCGCACGGTCCCGACCGGCGGCGCCTCAACCCCGTCGGCCACCAGTGCGGAGCCGAGTCCACGGGCCCAGTAGACGCCTGCTGCCTAGATCCGTCCGACGGTGAGCGTCGCCGCGGCGTTCGCCAGCAGGGACAGCAGTTCCAGCAGCGGCATCCCGGACAGCCGGTCCCGCCAGTCCACCGCCCCGCCCTCGAGTCGTAGCCCCGTGGGGGTAACCGCCACACCCGTCAGCACCAAACCACGCGGCAGCTGGGGCAGGTCGACCGCCACCGGGCGCACCCGTGCGGGCAGCCGGACCCGCCGCTTACCCAGGCGCACGCCCACCGGGGTCAGCAGGGCGCGCCTGTCGACCACCGAGGGGCCCAGTTCCAGCGCTCCGGGCCACGGCCGCCGCGACACCAGCAGCACCTCGGCGCACCGCACGGTCAGACCCGGTCGCGCGGCGGCGATCACGGCCGAGGCCACCTCGGCGGTCACCTCGAGCTCCACCCGCACCGACCCCACCGACACCGCCGTGGAGACCGGCCCGGCGAACCGCACGTCCTGGCAGCTGACCACGAGCCGGGACACCGGGAAGCCGGGCCACGCCACGTCGGCCGCCTCGAACCGGACCGCGTCGACCCGACCCTGGGCTAGCCGCAGCGTGCCGGTCTCGCTGGACAGGTCGACCACCGTCATCGGCACCTCGCCCGCGGCGGTGCGCACCGTGACCCGGGAGCCCCGCGTGCGGTCGGCCGCCGCCCGCACCGCCGCGTCCAGCACCGCCGCCGGGCTGGGTCGGCAGTCCGGCGGGCAGCAGCGCCCGCCCCGCCGCCAGCAGGGCCTCCAGGCCGCGCACCGGCAGCCACCCGCCGAAGGGACCGCTCACCACCCCAGTCTGGCCCAGACCGGCACCGCGAACCGGGCGACCCCGGCCCGCGGGGTAGTAGCGTGCCGCCATGGGGAGCATCCCGGTGATCGACCTCGACCGTGCCGGTGTCGGAGCGGAGATCGGCGCCGCGTGCCGTGCGCACGGGTTCTTCTACCTCGCGAACCACGGTGTCGACCACGCGCTGCAGCAAGACCTCGAACGGCACAGCCGCGAGTTCTTCGGCCAGCCGCTCGAGGCCAAGATGACAGTCGAGATGGCCCGCGGCGGCCAGGCCTGGCGCGGCTACTTCCCGCCCGGCGGCGAGCTCACCTCGGGCGTGCCCGACCTCAAGGAGGGCTACTACTTCGGCGCCGAGTCCGCCCCCGGCCGCCCGTTGCACGGCCCGAACCTGTTCCCCGAGCACCCCGCGGGTCTGCGCGAGACCGTCTTGGCCTACATCGAGGCGATGACCCGACTCGGCCACCGGGTGCTGCGCGGTGTGGCCGAGAGCCTCGACCTCGAACCCGACTACTTCGAGCGGCGCTACACCGCCGACCCGCTGGTCCTGTTCCGGATCTTCCACTACCCCGCCCAACCCCCGGGCACGCCCGGCTGGGGCGTCGGCGAGCACACCGACTACGGCCTGCTGACCATCCTCAAACAGGACGACCACGGCGGTCTCGAGGTCCGCACCCCGGCGGGCTGGATCGACGCCGAGCCCATCCCGGACACCTTCGTCTGCAACATCGGCGACATGCTCGACCGCCTCACCGGCGGCCGCTACCGGTCCACCCCGCACCGCGTGCGCCCGGGCGGGCACAACCGGCTGTCCTGGCCGTTCTTCCTCGACCCGGCCCTCGACGCCGACGTCACCCCGGTGGCCGACGCGGTGCTCGCGACGGGCCCGCCGCGCTGGGACGACGCCGACCCGGGCGAGTTCCGCGGCACCTACGGGGAGTACCTGCTGGCCAAGGTCGGCCGGGTCTTCCCGGACCTGCGCTCCAACCTCACCCCCTGACCCACCCGGAAAGGCACCAGACATGGCGCTCGCGGACCACCCCCGCGTCGAACTGACCTTCGGCCCCTCCCCGGTGCACCCGCTCGCCCGGCTCTCCGACCACCTCGGCGGCGCCGCCGTCTGGGCCAAGCGCGAGGACTGCAACTCCGGCCTCGCCTACGGCGGCAACAAGATCCGCAAGCTGGAGTACCTAGCCGCCGACGCGATCGCCACCAGCTGCGACACCCTGGTCTCCATCGGCGGCGTGCAGTCCAACCACACCCGCTCGGTGGCCGCCGTCGCCGCCCGCCTCGGCCTGCGCTGCGTGCTCATCCAGGAGTCCTGGGTGGACTGGCCGGACTCGGTCTACGACAAGGTCGGCAACATCCTGCTGAGCAGGCTGATGGGCGCCGAGGCGCGGCTGGTGCGGGCCGAGTTCGGCATCGGGGTCAAGGAGAGCTGGCAGCAGGCGCTGACCGAGGTCGACCTGCGCGGCGGCAAGCCGTACGCGATCCCGGCGGGCGCCTCCGACCACCCGCTGGGCGGTCTCGGGTTCGCCCGCTGGGCGCAGGAGGTCGTGGAGCAGGAACGGGCGCTCGGGGTCCGGTTCGACACCATCGTGGTCTGCTCGGTCACCGGCAGCACCCAGGCCGGGATGGTCGCCGGGTTCGCCGCGCTGGGCGAGCGGCGCCGGGTGATCGGGATCGACGCCTCGGCCAGGCCCGCCGAGACCCGGGCGCAGGTGGCCCGGATCGCCCGCCGCACCGCGGCCCTGCTCGACCTGGACCGCGACCTCGCCGACGACGAGATCGTGCTGGACGACCGCTACCACGCGGGCACCTACGGCATCCCGGACGAGGAGACCCTGGCGGCGATGCGGCTGGCCGCGCGCACCGAGGCGTTGATCACCGACCCGGTGTACGAGGGCAAGTCGATGGCCGGGCTGATCGACCTCGTCTCAACCGGTGAGATCCCCCGCGACTCCACCGTGTTATTCGCCCATCTGGGTGGACAACCGGCCCTCAACGCCTACAGCGCGGTCATCTGAGCCGGGTGTTTCACGTTTCGGGAGCGCCCAGCGGCCACCGAATCGATCCACGGCTACGATCTGGCGACCGAAAGTAGCCCCGTCCAGCAAGTGCCATGGAGCCGGTGTGTATGGATGCTGTCGTGGCATCGCAGGATGTGGTGCGCGTCCTGCTGGTCGAGGACGACGCAGGTGACGCGTTGCTCGTCGAGGAGCTCCTCGCCGAGGTCAACGCGCCGATCAGGCTGACCAGGGCGCAGTCGGTCCGCGAGGCGGTCCCGCTGCTCGCGGGCCAGGACTGCGTGCTGCTCGACCTCGGCCTGCCGGACGCGAGCGGCCTGCAGGCGCTGCGCCAGCTCGGGCTGGCGGGCGGCGACGTGGCCGTGGTCGTGCTCACCGGCCTGGCCGACGAGCAGCAGGGGATGGCCGCGGTCGCCGCGGGCGCCCAGGACTACCTGGTCAAGGGCCAGGTCGACGGCGACCTGCTGAGCCGGGTCATCCGGTACGCCGTGGAGCGCGCCCGCAGCGAGGAGATCCAGCGCCAGCTGCGCGAGGAGCGGCTCTACGCCAAGGAGAAGGCCCGGCTCGAACGCGGCCTGCTGCCCACCCCGGTGCTGGTCGACCCCCGGCTCGACCACGACTCCGCCTACCAGCCGGGCAGGCAGCGGATGCTGCTCGGCGGCGACTTCTACGACGTGGTGGAGAGCCAGGACGGCACCGTGCACGCGGTCATCGGCGACGTCTGCGGCCACGGCCCGGACGAGGCCGCGCTCGGGGTCTACCTGCGGGTGGCCTGGCGCGCCCTGGTGCTCGCGCACCGCCCGGTCGACGAGGTCCTCGACACCATGCAGCGGCTGCTGGTGCACGAGCGCCACCTCGACGGCCTGTTCGCCACCGTGTGCATGCTCTCGGTCGCCCCCGACCGGCGGACGGCGCGGCTGCGCCTGGCGGGCCACCCGCCACCGGTGCTGGTCACCGACGGCGGGGTCAGCCTGCTCAGCGCGCCGGTCGGCGTGCCGCTGGGCGTGCGGGCCACCCCGACCTGGCCGTCGGCCACCGTCGAGCTGGGCGCCCGCTGGTCGGTGCTGCTCTACACCGACGGCCTGGTCGAGGGCCGGATGGGCGGCACCGCCGAGCGGCTCGGTGTCGCCCGGCTCGCCGACCTGGTCGGCGCGCTGTCCCGGCAGCACCCGGACTGGCGGACCACCGTGCTCGACGACCTGATCCGCGAGGTCTGCGACCTCAACCAGGGCGACCTGGTCGACGACGTGGCCGCGCTGCTGCTCACCCGGCTGCCGGAGGCGGGCGATGCCTGACGAGGAGCTCGCGCCCCGCTGGTCGCGCGACGGCAAGGGCCGCGCGCAGTGGCCGCTGCGGCGGTGGCTCTCGGTGGCGATCGGCGTGCTGGTGCTCGTCTTCGTCGGCTCGATCGTCGCGGGCGCGCTGGCCATCGCCAACCTCACCGAGGCCCGCACCACGATCGTCGACCGGGTCGACCCCGCCGTGCAGGAGGCGCTGCGCCTGGACACCGCGCTGGTCGACCAGGAGACCGGCCTGCGCGGCTACGCGCTGACCGCCCAGACCAACTTCCTGGAGCCCTACACCTCCGGGGTCGGGCGCCAGGACGCCGCGATCGCCCGGCTGCGGCAGATCATCATGGTGCGCGCCGACCTGCTCGACCGGATCCGCGGCATCGAGACCGAGATCGGGCGCTGGCGCACCGACTACGCCGAGCCCAGCATCGAGCGCATCCGCGCCGCGGGTGCCACCGGCGGCGACCAGACCTCCGAGGGCAAGATCCGCTTCGACCAGGTCCGCGCGGCCGTCGGCGGCCTGCAGCGCGAGCTCGACGCCGCCCGCGCGCGCGGGCGGGACGCGCTGTCCTCGGCGGCGAACCTGCTGGTCGTGGTGTGCGCGCTGATCGCGGCGGTGCTGCTGGTGGTGTTCCTGCTGGTCACCATCGCGCTGCGGGCCGCGGTCGCCGGTCCGCTGGCCCAGCTGGCCCGCGGCGTGCGCCGGGTCGCCGACGGCGACTTCGAGCACGAGCTGCGGGTCTCCGGCCCGCGCGAGGTCACCGAGTTGGCGGGCGACGTCGACTCGATGCGCAGGCGCATCCTCGACGAGGTGTCGGTGCAGCGGGAGGTCAACGCCGAGCTGGACACCCGGACCGAGGACCTGGCCCGGTCCAACGCCGAGCTGGAGCAGTTCGCCTACGTCGCCTCGCACGACCTGCAGGAGCCGCTGCGCAAGGTGGCCAGCTTCTGCCAGCTGCTCGAGCGCCGGTACAAGGGACAGCTCGACGACCGCGCCGACCAGTACATCGGGTTCGCGGTGGACGGTGCCAAGCGGATGCAGGTCCTGATCAACGACCTGCTGGCGTTCAGCCGGGTCGGCAGGCACGTGCGCGACCGCGGCCCGGTCGACTGCGCCGAGCTGGTCGCCCAGGCCACGGCGAACCTGGCCAACGCGGTCGAGGAGAGCGGCGCCGTGGTCGAGACCGGCGCCGGGCTGCCCACCGTCCTCGGTGAGGCCCCGCTGCTCACCGCGGTGTTCCAGAACCTGATCGGCAACGCGGTCAAGTTCCGCGGCGAGGCCGCGCCGGTGGTGCGCGTCGAGGCCGAACGCGACGGTGACAACTGGCTGTTCTCGGTGTCGGACAACGGCATCGGCATCGAGCCCGAGTTCGCCGAGCGGGTGTTCGTCATCTTCCAGCGGCTGCACGGCAAGGACGCCTACCCGGGCACCGGGATCGGCCTGGCGATGTGCCGGAAGATCATCGAGTACCACGGCGGCCGGATCTGGCTCGCCACCGACACCGAGCGCGGTACCCGGTTCCGGTTCACCCTCCCGGTGGTCGCGGCGGATACCCTGGGCGAAACCACCCCGGAGAAAGCCGAGACCACGTGACCGACCCCACCCCCTCGATCAAGGTCATCGACGTGCTGCTCGTCGAGGACGACGACGGCGACGTGCTGATGACCAGGGAGGCCTTCGAGCACTACAAGATCCGCAACCAGCTGCACGTCGTGCGCGACGGCGAGCAGGCGGTCCAGTTCCTGCGCCGCGAGGGCCAGTTCGCCGACGCCCCGCGCCCGGACCTGATCCTGCTCGACCTCAACCTCCCGCGCTTCGACGGCAGGCAGGTGCTCGCCGAGATCAAGGCCGACGCCGCGCTGCGGCTCATCCCGGTGGTGGTGCTCACGACCTCGGAGGCGGAGGAGGACATCCTGCGCAGCTACGAGCTGCACGCCAACGCCTACGTCACCAAGCCGGTCGACTTCGACCGCTTCATCGAGATCATTCGAAAGATAGATGAGTTCTTCGTGACGGTCGTGAAGCTGCCCCGATAGCCTTCGTCTCCGCTGGTCACAGCGGTTGCCAGGGCTGAACAGCTCTGCCGAGGGGGCCGGTCAGGGCCATCCCGCCGGACGGTTCGCCGGGCTACGGGGTGGGCAGGCCCTTGGGCGGGGTGGGCGCGACCGTGGTGCTGGGGCTGCTCCCGAACAACCGGGTCGAGCCCAGCCTGCGCGGCCTGCGCTTGACGTGTGTGGATTCCGCGGCGTCCTCGGCCGGGCCCGACGGGGACACCGGGTGGGAGCGGAAGCTGGCGGCGAAGCAGGCGATGGCCACGCCGCCCAGCAGCACGGCGATCACGCCCCACATGATCGACGACGAGTGGACCGCGACGGTGCCGCTGGCGGCGGCGCCCGCTCCGGCGAGGAAGCCCTCAAGGAAGTATCTGCGCACGGTGACCACGGACCTCTCGGTAGCTCTTGTCCGAGAGGTACCCGTTCCGGCGGCGTTCACGCGTACGGACTTGTGTCCGCTGTGGACGGTGGTCACGTGTTGTTGGTCGCGCTGACGGTCAGGCTCTGCGACACCGACTTCATGTCCTTGGCGAAGACGGTGTAGGTGTGCGTCGTCTTGCCCGGGGTGGTGTCGCAGGTGAAGCCCAGCTCGAGCTGGCCGCTGGCCGGGTAGTCGCTGCCGTAGGAGCCGTACATGCCCGGGCTGTCCAGCGAGATCGCCGCGCCGGTCGCCCCGGTGATCTTCCAGGCGATGACCACCGGCGAACCGGGGGAGGAGAACGGCGCGCCGGGCTTGGCCAGCACCGGGCAGGCGGGCTTGCTGACCACGGTGAAGCTCACGATCTTGGCCCCGGACGTGGCGGGCTTGGTCGTGGTGGTCGTCGTCGTGCCGCCGCCCTTGTGCGTCGTGGTGGTGGTCTTCGCCGAGCCGCCGGAGCTGCCGGAGCCACCGGTGTTGCTCTTGGACCCGGCGGGCTGCGCGTTCTCCGTCACCGTCTCGGTGACGGTCGCGGTGCCCGGCGCGGTGGTGGTCGTGACCGCCCCCTTGCCCTCGGCCCCCTGCACCGTGGTGCACCCGACCGCCCCCACGGCCAGTGCCACCCCGAGGACTAAACCGCTCACCTTGCGTCCGGTGATCTCCATGGTCGCTCCCCCTCTTCCCGTGTCGCTGTCCTGTCCTGCTTCAAGACGCGTCGGGGTGGGCGAGGTTCCCGTTACGGGGCGCGGCCGTCACCAGGCCGCGGGGGAGTAGTCCTTGAGGAAGCAGCCGCGGATGTCCTCGCCCGCCTCGCCGCGCACGATCGGGTCGTACACCCGCGCGGCACCGTCCACGAGGTCCAGTGGGGCGTGGAAACCCTCGTCCGCCAACCGCATCTTGGTCGGGTGCGGGCGCTCGTCGGTGATCCAGCCGGTGTCCACCGCGGTCATCAGGATCCCGTCGGTGAGCATCTCCTCGGCACTGGTGCGGGTGAGCATGTTCAGCGCCGCCTTGGCCATGTTCGTGTGCGGGTGCCCAGGTCCTTTGTAGGCACGGCTGAACTGACCCTCCATTGCGGACACGTTCACCACGTACTTGCGCCGCGCGGGCGCGGCCGCCATCGCCGGGCGCAGCCTGCTCACGAGGATGAACGGCGCGGTCTGGTTGCACAGCTGGACTTCCAGCAGCTCCATCGCGTCGACCTCGTGCACCCGCTGGGTCCAGCTGTTGACCGCGTGCAGGTCCGGCACCAGCCCGCCCGCGTCGATCGCGGTGTTGTCGGCGATCCGCTCGGGACTGGCCGAACCGGCGGTGAGCGCGAGCGCGGTCAACGGGTGCACGTCGTGCGGCGTGTGCTCGACCGCGCCCACCAGCGCGGCCGGGTGAGCGGCACTGGTCTCCCCGAGGGTGAGGATCTCCGGTAGCGGCCCGGGCGGCAGCGGGGCCGACTCGGCCTCGGCCAGCGGCGCGTAGGACCCGGGTGAGCGGCGCACGGTCTGCGCGGCGTTGTTGATCAGGATGTCCAGCGGCCCGCGCGCGGCCACGGCGTCGGCCAGGTCGACGACCTGGGCCGGGTCGCGCAGGTCGATGCCCACCACCTGCAGCCGGTGCAGCCAGTCCCCGGCGTCGGGCATCGCGGCGAACCGGCGCACGGCGTCCCGCGGGAACCGGGTGGTGATCGTCGTGTGCGCGCCGTCGCGCAACAGCCGCAGGGCGATGTACATCCCGATCTTCGCCCGCCCACCGGTCAGCAGCGCCCGCCGACCGGACAGGTCGGTCCGCGCGTCCCGCCGCGACCGGTTCAGCTCCGCGCACGGCGGGCACAGCTGGTGGTAGAAGGCGTCGACCTGGTGGTAGCGCTGCTTGCAGGTGTAACAGGAGCGAGCGCGCAGCAGGGTGCCCGCGGAGGCACCGGGGGTGTTGGAGACCAGCGGGATGCCCTGGGTCTCGTCGTCGATCCGGTTGGGCGAGCCGGTGGCGGTGGCGGAGGTGACCGCGTTGTCGGCCGCGGTGACGGCGGCGCGCTTGGCGGACCGCCTGCGCTGCCGCACGGACTTGTAGATGCCCGCGGTGGCCCGCCGGATGGCGACGGCGTCCGGGTGCTCGGTGGGCAGCGCGTCGATCTCGGCGATCACCGCGAGGCACTCGCGCAGCCGCGCCGGGTCGACCCCCGGGCCCAGGTCGGCGTCCTGGGCGGGCCGGTCGGCCGCGTCCCCGGGTCCGACGTCGTCCGGGCGTGCCGGGTCGTCCCGGGTCGCCGGGTTGTCCTGGGTGGTCGTCATCGCACTGCCGTCCTCAATCGCACTGCCGTCCTCAATCGCCCAAAAGTTCCCACCAACTGTAGAAGCGCCCCCCGACCTCCCGGTCAACCCCCCGACGCCGCCCTCGCCGACCGAGGTGCTGCACTCTTATCTTTCTATCGGCATAAATTCTCTAGGATACAGCTATCTAGATAACGACTAGATGCCAGAGTGGGTGGGGCAGGAGAAGAGGGGGAATGGCGAAACATGGCGGGTCGTCCTGGCAGCGCACCAACCTGTTCCAGCGAACAAGACAGTTGGGGTCACCTTGGCAGGGCACCGACCTGTTCCAGCGAGCGAAAAGCGCCCGGAAAGGGAAGCCTGGGCGAAGATCGCCGTGCGGAGCGGCGGCGGGCGAGAGGACCGAACAGTGGGCGTGGAGCTGACCCGGATCGGTGCCGTCGCGGTGGTGACCATCGACGCGCCACCGCTCAACCTCTACACCGGTGAGCTGCACGAGCGCTTCATGGACGCCCTCGACGAGATCGACCGCCACCCGCCCCGCGCGGTCCTCGTGCGGTCCGCCGGGAAGGTCGTCAGCGGCGGCGTCGACGTGTCCCTGTTCGCCGCCCAGGCCACCCCGCAGGACGCCAAGGCCCTGTTCGACGCCATGCTGCAGCTACCCCAGCGGATCGTGGACCTGGACTGCCCGACCGTCTTCGCCGCGCACGGGCTCACCCTGACCTGGGCGTTCGAGGTGGCGCTGGCCTGCGACATCCTGCTGGCCGCCGAGCACGCCCGGTTCGGGCTGGTGGAGAACGTCATCGGCCTCACCCCCACCATGGGCGGCACCCAGCGGTTGGCCGCGCGGGCCGGGGTGGGGCGGGCGAAGGAGTTCGTGCTGACCGGCGACAAGTACGACGCGCACACCCTGGAGCGCTGGAACGTGGTCAACCAGGTGCTCCCCGAGCAGGGGTTCGCCGACGCGGCGCTGTCCTACGCGACCCTGCTGGCCGAGGGGCCGAGCCGGGCGCACCGGGCGACCAAGCACGTCCTGCGGCACTTCGAGCACGGCGGCGTCGAGGAGGCCGACGCCAACGTCACCACCATCGCCGCGGCCCTGTTCGACACCGAGGACCTGCGCGGCGGGATCCGGTCGTTCCTGGCTGACGGACCGGGTAGGGCCACCTTCACCGGCAGATAGACCGGTGAAGGTGGACCCGGTGCTCAGCCCTCTTGCAGCTCGGCCAGCGCGGCCTTGACCTTGGACAACTCCGCCTCGAGCTCCTCCATCCGCGCGCGGTGCTGCTCACGCGCGGTGTCGAGCACGGTCTCGATGGCCTTGGAGATGTCCTCGTGCAGCTCGGCCGCCGCCCGCGACACCGCCGCGGCGGGCACGGTCACGCCCTGCAGCAGCCGCTTGCCGCCCTGGGTGAGCTCGGCCTGCCACTCGCCCTCGGCGGTGCCGGTGACGGTGAGGGTCAGCTCCACAGTGCGGGTCTTCTTCGCGGTGCTCGGGACGCGGGTGGCCCGCGGCTTCTTGGCAGGCGGCGCCGCCTGCTCCTCGGCCGGGGGCTGCTCGGCCACGGCGGCGGACTGCTCGGCCGCGGGCGTGGCGGGCGCTGCCGCCACGGTCTCCGACTGCTCGGACTCGGTCTCGGTGGACAAGATCCACTCCCTCTCACGACGCCTGGTGAACCCGGTGAATTAGAACACTCGTTCGCCTGTTCGAGATCGCTGGGTCCGGCCTGCGGCCGAGTCACCCGATCGGGGGCACCTGCTCGCTCGCGTCGAACCCGCAGGTCAGCGCCTCGATACTCGGAACCGTGTCGTACGACGGATGGGACTCCGAGATCCAGCGTGTCGCCGCGGTGCGCGCACTGCGCCTGCTGGACACCCCGCGCGAAGAGCGGTTCGACCGGATCACCCGGCTGGCCCAGCACCTGTTGCGGGTCCCGATCGCGCTGATCTCCCTGGTCGAGGTCGACCGGCAGTGGTTCAAGTCGTGCGCTGGCCTGGACTCCGAGCAGACCCACCGCGGCGTCTCGTTCTGCTCGCACGCCATCGCGGCGGGCAGGCTGCTGGAGGTCACCGACGCCACGCTGGACCCCAGGTTCGCCCGGAACCCGCACGTGCTGGGCGACCCGGGCATCCGGTTCTACGCGGGCCAGCCGGTGGCCGCGCCCTCCGGCCACCTGGTCGGCACGCTGTGCGTGATCGACCGGGTCCCGCGCGAGCTCACCGACCTCGAGCGCGGCCACCTGCGCGACCTCGCCGCCTGGGTGCAGCTCGAGTGCGCGGTGGTGCAGGCCAGCCGGTGGGAGCGGGACAACGCGCGCACGCGGCGCGACTTCGTCTCCGTGCTCAGCCACGAGCTGCGCACCCCGCTGACCTCCATCCACGGCTCGCTGGAGCTGGCCATGTCCGGTCGCTTCGGCGAGCTCGCGCCCCAGCTGCGCAGGTTGGTGGGCATCGCGGCGCGCAACACCGACCGGCTGGTGCGGCTGGCCGGGGACGTCCTGGACCTGCAGCACATGCGCCACGGCGTGCTGCGGTTGCGGCTGGAGCGGCTCGCCCTCTCCGAGGTCGTCGACCACGCGATGCAGGCGGTGGAGCACACCGCGCGGGCGGCCGGGGTCGCGGTCATGGCCTCCTGCGGCGAGCGGGCTGTGGTCCGCGGCGACGGCGACCGACTGGTCCAGGTGGTGACGAACCTGCTGGCCAACGCCGTGCGGGTCAGCACGCCGGGCAGCCGGGTCCGGGTGGGCTGCGACGTGTCGCCGGGCTGGGCCGCGATCACCGTGCGGGACCAGGGCCCCGGGGTGCCGCCCGAGCTGCTGGACGCGATCTTCGAGCCGTTCGCCCAGTTCGAGGTGCCCCGCCAGCGGCAGGCAGGCGGCGCCGGGCTGGGCCTGGCGATCACCCGGGGCATCGTCGAGGCGCACGGTGGGCGGGTGCGGGCGTTCCCGGCGCCCGGGGGCGGCAGCACCTTCGAGGTCGTGCTGCCCACGGGCGGGCCCGCCGAGGACCGGCCCTGGCTGGCACCGCTCACCAGCCCAGCAGCAGCGCCACCTGGTCCCCGATGACCAACGGGTCGAACGGCTTGGGCAGCACGGCCACCGCGCCCAGCCCGCGCAGCCGCGCGTCCAGGTCGGGCTCGGCCACCGCGGTCACGAACACCACCGGCACGGCGCGGGTGCGCGGGTCGGCGCGCAGCGCGGCCAGCACGCCCGGTCCGTCGAGCACCGGCATCTCCACGTCGAGCAGCACCACGTCCGGCGCGCGCGAGCGGCACACCTCCAGCGCCGCCGCCCCCGAGGTCGCGGTCCGCACGTCCCAACCGCGCCCGTTGGCCAGGCACAGGCCCAGGACCTCGACGACGTCTTCGTCGTCGTCGACGACCAGCACCCTCACCACGGCCGGTCCACCCGATCACTGGTGCGGGTGGTGGTGGCTGTCGCGGGCTCACTCATCCACCTCATTGTGCCCACGCGGCCCGGTGTCGCCACTGAGAGCCGGGGCGCTCACCAGGGAGGATTGGACAATCGGGTCACCGCGGGACGAACCCCCGGCCTAGGCCGTCGCCCTCAGCACGGCCTGGGCGGTGCGCCGCCCGGAGACCAGCGCGCCCTGGATCGACGGGGTGTCGCGGTGGTCGCCGCACACGTAGAGCCCCTCGCCCAGCGACACCGGCTTGCGCAGCGGACCGTCGGCGATCGGCACCGCCTCGGTGATCCGGTAGGAGCGCACGTGCTCCCAGGCCGAGGTGTCGCGGTGGTAGATCTGGGCCAGGTGGGCCCGCACGGCGGCCTCGCCCGGGTCCTCGGTCCCGAGCGACGTCGAGGACACCAGGACGGCCCCGGGCGCGTACTCGGGCGCGGCGTTGGTGAGCACCACGCTGTTGGTGAGCGGCCCCCGCCCCAGGCCGTCGAGCACGATGGCGGCCTCGGCGACCGGCGGCGAGTCGGCGAGGTGGTAGTGCGTGACGCACCCGCGCGTGCCGGGCGCGGGCACCCGTTCGCCGAGCAGCCGGTGGGCGGCGGTCCCGTCGACGGCGACGACCACCGACCGGGCGGTGACCGTGCCGAACTCCCCGGTCACCCGGCCGGGGGCCACCTCGCGGATCGGGAAGCTGTACTTGACCGCCCCGGCGGGCAGCCCGGCCGCGAGTTGGTCGGGGATCGCCCGCATGCCCGCGCGCGGGACGCCGATCGCGCCGCGGGCGAAGCTGCGCAGCACGAACTCGGCGAACCGGCTGGGCACCGTCAGGTCGGGGTCGAGGAACACCCCGGCGAGGAACGGGCGGAGGAACCGGTCGAGCACCGGTCCGGTGATGCCGTAGTCGGCCAGCCGGGCGCGGAACGGCCGGTCGTCGCGCTCGCGCAGCGTCTTCGCGGGGGCCGCGGCCAGCGCGGCGGCGTAGGCGCCGAGCATGAGCTTGCGGGCCACCGAGCCGATCGGGGCGCGCAGGGTGGCGCCCAGGCTGCCGGGCCGCCTGCGCGGGTCGGCGACCAGGTGCAGCCCGTCGGCGTCGCTCACCAGCGCGCTGGGCACGAACGGGCGCAGCGCGAGCGCCTCGATGTCCAGCAGGTCCTGGGCGGCCGGGTAACCGGCGTTGAAGACCTGGAAGCCCCGGTCCAGCAGCAGCTTGCCCACCCGGTCGGTGCGCACCCGCCCGCCGGGCGCCTCACCCGCCTCCAGGACGATCACCTCGCGCCCGGCCGCGGTCAGGGTCTTGGCGGCGGCCAGCCCGGCCAGGCCCGCGCCCACGATGACGGTGTCGGTCTCGAAGCTCACGAGACCCCACCGTAGTTGAGCCGGTCCACTCAGGCCGGGAGCGTGATCCGGATCCGGCAGCCGCGGGTCGAGTCGACCACCGCGATGGTGCCGCCGTGCAGCTCGACCACCCAGCGGGCGATGGCCAGCCCGAGCCCCGTCCCGCCGCCGCGGGCGCGTTCGCCGCGGGTGAACCGGCGGAACACCAGGTCGCGTTCGGCCGCGTCGATGCCCGGCCCCTCGTCGCGGACCTCCAGCACCAGCCCGGCCGAGGAGGTCCCGGCGGTGACCCGGACCTCGCCGTCGGCGGGCCCGTGCCGCACGGCGTTGTCGAGCAGGTTGACCAGCACCTGGTGCAGCCGCTCGCGGTCGGCCACCACGCTGGTCGCGGAGCGGCCGACACTGCTGGTGAAGCGCACCGAGCGGCCCGCGGCGACGGCGTTGACCTCGGCCTCGGCGACCACCTCGGCGAGCAGCCCGTGCACCTCGACGCGCTCGCGGTCGAGGGTGTGCGCGCCCGCGTCGATGCGGGAGAGGTCGAGCAGCTCCTTGACCAGCCGCCCGAGCCGCTCGGTCTGCGCCAGGGCGGTGCGCATGGTGACCGGGTCGGCGCTGCTGACCCCGTCGACGACGTTCTCCAGCACGGCCTGCAGCGCCGCGATCGGGGTGCGCAGCTCGTGCGAGACGTTGGCGATGAGCTCGCGCCGGTGCCGGTCGGCGGCGTCGAGGTCGGCGCTCATCTGGTTGAACGCCCGGCCCAGCTCGCCGACCTCGTCGCGGGCGGTCACCCGGATCCGCCGGGAGTAGTCGCCGCGGGCCATCGCCTTGGCGGCGGCGGTCATGTCGCGCAGCGGCCGGGTCATCCCGTGCGCGAGCACCTGGGAGGTGAGCAGCGCGCCGATGATCGCGGTGATCGAGGTGGTCGGCGGCAGCCAGCCGATCATCAGCCAGAAGTAGGCCAGGCCCGCGGCGCCGGAGGCGACCAGCAGGATGCCGATCTTGACCTTGATCGAGCGGACCGGGTCGAGCGGCCGGGGCAGCAGCTCCAGCAGGGTCACCGCCCGGGCCCGCAGCGCGCTCACGGGGCCACCTCCAGGGCGTAGCCGACGCCGTGCACGGTGCGGATCAGGTCGGCGCCGAGCTTGCGGCGCAGCGCCTTGACGTGGCTGTCGACCGTGCGCGTGCCCGCCGCGTCGCCCCAGCCCCAGATCTCGGCCAGCAGCCGCTCCCGGGGCTGCACCGCGCGCGGGCGGGCGGCCAGGTGCGCGATCAGGTCGAACTCGATCGGGGTCAGGTGCGCCTCGACCCCCGCCCGGCGGACCCGGCGCTGCACGGTGTCGACCTCCAGGTCCCCGACGGTGATCGGGGCGGTGCCGGGTTCGGTCCGCGCGGACCGCTCCACCCGGCGCAGCAGGGCGTGCACCCGGGCCACCAGCTCGCGCGGGGAGAACGGCTTGGTCATGTAGTCGTCGGCGCCCACGACGAGCCCGACGAGCAGGTCGGTCTCGTCGTCGCGGGCGGTGAGCATGAGCACCGGCACCGGGCGCGTGGCCTGCACCCGGCGGCAGACCTCCAGGCCGTCGAAGCCGGGCAGCATGACGTCGAGCACGATCAGGTCGTGCCGCCCGGCCGCCGCGGCCGCCACCCCGCCCGGGCCGTCGTGCGCGAGGTCGACGTCGAACCCCTCCGCGCGCAGCCGCGCGGCCACCGACTCCGCGATGGTCTGCTCGTCCTCGACCACCAGCACCCGTCGCCTGTTGCCCATGGTGGTGACTCTAAGGACGCCCTGTGCGGGTCGGTGGCGTGGACTGTGAACGTTGTGTGGAGGAGCTCGCGGCAAACCGGATGAAGCCCGCCCGGTCCATTGCCTAGGCTGGGGGGCAAATGAGCAGCACCGACACCAGCCCCAGCCTGGCCGACCTGCGGGCCGCCCTGCCCGAGCTGATGCTGCGGGACCAGCGGCGGCTGGGCCGCAGGCTCGACGGGATCCGCAAGACCCGCGACCCCGCGCGCAAGCAGGCGTCCCTGGCGAAGATCGCCGAGGAGGTCGACGCCGCGCGGCGGCGGATCGAGCTGCGCCGGTCGTCGGTTCCCGCGCTGAGGTACCCGGAGGAGCTGCCGGTCAGCCAACGCCGCGCGGACATCCGCGCCGCGATCCGCGACCACCAGGTGGTGATCGTCGCGGGGGAGACCGGCTCCGGCAAGACCACCCAGCTGCCCAAGATCTGCCTCGAGCTGGGTCGCGGGGTGGCCGGGCTGATCGGGCACACCCAGCCGCGCCGGATCGCCGCGCGCACGGTCGCCGAGCGGGTCGCCGAGGAGGTCGGCACGCCGCTGGGGGAGACCGTCGGCTGGAAGGTGCGGTTCACCGACCAGGTCGGCGAGCGCACCCTGGTCAAGCTGATGACCGACGGCATCCTGCTCGCCGAGATCCAGAACGACCGGCTGCTCTCGGCCTACGACACGATCATCATCGACGAGGCGCACGAGCGCAGCCTCAACATCGACTTCCTGCTCGGCTACCTGGCCAGGCTGCTGCCGCGCAGGCCGGACCTCAAGGTCGTGATCACCTCCGCGACCATCGACCCGGAGCGGTTCTCCCGGCACTTCGGCGACGCGCCGATCGTGGAGGTCTCCGGCCGCACGTACCCGGTCGAGGTCCGCTACCGGCCGCTGGTCGACCTCGACGACCCCGACGCCGACCCGGACCGCGACCAGACCCAGGGCATCCTGGACGCGGTCGACGAGCTGTGCGCGGAGGGTCCCGGCGACATCCTGGTGTTCCTCTCCGGTGAGCGGGAGATCCGCGACACCGCCGAGGCGCTCGCGGGGCGGAACCTGCGCGACACCGAGGTGCTGCCGCTCTACGCGCGGCTGTCCAGCGCCGAGCAGCACCGGGTGTTCCAGGCGCACGGCAACCGCCGGGTCGTGCTGGCCACCAACGTCGCCGAGACCTCGCTGACCGTGCCGGGCATCAAGTACGTCGTGGACCCCGGCACCGCCCGGATCTCCCGCTACAGCAACCGGCTCAAGGTCCAGCGGCTGCCCATCGAGCCGGTCTCGCAGGCCTCGGCCAACCAGCGCAAGGGCCGTTGCGGGCGGACCTCGGACGGTGTCTGCGTCCGGCTCTACAGCGAGGACGACTTCGACGCGCGCCCGGAGTTCACCGACCCGGAGATCCTGCGCACCAACCTGGCCTCGGTCATCCTGCAGATGAGCGCCGCCGACCTCGGCGAGATGGCCGACTTCCCGTTCATCGACCCGCCGGACAAGCGCAACATCGCCGACGGCGTGCAGCTGCTGCAGGAGCTGGGCGCGCTCGACCCGGCCGAGCCCGACCCGGCCAAGCGGCTCACCGACCTGGGCCGCAAGCTCGCCCAGCTGCCGGTCGACCCGCGGCTGGCCCGGATGGTGATCGAGGCGGACCAGGCGGGCTGCGTCAGCGAGGTCATGGTGGTCGCCGCCGCGCTGTCCATCCAGGACCCGCGGGAACGGCCGCAGGAGAAGCAGCAGGCGGCGGCGGAGAAGCACGCGCGCTTCGCCGATCCCGACTCCGACTTCCTGACCTACCTCAACCTCTGGGAGTACGTGCGGGAGCAGCAGAAGGAGCTCTCCGGCAGCCGGTTCCGCAGGCAGTGCAAGGCGGAGTTCCTGAACTACCTGCGCATCCGCGAGTGGCAGGACATCCACAGCCAGCTCCGGCAGGTGGTCCGCCAGCTCAACATCACGCCCAACGAGGTGCGCCCGGACCCGCGCAACATCCACACCGCGCTGCTGTCGGGCCTGTTGTCGCACATCGGTTTCCGCGACCCGGCGGGCAAGGAGTACTTCGGCGCCCGCAACGCGAAGTTCGCCGTTTTCCCGGGGTCGGCGCTGTTCAAGAAGCCCCCGCGCTGGGTGATGGCGGCGGAGCTGGTGGAGACGACCCGGCTGTGGGCGCGCACCGCGGCCCGGATCGAGCCGGAGTGGATCGAGCCGCTGGCCGCGCACCTGGTCAAGCGCACCTACAGCGAGCCGCACTGGGAGGCCAAGCAGGGTTCGGTGGTGGCCACCGAGCGGGTCACCCTCTACGGGCTGCCGATCGTGGTGGACCGGAAGGTCCAATACGGACGGATCGACCCGGAGGTCTCGCGCGACCTGTTCATCCGCAACGCGCTGGTGGAGGGCGACTGGCAGACCCGGCACCACTTCTTCCGCGACAACCGCGCCCTGCTGCGCGAGGTGGAGGAGCTGGAGAACCGGGTGCGCAGGCGGGACATCCTCGTCGACGAGGAGACGCTGTTCGCCTTCTACGACCAGCGCGTCCCGGCCGACGTGGTGTCCGGGCGGCACTTCGACACCTGGTGGAAGAAGACCCGGCAGGAGCAGCCCGACCTGCTGAACTACTCGAAGTCCATGCTGGTCAACGACCACGCGGGCAAGATCAGCGAACAGGACTTCCCGGACGCGCTGCAGCAGCACGGCCTGACCCTCCCACTGACCTACCGCTTCGAACCCGGCCGCGCCGACGACGGCGTCACCGCGCGGGTCCCGATCTCGGTGCTCAACCAGATCGAGGGCGACGGTTTCTCGTTGCAGGTCCCCGGCCTGCGCGAGGAGGTCGTGACGGCGCTCATCCGGTCCCTGCCCAAGCCGCTGCGGCGAAACTTCGTGCCGGTCCCGGACTTCGCGAAGGCCGTCGTCCGCAGACTGGGCGAGGTCGAGGAGTCCCTGCCCGACGCCGTCGGCCGCGAGCTCAAGGCACTGACCGGCGTGGTCGTCCCGCGTGAGTCCTGGCAGCTCGACACCGTGCCCGAGCACCTGCGCACGACGTTCCAGATCGTCGACGGCGACAAGACCCTGGCCCAGGGCAAGGACCTGGGCGCGCTCAAGGCCCAGCTCAAGACCCAACTGCGCGCGTCCCTGGCCGAGGCGACCGTCGACCTGCAGCGACGCGGACTGACGGCGTGGACCATCGGGACACTGCCGAAGGTGGCCCGCACCGAACAGCGGGGACTCGTGGTCACGGCCTACCCGGCCCTGGTGGACGAGGGCACCACGGTCGCGGTCCGCATGCTCGACACCGAACCCGACCAGCGCGCGGCCATGTGGCTGGGCACCCGGCGGCTCATCCTGCTGAACGTCCCGTCCCCGGTGAAGTTCGTCGTGCGAACCCTGTCCAACCAGGCGAAGCTGGCCCTCTCGCACAACCCGCACGGCTCAGTCCCAGCACTCCTGGCCGACTGCGTCGACGCCGCCGCGGACCACCTGATCACCACAGCGGGCGGCCCGGCCTGGGACGAGGCAGGCTTCACGCGGCTCAAGGAGTCCGTCCGCACCCGGCTCAACGAGACGACCCTGGACGTCCTCGACCGGGTCCGCAAGGTGGTCACCGCCTGGAACGACGTCCAACTCCGCCTCACCCGCACCGCCGGTCCGATCTTCGTGGAGCCACTCGCCGACATCCGCGAACAGCTGGCAGGCCTGATCCACCCCGCCTTCGCCACCGAGACGGGCGTGACCCGACTCGCGGACCTGGAACGCTACCTGCGCGGCATCGAACGCAGGCTGGACAAGCTCCCGGAACGCCCAGACCGGGACACGGCCTGGATGCACACGGTGCAGGACCTCGAGGACGCCTACCACGACCTGCTGGAACAACTGCGCCCGAGCGCCCGGGAGACCGAACAGGTACGAGCGGTCCGATGGATGATTGAGGAACTACGGGTCAGCTACTTCGCACAGACCCTGGGAACCCCGACTCCCATTTCCGACAAGCGCATCCTCAAGGCAATCGAACAACTAAAACCCTAGCCGCTCCTCATTCTGCCCATCTCTTGTTTGCTCTGCTTTACAATTCTAAATCCCGAGCCCGCTGGTACGTAACATTCGTTACGTCAGCCCTGCTCTTACTCGGGCCCGTCGTCTCGGGTGCCGTCGTGGGGTCGACCCCGGGGGGCGCGCGTCGTTGGGGCTGCCCGAGGAAAAGACGGGGGCTCGATCTAGTGAACTCGCTTCGTGTGGGGCCCCTAGAGCACCGCGGTGGAGAGAAAAGGGCAGGTAAGGGCATCCCCACCCACGGCAAGTTTAGCGGTGCTCTCCCCCCACGCGAAGCGAGTCCACTAGATCGAGCATCCGTAACGGGCATTGCGTACCAGCGGGGTCGGCCTCACCGCTGCGGTTAGCTGGGGGACGGGACTTACTTGGGTACCAGCAGGGTCGGCCTATCCGCTGCTGTACCAGCGGGGGGCCGGGATCTTGTTGTGTTCCAGCAGGGTCGGCCTTTTGCGGCGATGTAATGTGCGCGAGGATCTGTGGCGAACCCTTGTCCCGTTGAGTTCGCGCTTTAGCGGTTCACGTGTAGGCGGACCACTGTGCCGGTGCTCGCGGTCGATCGGATGCGGACCAGGTCGCACAGTTGATTGGCCAGCCAGACGCCGCGGCCGCCCTGTACTGAGGGGATTGGTGCGATGCGGCCGACCAGGGGGTCTGGGATGTGGCCGCTGTCGCTGATCTCGCAGACGAAGGTCTCGCCGTCGGTCCACAGGCGCAGGGTGCCGCGTTCTCCGCCGTGGCAGATGCTGTTGGTGACCATCTCGTTGGTGGCCAGGGTGAGGTCGAGGGCCCGTTCGCGGGTCAGCCCGAAGTGCCGTGCCCGTACGCCGACCAGGTCGCGCAGTTCCGGGAGGTCGTCCAGGCAGAAGTGGACGACGTCGGAGACCGAGTCCGGGGCGGGGAGCTCGCCCGCGAAGTGGTCGTGGGCGTAGTCGTGGTCGAAGCGGTCGCTCATCGTGCGGGTGTCCTCGACGATGACCGGGTGGGTGTGCCGGGCGGCGGCGAGTACGTCGCCCGGGACTCCCGTGCCGTCCAGGGCGCAGCACAGCCGGAGCTGGCTGGCCTCCTCGAAGGCCAGGTTGATCAGTGCCTCGTGCAGGACGACCTCGGCGTGTTCGGCGGCTGAGCGGCCCACCCAGGCCGACTCGCCGATGCCGCGCACCGGTCGGTCGCCCGCCTCGCTGACCTGGCCCCGGATGGCCGGGATGAGTCGTGCGGGGTTGCGGCCGAGGTCGGCCATGTCGAGGAACCGCACGTCGCCCGCTTGTTCGCCGAGGGCGGCGCGGAGCAGTTCGGTGCCCGGTGGCGGTAGGACGGCGAACACGAACTCGCCCGCTGCGAGGCCTTCGCGCAGGTAGCCCGCGGCGTTCGCCGCGAACGCTGTTGCGTCGCGGTAGACCAGGGCCTCGTGGGTGAACCCGGGTGCGCTCATGCGGTCACGTCCTCGACACCTTGGGGCGGATTCCTCGCTCTCCAGGGACGCGGTGGACTCACGCCGAGTTCCCACCGCCCGCCGACGAGGTCGGTCAGGTACGGGGTCGGATACTACCGGTGACCATACCCGGGGGTGACGGACAGCTCGACCCGCTCGTCGTAGAAGCAGGCCAGGCCCGCGATCTTCTGGCTCTCCGGCAGCGGCGCTCGGTAGCACCACACCACGTCGCGGTGGGTAGTGCTGCCGTGGGTGGTGCTCTGGTCGTCGGTGTCGTCGACCACGACGTCCCAGTAGGTGGCGGTGCCCTTGTACGGGCACATCGTGGTCGTCGCCGACGGGCGCAGCAGGTCCATCCGCACGTCGTGCAGCGGCAGGTAGTACCGGGGCCGCAGACCGGTCTCGAACAGCACTCGCGGCTGCCGGGACTCGGCCACCCGCACCCCGCCGACCTCGACGACGACGTGCCGCGAGGAGGCCAGGATGTCCACTCGCGTGTACGGGTCGCGCGCGTGCACGTACACCGGCTCGTCTTCCTCGAACCACTCGTCCATCGCCGACCAGTTCACCCGCACGAGACCCGCCAGGGTGGGCGCGTCGGGCACGGTGAGGGCGCCCGGCGGGACCAAGTCGGCGCGGACGTCGTCCTGTGGGAAGTGGTAGGTCGGATACGGAGCGTGCTCCCACACCAGCAGCGGCGCCACCGAGTCGACGACCAGGGCACCGCCCCGGTAGCCGCGCACGTGCTTGGGGGACCGCTCGACCCGGGGTTCGCCGCTCACCCAGCCGACGCTACGCCCACGGGGCGAATGGCAGGCGGGGCGTGTGCCGTGGAAGATTCGCGCCATGGTCATCTCGCTGGCGGTCTCACCCAAGCGGCACCGCGTCGGGCTGGACGACTGGCTGATGCTCGTGCTCGCCGTGGTGTCGGTCGCCCTGCTCGCCTACCGCGCCTTCTGGCACCCGGCCCCCGAGGTGGGCAGGCTGATCGTCCGGGTCGACTGGGGCCTGTGCGCGGTGTTCGCCCTGGAGTTCCTGTGGCGGTGGCGCTCAGCGGGGTTCAGCAGGCGGTTCGTGCTGGTCAACTGGTACGACCTGGTCGGCATGGTGCCGGTGGCGCACCTGGCCTTCCGCGCCTTCCGGCTGCTGCGGGTGGTCCGGCTCGGCGTGCAGCTCACCAGGTTCCACCGACCGGTCGACCGGTCGGTGGGGGAGGAGCTGGCCCACCGCGCGATGGCCCGCTTCGGCGGCGTGCTGATCGACGTGATCAAGAAACCGCTGACGGTCGCGGTGCTGGAGGAGGTGGTCTCGGTCCTGCGCACCGGGCACTACGCGCGCAACCTGGCCAGCGCGCTGGAGGAGAACCGCGCCGAGATCCGCTCCCTGGTGCTGGAGAAGCTGCGCGACGACCCCCAGGCCGGGCGACTGCGCCGGATGCCCTTCCACGACGAGATCGTCGGCTCGGTCACCGACACCGCGCTGCGGGTCATCCTGGAGATGCTCGCCGACCCGCGCACCGACGAGCTCATCTCCGACCTGCTGCGCGAGAACATCGACCAGATCCGCGAGGCCGTCCGCTCCGACGCGCACCGCAACCTGCCCGACCCGGAGCCGCCCGACCGCTGAGAGTCCTTACCCGCCAACGAAATCCCTGACATGATGCCAGGGTGCGCTCCCACGACCACCGGTTCGCGCTCGACCCGACCACCCTGCACCTGAACCCCGGTGCCTACGGCGTCCTCCCGCGCGCCGTGCAGGCGGCCCGCGCCGAGTACCAGCGCAGAGCCGAGGCCAACCCGCTGCGCTTCAACCGGGTCGACACCCCGGTCCTGGTCGAACGCGCCCGCGAGGCCGCGGCCGCGTTCCTCGGCACCGACGGGGTGGCCCTGGTGCGCAACGTCTCCGAGGCCGTGGCCACCGTACTGGCGTCCCTGAACCTGACCCCCGACGACGAGATCCTGTTGTCCGACCACGGTTACGGCGCCGTCGCCCTGGCCTGCGGGGCCCGAGCCAAGATCCGCACTGTGCGCTTCCCGATCACCGCGACCCCCACCGAGATCGTCACCGCGTTCACCGACGGCCTGCGCCCCAACACGAAACTGGTCGTCGTCGACTCGATCACCTCACCCACCGCCCTGGTGCTCCCGGTCCGCCGGATCATCGAGGCCTGCCACGCGGCAGGCGCCCCGGTCTTCGTCGACGCCGCCCACGGGCCCGGCCACATCCAGGAACTCCCCGAGGAGACGGGCGCGGACTTCTGGGCGGGCAACTTCCACAAGTGGGCCTACGCCCCACGCCCGTGCGCGGCCCTCTACCTGGCGCCGAGGTGGCGCGACCGGATCGAGCCACTGGTCCCGTCCTGGGAACACCCGGCCCGCTTCCCCCGCTGGTTCGACCACGCGGGCACCGGCGACTACTCCGCCTGGATGGCCCTACCCGAAGCCCTCACCTGGTGGCGCACAGCAGGCGGCTGGACAGCTGTGGCGAACAGCGCCGAGATCCTGGACAAGGGCGTCCGCCTGGTAGCCGACGCACTCGACACCCAGGGCCAGGTCACCGACCACCACGCCCCCCTCATGCGACTCGTCCCCCTACCGGATGGCCTGGTGGCCAACGAGATCGACGCCCGCACCTACTACCACGAACTCAGCACCCGCCACCGCGCCGAAGTGGCCGTGGTCTGGTGGAACGGCAACGCCTACGTCCGCCTGGGCGGCACCCTCCCCAACACCGAGGACGACTACCGAGCCCTGGCAACCATCCTCGCCGAAGGCCGCTAGCCCGGCCCGCCCAGTCCCTCACCAAGGCAACCACCCCCAAGCCCGAACCCGCCCTAGCGCCGAACCTGCCCTAGCGCCGAACCCGCCCCACCACAATCCCCTCAGCCCAAACCCGGCCCCACCACAATCCTTTCCGCCCTGCCCGCCCCCCACCAAACCCCCACCCGGCCACCAAACCCCACCCGCCAGACCACTCCCCGCCCTGCATCCCATACGCAGCCAAAACACGGGCTGGTGGTGTCTGTCAAGGCATCTTCCCCGCCTTGACAGACACCACCAGCCCGTAGTCACACTCGGCGTAGGGGATTCAGGGCCACCACGGGCGAAGCAAGCCGCGAGACAGCCCAAAGCTCACTGCACATCCGACCCAGGCCCAGGAACACCAACCCCAGACCCGAACTCCACACCGTCCACACCAGACACACCACGCAGCGCGGCCACCCCACCCCGCTCCACCGACCCCACCACCACCCCCACCTCACCGAGCACCCGCTCCACCACCAACCCGGCCCCCCGCAACTCGGCCACCACCCGCCCGAGATCGGCCGAGGCGGCCACGGTCACCAGGACAGCCACCATCACGGCGCCTGCACCAGCCCCGCCCCCACATCGGTCGACGCCAGCGGCAACCGCCGCGCCGTCTGCGACAACCGGGCCCACAGCTCCCACCCGCGCGCCCCGGTGGCCTGCGCCAGCAGCGCCGCCACCCCGGCCACGTGCGGGGTCGCCATGCTCGTCCCGCTGATCTTGTTGTGCAGCTTGGGCGCGGGCCAGGACGAGTACACGTCCACCCCCGGCGCCACCACGTCCACCGCGCCGACCCGGTCCACCGTTCCGCAGGAGAACCAGCCCAGCGCGGTCTGCACGTCGATCGCGCCGACGGCGAGGATGGACGGGCAGTTGGCCGGGTGCCCGACCGGGCTGATCCGCCCCTCCAGGCGCTTGGAGTCGTTGCCCGCCGCCGCCACGATCAGCGTGCCCTGGGCCAGCGCGCGGTTGGCCACGGCCTCGTAGGTGGGCGAGTACGGGTCGCCCGGCCGCACCGTCGCGCCCAGGGACATCGACACGACCGCGCAACCGTTGGAGATCGCCCAGGCGATGCCCGCGAGGATGCCGCCGTCGGCGCCCGAGCCCTGGTTGCTCAACACCTTCCCCGCGAAGATCTCACCCTTGTAGGCCACCCCGTAGCCCGCGCCCGCCCCGGGCTCACGCGGGCCCAGCGCGGTGCCGATGCAGTGCGTGCCGTGCCCGTGGCCGTCCTGGACCTCCTGTCCGGCGATGAACGAGCTGCTGGTCACCTCGCGCCCGGCGAACTCCGGGTGTCCCAGGTCGAACCCGGTGTCGAGCACCGCGACCCGGATGCCCTCGCCGGTGGCGGCGCTGAGCTGCGCGGCCACCGCCTGCAGGCCCCAGGTGAACCTGCTCTCGTCCACCTGCGGGCCCGCCTCGTCCGCCGAGGACTCCGGCGATCCCGCTGACTCCGCCGATTCCGAAGGGCCCGAGTCGATCGCGTAGACCCGTCGCTCCTCCTCGACCGAGGCGATCGGGCCGGACTCCGCGGCCGCGGCGGTCAGCGCCGCGACCTGGTCGGGGTCGGCGGCCACCACGGCCACGCCGAGCCGGTCGAGCACCAGTCCGCCCGCGTCCGCGAAGTCGCTGGACGCCGCCTCGGCGGTACTGGTCGCCCGGATGCCCGCGATCCGGTTCAGCGCCCGGGTGCCCGCGGCGACCGCGTCGTCCGCCAGCAGCACGAGGTAGCGGCCCGTCGTCGCGCTCTCTTCGGGATGTGTCATCGTCCCCAGCTCCTCCTGGTCGTGATCACCACCTGAAAGTGTGATCGAAAACCACGGTCAGGTGTAACGGGAATCACACTTTTGCTCCAACGGTCCTGACCGGGTGAATCGGTCCATCAGGTCCATCCCGTGACACGCCCTGGTCTCGGCGAACCGGACGTTTACTGTCGGAGGCATGCAGACCTGGCAATCCCACCCGGTGCCGCGGGTCGCCGGCACCCCGCGGCCGCTGCGGCTGTTCGACACCGCCGCCGGGGAGATCCGGCCCACGGCTCCCGGCCCCACGGCCACCATGTACGTCTGCGGGATCACCCCGTACGACGCCACGCACCTCGGGCACGCGGCCACCTACCTGGCCTTCGACCTGGTGCACCGGCAGTGGCTCGACAACGGACACGACGTGCACTACGTGCAGAACGTCACCGACATCGACGACCCGCTGCTCGAGCGGGCCGCGCGCGACCAGGACGACTGGGTCGTGCTCGGGATGCGCGAGACGGCGCTGTTCCGAGAGGACATGACCGCGCTGCGGGTGCTGCCGCCGCGCGAGTACGTCGGCGCGGTCGAGTCGATCCCGGAGATCGTCGAGGCGGTGGCCAAGCTGCTGGCGGGCGGCGCGGCGTACCGGGTGGACGACCCGGAGTTCCCGGACGTCTACTTCGACCACGACGCCACCGGCCGGTTCGGCTCGGAGTCCAACTACGACGAACCCACGATGAACCGCTACTTCGCCGAGCGCGGCGGCGACCCGGACCGCCCGGGCAAGCGGCACCCGCTCGACGCGCTGCTCTGGCGGGCGGCGCGACCCGGTGAGCCCAGCTGGGACAGCGAGCTGGGCCCCGGCCGCCCCGGGTGGCACGTCGAGTGCAGCGTCATCGCCCTCAACCACCTGGGGATGGCCCTGGACGTGCAGGGCGGCGGGTCGGACCTGATCTTCCCGCACCACGAGTACAGCGCCGCGCACGCCGAGGCGCTCACCGGGCAGCACCCGTTCGCCCGGCACTACACGCACGCGGCGATGATCGCCCTCGACGGCGAGAAGATGTCGAAGTCGCGCGGGAACCTGGTCTTCGTCTCGCGGCTGCGCGCCGACAAGGTCGACCCGATGGCCATCCGGCTCGGGCTGCTCTCCGGGCACTACCGCACCGACCGCTCCTGGGACCAGGGCGTGCTCGACGCGGGACTGGCCCGGGTGGCCCGCTGGCGCGCGGCGGTCAACGCCGCCGCGGGCGCCGACGCCGAGCCGCTCATCGCCCGGCTGCGCGACCACTTGGCCGACGACCTGGACACGCCCAGGGCGATCGCCGCCGTCGACGCGTGGGCCGAGCAGACCCTCGCGGGCAACGGCCGCGACGAGGCCGCCCCGGCCGCGGTCCGGGCCGCCCTGGACGCCCTACTGGGCGTCGCGCTCTGAGGTCGACGGTGACGGCACCGCCAGCAACACCGGTGCCGTCACCGCGACCAGCGCGGCGGGGACCAGGAACCCCAGCACCGGCTCGGCCCGGTAGAGCGGCGTGAAGGCCAGTGGCGAGAGCGCCGCCCCGGTGAACCGCATCGACTGCACCACCGACACCGCGCCCGCCCGGTTCGGCCCCTCACCGGAGAGCACCAGCGCGTTCACCCCGACCAGCAGCAACTGCGCCGCCACGCCGGTCAGCGCCCACAACGCCACCACCGCGGGCAGCCACGTCAGCGTGCCCACCAGCGCGATCGGCACCGCACCGGCGACCGACCCGATCAGCACCGCCCGGCGCGCGCCGATCCGGTCGATGCCCCGGCCCACCGGCCGCGCGCTGAGCAGCCCCACCACGCCGAAGCCGGTGAGCACCAGCCCGCGCTCGGCCGCGCCCAGCCCGAACACGTCCTGCGCGCGCAGCGCCAGCAGCACCGACATACCGCCCAGGCAGGCCCAGCCGACCAGCGCCACCCAGCCCGCGCGCAGCACCGCGGGCCGCCACGCCGAGCGCAGCGTCACCCTGGTCTCCTGCCGCTCCCGCATCTGCTCCGGCAGCCCCGCCAGCGCGAGCGCCGCCGAGACCACGGCCACGCCGACGAACGCGATTCGCCAGTTCGCCTCGGCCGCCAGCCCGCCCAGCAGCGGCGCGCTGGTCTGCCCGGCCGCCTGCAAGGAGGAGAACAGCCCGAGCGTGCGCCCCAGCCGCTCGGGCGGGGTGATCGTCGCGACGGCGGCCAGCAGCAGCGGCGTGGTGAACGCGTTCGCCCCACCCTGCACCGCCCGCGCGACCAGGAACAGCGGGTAGTCCTCGGCGAGCGCGCACCCCAGCGACGCCACGACGTAGACCAGGTACGCCACCCGGACGCTGCGGCTCGCGCCCCAGCGGGCGCCGAGCGTCCCGGAGAACAGCATCAGCGCCGCGAAGGGCACCAGGTAGGCGGTCAGCGAGTACGCCGCGGCCTGCGTCGACACCCCGTAGTCCTGCCCGAGCTCGGGCAGCATGGAGGTGGTGATCCCGCCCGCGAACGGCCCCAGGAACCCGCCCGCGTACAGCGCGGCCAGGGTGATCCGACGGTTCACACCCCGGTCGGCCCCGGGCCCGATCCGCCCCGGCCGGGCCCGTTGGGCCGCCGCCTGCGCAGGTACCGCTCGAACTCCGCGGCGATCGCGTCGCCGCTGGTCTCGTTGAGGGTGTTCTCCGCGTCGCCGCGCTCCTCCAGGGCGCGCACGTAGTTGCGCACGTCCTCGTCCTCCTCGGCCATCTCGCTGACCGTCTGCTGCCACTCCTCGGCCTGCTCGGGCAGCGAGCCAAGCGGCACCTCGACGTCGAGGATCTCCTCGACCCGGTGCAGCAGCGCCAGCGTCGCCTTCGGCGAGGGCGGCTGGGAGACGTAGTGCGGGACCGCCGCCCAGATGGAGATCGCCGGGACCCCGGCGCGCACGCAGGCGTCCTGCAGCACCCCGACGATGCCGGTGGGTCCCTCGTAGCGCGAGCGCTCCAGTCCGAAGCGGGTCGCCGAGGTGGCGTCGTAGGCGGTGCCGGTGACCGGGACCGGCCGGGTGTGCGGGGTGTCGGCGAGCAGCGCGCCGAGGGTGACCACGGTGGTGATGTTCAGGTCGTCGATGTGGCCGAGCAGCTCGCCGCAGAACTTGCGCCACCGCATGTTCGGCTCGATCCCGTGCACCAGCACCACGTCCCGGTTGGACCCGGGCGGGCGGCACCGGTAGAGCCGGGTGGTCGGCCACTCGACCCTCCGACTGACACCGTCCACGAGTCGCACGGTCGGCCGGGTCACCTGGAAGTCGTAGTAGTCGTCCGGGTCGACCTCCAGCAGCGGGCTGGCGTCCCAGGTGAGTTGCAGGTGTTCGATCGCGGTGCTGGCCGCGTCCCCGGCGTCGTTCCAGCCCTCGAACGCCGCCACCATGACGGGGTCGACGAGATCTCGCTGCTCGCCCGTGGGCTCGTGGTCGGCAGCGGTGTTCGGGTGGTCCGGGTGGGTCACCGGGTCAGCCTACGGCCCGGGCGGCGCGGAGGTAGATCGTAGGCTGGGGACATGCCGGAGCACCCCAGACCAGCCCTGCCCGCCGCCGTGCTGTGGGACATGGACGGCACCCTGCTCGACTCGGAGAAGCTGTGGGACGTCCCGCTTTCGGAGTTCTCCGAGAAGCTCGGCACCCCGCTGTCCGCGGCGGTCCGGGCCGCGATGGTCGGCAGCAACATCCCCACCTCGATGGGCCTGCTGTTCGGCCAGTCGGGCATCGTCCCGACCGCGGCCGACATCGCCGACGCCGCCGAGTGGGTGCAGCACCGGGTGGGGGAGTTGTTCCGCACCGACCTGGTCTTCCGCCCGGGTGCCCAGGAGGCGCTGCGCGCGGTGCGCGACACCGGCCTGCCGACCGCGTTGGTCACCTCCACCGAGCGCGGGCTCACCGAGGTCGCCCTCGACGTGCTGGGCCGCGAGCACTTCGACACCACGGTGTGCGGCGACGAGGTGGGCGGGCGCAACAAACCGCTCCCCGACCCCTACCTCAAGGCCGCCGCCCTCCTCGGCGTCGACCCGGCCCACTGCCTCGCGGTCGAGGACTCGCCCACCGGCACCGCCTCGGCGGTGGCGGCGGGCTGCACCGTGCTGGTGGTCCCGTGCGAGGTCCCGGTCGCCGAGGGCGCCCGCCGGATCCTGCGGGAGTCGTTGGTGGGCTTGGACTCCGCGCTGCTGACCGAGCTCATGGCCCGCCGCTAGCCCATCCCGGCCGCGTCCCCCCGGGAGCGACCGGGTGCGGGCCCGGTCGTCGGGGATGGCAGGATCGACGCCCGTGAAGACCTTCGACGAACTGTTCGCCGAGCTGCTCGACCGGGCCGAGAACCGGCCCGAGGGCTCGGGCACCGTGGCGGCCCTCGACGCCGGGATCCACGCGCAGGGCAAGAAGGTCCTCGAGGAGGCGGGCGAGGTGTGGATCGCCGCCGAGCACGAGAGCGACGCCGAGCTCGCCGAGGAGATCTCCCAGCTGCTCTACCGGGTGCAGGTCCTGATGATCGGCCGCGGCATCGCCCTAGAGGACGTCTACCGCTACCTGTGACCGATCGCGCGGCCCGGTCCGCGCGGTAGTGCCCTGCGCCGCCGAGTCGCGCGGCGGCAGTGCCGAGGTAGCGGCTCGCTGTCCGGCCGGCGCACTCAGGCTTGGCGTTCGCGGACCAACAGCGCCTGGGCGCCCCGGGCCACCGGACCCGACTCGTCGTGCAGCACGCTCAACGCCGTGCCGGTCCCGTTCGCGCCGACCACCGTGTGCGCGTCCAGCCCGATCCACTCGCCCACCGGCTCCCGGGTCAGGTGCACGGTGAGCTCGGTGTTGATGAAGAGCCACCGGCGCGGGTCGAACAGCCCCGACACCCCGTTGCCCGAGTCGGCCACCACCAGCAACCGCTGCAGACCGGTCGGTTCCTCGCCCGCCACCAGCGGCACCGTCTGGCGGGCCCACACCGTCGCCGGGCCGGGAGTGCCCAGCCTGCCCGCGAGCGCACGCCACTCCAACGCGTCCAGGTAGCCCGGACCCCAGCCCTCCGGCCTGCCGGTCGGCGTGCCCGTCGCGGGCGGGGCCAACGGGGGCACGTCATCGGTGCGCACCGACGCGGAGTCCGAGGTGGCGATCCGCCACGCGCTCGCCCTGGCCACCGGCCGACCGCCCGCGCTGATCTCGCCACGCAGCAGCTCCACCGAACGACCCGGCCGCTCGACCGCGGCCGAGACCTCCAGCTCGGCCACCGGCACCGGCCCGAGGATCTCCACGGTCACCCGCACCAGGGCGGCGGGCCCGGACGCGGGCAGCGCGGCCAGCTCCCGGGCCAGCAGCGCGCTCGGCGGCCCCAGGTGCTGGCTCTCCGCCGACCACGGGCCCGCGGTGTGCCGGGTCGAGGCGTAGCGGCCCGCGCCCAGCGGTTCGTAGAAGGCCATCCAGTCCGCCCTGCCCTGCCTAGTCCGCCCGATCCAACGCGGTCTCCTCACCCGGGTCCGGCTCCGGCCAGCCCGGGTACTCCGGTGGCGTGCCGCCGAACTCCGGGCAGTGTGCCTGGTGCGAGCACCACGCGCAGAGCTTGCCCTTGTTCGGCCGGAAGTCGCCGGTGCGGCCCGCGCGCAGGATGGCGTCCCAGATCGCGTCCAGGGTGCGCTCGAACCTGGTCAGCTCCGCCTCGTCGGGGGTGTAGGCCAGCGACTGGCGGTCGGCGAGGTACATCAGCCGCAGCTGACGCGGGACCTCGCCGCGCAGCCGCCACACCGCCAGCGCGTAGAACTTCATCTGGAACAGCGCCTTGGCCTCGCCGATCTCGCGCGGCGCGGCGCCGGTCTTGTAGTCGACCACCCGGATCTCGCCGGTGGGCGCCACGTCGAGCCGGTCGATATAGCCGCGCAGCAGCACACCCGAGGGCAGTTCGGTCTCCACCAGCAGCTCGCACGCCTCCGGCTGCAGCCTGCGCGGGTCCTCCAGCTCGAAGTAGCCCTCGATCAGCGCCCGGGCGGAGTCCAGCCAGTCGGCCGGGTCCTCGCCCTCGGCGAAGATCCCGTCCAGCTCGGGGCGCTCCTCGCGCAGCTGCGCCCAGGTCGGCGCCAGCAGGTCGTGCGCGGCGGCGGGCAGCCGCTCACCCGCGGGCAGCCCGTAGAGCCGCTCCAGCACGGCGTGCACGACCGTGCCGCGCACCTGGGCCTTGGTGGGGGTCTCCGGCAGCCGGTCGACCGCGCGGAACCGGTAGAGCAGTGGGCACTGCTTGAAGTCGCTCGCCCGCGACGGCGACAGCGCGGGCCTGCGCCGCCGGGTGATCTCGACCGGGACGGGCGGGGACTCGGTGCCGGGGGCGGGGACCATGCCCCGCACCCTAGTGTCGACCACCGACAGTTCCGCGGCCGGTGCCGAGCGTGTCCGCCCGGCTCGGCGGGCCACCCGGACCGGTCGCCGCGCATTACGCTGTGCGAGGTGTCCAGCACCACCCACCCCGCCACCCCCGCGCACGGCGGGGGACTGCTGCTGTTCCGCTACAGCGGCGTGCCGGTGGTGCTCGCCCCGTCCTGGTGGCTGGGGGCGCTGGCCGTCGTCGTCTTCTACGCCCCGCTGGTCGGCACCCTGCTGCCCGGCGCGGGCCCCGTCGCCTCGGTCCTGCTGGCCGCCGCGTTCGCCGTCCTGCTCGGCGGGTCGGTCCTGGCGCACGAGCTGGGCCACTGCGTCGTGGCGCTGCGGCTGGGCCTGCCGGTGCGCAGGCTGCGGCTGTTCCTGCTCGGCGGCCTCTCGGAGATCGCCCGCACCCCGCGCAGGCCCGGCCACGAGGGCGTGATCGCCGCCGCCGGGCCCGCCGTCTCGATCTTGCTGGCGGGCGCCTGCGGGATCGGGCTGCTGGTGATGCCCGCCGAGGGCCCGGTCTGGCTGCTGGTGCTGGAGTGCGCGTTCGCCAACACCGCCGTCGCGGTGTTCAACCTGCTGCCCGGCTTGCCGCTCGACGGCGGTCGGATGCTGCGCGCGGGCGTCTGGGCGGTCACCGGAAGGCGCGGCGCGGGCACCCGCGCCGCCGTGGTCGGCGGCTGGGTGGTCGCGGCGCTGCTGGTCGTCTGGGCGCTGTGGGGGGTCACCCAGGAGAGCCCGGACCGCTGGCTGCGGCTGGGCGTCTGCCTGTTCACCGCGTGGTTCGTGGTGGCGGGCGCGGGCGGTGAGCTGGCCGCGGAGCAGCGCCGCTCGTGGCCCGAGGGCCTGCGGCTGGCCGACATCGTGCGCCCGGTGCTGCAGCTGCCCGCCGAGAGCCCGGTGGCCGACGCGCTGGCCGCGGCGGCGGGCCGGGGCGTGGTGCTGGTCCGCGCGGACGGCGTCGCCGCCGGTCTGCTCGACGAGGTCGCCGCCCGCGGGCTCGCCGAGCGGTCCCCGTTCAGCCCGGCCGAGCTGGCCGCCGAGCCGATCCGCCCCGAGACGGTGCTGCTGGCCGCCGAGCCGGGGGAGGAGATCGCCGAGCGGGTGCACGAGACCGCCGCCTGGCAGTTCCTCGTCGTCGACGACGAGGGCAGGCCCGCGGGCGTGCTGCACCGGGAGGACCTGCGCGCGGCCCTGCGCGCCCGCGGCCTGGACTGACGGGCCGGGTGCGCCGCGCCCACCCCGCTCTGCGACCATCTCGGTCCAGGCTCACGGGTGGAAGGCGGAGGCGTCAGGTGTCGGCACGCAAGGTCAGCGGTCCGTTCGAGGCAGGGGACCGGGTGCAGCTCACCGACCCCAAGGGCAGGCACTACACGCTCATCCTCGAGCCGGGGGAGAAGTACCACACCCACCGGGGAGCGCTGGCCCACGACGACATCATCGGCCAACCCGAGGGCTCGATCGTCAGCTCCGTGGCGGGCACCGCCTACCTGGCCCTGCGCCCGCTGCTGTCGGACTACGTGCTGTCCATGCCGCGCGGCGCCCAGGTGATCTACCCCAAGGACTCCGCCCAGATCGTCATGCAGGGCGACATCTTCCCCGGTGCCCGGGTGCTGGAGGCGGGCGCGGGCTCCGGCGCGCTCACCTGCTCGCTGCTGCGCGCGGTCGGCCCGACCGGCACCGTGACCTCCTACGAGGTCCGCGAGGACCACGCGGTGCACGCCGAGCGCAACGTCGTGCAGTTCTACGGCGAGCACCCGGCGAACTGGAACCTCGTCCTCGGCGACCTGGCCACCCACCAGGGCGAGGTCGACCGGGTCGTGCTGGACATGCTCGCGCCGTGGGAGATGCTGCCCATGGTCGCCGAGAACCTCATCCCCGGCGGCGTCCTGGTCACCTACGTGGCCACCACCACCCAGCTGTCCCGGGTCGCCGAGGCGATGCGCGAGCAGCAGTGCTGGACCGAGCCGCACGCCTGGGAGACGCTGATCCGCCCGTGGCACGCGGTCGGCCTGGCGGTCCGCCCCGAGCACCGGATGATCGGGCACACCGCCTTCCTGATCACCGCCCGCAGGCTCGCCGACGGCGTGGTCACCCCGCGCCCGCAGCGGCGCCCCAGCAAGGGCTGAGCCCCCAAGACACCCAAGACACCCGAGGCACCGAAACGCCGAGGCCCGGCGGAGCACCGCTCCGCCGGGCCTCGGCGTCATCGACCGGCTGCGTCTCAGAGCGAGACGCACCAGCCCTTGGACTTCTTCTCGAACACGATCGGGAACGCGATCGGGCTGCTGGACCCGATGGTGACCTCGGTGTCGACCTTGCCGTTGCTGTCGCCGTAGGTCTCCGGCTCGCCGACCACCTTCACCTTGCCGCCGTTGGGCGCGACGCTGGTGTACATGATCCCGGGGTCGGTGCCCTCGCAGGTCAGGCCCTTGGCGGTGGCCTCGTCCTTGCCGTTGACCGCCTCGGCGTACTTCGCGCCCGCCGCCTTGAGGTCCTCGCCGCCGCCGCCCACGGTGCCGCCCCCGCCGCCGGAGCTGGTCCGGGTGGTGGTGGTCCGCCGGGTGGTGGTCTCCTCGGACTCGGTGGTCCTGGTCGACTTGCGGCTGGTGGTGGTCGGCGCGGAGGTGGTTCCCCCGCCGCCCGGGCTCGCCGTGCCGTTGTCGTCACCCTTGGCCAGGAAGTAGATGCCCACGCCCGCGCCACCGAGCACCAGCAGCGCGATCACCACGACGGCGACGACCTTGCCGGTGTTCTTCTTCGGCGGCCCACCCCCGGGCTGCCCGTACCCGCCCTGGTAGGGCTGCTGCTGGCCGTAGGGGTCCTGGGGCCCGTACCCGGGCTGCTGGCCGCCCCAGCCCTGCCCCGGCTGGTACGGCTGCGGTTGCTGCTGGCCGTACGGGTCGGGCTGGTAGGGCGGCTGCTGGGGCTGCTGGCCGTACGGGTCCGGTTGCTGCTGGCCGTAGGGGTTGTACTGCTGGCCGGACGGGTCCTGTCCGTAGGGCCCCGGCTGGTTCGGCGGTTGGGTCATGGGTCTCTGACTCCTCGGTGGTCACCGGCTGTCCGGCCGGTCGTCTCGTGCGTGCCTGGCGGGTTGCCCTACTGGACATCCCGAGAGGATACGTGCTGGTCGGAAGCCTGCAGCACTGATGGCACACACCGAGCCGCGAACCGGCGACGAGCCGTGGCCGGGTGGCCGCGCGAACGCGACCACCCGGGAGGCAGGCGCTAGGGAATCCACTTCGCGTAGAGGCCCACCTCGCTGCTCACCCTGAACTTGCACAGCGTGGCGTAGTGCCCGCCCGACTCCAGGTCGATCGCCGCGGCCAGGCAGTTGGCGCACGCGCCGATACCGGCGAAGTTCTGGTACAACGAGAAGCCCGAGGGGATCGCGGTTCCGCTGCTCGCGCACCCCGCCGTGGCGGTGTAGGCGCCCGTCGGCTCCGCCTCGGCGATGCCTGTCATCAGTGCCGTGGTGACGGCGGCGCTCGCCACCGCCCCGACCAGGATTGTCCTCATCCGTGCCACAACGCTCTCCTGTTCGACTCGTGCGGCCACTGGGGCCGCTGTCGTACACGTGTGCGTCAGCCACGGTATGCGGAGGCAACCTCCCAAGATCATTTTTTGGGGGAGAGGTCACATCGCCGCAGGTCAGCCTTGCTGTTCCCCGCAGAACTTCCAGTCGCCGCCCTCTTTGACGATCTTGATCTCGATCGTGACGTTCCGCGACTTGCCGTCTTGGGTGAGCACGAGGTCGATCTGCGCGCTCGCGGTGCTGCCGGAGACCTTCGGGGAGCCGTTCTTGGTCGCCGTGATCTCGAACTTCTCCAGCTCACCCTCCAATTTGGAGGTGTCCGTCCCGTACTTGTCCTTGTAAGCCTTGCAGGCGTCGGAGGTCACGGTCAGGAAGCTCTTGGTCTTGTACGCGTCGACGTAGGCGTCGACCACCGCGTCCGGGCCGCTCGAGTCGTCGTCGGTGCTGGGCTCCGACGACGAGCTGGTCTCGTCCGAACTGGACGATCCGGTGGTCGTCCTGCCGGGCGACTTGGGGGCGCTGCTGGTGGTGCCCGAGCCGGTGTTCGACCCGCCCTTGTCCTTGGTCAGGAAGTACACGCCCACACCCGCGCCGCCGAGAACCAGCACGGCGATCGCCACGATGGCGACGATCTTGCCGGTGTTGCGCTTGGGCGGCTCGCCGCCGGGGCCACCGGGGAAACCGCCGGGCCCCTGGTACGGGGGCTGCTGGGCGTACGGGTCCGGCTGCTGGCCGTAGGGGCCGGGAGGCTGGTTCCCGTAGCCGCCGGGCTGCTGCGGCTGCTGGCCGTAGGGCCCGGGCTGCTGCGGAGGATAGGTCATGGTCGCCCTTGACTCCTTGGTGCTGGTTCGCCGCGCTGGACGGATCGGTCTCCGGTGCGGGGTAGACGGCTCGGCGGGCCGACTCGTTCCCTGAAGAACGTATCCCGCGGGGAGGCTCACATGGTATTGGCCGGGCGCGCCCGGCCACCCCCGGGAGGACTCCCGGCGGCGACGATCGGGTGACGAATCGGGAACGGTGCCCGCCGCACCGGGCCGGTCACGGCGCGGAGAAGCGGTCCACGCACCAGGTCTCGCCCTGCTTGCGCAGCCGGATCCGGGCGGTCTGCGGCTTGCCGTCCACGGTCGCGGTGAACGTGGCGGTCGCCTTGTCGCCGGTCTCCTTGACCTCGGTGACCTGGGCGTTGGCCACCTTGGGCCGGTCCCGCTCGCCCGCCCGGTCGGTGACCTTGGCGTCCTCGTCGCAGACCAGCCGGTTGTAGGCCGCGACGTCGTTGCCCGCCATCGCCTCGACCATCGCCTCGGCGGTGCCGCGCGCGGTGCCGGTGTCGGCGCCGCCGGTGAGCACCAGGACCAGCGTGACCACGAGCCCGATGGCGAGCAGCCCACCGCCTGCTATCAGCCACGGGGTCCGGCTGGGTCGCGGCGGGCCGTAGGGGGTGCCGTACGGGTGGGGACCCGGTTGCCCTGAGTACGCACCCGGTTGCTGGTACTGGCCGGGTGCGGGCGGCTGCCGCGGGTACCCGCCCTGGTGCGGCTGCGGGCCGGGGTACTGCGGCTGGTGGCCGTGCGGGTCCGGCTGCTGGGGTGGGTAGGTCATCGTCCCCTGGCTCTCGTGCTGCGTGAACGGCCGCGCGGTCGGCCTAATGCACCGACGCACGGTAACGGCAGGCCAGTTCCCGCGAACACCGGGATGGCGGATCGACTGCGTCCGAGCGAGTGTTGCGCGGGCGTGACACGCAAGTTCCGGCATGCGGATGCTCTGTCGTTGTCGGTGATCGCCGGTACCGTAGGGGTACGAGTTCGGGAGGAGGTGCCGACATGCAGCACGATCGTCCCGGCAGTCGGCCAGAGAACGCCGACGATGAGCACGGTGGCGCGGTGGACCCAGGGCGTGAGCGCCCGGACAGGTCCGATGCCGCGCAGATCCGTTTCCTCGAAGAGGAAGTCGCTCTGCTTCGCCGGAAACTGACGGAATCGCCACGGCATTCGCGGCTCTTGGAGCAGCGGCTGGCAGAGGCGTCCGAGCGGGTGAGTCAGCTCACCGAGCGGAACGCCAAGCTGGTCGACACGCTGCGCGAGGCCCGCGGCCAACTCCTCGCCTTGCGCGAGGAGGTCGATCGCCTCGCCCAGCCGCCCAGCGGCTACGGCGTGTTCCTCGAAGGACACGAGGACGGCACGGTCGACGTGTTCACCGCGGGTCGCAAGATGCGCGTGTCCGTCTCGCCCGCGGTCGAGGGGGACACCCTCCGGCGTGGGCAGTCGGTGCGCCTCAACGAGGCCCTCACGGTGGTCGAGGGCGGTGGGTTCGAGCGGACGGGCGAAGTGTCCACCCTGCGCGAGCTCCTCGTCTCCGACGGTGAGGAGATCGCCACCCGGGCCCTCGTCGTCGGGCACGCCGACGAGGAACGGGTCGTCTGGCTCGCCGACCCGCTGACCGCGGCGCCGCTGAAGTCCGGCGACTCGCTGCTGGTGGACGCCAAGTCCGGCTACGCCTACGAGCGGGTGCCCAAGGCCGAGGTGGAGGACCTCGTGCTCGAGGAGGTCCCCGACGTCGACTACGCCGACATCGGCGGGCTGTTCCGGCAGATCGAGCAGATCCGCGACGCGGTCGAGCTCCCTTTCCTGCACAAGGACCTCTTCGCCGAGTACGAGCTGCGCCCGCCCAAGGGCGTGCTGCTCTACGGCCCGCCCGGCTGCGGCAAGACGCTCATCGCCAAGGCGGTGGCGAACTCGCTGGCCAAGAAGGTCGCGGCGGCCCGCGGCGACCACGCGCCCAAGGACGCGAAGTCCTACTTCCTCAACATCAAGGGCCCGGAGCTGCTCAACAAGTTCGTCGGCGAGACCGAGCGGCACATCCGGCTGATCTTCCAGCGGGCCAGGGAGAAGGCCTCCGAGGGCACCCCGGTGATCGTGTTCTTCGACGAGATGGACTCGATCTTCCGGACCCGCGGCAGCGGCGTGTCCTCCGATGTGGAGACCACGATCGTGCCCCAGCTGCTCAGCGAGATCGACGGCGTCGAGGGGCTGGAGAACGTCATCGTGATCGGCGCCTCCAACCGCGAGGACATGATCGACCCGGCGATCCTGCGACCCGGCAGGCTCGACGTGAAGATCAAGATCGAGCGGCCGGACGCCGAGGCGGCCAAGGACATCTTCTCCAAGTACCTGACCAGCAACCTGCCCATCCACGCCGACGACCTGGCCGAGTTCGGCGGCGACCGCAACACCTGCATCGACGCGATGATCCAGCACACCGTCGAGCGGATGTACGAGGAGACCGAGGAGAACCGGTTCCTGGAGGTCACCTACGCCAACGGTGACAAGGAGGTCCTCTACTTCCGGGACTTCAACTCCGGGGCGATGATCCAGAACATCGTGGACCGGGCGAAGAAGGCGGCGATCAAGGCGGTGCTGGAGACCCGGCAGCCCGGCCTGCGCGTGCAGCACCTGCTGGACGCGATCGTCGACGAGTTCGCCGAGAACGAGGACCTGCCGAACACGACCAACCCGGACGACTGGGCGCGCATCTCGGGCAAGAAGGGTGAGCGCATCGTCTACATCCGGACGCTGGTCACGGGCAAGAACCAGGAGTCCGGGCGGGCGATAGACACCGCGACGAACACCGGGCAGTACCTCTAAGGACCTCTGAGGCCATACCGCCAGGACAGTCCCGATGGGCCCCCGCTCCGGCGGGGGCCCATCGGCGTTCCCGGGCATAATCGGGCGGTGCCCGCCACCGACCGCCTCGCCCTGGGCCTCGCCGCGCTGGGCAGGCCCGCCTACATCAACCTGGGCCGCGTCGACGCGCTCCCGGCCGACCGCGGGGTCGAGAGCCTGCGGTCGGCCACCGAGTCCGTCTTGGACGCCGCCTACGCCGCGGGTGTGCGCCGGGTCGACACCGCGCGCTCCTACGGCCGGGCCGAGGAGTTCCTGGCTGGGTGGCTGGACTCCCGTGGGCACACCGACATCACCGTGTCGTCGAAGTGGGGCTACGCCTACGTCGGCGGCTGGTGGCTGGACGCGGCCGTGCACGAGTCCAAAGAGCACTCGGCGGCCCGGTTCCACGCGCAGTGGGCGCGCAGCAGGGCGCTGCTGGGCGACCGGATCGCCCTGTACCAGGTGCACTCGCTCACCGTGGACAGTCCCCTGTTCACCGACGGCGCGCTGCTGGACGCGCTCGCCGACCTCGCCGGATCGGGGCAGCGGCTGGGTTTCTCCACCTCCGGACCGGCCCAGGCGGACGCGGTGCGCCGCGGGCTCGACATCGAGCGCGCGGGCGTCCGGGTGTTCACCGCGGTCCAGTCCACTTGGAACGCCCTGGAGACCTCGGTGGGTCCGGCCCTGGCCGAGGCGCGCGCGGCGGGGGTCCTGGTGGCGGTCAAGGAGGCGTTGGCCAACGGCAGGCTCGCGGTGCGCCCGCCCGCGGCGGTTCGTGACGCCGCCACCCGACTGGGGGTCACCCCGGACGCGGTCGCCCTGGCCCACGTGCTGGCCCAGCCCTGGGCGGACGTCGTCCTGCTCGGCCCGGCGAGCACCGCCCAACTCGCCGACAACCTCGCGGCCACCGGCATCGAGGCGCCAGAACTCGCGCCCGACCTCGCTGACCTGGCTGACCTGGCCGAGGACCCGGGCGACTACTGGGCGACCCGCTCGGCGCTGCCCTGGACCTGACCCCGCACCCCCGACCGGGTGATCGTGAGCGGTACGGTCCTGGCCGAACCCTCCGCCCTCTCCCGCCCGAAACGGACGAGAACTTGCGTCGTGTCCACGCGCTCGCCTGCGCAACGGTGCTGCCCGTGAGCCTGCTCGCGGCGTGCTCAGACCGGCCGAACGACCTCTACACCTACTACGACGACCCGCCCTCGTCCGAGCAGGCCGCGACCACCACGTCCGCGCCGCTGCCGGTGGCCGCGGCCACCACCACCCCGGCCGGACCCGACCCGGACGAGGTCGTCGAGCGGGCGTCGATGACCGCCGCCGACCTGGTCGCCGAGGAGGTCCTGCCCGTCGGCGCCCCGGACACCACCTCGTCCGCCACGCTGCCCGACTGCAAGCTGCCCCTGGGCGGTGAGGCGCACCGCAAGACCACTTGGAAGTACGCCAGCGGCTCCCAGCTGCGCCAGTCTGTGGTCACCGTCGAGGACGAGGGCCAGGCGCTCCAAAAGGTCCGCGACGGCGTGAAGTGCAAGACCTTCCAGTCCGACAACACCACCTACCGGGTCGAGGACGGCGTCACCCTGGGCGCGCTGTCCGGCGTCACGGGACAGCTCAGCTGGTGTGCCACCGCGCCGGGCAAGGTCGTCTGCACCGTGGTGCTCGTCGCGGACGGCGTGCTCACCGCGGTGACCGTCGAAGCGGGCACCGCTACCCGAGCCCGCGCGGCCGTCACCCGGATCGCCCCGAAGGCCGCGGCCGCCCTCACCCGAGGCGCCTGAACCACTCCTCGACGGCAAGTCTGCCGTCGGGCACGAACGGCCATCCCGGGTCGGCCAGCCGCTCCCGCAGCTCGGCCACCGGCAGCCACCAGCCCGCGGCCACCTCGCTGTCCTGCAGGACCACCGGCCCGTCCCAGCGGACCTCGTAGCACCACAGGTGCACCCGCACCGGCGGCAGCTCCACGGCCAGGGTGAACAGCGGGACCAGCGGCACCCCCGTGATCCCCAGCTCCTCGGCCAGCTCCCGCTCCGCGCAGGCCCGCGCCGACTCGCCCGCCGCGACCACCCCACCGGCCCAGCAGTCGTGCAGGCCGGGGTAGACGTCCTTGGTGTCGGTGCGCCGGTGCGCGAAGACCCGCTCGCCATCGCCGGAGCGCACCAGCACCGACCCGCACGCGTGCCACAGGCCCTCGGCCCGCATCCGCTCCCGGGTGGCCGACCCCACCACCGCGCCCCGCTCATCGCACACCGCCACCAGTTCCACCCGCCCAAGTTATCCACAGCGGCACGGCTCACGCCGGAGCGGGCGGTCCGGACCCGTAGGCTGGCCCCATGCGGCGGATCATGGGAACCGAGGTCGAGTACGGCATCGCGGTGCCGGGCGACGCGACGGCGAACCCGGTGTTGACATCGACCCAGGTCGTGCTGGCCTACGCCGCGGCGGCGGACATCCCGCGCGCGCGGCGGGCCCGGTGGGACTACGAGGTGGAGTCGCCGCTTCGCGACGCGCGCGGGTTCGACCTGGGCGTGCCCGGCCTGGGCCCGGCCGACCCGGACGTGGAGGACCTCGGCGCGGCCAACGTCATCCTCACCAACGGCGCCCGGCTCTACGTCGACCACGCGCACCCGGAGTACTCCGCGCCCGAGGTCACCAACGCCCGGGACGCGGTCATCTGGGACAAGGCGGGGGAGCGGGTGATGGAGGAGGCCGCCCTGCGCGCGGCCACCGTCCCCGGCCAGCCCCGGCTGCAGCTCTACAAGAACAACGTCGACGGCAAGGGCGCCAGCTACGGCACCCACGAGAACTACCTGATGGCGCGCAAGACCCCGTTCACCGCGGTGATCGGCGGGCTCACCCCGTTCTTCGCCTCCCGCCAGGTCGTGGTCGGCTCCGGCCGGGTCGGCCTGGGCGCCTCCGGCGAGGAGGCGGGCTTCCAGCTCTCCCAGCGCGCCGACTACATCGAGGTCGAGGTCGGCCTGGAGACCACGCTCAAGCGCGGCATCATCAACACCCGCGACGAGCCGCACGCCGACGCCGACAAGTACCGCCGCCTGCACGTGATCATCGGCGACGCCAACCTGGCCGAGACCTCGACCTACCTCAAGGTCGGCACCGCCGCCCTGGTGCTCGACCTGATCGAGGCCGGGGTGCGCTTCGACCACGTCAAGCTCGCCGACCCGGTCCGCGCGGTGCACGTGATCAGCCACGACCCGACGCTCAAGGCCACCGTCGAGCTGTCCAACGGCCGCCGGTTCACCGGCCTGGACATCCAGCACGCCTACCACGACCTGGTCAGCGAGCACCTCGACCGGCTCGACCTGGACCGGGTCGCCCTCGACGTGCACCGCACCTGGGGGGAGACCCTCGACGCGCTGCGCCGCGACCCGATGGAGTGCGCCGACCGGCTCGACTGGCCCGCCAAGCTGCGCCTGCTGGAGGGCTTCCGGGCCCGCGACGGCCTGGCCTGGTCCTCGCCCCGGCTGTCCCTGGTCGACCTGCAGTACTCCGACGTGCGGCTGGACAAGGGCCTCTACAACCGGTTGGTGGCCCGCGGCTCGATGAAGCGGCTGGTCACCGAGGAGGAGGTGCGCAGCGCGATCACCAACCCACCGCTGGACACCCGCGCCTACTTCCGCGGCCGCTGCCTGGAGCGCTACCCGAACGCCATCGCGGCCGCCTCCTGGGACTCGGTGATCTTCGACCTGGGTCGCGAGTCGCTGGTCCGGATCCCCACCCTGGAGCCGTTGCGCGGCACGAAGGCCCACGTCGGGGCGCTGCTGGACGCGGCGAACACCGCCGAGGAACTGGTCGACGCGCTCACCGGCGCGGCCCGCCGCTGAGCACCGGATCGATCTTGAAACCGGCGCGGCCCGCGACGGATGCCGCTCCGGCTGGGTAGTGTTCGCAGTAGGCCAGACGACCGGGAGGCGACATGTCCCAGGAGCAGACGCAGCGCCAGGGCGGCGGAGACGGCGACGACGGCGTCGAGGACACCACCGCGGCCGGGCAGGAGCGCCGGGAGAAGCTCGGCGACGACACCGACGCGATCCTCGACGAGATCGACGACGTGCTGGAGGAGAACGCGGAGGACTTCGTCCGCGCCTACGTGCAAAAGGGCGGCGAGTAGCCCCACCACCCCCGCCCTGGTCCCGATCCCGCGACAGGAACGAAAGCAGGCATGGAACACACCTCGTCCCGAGGGCAGCTGGGTGCGGCGCTCCCTCCTGCCTACCTCTCCGCAGGCACCTCGTCGTTCACCGACTTCCTGCGGGCGCAGGCCCCCGAGCTGCTGCCCGGCGGTCACCGGGTGGGCGACCCGGCGGTGGCGGCCAAGCTCGACGCCCCGCACGGCACCACGATCGTCGCGCTCACCTTCGCCGGTGGCGTGCTGATCGCCGGTGACCGGCGGGCCACCGCGGGCAACCTGATCGCGCAGCGGGACATCGAGAAGGTGTTCGTCACCGACGACTACTCCTCGGTCGGCATCGCGGGCACCGCGGGGCTGGCCGTGGAGCTGGTCCGGCTCTACACCGTGGAGCTGGCGCACTACGAGAAGATCGAGGGCGTCCAGCTCTCCCTCGACGGCAAGGCCAACAAGCTCGCCAGCATGGTCCGGGGCAACCTGGAGGTCGCGATGGCGGGCTTGGCGGTGCTGCCGCTGTTCGTCGGCTACGACGTCGACGCCGCGGACCCGGCCACCGCGGGCCGGATCGTCTCCTACGACGTCACCGGCGGTCGCTACGAGGAGCGCGCGGGCTTCCACGCCATCGGCTCCGGCTCGATGTTCGCCCGCTCGGCGCTCAAGAAGCTCTACCAGCCCGGCGGCGACCGCGCGGCGGCGCTGCGCGCGGCGGTGGAGGCGCTCTACGACGCCGCCGACGACGACTCGGCCACCGGCGGCCCGGACCTGGCCCGCCGGATCTACCCGAGCATCGTGACCATCACCGCCGACGATGGCGCCGTGCGCGCCACCGAGGACGAGGCAGGCGCGGTGGCCCAGGCCGTGGTCGCCGACCGCGCCGACCGCCCCCGCGGCTGACCCCCAACCCCGCCGAGCAAGGAGCCCGCCCCGTGACGATGCCGTTGTACGCCTCACCCGAGCAGTTGATGCGCGACCGCTCGGAGTACGCCCGCAAGGGCATCGCCCGGGGCCGCAGCGTCGTCGCGCTCAAGTACGCCGACGGCGTGCTGTTCGTGGCCGAGAACCCGTCGGCGACCCTGCACAAGGTCTCCGAGATCTACGACCGGATCGGCTTCGCCGCCGCGGGCCGCTACAGCGAGTACGAGAGCCTGCGCCGCGGCGGCATCCGGCACGTCGACCTGTGGGGCTACTCCTACGACCGCCGCGACGTCTCGGCCCGGCAGCTGGCCAACGTCTACGCCCAGACCCTGGGCACGATCTTCACCGAGCAGGTCAAGCCGATGGAGGTGGAGCTCTGCGTGGCCGAGGTGGGCGCCACCGCCGCGCAGGACCAGCTCTACCGGCTCACCTACGACGGCTCGATCGTCGACGAGCCGCAGTTCCTGGTGATGGGCGGGCAGACCGACCCGATCGTCACCGTGCTCAAGGCCGACTTCGCCGACGGCCTCGCGCTCACCGACGCCATCCGGCTCGCGGTCCGGGCGCTGGCCACCGGCTCGGGCGGCGGACCCGGCGACAGCGCCCCGGCGCTGGCCAAGCTCGAGGTCGCGATCCTCGACCGCTCCCGCCCGCGCCGCGCCTTCCGCCGGATCGTGGGCGCCGCGCTCACCGCGCTGCTGCCCGTCCAGGAGGCGGCGCCCGAGGACACCTCGCCCGCCCAGCCGGTCGAGGACGTGGAACTGCCCCCGCCGCCCGCGGGCACCGAGTAGACCACGCTCGGTAATCCACTGTGGACTGTCCGCGCCCGCCCGGGTTCCTGGTGTCGGGCAACGACTCCGACCCCCGCCCCGGGCGCGGACGGGGTCCGGGCGGTATCGACACGCCGCTACCGGGGATTGTGCGGTTCTTCGCATCGGTGCAAAGGGATTTGCATAACGTCGAGACAGAGGGCATAACTCTGGTGTGAGCGAGTTGGAACTGCGACATCTCCGCGTCATCCGCGCGGTCGCCGACGCGGGCAGCCTGTCGAAGGCGGCCGTCCAGCTCGGCGTGTCCCAACCCGCGCTCACCGCCCAGCTGCAGCGCCTGGAACGCCGGGTCGGCGGCCTGCTGTTCGCCCGCACCGGCACCGGCGTGGTCCCCACCGACCTCGGCACCTACGTGCTCAGCACCGCGCGCGTCCTGCTCAACGACGTCGACGAGCTGATGGCGGGCATCCGCAGGCGCACCCAGGCCACCACGATCGCGGGCCAGGTCCGCGTCGGCGGCCCACCCGGCCTCATCGTCCCCCGCTTCGCCACCGCCATCGCCGACCGCCTCGGCGGCGCCGAGGCCAGCATCGACATCGACATGCACCCGGCCGAACTGGTCCGCAAGGTGCTCGACCACAAGGTCGACTTCGCGGTCCTGGAGGAGAACCCCGGCTTCAGAACAGCTCTACCCCCCGGCCTGCACAGCCGCGTGATGCTCAGCGCCCCCCTGTTCGTGGCCCTCGCCGAGACCCACCCCCTCGCCGACCGCCACGACATCGAACTGCCCGAACTGGCAGGCGACAGCTGGGTGATGCCCCCGGTGGCCGAGGGCACCGAACAACTGGCCTTCGCCCGCGTCTGCGCGGCAGCGGGCTTCACCCCGATCATCAAGCACCAGATGTCCGACACGACCACCACCCGAGCCCTGGTCCAGGCAGGCGCGGTCACCCTGGCCAAACCAGTCGCCCGCGAGGGCAATGGAGTGGTCATCCGCAGCCTCAAGGGCAACCCCATGCGCCAGGAGATAGTCCTGGTCTGGCACGAGGAAAGCGGCCTGGCAGGCGCGGCCGAACAAGCCCCTGCCTCACTCCTGACGGCCTACAGCCAACTCACCGACACCAACCCCCTCTTCGCCGCCTGGTGGGCCGAACACGGCCCAGCAGGCCCCCACGCCTCAGCAGGCTGAGCACCCGGCACCGACAGCGACGAAGCACCCGACCCCGCTGAAGGCGACGCGAAGAGCCCCACCGCACCACACCCGCCCCGCAAAAAGAGGCGAGGATCCCCCACCACTGAACGACGAAAGTGGATCCCGAGCCCACCCGCCAAACCGCAGCGGTGAGCCCGACTCCACCAAACCGCAGCGGTGAGGCCGTCCCCGCCAAACCGCAGCGGTGAGGCCGACTCCGCTGGTTCCGGCGGCCCCGCTACGGATGCTCGATCTAGTGGACTCGCTTCGTGTGGGGGAGGAGTGCCGCTAACCTTGACCTGGTGGTGGGGATGCCCTTCTCCCCACGCTTTTTCCCCACAGCGGTGCTCTAGGGGCCCCGCGCGAAGTGAGTTCACTAGATCGAGCCCATGCTTGTAACTCGGGCAACGAAGACGGCAACCACCGCACCGCCCCTAGATCGAGCCCACGCTTCCAACCCGGGCAACGCAGGGCAGCAAAACCCACACAGGCAACCAAGCCACTCAGGACCGGTAGATCGACAGCGCCCCAGGCTGCGACCGGAACTCGAACCGGTTCCCCAACGGTCCCACCTCACCATCGGTGGCCACCCGCCGGTGCCCGTCCAGCACCCGCACGTCCAACGACGCCACATCCAGCTGCCGGTACACGTGGCTCGTCGACAGCGTCCGGGTCAGCGTCCCCAGCACGAAGCGCGCCCGCGAGTAGGGCACGTCCGCCCGCAGGTACCGCACGTCGAGCATCCCCGAGTCCAGCGCGGGTCGACGGGTCGGCGCGAACCCCTTCGGGTCGTAGCTGCCGTTGCCCACGAAGAGCATCCACACCAGGTGCGGCTTGCCGTTGAGCGAGATCCGGATCGGCTGGGCGCGGCGCAGCTGGCGGATCAGCGCGAGGGCGCCCGCGGGCCACTTCGGCCAGTTGCGGGCCTCCAGCCGCTCGCGCAGCCGCACCATCTCCGGGTAGCCGCCCAGGCTGGCGGTGTTGACGAACCACCGGTGGGTGGTGCCCGAGTTGTCGGTGATCCGCACGCCCGCCAGGTCGATGCACACGCCGGTGCCCTCGCGGACCGCGTCCACCGACTCCTCGGTCGACTCGACGCCGACGTCGCGGGCGAAGTGGTTGAGCGTGCCCGCCGGGATCAGCACCAGCGGCAGCTGGAACTCCGCGGCGACCGAGGCGACGGCCGCCACCGTCCCGTCGCCGCCCGCCACCCCGACGGCTTTGATGTCGCCGGGGGAGGCGCCCAGCTCGGTGGACAGCTGCTCGACGAGGTCGGTGCCGGGCTCCGGGTAGACCACCGTGGCCCGGGGCCAGCGCTGCTTGATGTCCCCGCTGGGGTCCTCGCCCGCCACGCCGGAGTGCGGGTTCACCAGCACCAGCAGCCCCTCGCCCTCGACCAGTTCGGGCAGCTCGGCGACCAGCGCGGTGTGCGCGGGTCCCACGGGGACCTTGGGCCACCAGTGCCGGGTCGCGTACGCCGCACCCACGCCGATGGCCGCGCCCGCGGCGATGTCGGTGGGCCAGTGCACGCCGGTGTGCATACGCGAGTAGGCCACCGCGGCCGCCAGCGGGGCCAGTGCCACCGCCGTCGCCGGGGACTCCATCGCGACCGCCGTGGTGAACGCCACCGCCGAGGCGGAGTGTCCGGAGGGGAACGACGAGCTGGTCGGCCGCTTGGTCAGCCGCCGGTGCTCGGGCAGCAGCCCGGCGGCCGGGCGCCTGCGAGGGAACAGGTTCTTGCCGATCAGGTTCGCCGAGGTGCTCGCGAAGGTGATCGCGGCGACACCGCGCAGCGCGGCCCGCCTGCCCGGGCCCTTGCGGGCGGCCAGCAGCGCCGCCACGGAGAACCAGAGCACCCCCTTGTTCGCCGACTTCGACAGCGACTTGAGCGCGTCGTCGACCGGCGTGCGCGGGATGGCCGCGCTGCGTCGCATGAGGTTCTCGTCGAACCGGCCGACCTGGCGGGCCGAGCGGCGCACATGTCCGAACATGATCGCGATTCAACCCGACTCGACCGGCCCGCGCCCACTGGGGCGACGCGCGCCCGGGTCCGGGTGAACAACTGGTTACGGTCCGCTCGATAACAGATCCGTGGACCTCCCCGAACGGCGCACGGTCCTCGGCGGTGTTTGCGCCTAGGCTGAGAGGATGCAGCGGCGGATCTTCGGTATCGAGACGGAGTTCGGCGTGACCTGTACGTTCCACGGGCAGCGCAGGCTGTCACCGGACGAGGTCGCGCGGTACCTGTTCCGGCGGGTTGTTTCGTGGGGGCGTTCCTCGAACGTGTTCCTGCGCAATGGATCACGCCTCTACCTCGACGTCGGGTCACACCCGGAGTACGCGACCGCGGAGTGCGACGACCTCGTCCAACTGGTCACCCACGACAAGGCGGGTGAGCGGATCCTGGAGGACCTGCTCGTCGACGCCGAGCGGCGGCTGGCCGACGAGGGCATCGGCGGCGACATCTTCCTGTTCAAGAACAACACCGACTCGGCGGGCAACTCCTACGGCTGCCACGAGAACTTCCTGGTCACCCGGGCGGGCGAGTTCTCCAGGATCGCCGACGTGCTGCTGCCGTTCCTGGTCACCCGCCAGCTCATCTGCGGCGCGGGCAAGGTCCTGCAGACCCCGCGCGGCGCCGTCTACTGCCTCTCGCAGCGCGCCGAGCACATCTGGGAGGGCGTCTCCAGCGCGACCACCCGCTCGCGCCCGATCATCAACACCCGCGACGAGCCGCACGCCGACGCCGAGCGCTATCGGCGGCTGCACGTCATCGTGGGCGACTCGAACATGTCGGAGTCGACCACCCTGCTCAAGGTCGGCACCGCCAACCTGGTGCTGGAGATGATCGAGGACGGCGTCCAGTTCCGCGACTTCAGCCTGGACAACCCGATCCGGGCGATCCGGGAGATCAGCCACGACCTGACCGGCCGCAAGCTGGTCCGGCTGGCGGGCGGGCGCGAGGCCTCGGCGCTCGACATCCAGCGCGAGTACTACGCCAAGGCCGTCGAGCACGTCGCCCGCCGCTCACCCGACCCGCTCGCCAACCGGGTAGTCGAGATGTGGGGCCGGGTCCTCGACGCGGTCGAGGCCCAGGACCTGTCCCGGATCGACCGCGAGGTCGACTGGGCGATCAAGCACCGGCTGGTGGAGCGCTACCGGGCCAAGCACAACATGGACCTGTCCAGCCCGCGGATCGCCCAGCTCGACCTGGCCTACCACGACATCCGCCGGGGTCGGGGCATCTTCGACCTGCTCCAGCGCAAGGACCTGGTGGCCAGGGTGACCGACGACGGCGAGATCGAGGCCGCCAAGGACACCCCGCCGCAGACCACCCGGGCCAAGCTGCGCGGCGACTTCATCGCCGCCGCCCAGCAGGCGGGCCGCGACTTCACCGTCGACTGGGTGCACCTCAAGCTCAACGACCAGGCCCAGCGCACCGTCCTGTGCAAGGACCCGTTCCGCGCCGTCGACGAGCGGGTCGAACGACTCATCGCCTCGCTGTAGGGGCCCGCACGCGCTGGACGTACGCGAACTGGTTTGCCGAGGGGCGGACTCTGCCGGGAGCATTTCCGGCATGATCCGCCCCTCGCCCGTTCTCACCTGCCCCCCGGTGGTGCTGCGCCGGTGGACCCCAGACGACTTGGCCGAGCAGTACCGCCTCGTGGTGGAGTCGCTCGAGCACCTCAAGCCCTGGATGGCGTGGGCGCTGGGGGAGTACACACTCGACATCGCCCGCGAGCGCATCCTCGACATGGGGCGGGCGTGGGAGTCCGAGGCGGAGTACTCGTACGCGATCACGGTGGACGGTAGGCCGGTGGGCGGGTGTGGCCTGATGTCCCGCATCGGCCCCGGCGGCTTGGAACTCGGCTACTGGCTGCACCCGAACGCCGTCGGCGGGGGAGCGGCCACGGCCGCCGCAGCGGCGCTGGTGGAGGCGGCCTTCAGCCTCCCGGAGATCGACCGGGTCGAGATCGTCCACGACACGGCGAACACCCGCAGTGCCGCCATCCCACGACGGCTGGGATTCCGCGAGGTGGCCCGGGTCTCGCCCCCGCAAGAGCCGCTGACGTCGGCTGAGAACGGTGTGGACGTCCGCTGGCGACTCACCAGAGCAGAGTTCACAGCCGCCCCTGGCTGAGCTGGGCGGGGTCAGGGCTCTAGGGCAAACCGCGGCACGCCGGATGTTCGGAGCGCACCGGTCGTACCAGTCGGCTGATCCCGGAGTCTTCCTGGACGGACCGTCGTCCCACTTTACGAAGTAAGTGACTCACCTATTTCTAGTAGACGTGCGCTTCAGTCATGGAAAAAGGTGAGTGAGTGGAGTTTTCCAGGTAGGATCGAGGTATGGGCGATGAAGAGCTCGCGGCGTTGCCGTTGCGGGCGCGGAAGAAGGCGCTGACGCGGGCGTCGATCGTGGCGGCGGCCGAGCGGCTGTTCGGCGAGCGGGGCTTCGACAACGTCACCGTCGCCGAGATCGCCGATGCGGCCAATGTGTCGGTGAAGACGTTGTTCGTCTACTTCAGGTCCAAAGAGGACCTGGTGCTCACCGACACCGGTTTGATCGATGCTCTCCTCTCGGCGCTGCGGGCGCGTCCAGCTGAGACCACGCACGCCGAGGCGGTGGCCCGGATGCTGCTCGACCTGCTCGCCCGCGACTCGCCCGCGGCGGGTCAGTGGGTGGAGGGGTTCGACCGCGGCCGCGAGGAGTCCGAGGCGTTGCGGTCCGGTCTGCTGCGCCGGTGGGCCGAGTACGAGGACACGGTCACCGCGCACTTGGCGGCCGAGGCGGGGGTCCCGGCAACGCCCGACATGCGGCTGCACGCGATCGCGTTGGTCGGCATCGTCCGGACCCTGGTCGCCCCGGAGATCCGTGCGCTGGTCGGCAGTCTCGGCCCGGCCGAGGCGACCGCCGCGCTGCGAGACTGGCTGCTCGTCGCGACCCGACCCGCGCCCGCCCGCGCATGATCGGGCTCGCGGCGGCTTGGCCCTGTGTCCCCGGTATCCGCTGACAGGGCCGAGCCCTGACGCCAGGGTCTCCTGACACCACTGACTCCTGACACCACTGAGCCCAGACACCACCAAGTCCTGACGCCGTGGTCGCCAGACACCACTGAGTCCTGACGCCGCGTTGTCCTCCACCCCAGCGGCGCGACACCACTGAGTGGTGGCACCACCAAGTGTCTGACCCCGTGGTGGCAACACCACGGGGTCAGGCCGCAGAGTCCGGGCAGCACGGTCCCGAGGCGACTCGACGCGGACCGCGGTCACCTGGACCAGGCCGAGTCAGGCGCCCCGGGAGCCGCGCGGCATCAGATCAGCCGGTCCAGCAGCCACCTGGCCAGCGGCTCGGAGATGACGCCGTGGGCGGTGTTCTGGCTGTCGGTCGTGTACTCGTCCAGTGCCGACCCCTCCGGGTCGAGCGGCGCGTACGGGTCGAGCTCCCAGTCGGTGGGGGAGTACGGCTGGGCGGTGGCGCTGATCGTCGGCACGAAGCAGCCACCCCGGTACTCCGCCGGGATCTCGATGCCCAGCTTGTCGGCGACCAGGCCGAAGGATTCCAGCACCCCGCCGGGCGCGCCGTCGAGCGCGGGCACGTCACTGGTCTCCGGGCGGCGGATCTCGAAGCCCAGGTTCATCCCGCCGATCGGCTGCCGGGTGCCGCGGTCGGGCTGGAACCGGGCCGTCGCGCTGGCCAGCACGCCCGCCTTCCAGTCGAAAGCGACCTCGCCGGGCGGCAGGTCGCGGCCGGTGCTGTCGCCGGTGCCGTTGGCGACGCCGAGCTTGCGCGGTCGGGCGGGCCACTGGCCGAGCGCGGCCAGGTCGTCGAGGAACGTGCCGCGCAGGTCGCTCGAGGTCGCCACCGGGCCGGAGTACTTGGCGTCGGGCACCCACGCCCACAGCAGCTGCTGCGCGGCCTCGCTGCGGATCAGGTCCGCCTGGCCGGGCTCGTCGGCGGGCTGCCCGGGCAGGTTCTCGAAGAAGTAGGCCAGCTGCTGCAGGATCAACGGGATCCAGGCGCCGTTGTGCGGCGAGTCGTAGGAGACGTAGGTGGCCGTCTCGTGGTCGACGCCCTCGTGCTCGAGCTTGGCCAGCGCGAACCGGGTGACGACGCCGCCCATGCTCACGCCGCCGACGGTGAGCGGGTGGTCGCCCTGCCGCTCGGCGATCGCGTGCTGGATCGCCGAGATCGCGACCTCGGCGTTGGCCTGGATGTAGGTGTGCCGCTCGGTGAAGCCGAGCAGCACCACGTCGATCCCGGCGGCCAGCAGCTGGTCGAGGAACCGGTCATCGTTCGCGCCGTAGGGCACGTTGAAGTGGTTGAACACCCCCGGCAGGTCACTCGGCCCGTAGTTGAAGCCGTCTGCGAACAAGAACGGGCGGGTGAGAGCGCTGTTGCCCTCGCCGAGGTAGACGTGCGCGGTACCGGTCGCGACCTTCCCCTCGTAGGGCCTGCCGCTGAGCTCCCACACCTGGCTCGGCTCGCGCGCGCCACCGCCCTCCTCCTGCGGCGCGGCGAACCACACGCCCGGGGTGACCGACTCGGTCACCGCGGCGTCCACTTCGGCCGATCCGGACTGATCCGTCCGCGCGGTCAGCTCGACGTCGACCCTGGCCTGTCCCATGCGTGCTCCTTCTTGTTGGTGGCAGACCGAACCAGGTCCGCGCCGCCGACGTAAGCACGGCCGTCGGGACGCCCCAAATGGCCTACTGGACCGGTCGACCGGCCACATCCCCCGAATGCGGTTCACGTGCACCCCTGAGTGGGCCCCGGCGGCCGCACGACGCCCGGCGACCGCGGTGGGCTAGGCCGGACGGGACCGCTGCCTGCCCGGAACGGCGTGTTTCCTGGCGGCCCGCAATCAAGATCATTAAGCGTTCGGCCGCAGGCCCGCCTCACCCCGATGGCCCAGGACAGGCGGCCATCCGGCCCGCCACCAACGCCCGTCCCCTGGTCTCAGATTCATTGTCTTAATTATACACTATTTACTATCAAGATAATGGAAGGTTGTCCAGCATGCTCAGACGACCGGGGATGAGGGACAACAGTTCAAAACAGCCAGGACAGGGGGAGCCCTGTTGAAGCGTCGAGAAAGGCGGGTCGTGCTCGCGAAGGGGTGTCGAGGCGGCCGAGGTGGTGGGAGTGGGGCGTCGGCGGCAGGCTCGATCGGTGCGACAGGATCGGAGCGCGGGGGATGGAGGCGAACTCGCACGGGTGTTCGAGGGTGTCGGCTGACAGTGCGGGGAGCAGGCGCGTTAGGGTGCGCGGGTGTCCGTCGCACGCGCCGAACGTCTTGTGAACCTGGTGCTGTGCCTGCTCTCGACTCGCCAGTACCTCAGCGCTGAGCGGATCCGGGGCATCGTGCCCGGGTACGCCGACGCCCCTTCCGACGACGCCTTCTTCCGGACCTTCGAGCGGGACAAGACCGAGCTGCGTGAGCTCGGCATCCCGCTGGAGGTGGGCCGCAACTCCGTGTTCGACACGGTCGACGGCTACCGGATCGCCCGCCGTGACTACGAGCTGGGCGAGATCGACCTCGAACCGGACGAGGCCGCCGCGGTGGCCCTCGCCGTGCGGCTGTGGGACTCCCCGGAGCTCACCGGGGCCGCGCACGGCGCGCTGCTCAAGCTGCGCGCCGCCGGTGTCGACGTCGACCAGGGCGCGCCGACCGTGGTCGAGTCCAAGGTGCGCACGTCCGAACCGGCCTTCGCCCCGTTGCTGGCCGCCGTCCAGGCCGGTCAGGCCGTCTCCTTCGGCTACCGCCGCCCGTCGCCCGCCGAGCTGCGCGAGCGCGTGCTCGAGCCGTGGGGTGTGGTGTCCTGGCGGGGCCGCTGGTACGTGGTGGGTCACGACCGCGACCGGAACGCGCCGCGGTGCTTCCGGCTCTCGCGGGTCGTCGGTGAGGTGCGCAAGGTCGGCAGGCCCGGTGTGGTGCGCAGACCGGATGACGTCAACCTGATGGCGTTCGTGGCGAACACCAACAGCGAACCGCCGCAGTCCGCGCCCGCGCTGTTGTGGGTGGCTACGGGCCGGGGTGCCGGGCTGCGCAGGCGAGCGAGGGTCGTGGGGGAGCGGGAGGTCGACGGGGTGCCGGGCGAGTTGATCGAGTTGGACCTGCACTACCCGGACACGGCTGCGGGCTGGATCGCGGGCTACGGGGCCGATGTGCTGGTGCTGGAGCCCGATGTGCTGGCGAAGTCGGTGCGCGAGCGGCTGATCGCGGTGGCGGAGGGGACGTCGTGACCGCGGCGCAGGAGCGGCTGCCCAGGCTGTTGGCGCTGGTCCCGTACCTGATCGCGCGGCCGGGCATCCTGATCGACGAGGCGGCCGCCGACTTCGGGGTGTCCGCCAAGCAGCTGCGCAAGGACCTTGAGCTGCTGTGGATGTGCGGCCTGCCCGGGTACGGCCCGGGTGACCTGATCGACATCTCGTTCGACGAGGAGACCGTCACGGTCACCTTCGACGCGGGCATGCGCAGGCCGTTGCGGCTCACCGGTGCGGAGGCGACGGCGTTGCTGGTGGCGCTGCGGGCGCTGGTGGACACGCCGGGGGTGGGCAACGCCGACGCCATCCGGCGCGCGGTGGCCAAGATCGAGGCCGCCGCGGGCCAGGCGCAGCCCGCCGGTGTCGCGGTGGGGCTGGGTGTGCGGGAGGCCGGGCGCACGGCCGAGGTTCGCGAGGTCGTGCAGGCGGCGTTGCGTGCCGGGCGGGCGTTGCGGATCACGTACTACACCGCGTCCAAGGACGAGGTGAGCGCGCGCACGGTCGACCCGATGCGGGTGCTGATCGTGGACGGTCGCGGGTACCTGGAGGCGTGGTGCCGCCGCGCCGAGGCGGTGCGGTTGTTCCGGTTGGACCGGGTGGACGAGGTCGAAGTGCTCGACGAGCCCGCCGCGCCGCCGCCGTACGCGGAGCCGACGGACACTTCGGCTGGGTTGTTCCAGGCGGAGCCGGGCCAGCGGTCGGCGCGGTTGGTGTTGGAGCCGGACGCGCGGTGGGTGTCGGAGTACTACCCGGTCGAGGACGTCGAGGAGTTGGACGGCGGCCGGTTGCGGGTCCGGATGCGGTACTCGGACACCTCGTGGGTGGTGCGGCTGCTGCTGGGTCTGGGTGGGGATGTGCGGGTGGAGGAGCCCGTGGAGCTGGCGGTGGCGTTGCGCGAGCAGGCCGCGGCGGCGGTCGCGAGGCTGGATCGTCACCTCGCGGTCACCTGAACTCTTCGCCGCACACGCTCTGGTGTGTTCGGCCGGTTACCGGGGTGGCGGTAGAGTCACGCCGTGCCTTACCTGCCGAGTGCGGTGCTGCTCCTGATCGGGATCGCGCTGTTGGTGTTCGCCCTGGTCCGCGTGTCGCGCGGGGTGGCGAGGGCCCGTTCCGTCCTCGCGGCAGCCAAGGCGACGTTCGGTGACGAATCAGGGTTGTTGCGCGCGCGATCCGCCGCCCTGCGGGTCGCGGTGGCTGATCGGAAACGATCGCGTCGCGTACCATCGGCAGGGCGAGGCGAGACTGGAGGACGGTCGTGAACCTGGGACCTTGGGAAATTTTGATCATCGCGGTGGTGGTCGTGTTGCTCTTCGGGGCGCGCAAGATGCCGACGATGGCGCGTTCCCTCGGGCAGTCGATGCGCATCCTGAAGGCCGAGACCAAGGGGATGCGCGGCGATGATGCCGCTGACGAGACGAAGGGCGCCCCTGCCGCGTCCCCGGCGCCGTCGGCGACGCCCGCGCAGCAGTTGCCCGCCGCGAAGGTGGAGCAGACCCCTGAGCAGATGCGCGCGGAGATCGATGAGCTGCAGCGCAAGCTGAACCAGCAGGGCCAGCAGGCGCACAAGAACGCCAGCTGAGCGGATCGAGGTCCCCACGGTGGCGCGCGAACCGCTCCGCCGGGCTGAAGGCCGTCGCGACAAGCGCAAGATGCGCAGTCGCAGGCACAATCCCGACGGCACCATGTCCCTCAAGGACCACCTGTACGAGCTGCGCAACCGGCTCGGTTGGGCGGTCTTGTTCATCTTGCTCGGCGGTGTGTTCGGCTTCATCTGGTTCTTCACCAGGTTGGGGCCGATCCCGCCGTTGGGCGACATCATCCTGCAGCCGTACTGCAAGCTGCCGACGAACCTGCGCTTCGAGCCGAACGGGACCTGCCAGCTGCTGCAGACGAAGCCGTTCGAGGGCTTCATGGTGCAGTTCAAGGTCGGGATCGCGGCCGGGATGGTGGTCTCGGCGCCGTTCTGGCTCTACCAGATCTGGTCGTTCATCACCCCGGGGCTCTACGCCAAGGAGCGCAAGTTCGCGACGATCTTCGTCGGGTTCGCCTCGGTGCTGTTCGCCGCGGGTGGGGTGCTGGCGTTCTACGTGATCCCGCAGGGCCTGGAGGTGCTGGTCTCCTTCGGCGGCGGGGTGTTCATCACCGCGCTCAACGCCAGCGACTACATCTCGTTCGTGCTGGTGATGCTGCTGATCTTCGGCGTGAGCTTCGAGATGCCGCTGCTGGTGATCATGCTGAACCGGATTGGCATCCTGCCGTACGACAACCTGCGGCGCTGGCGTCGCGGGATCATCTTCGGCCTGTTCGTCTTCGCCGCGTTCGCCACACCGGGCACCGACCCGATCTCGATGGTGGCGCTGGGCGTGGCGATGGTGGTGCTGTTCGAGTTCGCGGTCCAGGTGTCGCGGATCCACGACCGGGCCAAGGCCAGGCGCGAGGCGGCCGAGGACCCGGCGGCGGGGCTGTCCGATGACGAGGCGACGCCGATGGCCGACTATCGTCCGGAGCCGATCGAGGACGTCGCGCTGCCGGTCGAGCAGGCCAAGGGCAAGGGCGGCTTCGACGACGTGACGTGACCTGTCCCGCTCGGCCGGGCCGGTCCTGGCCGAGCGGGGTTCAGGTGGGCATTCGGGCGGCGTTGGCGGTGCACCCGGGGTCGGGGCACGGTGCGGCGGGTCGGGTGGCGGGTGCGGTGGCCGATCGGCTGCGGCCGGTGGTCGGGCAGTTGACCATGGTTGAGGCGGGCACGGTCGCCGAGTCGCGGGCGTTGATGGTCCGGGCGCGGGACGCGGGTCTGGACCTGCTGGTGGTGCTCGGCGGTGATGGTTCGGCGCACCAGGGTGTCCAGTTCTGCGCGGACCACGGTGTCGCCCTGGCGGTCATCCCGGCTGGTACGGGTAACGACTTCGCTCGCGCGCTGGGGTCGCCGATGGAGCCGGTGGCGGCCGCGGAGTCGGTGGCGGCGGCGATCCGGGCGGGCACCAGCAGGCGGATCGACCTGGGCAGGCTCGACGGTGGTCCGTGGTTCGCCAGTGTGCTGTGCGCGGGGTTCGACTCGGCGGTCAACGAGCGGGTCAACCGGATGCGCTGGCCGCACGGCAGGCGGCGCTACGACCTGGCGATCGTGGCCGAGCTGGCGGCGTTGCGGCCGCGGCCGCTGGTGGTGGAGACCGAGGGCGAGTGCCTCGAGCTGGCGGCGACCATGGTGGCGATCGGCAACACGGGTTACTACGGCGGCGGTATCCCGGTGTGCCCGGGGGCTGACCCGGCCGACGGGTTGTTCGACGTGACCGTCGTGGGGGAGGCGGGTCGGGTGGACTTGCTGCGGATCTTGCCGAGGCTGCGCACCGGCAACCACGTGGCGCACCCGTTCGTGCGGACGCTGCGGGCGCGCCGGGTGTCGCTGGGTCCAGGCAACGGGTGGGTGGCCTACGCCGACGGTGAGCGGCTCGGGCCGTTGCCGGTCGGGGTCGAGTGCGTGCCGGGCGCGTTGGCGGTCGTGGGCTGAGCGCCGGAAAGTCCGGGCGACGCTTGTCGGTGCGATGTGGAAGTCTTGGGGTGTGTCCGCTGGTTCATCCCGCACTCCGGCCGAGGCGTACGCCGCTTCCCGCAGTCGCTCGAGTTTCCCCAAGCTGGCGGATTTCACCGCCGAGCTGTCCTTCGACCTCGACCCGTTCCAGTACGACGCGTGCGTCGCGCTGGAGCAGGGGCACGGTGTCCTGGTGTGCGCGCCGACTGGCGCGGGCAAGACGGTGGTCGGCGAGTTCGCCGTCCACTTGGCCCTCGCCGAGGGTCGCAAGTGCTTCTACACCACCCCGATCAAGGCGTTGTCGAACCAGAAGTTCGCCGACTTCACCGCTCGCTACGGGGCGGAGTCGGTCGGTCTGCTGACCGGTGACACCGCGGTGAACGGGTCGGCGCCGATCGTGGTGATGACCACCGAGGTGCTGCGCAACATGCTCTACGCCGAGTCCTCGGCGCTGGACGGGTTGGCCTACGTGGTGATGGACGAGGTGCACTACCTGGCCGACCGGTTCCGCGGCGCGGTGTGGGAGGAGGTGATCCTGCACCTGCCCGAGTGGGTGAACCTGGTGAGCCTGTCGGCCACGGTGAGCAACGCCGAGGAGTTCGGTGAGTGGCTGGTCGAGGTGCGCGGTGACACCACGGTGGTGGTGGACGAGCACCGGCCGGTGCCGCTGTGGCAGCACATGCTGGTCGGCGGGCGGATGCTGGACCTGTTCGGCGGCGAGTCGACCGAGGGCGAGCTGACGATCAACCCGCTGCTGGTGCGCCGGGTCGAGGAGGTCGGGCGGGTGCACGCGCCCTGGCACAACCCGCGGGCCAAGGGCGGTCGGGCGGCGGGGGCGCGGGGGCCGCGGTTCAAGCCGGTGTCGCGGGTCGAGGTGGTGGAGCGGCTCGACGGGGCGGGTCTGCTGCCCGCGATCGTGTTCGTGTTCAGCCGGGCGGGGTGCGAGGCCGCGGTGACCCAGTGCGTGCGGTCGGGGTTGCGGCTCAACTCCGAGGACGAGGTCGCCGAGGTGCGGCGGATCGTCGACTCGAAGACCAGGGACCTGCCGGACGCCGATCTGACGGTGCTGGGGTTCTGGGAGTGGAAGGACGCGTTGGAGCGCGGGTTCGCCGGGCACCACGCGGGTCTGCTGCCGGCGTTCAAGGAGACCGTGGAGGAGTTGTTCGTCCGGGGTCTGGTGAAGGCGGTGTTCGCGACCGAGACGCTGGCGCTGGGGATCAACATGCCCGCGCGCACGGTCGTGCTGGAGAAGCTGGTGAAGTACAACGGCGAGGCGCACGTCGAGCTGACGCCGGGGGAGTACACGCAGCTGACGGGGCGGGCCGGGCGGCGTGGGATCGATGTCGAGGGTCACGCGGTGGTGGTGTGGCAGCCGGGGGTGGACCCGAAGGGGGTCGCCGGGCTGGCCTCGACGCGGACCTACCCGTTGAAGTCGTCGTTCCGGCCGGGCTACAACATGGCGGTCAACCTGGTCGACCGGTTGGGCGCGCGGGCGGCGCGGGACATCCTGGAGCAGTCGTTCGCGCAGTTCCAGGCGGACCGGTCGGTGGTCGGGGTGTCGCGGCGGTTGGAGCGCAACCGGGAGGCGTTGGCCGGGTACGCGGAGTCGATGGTGTGCCACCTGGGTGACTTCGCGGAGTACGCGGACCTGCGCAGGCAGCTGACCGAGCGGGAGCGGGCGCTGACGCGGCAGAACGGCGCGGCGCGGCGGGCGGAGGCGGCGCAGTCGCTGGAGCGGTTGCGCAAGGGGGATGTGATCGCGGTGCCCGCGGGGCGGCGGTCGGGGTTGGCGATCGTGATCGACCCGGGGCTGGACTCGATGGGTGACCCGCGGCCGCTGGTGGTGACCGAGGACCGGTGGGCGGGTCGGCTGTCGGTGTCGGATTTCCCGGCGCCGGTGACGGCGCTGGGTCGGGTGCGGTTGCCGCGGCAGGTGGACATCCGGTCGCCGAAGTCGCGGCGGGACCTGGCGGCGACGTTGCGGGCCAGCGGGATCGAGCTCCCGGCGCGCTCGCGCAGGCGTTCGGGTGCCGAGGACGACTCGGAGTTGGCGACGGTGCGGCGGGCGATGCGGGCGCACCCGTGCCACGGCTGCCAGGACCGGGAGGCGCACGCCCGGTGGGCTGAGCGGTACAACCGGTTGTTGGCCGAGACCGAGCAGTTGGAGCGCAAGGTGGCGGCGACGACGCACTCGCTGGCGCGGGCGTTCGACCGGATCCGGGCGTTGTTGGCCGATCGGGGTTACCTGGCGCCGGGTACCGGTGAGCACGCGGGCGACCAGGTGGTGACCGAGCACGGGAAGCGGTTGGCGCGGCTCTACAGCGAGTCGGACCTGTTGGCCGCGGAGTGCCTGCGCAACGGTGTGTGGGACGGGTTGGGTCCGGCGGAGTTGGCGGCGGTGGTGTCGTCGCTGGTGTACGAGGCGCGGCGGGACGGCGCGGTGGAGGCGCGGGTGCCCGGTGGGGCGGTCGCCGACGCGTTGGCGGTGACGGCGCGGCTGTGGGTCGAGCTGGAGGCCGACGAGCGCCACCACCGGCTGGACCGGACGCGGCAGCCGGACGCGGGGTTCGCCTGGACGGTGTACCGGTGGGTGCGGGGTGAGTCGTTGGAGGAGGTGATCACCGCGGCGGACTCGGCGGGTCAGGAGCTCTCGGCGGGGGACTTCGTGCGGTGGTGCAGGCAGGTGATCGACCTGCTGGACCAGATCCGCGACGTGGTGGGCCGGGAGCACCCGGTGGGTCGGGCGGCGGGTGAGGCGGTGCGCGGGATCCGGCGCGGGGTGGTGGCGCTGGCGACGGCGTGAGCCGGTGGTGTCGGCCGGTTGGTCGACACCACACGGGCTGGGTGGGGCGCGAGCGCCCCGTTGTGGTTTGATCGCGCGCAGTGGTGTTCCAGGCCGCGCGACCTCGATCTTGCGGAGGCGAGTGATGAGCAGCCCCTACGGGCCGTCCGGCGGGCAAGACCCGCAGCAGCAGTGGGGCGGGCAGCCCTACGGCGGTCCGCCCGCGGGGACCCCTTCGGGGGGGTTTCCCGCGCAGGGTGGGGGCTACGGCGGTCAGCCCGGTGGTTACGGGCAGCAACCGCCGCAGCCGCAGTACGGGCAGCCGGATCAGCAGCACCAGCAGCCGCAGTACGGGTACCCGCCGCAGCAGCCGCAGCCGACGCAGCAGTACCCGGGGTACGGGCAGCAGCCGCAGTACGGGCAGCCGGACCCGAACCAGCCGCAGTACGGCGGGTACCCGCCGCAGGGTGGTTACCCGGGGGTGCCGCCGCAGGAGAAGCGGGGCGGCAGCACGTGGGTGTGGGTGCTGGTGGTGGTCGTGGTGCTCATCGCGGGCGCGGTGGCGGTGCTGGGCTTCGTGACCCCGGGGTGGTTCAACAAGAAGGTCTTCGACACCTCGGCCGTGCAGGACGGGGTGAAGGGCATCCTGACCGACAAGTACAGCATCGACAACGTCGAGTCGGTGAAGTGCCCGGCGGACCAGCAGGTCAAGAAGGACGCCCAGTTCCAGTGCAAGGTCGTCATCGGTGGCGAGGAGAAGACGGTGAACATCACCGTCCGCAACGAGTCCAACGGTGAGTACGAGGTCGCGCCGCCGAGCGACAAGTAGTCGCCGGGTTTTCACCTCGGGCGCGCGGGCCGGAATTGGGCTCGCGCGCCCGAGGCGTTGTTGGGCAGGATCGCCGGGTGAGCGACGTGGAGATCCGCACCCTGACCGAGCCCGACCTGCGCACCGCGATCGATCTGTTCCGCGTGGCGCTGCACGCGCCCACGGTGCCCGACGAGCAGTGGGAGCACGCCCGGCACTCGTTCGAGCCGGGGCGGACCCTGGGCGCGTTCGCCGGTGACCGGATGGTGGGTACCGCGCTGGCCTACACCTCCAGCCTGGTGGTGCCCGGTGGGCGGGTGCTGCCGATGGCGGCGGTGACCCGGGTCGGTGTGCGCGCGGACTTCCGGCGCCGCGGGGTGCTGCGCGAGCTGATGCGGGCGCAGTTGGCCGATGTGGCCGCGCGCGGGGAGGTGTTCGCGGGGTTGCGGGCCACCGAGCCGGTGATCTACGGGCGGTTCGGTTACGGCGTGGCGAACCTGGCTGTGAAGCGGGTGCTGCTGCCGCGGGGCGCGCGGGTGCGGCCGGAGGTTCCCGCGGGTGGTGAGGTTCGGTTCTTGGAGCCCGCGGCGGCCCGGGAGTTGCTGCCGCGGCTCTACGCGCGGGTGGGGCAGTCGCGGGCGGGCACGATGGCTCGGCCGCCGCAGTGGTGGTGCAGCGTGTACGACCGTCCGTTCGCGATGGGGGAGTTCCTGCTGGTGGCCGCCCACTTCGGCGCCGACGGCCCGGACGGGTTCGTCGCTTACCGGCCGAAAGCGGCCGACCAGCCGGGCAAGGGGGCCGCGCTGTCGGTGGAGGACTTCGTCGCGCCGACCCCGGAGGTGGCCTCGGCGCTGTGGCGGTTCCTGCTGGGCGTCGACCTGGTCGAGGAGCTGACGGTGTGGACGCGGCCGGCGGACGAGCCGGTGGAGGCGATGCTGGAGGACTCGCGCGCGGTGCGCGACCACCGGGTGGTGCCGGACCTGTGGACGCGGATCGTGGACGTCCCGGCGGCCTTGGCGGGGCGGGACTACGGGGCGGGGTCGGTGGTCGTGGAGGTGGTCGACGAGGGGATCCCGGCGAACTCGGGCCGCTACCGGGTGGGTGCCGACGGCGTCGAGCGGACGGCCGCGGCGGCGGAGTTGTCGGTGGACGTGGAGGTGTTGTCGATGCTGTACATGGGGGCGTCGCAGCCTTCGGCGTTGGCCGGGATCGGCCGGGTGCGGGAGTTGGCCGAGGGTGCGGCACAGCGCGCGGACGCGGTGTTCGCGGTCCCCGAGGCCGCGTGGTGCGGCACGTTCTTCTAGCGGCCTCTACCGGCCTTTCGGGCCGAACACCCGGTCCAGTTCGGCGTCGAGGGCGTGCAGGGTCCGCTCGGGGCTCAGGTGCCCGGCGAGGGCGTGCAGGGTGAGGCCCTGCACCACCGAGAGCATCAGGGTGCACCGCAGGGCCGCGTCGGGCAGTCCCGCGGCATCGAGCATGCCGGTGAAGTAGGCCTCGCCCGCGAACCACCCCGTCCGCAGGTGCTCCGCGGTGGCGGGGTCGACGGTCGCGCGGATCAGGAAGACGCAGCCCACCAGGGCTTCCAGCCTGCGTTCGTCGTCGAGGGGGAGGGTCTCGACGAACATCGCCCGGACCTGGGCGCGCGAATCAGCCGGGTCGGCGTCGCGCAGGGCGGTGCCGATTCGGGACCCGACCCGTTCGGTCATCGCGCGCAGGGCGAACAGCAGCAGTTCGTCCTTGCCGGTGAAGTAGTGCTGGACCATGCCCATGGACACGCCCGCCTCCTCGGCGACGTGTCGCAGGCTGACCGCCTCGATGCCCCGCTCGACGACGATCCGCCACAGCGCCTCGGCGATGGTGCGCCTGCGTTGGGCGTGGTCGACCTGCTTGGGCACGGGTCCCCCTCGGTTCGCGATGCGATCGCATGGTAAATCGTCGCGGTCACCGCGGGTCGAGGGCGGCCACCAGTCGGTCCACGGCGGACCCGAGGTTCCACCGCTCCTGCAGGGCCCGCACGCGGTCGAGGTCGGCGATCGTGTGCGGCACCTCGGGTTCCCCGGTGGCCTCGATCGGCGTGTCCAGGGCGACCCGCACCACCAGTGGCGCCTTGGCCAGGTAGTCGGCGTCGTGTACGAACGCCTCCCGGACCCGCAGCGGCACGTCCTTGGACCCGGCCGCGGCGGCCTCGACCAGCGCGGCCAGCGAGCCGAACTTGGTGATCAGCTTCGCGGCGGTCTTCTCGCCGATGCCGGTGATGCCGGGCAGCCCGTCGGAGGGGTCGCCGCGCAGCACGGACATGTCGGCGTAGGCGAGGCCGTCCTCGGGCAGCCCGTAGCGCTCGGCGAGCTCGCGCGGGCCGATCACCTCGGCCTTGGCCCAGCCGCGGCCGACGTAGACCACCCGGACGGGGGTCGGCTGCTCGCGCACGCACTGGAACAGGTCGCGGTCGCCGGTGACGATCTCGACCCCGGCCCCGGTCTCCTGGTGGGCCAGGGTGCCGATGACGTCGTCGGCCTCGTACCCGGCGGACTGGGCGGTGGCGATGCCCAGCGCGTCGAGCAGGTCGATGATGATCGGCACCTGCGGGGTCAGGGTGTCCGGGACCTCCTCGGCGTTGGCCGCCGGGTCGGCCACCCGCTGGGCCTTGTAGCTGGGGATGGCCGCGACCCGGAACGCCGGGCGCCAGTCGGCGTCCAGGCAGGCCACCAGCCGCGACGGGGCGCGGTCGGTGAGGATCTGGGCGATCATCCCGGCGAAGCCGCGCACGGCGTTGACCGGGATGCCCTCGGGGGAGGTCATCGACTGGGGCAGCGCGAAGAACGACCGGAAGTAGAGGCTGGCCGAGTCCAACAGCACGAGTGGTCCGCTCACGGGGGGAAGACTGCCACACCACAACCGCAGAGGATTGTTTGCAGAGAACTCTTTGCGGTTGCTAGGCTGGCGATCATGAGCATCGAGGAGCCCAGCTACGTCCGCGTCGACGTCGAGGGGCTCAAGGTCCTCGCGCACCCGTTGCGGGTGCGGCTGCTGGGGCTGCTGCGCACGCACGGGCCGGGTACCGCCTCCGGGTTGGCCGCGCGGGTGGGGGAGAGCTCCGGGACCACCAGCTGGCACCTGCGCCGGCTCGCCGACGCCGGGTTCATCGAGCCCGACACCGAGCGCGGCAACCGGCGCGAGCGCTGGTGGCGCGCCGCGCAGGACTTCACCCAGGTCAGCCCGAGGTCGATGCCGGACGAGCCGGAGGCGCAGGACGCGCTCGGCGCCTACCTGCGGATCGTGGTCGACGCCCACCACGAGCAGGCGCGGGAGTTCATCCGGTCCCGGCACACCTGGCCGGAGCCGTGGCGGCACGTCTCGCACCTGTCGGACTGCACGCTGTCGCTCTCTGAGACCGAGGCGCGGGACCTGCACCGGGAGTACGAGGAGCTGCTGTCGCGGTACCGCCGGGCCGCCGTCGAGGGCGACCAGACGGTCTCGGTGCAGCTGCAGTCGTTCCCGATGCGGATCGACCGGCCGTGAGCCGTGTCCCGCTGGTGGCGCTGCTGGCCGCGAACGCGCTCTCGATCTGCGGGACCACCATGACGTTGTTGGCCGTCCCGTGGTTCGTGCTGCAGACGACCGGCAGTCCCGCGCGGACCGGGCTGGTCGCGGGGGTCGAGGTGGCGGGCACGGTGGTGGCGGCCGTGCTCGGCGGCCCGGTCGTCGACCGGCTCGGCAGGCGGGCCGCCAGCGTGCTCTCCGACCTCCTCGGTGCCGCCGCCGTCGCCGCGGTCCCGCTGTTGTTCGCCACCACCGGGCTGCCGTTCGGGCTGCTCCTGGCGCTGACCGGGGTGCTCGGGTTGGTGAGTGCCCCCGGTGTGCTCGCGCGCAGCTCGCTGATGCCGGGTCTGATCAGCCGCGCGGGGGTCAGCGCCGAGCGCGCGGCGGGCGCGTACGACGGGGTCTCGCGCGGGGCCAAGATGCTGGGCGCGCCGCTGGCGGGGGTGTTGATCGCGATCTGGGGCGCCCAGCAGGTGCTGCTGGTCGACGCGGGCACCTTCCTGGCCTCGGCGTTGCTGGTCGGGGTCGCCGTGCCCGCCGGTCCGGGGGCCGCGCGCGGGATCGGCTACCTGGCGCGGATGCGGATGGGCCTGGACTACTTGCGCGGTGACCGGCTGTTCCGGGTGGTCCTGGCGCTGCTGTTCGCCACCAACATGATCGACACCGCGTTCGTGTCCGTGCTGGCGCCGGTCTACGCCCGCGACGTGCTGCACAGCAGTGTCGCGTTGGGCCTGGTGCTGGGCACCCTCGGCGGTGGCGCGCTGCTGGGCACCCTGGCCTACACGCTGGTGGGGCCGCGGCTGTCGCGGGCCCGGGCGTTCGCGCTGGCTTTCCTGGTCTCGGGCGCGCCCCGCTACGTCGTGCTGTTCGTCGAACCGGGCCTGCCCGCGATCCTCGCCGTGATCGCGGTGTGCGGGTTCGCCTCCGGAGCGCTCAACCCGATCCTGGGGGTGCTGCAGTACGAACGGGTGCCCGAGGGGGTGCGGCCGATGGTGGTGGGGCTGCTCAACGCGGGCTCGTTCGCCGGGATGCCGCTGGGGGCGCTGTTCGCCGGCCTGGCCGTGCAGGGGGTGGGTCTGGCCACGACGCTGGCGGTCTCGGGGGTGCTGTACCTGGTGATCACGCTGGGCCCGTTCGTGTTCCCGGTGTGGCGGGGGATGGACCGGCGCCCCGCCGAGGCGGCCACCGCCGCCGCGGGCGATTAGCGGCGGCGGTCCGGGGCCGCGCGATCGCGGGCGGGACTAGGCTTTCGGGCATGTCGACCATCGCCGCCTCCGTGGACCCCGACCTGCTGCGCGCCCGCCTGGACCGGGCCCGCGCCGCCGCCGCCGCGCACGGCGCCGACGCCCTGGTGATCGCGCCCGGCTCGGACCTGCGTTACCTGATCGGGGGAACCGGGTCCTCGTTCGAGCGACTCACCGCGCTCGTGGTCCCCGCCGGGTCCACCGAGGCGGTGCTCGTGGTGCCCAAGCTGGAGGCCCCCGGCTACGCCGGTGTCCCCGTCGACGCCCTGGGCGTGCGGCTGGCCACGTGGGTCGACGGCGAGGACCCGTACCGCCTGGTGGCCGACCTGCTCGACGGCGCGGGCACCGTCGCGGTCGGCGACGTGCTGCCCGCCCTGCACGTGCTGGGCCTGCGCGACGCGCAGCCCGGGGCCACCCAGGTGCTGGCCGGGCCGGTGCTGCGCGAGCTGCGGATGCGCAAGGACGCCGCCGAGATCGAGGCGCTGCGCGCCGCCGGTGCCGCCATCGACCGGGTGCACGCCCGGGTGGGCGAGTGGCTGCGCGCCGGGCGCACCGAGGCCGAGGTGGGCGCCGACATCGCCGCGGCGATCCTGGCCGAGGGGCACGCCACGGTGGAGTTCGTCATCGTCGGGTCCGGCCCCAACGGCGCCAGCCCGCACCACGACCTGTCCGACCGGGTCATCGAGTCCGGTGACGTGGTGGTCGTCGACATCGGCGGCAGCACCGCCGAGGGCTACAACTCCGACAGCACCCGGGTCTACTCGGTGGGCGAGCCGCGCGACGCCGACGTCGCCGAGACCTACGCGGTGCTGCAGGCCGCGCAGCGGGTGTCGGTGGCGGCCGTGCGCCCCGGGGTCACCGCCGAGTCGGTCGACGCCGCGGGCCGCCAGGTCATCGCCGACGCCGGGTTCGGCGAGTACTTCATCCACCGCACCGGGCACGGCATCGGGCTCGACGTGCACGAGCACCCCTACATCGTGGCGGGCAACGACCTGGTGCTGGAGCCGGGCATGGCGTTCAGCGTCGAGCCGGGCATCTACCAGCCGGGCCGGTGGGGCGCGCGGATCGAGGACATCGTGGTGGTCACCGAGACCGGGGTGGAGTCGGTCAACAACCAGCCGCACGAGCTCGTGGTGCTGCCGGGATGAGCGGTGCGGGCGAGCTGGAGCCGATCGACAAGGCGATCGTGCGGGAGCTCTCGACCGACGGCAGGCGCTCGTTCACCGAGCTCGCCGAGCGGGTCGGGCTCAGCGTGTCGGCGGTGCACCAGCGGGTGCGCAGGCTCGAGCAGCGGGCGGTCATCCGCGGCTACGTGGCGCGGCTGGACACCGAGGCCATCGGGTTGCCGCTGACCGCGCTGATCTCGCTGACCCCGATCGACCCGGCCGCCCCCGACGACTACCCGCAGCGCCTCGAGCACATCAGCGAGATCGAGTCCTGCTACTCCGTCGCCGGAGACGAGTCCTACGTGCTGCTGGTGCGGGTGGCCACCCCGGCCGCGCTGGAGGACCTGCTGCGCAAGATCCGCGAGGCGGCGAAGGTGTCCACCCGGACCACGGTCGTGCTCTCCACCCCGTACGAGGGGCGGTCACCGGCGCTGTAGGGCGAAGGTGGCGACCCGCAGACCCGGCACGGGTTCGACGGTGCCGGTGCGGGTGAACCCGGCGCGCTCGTAGAGGGCGACGGCGGGGGAGTTGTCGGCGCCGGTGGACACCGTCACCGCGCCGGTGGTGCGCTCCAGCAGCTCACCCAGCAGGCGCGTGCCCAGGCCTCGGCGGAACCAGCCGGGGTCGACGCAGAGCCGGTCGACGTCCACCGGCGGCCCGCTCCACGCCAGGAACGCCACCGGTGTGGCGTCGTCGACCGCGCCCAGCCAGCGCAGCGGGCGGGAACGCATGTCCGCCAAGGACTCCGACAGGGCCGGGATGCCGTCGAACCCGATCAGGTCCGCCTCCACCCGGTAGGCCCGCCTGCCGACGACGTGGACCGCCCTCGCGACCACGTCGTCGGCCAGGTCGAGCTCGATCACGCGCATGCGTGTTTCTACCGTGCGGGGCCCGGTCAGCAGTTCTTGACCGAGTACACCCAGCTCCAGGGGGCGTTGCCGTCCGAGGTGTACGCGCCGGGCGAGATCCACCCGACGTTGCCCGCGTTGTCCTTGAACTTCGCCTTGGTCCCGGTCGTCTGGTTGTTGATCCACGAGCCGTTGTTGACCCACGGGATCCCGTAGTCGTTGCACACGTACATGTCGATCACGTCGCCGTAGTAGTAGGTCGACTGGTAGGCGCACATGTGCCCGTAGGCGCAGGCCGCGCTCGCGGTACGCGCCGTCCGCTCACCGGGCAGCGTCAGGTAGACGTCGGCACCCGACAACGCGATCTTGTTGGCTGCCACCTGGCGCCCGCCCAGCTTGGCGAGGTAGTCGTCGGCCCTGGCCTGCAGCGACGCGGCCTGCTCGGCGTTGAGCCCCAGCGCGCGGGCCTCGGCGGTGAAGCCGGGCGCGGCTTGGGCGGTGGGAGCCACGGCGAGCGCCGCCAGCGGCAACACGGCCGCCAGCAGTGCGCCGCGCAAGAATCGGCGGGTCGTGGAGGACTTCGGTGATGTCAAGGAATGTCTCCCGGATAGAGTGCAGGGAAGTTGGGAAAGATGCCGTGATCGTGCGCGGTCACCCGGCTATTCCCGTGCCCCAGACGCGAAAACGATGACCGGGTCATTGTCGCCGTACGAAGAATGTTGATGGATCCACCGATCGAGTGAGTCGGGGAATGCGAGTCAATGTCGCGACTCGGGGATTCGACCCGGCGGGGAAATGGTCAGCAGTTCTGCACCCAGTAGACCCAGGACCAGGGTGCGACGTCGTCGCTGGTGCAGGCGCCGGGTGAGGTCCGGCGACGCGGCCCTGCTCGGTGGACCGGCCCAGCGCGTGCGCCTGAGCGGCGAACCCGGGGGCGCGTGGGCCGCGGGCGCGACGGCGAGCGTGCTCAGCGGCACGAGCGCGGCCAGTGCGGCGCCCCGCAGGAATCATCGCAGAGTTGTGGGGAAAGGGGCATGACAAAGCCTCCCGGTGGGCAGCTCAAAGGCGGGAAATCGCCAGGCCGCTCACTCGGTGGACCAGGTGGGCGTCGTTGGCGAAATCCCGCTCTTGGGTGCGGAGATCAGGGCGCGTCATTGTTGCGGCACCGTGAACCCTTTCGTATCCGCCGACCGGGTGAGCACATTCCAGTGCGGCCGTTCGAGGTCGCCTGGGCTGTTCGGGTGTCAGGGGCCGATGCTGTTGGCCGCGTGCAGGTCGCCGTCGGTACCCGCCAGGCACGCCGCGGCGCGGGACTCGGTGCCCAGGAACTCCCCGAGGCACCGGCCGATCTGCGCGTGCCCCGCGGCGTTGGGGTGGAAGGACTCCTGCAGGGCGTGCGAGGCGCGGTCGTCGTCGCTCAGGTCGGCCCAGCGGACCGAGAGCCTGCTGAACCACTCCTTCGCCGGGTCGGTCTGCGAGCACGCCTCGTGGCCCAGTCCGGCGCGGGCGATGTCGAGCAGCCGGGCCCCGGACTCGCGGGCGACCTCGCGCACGCCCTCGGTCATCATCGGCACCGCGGACTCGCGGACCCAGCGCAGGTCCTCCTCGCGGAACGGGCAACCGTTGAGGTTGCGCAGTTCCAGGCGCACGTCGGGGCTGATCGGCGGCGCGTAGGACTGCAGCACCAGTTGGTAGTCGGAGTTCTGGTAGCCGGCCTCGCGCATGACCGCGCGGATGTCGGCCAGGGCGCGGATGGCCTTGGGCACCATCGCGTCCACGCGGGCGCGCCACTGGTCGCCGACGGTGGCCGCGCAGCCGGGTTTGCCGCGGTCGAACCAGGCTTGGACGCAGCCGTCGAGGACGTGGGAGAAGGCGGGGTCGTCGTTGGCGCCGGTGGCGACCAGGATCGCCACGACCCGCTTCTCGCGGGCCAGCTTGCCCAGGCGCTGCGCCTGGGAGCCCTCGGTGTACTGCTTGACCTCGCCGAGCCCGACCTGCGGTGAGGGCGCCCCGGAGCAGGCGAGGTTGATCGTCTCGGTGACCCCGCGCACCGCGGTGTGGTGGATGGAGGCGTTGCGGGAGCGGTGACACCAGTCGCCGTCGGTCCCGTCGGTACCGTCCACATAGTCGCCGGCGGCCTCGCCGGAGACGGTGCTGTCGCCCATGCCCACCAGCACCCTGGGCAACCCGGTGGGCGGGCCGGGCGCGGGTTCGGGCCCGGGGCCGCTCACCACCAGGAACGCGCCCACGAGCAGGACCACCAGCAGCAGGACGGCGGCGTGCCATCGGTACCGTCGCATCATCGCCACCAAGTCTAGGCGAGGTGATCGCCCACGGTCACAGCCGTCACAGCCGCCGTAGCAGCGCCTGCTTCGCGGCGGTGAACTCGTCGTCGGTGAGCACCCCGTCGCGGCGCAGCTCGCCGAGCTCGCGCAGCCTGCGCAGCACCGTGTCCTGGTCGGTGTCCGGTTGCGCCGCCGGGGCGGCCGCGTACGGGTGCGGCAGCCGCGCGGTGACCGCCGCGGCCAGCAGCGCCGAGGTGGCGACGTCCTTCTTGAAACCCCACAGCACCAAGCAGTTCGGGTCGTGCGAGGGTGCCAGGCCGGTGGCGGCGCCGGTGGTGCGGAACCGCACGTGCTTGACCGTCCACTCGACACCGGCCAGTTCGGACAGCGCCAGTTCCCGGGTGCCGCCGGAGCGCTTGGCCGACTCGGCCGCCCAGCCCCACTCGAGCCGCAGCCGCGCGCCGTCGAAACCCGCGGTGCCGTCGGCGGCCGAGGTCGAGCACGGCACCGGCGGGCCGGGCAGCAGGTACTCGGTGGTCGGGCCGTCGGGGACCTGGGCGACCAGCCGCGCGTCGCGCACCCCGGAAGCGAAGGTCTCCGCCGAGGCCGACGCGGTCGGCTCCACCGCCAGCCGGAACGGGTCCGCGCCCTCGGGCAGCGCGCCGCCGACGGCCTGCGTCAGCGGGTCGGCGCCCGCCCGCGGCCGCAGCCGCAGCGTCCCGCCCTTGCGGTCGGGCTCGTGGGTGATCGACTCGATCGCGGCCAGCGGCACGACCACCTCACCGAGCAGCTGGCGCAGCGGGTGCGCCCCGCGCCCGGGCGTGATCCGGATCGATGCGTAGTCGAACACCCACGTGCCCTCGCGCGCGGCCAGCTCGGTCAAGCCCAGCACGGCGCCTCCCCCCGGTCGGCGATCAGGCGACCACCGTACCGGGCGCACCGGTCACGCCGGGACGATCCGCCCGTCGGCCAGGGCCAGCCTGCGGTCGGCGACGCGGTGGACCTGGTCGTGGTGGGTGGCCACCAGCACCGCGGTGCCGTCCTGGGCGGCGCGGCGCAGCAGCGCGAGCACGGCGGGGACACTGCCGTGGTCTAGGTGCGCGGTGGGTTCGTCGGCCAGCAGCACCCGCGGCCGCGCGGAGACCGCGCGCGCCAGCGCGGCGCGTTGCTGCTGACCGTAGGAGACCTCGGTGGGGTAGCGGTCGCCGAGGGTGCCGATGCCCAGTTCGGTGAGCAGGTCGGCGACCCGGTCGGTGACCTGGCGCTGTCCGGACAACCGCAGCGGCAAGGCGACGTTCTCGGCGAGGGTCAGTTCCTGGGCCAGGCCGAGTGCTTGGGGCAGGACCGCGCAGTCGCGCCACGCGGGTACCCCGGCCAGCGGCGCGCCGCAGACCTCGACGGTGCCGGAGTCGGGGGAGTCGAACCCGCACAGCACCGCGAACAGGGCGCTCTTGCCCGACCCGGACCTCCCGGACACGGTGACGACCTCGCCCGGTTCGACATCGAGGTCGACCCCGCGCAGCACCTCGACGCGCCCGTCGGGGTGGTCGAAGGCGCGGGTGAGGCCGCGGGCGGCCAGCGCGCTCACCGGTCCACCCCCTCGACCCGCTCGACGCGGCCCTCGCGCAGCCGCACCACCCGGTCGCCGCGGGCGACCAGCTCGTCGTCGTGGGAGGCGGCGACCACCGCGACCCCCTCCTCGGTGAGTCGGGTCAGCACGTCGAGCACCAGCGCCGCCGAGGCGGCGTCGAGCTGGGAGGTCGGCTCGTCGGCGAGCACCACGGCGGGTTTGCGGGCCAGCGCGCAACCGAAGGCGAGGCGCTGCTGCTGCCCGCCGGAGAGCGCCCCGATCCGCCAGTCGCCGGTGCCGGGGATGCCCAGCCAGTCCAGGATGCCGGGGTCGGCCCCGGTCAGCCCCGCGGACTGGGCCGCGGCGCGCAGGTTGCCCGCCACGGTCAGGTGCCCGATCAGGTTCTCCGGCGGTGACTGGAACACCACCGCGATCCGCGAGCGCCGCACCGCGCGGCGCGCCCGGTGCGAGAGCCGCCCGATGTCGCGGCCCTGCCACGCCACCGAGCCCGCGGTGTGCCGGTCGATCAGGCCCAGCACGCGCAGCAGCGTGGACTTGCCGGACCCGGACGGCCCGGCCAACACGGTGACCCCGCTGGCGGGCACGTCGAAGCTGACGTCCTCGACCGCGGGGACCGCCCCGGTCGGCGTGCGGTACTCCACGTGGGCGCCGCGCAGCTCGTAGAGCGCCGCCGGGGTGTCGTCGACGGTGACGTCGGTGAACGGGTCGAACAGGTGCTCAGCCACGGATCAGCTCCCCCACCCGGGCGGTGGTGACCGAGCGGACCGCCGCCCAGCAGACCAGCGCCACCACCGCGGCCGCGACCCCGGTGGTCGTCGACACCAGCGGCAGCAGGTCCGGCGCCCCGGCCACCGGCCGCAGCCACGGCGACGGGTCGAGCATCGGCGCCGAGACCGCCGCGCACACCCCGCCCGCGGCGCTGCCCGCCGCGACCGACACCCCGGCCAGCGACCCCAGCTCGGTGAGGTGGCTGCCGACCAGGGTCCGCTGCCGCAGCCCCATCCGGGTGGCCAGGGCCCCGGCCAGCGCGTTCTGCCTGCGCCGCACCTCCACCGCCAGCACCAGCGCGGCGGCGGCGACCACGGCCAGCACGAAGCCGAGCGTGGTGACGAAGTCGAAGGTCCAGGTGACGGTCAGGAACGGCAACCCGTCCAGCGCCAGCGCCTTGGACCGCGAGTTGAGGTGGTAGACGCCCGCGGCGTCGAGGTCGCGGATGAGCGCGCCCACCGGCTGGTTCGACCACACCTGCCACACGTCGACCTGCGCCGGGTCGCGCAGCGCGGCGCGGGAGACGACGTAGCCGCGCCCGGTGCCGATCAGCGGGAACGACGCGACTCGCGCGACCGGCCGCACCTCACCCAGGCGCGGGATGGTGACCGGGGCGTCCGGGGTGTCGCCCACGCGCAGCGCCGAACCGGTCGTGCCCAGCGACGCGAGCTGCGCGGCCAGCGCGTCGGCGTCGCGGTCGCCCAGCCAGGCGGCCTTGGTGAAGGTCGCCGGGTCCACGACCAGGATCACGCTCTGCCCGGTCTTGACCACTCCGACCACGGTGGTGTGCTCGGTGACCGGGCCGCTCAACCCGGCGAGCGCGACCCGGTTGGGGATCTGCGCGGTCGACTCGGCCCCCACGAACAACCCCGACTTGGTGTCCAACGCCGCCCGCTGCGCGTCGGCGACCCCGACGCCAACGGTGAGCGTCCCGACCGCGAGCGTGCCGACCAGCAGGATCCCGACGGCCGAACCCGCCGCGGCCGCCAACCTGCGCACCGCCAGCTGCACCGCGGGCGCCCGCCACAGGTTCACCCGGTGCGAGGCCCGCAACCCCCACCGCGCCAGCCGCACCGTCACCAACGCCACCGTCAACACGACCAGCAGCGGGAACGCCAACCCCACCGCGTCGGCGGTCTCCGGCAACGGCTGACCGAAGGCCAACCTGGTCGGCTTGCTGTCCAACCGCGCCCACGCGAGGTAGGCCGCGATCCCGGTCAGCACCTCCCACGGCACGAACCGCCACGCCCGACCGAGCCCGCGCACGGTCCCCGCCTGGAACGTGCGGTGCGCCCGCACCGCGGTCACCGCCCCCACCACCACGATGGCCGCGAGGAACACCCCACCCGCGACCAACGCCGCCAGCACGCCCGTGCCGTCGGTCAGGTTCGTCGAGGGCGCGTACCACCCCAGGACCAACCGCGCGCCGACCAACCCGGCGACCGCTCCCGCCAGCAGCGGGGCAGCCAGTTCCAACACCGCGCGGGCACCCAGGGCGAGCGGTCCGGCGCCCCGCGCCCACAGCAACCGCAGCTCGGCGTGCCTGCGCTGGGCCCACTGCGCGGTCACCGCCGCGACACCGGCCAACCCGACCAACAGGCTCACGATCGTCAACGGCAACACCGCGTCCCGCACGGTGCCGCTCGCGGTGCGCGCCACCTCCACCGGCTTGGCGAAGTAGTTGGCCGGACTGACCAACCGGGCCTTGTTGTCCGCCCGCAACCCGGCCACCACACCGTCCACGGTCCGCTTCCCGCGCTCCACCAGCGCCGCGGCCTCGTCCGTGGTCGCGGGCAACCGATCGACCGGGAACCGCACACTGACAGCGGCGGCGTTCGCGCTGACCGGCCCCATCGCCGCGCTGAAGGACCCCAGGTCCGGGAACCAGATCACCGCCGCCGTGGCACCCTCGGTCGCCAGCGGGTTCGGCATGACGCGCTGCTGCTCGGAACACCAGTACGCGGGCACCGGGTCGGCCAGGTCCGCGTAGATGGCGGTCACCGGCGGCAACGTCCCACCGAGCCCACGATCACCGACCTTGATCCCGGCGTCCTCGGCGATGCTGCGCGGCACCCACAGACCGTCCCGCGCGCCGCCCTGCAGGACGCGCAGGTTGTCCATCGCCCCATCGCGGAACCCGAACTGCGACCACGGGTGCGGCCCGTTGAAGTCCCACTGCCGAACGGGGGAGTACACGGCACCGACCATCGTGGCGAACCCGTTGCGCGCCCCCTGCTCACGCGCCAACGCCAACACCTGGTTCGCCTCGGCGACCGAGACCCGGTTCCCGTCCACGACCGGCGGCACGGTCTGCGGGCACAAGCGCCCGGCCTGGTAGGCGACCGCCGCACTCCCGGCGGCGTCGGCGTGCAGGACAGCCGCAGCCCCCACGAAGCTCAACAGCAACGCCGCCACGAACGCCACAAGCACCGTCAACGGCGACGACGCGGCAGCACGCGGCGCGGCTCTCCAGGGCACCTGCATGGACCGGCACGCTACCGCCGACATCCGCGCTGACGAGGGAAAAGAAACCCAGTCGAGATCCCCCCATGACAGTCAGCAACCAAGATCAAGCACCCCGTCACACCCGACCCGGGCACCCTCCCGCCAAAACCCCGCCTCCGGTTCCGGCAGCCCGACACCCACACCTGGCGATTGTCCAGCCCGAGCACTGCCACCCACCAACCTCAGCCCGGCAACCCAACCCGCCCCGCTGCCCACTCCCCGCCCTGCATTCCATACGCAGCCCAAACACGGACTGGACGGGTGTGTCAAGGCATCTTTCCGCTTTGACACACCCGTCCAGTCCGTAGGCACAATCGTGCGTAGGGAAGCAGGAACCAGCAGCAGACCTAAAGCGGCCGACGCTCATTCCGCGGCTCAGCCCGATCAAGGTCAGTGACCCCGTCCAACGCCGACCGCGACGCACTCACCCCAGCCCACCGCTGCAACGTCGCCGTAGCGGCATCCCGCTCAGCCGGCACCAACGCCGCGATGTTCGCCCCGTGGTTCGCCCCCGGCGCCACGTACAGGTGCGAGTCCCGGCGGCTGGGCACGAACTGCTCGGCGCCCCACGGGTCGTTCGACCCGTAGACGAACAGGAACTGCGACCCCTGCGACCGGACCCACTTGTCCACGTCGATCATCGCCCGCGGGTCGTGCGGCGAGCGCAGGTCCTTGGGCAGGCTCGAGTTCGCCTGGTAGAGGCCCGGGTAGCGGAGCAGTCCGCGCAGGTGCTCGAAGCGCGGCTGCGGCCAGCCCAGCTGGGTGGCGGCCTGGTAGTAGTACGGCGCGTACGGGGTGATGCCCTGGTCGGCGTAGAAGGCGAAGCCCGCGATGGTGTCGATGAAGGCGTAGAGCTCGTCGTCGGTCGCGGTCTTGGCGGGCACGGTCGGGCAGTCCGACTGCAGCGAGTACTGCCAGAACGCCCACTCGGTGTCGAGCACCGTCATCTCGTAGGCCTTGTCGATCGAGCCCAGGACCTTGTCGAAGGTCCAGCCCGCGGCGGTGGCGGCGGCCTGGTACTTGGCGACCAGCGCGGTGCGCCGCTTGAGGGCCTCGCGCTGGACGTCCTCGAGCCGGGTGCGGCAGGCGGCGTCGGTGCCGACGGTGGCGAAGAACCGGTCGTAGGCGCGGTCGGCCGGGTTGTTGACGTCGTTGGGCGCGACGTAGGCGACCACGCCGTCGACGTCGCCTGGGTAGAAGCGGCGGTGGTAGACCGAGGTCATGCCGCCCTTGCTGGCGCCGGTGGAGATCCACTTGGCCGGGTAGACCGGCTTGAGCGCGGCGACGATGCGGTGGTGGTCGGTGGCGGCCTGCCAGATGTCCAGGTCGTCCCAGTCGGCGGGCGAGGGCCGCGACGGGGTGAAGAACCGCTGCTCCACCGAGATCTGGTTGCCGTCGACGAGCCGGGTGGGCTCGGAGCGGAACGCGTTGGTGGACATGTTGTAGCCGGTGGTGTGCAGCACCATCGGGCGCGCGGTGTCCTTGTGCAGCAGCTGGAACCGCTGCTCGAAGCTCGCCCCGCGCGGGTGCCGGTGGTCGACCGGCTGCTTGTAGGTGAGCAGGAAGAACCGGTACCCGGCGGGCGGGGTGGCCGACTCGGACACCACGGTCAGCCCGGGGATCGCCCGCAGCCGCTCGGCGATGTCGGTGTGCTGGGAGGTCGCGACGGCGGTCTGGTGGTCCGGTGCGGCCTGGGCCGGGGTGGCCCCGACGGCCAGCCCCACGGCCGCCGCGGCCGCGAGGGTCGCCGCGAGCGCCCGTCTTCTGCGGTTGAGCACGCCCTACTCCTTGATGCACTGGCCGCCGGGTCGGCGGCCGGGTGGTGGAGTCTTGCGCACCGCGGCGGCGGTCGGAAACCCGCTGACAGCTGCCCCACGACAGGTGTCGACGGCCGTTCGGGGGTGGGCCGGGTCGGGCGGCCGGGGTGGTCCCGGCCGCCCGACCCGGCTGGGCGGCGGCGTTGGCTGGTGGGCGGGTCTAGCCCAGGGGGCTGTCGCGCCAGTACTTCTGCCCGGCCTCGGGCAGGGTGGTGATCGGGTCGTAGTAGGGGTAGCGGCGGCTCAGGATCGCCGCGGCCTCCTCGGCCTCCACCCGCTCGGTGCCCGCGCGGTAGTTCTTCGTCCAGTAGGACACGCCGCGCTCGCGGTCGTACTCGGCGAGCTGGTGCACCCAGCGCTTCCCGACGTAGGGCACGTCGCAGATGATCCGCGGCGTGGCGTAACCGGGCAGGTAGCCCATGATCGCGTGCTGGAGCTCCTGGGCCTCCCACACCGCGACCCGCCAGTGCTCGGCGTTGGGGATCATGTCGCACATGTAGAAGTAGTACGGGAGGATGTTCGCCTCTCCCTGCAGCGCGAAGCACAGGTCCAGCAGCGCTTCGGGGGTCGCGTTGACCCCGCGCATGAGCACGCCCTGGTTGCGCACGTCGCGCACGCCCACCTCCAGCGCCGTGCGCGCCGCCTCGGCCACCAGCGGCGTCACCGACTGGGCGTGGTTGACGTGGGTGTGGATGGCCAGGTTCACCCCGCGCCGCGCGGCGGTGCGGGCGACCCGCTCCAGGCCCTCGACCACCGAGTCCTGCAGCCAGTGCTGCGGCAGGCCCGCCAGCGCCTTGGTGGCGAGCCGGATGTCGCGCACGGTCTCGATGTCGAGCAGTCGCATCAGGAACGACTCCAGCTGCTTCCACGGCACGTTGGCGACGTCGCCGCCGGAGACCACCACGTCGCGCACCCCGGGGGTGCGGCGCAGGTAGTCGATCATCTGGTCCTGCCGGTCGACCGGTTTGAGGACGAGCTTGTGCTTGTCGACCTGCGGGGTGGAGTTGCCGACCAGGTCCATCCGGGTGCAGTGGCCGCAGTACTGCGGGCAGGTGGAGAGCAGCTCGGCGAGGACCTTGGTGGGGTAGCGGTGGGTCAGGCCCTCGACCACCCACATCTCGGCCTCGTGCAGCGAGTCGCGCTCGGAGTGCGGGTGGCTGGGCCAGACCGGGTCGCGGTCGGAGCGCACCGGGAGCATGTAGCGGCGGACCGGGTCGGCGAAGAACGCCTCGGTGAAGTCCGCGGGCTCGGCGGTGGGCGCCATGGTGTTGAGCATCTGCGGGGGCAGCAGCATCGACATCGTGGCCAGGTGCTCCTGGTCGGCGGCGAGCTCGTCGTAGAACGAGTCGGCGAGCAGGTCGCCGACGACCCTGCGCAGCTGCCGCTCGTTCTTGACGCAGTTCACCCGCTGCCACTGCGCGTCGCGCCACTGCGCGTCGGTCACCCGGGCCCAGCCGGGAAAGCGGCGCCAGTCCGGCTCGACGAGCTCGCGGCGGACGTACTCGTAGGGCTGGTGGCCCGCCTGGTCCACGGCCGCGGACACGGTGGTGTCCCGAGCCCCGACATCGTGCAACGCAGTCATTTGTACTCCTAGCCGCTAGGGTGGCGTAAAGATATGCTGCCAGAGCACACGCTAGCCGTAAAACTTACTGAAGGGCACTGGAGTGACCGAGGGTTCTCAGGCCGCGTCGCCGTTCGGGCTGCACCGGGTGCTCGACCCGCCCGGGGTGCTGCCCCAGCAGGCGCACCGCCTCGACCCCGACCCCCGGCCCTACGCCGACGAGGTCGTGGTCGACGTCGAGCGGCTCAACCTCGACGCCGCGTCCTACCGGCAGCTGCGCGAGCAGCACGGCAGCGGCGCGGCCGTGCGCGCGGCGGTGCTGGCGATCGTCGACGAGCGCGGCAAGATGCAGAACCCGGTCACCGGGTCCGGCGGGATGCTGCTGGGCACCGTGCGCGCCGTCGGCCCCGACTCGCCGCTGGGCCTGGCGGTGGGCGATCGGATCGCCACCCTGGTCTCGCTCACCCTGACCCCGCTGCGGATCACCGACGGCCTGGCCGACTGGGACGGCGAGGGCGAGCAGGTGCCCTGCGCCGGGACCGCGGTGCTGTTCGGGCGCTCGATCGCCGCCGTGCTGCCCGCGGACCTGCCGGACGCGCTGGCGCTGTCGGTCCTCGACGTCTGCGGCGCCCCCGCGCTCACCGACCGGGTGGTCCGCGAGACGGGCCAGGGGGCGTCGGTGTGCGTGCTCGGCGGGGGCGGCAAGTCCGGGTCGCTGTCCCTGGCAGCCGCCCGCCGCGCGGGCGCCACCCGGGTCGTCGCGCTGGTGCCCACCGTGGCCGAGGCCGCCGCGGTGCGCGCGGCCGGGCTGGCCGACGAGGTCGTGCTCGCCGACGCCCGCGACCCGGTGGCCGTCGCCGCCGCGGTGGGCAAGCCCGTCGACGTGACCGTGGTCTGCGTGGACGTGCCGGGCTGCGAGCACGGCGCGATCCTGGCCACCGCCGACGGCGGCACCGTCGTGTTCTTCTCCATGGCCACCTCGTTCCCCGCCGCCGCCCTCGGCGCCGAGGGCCTGGCCGCCGACGTGCGGATGCTCGTGGGCAACGGCTACGTCCCCGGCCACGCAGCGTTCGCGCTCGACCTGCTGCGCGCCGAGCCCGGGGTGCGCGCGCTGTTCACCGCCCGCGAGACTCAGGCCCCGTGAGCACCACTCTGCTGATCGGCGGCCGCGTCCACTCCCCGGCCGACCCCCACGCCACCGCCTTGGCCGTGCAGGACGGCGTCGTCGTGTGGCTGGGCCAGGACTCCGCCGGCCGCGCCCTGCACGAGGGCGCCGACGAGGTCGTCGAGCTCGACGGCGCGTTCGTCGCGCCCGCGTTCGTCGACGCCCACGTGCACGCCACCTCCGCGGGCCTGCTGCGCACCGGCCTCGACCTCACCACCACGGCCTCGCTGGCCGAGTGCCTGACCGCGCTGACCGAGCATGTGCGCGGCACCGGCCACGGCCTGGTGTGGGGCCACGGCTGGGACGAGACCGCCTGGCCCGAGCGCCGACCGCCGACCCGCGCCGAGGTCGACGCCGCCGCCGAGGGCGCCGCGGTCTACCTCTCCCGGGTCGACGTGCACTCCGCGCTGGTGTCCACCGCCCTGCTCGACCGCGCCCCCGGCACCCGCGACGCCGACGGCTTCAGCGCCGACGGCCCGCTCACCAAGGACGCCCACCACCGCGTCCGCCGCGCCGCCCAGGACGCGATCACCCCCGCCCAGCGCGCCCAGGCCCAGCACGAGTTCCTGCGGCACGCCGCGTCGATGGGCATCGCCTGCGTGCACGAGTGCGCGGGCCCCGACATCTCCGGCGCCGACGACCTCGCCGACCTGCTCGCCCGCGCGGGCGGCGATCTGCCCGAGGTCGTCGGCTACTGGGGCGAGCGCGGCACCGCCGACCTCGCCGCCCGCCACCGCGTCCGCGGCCTGGCCGGGGACCTGTTCGTCGACGGCGCCCTCGGCTCGCGGACCGCGGCGCTGTGCGCGCCCTACGCCGACGCCGACACCAGCGGCGCGCTCTACCTCGACGCGCGCCAGATCGCCGAGCACCTGATCACCTGCACGCGGGCGGGTCTGCAAGCCGGCTTCCACGTCATCGGCGACGCCGCGGTCACCGAGGTGGTCGAGGCGTTCGCCCTGGCCGAGGCGGACCTCGGGCGGCCCGCGCTCGCCGGCGCCCGCCACCGCCTGGAACACCTGGAGATGGTCACCCCCGAGCAGGCCGACCGGCTCGGCCAGTGGGGTGTGGTCGCCTCCGTGCAGCCGCTGTTCGACGCCGCCTGGGGCGGCCCCGACGGCATGTACGTCGACCGCCTCGGACCCGGGCGCGGCGTCGCGCTCAACCCGTTCGCCCGCCTCGCCGCCGCCGGGGTCGTGCTCGCGCTGGGCTCCGACGCCCCGGTCACCAGGGTCGACCCGTGGGCCACCGTGCGCGCCGCGGTGCACCACCGCACCGAGGGTTCGGGCCTGTCCCCACGGGCGGCGTTCACCGCGCACACCCGCGGCGGCTGGCGCGCGGGCGGGGTCGACGATGGCCTCACCGGCACCCTCGTGCCCGGCGCCCCCGCCACCTTCGCGGTGTGGGACGCCCCCGAGCTGGTCGTCGCGGCGCCGGACAGCCGGGTGCAGCGCTGGTCGACCGACCCGCGGTCCCGCGTCCCCGGCCTGCCGCCGCTGGACACCGGCGCCGACTCGCCCACCTGCCTGCGCACCGTGCTGCGCGGTCGCACGATCTTCGACCGCGGCGAAGGGAGCCCCGATGGCCCTGCTTGACCTGGACCCCGAGGTCGTGGCCACCGCCCGGCGGCTGGCGGCCGCGGCCGCCGCCCCGGTGGTCGAGATCGCCCGCTCGCACACCACCGTCTCGGTCGAGCGCGCGACCCTGCGGCTGGCCGGGATCACCGGCGCCGACAGCACCCACCGCGCGGGCGACGTCCCCTGGGTCAACCGGGTGGTCGACGCCGTCGTCGAGCACTGCGGCCTCGAGCACGGGGTGTCGCTGCCGGTGTTCCACGCCCTGCGCGAGCACGACCTGGGTTCGCTCACCGAACTGGCCGAGGCCACCGCCGCCGGGCAGGTCCGGTACACGTTGCCCACCGGTCGCGACGCCGTCCGGGCCGCCAAGGCCGCGCGCGCCGCCGTCGCCAAGGGCCTGCGCACCGTCGACCGCAACCGCGCCCAGCGCGACAAGCTCGTCGCCCGGCTCGGCGACCCGCCGCGGCGCCCGTGGATCTACCTCATCGTGGCCACCGGCGACATCGACGAGGACGTGGTCCAGGCCGCCAACGCCGCCCGCGCCGGCGCCGACATCATCGCGGTGATCCGCTCCACCGGGCAGTCGCTGATCGACTACGTGCCCGAGGGCGCCACCCACCACGGGTTCGCGGGCACCTACGCCACCCAGGAGAACTTCCGGATCATGCGGGCGGCCATGGACGAGGTGTCCAAGGAGGTCGGCCGCTACGTGCGGGTCACCAACTACGCCTCCGGCCTGTGCATGCCCGAGATCGCCGTGCTCGCCGGGCTGCAGCGGCTGGACATGATGCTCAACGACTCGATGTACGGGATCCTCTTCCGCGACATCAACCCGATCCGCACCTTCGTCGACCAGCGGTTCTCCCGCCAGGTGCACGCCCGCGCCGGGATCATCATCAACACCGGCGAGGACAACTACCTCACCACTGCCGACGCCGTCGACGCCGCGCACACCGTCACCGTGTCCCAGCTGCTCAACGAGCACTTCGCGCACGAGGCCGGGCTGCCCGACCCGCTGCTCGGCCTGGGCCACGCCTTCGAGATCAACCCGAGGGTGCCCGACTCGTTCCGGCTGGAGCTCGCGCACGCCCTGCTGGCCCGCGAGCTGTTCCCGGACGCGCCGCTCAAGTGGATGCCGCCGACCAAGCACATGACCGGCGACGTGTTCAACGGCTACCTGCTCGACGGGTTCTTCAACCTCGCCGGGGTGCTCACCGGCCAGTCGATCCTGCTGGTCGGGATGATGACCGAGGCCGTGGTGACCCCGTTCCTGTCCGACCGCGACCTGGCCCTGGCCAACGTCCGCTACGTGCTCGACGCCGCGGGCGGCCTGGCCGAGGACTTCCGGCCCGCCCCCGACGGGTTGATCGTCAAACGCGCCCACCAGGTCCTCGGCGAGGCCGTCGACCTGCTCGGCCGCATCGTCGACGACGGCCTGCTCGACGCCATCGCCCGGGGCACCTTCGGGTTGATGAAGCGCCCCGCCGACCAGGGCCGCGGCGCCGACGGCGTGGTCGCCAAGGCCGCGGGCTACCTCAACCCCGCCAGTGACCTGCTCGACGAGGGAGCGGAGAAATGACCGAGAAGCGGCACGTCCGCCCCTACGGCGACACCAGCGGCGACGGCATGGTCCAGGTGTCCTTCACCCTGCCCGTCGCGCACGGCCCGCGCGCCGAGGGCGCCGCGCTGCTGCTGGCGAACAAGATGGGCATCGACCCGGCCATGGTCGTGCACGCCAACCCCATCGGCCCGGACTTCACCTTCTTCGTCGTCTACGGCTCGGTCACCCACATCGTTGACATGGCCGAGGTCGTGGTCGTCGAGCGCGAGTACCCGCTGCTGCCCCCGGGCGAGGTCAACACCGCCCTCAAGCGGCTGCTGCGGCGCAAGCTCGTCGTGGTCGGGGCGTGCATCGGCACCGACGCGCACACCGTGGGCATCGACGCCATCCTCAACATCAAGGGCTTCGCGGGCGAGAAGGGCCTGGAGTACTACCGGGAACTGCGGGTGGTGAACCTCGGCGCCCAGGTCGCCGTGCCCGACCTGGTCAAACGCGCGCGCGCGGAGAAGGCCGACGCCGTGCTGGTCTCCCAGGTGGTGACCCAGCGCGACGCCCACATCCTCAACACCCAGGAGATGTCGGCGGCCTTCCGCGAGGCGATGGGGGAGCGGCGCCCGCTGCTCATCGCGGGCGGCCCCCGCTTCGACCCCCGGATGGCGGGGGAGCTGGGCGTGGACCGCGTGTTCAGCCGCGGCACCACACCCGGCGAGGTCGCCAGCTACCTCGCCCACGCCGTCGCCCAGAAGCACGTCCCCACCGCACCCGACGCCCCTGGCACGTCCTCGGCGGGCAAGGCCCCGAAGGCCCCCAAGACCACAGCGGCGAAGAAGAAGGAGACGGTCCGAGCATGAGCGCCACCGTGGGCACCTCGGTCACCCACCGCCACTACGTCGCGCACTCGCACGCCCACTACGGCGGCAACCTGGTCGACGGCGCCTACAGCCTCGGCCTGTTCGGCGACGTCGCCACCGAGCTGTGCGTGCGCACCGACGGCGACGAGGGCCTCTTCGCCGGGTACTCCTCCGTGGAGTTCCTGGCCCCGGTCCAGGCGGGCGACATGATCGAGGCCACCGCCACCCTGGTCCGCGTCGGCACCCGCTCGCGCGGCATCGAGTTCGAGGCCAGGGTCACCTGCCGCGCCGCCCCCGACCGAGGCCCCTCGGCCGCCGACGTGCTCGACCCGCCGGTCGTGGTCACCACCGCCAAGGGCACCGTCGTCGTCCCCGGCTGACCCGGCCCCGGCCGGGGCTCGCACACCGTCTGCCGGCTGTGATTCGTGCCGCACCGGCACCAGGTGCATCCGGCCGCCCAGGTCCGCCGTGAGCTGCCGCTGTCGCGGATGCGCGAGCTGGTCTCCCTCGCTGACGGCCGCGCGCCACTCGTCCGCTCGCCCGGTTGGGCGCCGACCTCGCGGGCGCCGTCCAGGTCGCCGCGCTCGGCGTGTGGTGACCCGTCGGCTCGGACACCGGCCCGATACCGACCGGTCACGATGTAATGACACGATGGTGATACCCCGAACGGCGCAGACGGGTTGACCCACTGCGCCGAGTGAGTGATCTTCACCGCGATTGCTCCGATCGGCGGTATCCGTGCTTGCCCCCGCCGGCGATTCGCTGATAACAAGCCAAACCAACCCCTGATCGCGGCCCCGCCCACCGCACCGATGACGGAGGACCATGCCGACCGAGCTCGTCGAGGTGGAGCAGCTCCTCGACCACGCGCCGGACCGGGTGTGGGAGGTGCTGGGCGACCCCGCCCTCTACCCGCGCTTCGCCAGGGAGATCGCCGCCGCCGACCGGGTCGGCGCGGGCGCGGGCCGCAACGCCCAGTACCGGGTCCGGTTCTGCGTCGGCCGCGGCACCCCCGTGCACGACCGGGTCGAGGTGCTGGTGAACCGGCCCGCCGAGCACCTGGTGCTGGTCGGCCCGGCCTGGGCGGGCGGGCACCTGTCGATCCGGCTCGACCCGGCCGCGGGCGGGCGCACCCTGGTCGAGGTCGTGCTGTCGCTGCCCGAGAACCTCACCGCGGGCACCACCCTCACCGGGGCGTGGCTGCGCAAGCGGATCCGCAAGGCCCTCGTGCGCGTCGACCACCACCTCTCCGGCCGCGCCCTGACCATGTCGCCCACCCGCATCGACCAGGCCGCCCGCGGGCAGTCGACGCTCACCGTCGCGCGCACCCTGGCCCGCGCGGGGGTGCTGTCCCCGGCGCGACCGGACCGGGTGGCCCGCCAGCTCGGCGCGCTGGCCCGCTGGGGCGCCACCCTGGTCGGCGGCTACCGCGCCGCCGCCGCGCGCGTCCCCGCCGGGCTCGCGCTGGTCGACGAGCGCGGCACGCTCACCTTCGAGGAGGTGGACCGGCGCACCGACCGGCTGGCCAACGGGCTCGCCGAGTACGGCGTGCGGCACGGGCGCCGGGTCGCGGTCATGTGCCGCAACCACGCGGGCCTGGTCGAGGCCACCATCGCCTGCGGCAAGCTCGGCGCCGACGTGCTGCTGCTCAACACCGGCCTGTCCGCCGACCAGCTGGCCGACCTGGTCGAGCAGCACCGCCCGATCGTGCTGCTCGCCGACGACGAGTTCGCCCCGCTGTTCCACCACCTGCCCGCGTCGCTGCGCTGGATCTCCACCTGGAGCGCCGCCCCCGGCACCCTCTCGGTCGACGGCGTGATCGCCGCGGCCCGGCCCACCCCGGTGCGCCCGCCCGCCGCGCCCGGCAAGATCATCGTGCTCACCTCGGGCACCACCGGCACCCCCAAGGGCGCCCGCAGGCGCAACCCCTCCGGCCTGGGCGCCGCCACGTCGGTGTTCTCCCGCATCCCGCTGCGCTCGGGCGAGCGGATCCTGGTGGCCGCGCCGCTGTTCCACACCTGGGGCCTGGCCGCGGTGCAGCTGGGCATGCCGCTGCACGCCACCCTGGTCCTGCAGCGCCGCTTCGACGCCGAGGCGACACTCGCCGCCATCGCCGAGCGGCGCTGCACCGCGCTGATCGCCGTGCCGGTGATGCTGCAGCGGATCATGGCGCTGCCCGCCCGGGTCCGCGAGCGCCACGACACCTCGAGCCTGCGCGTGGTGGCCTCCAGCGGGTCGGCGCTGCCCGGGTCGCTGGTCACCGCGTTCATGGACGCCTACGGCGACATCCTCTACAACCTCTACGGCTCCACCGAGGTCTCCTGGGCCAGCATCGCCACCCCCGCCGACCTGCGCGCCGCCCCGACCACCGCGGGCCGCTGCCCGGTCGGCACCCGGGTCGGCATCCTCGACGGCGAGGGCGACCCGGTGCCGCCGGGGGCGGTCGGGCGCATCTGCGTGGGCAACGAGATGCTGTTCGAGGGCTACACCAACGGCACCAGCAACGAGATGCACGACGACCTGATGGTCACCGGCGACCGCGGCTACCTCGACGCCGACAGCAGGCTGTTCGTCTCCGGCCGCGACGACGACATGATCGTCTCCGGTGGCGAGAACGTCTTCCCCCGCCCGGTCGAGGAGCTCCTGCTGAGCCTGGACGGGGTCGCCGACGCCGCGGTGGTCGGCGTGCCGGACCGGGAGTTCGGCCAGCGCTTCGCCGCCTACCTCGCGCTCAAGCCCGGCGCCCGCCTCGGCGCCACCGCGGTCCAGGACTTCATCCACGAGCACCTGGAGCGCTTCTCCGTCCCCCGCGACGTGTTCTTCGTGCGCAAGGTCCCCCGCAACGCCACCGGCAAGGTCGTCAAACGCCTCTTGGCCGACCAGGACTGAACCGACGGGGCTGGTGGAACAGGTGGGTGAGCAGAAGGAGCGGATGCTGCGCGGCGAGCGCTACCGCGACAGCGACCCCGAACTGGTCGCGGAGCGCCTGGCCTGCCAGCGGCTCCTCGACCGCTTCAACGCCACCCGCGCGGGCGAGGACGCCCTGCGCGGCACGATCCTGGCCGAGCTGTTCGGCGCGATCGGGCCCGGTTCGTGGGTGATGCCCCGGCTGCAGTGCGACTACGGCCACCTGGTCCGGATCGGCGCCAACAGCTTCGTCAACTACGACGCCATCCTGATGGACTGCGCGCCGATCGTGATCGGCGACGACGTGTCCATCGGCCCGCGCGCGCAGCTGCTCACCGCGCTGCACCCGATGGCCGACCACGAGGCCCGCAGGCAGCGCTGGGAAACCGCGGCCCCGATCACCATCGGCGACAACACCTGGCTCGGCGGTGGCGTCATCGTCTGCGCGGGCGTGACCATCGGCGCCGACACCGTGGTAGGGGCGGGCAGCGTGGTCACCCGCGACCTGCCTCCGCGCGTGTTCGCCGCGGGTAACCCCTGCCGTGTGATCCGCCCGCTCTGACCAGGGTCAGGACAGATCCGAGGGCCCTACCCGAGCCAGGCTCCCGATCTCCAGCGCGGCGTGGACGGTGCCGTCGGGACCGATCACCAGTCCGTGCGGCTCCGAGTCCGGTGTGGGCAGGTCCACCGACCGCACCGTGCCGCCCGCGTCGACGTGGCCGACGCGGTTGCCCGCCCACTCGGTGAACCAGCACCCGCCCGCCGCGTCCGGGGCCACCGCGTGCGGGCGGCCTGCGCGGTCGGGCAGCGGGAACTCGGTGATCGCCCCGTCCGGGGTGATCCGGCCGATGGCGCCCGCGCCGATCTCGGCGAACCACACTGCCCCGTCCGGTGCCGCCGCGACGCCGACCGGCGCCGCGCCCTCGGTGGGTAGCGGGAACAGGTCCACCTCGCCGGTCGGCGCGATCCGGCCGACCGCGTTGGCCTGGTTGAGCGTGAACCAGGCGGCGCCGTCCGGGGTGACCGTGATCATGGCCGCGAACCCGCCCGTGACCGGTAGCTCCACCGCGTCGAGCACGCCCTCGGCGGAGATCCGGCCGATCCGGTCGGCGGTGGTGTCGGTGAACCACACCGTGCCGTCCGGCCCCACCGCGATCCCGTACGGGGAGCCCGCGACCGCGATCGAGGTCTGCTCACCCGCGGTCGTGATCCGCCCGAGTCGCCCGTCCCGCATCCGGCTGAACCACGCCGCCCCGTCGGGACCCGTGGTGATCACCGTCGGGCCGGAGCCCGCGCCCACGTCGAACCGCTCGAGCCGCCCGTCGGGCGCGACCCGTACGACCGCGCCCGCGTGCACGAGCGTCACCCACAGCGCCCCGTCCGGACCGGCCACGACCCCGTAGGGGCCCTCACCGGGGGCGGCGATCTCGTCGACCCGCACCTCAGAGCACCGCGTAGGCGCGCACCGGGAACGTCCCGAACCCGACCACCGGGGCGGGCACGGCGTGGAACCGGAACCCGTCGGCGGGCAACTCCGCCAGGCCGCGCAGGTGCTCCACGATCGGGATGCCCGCCGCCAGCAGCGCGGTGTGCACCGGGCGGTCGGTGCCGTCGGTGCCATCGATGTTGAGGCTGTCGATCCCCACCAGCGCCGCTCCTTGCCCCACCAGCCACTCGGCGGCGTCGGCGGTCAGGTACGGGTGGCCGCTGAAGTAGGCCTCGGTGCCCCAGTTCGCGTCCCACCCGGTGTGCACCAGGACCGCGCGGCCGGTCACGTCGAAGGGCAGCAGGGCCGCCTTGTCGACCGCGCGCAGCCCGTCGCCCGCCACCCGCACGACCAGCGCGTCGAGGTCGGCCAGCCGCTCAAGCGGCAGGCCCGCGAGGTCGGTGCCGCCGGCGTAGCGGTGGAACGGGCTGTCGAGGTAGGTCCCGGTGTTGGCGACCATGCTGATCCGCCCGATCTGGAACTCGGTGCCCGGCCCGTAGACCGACGGGGAGGTCTCCCGGCTCAGGTGGTCGGAGATCTCCGGCGCGGGCAGGCCCGGGTAGGTGACCATGCCGTGGTGGATGGGGTGGCTCAGGTCCACCAGCCGACCCGGCGGCCGCTCGGTCTCAACGCCTCGCGAGCCCTTGTGCGCCTCGGTGATCATCCGGCGGTTGGCCACCGTCACCGCGCCCACCATCAGCAGCCCGAGGTGGCGCACCAGCAGGTCGGCCACCTCGGCGTCGGTCAGCTCCGGGGTGGGGGAGTCCAGCCGAAAGCCGCGCACGCTGAGCGACCCGCCGTTGCGGAAGGTCACCTCGGCGTCGAACTCGACCCTGGACTGCTGCGAGACCGTCACGGCCGCGACGCTAGCAGCGCGACCCGGCGCCGGGCGCGAACGAATTTCGGGTAACTCTCCACTTGAGACTGAGACTCCGCTCACCTTAACCCTCTACTTCACCTTGAGTGTTGGCGCTGACCTGGCGATCCCCGAGCCGATTCCCGGAACGGGCAGCTCAGGGCCCGCGCCGTACGCTGAGCGGGTGGTAGCCCCCGCCGTGTCCCCGGAGCCCCGGCTCGACGGTCAAGACACCCCCGCCCGCGCCCGCCGCCTGCCGGTGCTGCTGCGCTGCCTGGCCGTGCTGGCCGCGGGCGCGCTGGTGTACCTCAGCGTCCCCCCGCGCCCGCTGTGGTGGCTCGCGCCGATCGGGTTCGCCGTCCTCGGCTGGGTCCTGCACGGGCGCGGCGCCCGCGCGGGACTGGGCTACGGGTTCCTGTTCGGCCTCGGCCTGATGACCCCGCTGCTGGCCTGGACCGGGGTGTTCGTCGGCCCGGTCGCCTGGCTGCCGCTCAGCGCCCTGGAGGCCCTGCTCGTCGGCGTCCCGTGCGCGGCGGTCCCGATCGTCGCCAGGCTGCGCGGCGGCGTGCTGTGGGCCGCGCTGACCTGGGTCGCCGGGGAGTTCCTGCGCGCGCTGTTCCCGTTCGGCGGCTTCCCCTGGGGCAAGATCGCCTTCGGTCAGCCCGAGGGCCCGTTCCTGTCGCTGGCCGCCCTCGGCGGCACCCCGCTGATCGCCCTCGCGGTCGCCCTCACCGGCTTCGGCCTCGGTGAGCTGGCCCGCCGCGCGCACGCCCGCGAGCTCGCGCCCCGGCTGGTCCTGGCACCGGTCCTGGCCGCCGTGCTGCCCCTGGTGGCGGCCGCGGGCGCCTGGCCGCTGGTGGGCACCGACCCGCAGGCGGGCGAGGTCACCGTGGCGGCCGTGCAGGGCAACGTCCCGCGCGCGGGCCTGGACTTCAACGCCCAGCGGCGCGCGGTGCTCGACAACCACGTCAAGCGCACCCAGCAGCTGGCCGCCGACGTCCGCGCGGGCAAGGTGGCCCGCCCGGACCTGGTGATCTGGCCGGAGAACGCCTCCGACATCGACCCGCTGCGCAACCGGGACGCCTTCGAGCTGATCGACCGCGCCGCCAAGGACGTCGGCGTGCCGATCGCGCTGGGCGCGGTCGTGGTCGACCCCACCGACGGCCTGCCGCGCAACACCGTGATCCTCTGGGACCCGCAGCGCGGCCCGGTCGACCGCTACACCAAGCGCCAGCTCCAGCCCTTCGGCGAGACCATGCCGTGGCGCGGGTTCTTCCGGCTGTTCACCAGCGCGGTCGACCGCGCGGGCCGGTTCGTGCCCGGCACCGAGGCCACCGTGTTCACCATGGGCTCGGCCCGGGTCGCGCTGGCCACCTGCTACGAGGTCGCCTTCGACGACGTCGTGCGCGACTCGGTGCGCAACGACTCGAACCTGCTGGCGATCCCCACCAACAACGCCACCTTCGGCCGCAGCGAGATGACCTACCAGCAGCTCGCGATGGACCGCGTCCGCGCGGTCGAGCACGGCCGCGCGGTGGTCGTGGCGGCCACCAGCGGGGTGTCGGCGATCGTGCGCCCGGACGGCTCGGTGGCCGCCAGCACCGGGCTGTTCACCCCGGAAGCGCTGGTCGAGCGCGTGCCGCTGCGCACGGCGACTACGATGGCGGACCGATTGGGTGCCTGGCCCGAGCGGGCCATGGTTGCCGCGGCACTCGCCGCGCTGGTCGTCGGACTGGTCGCGGGCAGGCGCAGGCGGCCTGCCCCGCGGGATGTGCCGTCCGCGGCGGGTGACCACGTACAGGCGTAGCTAGGCGGTGGACGCACACCGTCGGGGAGGTTTTTCGATGGCGGACCAGCCGCAGGACCACGGCCAGCTCGATCCGGTGCTGGTGGTGATCCCGACCTACGACGAGCGGGAGAACATCCGGCCGATCGTGGCCAGGCTGCACGCGGCGGTGCCCGCGGCGCACGTGCTCGTCGTCGACGACGGCAGCCCCGACGGCACCGGCGACATCGCCGACGAGATGGCCGTGGCCGACAGCCGGGTCAACGTGCTGCACCGCACCGAGAAGGCGGGCCTGGGCGCGGCCTACATCGCCGGGTTCGGCTGGGCGCTCGAGCGCGACTACGCGGTGGTCGTGGAGATGGACGCCGACGGCTCGCACGCCCCGGAGGACCTGCCCCGGCTGCTGGCCGCGCTCACCGACGCCGACCTGGTGCTCGGCTCGCGGTACGTGCCCGGTGGCTCGGTGGTCAACTGGCCGTGGCACCGGGAGTTCCTCTCCCGCGGCGGCAACCTCTACGCGCGGCTGGCGCTGGGCGCCAAGCCCAAGGACATCACCGGCGGCTACCGGGCGTTCCGGCGCGCGGTGCTGGAGAAGCTCAAGCTGAACACGGTGGCCTCGCAGGGCTACTGCTTCCAGATCGACCTGGCGTGGCGCACCATCGAGGCCGGGTTCACCGTGGTCGAGGTGCCGATCACCTTCGCCGAGCGCGAGCGCGGCGAGTCGAAGATGAGCGGCAACATCGTCCGCGAGGCCTACATCCGGGTCACCAAGTGGGGCCTGCGCCGCCGGGGCAACCAGCTCAAGTCCCTGTTCAAGCGCTGAGGACCGCGATCCGGCCCCGCCACCGGCGCGGGCCGGATCGCGCGGGTCAGGCCGGTGAGGCGGTCCGGTGCCGCCGCAGGCCGCGCAGGACCGAGTCGGCCAGCGGCAGCGCGGCCCAGCACAGGTATGCCCAGTGCGTGAACAGCGCCGCCGGGATCGACACCACGAACGCCAAGGCCATCGCCAGCGCGCCCGTGCCCACGTCGGTGAGCACCTCCGGCGGGGTGTCGTCCCGGTAGAGGCGGTGGCGGCGGATCTGCCGGAGCATGAGCAGGAACAGCCCGCCCGCCAGCGTCTGGACCACCGCGTAGAAGATGAACCGGGTCTCGAACGCGGACTCGCCGGTGATCACCTTCGTGGCGAACGGGGTGACGACCTGGGTGAGCAGCCAGGCGGTGTTGAGCCCGCTCAGCCGCGGTGTCATCGACCCCACGTAGCGGTAGAGGCCGTGGTGGCTGCGCCAGTGCGCGGCGATGACCAGGAAGCTGATCAGGAACGCCATGTACTCCCCGCGGTGCTCGCCGAAGGAGTGCAGGACCTCGGCGTTGGTCGCGCCCTCGGGCACCGGCAGGTCCAGGGCGAGCAGGGTCATGGCGATGGCGAGGACCGCGTCGGTGAAGAACGTCATCCGCTCGGCGGCGACGGCCCGGCTCTCGGGGGAGCCTGCGATGGCCCGCGTGCTGCTGCTCATGCCACGCAGGATGCCGGCCGCGCCCGGCCGCCTGGGAACCGCCGGACGACCCTGGTCACCCACCTGCCACGCCCGTCCGTTCCGACAGCGGACCGGACGCGGACCCCGCTATGAGCTCGACACAGCGGTGCCCGCGTGGACGGCTGCCCCGGACACGTGGACGGCCGCCCGGCTGGGGGTCCCGGGCGGCCGTCGTTTCACGGTGTGGTCAGTGCACGCGCGCCTCAGGCGGTGCGGCTGCGGCGTCCGCGCAGCTCGGTGAGGCGCTCGGCGAGCAGATCCTCCAGCTCGGAGATCGTGCGCCGCTCGAGCAGCATGTCCCAGTGCGTGCGCGGCGGCTTCACCTTCTTGGCCTGCTCGGGCTCGGTGCCGTCGAGCATCTTGGACTCGGTGCCGTGCAGCCGGCACTCCCAGACCGAGGGGACCTCGGCGTCGTCGCTGAACGGCACCTCGAAGTCGTGGCCCTTCGGGCACGCGTACCGGACCGTACGGCGGGGGGCGAGGTCGTGATTGCGGTCAGTCTCGTAGCTGACCGCCCCAAGCCGGCTACCACGGAGAACACGGTCGGCCATAGCGGTGTCCTTTCACTGGGCCCGACGGGGCGGGCCAGGGTGTTGCTTACCCTGTGCAACGAGCGGATCGGGAAAATGATTCCCGTTCCCCTCGCTGTGGTCGCACAGGGTGACAAGCTTCACCCGTCAACAACAGCATCCTCCTAAGAGATGCCACGCCGTCTGCTTTGTGACGCGTTAACGCACAAACGACGCGAACATCTCACCCACTCGGGGGATGTTAGCCGGAGACCTGGGGTTCAGGCGAACGCGAGCCACCCTTGGACTTCGGAGGCGGTCCCGCGGTGGCCTGGTCGGTGGTGTCGCCCACGCACCACCCGATGACGGACCGTAGCCGGTACGGTTGCGCCATCCTCCGTAGTCGGATCACTCTCCGTGTCGACACCGGACGTCTGCGTGTCCGCGTCGAGGACGGTGTCCCCGGCGCGTGTCGCCCGCATCCCGCGCGGGGCCGTCGAACCGGGCGGACAACCCGCGCCGGCGGGCCCGAGCACGGGATCCACCTGGGGCGTGACGCTTCGTGTTCCCCGGGCGCGGGTGGAGGCCCGGGGTGGCGGCGCGCGGTTCGGTGAGCGGGTGCTCGTGCGGATGGTCGAGTGGGCGATACTCCTGGGACAGGTGCGGCCGCGGTCGCTCGTGGGTCCGGCGCGGGGAGAACCGTTGGCGAAGCTGTACTTCTACTACTCGGCGATGAACGCCGGGAAGACCACCACGCTGTTGCAGAGCGCGTACAACTACCACGAGCGGTCGATGACCACGCTGATCTTCACGCCCCGGGTCAACGACCGGGACGGGGAGGGCATGGTGGTCTCGCGGATCGGGCTGGCGGCGCCGGGGCGCGTCTTCGATCCCGCGGAGGACCTGTTCGAGGTGGTGGCGGCGGGGGTGAAGCCGCACTGCGTGCTGGTGGACGAGGCCCAGTTCCTGACCAAGGCGCAGGTGTGGCAGCTCAGCGACGTGGTGGACCGGCTGGGGATCCCGGTGCTGGCCTACGGGCTGCGCACGGACTTCCGCGGTGAGCTGTTCGAGGGCAGCCAGTACCTGCTGGCGTGGGCGGACTCCCTGGTGGAGATCAAGACCATCTGCCACACCGGTCGGAAGGCCACGATGACGGTGCGCACCGACGCCTTCGGCAACGCGGTCGCCGGTGGCCCGCAGATCGAGATCGGGGGCGACGAGCGCTACATGTCGGTGACCCGCCAGGAGTACAAGCGCCTCACCGGTGGGGTCGGGGGCGAACGCGTCCGGTTCCCGGGCGAGGCCATCGCGCCGGCCCCCGAGTGACAGCGACTACGAGGGCCTGACCGCGGCCCTGCGGCGGACCGCACACGCGGACCGCACACGCGGACCGAGCCGGTGTCCGCGGGGCGAACACCGGCTCGAGTCCGTACCGCGCTCTGCTTCTCCGTGGGTCAGGGGATGAAGGTGATCTCCGGGAACCGCGGTGAGGGGCCGTCGAGCAGGTGGCCGGTGTGGCGCAGGTGCCGGTCGAAGAACGCGGCCGGGTAGGCCCGCTGGACGGCGACCGCCCGGTCCGGGGCCACGGTGCCGATCTCGGCCTCGACGTCCTCCTTGGTGAGTCCCAGCAGTACCGCGGCTTGCGGGAGGACCACGGCGAAGTCGCCGTAGGTCGAGTGCGCCGCGCCGGTCAGCGCGATGTCGCGCCGCCAACCCCGCAGGTTCGACCAGAATGTCTGCAGGTCGGGTACGCCAGCGCGGGTGGCTCGGCCGTCCATGAGCAAGTAGGGCCGGTCTAGACCCGCGGTGACCACCGGACCGGTGACCGGCCCGTCCACGCTGATGCCCGCTCGCACGCGCCTGTCCTGGTACAGGGTGGTGGCGGTCGTGGCGGCACCGGCCGAGTAGCCGAACATTCCGACCCGGGTCAGGTCCAGCGCGCCGCGCAGGCCGGTCGGGAGCGCGTGGCCCTCGGCGTCGGGGTTGCCGCCCTGGTCGAGGACCGCCAGCTGGTCGAGGACGAACCGGACGTCGGCCACCCGGGCCTCGGCGACCAGCGTCCCGGTCTCGGGGCCGTCGGGGACCGGGGTGCTGACCCGGCCGCCGGGGAACTCGACAAGGGCGTCGTGGGTGTGGTCGACCGTGACCACCAGGTAGCCCCGGCTCGACAGTTCCTCGACGACCACGGTGTTGGCCGAGCGGAACGAGTCGTTGCCGGGGGAGTAGAGGACCACGGGCAGCCTGCCCCCGCACCTCGCCACGGGGGCGCCGTCGTGGCCATGGGTGTCGGGCACCCGGATGTCGTCGGGTGCCAGGCCGTTGTCGCGGGCGAATCGTGCGGCGGCCGCGGTGGGCAGCCAGGGGACGACCGGGTGGCCGGTGACGTCTCGGGTGGGGTACCAGAGGCTGATCATCAGCTCGCGGGGCGCGGGCGGCGTGCTGAGTGGATCGGTTCGGGATCGGTCGACCAGGTGCAGCGAGGTGGTGCCCACCGCGTTCGGGCCGGTGGGCGGGGGCAGCGTGAGCCGCAGCGGGCTCGCGGCCGCGGTGCCGTGCGACGAGCCCACCGACAGCACGACGGCGGCGGCCAGGACGACCGGTCGGACAAGGGTTCTCATGTGACCTCCTGCGGGTGCGGTGACGGGACCACGATGGCGCGGGACCGGACGCCCGGTCGTCTGCCCGTGGCCGTGTTCCGCGCGACCGCCTGAGCCCGGGGGAATACGCCCGTGGGCTGATGGCCGCGCACGTCCGCTTCCCTACGCTGCGGCCATGCGTCGCGACTGGATCGCCCGGTGGGCCGACCGGTGTGCCGCGGTCGGGTACGCCGTGGTCCTCGGCGGGCTCCAGTTCGCCGACAGCGGTCCACACGCGACGTTTCGGCTGAGTCCCGGTGGGATCGCCGCGGCGGTCGCGCAGATCGGTCCCCTCGGGGTGGTCTGCTCGGTGCTGCCCGCTGTGGCCGTGGCGCTCCGCGGTCGGTGGCCGCTGGTCGCGGCCGCGTTGGTGGCGGTCGCGGTGCTTCCCCCGTGGCCGGGTTCGTTCGGGTGGGCGCTCGTCCTCTACTCGACCGCCGCCGCGCGCCGCCTGCCGATCGCCGCCGCCGTGCTCGCCGTCGCCGTGACGGGCGTCCTGGTCCGGGACAGCTCGGCGGGCGCGGCGGTCCCGGTGCTGGTCATGGTGCTCGGCTGGGTCGTCGGACTGGCGATCGGGCGGCACCGCGCCTACACCGCCGAGCGGGTCCACCGCGCGTTCGCCGAGGCCGAGCAGGCGCGCGCCGCCGCGAACGCCCAACGCCTGAGCATCGCCCGCGACCTGCACGACGTGGTCGCGCACAGCATGAGCGTGATCACCGTGCAGGCCGGGTACGCGCACCTGGTGATCGACGGTCGGCCCGAACACGCCCGCGCGGCGCTCGGCGTCATCGAGACCACCGGCCGGGAGACGCTGGTCGAGATGCGCAGGCTGCTCGGCGTCCTGCGGGAGAGCCCCGGCACCGAGACCGACCCGCCTGGGCTGGCGAACCTGTCGCCGCTGCTGGACCGGACCGCCCGGGCGGGGGTTCGGGTCGACGTCCAGGTCACCGGGAGCCTGGAGGTGCCCGCGGGGTTGGGCGTATCGGCCTATCGGATCGTGCAGGAGGCACTCACCAACGTCGTGAAGCACGCGGACACCCAGTCGTGCAGGCTCTCGATCGTCGCGGGTGAGCGCGAGCTGCGTGTCGAGGTCGAGGACCAGGGTGCGGGTGCCGGACCGGTGATCGCGGGCCACGGCCTCACCGGCATGCGCGAACGGCTCGCCGCGCACGGTGGCACGCTGCGCGCCGAACCAGTGCCCGGTGGCGGGTTCCTGGTCACGGCGAGGTTCCCGGTCGAGGACGACCGGTGACCACGCGCGTCCTCGTCGCTGATGACCAGCACCTCGTGCGCGCGGGCCTGTGCGGGATCGTCGACTCGGCCGCGGACCTGTGCGTCGTGGGCGAGGCCGCCACCGGGGTGCGCGCGGTGGAGCTCGCGCGGGAGCTGCGACCCGACGTGGTGCTGATGGACGTCCGGATGCCCGAGATGGACGGCGTGACCGCCACCGGCCTGGTCACCGCCGCCACCGCGGCCCGGGTACTGGTCCTGACCACCTTCGACCTCGACGACCACGTGCACGCCGCGCTGCGCGCCGGTGCCCGCGGCTTCCTGCTCAAGGACACCCCGCCGCTGGACCTGCTGGCCGCGATCCGCGTCGTGGCCGCCGGTGACGCCCAGCTGGCCCCCGGCGTCACCCGCAGGCTCATCGCCGAGTTCACCGCGCGCGCCGAGCCCGTCCCGGCACCGGCCACCCCGCTGCCCGTCATCCAGCTGCCCGTCACCGCCAGGGAACGTGAGGTGCTGGTCCTGGTGGCGCACGGGCTGTCCAACGGCGAGATCGCCGCTCGCCTGCACATCAGTCCGGGTACCGCCAAGGCCCACGTGCGCAGCCTGCTGACCAAGCTCGACGCCCGCGACCGGGTGCGGCTGGTCGTCCTGGCCTTCCGCGCGGGCCTGATGACCGAGCCACCGTGAACCCCGGGCGTCGACGCGGGCCGCCCGGGTCGGCTCGGCTGGTCACCCGTCCACCGGCGCCGGTTCCCGTCGGCCCTTGCCGAAGCGCAGGTACAGCGAGGGGACCACGAACAGGTTGAGCAGCGTCGAGGTGACCAGGCCCGCCAGCACCACGATCGCGAGCGGGTACTCGATCTCGTGACCCGGCCGGTCACCGAGCGCGACCAGCGGCACCACCGCCAGCGCGGTGGCCAACGAGGTCATCAGGATCGGCAAGAGCCGTTCTCGGGCCACGCGCAGCACCATGTCCGGCCGAACGGTTCGCCCCTCGTTCCCCTCCAGATGCTGGCGATGGTTGATCAGCAGGATCCCGTTGCGCGCGGCGATGCTGAACAGGTGAAGAAGTCCACCAGCGCCCCCAGCGACACCACACCCCGTCGTCGGTCCGCACGGGCCCGCAGGCTGGCCGAGGCCGAGGGCGGACGGCTGTGCCCGATGCGCACGGACCCAACCCGGCTCACCCTGCTGCTGCCCGCACGCTGACGTGGTGGCCGGGCCCACCGGGGGCCGGTTGACCATCGCTAAGGCCAAGGACCGCCCAACGACCGCCTGCGCCGCCCGATACCGGCACGAGACTCGACGCCCTTGTCGCGGACCTGCCAGTGGCGGCGACCAGCTCGACGGCCACCGGTTGGGCAGCCACCGCCGCGATCTGGTCCCGGGTGGTGGCACTGCTCGGCTGGTTGGCGGCCACCGACGGCCGCGGGCGCGCCGTGATGGTGGTTGGCGTTCTCGCGATCATGCTCGCACTCGTGGTGGGCATTGTGGTCGACGGTGAGCACCAGGGAGCCATCCCAGTCACTGAGCCCGCCTGGACACCAATCGGATCACATCAAGTCGACCGGTGCGGTCGTGGCCGTGGTCAGCTCAGTTGGCGGGTGATGTCGAGGTGGTGGTGGCGAGCCTCGTGCAGGGTGTGCAGCGCGACCCAGCCCAAGGTGCGTTCGGTGGGTTCCGGGTACGGGTACCGGACGATCAGTGCCAGGTCCTCGCTCGGGGTACGTGCCAGGACGTTGCTGAACATTTCGGCGGCGTCCAGCAGTTGCCGGGCGACCGCGGCCGGTGCCTGGTCGGCGTAGCCGTCGTGGTCGACGCGTTCGTCGCGGCCCATGGGTGTCCAGTCGCGCATGTCGCGGCGGCGGATGGCCAGGAAGCGTTCGCGCAGGACGAGGAAGACGTCGCGCAGGTGGCAGGCGTACTCGAGGGGGGACCACACCTCGGGTGTGCGGCGGGGGTGCAGGTCATCGCCGGTCAGGAGGGCGGCGGTCGATGTCGCGGACTCCCGGATGCGGGTGCCCACCTCGGGGATGTCGGCGGGGTCGTAGGCGAATCCGCATTCGGCGCACTTGTCCACCACGCCATCGTATCCACGGCTGTGTCCACGGCGTCGAGTCGCGTCGGCGACCGCCGGGGAAGCTTGTCGGGGCTGATCGTGTTCACTCGATGTCGTAGGTGACCGGACAACCCACCCGAAAGGCCGTGATGAGCACCGACGCCGGCTCCCTGACCGCCGAGGACCTGGAGTTCCTCCGCCGTCCCCTGCACGGGCTGCTGTCCGTGGCCGCGGGTCCGATCCCGGCGCAGCCCCGACCGGTCTGGTTCGAGGCCACCGACGAGGGCGCGGTCCAGCTGTTCACCGGCCCGGGCACGCTCAAGGTGCGCAGGCTGCGTCGCGATCCCCGGGCCTCGATCGTGGTCGCGGCCCCGGTCGGTGAACGCGAGCGCTGGGTGTCGGTCGCGGGCACCGTCACGGTCGAACCCGACGGGGCCCACGACCTCGCCTCCCGCCTGGCGGCCCGCTACTGGGACCTCGACGACCCCACCCGCGCGGCCGACCTCGCCGCGATCCTGGCCGAGGACCAGGTCCGCCTGGTCCTGCGCCCGGAGACCGTGCACCGCTACGCCTACTGACCGCCCAGCGCCTACTGACCGATCAGCGACCCAGCCTGGCCGCGAGCCCGTCGAGCAGGCAGTCCAGGCCGAAGGCGAACTCGACGTCGGGGTCGGGTTCCTCGGCCTCATGGACGCGGCGGGCGAGCATCGGGTGCTCGCCCGCCGCGAGGACCCCGCTGATGTAGGGGCCGACGCTGTGCTGCCACTGCTCCTCGGTCAGGCCGGTGCGCTGCTCCGCGAGCCGGAGGGCCTGCTGGGCGGCGACCGAGCCCAGCACGTAGGCGCGCACGGCGCCGAGCGCCTGCGAGGCCAGGGTGATGTCGGGCGTGAGCGCGACGGCGGCGCGCAGCGCGGACTCCGACCGCCGCAGGGAGTGGGGGCCGAGCGCAGGCCGGCCCGCGAGTTCGCCCGCCAACCAGGGGTGCCGCAGCAGCGTCGCGCGCAGTGCGTGCGCGACCGCGCCCAGATCGGCGCGCCAGTCCCCGGTGGACTCCGGCGGCGGGTCCTCGCCCTGGGCGGCGTCGACCATTAGGTCCACCAGCTCGTCGCGGTTGGTGATGTACCGGTAGAGCGAGGCGGTCCCGGAACCGAGGTCGCCCGCGACCCTGCGCATCGACACCGCCGCCAAGCCCTCCGCGTCCGCGACGGCCAGTGCGGCGGCCACGTACTGGTCCACCCCGGGAGCGCGCCTGCGCGGTTCGGGGCGCGGCCTGGTCCACACCGACGAGGGAGCGGGTTCGGTCATCGGGGCAGGTCCTTTCCTCGTTGACCGGCATCCTACCTTCTGGCTACGGTGTATCCATGACGGACACGGTGTACCCAGAAGTGCCGGTGCTGGTGGTCGGCGGCGGCAGCGTCGGGCTGCTCACCGCGGCCCTGCTCGCCCACCACGGCGTCCCCGCGGTGCTGGTCGAACGCCGGTCCGGCCCCTCGGTCCACCCGCGCGCCACCGGCATCGGGGCGCGCACCGTCGAGGTCCTGCGCGAACTCGGGCTCGACTCCGCCGTGGACGCCGCCGCGGTCGACCTGCGGGGCGCCGCGGGCAAGGCGGTGGCGCGGACGGTCGTCGAGATGGGCGCGGGCGATGTCGTGGCCGTGCCCATGCCGACCCCGTCCGCCGACGAGCTGGACGTGACGCCGTTCCGGCTGCGCGGGGTCTGCGCCCAGGACCGTCTCGACGCCGTGGTGGCCGCCGACCTGGCGCGCCGCGGCGCGGACCTGCGCTGGTCGACCCGCCTGGTCGGCGTCGCGCAGGACACCGACGGCGTGGACGTCGAGCTGGAGGGACCCGATGGCCGCTACGCGTTGCGGTGCGCGCGCGTGGTCGCCGCCGACGGCACGCACAGCGCCGTGCGGACCGCCCTCGGCGTGGGCACCTCCGGTCCGGGCGACCTCGGCAAGTCGATGATCAACATCTTGTTCCGCGCGGACCTGCGCCCCCACCTGCGGGGGATGTCCTTCGCCACCTGCACCATCACCACACCGGCGGCACCGGGTCTGCTGGCCACCGTGGACGGGGCGACGAACTGGGTCTTCCACGTGGCCTGCGACCTCGACGCGGGCGAACGCCCCGAGGACTTCACGCCGGAGCGCTGCGCCGCGGTCGTGCGGACCGCGGTCGGCGATCCCGACCTCGACGTCGAGGTGCGCAGCGTGCTCCCGTGGCGGCCCCGCAGCGCCCTGGCCGACCGCTTCACCGTCGGGCGCGTGTTCCTCGTCGGCGACGCCGCGCACACGGTGTCGCCGCTGGGCGCCTTCGGCCTCAACACCGGTGTCGCCGACGCGCACAACCTGGCGTGGAAGCTGGCCGCCGTGCACCACGGCGAGGCGGGCCCCGGCCTGCTCGACACCTACGCGCAGGAGCGTGAACCGGTGGCCGCGGCGACGCTGGACCAGGCGATGCGCCGACTCGGCGACCCGGCGTTGCATTGGGGGCGTGGACCCGAGGCCGATGCCGCCAGGGTGGCGGCGGGGGTGTGGGCGGCACCGGTGGTGCACCTGGGCCAGCGGTACGACTCGGCCGCCGTCGTCGACCCGCGGCCGGAACTGCCGTCCACGCTGGACCTGGCGGCGGTGCTGGACGGTTCCCCGGGCTCACGGGTCCCCCACGCGTGGGTCGACGGGGTCTCGACCCTCGACCTGGTCGCGTCCCGGTGGACCCTGCTGGTGGGCGCGCAGGGCGACCGCTGGCTCACCGCCGCCGCGGAGGTCGGCCTGCCGGCGCACCAGGTTCACGCGCCGTGGCTGTCCGACGACGGGGCCGTGCTCGTGCGACCAGACGCGATCGTCGCGATGCGGGTCACGGCGCCGGTCCCAGACCCGGCGCGGTTCCTCACCGGGGTCCTGGACCAGGTGTTGGCCAGGCCGATCCCGGTGCCGAGCGGCTGACCGGGGAGCACCCGGCGGCGGGGGCCTGCGGCGCTAGAGGACCGCCGGTTCCGGGTTGCCCGCGGCGGCGATGGCGCGCCGCACCGGGACGAAGTACATCAGCACCAAGCCCACGAAGAAGAAGACCACCAGGGCCAGGATGGCGTACCGGTAGGAGCCGGTGGTGCTGGCTGCCACGGCGAAGACCAGCGGGCCCAGCCACGAGGTGGCCCGCTCGCCCATCTCGTAGACCGAGAAGTACTGGGCCTCCTTGCCCGCGGGCACCATCTGGCTGAACAGCGAGCGAGACAGGGCGTTGGTGCCGCCCAGGACCAGGCCGATGCCGCCGGCGAGCAGGTAGAACTGCAGGGCCTGCCCGGCCTGGACGAAGTAGGCCGCGCCGATGACCAGCACCCACACCACCAGGCTGATCATGATGGTCTTCTTGGCGCCGATCCGGCGGGCGAGCAGCCCGTGCAGCACGCCGCCGAGGAAGGCCACGAACTGCACGATCAGGATCGTGGTGATCAGCACGTCGGCCTCGAACTTGAGCTCCTCGCGGCCGTACTGGGCCGAGACGTTGGCGACGGTGGCGATGCCGTCGGTGTAGATCAGGTAGGTGCCCAGGAAGGCCAGGGTCAGCGGGAACGCGCGCGCCTCGCGCAGCGTGGTGCGCAGCTCGCGGAACCCGGCGGTGACCAGCGAGCCCTGGGTGGCGGTGCCCTGCGGGCGCTCGTGGTGCCCGCGCAGCCTGCGCAGCGGGATCAGGGTGAACAGCGCCCACCAGATGCCCGAGAGGATGAACGCGATCTGCGCGGCGTTGCCGGAGGTGATGCCGATCTTCTCCCGGAACAGGTAGATGACCAGCTGGATGGCCAGGGCCAGGCCGCTGCCCAGGTACCCGAAGGCCCACCCGCGCGAGGAGAGCCCGTCGCGCTCGTCGGCGGTGGCGATCTCGGGCAGGAACGAGTAGTAGATCACCACCGAGGTGCCGTAGCCGATGTTGCCGAGGATGAACAACCCCACCCCCAAGCCCCAGTTCGAGCCGCTGACCAGCGACATCGCGATGGTGGCCAGCGACCCGCCGAAGGCGAAGAAGGCCAGCATCGGCTTCTTGTTCGACGAGCGGTCGGCGAAGGCGCCCATCAGCGGCACGACCAGGACCTGCACCACGGTGGCGATGGAGAGCAGGTAGCCCCACAGCGACCCGGCCGGGAAGTGCAGCCCGAGCAGGCTGATGTCGCAGTCGCGCAGCTTGTCGGTGTTGCCCGCGGCGTCGGCCGGGCACGGGTTGGGGCCGTTGAGCGCCTTGTCCGCCATCGCGGCGTTGGCCGCCACCTCGGTCAGGTAGAGCGACCCGAACACGGTGATCACCGAGGTGGGGAACACCGAGTTGGCCCAGTCGTACCAGCACCACCCGCGCTGTTCGCGCTTGCGCGCCGCGGCGTCCGCGGCCGGGGTGCTGTCGTCCACGATGCTCAAGGCCGCCTCCGCGGGGTCGCTGATCTGGGCGGGAGAGTACTGCCGCGGCCACCACGTCCGGGTGGCCGAAGCGCGGCCGAGGCCAAAGTGTCACCCGCTGGTCGCCTGGTCCCACGATCGTGTGGTCCACCCGGCCGCACGCGCGTGTCCGACGATCACCCGCGCCGGGGATGTGTGAGGCTGCTGGGTTCCCTGGTGCGCTTGTGGTCTGTCCGGTGTGGACCTACCGTCGGAGTCATGGCTGGTAGGCGGAGTGTGCGGGCACTGGTCTCGATCGCCGTTGCGGTCGTGGTCGCGGCGCTGTCGGCGGGCTCGGCGGCGGCCGACCCGCCACCGGGGGACTGGTCGAGGCTGCGGATGTGCGAGTCCTCCGGCCGCTACGGCACCGCCACCGGCAACGGCTACTACGGCGCCTACCAGTTCGACCTGCCCACCTGGCGCAGCGTCGGCGGCACCGGCAGCCCGCACCTGGCCACCCCCGCCGAGCAGGACTACCGCGCGCTCTACCTCTACCGAATGCGCGGCTGGCAGCCCTGGGAGTGCGCGGGCAAGCTCGGTCTGCGCGCCGACGCCGACGCCCGCTCCCGCCGCGTGCCCACCTACGCCGAGTCCGCGCCGATCGGCGGCTCCCCGACCCCGAGGGCGATGCCCGCGTGGCCGGGCAAGGTCTACGCCTACGGTGACTGCGACCCCGCGCTGCGCGCCTGGCAGCTGCGCATGAACGCGCACGGCTACGCCTTCCAGGGCACCGGCTGCTACTACGCCGAGACCCGCCGCGCCGTGCTCGACCTGCAGCGCGCCAACGGCATCAACGACTCCGGCCTGCTCGGGCCCAAGACCTGGCGGGCCGCTTGGCAGGGGCGGGCACCTCGGCGGTAGCCGCGCGGGTCGCCGACCCGATGCCCACCAGCGTCGAGACCGCGAAACCGCCCTCGGCCGCGACGACCTCGCGCACCTTGCGCTCCACCACCGAGGCCAGCAGGTCCCAGGTGACCCCCGCCTCGGCCGGGCGCTGGGCGCGCACGAACGCCAGCACCTCGGCCAGGTCCAGCACGCTCGTGCCGCGCAGCGGGGTGACCTCCACGGTCTCGAAGTGCCGCGCCAGCCACGCCTGGGCGTGGTCGAGGGGGAAGCTTTCGTCGGCGGCCAGGAACGGCGGCGGCGGGACCACCCCGCAGTCGCGGGCCGCGGTCGCCCACAGCCCCCGCAGTTCACGCCGGTCGCCCAGCGCGTTGGCCGAGAGGACCACCCGCCCGCCCGGCGCCAGCACCCGGGCGATCCCGGCGAACGCGGCGTCGACGTCGGCCACCTCGTGCAACCGGTGCAGCACCACCACCGCGGCCGCCGCCCCGTCGCGCACCGGCAACGCCGACACCCCGGCCACCACGTCCACGTGGTCGGCGCCCGCGGCACCGACCGAGACGACCCGCGCGCCCGCCGCCCGCCACCGCCGCAGCAGCCCCGGACCGGCGCCGACGGCCACCACGAGCCCCTCGGGCACGCCCAACTCCCGCTCGACCGCGCCCGCCAAGTCGACCGGCGCGCGGTCGAGCGGGTCAACCCGTGTCTCGGTCACCGCGCCAGGATGCCTGGTCCGCACCCGTCAGCGGGAGGTGTAGGTGCCGATTGATACCCGCGGTGCGCCCTAGTCCCAGCGAGCGGGCTCAGCCGCGCCGCCACAGGCCGCGTTCGACGAACACGTCCTTGAGCACCTGCGGGCGGTCGGTCATCAGCCCGTCGACGCCCAGGTCCAGCAGCTCGCGCATCTGGGCGGGCTCGTCGATGGTCCACACGTGCACCTCCGCGCCGCGCCGCCGGGCCGAGGCGATCAGCGCCGCGTCGACCACGCGCAGCGGCCCGTGCCGCACCGGCACCTGCGCCACCAGCGGCCGCGGCCCGGGTTTGGCGAAGGCCCCCGGGAGCCGCCGGGCGGCCCAGAAGCCCACCATCGCCCGCATCCCCATCGAGGTCAGCACCCCGGGCCCGGCGAGCTTGCGGATCCGCGCCAGCCGCGCCTCGGAGAACGAGGCCAGGCACACCCGGTCGGCCGCGCCGGTGCGGCGCAGCACCTCCAGCACCGGGGCGATCGCGGCCTCGGCCTTGACGTCGATGTTGACCCGCGCCTCGGGCAGCTCCTCGAGCAGGTCCTCGAGCCTGCTGATCGGCTCCCGCCCGCCGATCCTGGCGCGCGACACCGTGCTCCAGGGCAGCCGACCGACCTCGCCCACACCGTCGCTGGTGCGCTCCAGGGTGGCGTCGTGCTGCACGACGACCACACCGTCGCTGGTCGCGTGGACGTCGGTCTCCAGGTACCGGTAGCCCTCCTCGACCGCGCGGCGGAACGCCGCGAGGGAGTTCTCCATACCGGCGAGGTCGCCGTCGTGCCACCCGCGGTGCACGAACGCGCGCGGGTGGTCGCCCTCGAAGAACCCGTGCCGGGCCGGGGCTCGCTGGGCCGGGGTGTCAGCTGCCACCCGTCGAGTGTGCCCCAGCGGCGTGGCGCTGTGGTGCACGCAGGGTGTCTGGCTACCGTCCCGGCCATGTCAGCGGATACCCGACCGGACGAACCGGTCCGGCGGCGTGAGCAGTCCCGACCCTGCGGCTGGTGCGGCGCCCAGCTGCCCGCCGAGGACCGCGCGGGCAGGCGCCGCCGCTACTGCGCCCAGGCGTGCAGGCAGCGCGCCTACGAGCGGCGGGCCGCGGTGCAGCGCGGCGGGCTGCCCGAGGACGCCGTGGTGCTCTCCACCGCCGAGCTGGCCGACCTGCAGGACCGGCTGTTCCAGCTGCGCTGCGCCGCCGAGGACGTGGCCACCGCCGCCCGCGACGGCGCCACCCGCGCCGAACTGGGTGAATTGGCCGAACGGGTCCACTTGAGCGCCAAAGGGCTCGAGCGACTGCGCTGAACATCACCGGTCCACTACGCTTCGTGCTCATGTCCCCACGAGAACGGGTGAGGGAGGTCGGGTGACGGAGCAGCGGACGGCCCCGGCGGAGGTACTCGCGGCCACCGACACGGCCTACGCGCTCACCGACCACCGCGGCCACGTCGAATGGGTCAACCCGGCGATGACGGTGCTGCTGGGCCTGACCGAGGAGCAGAGCGTCGGCCGGTCGCTGCCCGCGCTGCTGGCGGGCGCCCCGGACGGGCCGCGCGGCACCGACGTGGTGGTCTCGATCCCGCTGCCCGACGGCGCGGGCCACCGCTGGCTGGAGATCCGCTGCACCCAGGCCGCCCGGCAGCGGCTGCTCTACCGCGTCGCCGACGTCTCCCGCTGGCGCGCCCGCGAGCTCGACGCCGCAGGCATCGCCGAGCACCAGGACGAACTGCTGCGCATGGTCGACGAGGACCCGCTGACCGGCCTGCCCAACCGCCGCGCGCTGACCAGGGAGCTGGAGCGCCAGCTCGCCCTGGGCGCGCGCGGGGCGTTCCTGCTGCTCGACCTCGACCACTTCAAGGACATCAACGACCTGCACGGCCACCCCACCGGCGACCGCGTGATGTGCGCGCTGGCCTCGCTGCTGCGCGACCGCGTCGGCCACGGCGTCCAGGGCCAGGTCCTCGGCAGGCTCTCCGGCGACGAGTTCGCCGCGGTGCTGGCCGACACCGACGAGCGCGAGGCCGTCGCGGTGGCCGACCGGCTGCGCAACGCGATCGCCGCGATCCCGATGAGCGGGGTCGCCGGTGCCAGCCGGATCACCGTCAGCGTCGGCATCGCCACCTTCGACTCCGCGGTGGGCTGGCAGGAGGTGCTGGCCAACGCCGACATGGCGCTCTACGCCTCCAAGGCCGCGGGCCGCAACCGGGTCACCGTCTACGAGCAGGGCCACTACCAGGACACCGCGCTGCGGGTCACCGTCATCGAGCGGGTCCGGGCCGCGCTCAAGCACGGCGGGTTCGTGCTCAACGCGATGCCGATGGTCAAGCTGGGCAGCGGCCGGGTCATCGGCCACGAGCTGCTGCTGCGCCTGGAGGACGGCCGCGAGCCGCGGCTGGGCCCGGGGGAGTTCCTGCTCGCCGCCGAGCGCAGCGACCTGGTCTTCGAGATCGACCGCTGGGTCGCCGACAAGGCCATCCAGGCCCTGGTCGAGCACCCGTACCCGGGGCTGCGGTTCAACGTCAACGTCTCCGGCCGCACCCTGGAGGACGAGGACTTCGGCGGGTTCGTGCTCGACCGGCTCACCGCCGCCGGGGTCGCCCCCGGGCGGCTGGGCTTCGAGATCACCGAGACCGCCGCGGTCACCAACCTCGACGCCGCCCGCAGCCTGGCCCAGCAGCTGCGCGCCAGCGGCTGCCGGATCACCCTGGACGACTTCGGCTCCGGGTTCGGCTCGTTCGTCCACCTCAAGCGGCTGCCGATCACCGGCCTGAAGATCGACGGCGAGTTCATCCACGGCATCGACTACGGCAGCCGCGACACCGTGCTGGTCCAGGGCATCGTCGACATCGCCCGCGGCCTGGGCCTGTCGGTGGTGGCCGAGTGGGTCGAGCGCGCCACCCAGGTCGAGGCCCTCTCCCGGCTGGGCGTGCGGGTCGCGCAGGGCTTCCACCTCGGCGAGCCCGAACCGCTGGCCGACCTGCTCGCCCGCCCGCACGGGGTGTGGATGCGCAAGCCCACCCTGATGCCCGACATCGAGCCCGGCTCGGTCGACGCCACCCTGACAGCACCTGTCAGGGACCGCACCTAGGTTGCCCCCGCGCGCCGCCGCCCGGGCGCCGCGCGAGAGGAGAGCCATGACCGTGCTGGAGCTGCGCCGCTACACCCTGCACCCTGGTGGGCGCGAGGTGCTGATCGAGCTGTTCGAGCGCGAGTTCGTCGACGCCCAACTCGCCTGCGGGATCACCCTGCCCGGCCTGTTCCGGGTGCCCGCCGCGCCGGAGGTGTTCCTGTGGCTGCGCGGGTTCGACGACCTCGACGCCCGCACCGCCGCCCTCGAGGCGTTCTACGGCGGCCCGGTGTGGCGCGCGCACCGCGACGCCGCGAACGCCACCATGATCGACTCAGACGACGTGCTGCTGCTGCGCCCGGTCCGCGGCCGGTTCCCCGCCGCCCGCCCGACACCGGGCCCGCTGCGGGTCGGCGTGCACCACTTCGGCGGCCCGGTCACCGACGACCTCGCCCGGCTGAGCACCGAGCCCCTGGTCCTGGCCACCCACCCCGGCCCCAACGGCTTCCCCGCGCTGCCCGTGCGCGAGGGCGAGCACGTCGTGGTCACCGTCTCGTTCGACCTGGTCCCGCCCGCCGCGCCCGCGGCCTGGGCGGCCCGCGCGACGCGCGAGCCCGAGCAGCTGATCGTGGAGCCCACCACCCGCTCGGCGCTGCGCTGAAAGTCGTGCTGAGATTTCGCGGTACGTGTGTAGAGGACCCGCCGCCCGCTCCGTCTTCCCGGTGAGAGCGCCCGACGGGCGCGTGGACCACCTGGAGCACAAATGAAGTACCTCCTCATCATGCAGGTCAACAACGCAGTCCTGGAGGCGCTCACCGAGTCCGAGCGCGAGGCGGTCATGGCGGGCCACGGCGAGTTCATGGAGACCATCCAGGAGTCCGGCGAGATGATCGGCACGCAGGCCCTGGGCGACCAGGCCACCAGCGTCACCGTCACCAGCCGCGGCGGGACCCCGGTGGTCACCGACGGGCCGTTCGTCGAGGCCAAGGAGTACATGGGCGGCTACTACCTGGTCGACTGCGAGAGCAAGGAGCGCGCCGTCGAGCTCGCCGGGCTCATCCCGGACAGCCGGATCGAGGGCCTGGCCGTCGAGGTGCGGCCGGTGATGTTCTCCGCCGGGTCGGACATGTGAGCACACCGCCCGTCGAGGACCTGCTGCGCGCCGCCGCGCCCCGGGTCCTCGGCGTGCTCGTGCGCCACCACGGCCACTTCCCCGCGTGCGAGGACGCCGTCCAGGAGGCACTGCTCGCCGCGGCCACCCACTGGCCGCGCGACGGCGTCCCCGACGACCCGACCGCGTGGCTGGTCACCGTCGCGGGCCGCAAGCTCACCGACCACTGGCGCAGCGAGAACGCCCGACGCAGGCGCGAGGACACCGTCGCCGCCGCCACCCCGCGCGACGCGCACCTGGCCGCCGGACCGGGGGAGGACCACCCCGGCGACACCGACGACACCCTGACCCTGCTGTTCCTGTGCTGCCACCCCGACCTGCCCGCCACCGCGCAGATCGCGCTCACCCTGCGCGCGGTCGGCGGCCTGACCACCGCGCAGATCGCCGCGGCGTTCCTGGTCCCCGAGGCCACCATGGCGCAGCGGATCAGCCGCGCCAAGCAGCGGCTGCGCGGCGCGACGTTCGCCCTGTCCACCGACCCCGACCGGCTCGCCGCGGTGCTGCGCGTGCTCTACCTGATCTTCAACGAGGGCCACACCGCGACCTCCGGCCCGGACCTGAGCCGCCCCGACCTCACCGCCGAGGCCATCCGCCTCACCCGCGCCGTGCACCGGAGGCGCCCCGACGACGGCGAGGTCACCGGCCTGCTCGCCCTGATGCTGCTCACCGACGCCCGCCGCGCCACCCGCGCCACCGCCGACGGCGCCCTGGTGCCGCTGGCCGAACAGGACCGCGCCCACTGGGACCACGACGCGATCGCCGAGGGCGTGAAACTGGTCGAGGACACCCTGTCGCGGGCGCCGCTGGGGCAGTACCAACTCCAGTCGGCCATCGCCGCGATCCACGCCGAGGCACCGAGCACCGAGGACACCGACTGGGCGCAGATCCTCGTCCTCTACGACATCCTGGCCCGCGTCGCCCCCAACCCGGTGGTCTCGCTCAACCGCGCCGTCGCCGTGGCCAAGGTCCACGGCCCACGCGCGGGCCTGGCGCTGCTCGACGAACTCGCGGGCGACAAACGGCTCGGCGCCCACCACCGCCTGCAGTCCGTGCGCGCCCACCTGCTGGAACTGGCCGACGACCCCGCCGCCGCCCGCACCGCCTACCGGCTCGCCGCGCGCCGCACCCTGAGCCTGCCCGAACGCCGATATCTGGAGGCCCGCGCCGACCGCCTCCGGTGAGACGTTCGAGGAAGATCGGAACGGAACTCCTCCGCTCGGCGGTGAACGTCGAACGGCGGCTTGACGTGATCCACCGAACGCCCCATGCTCGAATCGATCTTCGTGCGCGAGGTGGCAGCCGTCCCACCAGGTCGGATGTCCTCTGTCGGAGGAAAACGATCTCAATCAGGTGGGCCGCTGCGCTACCGCCTCGATCACGGCTCTTGGACAACGCTCCTGGAATCCCATTTTTCGCAAGTAGAGGAATGTGAGAGGAGAGGTATTATCGTGCGCGTCATTTCCAAGAGGACGTTGGCGCTGTTCGGGGCGCTGGCACTGGTACTGGCACCTTCCTGTCCCGCAAACGCCACAGAAACCACGCCGCAGGCGCAGTCCACTTCTTCGGGTAGCATCAACCTTATCAGGAGTGAGACCAGCTCGAATCCGAAGTGTGTGGGCTTGGCCAACAACGGCAGCACGGCGAACGGGACCGAACTGGTCCTGTGGGACTGCCATTTTGGTCGGGACCAGTACTGGTACGGCGGCGCCAACGGCTCTCTCGGCAGTTTTGCTTCCGGTTACCCGAACGGCAAGTGCATCGGGTTGGCCGACAACGGCAGCACGGCCAATGGAACACGTCTGGTCCTGTGGGACTGCCACTACGGACTGGATCAACGGTGGTCATTCCAATGGGATTGGCCAACCGGATACTACGCTTTCAAGAACACGCCGTCCAACAAGTGTGTCGGGCTGGCCGACAACGGCAGCACGGCCAACGGAACACGTCTGGTCATCTGGGACTGCCATCATGGTCTCGACCAGCAGTGGTCGTTTTCCTGACCTCCTCTGAAGCCGATCGCGTGCGGGGTATCGCTGCCCACCAGAAGTGGGCGGCGATACCCCGCGCGCTCGTTCGAATAGATCGAACCCAAGCCGGTCAGGGGCGCCCGTAGGTGAGCAGCACGTTGTCCGAGCCCGCGAACGTGCGGGTGCCCAACAACCGCAGGTCGCCCCGCACCAGCCCGGGGATACCGTCGCCGAGCACGACCGGGCCGACCATCGCGTGCACCTCGTCCACCAGGCCCCCGCGCGCGAGGTCGTGCCAGAGCGTGGGGCTGGCGAAGACCAGGATGTCGCGACCCGGGCCCAGTTTCAGGGCCGCCACCCGGGCGTGCGCCTGCTCGCGGCTGACCACCTCGGTGGTGTCCCGCCAGGCGCCGCCGTCGGCCGGGGTGAGCGTGTCGGAGACGACGACCTTGGCGATGGCGCCGTTGAGCCGCGAGATCTCCCGGTTGTCGGCCGAGGAGTTCTCGTCCTCGGCGATGGCGGGCCAGTAGCCGCTGAACATGCGGTAGCTGGTCGCGCCCAGCAGCAGCGTGTCGGCCGCGCGCAGCCGCTCGGCGTTGTGCGCGTCGAACGCGTGGTCCATGGGCAGCGCCATGACGTCGCCGCCAGGGCCGGCGCAGTAGCCGTCGAGCGAGACGATGGTGCTGACGATGAGCTTGCGCATCTGGAGTGCCTCCCGTTGTCGGTGCCTTCACCCGGGTAGAGACAGCGGGTACGGCGAACTCATCGGTCCCCTGCGAAGAATCTGTGCAGCGCCGGGTCGAGGAACGCGGTGATCTCGGAGATCCGACCCGACCGCAGGGTCAGCACGTTGACGCCGCTGAGGGCGAACCCGCCCTCGCGGCCCTGCAGGCAGACGAGCCCGGGTTGGCCGTTCACCCTGGTCGGGGTGAGTCGCCACGGGGTCTCGAAGACGCGGTCGGCGAAGAACGCGAGCACGGCGTCGCGGCCGTCGAACCAGGCGGGCAACGGCGGCATGGTGAACCGGGCGTCCTCGGTGAGCAGCTCCCTGAGCCCGTCGACGTCCGCCCGCTCCCAGGCGGCGACGAGCTTGTCCACCAGCACACCGCTGTCGGTCGCGGCCAACTCGTCGCGCTGGGCGGTCTCCGGGAGGCGGTCGTCGACGGTCTTGCGGGCGCGCTGCAGGGCACTGTTCACCGAGGGCACCGACGTGTCGAGGATGGCGGCGACCTCCGCGGCGGAGAATTGCAGCACCTCCCGCAGGATGAGCACCGCACGCTGTGTGCCGGGCAAGTGCTGCAACGCCGCGACGAACGCCAACTCCACGCTCTCCCGACGCAGGTAGCGCTCGGCGGGGTCGTCGTCGAACCAAGGTTCGAGCCAGACCGGCCCGGTGACGAGTTCCCCCAGGTCCGCGGTGTCGGTGCGGGCAGGACCGTAGTCGGGGGAGAGGACCCGCGGAGGTCTCCGCGAGGCCACACGAAGACACACGTTGGTCGCCACCCGGTAGAGCCAGGTGCGCGTGGAGCTACGCCCGGCGAACCCACCCAGCCCCCGCCACGCCGCGAGCAACGCCTCCTGGACTGCGTCCTCGGCGTCCTGCACGGACCCGAGCATGCGGTAGCAGTGCGCGTGCAGCTCCCGCCGGTGTCCCGACACCAAGCGCTCGAAGGCCCCGTGGTCCCCACGCCGCGCCGCCGCGACCAGCTCCGCCTCGTCCACCCCGGCATCCTGACAGCCACCGGCGACCACCCGCCGACACGGGTGCTCGGCCACATCGCGCCCGCAGGCGCGATCAGGTGTCGAGCAAGATCGCCAACACGCCCGCCCGCACGCCGTCGGCACTGGCGGCGGCGTTGGTGTCGTCGTTGGCGTTGCCGCCGGTGGTCGGGGCGAGCAGTGCGGTGCGCACCGCGCGCAGGCGGGCGCGTTCGCCGTCGAGCTCGGCACCGCGCAGGTCGAGCTGCCCGCGCACCGCGTCGAGCTCGGTCTGCCGCAGGTCGTGCTCGCGCTGGAGGGCGGCGAGTGCGGCGCGGGCGTCGTCGAGATCGCGGTGGAGGGCGTCCTTGGCCCGCCGGGTCTCGTCGAGGTCGGTGGCGGCGCGGTCACGGGTGTCGTCGAGGCGGACCTGGGCGGCGTCGAGCAGGGCGGTCAGGCGGACGCGCTCGGCGTCGGCGGTGGTCCGGATCTGGTCGAGCTCGGCCCGCGTGCGACGCTCGGCTTCGGTCGAGGTGGCCAGCGCGGTGGTCGCGGCGTCCCGTTCGGCGGTGAGTACCGAGACCCGCTCGGTCACCCCCGCGAGTTCGGACCGTGTCGCGGTCTCCTGGTCCCGCGCGGCCTGCGCCTCGGCCCGGGCCGCGAGCGCGTGCTCCCGCTCCACCGCGGCGGTCGCCTCCGCGACGGACTGGGCCCGCTCGGCAGCCGACCGCTCACTCTCGGCGTCGCGGGCCGCGGTGACAGCCGCGTCATGCTCGCGCTGCCACCGCACTGCCCGCGCCGTCGCCGCCTCGGTCTCGGCGCGGGCCTGCTCCGCCTCGGCCCCGGCCCGAGCGGCGGCGTCTTCCGCCAGGTCCCGCAGTCCCTTCGCCTCCCGCGCCGCCGCCTCGGCCTCGGCCACCCGGCCGTCGGCGGCCGCCAGTTCCGCCGCCGCCAACGCCCGGACCTCGCCCAGCGCGGCCAGCACTTCCCGAAGCGGCCCCGCGAGGCCCTCGGCCGTGCCCTCCAGGCCCCGTGCCACGGCGACGAGTGCCCCGGGAACAGCGGTCGCGTCTCCGACGACCTGGCGCAGCGCGTCCTCGGCACCCGCGAGCTGCTTGCAGGTGCGGCCGCCCGGCCAGGTCCGGTCGGGGCAGAACTCGACCGGCCGCCCACCCCGCGGTCCCGGCGGCGGCAGCGCCGCCCGACACCGGCTGAACCCGCACAAACCCTGCGTCTTGGCCCCGTTTTCCAGGCCTTCCATGCTCATGTGGATAGGTTATCAAAACTAAAACTGGGGTTCATGGTTACATAACCAAAATCCAGTTAGCTACAGAACGGACCTTTTGTAGCCAAGTGAATCTGCGCGCCCCGGCGGCCCGGGGCGGGGCTTGGCGGGACCGCTTGAAGGGGGTCCAAGAAGTGGGGAGAGGGCAGACCGCCGCTGAAGGCGAGCACGGTGACTTGAGCGGAGTTGATCCGTCCGCAGCGGACCGCGACAACACAGCGGACCGGGGGAGGGGCAGCCGAGGGGGACAGGCTGGGAAAACACGAAGGGCAAGGAGGTAGATCTCTCCTTGCCCTGCCCAATTTATAGCGCACCGGGGGACTTGCGGCAAGGCCGGGGGAGTGCCGCAGAATCTCCCGCCGAAGCCAGAACCTGCGGGAACAGCCGTTCGCGCGGACGCTGGCTGGGAACGCACCACAGGGTGAATCGGGGGTTTTTCGTGATCGACGTGATCATCGCGGGCGGTGGGCCGACCGGCGTGCTGCTGGCCTGCGAGTTGCGGCTGCACGGCGTGGACGTGCTCGTGCTGGAACGCGAGCTGGAGCCGACCAAGCAGGTCCGGTCCCTGGGCCTGCACGTGCGCAGCATCGAGGTGATGGCCCAGCGCGGGCTGCTGGAGCGGTTCCTCGCGACCGGCAAGCAGTACAAGGTCGGCGGCTACTTCGCGGGCATCCTCAAGGAGTGGCCCGAGCGGCTCGACACCGCCCACGGCTACGTCCTGGGCATCCCGCAGCCCGCCACCGAGCGCCTGCTGGCCGAGCGCGCCGCCGAACTCGCCGTCGAGGTCCGCCGCGGCCACGAGCTGGTCGGGCTGGACCAGGACGCCGACGGGGTCACCGTCGAACTGGCCGACGGCACGCGGCTGCGCTCCCGCTACCTCGTCGGCTGCGACGGCGGCCGCAGCACCGTCCGCAAACTCCTCGGCGTCGCCTTCCCCGGCGAGGCCGCCAAGGTCGAGACACTGCTGGGCGAGATGGAGGCGACCGCGCCCGCGGCGGACATAGCCGCCGTGGTGACCAAGATCCGCGAGACCCACAAGGGGTTCGGCGTCGGGCCCTCCGGCGAGGGCCTCTACCGGGTGGTCGTGCCCGCCGAGGGCGTGGCCGAGGACCGCTCGACCCCGCCGACCCTCGAGGAGGTCCAGCAGCGGCTGCGGGTGTTCGCGGGCACGGACTTCGGTGTGCACTCCCCGCGCTGGCTCTCCCGCTTCAGCGACGCGACCCGACTGGCCGAGCGCTACCGCGTCGACCGGGTCCTGCTGGCCGGCGACGCCGCGCACGTCCACCCACCCCTGGGCGGACAGGGCCTCAACCTCGGTATCCAGGACGCGTTCAACCTCGGCTGGAAACTGGCCGCCCAGGTCAACGGCTGGGCACCGGCGGACCTGCTGGACACCTACCACGCCGAACGGCACCCCGTGGCCGCGGACGTGCTGGACACCATCCGCGCCCAAGCCGCCCTCATGTCCACCGAACCCGGCGCCCGGGCCCTGCACCGGCTGCTGTCGGAACTGATGGACTTCGAGGAGGTCAACCGGCACATCGTCGAGAAGATCGTCGGGATCACCATCCGCTACGACCTCGGCGACGGGCACCCCCTGCTCGGCAAGCGACTGCGCGACATCGAACTCAAGCAGGGCCGCCTCTACGACCTCACGCACGCGGGCCGCGGACTGCTGCTCGACCAGACCGGCGCCCTCTCGGTGGCCGGCTGGGCGGACCGGGTCGACCACGTCGTCGACGTCAGCGAGGAACTCGACGCGCCCGCGGTGCTGCTGCGCCCGGACGGTTACGTGGCCTGGGTCGGGGCGGACCAAGAGGGGCTGCTGGGCGTGCTGCCCCGATGGTTCGGCGCCGCCGAGCGCTGAGCACTGTCGTACCGAGGTGGCCGGGCTCGGTCGGACCTGCCGTCCGGCCGAGCCCGACCACCTCAGCGCACACGGGAGACCCATCACCGGACACGGACAGCACGATCACGCTCCGCGCGGACCGCACACGCGAAACTCTTTCGGGAGCGGTGGTTCGTCCGACCGGGTGGTCGAGAACCGATCCCGGATCACGCCGCCGCGGACCTGCTTACCTGTGCCGGCCAGGAGTTCCGCGACACCCGGTGTCCCGACCGGCCACGTCCGCCCTGGGGCAGCGGCGCGCCAACCAAGGGGCCGGGGGGCCCGCGGAAGGGGAACTCGTGAGCGGGAACGTCCACAACCAGGCCACCGGTGGCCACAACGTCCTCCAGGTCGGCGGGTCCATCCACTCGGGCGTGCACCTCTACCAGGGCCACCTCGACCGCCGGACCACCCGGATGGCCATCGCGGCGCTCATCCTGGGCCTGTGCGGGTTCGTCCCGGTGCTCATCCCGATCGCGATCGTGTTCGCGGTGATCGTGCTCCGGCAGATCTCGAAACTGGGCGGCGACCCCGGAGCCGGCCCGACCGCGCTGGGCGAGGTGCGCCAACCCGGACCCGACCCGAGCGCCGCGGGCCCGTACCCCCCGAGCGGGGACCCCGGTGCGGTGCAGGCCGCGGCCCCGATCGGCGAACCGCCCACCACACCGGTGCACGACCCGGCGGGCACCGCACAGGTCACCCACCCCGGAGCCCAGGCCGCCCCGCCGCAGCACGGCGTCCCGGCTCACGACCCCGCCGCGGCGACGCAGGCCGCCTACTCGCCACCACCCCAGGCCGCCCCACACCTGCCGACCACCGACCCGGGCATCACGCACGCCGCGTACGCGCCGCCCACCGCCCCGGTCACCCCGCACGTGCCCACCATCGACCCGGTGTCCAACTCCACCTGGACGATCGGCCACCCCGCGGCCGCCCACGCCACACCCGCCCTCTCCAGCTCCACACCCGCCCTGTCCAGCACAGCCGCCACCGGGTCGGCGGCGACCAGCGCCGGGGCAGGCGCGACCACCACGGGATCGGCGTTCGCCGGCCACGCCGCCACCGGGTCCGCGGCCGCGGCGGTCAAGGTCGGCGGCGCGGTCGCGATGTCCAAGGCCCTGGCCGTGTTCATGGCCGTCGCGGGCCTGGTCTTCTCCGGGGTCTGGGGCAGCGCCTGGGCCGTCGCCGTGGTCTACCTCGTCGACGAGGCCAACGCCGCCGACTGCGAACACCCACCCAGCGGCCAAGCCACCGCCTGCACCCTCAAACCCGGCGACTGCTTCATCCGGCCCTCGTTCTCCGCCCCGATCCCCAACGTCGACCTCACCTCCTGCGGCAGCAGGCACGACGCCCAGGCCATCGGCGCCTACACCGGCGGCACCGGCCCCTGGCCCGGCATGACCACCCTCACCGCCGACTCCGAGACCAAGTGCCTCCCGATCGCCCAGCGCAACGTCGACGTCGCCGCCCTCTCCGAGACCGACCAACTCGGCTTCCTCGCCCCCGACCAGGCCTCCTGGGACGCCGGCTACCGCAACGTGATCTGCATCGTCTTCACCGACACCGCGAGCTGGACCAGCTCGGTCCTGGCCGCGGGCGCGGACCTGTCCATCCCCACCGGCTGAGCCCGACTTGCGCCTCCCCCAGGGGGAGCCGCGATGCTGACCGCGTGCCCAGCAGCAACATCGCCATCGGCGAGTTCGCCAAGATGACCCATCTGACGGTCAAGGCCCTGCGCCACTACCACCGGCTGGGCCTGCTCGAACCCGACCACGTCGACCCGCGCACCGGACTGCGCGCCTACTCCGCCCACCAGGTCCGCCCCGCCCGCACCATCCGCAGGCTCCGCGAGCTCGACATGCCACTGGCCGACATCAAGGCACTCCTGGGCGCCCCGCACCCGGCCGACCGCGACCGCGTCCTGCTCACCCACCTCGACCGCCTCCAGGACGAGCTCGACCGCACCAGCCTCGCCGTCGCCGGACTGCGCAGACTCCTCGAGGACCCCGCCCCCGACACCACCGTGCGCTACCGGTCGGTCCCCGACACACCCGCGGTCGGACTCACCCGCCGCATCCCCCGCACCGACGTCGGGGCCTTCTGCGCCGAGGCGTTCGCCGTCCTGCCCACCGCGGGCGGCCCCCTCGGCAGTCTGTTCACCGAGGAGCTGTTCACCGAGGGCACCGGCGAGGTCACCGTCTTCCGCCCCACCGACCCCGCCACGGCCACCCTCCTCGTACCCGCCGCCGACCTGGCCACCGCCGTCCACCACGGCCGGTACGAAGACCTCGACGAGACCTACGGCCCCCTCGGCGCCCACGTCGCCACCCTCGGCCTCGGCGCCCCAGGACCCCTGCGCGAGCACTACCTCGACCTCGACCCCGCCACCCGGCGCACCGAGGTCTGCTGGCCCCTCACCCGCACCCCCCGCTAGGAGAAACCGTGCTGCACGCCGCTCACGACGAGTTCCGCCGCCGCCTCGTCCACCTCACGCCCGACAACTCCACCGCCCCCACCCCGTGCCCCGCGTGGACCGCCCGCGACCTGGCCAACCACGTCGTCGCCGGCGACCGGATGGCCGTCGCCCTGTTCGAGGGCGCCACCACCGAGACCGCCATCGACATCCTGACCAGCGAATGGCTCCACGACGACCCCATCGCCGCCTTCACCACCGCCGCCGACGCGCTCCACCACGCCGCCGCGGCCCCCGGCGCCCTCGACCGCGTCGTCGCCCACCCCAGCGGCCCCATCCCCGGCCGCACGCTCATCGGCTTCCGCATCGGCGAACACCTCGTGCACGCCTGGGACCTCGCCCGCGCCCTGCACACCGACGACACCCTCGACCCCACCCTCGTCCAGGGCATGTGGGAGTTCATGCACCCGCTCGCGGCCACCATCAGCGAACTCGGCATCTTCGGCACCGGACCCAGCGGCACCCTCGGCCCCGACAGCCCCCTGCAGGACCGCCTCCTCGACCTCGTCGGCCGCCGCCCCTGAACCCGCACCCGGGCGGGGGAGTACCGACCCCGCCCGACCCGTGCGCGATCCTTGCCCGGTGAACGCGATCGAGCCCAGCACCGGTCAGACCACCTGGCCCGGCGTCGACAACCCCACCGACCTGCTCACCGCGATCACCGACTGGCTCACCGGCTACGGTAACCGCGCCACCCGCCGCACCTACGCCGAAGGACTCGGCCTGCCCGTCACCGCCCACGACATCACCGACTGGGCAGGCACCGCCGACCCCACCTGGGACACCGCCCTCACCACCTACGCCGCCGCCGTCGGCACCGGCAAACCCCCACCCGCCGCGCACCGCCCCCCACCCGCCCCCCGAGGCCGCTACCGCCATCTGCACTGGTTCCGCTGGTGCGCCCGACACGGCCACGACCCCCGCACCGCCCGCACCACCGACGTCAAGGACTGGCTCACCGCCCTCACCGACGCCGGCACCGCCCCGGCCACCCGCGACCGCATGCTCGCCACCCTCAAAGCCCTCTACACCCACCTCGCCGACACCGGCCTCACCACCGGCAACCCCGCCGCCCTCGACCGCCGCCGCCTCGGCCTGGTCGTCCCCACCGGCAGCACCACCAGCACCGTCACCCTCACCACCGACCAGGTCCGCACCCTCATCGACACCGCGGCCACCCCCCGCCGGGGCAACGGCCCCCTCGACACCGCCCGCGCCTCCGCCGTCGTCGCCCTGTTCACCCTGGGCCTGCGCGTCAGCGAACTCTGCGCCCTCGACCGCGCCGACCTGCACGTCACCCGCGGCCGCCGCGCCCTGCGCGTCCACGGCAAAGGCGGCAAAACCCGCATCGTCTACCTCTCCACCATGGCCGACCGCGCCATCACCACCTACCTGCGCACCCGAGACGCCGCCGACCCCACCAACACCACCCCCACCCGCCGCGGCACCCACCACGGCCCACCCACCCCACTGCTCATCACCAGAACCGGCAACCGCTACCAACGCCAAGCCATCTGGCAACTCCTCCGCCGCCTGGCCAGAACCGCGGGCGACCCCCTCCACGACATCGCCGACGCCATGCACCCCCACGCCCTACGCCACTTCTACGTCACCACCGCCGTCGAAGCAGGCGCCCAACTCGTCCACATCCAGGCCGACGTGGGCCACACCAGCATCGACACCACAGAACAGGTCTACAACAACGCCGCCCGCGACCCCTCCCGCAGCGCAGTGGACCTAGTGGCCGACGCCCTACGCCCCCCAACCCCGGAAACCCCGCCCAGACCAAGCCACTGACAAACGACCTCAGCCGCCACCCCGCCCTTCGAGCACCCCCACGAACGCCGAGGCGACCAGGGCGACAGCACGATCATCATCGCCTGCCAACTGCCGCAGAACCCCCAGCCCGACGGCGGCAGGCATCTCGGCCAGAGCCTGGACCAGGCGAATCCGCACCCCGAAGTCCGCCGCGTGCGCGGCGAGCTCGTCGACCAGCGCACCCATGATCCGCTCCGCCCGCCCGGGATCCGCCGCCAGCGCCCCCAGGACCTCGGCCGCCTCCACATCGTTCCTGCCCTCGACCACCATGCCCACCAGCACCGGCACGGCCGCGGTCCCACCACGCGCGCCCAACGCCAGAGCGGCATGCCCGCGCACCGTCGAGTCCGAATCCCCGAGCGCGTCCGCGAGCACCGCGTCCGCCTCGTCCCCGGGCATCTCGGCGATCGCCAGGACCGCCCGCCGCCGGATGTCCACATTCGCCGAATACGCCCCGGACGCCACGCTCGCCACACCGCCCCCACCCGACCTCGCCAAGGCCCACCGCAGGGCACCCGCGACGTTCGGATCCGATTCGGCCAGGACCGCCCCGGCCAACACCTCGACCGGGACCGGCACCTCCTCGGCCGGGGCCAGGACCGCCTGCTGCCTGCGCGCGGCACTGGGCGAGGCGAGCCCCTGCAACAACTCCACGACACGCAGCACGCCCTCCCAACCGGACGGCGACGACGCGTCGATCGCGCGCAGCCGGTCGAGCAGCTCCCGTTCCCGGCCCAGCCGGTCCTCGGTCCGCCGGATCAGGTCGCCGACCAGCGCGGACGGCGTGAACGCGGGATCCGCCAGCGCGCGACCGACCTGCCGCAACGACAAGCCCAGCGACCGCAGGCTCTCCACGTGGAAGATCCGACGGATGTCCTCGGCGGAGTACTCGCGGTAGCCACCCACGGTGCGACCTGTCGGCCGCACCAGCCCGAGGGAGTCGTAGTGCCGCAGCATCCGGGTACTCACCCCCGCCCGGCGGGCCACCTCCCCGATCAGCACGCCGCGCCGTCGGCCCGGTCCGGACCCAGCACCAGGACCCGGGTCGCCTCCTCCAGGGCCGAATCGAACCCGACCTCCGGGTCGCTCAGGAGCAGCAGCGTCGCGTGGGCATGGGCACGCACCGTCGGGTCCACACTCGCCAGCCCCGACCGCAGGGCAGGCTCGATCACGTCCCCGAGCGCGACCAGCGCTCGGCTCAGACTCAGCCGCACGTCCCGGTCGCCGCGACCGAGCTGGGCGACCAACACCGCGGCCAGCGCTTCCTCCTGCCCGGCAGGCACGAGGACGACCGCGGCACGCCACGCGCTACGCGCGACCTCGTCGTCGGCGTCGCACAGCAACGACCGCGTGATCGCGGGCCACACGCCCTCGTCCCCGATCTTGGACAGTGTGTGCAACGCCTGGCTCCGCGCCTGCGCGCACCCGGAACCGAGCTCCGCGACAAGTCGGGGCACCGTGGACTCCGACGGGAAACGGGTCAACGCCCACGTGAGCATGTCGCGCACGAAGAAGTTCGGCTCGACCGCGCACCGCGCCACGAGCGCTTCGACGAGACCGGGGTCGGGGTATGTGCCCACCGCCAGGGCCGCCCTGAGCCGTGTCCCTGAACTGGCAGCGCTCAACGCGTCGAGCAGCCGGGTCTGCTGGGTTCCTGGTGTCGAGTTGATCGGGACCACCTCCTGCACCCAGTGAAAACCCTGTCACAGTGTCAAGGTCAAGCGATGCACCGATCGGGGGAGCCCTACCAGGACTCGGGCGACTCCCACGCGGCCAACCGCAACCGGCTCTCGAACCGCCGCGGCTCACCCGACACCGGATCGACGAACTCCAACACCCGGGCCAACAACTGCAACGGCCGACTGAAATCGTCCAACGGCTTCTCGGTCAGCACCGGGTAGAAGTCGTCACCCAGGATCGGCAACCCCAGACCCGCCATGTGCAGCCGGAGCTGGTGCGTACGACCGGTGGCGGGGGAGAGGCGGTACCGACCCACCCCCGCGCGGTGCTCGACCAACTCCACCAGGGTCTCCGCGTTCGGCTCACCCGGGACCTCCTGCGCGGTGATCACCCCACGCTCCTTCACGATCCGACTCCGCACCACCGCGGGCAACACCACCGCGGGGTCGAACGGTGCGACGGCCTCGTACTCCTTGCCCACCGACCGATCCCGGAACATCGTCTGGTACGCGCCCCGCACCTCCGGGCGCACCACGAACAGCAACAACCCCGCCGTCACCCGGTCCAACCGGTGCGCCGGGCTCAACGCCGGGATCCCCAGCTCACGGCGCAACCGCACCAGCGCCGTCTGCACGACGTGCTTGCCACGCGGGATCGTCGCCAGGAAGTGCGGCTTGTCCACCACGACCACGTCCTCGTCCTGGTGCACGACCCCCAACTCGAACGGCACCGGCACCTCCACCGGCAGGTCCCGGTGGAACCACACGAACATCCCCGGCACGTACGGCGCGTCCACCGCCACCGGCCCGTCCAGCCCGACGATCCGCCGCTCCCGCAGCATCATCTCGATCCGCGCGGGCTCGACCCGCGGGAGCCGCTCCACCAGGTGCTCCAGCACCGTCGCCCACGAGCCCACCTCGGGCAGCCGCAACCGCGCCGCGTCGAGACCGTGTCGCTGCGGCAAGGGGGAGCGGAGCCTGCGTCTCATCGGCCGAGCCTACTGACCGGCCTCCTCGTCCCCGGCCAGCTCCGCCAGCACCCGGTAGGTCCGGTTGCTCGCCGCCGCCGCGCGCCGCTCCCGCCCGGTCGCGTCGATGTAGTTCTGACTCGTGTTCAGGCTCGCGTGCCCCAGCAGCATCATGATCTCCACCGCGTTCGCCCCGTCCTCGGCCAACCGCGTGGCGAAGGTGTGCCGCAGCGCGTGCAGGTTCGCCCCCACCGGCACCCGGTCATGCATCCCCGCACCGCGGAAGCACGCCTTGACCAGGTAATCCAGCGCACCCCGCCCGATCCCGGCGCCGTCGGAACCCAGCAGGAACGGCGAGTCCGCGGCGAACCGCGCTCCCGGGAACCGCCCGTCGCACGAGGCCAGGTACGCCTCGATCACCCGTTCCAGCGGCGCCTCGATCGGGATCGACCGCTCCCGGTTCGCCTTGCCGTGCACGTAGAGCCGCCGCTCACCGGGCCGACCGACCACAGAGGACCGCCGCAGCGCCCGCATCTCGGCCGCCCGCAACCCGGCGACCAAGCCGAGGGCGAGCACCAGCAGATCGCGCTCCGGCCACGGCGCCCGCGCCTTGCGCGCCCCACCAGCGATCGCGGCGAGCAGCTGCTCGGGGGTCTCCTCGCCGCGCAGCGGCTTGGGGGACAGCGGAGCGGGTCGCGGTCTGCCGATCGCGCCCATCGGGTTGCCCGCCGCGAGCCCGTCGGCTACGCAGAACTGGAAGAACTGGTTCCAGGTCGACCACGCCCGCGCCACGGAACTCTTGGCGTGCGTGTCGGCGAAGAGCCCGAACGCCTCTCGCAACACCTGCGCGGACACCTCGTCGAGCCCGATGGCGCCGACGTCCCGGCCGACCACCTCGGCCACCAGCGCCGACACCCCCGCCAGGTCCCGCCGGTAGGCCGCGGTCGTGTGCGGCGAGTCCTTGCGGGACCGCCGAGCCAGGAAGAACCCGTCCTGCGCCTCGATCAACATCACCCGCAGTGCATACCCGACCACACCGACAGTTCGCGAACCATGGATAACCGCGATTATCCATCAAACAGGTGTTCGACGGCTCAGGATGATCAGGGGACGGCATGTGCGCGCCAACGCGTTCGCGCGCCGATTCGCGCCTTTCGTGCCCGTTGCGCCCCTGGCGCGCCCGCCGATCCGCCACCACGCACTGGAGTGCCTTGTCAGGCGCCCAGGAGGCACATCCGGGCGCTTTGGGGTGAAACGTCACGGTGACGTATGAACCGGCCGCTTTCAGGGTTGATCTGCGGGTCGGTCAATGTTCGATAATCGACATTATGTCAAGTAGTGCGCTGGAGACCGTCCCCTGCCGCGGTTGGGCTGGTTCCTGTTCGCGCTGAGCCACGACGCCTCCCTAGGCTGGGCCCCGCCACTCGTGATCTTGCTGGAGGGTGATCTCGTGGAGGAACGCCTAGTCCTTGGATCCTCGTTCGGCTCGGCGGCGACCGCCTACGCCGAGCACCGCCCGGACTACGCACGGGCCGCGGTTCGTTGGGCGCTGGAACTCGCGCCCGGCCTCCGGGTGCTCGACCTCGGCGCCGGAACCGGCAAGCTCACCGCCACGCTGGTCGCGCTGGGCGCTGAGGTCATCGCGGTCGAGCCTGACCCGGCGATGCTGACCGAGCTGCGCCGTGCGCTGCCGGCCGTCCGTGCCCTTTCGGGCAGTGCCGAGGCACTAGCGCTGCCCGACGGGTCCGTTGACGCTGTGGTCGCCGGCAATGCCCTGCACTGGTTCGACATGGCCATCGCGGGACCCGAGATCGCCAGGGTCCTCGTTCCCGGCGGCATCCTGGCCGGCCTGTGGAACGTCCTGGACGACCGGGTCGAGTGGATCACGGGCCTCGAACGGGTGAGTGGCCCCGGGGCGATCGGCCCGCGGGACACGCTGAGCAACTGGCGCGCCGCGACGGCAGACCTGCACCTTCCGAACAGTGGTCTGGTCCCCCGGTTCGGCTCGGCCGAGCAGTCCGAGTTCCCGCACGGTCAGCGCCGAACCGCCGACTCCCTCGTCGAGACACTCGCGACCCGCGCCGGGATGCTGGTCCTGCCGGAACGGGACCGAGCGGCCAAGTGCGACAAGATCCGCGCTTTCCTCGCAGGCAGACCAGAAACCGGCCACGGCGAGTTCACCCTCCCGATGCTGACCGGCGTCCTGCGCGTCCGGCGACTCTGAAGCCGTCGACCCGACTGGTCGAAGCCGGCCGCACCGACCGGCGGGACAGGACAATCAGCTGGTGGATTCGCCTTCTGAGATCGCCGCGTTCTGGGACGCCGCCGCTGACACCTTCGACGTCGAGGCCGATCACGGTCTGCGCCTCCCCCGTGTCCGGGACGCTTGGGCCGCCCGGCTGCGGTCCTGGATCCCGGGGTCGACTCGCGATGTCCTGGATGTCGGTTGTGGCACGGGGTCGCTGTCCCTGGTGCTGGCCGCGCACGGGCACCGCGTGGTCGGCGTGGACTTGGCGCCCGCCATGGTCGAGCGCGCCCGGCGCAAACTCGCCGATGCCGGGTTGCAGGCCCGCTTCGAGGTCGGCGATGCCGCCGCCCTGCCACCGTTCGACCGCGAGTTCGACGTCGTCTTGGCGCGGCACCTGCTCTGGACGTTGCCGGACCCGGTTGCCGCGCTGCGCCACTGGATCGGCGCGACTCGGCCCGGTGGTGTCCTGGTGCTTGTCGAGGGCCGGTGGAACACCAGTGGCGACTACCTCGACTCCCCCGGTTCGCTGCCCTGGATGGGTGGTGTCGGTGCCGATGCCCTGGCCGAGGCGTTGCGGCCGTTGGTGTCCGAGCTGCGCGTCGAGCCGCTCGTCGATCCCGGGCTCTGGGGGCGGGTGATCGACGACGAGCGCTACGCCGTCGTGGCGGTCGTCTGAGTCGCGGTCGGCTGAGCGGTCAGTGTTGTCTGCGCAGGGTCCAGAACAGCCAGTTGCCGCCGGCCGCGCAGGTGGCGACGTCCCAGCCCTGGCGGCCGAGGCCGGTCAGGACGTCCACGACCTCCTGGTAGCCGCCGTTCTGCGTCTGCTCGACGCCGCCGGGCAGGTTGAGGCGGATGGTGCCGTTGCCCCACATCCACTCGATCGTGCCGAACTCGTAGCTGAACACCGCCGCCTCCCCTGGTCCGCCGGGCCACGGTACGTCAGGCGATCAACCAGCTGGTGGCGGCGCGCGGGCGTTCGACGTGCACCGGCCGCGTGGCCGGGACGATGGTGATCTCCTCGTTCATCCGGGTGAGCTGCAGGCCGGTGAGCACCGGGCCGCAGGCCAGCACGCGCAGGGCGCGGCCGCGGCGCAGGCAGGCCCGGTGGGCGCGGATCAGGACCGCGGTGCTGGCCCAGCTGAGGAAGGTGACCGCGGTGAGGTCGACGGTGACGCTGGTGGTGTCGTCGGTCGCGGTGGCCGCGCCCATGACCTGGTCGTGCCAGGGTGTCTCGGTGGCGAGGTCGATGCGGCCGACGGCGCGGACGGCGGTGGTGCGGCCGGTGCGTTCGACGGTGATGTCCAGTTCCCGGAGTGCCTGTTCCTCGGCTGACCGGGCGAACCTCAGTGCCACGGTGGATCCCGCGCCTTTCCTGGTTGATCGACTTCCGCTACTCCCCCAGAGTTCTCGGGTGCCGGGAAAGGTTGCCACGTGGGTGGTGTTTCCGGAAAACCGGAAGCGTGCGGTGTGCGCTTGCTTCTACCCTCGGGGGTATGCGCGAGTTGTCGCGGTTGCCGAAGGCGCACCTGCACGTCCACCTGGAGAGCACGGTCCGCCCGGAGACGCTGGTGGCGATCGGGGCGGGCAACGGTGTGGCCGTGGGGCCCGAGGTGAGCCATGGGCCGTTCGCGTTCGCCGGGTTCCGGGCGTTCGCGGATCAGAACTCGTTGGTGCGGGACTGCTTGCGGCGGCCGGAGGACTTCCGGCGGGTAGCGGTGGAGTACTGCGCGGATGAGGCGGCGCAGGGCACCGGGTACGCCGAGGTGACGTTCACGGCCGCCTCGCACGGTGAGCGGCTCGGTGATCTGGCCATGCCGCTTGAGGCGGTGTTGGACGGGTTGGCGCAGGGGCAGCGGGAGCACGGGATCGTGGTGCGGGTGCTGTTGGACCACTCGCGGCGGAGGTCGCCGGAGCGGTTGCGGCGGACGATCGAGCTGGCTCGGCGGTTTTCCCACCGTGGGGTGGTGGGTGTGGGCCTGGCGGGTGACGAGACGTATCCACTGGCGCCGTTCGCGGACTTGTTAGGTGTGGCTCGGGACGCCGGGCTGCGGTTGGTCCACCACGCCGGTGAGGTCGCGGGGGCGGCGAGCGTGTTGGAGGCGGTCACCGCGGGTGGGGCGGATCGGGTCGGGCACGGGTTCCGGGTGTTGGAGGACCCGGCGGTGGTGGCCGAGGTGCGGGACCGGGGGGTGCCGTTGGAGGTGTGCGTGTCGTCGAACGTGGCGTTGGGGTTGGTGCCGTCGGTGCGCGCGCACCCGTTGCCGGAGTTGGTGGCGGCGGGGTTGGTGGTCACGGTCAACACGGATGTGCCGAATGTGACCGGTCGGGGGTTGGCCGAGGAGTACGGGTTGCTGCGGTCGGTGTTCGGGTGGGACGACGCGGCGTTGGCGGGGTTGGCGCGGGCGTCGGTGCGAGCGTCCTTCGCTCCACCGGAGACGAAGGCGGAGTTGCTGGCGGGTGTCGGCCGGTGGTTGGGGTGAGGTAGGGGGTCTGGCGGGGGTGACCTGGGGTTTTGGTCAGCGTCCCGTCAGGGCAGCCTGCTACCAAGGGCTGTGACCGGCGCCACTTCTGGGGAGGTCCGGAGATGACGGAGAACGAGACGAGGGCGTTGCGGCACGTGGCCGAGGGAGTGGTGTTGTTCCACTCCGGGTTGTGGGGTGTGCCGATGGGGTTCCTGTGGGCGGGGGCGGACGGCTCCCCCGCGGGCAGGTTGCCGCAGTGGGCGGCGGACGCGTTGACCGTGTTGGAGCGGCGTGGCCTGGTGGTCATCCGGGCGGCGGCGGGGGCGCGGGACGCGGTGGTGCGGGTGACCGAGGCGGGGACGTCGGTGTTGGGTCGGTTGACCTCGGTCTAGCTTGTTGAACATGATGTGCAATAGAGTGCCTCGGTGACGTCCAACCGGGTGACCAGATCGTTGTTCTCGCACGCCTCGCCGCGGCGGTCGCCGCACGAGGTGTTGCGCCGCATGCTCGAGCGGATCGGGCCGGAGGTCCCGGCAGGCGGTCCGGACGGGCCGGTGGCGGTGGTGGAGCGGCGGGTCGCGGGGTTGTTGGGCAAGGAGGCGGGGCTGCTGTTCCCCACGGGGAAGATGGCGCAGCAGGTCGCGCTCCGGGTGCACGCGGAGCGCCGCGGGCGGTGGACGTTCGCGGCGCATCCGCACTGCCACCTGGTCGAGTGGGAGGCGCAGGGGTTCTCGGTGGTGCACGGGCTGCGGTTCGCCGCGGTGGCCGACCGCCACGAGTTGATCTCGTTGGCGGATCTGGAGCGGGTGGCGGAGCCGTTGGCTGCGGTGCTGTGGGAGTTGCCGCAGCGTGATCTCGGGGGTCTGCTGCCGACGTGGGACGAGTTGGTCGCGCAGACGGGTTTGGCGCGTTCCCGGGGTGCGGCCGCGCACATGGACGGCGCGCGGTTGTGGGAGGCGCAGACGTACTACGACCGGCCGTTGGCCGACGTCGCGGGGTTGTTCGACTCGGTGTACGTGTCCCTCTACAAGGGACTGCAGGGGGTGGCGGGCTCGGTGTTGGCCGGGGACGCGGACTTCGTGGCGCACGCGGCGGTGTGGCGGTTGCGGTTGGGTGGGGAGATCCACGCCGCGTGGCCGTTGGCGGCGTCGGCGCTCTACGGGTTGGACGAGTTGTTGCCGCGGATGCCGGAGTTCCGTGATCACGCGGTGGCGTTGGCGGCGGCGATCAACGCCGATGGGGTGGCGTTCACGGTGCCGGGGGTGCCGTTGACGCCGCTGTTCCACGTTGTGTTGCCCGCGTCGAGGGCCGCGGTGGAGCGGGCCGGGGCGGCGTTGGCGGCCGAGGAGGGTGTGCAGCTGTTCGGGGCGGTGCGGTCGTCGCCGGATCCCGGTCGGTGTTCGTTCGAGGTGAGCGTCGGGGAGAGCGCGGTGGAGTTCTCCCCCGCCGAGCTCGTCGGGTTCATCCGGGGGTTGCTGAAGCGGGCCGGGGGAAGCTAGTCGGGCGGGTTTGAGCTGGTCATAGGAGTAATTCCGATTTGGGCAATGATGGGATGCCGAAGTTCCCATTGTGGCAACGCGGGGTGGGTCCGCACGATGGGTGGGCCAGAACGATCCCCCACAGACCGCGAGGATTCATGATCGTCATCACCGCCCCCACCGGGAACATCGGCAGGCGGCTGCTGTCCCTGCTGGTCGAGGCCGCACCCGCGCACGAAGAGCAGTTGCGCGTCGTGGTCCGCGATCCGACCCGGCTCCCCGAGGCCGTGCGCGGACGGGTCGAGGTGGTCACCGGCTCGCACGGAGACGCCGAGACCGTCGGGCGCGCCCTCACCGGGGCCGACGCCGTCTTCTGGTTGGTCCCGCCGGACGCCTCAATCACACCCGACGAGGCCTACAGCGGTTTCACCCGTCCGGCCGCGCGGGCGTTCGCCGCCTACGGGGTCAGCCATGTCGTCGGCGTCTCGGCGCTCGGCCGCGGCACCCCGCTGGCCGCCCGGGCCGGGCTGGTCACCGCCTGCCTGGCGATGGACGACCTGATCGCAGGCTCCGGTGTCGCCTACCGCGCCCTGGCCAACCCGTCGTTCTACGAGAACCTGTTGGAGGACGCCGACTCGATCCGTGAGAACGGCGTCTTCACCGACACCGCCGCCGCGGACCGCCCGGTCCCGATGGTGGCCGTCGCCGACATCGCCGCGGCGGCGGCCGGGCTGCTGCTGGACCGCTCGTGGACCGGCGTCGGCAGTCTTCCGGTTGTCGGGCCGCAGGACCTCTCCCCCGATGACCTGGCGCGCATCATGTCCGAGGAGTTGGGGCGTCCGGTCCGCTACCAGCGCGAGTCGCTCGACGAGTTGCGGTCGGCCTTGCTGGGCTACGGCCTCAACGAGGCCTTCGTCGAGGGCATGGTCGAGATGAAGCGCGCCAAGGGCCAGGGCCTGGACTCGGGTGTCGACCGTGTGCCACAGGCGTTCCCGGCCACCGGGTTCGCCCAGTGGTGCGCCGAGACCCTCAAGCCCGCCGTCCTCGGCACGCCGGGGGCAGTCGATGCCCGCTGACGTGAAACCCCGTTCTGCGACCGCTACTTCGACGTCGTGGACCTGCTCGTGGGCGTCGAGAACGGCTACGCCCGCACCTACGACGTGGAGCCGGTGGCCACCATCGCCACGTGAGGCTCCTAGCTGACCGGTCGGTGCCGCGCACCGGCCGGTCAGCACCGTCGTCGACTCGGATGCGCGTCAGTCGACCAGCAGTACGAGCTTTCCGCGCACCTGGCCCGCTTCGCCGACGCGATGTGCCTGCGCGACCTCCGCCAGCGGGAACGTCTGCCCCACGGGGAGTGTGAGCCGCCCGGACTCGACCAGGTCGCCGAGTTGGTCGAGCGTGTAGAGGGCGCGACCGGTGTCTCCCCGGCTGAAGCGCACGCCGTGCCGTTGGGCGCCCTCGAAGTCGGCGATGGTGATCACGTGCTCCGGGCCACCGACGAGGTCGATGAGTTCGGGCAGGACGCCGCTTCCGGCGACGTCGAGCGCCAGGTCGACCCCGGCCGGGGCGAGTGCGGAGACTCGGTGGGCCATGCCATCCCCGTAGGTGACGGGTTCGGCGCCGAGCGCGCGGATCATCTCGTGGTTGCCGGGGCCGCAGGTGCCGATCACGCGCGCGCCCCGCGCCACGGCGAGCTGGACGGCGGCGCGGCCGATGGTCCCGGAGGCGCCGTTGACGAGCAGTGTGCCGCCGCTGCGGACGCCGAGTTGGTCGAGTGCGCGCGCGGCCGTCTCGACCGCGACCGGCAGCGCGGCGGCCGCGGCGAAGTCGAGCGACGGCGGGATGGGTGCGTAGTGGGGCAGCACCGCCAGTTCGGCCTGCCCGGCACCGGTGGCGAACCCGAAGACGCGGTCACCGACCGCGATATCGGTGACGCCTTCGCCGAGTTCGTCGACGACGCCCGCCACCTCGTACCCCATGGTCTGCGGGAGCTCCTGGTCCATCAGGCCCTGGCGTTTCTTCCAGTCGCTCGCGTTGACCCCGGCCGCCCGCACCGCGACGCGGACCTCGCCGGGGCCCGGGTGGGGATCCGGGAGGTCGGCGATCTCGAGGACCTCCGGGCCGCCGAACCGGCTGAACTGGGCCGCCTTCACGGGTTATTCGCCGGTCTGGCCGTCGGCCAGTTCGCGCAGGATGTCGAGGTGGCCGACGTGCCGGGCGGTCTCCTGCACGACGTGGGCGAGGATCCAGCGGACGGTGCGCCCGGGGTCGGCGCGGGCGTGGTCGTCCGGGGTGAGGTCGGCGAGGACGACGTCGACGGTGGCCCACTCGTCGCGGTAGGCGCCGACGACGGTGGTGGGGGTGTCGGCCGGGGTGAGGCGCCACTCGGCGTGGACGTCGTCGGGCTCCCAGAGCAGGGGGGCCGGTGAGCCGCCCGCGGTGCGGGTGAGCCAGTAGCGCTCGACGGCGGTGAGGTGCTTGAGGACGCCGAGCACGCTCATCAGCGGTGAGCTGGGCAGTGGGGTGTCGGTGGCCTGGGCGGGGGTGAGACCGGCGGCCTTGTTCACGGCGGTGATCCGCAGGAAGGTGAGGAACTCCAGCTGCAGGCGCAGTTCGTCACGAGCGTCGTGGGCGGGCCAGGAGCGCTCCAGGCTGGGGACCGGCCCGGTGATCGACATGCGGGCGAGTCTAGGTCATCGGGTGGTGCGCCACCGGGTGTTCGGTCTGGTGCGGGTGGCCGGTGAGGGTGGTGGCGAGGGTCTGGATGGCGGTGCGCCAGCAGGTGTGGGCGGCGTCGAGGTCGGTGTCGGTGAGGCCGCGGTGGGTGAGGGTGAGGCGGGCGCCGCCGGGTCCGGGGCGGAGTTCGACGCGGACGGTCTGGCCCGTGCCGAGGTCGGCGTCGTACCGGGTGTCGGTCTCGGCCGTGGGCTCGGCGCCGATGAGGGTGGGCAGGTGCGGGCGGACGTCGTCGGCGGGGGTGGGAAGTTGGCGTTCGAACTGGACGCGCCAGGTGTCACCGTCGGGGTGGGTGGTGCCGCGCAGCAGGTCGAAACGGTCGACGTAGTGCTCGTGGGCGGCGACCCAGTCGTGGTCGGTGGGCGGGGTGCCGTCGAGGAGGTCGTCGAGGGCACCCAGGCAGATCTGCCAACCCGCGGCGAAGGAGGCGGCGCCAGCGTGGTCGTCGAAGTGGTGGGTGAACACGAGCAGGCAGCCGGTGTCGGTGGGGCGCAGGTCGAACCGCAGGGTCTCGCCCTGCCAGGTGAAGGCGAAGCGGCGCGGTGGGTCCAGGTCGGTGATGGTGCCGGTGCCGCCGTCGGTGCCGTCGGGGAAGCGGAAGGTGATCCGCTCCCCCACGCCGCGCTTATCGTGCAGGGCGGCCGGGAACCAGTGGTCGAGGTGCTCGGGCTCGGTGATGGCGCGCCAGACCTTCTCCGGTGGGTGGCGCAGGGCGCGCTCGAAGCGCAGTACGTGGCGGCCCGCGTCGGTGTGCAGGGTGGCGTCCATGGCCCCGACGGTAGCCGGCGCCGTATATGCCCGTCAAGGCATGAAAGGTACGGTGGCGGCGTGAGCGAACAGACACAGTGGACCGATGTCGACGACTACCTCTGCTCCGTCCTGCTGCCCGGGGACCCGGTGCTCGAGGACGCCCTGCGGCGCAGCGACGAGGCCGGGCTGCCGCGGATCGCGGTGGCCCCCAACCAGGGCAAGCTGCTCAACCTGCTGGCCCGGGTGCACGGCGCCCGGCGGATCCTGGAGATCGGCACCCTGGGCGGGTACAGCACGATCTGGCTGGGTCGGGCGCTGCCCGCAGGCGGGCGGCTGGTGTCGCTGGAATACGACGCCAAGCACGCCGAGGTGGCGCGGGCGAACCTCGCCGCGGCCGGGTTGGCCGAGGTCGCGGAGGTGCGCACCGGGGCGGCGCTGGACTCGTTGCCCGCGCTGCTCGAGGAGGAGCCGTTCGACCTGGTGTTCGTCGACGCCGACAAGCCGAGCAACCCCGACTACTTCCGGTGGGCGCTGCGGCTGACCCGCCCGGGTTCGGTGATCGTGGTGGACAACGTGGTGCGCGGCGGGGCGATCGTGGAGGCCGACAGCACCGACCCGGGGGTGGTCGGCACCCGGGAGCTGCACGAGCTGATCGCCGCCGAGCCGCGGGTGGACGCCACCGCGGTGCAGACGGTGGGCAGCAAGGGTTACGACGGGTTCACCCTCGTGCTGGTGACCGGCTAGCCGAGGCGGACGCCGGTGCTCGTCGCGGTCGGGTCGGTCGCGGCGAGCAGCCGGTGCGCCTCGGCCTCGACGGCGTGCCGGTCGCCGGCGGTGATCCGGCCGAAGGGCTCCACCAGGACCGTGGCGGTGCCGCGGGTTCGTTCGACCCGCCACATCGCCGCGACCCGGCCGTCGAGCAGGACGGTGGCGCGGACGACGCCGTTGCCGGTGCCCATGATCACCGGGCCGCGGTGCTCGTCGGCGATCACCCGGGAGCGGTCGGCGTGTCCGAGGATCAGGTTGTCGAAGTCGGCGACCAGCCGCACCGGGGCCGGGGTGTCCGGGTCGGGGCGCGGGGCGTCGGGCAGGTCGTGCAGGACGCGGCCGGTCTCGTCGGTGAACGCGCGCAGGCGCGGCGCCAGGCGGTCGAAGACCTCGCGCAGGCCGGTGAGCCCGGACCACGCCTGGGCGTCGGCCGGGGTGGCGGGGCCGAAGGCGGCGAGGTAGCGCAGGACGAGGTCGTCGACGGTCATCGGCGCTGGGCTCCCCTCCCCCAGCCAGGCGCGGGCCGGGGTGTGCCGGGCCTGGCCGCTGTGTCCCCACAGGCCGCGTGGCGGGACCTGGACGAGCGGGACCCGGACGCGCACGAGGGTGGCCAGGCGGGCGGGGTCGGCGTCGGGCCAGTGCGGGGCCAGGCGCTTGCCGAGTTCGGCGAAGGTCATCGGTTCGGTGGTGAGCAGGTCGGCGCCCGCCGCGGCGATGGCGTCGTGGTCGAGGTGGGCGAGGGACTTGCCCGCCGCGCCGCGGAAGCCTCGGTCGTGCACCGGTTGCAGCAGGGCGCGCAGCGGGAGGCAGTCGGCGGCGGTGACCAGGTGGATGGTGGAGCGCATCAGCGCGATCCGCACGACCTGGCGGGTGCGCAGCAGGTCCGACAGTTCGGTGAAGTCGAAGTCCGCCAGCCGTGACCACAGCCCGACGTAGGGCGGGTGGGGTGCCTGGGCTTGCATGCCGACCAGGTGGTCGATCGCCGCGGTGGCGGTCATCGGGGCGCGGCGGAGCAGCAGTTGGCGCGCGAGCAGGGCGCGGTTGAGGGCGCGGCCGGTGAGCAGGTCGGTCACGGCGCCGAGCCTAGGCCACGTTGCGGACGGGTCCTGTCCGCAACCGGTGCCAGACTGGGGGCATGTTGGAGACCTCGGCCCGGTTGCTGCGGATGCTGTCGCTGTTGCAGACCCGGCGTGACTGGTCGGGTGCCGACCTGGCCGAGCGGCTCGGGGTGACCGACCGGACCGTGCGGCGCGACGTGGACAAGCTGCGGTCGCTGGGCTACCCGGTGCACGCGGTGACCGGGACCGCGGGTGGCTACCGGCTGGGCGCGGGCGCGGCGCTGCCCCCGCTGCTGCTCGACGACGAGGAGGCGGTGGCCGTCGCCGTCGGGTTGCGCACCGCCGCGGCGGGCACGGTGGCCGGTATCGAGGAGACCTCGGTGCGGGCGTTGGCGAAGCTGGAGCAGGTGTTGCCCGCCCGGCTGCGCAACCGGGTGAACGCGTTGCAGTCGGTGATGGTGCCGCTGCGCGGGCGCGGGCCGACGGTGGACGCGGCCACGCTGTCGGCGCTGGCCGGGGCCTGCCGCGACCACGAGGTCCTGCGGTTCGACTACCGCGACCACCACGGCGGGGAGACGCTGCGCCGGGTGGAGCCGTTGCGGCTGGTGCACACCGGGCGCCGCTGGTACCTGGTGGCCTTCGACCTCGACCGGGACGACTGGCGCACCTTCCGGGTCGACCGGCTCACCCCGCGCACCCCGACCGGTCCCCGGTTCGCCCCGCGCGACCCGCCCGACGCCGATCTGGCCGCGTACACCAGCTACGGGCTGTCCAACGCGGCCTACCGGCACCAGGCCGTGATCACCCTGCGGCTGCCGGTGGACGAGGCGGCCGAGCACATCAGCCCTACCTCCGGCGTGCTCGAGCCGATCGACGAGCACTCCTGCACGCTGCGCGCGGGCGCGAACTCCCTCGACGGGCTGGCGGTGTGGGTGTCGCTGATCGGCTGCGAGTTCCAGGTGCGCGAGCCGCCGGAGCTGGTGGCGCGGGTGGCGGGCATGGCGCAGCGGCTGACCAGGGCGGCGGCCGGTTCCTGATCTTCACTCGGCCGATGTCGTGGGTGCACTCGATCGGCGGTACCTCCCATGAGAGCCTTGTGCGGATGGCGACCCCTCCCCCGGCGTTGCCCGCCACCGCGTGCTCCGCGGTGTCGCGCGCGCTCGACGAACCCCACGCGGGCACCGCGGCCACCGCGGCGACCTGGTTGTGCGTGGAGCAACCCGGCCCGTGGGGCCGCGACGCCGCGCGCGAGAGCCACCTGGACGCCGGGCTCGCCGCGGAGCTGGCCGAGCGCGCCGCCGGCACCGGGGTGCGGGTGCTGCTGATCCGCCGCCCCGGACCGCACCCCGACCGGCACCGACCGGTCCCCCGCCGGGTCTACCTGGCCCACACCGCGCCGGGCCGCTCGTTCCTGCGCCGGGACACCTTCGCCGACCCCAAACAGCTGCTCGACCTCGACTTCGCCGCCGCGGGCGCGGGCGAGGCAGGCGCCTTCGGTGAGCGGGTCACCTCGCCGATGCTGCTGGTCTGCACCAACGGCCGCCGCGATGTCTGCTGCGCGGTGCTGGGCAGACCGGTCGCCGTCGACCTGGCCGCCACCCACGGCGAGGCCGTCTGGGAGTGCTCGCACATCGGCGGTCACCGCTTCGCCGCGACCGGCCTGCTGCTCCCCACCGGCTACGCCTACGGGGGACTCGACCTGCCTCGGGCGCGCGCCCTGCTGTCGGAGACCACCGTGGTCACCGACCGCTGCCGCGGCCGGTCCACCTGGCACCCGGCCGGGCAGGCCGCCGAGATCGCCGTCCGGGAGCTGACCCACACCACCCACCCCGACGTGCTGCGGGTGCGCGACCCCGAACGCGACGACGACGGCCACTGGCGGGTCCAGGTCGGCCACGTCGACGGCCGCGGCTGGCGGGTGACGGTGGCCCCCCGAACCCTCACCCCCGACCGCGCCGCGAGCTGCGGGGCCACCCCGGGCCCGGTGACCGCGCACGTGGTGATCCGCATCGATTGAGCGTCGGCGAGTGACCACAATGGCGCCATGGACGTGACCCGCGCGCAAGTCCTCGCCTACCGCTTCGCCCGCCAAGGCCTGCACCGCGACGCCACCACCGCGAGCGACTTGACCGTCCTGGACCTCGGCATCCAGGACGCGGGCGCCCGATCACCCCGGGTCGCGCTCGCCGCCCGGCTGCCCGAGGGCACCGCACTCGATGACGACTCCCTGACCACGGTCTGGGCCCACCGCGGCGCACCACACCTGCTCCGCCGAACCGATCTGGCCGCGCTCGCCAAGGCCCTGTGGCCCCGCACCGACGCCGACGCCATCACCCGACTCGGCGCTTCGGGCAGGTCCTTCAAGCAAGCGGGCGTCTCCGGCCTGACCGCCTACACAACAGCCGCGACGGCCTTGCGCGACGTGGTCGACACCGAGAAATCACGCGGACAGGTCAGCACCGAGATCACCGCCCGACTGCCCGCCCCGTACTCCTACGACTGCACCGTCTGCAAGGCGACCCACATCTACGGCAGCCTGTTCCAACTGATCGGCCTGGCCGCGGGCGTCGAGGTCCACGCCGAATCCCGCCCGACCACGCTCACCCCGCTGACACCGCGCCACCCGGTACCCGACTCCCCCGGCGACCCCACCCCGGTGATCGAGAACTACCTCCACCTCCACGGCCCGGCCGGCCCCGGCGAGGCAGCGGGATTCCTGGAAACCACCCAGACCCAGGCCAAACCGGCCTGGCCCACGGACCTGGTCGAGGTCACCGTCGAGCGCAAGACGCGCCACCTGCACGAACGCGACCTCCCCGACCTGCGCACCCCACCCACCCCGGACCTCGTGCGACTCATCCCCCCACTGGACCCCCTGCTCCAAGCCCGCGACCGCGAACTGCTGGTCCCTGACGAGGCCCGCCGCAAGAGCCTGTGGCGCATGATCAGCAACCCAGGCGCGATCCTCGCTGGCGGTGAGATCGCCGGGATCTGGCGCACCAAGGCGGCAGGGAAGCGGCTGGAGGTGACTGTCGAGCCGTTCGAGAAGCTGTCTACGGCGGTACGGAAGAAGGTGGAGCAGGAAGCTCAGGTAGTGGCGGCAGCGCGAGCTTTCACCGAAGCCAGGGTAACGATCCCGGCTTAATCTCTCACCTGGAGCAAACCCTGCGGCCGCCCCGCCCACAACCGCAGCGGATAGGCCAACTCCGCTGGAACGCAATTAGATCCCCACCCCGCTGGTGCCGCAGCGGATAGGCCGACCACACCGACACCGAAGCAAATCCCTTCCCCCAGCAAACCGCAGCGGTTAGGCCGACTGCGCTGGAACGCAACGCCCGCTACGGATGCTCGATCTAGTGGACTCGCTTCGTGTGGGGGGAGAGCACCGCTAAACTTGCCGTGGGTGGGGATGCCCTTACCCTGCCCTTTTCTCTCCACCGCGGTGCTCTAGGGGCCCCACACGAAGCGAGTTCACTAGATCGAGCCCTGCTTGTAAATCGGGCAGCCCATGTGTATGCGCTGCCTGGGGCGTACGTGCTGCCTGTGGAGCGTGACCCACCCGGGGCCCTGAATCCCCTACGCCAATTATCACTACGGCCTGCGGGTCTTTGTCAAGGCGGGAAAGAGTACCTTGACAAAGACCCGCAGGCCGTGTTTTGGCTGCGTATGGAATGCAGGGGGAGAGTTGGTCTGGGGGGTGGGTTTGTTGTGCCTGAACGGATTGGGGGTGCTTTGGGGCGGGTTTTTGTGGTGAATGGAGGAGGTTTGCGAGGGTGTTTCCTTGGGGTGGGTTGTGAGGTTGTGTTCTCGGTGGATTGGCGGCGTGGGGTAGTGGTCGGCTAAATGGGTGGAGGGGTGTGGGGTTTGTGGCTAGCGTTGTCTGCCATGGAGCATGAGCCCACTATGGATGCCGAGCATGCCGAGCGGATTCGCCGTTGGCACGCGAGCGTCGTCATCGACTCCGCCTACCAGAGTGAGTTGGCCCTCGACTACCTCGGCGCGTTTCTGGTGATCCCTGGGGACGTGCACCCCATCACCGGTGTCTCCCACCTGCTCGGCGAGGCCGTGTTGGCCGAGGTGCGTCCCGGTGATCGTGTCCTGGACATGGGGACTGGCTGTGGTGTCAACGCCGTGCTCGCCGCCCGGACCGCCGGTGAGGTGGTGGCCGTTGATGTCAATCCTGCTGCCGTCGAGGCCGCGCGGGCCAATGTGGAGCGGAACGGGTTGGGCAATGTCGTCGTTCGGCACAGTGATGTCTACTCCGCCGTGGAGGGGCGGTTCGATCTCGTGGTCTTCGATCCGCCGTTCCGCTGGTTCGAGCCGTGTTCGCCGGTGGAGGCCGCGATCACCGACCACGGCTACCGGGCGATGAACGCCTTCTTCGCCGGTCTGGACGAGCACCTCGCCGACGGCGGCCGTGTGCTGATCTTCTTCGGTACGTCCGGGGACATCGGGCACCTGCACGCCCAGGCCGAGAAGACCGGGCTGCGGCGCGAGACCCTCGCCACCGCCACGCACACCCGTGACGACTGGACGGCCGAGTACTTCACCTATCGGATGACCCGCGCGTGATGACGAACGGCCCCGGTGCGGCATGCGCACCGGGGCCGTTCGCTGTCATGGCTGCCTTCACGGCTACCTGAGGTCGGGGCGCGGCGGCGGGGTGATCGCCACCGTCCGCTCCACGTCGGGCTGCTGCGGGGTGGGTGCCGGGGTCGGCTCGGGCGCCCGCAGGGACGGCACCGGCGGGACGGGAGGGACCGGCGGCACCAGCGGGGCGTCGACCTCCTTGCGGGCCACCGCCTCGGCCGCGCGGACCGCTTCGGCGATCTTGGGGTCGGTGGAGGTGTCGAACCAGTCCTCCACGTCGTCGTCGGACGCGGACGTGGTGGCGGCCGGTTCGGTGGGGGCCTCGTAGCGGAAGACGCCGTCGTCGCTCTTGATGCCGAACTGGCGGGCGAAGCCCTCCAGCGCCTTGCCGAAGTCGGTGGGGATCATCCACACCTTGTTCGCGTCGCCGCGGGCCATCTCCGGCAGGGTCTGCAGGTACTGGTAGGCCAGCACCTCCGGGGTCGGGCGGCCCGCCTTGATCGCGGCGAACACCTTCTCGATGGCCTTGGCCTGGCCCTGCGCCTGCAGGAACTGCGCGGCGCGCTCACCCTGGGCCTTGAGGATGCGGGACTGCCGGTCGGCCTCGGCGGCCATGATGGTGGCCTGCTTGGCGCCCTCGGCGTAGAGGATCTGGCTCTGCTTCTGGCCCTCGGCGGTCTTGATGGCCGCCTCGCGCTGGCCCTCCGCGGTGAGGATGATCGCGCGCTTCTCGCGGTCGGCGCGCATCTGCTTCTCCATCGAGTCCTGGATGGACGGTGGCGGGTCGATCGCCTTGAGCTCGACCCGGGCCACCCGGATGCCCCAGCGGCCGGTCTCCTCGTCGAGGACGCCGCGCAGCTGGCCGTTGATGTGGTCGCGGGAGGTGAGGGTCTCCTCCAGGCTCATCCCGCCGACGACGTTGCGCAGGGTCGTCGTGGTCAGCTGCTCCACGGCGATGATGTAGTTGGCGATCTCGTAGACCGCGGCGCGCGAGTCGGTCACCTGGAAGTAGACGACCGTGTCTATCGAGACGGTCAGGTTGTCCTGGGTGATCACCGGCTGCGGCGGGAACGAGACCACCTGTTCGCGCAGGTCGATCCTGGCCCGGATCCGGTCGAAGAACGGGACCAGGAAGTTCAGGCCCGGTTCGGCCACCGTCCGGAACCGGCCCAGCCGCTCGATCACCGCGGACTGCGCCTGCGGGATCACCTTGATCGACTTCAGTACGACCGTGAGCACGAACAGCGCCACCACGATCGTCACGATCAACGGCACGCTCATCTGTCTCCTCCAACTCCGACCGGGTTCAGGCGTGGTCCGCCCACACGACCGCGGTCGCTCCCGAGATCTCCATGACGGTCACCGCGGTGCCCGGCTCGATCACCTGGGTGGCGTCGAGCGTGCGCGCCGACCACTCCTGGCCGCGCAGCTTCACCCGCCCACCGTGCTGGTCCACCGACACGGTCACCGTCGCCGTCGCGCCGACCAGCGCGGCGACGTTGTCCGGCACGTGCGCGCCGTGCAGGCGCCGCTTGAGGACCGGCCGCGCGACCGTGGTCAACCCCAGTGCCACCAGGGAGAACACCGCCACGCTGATGCCCGCGTTGCCGAACAGGTACTCCGCTCCCGCGCCCCCCAGCGCGGCGGCGCCCAGCATCAGCAGCACGAAGTCGCCGGAGAGGACCTCCGCCACCATCAGCAGCACCCCGCCGATGAGCCAGATCAGTGCCGCCATGTCGCCATCCTCGCAGATCACCCGCGGGTCGCGGGGTCGATCACCCGATCTCCCCGCCGGGGTCGGTGACGAAGTCGATCAACCGCTCGACCGCGCCGACCAGCGGCGGTTCGAGGTCGCGGAACCCGGTGACCGCGGCACGCACCCGCCGCCACCCGTCGGCCGGGTCGCCCCAGCCCAGGGCCGCGCACACCCCGTCCTTCCACGCTACGCCGCGCGGGACCCGGGGCCAGGCCGCGATCCCGAGGACCGAGGGTTTGACCGCCTCCCACACGTCGACGTAGGGGTGGCCGGTGACCAGGACATTCTCGTCGCCGAGCGCGTCGACGATGCGGGACTCCTTGCTGCCGGCGACCAGGTGGTCCACCAGCACACCCAGCCGCCGACCGGGTCCGGTGCCGAACTCCTCGACCCGCTCGGCGAGGTGGTCGATGCCCTGCAGCGGCTCCACGACCACGCCCTCCACTCGCAGGTCGTGCCCCCACACCCGCTCGACCAACTCGGCGTCGTGGATGCCCTCCACCCAGATCCGGCTCTCCCGCGCGGTGCGGGCCCGCAGCCCGTCCACCCGCACCGACCCCGAAGCCGACACCGTGCGCGCCGTCGGCGCGGCGGCCTTGGGGCGCACCAGGGTCACCGGGCGGCCGTCGACGAGGAACCCGGCCGGGGTCAGCGGGAAGAGCCGGTGGCGGCCGTGCCGGTCCTCGAGCACCACGTTGCCGTACTCGAACCGCACCACCGCCCCGCAGAAGCCACTGGCGGGGTCCTCCACCACGAGACCGGTCTCGGCGGTGACCTCCGGGACCTGCTTGCGCGGCCTGCCGGAGAGGATGTCGCCGTAGTCGTTGGAGCGCACGGCGGCCACGCTAGCGAGATCACCCGTCCGGGCGGCGCGCGGCGCGCCGTCGGAGGGGAAGTCTCGGGTGCGCCGGCCCGACCGCCATCCACATTGGACGGTGCGGGGGTGGTCAGCCGCTCGCGGGCGGTCCCCCGGTCGGGAAGAAGATCGGGCTCACCAGGTAGGGGCTGCGCCCGCGGGTGGGCTCGTTGTCCGCCAGATCGGCGAACAGGCCGCGCAGGACGGTGATCATCCCGGCGAGTTCGTCTTGGTTCAGCCACAGGGTGGCCTGCCGGTAGCCCGCGGAATCGGCGGTCGGGTCGGCGCCTTCGCGGTCGAGGTAGGCGTTGAACTCCGCGTGCAGGGCCGCCATGGCCGCGGCGAACCCGCGGCGGTGGTCGGCGGGTGACATCGCCGCGGCCAGTTCGGCGTCGATGCCCGCCTGGTCGCGGCGTAACCGGTAGTGGCGCTCGACGGCGCCGTGCACCCGCCGCTCGTCGACGACCTCCAGCACGCCCGCGTCCGCCAGCAGTCCGACGTGCCGGTACACGGTGGTCTTGGGGACGTCGGGCAGCGCGACGCACAGGTCGGTCGTCGTGCGTGTGCGGTCACCGGAGAAGGTGTGCACGACGCGCAGGCGAACCGGGTGCAGCAGCAGGTCAAGCGTGTCCACGCCGCCATGATCCCACATCTGATACCGTTTCCAAAAATGGAAACGGGGGCGCGATGGCAGTGGACCAGCTGAGCGAGCGAGCGGTGACGCGATTGCGCACGCTCGAGCCCGCAGACCCGCTCGACGACCTCGACTGGCTGGGCGCGGCCATCGGCGACGCCCGCGTGGTGGCGATCGGCGAGAGCGCGCACTACAACCGCGAGTCCTACCAACTCCGCCACCGCCTGCTGCGCTACCTGGTCGAGCGGCACGGGTTCGGCGCGTACGCCGTGGAGTCAGGCTTCGTCGAGGGTGTTCAGGTCGACAGGTGGATCCAGGGCGGTGCGGACGAGCTCGGCCGGGTCATGGCCGAGGGCATGACATCGCTCATGGGGCTGTGGACGCCGATGGGCGAGCACCTGCGGTGGATGCGGCAGCACCACGAGACCCCCCGCCTGTACGGCATCGACACCCCGGGCTCGAACGCGTCCCTGCTGCCCGGCATCGACGCGGTGTACGCCTACCTGGCGCGCGCGGACCCGGGGTTCGTGCCCGATCCCGCAATCCGCGAGACGGCCGCCGCCTTCGCCGCGAGCTCGGCGTTCGCGATCCCCGCCACCTTCGCCGCTTACGGCGATCTCCCGGTCGGGGCCAGGAACGCGCTCACGGCGGGCCTGGCCGACCTCACCGCCCGGATGACGGCCCACCGCACCGACTACCCCCGCCGCGCCACCGGCTACGACCGCGCTCTCCAGTCGTTGCACCTGACCGTCGCACTCGACGCCGTCTTCCGCGAACTGGCCCGCGGCGACCAGCGCGCCATGATGCTCACCCGCGAGGCCGCGATCGCCGACACCGTCGACTGGATCCTGCGCCGGGAGGACCGCGTCGTCTTGGCCGCCCACAACGGACACCTGCACCGCGGCCCGGTCGCCATGCCCGGGTTGGCCCCGGCCGCGACGGCGGGTACGCACCTCGCCGACCGGTTGGGCGCGGACTACCTCGTCATCGGCACGACCACGGGTACCGGGCAAACCCTGAGCACCGACTTCTTCGGGGGCACCCTCTTCGAGGAGATGGACGTGCCCCGGCCCGGCAGCCTCGACGCCCTCATGGCCGCCTCCTGCCACGACGGCCCCTTCGCGACCGACCTGCGCACCCTGTCCCCCGCCGACCTGAGCGCCGTCCGGGCCGTGGCGCACCAGCGTTTCGGCACCTTCTACGTCGAGTCGAACGCCGCGGACGCCTACGACCTGATCATCCACCTGCCGCGCGTCACCGCGGCCGAACCCGACCGGGCCGCGCTGGAGCACTCACCCCGCGACGTGCGGGAGGCGTTCGCGCGGTGGGGCGCCTGAGCACAGGGGCTCTGACCAGGCGGGCGTTGGGCTGATCGGGTGACAGGGCGAAACGGACATTCCACTGTGGTCGAGATGCCGGGTGTGTCCACTTCGCGCACTCGCCGCCGGTTCCGTCGCATCGCGACCGTGCTGGCCTGCCTGCTCTCCCTGTCGGTCGCCGCGCCCGCCACCGCCGCGGCCCAGAACCCGCCCGGTGTCACCTGGTTGGTGACCTGGTGGAACCCCGATCGCGGCGACGCGATGGTCTCGGGCACCCTCGCCGGTGACTCCGACGCCCGCAACTCCGGTTACCGGCAGCGCTCCATGGAGGGCAACGCGTTCATCTTCCCCGTGCAGGGAACCGTCGCGCTGTACCAGTACTGGCACGCGGGTCGCGGTGACAACTTCCTCGCGGCGAGCCCTGACGGCAACTGGTCGGCGGTCGTGGCGGGCTACGTCCGGGTGCGCGTGGAGGGTTACGCCTTTCCGTACCAGGCCAACGGCACGGTCCCCCTGTACACCCTGTGGAACCCGGTCACCCAGGACAACCTGTCCACCGCGACCGCCCAGGGCTACGCCGACGCCGTCAACGCGGGCTACAGCTTCGTGCGCGTCGAGGCCTACGTACTGCCGTACCCGCTGTCGTAGCGCCGGTCAGAACGCCGGCCACGGGATGGGGCGGCCGTCCTCGTCGGGCACCGGGTAGACCGGGGCGGCCAGCAGCGCCTTGGTCCGGGACCGCAGGGCGGCCACCTCCCGCCGGGTGATGTGCTCGTTGAGCGTGTCCGCCAACGGACCCCGCAACGCCGCGTCCAGGGTGTGCAGGGCCTCGACGGCCGGGTCGGGCAGGGCCTCCCCCGCCCAGCCCCACAGCACCGTGCGCAGCTTGTTCTCCTGGTGCAGGCAGATGCCGTGGTCCACCCCGTACACGCCGCCGTCGGTGCCGTGCAGGACGTGGCCGCCCTTGCGGTCGGCGTTGTTGAGCACGACGTCCACCGCCGACATCAACGCGACCGGCTCGACGTCGGAGTGGGCCAGCACCGCGGGGTCGCCGTGGCGGTCGTGCGCGCGCAGGACCGGCCGCCAGCCCGGCGGGAGCTCGTCCGGGGCGAGGACGTCGACCAGGTCGTCGCCCTCCTTGGTGTCCACCCACAGCTGCACCATCCCGGGACCGAACGGACCGGGGCGCAGCACCGTCGGCGGGATCAGGTCCAGCCCGGCCGCACGGCACACCAGGTACGCCGCGACCTCGCGCCCGGCGAGGGTGCCGTCGGGGAAGTCCCACAGCGGCCGCTCGCCGCGCACCGGCTTGTACACGCACTGGGCGGCCACGCCGTCGGCCTCGATGGCGCAGAACAGGGTGGCGTTGGAGGCGTCGACGAGGCGTCCCTCGACCTCCAGCGACCCGCGCAGCAGGAGCTCCCCGGCGTCCGGGTCGGTGGGCAGCACCGCGGGTCAGGTCTCTTCGCTGCGGCGGTACCCGTTCTGCCGGGGGCAGACGTGGCCCGCCGGGTCCAGCGGCTCCGCGCACAGCGGGCACGGCTTGCGGCCGGCGTTGACCACCCGGTCGGCGCGTTCGGCGAAGGCGCGCGCCTCGACCGGGGAGAGGAACACCCGGACCGCGTCCGGGCCCTCGTCGGTGTCGTCGAGCACGACCGACTCGTCGACCTCGCCCTCGGTGGCGGCGAGCAGCTCGATGACCACCGCGCGGGTCTCGGCGTCCCAGCCCAGGCCCATGGTGCCGACCCGGAACTCCTCCTCGACCGGCACCTGCAGCGGGTCGGCGTCGACCACCTCCTGCGGGACGTCGTCGGGGACCTCCGCGCCGAAGCGGCGGTGGACCTCCTCCAGCAGCGAGCCGATGCGCTCGGCGAGGACCGCGACCTGCTGCTTCTCGATCGTCACGCTGACCGTGCGGGCGCTCTCGACAGCCTGCAGGTAGAAGACGCGGTCGCCGGGCTGCCCGACCGTTCCGGCTACGAAGCGGTCGGGCTGACGGAAGACGTGGATGACACGGGCCATGGCACCTCCGACCTTATGGGACTTCGCCGCGACGAGCAGGCCGTGCCCGCCGGTGTCGCCGCGCGGGTCCACCGTATCGGGCCGCCGACCAGGAGTCGGTAGGGTCCTGCCTGTGGTGAAGATCGCTCCTTACGGTACGTGGCCCTCCCCGGTCAGCGCGGCGGCTGTCGCGCGCTCGGGCAACACCCCCTCGTGGGTCCGAGCGCACGGGGACGAGGTGTGGTGGGGCGAGAGCGTCCCCGCCGAGGGCGGTCGGGTGCGCCTGCTGCGCCACGGCCCCGACGGCGTGCGCGAAGTGCTGCCCGCCCCGTGGAACATGCGCAACCGGGTGCAGGAGTACGGCGGGAAGCCCTACGTCGTGCTCGGCGAGCGGGTGCTGTTCACCAACTGGGACGACCAGCGGGTGTACCTGCTCGAACCCGGCGCGGACACCCCGACGCCGGTCACCCCCGAGCCCGAGCGCCACCACGGGCTGCGCTACGCCGACCTGCAGCCCGGACCGGGCGACGCCGAGGTGTGGTGCGTCCGGGAGAGCGTCACCGGCGACGGGTCCACCGACGTGCGCCGCGACCTGGTCGCCGTGCCGCTCGACGGCGGCGCCACCCGGGTGCTGGGCGCGAGCCACCACTTCATGACCGCGCCCAAGCTCTCCCCCGACGGCCGCAACGCCGCCTGGTTGGGCTGGGACCACCCGGACATGCCGTGGGACGGCACCGAGCTGTGCGTGGCCGCGGTGCTCGACGACGGCACCCTCGGCCCGCACCGCGTGGTCGCGGGCGGGCGCCGCGAGGCGGTCTGCCAGGTCGAGTGGGAGGCGCCGGACTCGCTGCTGGCGCTGACCGACCCGACCGGCTGGTGGAACCTGTACCGGATCGGCCTCGACGGCGTGGCGACCAACCTGGCGCCGGTCGAGGAGGAGCTGGGCGGCCCGATGTGGCTGCTGGGCACGAGCTGGTTCGCCCAGCTGGGCCGGGGCCGGTTCCTGGTGCTGCGCGCGGGCGGGCCCGCCGTCCTCGACGAGCGCACCGGGACGATCACCGACCTGGACAGCGACTTCCCGCTCTGGTCCGACGTCACGGCCGGGCCCGACGGTGTCGTGGTCGGTCGGGCGGCGAGCACCCGGCACGAGCTGACCGCGGTGCGGCTGGACCTGTCCACCGGTGAGCAGGTCGAGTTCTCCACGAGTGACGGGCTGCCCGCCGCGGCGTACCTGCCGGTGGCCCAGCAGCGGCTCTTCGCGAGTGCGGACGGCAGGCAGATCCCCGCCTACGTGTTCCCGCCCGCCAACCCCGAGTACGGCGCGCCCGAGGGTGAGCTGCCGCCGTACGTGGTGATCGCGCACGGTGGCCCCACCAGCCAGTTCACCCCGGCGCTGAACCTGGGGATCGCGTACTTCACCAGCCGCGGCCTCGGTGTGGTGGCCGTGGACTACGGCGGTTCCACCGGCCGCGGCCGCGCCTACCGCGAGGTGCTCAAGGGCCAGTGGGGCGTCGTCGACGTGCAGGACTGCGCCACCGTCGCCCTCGCCTTGGCCGCGGAGGGGACCGCCGACCGCGCGCGGCTGGCCATCCGGGGCGGCAGCGCCGGGGGCTGGACCTCGGCGGCGGCGATCACCAGCGTGGACGTGTTCGCCTGCGCGGCGATCAGCTACCCGATCCTGGACCTGTCGCCGTGGGCCGACGGCGGTGCGGAGAGCCACGACTTCGAGTCCCGCTACATCGAGGGCCTGGTCGGCACGCTGCCCGAGCACCGCGACCGCTACGCCGAGCGCTCGCCGCTCAACCACGTCGACCGGCTCGCCGGTCCGGTGCTGCTGCTGCAGGGCCTGGAGGACGAGGTGTGCCCGCCGGAGCAGGCGAACCGGTTCGTCGCCGCGCTGGACGGCACCGGCGTCCCGCACGCGTACCTGACCTTCGCCGGTGAGCAGCACGGGTTCCGCCGGGCGGAGTCGATCACGGCCGCGCACGAGGCCGAGCTGTCGTTCTTCGGCCAGGTGTTCGGCTTCGCCACCGACGCCCCGGAGTTGGAGCTGCACCGGTGACCCGGACCCGTCCCGCCCGGTTGCGCCGCGGCTCCACGGTGGCCGTGGTCGCCCCGGCGGGCCCAGTCGACCCCGACCTGCTGGCCGCGGGCGTGGCCGTGCTGGAGTCCTGGGACCTCACGGTCAAGCTCGCCCCGCACGTGCTCGACCGGCACCCGACGCTGCCCTACCTGGCGGGTCGCGACGTCGACCGCGCCGCGGACTTCGAGGCGGCCTGGTGCGACCCGGAGGTCGCGGCCGTGCTGTGCGCGCGCGGCGGGTACGGCAGCCAGCGGGTCCTCGACCTGCTCGACTGGGACGCCATGGCCGCCGCCGGTCCCAAGATCCTCGCGGGCTCGAGCGACACCACCGTCCTGCACGACGCGGTGGGCGCCGCGCTCGACGTGGTGACGCTGTTCGCGCCGATGATCGCCGGACCGCTGTTCGACGCCGACGCGCAGCGGCACCTGCAGGACACGCTGTTCTACCCGGAGAGCGTCAAGCGGCTCATCGGCCCGAACACCGCCACCGCGGGCCACGGTGTCGCCGAGGGCGTGACGGTGGGCGGCAACCTGTCCCTGATCACCGCCAACCTGGGCGCGGCGAACTTCTTCCCACCCCCGGACGGCGCGATCCTGCTGCTGGAGGACGTCGGCGAGGCCCCGTACCGGATCGACCGGATGCTCACCCAACTGCTGCGCGCGGGCTGGTTCACCAGCGTCTCCGGCGTCGCCCTCGGCTCCTGGGCGCGCTGCGGCGACCTAGCCGAGATCGACCGGGTCGTGGAGGACCTGCTCGGCGGGCTGGGGCTGCCGATGGTGTGGGAGCTGGGCTTCGGCCACTGCCCGGGCCAGTTGACGGTCCCACTGGGCGCCGAGGCGGTCCTGGACGCCGACAACGGCACGTTGACCATGTCCGACGCCGCCCTGAGCTGACACCCCGGCGCAGCGCCTGGTCTCCGCAAGGAGACTGCGCCCGCTGCGGCGGATCACTGGAGCTGGTGGCGTTGTCCACCGGCCACGCCAGGCTGCCCACGGCGGACATCCGGGTGACGTGGTCGGCCTCTCGGTCGCGCGCGCCGAAAAACAACGATTGGCCGTGTTAGCGCTGGTCAGAACTGCGAGATGGCTCGTGGAGGCAAGGTAGGCCGGTGAGGCCCCGGCTCCGTCTGCTGCGAGAGCGTCGTGAGGATGTGCCCGTCGTTGATCTTCTAGACGGGTGGTGTGGCGGTGTCGACGAAGTTCTTCTCCGATGCGGAGATCAGGCGGCTGCGGTCGTGGCCGGAGGAGTTGGGCCGGGACGAGTTGATCCGTCACTTCACCCTCGGCTCGGACGACCGAGCATGGTTGGAGGGCGCGGCCCGGGGCACAAGCAACCGGATCGGGATGGCGATCCAGCTGTGCACGTTGCCCTGGTTGGGGTTCGTGCCCGATGACGTCGCCGCGGTGCCGGCGGCCGCGGCGAACAGGGTCGGGGTGCAGTTGGGGATCCCGATCGCGGACCTGGCCGGTTACGGAGCCCGTGCGCAGACCCGCACGGAGCATCTGCGGGTGGTCGCGGACCGGTTGGGGTGGCATACCGCGGGCCGGGCGGAGTGGAAGGACTTGGAGGAGTTCCTGCTGGCGCGGGCGATCGAGCACGACGCGCCGAGCGTGCTGTTCCGGTTGGGGTGCGAGTACCTGCACTCGGCGAAGGTCGTGCGGCCGGGTGTGGTCTCGCTGATGGAGCACATCGCCACCGTCCGTCGCTCCGCCGTGGGCGAGGTGTTCGGGCGGGTGGAGCACCTGCTGTCCGGGGCGCGTCGTGCGGAGTTGGACGGGCTGCTGGTGGTCGAGGAGGGCATGTCGGTCTCCCGGCTGGCGTGGCTGCACCGCGGCGCGACCAGTGCCTCGCCGATGGCGATCCGGGGCGAGCTGGACAAGCTGCGCTATCTGCGCGGGTTGGACGCGCACCGGCTGGACCTGTCGGGGCTGCCGGAGGCGCGACGGCGCAGGTTGGCCGGGGTGGGGCGGCGCGCGAGCAACCAGGCGCTGGCCCGCCGTGGGGAGGACACGAGGTTCCCGGTGCTGCTGGCGACGGTGGCGGAGTGTTCGGTGGAGGTGCTCGACGAGTTGGTGCAGATGTTCGACCAGGCCGTCTCCGGGACGGAGGGCCGGGCCCGCCGCAGGCTCGATGAGCTGTTGGTCGCGCGGGCCAAGGCATCGGAGCGGAAGCTGGACCTGTTGGAGGAGATCCTCGCGGTGGCGGTGGACGAGACGGTCGCCGACGTCGAGGTCGGCGACCGTCTGCGGCGCGGGATCGGGATGGACCGGCTGCGGGCGGCGCGGCGTGACCCGCGCGACCGGTTGCAGCGCGACCACGGGCACCTGGCGCTGATCGACGCCAGCTTCGCCTACCTGCGGGAGTTCGCCCCGCACGTTGTCGCCGCGCTGGAGTTCGTCGGCTCGGCCGAGGCGAAGCCGCTGGTCGAGGCGGTGGAGGTGTTGCGGGAGTTGTACGCGAAGGGCGGGCGCAAGGTGCCGGACGGGGCGCGGGCGCAGTTCGTGCCGACCCGCTGGCGGGGCTACCTCGACCACGCGCGCAAGACCGGCAATGCCACCGCCTACCGGCACTACTGGGAGCTGTGCACGTTGTTGGGCCTGCGCGACGCGCTGCGCTCGGGGGACGTGTGGGTGCCCGGTTCGCGCCGCTACGCCGACCCGACCACCCTGCTGCTCCCGCCTGGGAAGTGGGAGGGGATGCGGGCGGAGTACTGCGCGCTGGTCGACGTCCCGCCGAGCGCGGACGAGGCGTTGGAGCGGGTTGGCGAGCAGTTGCGCGCCGCGCTGGGCGAGTTGGAGCCGCTGCTGACCGGTGGGGACGGGCCGGTGCGGATGACCGACAAGGGCGAGGTCGTCGTCTCCAGGCTGTCGGCGATGGCGGTGCCCGACGCGGTCGAGCAGCTGCGCCTGCAGCTGGTGGACCTGCTGCCGCGCCCGCAGCTGACCGAGTTGCTCATTGAGGTCGACCGCTGGTCGTCGTGGTCGGACCGGCTCACCCACGCCGGTGGGAAGACCCACCGCGACCCGCAGCTGCGGCGCAACCTCTACGCCGCCATCCTCGCGCAGGCCTGCAACTTCGGCCTGACCGCCATGTCCGAGGCCTCCGGCATCTCCTACGACACCCTGGCCTGGACCACCGAGTGGTACCTACGCGAGGACACGCTGCGTGCGGCGAACGCCGCGATCGTCGATCACCACCACACGCTGCCGCTGTCGAGCGTGTGGGGCGGCGGGACGATGTCGTCCTCAGACGGACAGCGGTTCCCGATGCGGGGCAAAAGCCTGACCGCGCGGGCGATGTCGCGGTACTTCGTCGACGAGGGCGTGTCGACCTACACCCACGTCTCCGACCAGCACACCACCTACGGCACCAAGGTCATCCCTGTCACCGACCGCAAAGCCGTCTACGTGCTCGACGAGATCCTGGGCAACGCCACCGACCTGCCCATCACCGAGCACGCCACCGACACCGCCGGCCAGACCCTTACCGTGTTCTCCCTGTTCAACCTGACCGGGTTCACCCTGTCCCCGCGCATCCGCGACCTGGGCGGCATCACCCTGCACCGTCTCGGCTCCCGCAAGGACCTGACCAGCGCGTTCCCCAACGCGGGAAAGCTGCTCACCGGAACCGTGAACGTCGGGCTGATCCGGTCGCAGTGGGGCGAGATGCTGCGCCTGGCCGCCAGCCTGAAGTACGGGCACACCACCGCCTCGCTGGTGGTCGGCAGGCTGCACGCCTCCTCCCGCCGCTCGGCCACCGCCCAGGCCCTGGTCGAGTTCGGCGGGCTCCAGCGCACCCTCTACGCGCTGCGCTACCTCGCCGACGAGGCCTACCGGCGCCGTATCACCCGCCAGCTCAACAAGGGCGAGTCGCTGCACAGCCTGCGCCGCGACCTGTTCTTCGCCCACGAGGGCTCGGTGCGCCGCCGCCACCACGACCAGCAGACCGAACAGGCCCTGTGCCTATCGCTGGTGGTCAACGCGATCATCACCTGGAACACCGCCTACCTCGAACTCGCCCTGGAACATCTGGCCGCCCGCCGCGGCCGCATCGACCATGACCTGCTCGCCCACGTCTCCCCGGCGCTGATGGAACACGTCAACCCGTACGGCACCTACGAGTTCCCGGTCGAGGCCGAGTACGCCCGCCAAGGGTTCCGCCCGCTCCGTGACCGCCCCTCGCCAGGCTTGTGACCGCCGTTGGTCCGACGTCGTCGGACCCGGTGTTTAACATTTCTGGATCTGGTGTGAACGGAGATGGTTCGATGCGTGTTACCTGCAAGAACGGTGTGTGGGAGCTCGGCGACCGGATCGGTGGGGGCGGCTACGGCCAAGTGCTGGAGGCGCGTTCCGAGTCGGGGGTGAACGGTGCGGTCAAGCTGGTGCCGAAGGAGCCTGGCGCGGAGCGCGAACTGCTGTTCGCGGAGCTGGACGGGGTCCGCAACGTCGTGCCGATCATCGACGATGGTGAGACCGACGACGCGTGGGTGCTGGTCATGCCACGCGCGGAACGCTCTCTGGAAGAACATCTCAAGCAGGTCGACGGCTCTCTCGACGTCGGCTCGGCCGTGGCGGTGCTGCGCGACATCGCGGTGACGCTGGCCGATCTGGAAGGCCGCGTCGTGCACCGTGACCTGAAACCGGGCAACGTGTTGCTGCTCGACGGCCACTGGTGCCTGGCCGATTTCGGTATCGCCCGCTACGCGGACGCCACGACCGCCCCGGACACGCGCAAGGGTGCCTTCTCCGTGCTTTACGCGGCCCCGGAACGGTGGAGCAACGAACGTGCCACCGCCGCCACCGACGTCTACTCCTTCGGGTGCATCGCCTACGAACTGCTGTCGGGCGCTCCGCCGTTCACCGGCGGGTACGTCCACGAACTGCGCGAGGCGCACCTGCACGGCGACGTGCCGCACCTGGTGTCCGCCCCGGCGGTACTGGCCGCGTTGGTGGAGGAGTGTCTGTACAAGTCCCCGCAGGCCCGCCCCAACGCCGTGAACCTGGTCAAGCGCCTCGAACGCGCGGCCGAACAGGCTGCCTCACCCGGGTTGGCCGCGTTGCAGGAGTCCAACCGCGCCCAAGCCGTCAGCAAGGCCGCGTCGGTGCGAGCGGAGTCCGTGGCGCAGTCGGAGCAGCAGCGGCGCGCAGGGTTGTTCGAGGCGGCCACGCGCAGCTTCACCAGGATCGCCGACGCCTTCAAGGACGCGTTGACCAGTAACGCCCCGGGAGCCACCGTCCGGGCGGTGCGCGGTGGCGGCTGGGAGATCCACTTGGGGCAGGCTGTGCTCACCCTGACCGGTCCCACGCGGACGGCGGAATCGGCGTGGGGTTCGTGGGACCGCCCTGGCTTCGACGTGATCGCGCACGCCGAGATCGATCTGCTCATCCCGGCCGATAGGTACGGCTACGAGGGGCGCAAGCACTCGTTGTGGTTCTGCGACGCCGCCCCCACCGGCCAGGGCAGTTACCAGTGGTTCGAGACGGCGTTCATGGTGTCGCCCCTGCTCAACCGGCCGGTGCGGCAGGATCCGTTTGCCCTCGACCCCGGCACGGAGGCGGCCAAGGCACTGTGGACCGGCATGGCGGAGTGGCAGCTTGCCTGGCCGTTCACACCGCTGACCGTGGACGACCTGGACGAGTTCATCGGCAGGTGGGCGGGATGGTTGGCCACAGCCTCGAACGGCAGGCTGAGCCACCCCAACTCGATGCCCGAACGGCGCCCGGAGAACAGCTTCCGCCGCCGTTGACCACCATGCGCGGCCGCACGTACCGGCCAGCTGACCGGTTGGTCGCACGGAACCCCGCCGTGCCAGCGCACCGCAGCTGTGCGCCTTCATCACAGCGTCCTGGCCGCTGGCCAGGACGCTGTGATGTTGCTCGACCTCGACCGGCGGGGCGCGATCCGCGCACGCGGCTGCTTGGCCGTTGGTGCAGTCATGAGATAGACGGCGGCCTGGACAGGTAGTCGAAGTGAGGGTCGAGCTCGACGAACTCATCGGCTGTGTCGCGGAGCTCGCGGCTGACGGCGTGCTTCCAGGACACGACCCGCACTCCGAGACCGCGCCCCTGCAACGAGCGGATCGTGGGCAGGAAGTCGCCGTCACCGGCGGCCAGGACTGCCATGTCCCCCTTGTCGGACTTCATGTAGGTGAAGGAGTCCTCCAGCATCTTGGTGGCCAGGGCGGTGTCGACCTGCTTCTCCTTGTTGGTGAAGACGCTGCGGTCGAAGGTCACCACCTCGAAGTCGGCGTCGCGGACCTTCTGCCAGATGCTGTCGTTCTCCGGTGGTCTGGAGCCGAACAGGATCGATCTGCCCACGAACTGGTCCGGTGGACAGAGCAAGTCGTAGAACTTACCGAAGTCGTAGGTCCAGGGTGCGGTGATCTGTCGTGCCATCGCGGTGCGGACGTCGGGGGCCAGGCCGGTGCGGACCGCTTGGATGCGTTGGCCCTCGATCCAGATGTTGGAGTTGTCGACGTAGACGTACAGGGTCATGGGAGTGCCTTTCTTGTAGTGGGGAAACGCGGGGTCAGCCACAGACGAGCTGCCGGATCTGGCGCAGCAGGTCCTCGGCTTCGGAGCCGCCGATGGACCGGAGAGTCTCGTCGCCCCGGTCGCTAGGGTTCAGGACCGCCTTGATGATGTCGGCGACCGGGCTGCCCAGCAGGTAGAGCCGCACCACGTCCTCCTGGTTCGGTGGAAGCTCCTGGGGTAGGTGTCCGAGACCGTGTGATTCGAGGGCCCGGCTGATCTCGGTGCGTACGTGTACCCCGAGTCGACCCGCCCCTTGGATCTTCTTGAGCGTGTCCATCGTGGTCTTGCGCAGTCCGTCGTTGTTCGCCACTGCGGTGCGCAGTGCCTCGTAGCTGTCCACCCGACCTCCATGATTAATTGCCAATCTCTACTAAAGATGAACAGTAAAGGCTATCCACTGACTCCACAAGGGCCATCCGGCCTAGTCACTTCTCAAAACGATCCATTTCGAGAAGGATGCCGAGAGCACCTCCGAGACGGCCTACGCAGGCCGGTTATTCTCTCACAACCCGTTCTCACTCAAACCGTGTCGCCACCTAGTTTTGAGAAATGTTTGTGAGAGGATTCCGGGGTGAACAGCGAGTTGGAACCCGCCGTCCCGTCCGACGCCGATGAGGTCGAGCGGCACCCGTGCCCCCGCTGCGCGGTCCAGCCGGGTTCGCCGTGCCGGTCCCGCTCCGGCGCGGTCGCCACCACCTACCACACCGGCCGGTTCACCAAGGTGCCCCGACTGGCCAAGCTGCTGCGCGTGCCCGTCCCCGCCGACCGCTCACCGGGTCAGCCGTGGCGGCCGGGCACCCCGCCCCCGGCGCCGATCCCCGACGACCGCCCGGCCGCCGACATCCGCATCGGCTACGCCCGCTGCTCGCACCTCACCCAGGAGCTGCGCACCCAGCTCGACGCGCTGGCCGCGCACGGCATCCCGGCCGACAAGGTCTTCGCCGAGAAGGTCTCCACCCGCGTGCGCGTGCGTCCCAAGTTCGAGAAGGCTCTCGACACCTGCCGGCAGATCAAGGCCCACGCCCCGCACTGCCGGGTCATCCTCACCGTCTACGAGATGAAGCGACTGGGCCGCGACTCCGCCGAGCTCACCGCGCTGGCCGACCACCTCACCGCCCACGGCATCGCCCTGGAGATGCTCGCCGGACCCCTCACCGGCATCTACGACCCGTCGGGCAGCGGACGGATGCTGTTCGCGTTCTTCGCCGCGATGGCCGAGACCGAACGCGAGAACATCCGCGAAGCCACCCTCGAAGGACTCAACACCGCCGCCCGCAAGGGAAACCACGGCGGACGCCCGCCGGTCATCACCGAGGACATGCTGCACACCGTGCTGCGCCGCCGCGCCCGCGGCGAGTCCGTCGAGGACATCCGCCCCGACCTGATCATCCCCACCGGCAAGAACAAGGGCCGCAACCCCAGCCTGGCCAGCATCTACCGCGCCCTGGCCGACCACGAACGCCGCCAGCGCCACCCCGACGCCGTCGCCGCCGCCCACGCCGAGTTCACGGCCGCGGCACCAACCCACCAGGACAAGGCCCGAGCGTGAAAGATCTGATCAGCCGCAGCACCCGTGGCCAGTTCCGCCAGCTCATGACCGACATCAGCAGCTACAGGCGCGTCGCCGACGCATTCCAGGACGAGGGCTTCGCCCCCAACCCCGACTGCACCTGGGACGACTCCAGCGTGCGGCGGACCACCACCCAGCAGTACCTCGAATCCGTCGACTGGACCGACCCCGCCCACGTCGGCCGTGCCTGTCGGGCATTCGAGCGACTGCTCGCCGAATGGGCCCCCGACACCGCCGACCTGCAACGCTTCCACCACTCCTTACGCCGCGACGGCTGCACCGTCGACTCCACGACCGGCCGGATCACCCCGCCCACCGACCCCACCCCACTTCGGACGCTGCGGTCCCTGGCCGCCCTCACCGACCCCTCCGCCATCCAGGAACAACTCGACCGCATCCAGCGCGCGATCATCGACGACCCAGCCCTGGCCATCGGCAGCGCCAAGGAACTCATCGAGAGCACCGCCAAGGTCGTACTCACCGAACGCGGCCGCCCAGTCAACGACAAAGACGACCTCCCCGCACTCGCACGCGCCGCCCAGCAAGCCCTCGGCCTACACCCCTCCACCAGCTCGCCAGGCCCCGACGGCAGCGACGCCGTCCGCAAGATCCTCGGCGCCGTCACCACCATCGCCACCGGCCTCGGCGAACTCCGCAACCGCGGCTACGGCACCGGCCACGGCGCAGCAGGCCCCCGCGTCGGACTCCACCCCCGACACGCCCACCTCGCCGTCAACGCCGCGGTCACCTGGTGCCAACTCCTACTCGACACCCTCACTGACCCCGACGCCCCCTGGCACAAGACCCCCTGACCGCCTACCGACCCGGCCGAACCACCGTCGACCGGGAACACCGACCCAATGTTCTCCCGCACGGCAACACCTCGGGATCCAGCAGACCAACGGCTAATCGTTGTTTTCTCGGCGTGCGCTACCGGAGGGCCTGGTCGGCCAGTGCCGTCCGGTACGGCAGTCGTCGCTCAACCAGTCGCGCGGCGCCCTCGACGATCTCGGCTAGGTCCGCGGTGATCCGCTCGCGGCTCATGTTCGGCGAGCACGGGCCGTCGTCCTCGACCGGGGTCGGGTCGAGGCCCATCATCGTGTAGCAGGGGAAGCGGGCGATGTCGGGCAGCACCGAGTGGAACGGCACGCCGGTGAAGTAGTACTCGGGCCACTTGTTGCTCGATCGCCTCCAGCCCGGCGGCGGTGTAGGTGGTGGCCGTGCGGCCGTCGGCGGCGCGCTTGCCCACGAGCAGGAACGTCGCGTCCGGGAACCGGTCGGCCGGCGCGTGATCACCAGCTGCCACGACCGCACCGACGGATAGCGCGACCGGTCGCGCTGCCGCCGGGCAGGAGCGCGATCCGGACCTCGGGTGCCGGCAGCGGCGGGGTGATCGCCGGCCGGAAGCGCTCGCCGCACGAGTACGGGGGCCAGGTGGTTTCGAATGACCCGCGACGCCGAAGGTGTTCCCGCTGAAACGGGCTCGGGCGGCGTCGTAGTAGCGCGAGACGAGGTTCACCGACAGCGACGGCGCGGCTCGACCCTGGCGGGTCGAGCCGCGCCGGACAACCGGTTTTCAGACCTTCGCGGTCGGTGGCACGCGCACGGAGACGAGCTCCTCGTGGTCGCTGAACAGCCGCAGCGGGTCCGGGCGCAGCAGCGAGATGCCCGCCAGGATCGAGACCGCGACGGCGCCGGCGATGAACGCCCAGTTGTAGAGCAGGTCCTCGCCCGCGGGCGAGTAGGTGAGCACCAGGAACACCGCCGCGCTGACCAGGATCGCCAGCTGCCGCCGCTGCCAGGGCAGCGCCGCGGCGATCACGAAGCCCCAGGTGAGGTACCAGGGCAGGGTGGCGGGCGAGAGGACCGCGACGGCGAAGAGCACGAACGACATCCGGCGCACCGCGTCCGAGCCGCCCGCGCGGGAGAGCCACCACTGCCGGATGCCGATGGTGAAGAAGATCAGGCCGCCGATGACCCGGGTGGTGTTGACGAACCAGGACTTGTTCGTGGTGAAGAAGATGTCCACGACCGCGTGCAGGAACTCGCCGACCGCGGTCGGGATCGAGAGCCAGTTGACGATCATCGTCGGTGCCTGCAGGGCCTTGAACCAGCCCAGGTTCACCCCGGCCAGCAGGGTCGCCACGGCGAAGGTGGCCACGAACGTGCCGACCGCCGCGGCCAGCGCGCGGGCGAAGTTCTTCCAGAACGTCGACTTGAGGTGCCCGGCCCACACCCACACCAGGAACGGCAGCGCGATCGCCGCGGTCGCCTTGACCGCGGCGCCCAGGGTGACCAGCACGATGCCCAGCACGTGCTTGCGCTCGAGCACGCACAGCGTGCCCGCGGCCAGGAAACCGACCATCAGCAGGTCGTTGTGCGGGCCGCCGACCAGGTGCACGACCGTCATCGGGCCCGCGACCGCCAGCCACAGCGTGGTCGGCAGGTGCCCGCCGAGGTGGCGGACCAGCCCGGGCAGCGCCCACAGCAGCAGGCCGAGGCCGATCATCAGCACCAGGCGCATCAGCACCACGCCTAGGATCATGTTGGTGCCGCCGACCCAGGCCACGCCCTTGGCCAGCAGGATGAACATCGGGCCGTAGGGCGCCGGGGTGGTCTGCCAGAACGGGTGCACGTTCTGCACGACCTCGGGCAGGCCCAGCACGATCGGGCCGACCGCGTACGGGTCCTGCCCGAACAGCGGTAGCGAGCCCTGGGCGATGTAGGAGAACACGTCGCGGGTGAACACCGGTGGGGAGATCACCAGCGGCGCCATCCAGCAGGCGGCGGCCACCAGGACCGGTCGGGAGCCGACCCGGCCCGCCAGCACGTGCCTGCCCAGCCGCACCCAGGCCCACACCACCAGGCCGAAGCCGAGGTAGAGCAGGCCGGTGGCGAGCATCTGGCCGTGGCCGTAGCGGATCCAGGACAGCGGGCCGTGGCCCAGGACCGGGTCGTGGACCAGCACACCCGCCGCGCCGAACGCGCTGAGCAGGATCAGCAGGCTGCCCGCGGTGCCCAGCGCGATCGTGCGCACGGGCAGCGGGCTGGGCCGAGTGTCGGGGTGGTCGGTGCGACCATCGCCACCGGCCTCGGCGGGTGCTGCGGGCTCTGCTGCTGCGTCTGCGTTCTCGTCGACCAAGGACTCTTCCACGTCTGGAGACGGATCTGTGCTGGTGGCCATCGGGGGTTGAGATTACACAGGGCACGACCGGGGCCTTCGCGCAATGGTCGTTCCGGGGGGACTGGCGGGGTGCGGGTGGTCACACCGCGTCGCCGCCGTCGGGCCGGCGGCGGCCGCACGGGTACTTCCGGGTGAGGTGGGCTCGCGTTGCACGCCGTGCTTCAGTGTGACCACTGTTGGGCTACTGGACCACGGAGAGGACGCGCATGACCCAGCCGGTGGAGGACCTGTGTGCCGAGTTGATCCGGTTCGACACGACCAACCGCGGTCACGGGCAGGGCAACGGTGAGCGGGAGGCGGCCGAGTTCGTCGCCGACCGGCTGACCGACGCCGGACTCAAACCGGTGCTGCTCGAGCGCGCGCCCTACCGCAGCAACGTGCTGGCCCGGGTGCCCGGGTCGCGCCCGGACCTGGGCGCGGTGCTGGTGCAGATGCACCTGGACGTGGTGCCCGCGGACAAGGACGAGTGGGCGGTCGACCCGTTCGCGGGCGAGATCCGCGACGGGTACGTGTGGGGTCGGGGCGCGGTGGACATGAAGGACATGTGCGCGACCGTGCTGACCGTGTTGTCCCGGTGGGCGGCGCGGGGGCAGGTGCCCGAGCGCGACATCGTGCTGGCCTTCGTCGCCGACGAGGAGGACACCGGCACCTACGGCGCGCACTGGCTCGTCGAGGAGCACCGCGAGCTGTTCGAGGGGTGCGTGGTGGCGGTCGGGGAGTCGGGCGGCTACACCGTGCCCACCCGGCGCCCGGACGGGTCGCTGGCCCGGATCTACCCGGTGGGCACGGCCGAGCGCGGGGTCGCGCACCTGCTGCTGACCGCCACCGGGCAGGCCGGGCACGGGTCGCGGCGCAACGACGACAACGCGGTGGTCAAGCTGGTCGATGCGCTGCACCGGCTGTCCGCGCACGAGTGGCCGGTGGTGCTGACCCCGGCGGTGCGCGCCTACCTGGAGCGGGTGGGCGCCGAGCTGGGTGTCGAGGTGGACCTGGGGTCGGCGGCAGGCGTGGACGCCACGATCGGCCGGTTCGGGGTGGCGGCGAAGCTGGTGGAGAACACGGTGCGCAACAGCACCCGGCCGACGGTGCTCTCGGCCGGGTACAAGGTCAACGTGGTCCCCCGGGTGGCGCACGCGCAGGTCGACACCCGGGTGCTGCCGGGCACCGAGGAGGACCTGCTCGCCGAGGTCGACCGGCTGCTCGGGCCGGGGGTGCGCCGGGAGTTCATCGGGCACCAGCCGCCGGTGCAGGCCCGGGTCGACTCGCCGTGGTTCGACGCGATGGCCGCGGCGCTGCGGGCGCCCGACCCGGCGGCGGTGGTGGTGCCCTACTGCATGGGCGGGGGCACCGACGCCAAGGCGTTCTCCCGGTTGGGCATCGAGTGCTTCGGGTTCGCGCCGCTGCTGCTGCCGGAGGGCTTCGACTACCGGGCGATGGCGCACGGGGTGGACGAACGGGTCCCGGTCGAGGGCCTGCGCTTCGGGGTGGAGGTCCTCGACCGGTTCCTGTCCGGCTGAGCCTCAGCGCAGGCGCGCGGCGTTCTCGGTGACCCACTCGCGCAGGGTGCGCGGCGGGGTGCCGGTGAGGCGTTCGACGGTGTCGAACACGCGCCAGTCCCAGGCGGCGGCCTGGCGCTTGATCTCGAACAGCTCGTCGACCCAGTGCCCGCCCCAGCCGCGGCGCTCGAAGTCGGCGCGGGTCTGCGCGGCGGTGCGCTCGACCACGGTGATCGGGTGGCCCAGGACCTCGCCGATGACCTCGGCCTGCTGTTGGGCGGTGAGTGCCGCGCCGCCGGTGAGCGGGTAGGTCCGGCCCTCGTGGCCGGGCGTGGTGAGCACGAGCGCGGCCACCGCGGCGATGTCGCGCGGGTGGATCATCGCCGAGACCGGCGGGTCCTCGGTGACGTGCAGGGCGCGCTCGGCGCGGATGGTCTCGGCGCTGCCGAGCAGGTTCGACATGAAGGTGCCCGGTCGCAGGACAGTCCACGGCAGGCCGGCCTTGGCCAGCACCCGCTCGCCCGCGCGGTGGCCGGTGCTGATCGGGTCGGTGGCGCCGAACTCGACGCCGGTGGTGGACAGCCGCACCAGGTGGGCCACGCCCGCCCGGCGAGCGGCGTCGACCACGGCGTGGTCGTGGCTGGTGTCATGCCCGGGGACCAGGACGAACACCCGCTCGGCGCCGTCGAACGCGGCGGTCAGGGAGTCGGGCTGGTCGAGGTCGCCCGCGACGACCTCGACGGCGGGGTCGAACCGGGTCTTGCCGGGGGTGCGGGTGACGGCGCGGACGGCCGAGCCGCCGTCGACGAGCAGGCGGACGAGCTCGGACCCGACGGTGCCGGTGGCACCGGTGATGACGATCATGACTTCTCCTCGAAGCTGACACGCGGAAGACGCCGTCGCGTGGACGGCGGAGAACGATGCCGCCGGACGCGTGGCCCGGCGCGGATCGGCCCTCTTGGGCCTCTCGACCGCGGGTCCGCCTCGACGGCGGAGCGGCCCTCCCTGTGCTTCTAGGACTCCCTCAGCGAGATCTCGGGGGTAGGACGCGGCGACGCTAGCAGCCGGGTCCGCGCGGGCGCACCGGGTTTTCGGCGCGGTCGTCGGTGCGCGGGGTCTGGGCGTAGCGGGCCAGGAACTCGTGGGCGCGCTCGGCGTCGAGCAGCGGCGGTCCGGACCGGCGGGGGTTGGTGGCGCCGATCAGCAGCGCCGAGCGGAGCTGGGCGGCCCGCGCGGTCGGGAACAGCGACCACAGCAGCGCGGCGGTGCAGGCGACCACGGCCGCGGCGACGCCGTTGCCGGTCGCCGGGCCCAGCGGCCCGGGCACGTCCTCCCCCGGCGCGAACACCCCGCGCGGCTCCGCCCCGGGTTCCTGGTCGACGAACCAGCTCGCCCGGCCCGACGCCGCGCATGACAGGACCGGCAGCACCCACGGGTGCGCGGCCACGGGGCCCGGGGTGGCGCCCGAGGCGATCACGAGGGTGCCGTGTTCGCTCGCCCGGTCGAGTTCCTCGTGCAGCAGGCGGGTGCGGTGCTCGGTGCCGGGGCCCAGCGGGAGGCTGACCAGGGTGATCCGCGCGGTGCGGGCGCGCAGGGCGGCGGCCAGGTCCTCGGGTGGGCTGCCCGGGGCGAGCGGCCGGGTGCGCACCGGCGAGTCGGGGCAGATCCCCAGGGCCGCGCTCCCGCCCACGGCGGCCAGGTGCGGCGCGTCGGTGGCGGTGGCGAACACCTCGACGGGCTCGGTGCCGGTGGTGGGCCTGCGCACCACTCGGGTGAGCCGGACCAGGTCGAGGAGCGGTGAACGAACCCGCGTGTGCGGCACGGAACGGGAGATCACGGCCTAACCACCCCTGCCAGTGCACGATCGACTCACGATCGAGTGATGTCCAGACGCAGACTGTAGTCGGCCGCCCGCTCGGGGTGAGCACTCCAAGTGAGTGGTTCTCAGGCCTGGGTGATGCGCACCGCGTCACCGGAGAAGGCGCGCACGGCCTCGAGGATCTCGTCGCGGTCGCGGGTGAACAGCCGGGTGTCGACCGGCAGGCCGGGCCCGGAGGCCACCGGCCACGCGTCGCGGCGGTGCAGCCCCTCGACGCCCGGGGTGCCCGGGGTGACGCTGGGCCGGACCCGGAAGTACAGCGTGGGACCGTCGACGACCACGGACCGCAGCGCGTCCCACGGCAGCACCGCCGGTCCCTGCCCGGTCGGCAGGCGCACGCCGGCCAGGTCCACCATCAGCGGGCTCGAGCGCCGCTTGGCGCCGAAGAGGTAGCCGCCACCCTTGACCGCGGCGACGGCCACCGCGACGACCAGCACGGCGAGCGCCACGACCGGCGGACCCCAGCCCGCAGCCAACGCCACCAGGGCGCCGACCGCGACCAGGCCCGCGCCCGCCACCCACGGCACGACCGGGCGCAACCAGGCGTCCTGGTCGACCTCGGCGATGAACAGCTCCCCGACCCCCGGCGCCACAGCGCCCCCTTCCGTCTCCCCCGTCGACAGCCCCGACCCTAACCCGCCTCCCGGACCCCGGTCCCGCCACCGGCCGGAACACTGAGCGACCGGCCGCCACCGGGCGTAACTTGATCACATGAGTGCCTTCCGCACCTCGTTCGAGGCCGACGACCCGGTGCCCACCTGGAACGACACCCCGGACCTGGGCACCGAGCCCGCCGGGATCACCCTGCGCACCCGCGTCGGGGCCGGGCCGCGGTCGGCCTACGCGGCGAAGGCGGGCGTGGGGTTCTCCGGGACGCGGTCGCTGCGCTACGAGGGCGCGGCCGCCGCGCCCGGGCGGGCGGTGAACCGGCTGTTCTGGTCAGACCTGCTGGTGCGCAACGGAATGCGACTGTCCTATGTGGTCTTCCCGGAGTTCGGCGACCTCCGGTACCCGAGCACCTTCGTCGCGGTCGACCTGGTCTTCGCCGATGGCACCCGGCTCTCCGAGCTCGGCGCCACCGACCAGCTCGGCTTCGCCCTGACCGCGCGCGCCCAGGGCGAGTCGCGGGCGCTGTTCCCCGAGCAGTGGAACCACCGCGTGGTCGACCTCGACGTCGCCGCGGGCCGCACGGTGGCGCGGATCGTGCTCGCCTACGACAGCCCGCACGGCCCGGTGGACTTCGCGGGCTGGGTCGACGACCTGGCCGTCGAACCGGTCCCCGCGCCGCCCGCGCACCCGGTGGACCGGATCCTGACCACCCGCGGCACGCACTCCACCGGCACCTTCTCCCGTGGCAACACCGTGCCCGCCACGGCGGTGCCGCACGGGTTCAACTTCTGGATCCCGCTGACCAAGGCCAGGGTCACCAACTGGTCCTACGCCTACCACCGGGACAACACCGCGGCGAACCGCCCGGCGCTGCAGGCGATCGGGCTCAGCCATCTGCCCAGCCCGTGGATGGGCGACCGGCACACCTTCCACTTCATGCCCACCACCGGCACCCGGGTCGGGCGCCGCGCCCGCGCGCTCACCTTCGACCGCGCGAACGAACAGGCGCTGCCCCACCACTACGCGGTCCGCTTCGACAACGGCGTGCGCGCGGAAGTCGTGCCCACCGACCACGCCGCCGTGCTGCGCTTCGGTTTCCCGCCCGGGCCGGCGAACCTGGTGCTGGACAACGCGGGGATCCTCGGCGGCACCGGCGCGGTCGCGGTCGACGGGAACACGATCACCGGCCACACCGATGTCCGGAGCGGGCTGTCGGTGGGCGCGGGCCGGATGTACCTGCACGCGGTCGTCGACGGCGAGGTCGTCAGCGCGCGGCACCGGCGGCGCGGCTTGGCCTACGGGCAGACGATGCTGCTGCGGTTCGCCCCCGGCACCAGCGAGGTGACCGTGCGGGTGGCGACCTCGCTGATCAGCCCCGAGCAGGCCCGCCGCAACCTGGCCGAGACCGACTCGTTCGACGCGGTGCGCGAGCGCGCCCGGGCGGCGTGGGCGGCGGTCACCGACGTGATCGAGGTCGAGGGCGCCACCGACGACCAGCTCACGACGCTCTACTCGTGCCTCTACCGGCTCTTCCTCTACCCGAACTCCGGCTACGAGGAAGGCCCCCGCTATGCCAGCCCGGTCAGCCCACCCGCGGTGGTCGACGGGAAGGTGTTCGTCAACAACGGTTTCTGGGACACCTACCGCACCTGCTGGCCCGCCTACGCCCTCTTCGCGCCCGCGCGCTGCGGGGAGTTGATCGACGGGTTCGTGCAGCAGTACCGCGACGGCGGTTGGGTGTCGCGGTGGTCCTCCCCCGGTTACGCGAACCTGATGACCGGCACCAGTTCCGACGTCGCCTTCGCCGACGCCCACGGCAAGGGCGTGCGCGGGTTCGACGAGCGCGACGCCTACGACGCCGCCCTGCGCAACGCCACCGTGGTGCCGCCGAACGAGAGCGTGGGCCGCAAGGGGTTGGCCGCCTCGATCTTCCGGCACTACACGCCGATGAGCACCGGCGAGGGTCTGTCCTGGGCGTTGGAGGGCTGCCTCAACGACTTCGGCATCGCCACCATGGCCGCCGCCCTCGGCGACGAGGACAACCACGCCTACTTCCTCGACCGCGCGCGGCACTACGCGCACCACTTCGACCCCGCCGTCGGCTTCTTCCAGGGCCGCGACGGCGGGTTCCGGTGGCCGCCGGAGGCCTACGAGCCGCGGACGTGGGGCTACGACTGCACCGAGACCAACGGCTGGACCACGGCGTTCGCGGTGCCGCACGACCCGGCGGGCCTGGCCGAGCTGCACGGCGGCCCGTCGGCGCTGGCGGACAAGCTCGACGAGTACTTCGCCACCCCGGAGACCGCGGCGTTCCCCGGCTCCTACGGGCGCCCGATCCACGAGATGACCGAGGCCCGCGACGTGCGGATGGGCCAGTACGGGCACAGCAACCAGCCCGCCCACCACATCGCCTACCTCTACACCCAGCTCGGGCGGCCGTGGCGCACCCAGGCGCTGGTGCGCGACGTGCTCGCCCGGCTCTACCAGGGCAGCGCGATCGGCCAGGGCTACTGCGGCGACGAGGACAACGGCGAGATGTCGGCGTGGTACCTGTTCAGCGCCCTGGGCCTCTACCCGCTGCGCGTGGGCAGTCCGGTCTACGCCATCGGCTCCCCGCTGTTCCGGCGCGCCGTGGTGCACCTGGCGAACGGGCGCGACCTGGTGGTCTCGGCGCCGGGGAACAGCCCGCGCGACGTCTACGTGCAGAGCCTGCTGGTGAACGGCGAACCGTGGGACCGGGCGTGGATCGACCACGAGGTGCTCACTGCGGGCGCCCACCTGGAGTTCACCATGGGCCCGGAACCGTCGGACTGGGGTGCCGACCACCTCGCCACCCCGATCGGCCACGGCCCGCCGCTGCGCGACATCACCCAGGGCATACCCGGCGTGGTCTTCGACGACGACGCGCTGACCGAGTCCACTGTGGAGGGTTCGGTGCAGCTGACCGGCGAGCCCGCCGAGGTGGTGCTCTACACCTTGACCTCGGCGGGGGCGGGCCCCGACCCGACCGCGTGGGCCCTGCACGGCTCCGACGACGGCCAGACCTGGCACGAGCTCGACGCCCGCGCGGGCGAGGTATTTCGGTGGCGCAGGCAGACCAGGGCGTTCAAGATCCCGGTGTCGAGCCCGCACCGCCACCACCGCCTCACCTTCGACGGCGCGGTCCGGCTCGCCCAGATCCAACTGCTGGCCAGATGAGGGGACCACCGTGCGCGGCGACGACCCGTCCGGGGCGAACTGGGGGTACCTCGACGCCTTCGCCGCGACGGTCGCCGCGCACCTGCTGATCTTCGGGTGGACCGACACCAGCGCGCCGGGGCTGGCCGTCGGCGGTGCCGCCACCGCGCTCTTCGTCTACGAAGGGGCGTGGGCCAAGGCGCGCGAGCGCGCCCGGTTGCGACAGGCCGGTCCGCCCACCCGGATCACCGCCGCGGTGCTGGAACCGGGCGACCGCACGGGCTGGGCCGTGTTCCCCGACGGCGCACGCGCCAAGTTCACCCTTGTGTCGCGGTGCCCACCCGAGATCAGCGCGGACCTCATCGAGCACCGCCGCCTGTGGGTGGTCGGCCCAGCGCGGGAAGGTGAGGTCGCGGTCGCACTGCCCGGTCGGGACCTCTTCGGGGTGGTGCGCTTCGCGATCACGCGGTCCGCGGGTGCGGTCAGGGGTGGCCGGTGGTGCCGCCGACCGGCGCCTCGCCCGCCTTCTCCAGGTCCTCCCCCGGCTTCGGCTCGGGTGGAACTACCCCCGCCAGCTCCGAGCCGGAGTCGTTGAGCCGCAGCACGAACGGGCGGGTCGCGGTGTAGCGCACCACGCTCACCGACGCCGGGTCGACCACGATCCGCTGGAACGAGTCCAGGTGCTGGCCGAGCGCGTCGGCCAGGATGGACTTGATGACGTCGCCGTGGCTGCACAGCAGCCAGACCGCGCGGTCGCCGTGCGCGGCGGTGACCCGCGCGTCGTGCGCGCGGACCGCGGTGACCGCCCGCGACTGCACCCCGGCCAGGCTCTCCCCGCCGGGGAACACCGCGCCGGAGGGGTGCTGCTGCACGACCTTCCACAGCGGCTCGGCGAGCAGGTCCTTGATCGCCTTGCCGGTCCAGTCGCCGTAGTCGACCTCCGCGAAGGAGTCCTCGACCAGCGGGGTCAGCCCGCGCGCGGCGGCCAGCGGGGCGAGGGTCTGCGCGCAGCGCAGCAGCGGCGAGCGCACGACGGAGTGCAGCGCCACCGAGGCGAGCCGGTCGACCAGCGCCTCGGCCTGCCGCTGCCCGGACTCGTCGAGCTCGACGCCCTCGCTGCGCCCGGCGAGCACACCGGAGCCGTTGGCGGTCGAGCGGGCATGCCGGAGGAGTACGACTGTGGCCACGGGTCCGACCCTATTCGGTCGGCGCTCAGGTGGGCGAGACGACCCCGGTCGCCAGCAGCGCGCAGAGCACCGCGCCCAGCGCGATCCGGTACCAGACGAACGCGCTGAAGCTGTGCTTGGAGACGTACTTGAGCAGCCAGGCCACGCTGGCGTAGCCGATCACGAACGCGACGACGGTGGCCACCACGGTCTGCGGGATCGACGCCTGCGGTCCGGGCCCGGAGCGGTCGAGCACGTCCGGGATGCTGAAGATGCCCGCGCCGAACACCGACGGGATGGCCAGCAGGAACGAGTACCGGGTGGACGACTCGCGGGTCAGCCCGAGGAACAGGCCCGCGGTGAGCGTGCCGCCCGAGCGCGACACCCCGGGGATCAGCGCCATCGCCTGCGCCAAGCCCATGATCACGCTGTCCTTGAGGGTCAGCGTGTCGCGGCTCTGCCGGGCGGTCTCGTCGGCGATGGCCAGGAACACCGCGAACACCATCATCACGATCGCGGTGATCCACAGGTTGCGCAGGTCGGTGCGGATCTGGTCCTTGAAGATCACCCCGAGCACGGCGATCGGGGTCGAGCCGATGATCACGTACCAGGCCAGCCGGTAGTCCGGGTCCTGCCGGGCCTCGGCCTTGACCAGGCCGCGGAACCAGGCCTTGAGCATCCGCCAGATGTCCTTGGCGAAGTAGATCACCACCGCCAGCTCGGTGCCGAGCTGGATCACCGCGGTGAACGAGGCGCCCGCGTCCTGCTTGAACAGCAGCTCGGAGACGATGCGCACGTGCGCCGAGGAGGAGATCGGCAGGAACTCGGTCAGTCCCTGGACGACCCCGAGGATGATGGCCTGGAACCAGTTCAACTGCCGACTCCCGCGCGATCAAGAGCGTCCACGGCCACCCGCAGGGCGGCCTTGCTTCGCTCCAGATCTTGCAGGATCGGCGAAACGGTCAGCGTGGTGACCCCCGACTCGGCCAGCCCCTGCATCTTCTCGGCGATGCGCTCCACCGGTCCGAGCAGCGAGGTGGAGTCCAGGAAGCCCAGCGGCACCGCGGCCGCGGCACCGGCGTAGTCGCGCTCGAGGTAGCGGTCCTGGCACTGCGCCGCCTCGGCCTCGTAGCCCATCCGGGCGGCCAGGTTGTTGTAGAAGTTCTGCTCCCGACTGCCCATGCCGCCGACGTAGAGTGCGGCGTAGGGGCGCACGGTGTCCGCGGCGGCGCGCCAGTCGTCGCCGACCACCAGCGGGGTGGTGGGCACGACGTCGAACCCGTCGAGGGTCTTGCCCGCCTTGGCCCGGCCCTTGGCGATCAGCTCCAGCGACTCGCGGCCGTGCTCGGGCGAGTAGAAGATGGCCAGCCAGCCGTCGGCGATCTCGCCGGTGAGCTCGAGGTTCTTGGGTCCGATCGAGGCCAGGTAGATCGGGATCTCCGCGCGCACCGGGTGCACGGTGAGCTTGAGCGGCTTGCCCGGGCCGTCGGGTAGCGGCTGGGTGAAGTGCTGACCCTGGTAGTCGACCCGCTCGCGGCGCAGCGCCGAGCGGACGATCTCGACGTACTCGCGGGTGCGGCCCAGCGGCTTGTCGAACTTGACCCCGTACCAGCCCTCGGAGACCTGCGGGCCGGACACGCCCAGGCCCAGCCGGAACCGTCCGCCGGACAGCGTGTCCAGGGTCGCGGCGGTCATCGCGGCCATCGTCGGGCGGCGCGCCGGGATCTGCAGGATCGCGCTGCCCACGTCGATGCGCTCGGTCTGGGCGGCCACCCAGGCCAGCACCGTCGGCGCGTCCGAGCCGTAGGCCTCGGCCACCCAGGCCACCGAGTAGCCCAGCCGGTCGGCCTCCTTCGCCAGCTCGAGGTTCGCGGCGTCGTTCCCGGCACCCCAGTAGCCCATGTTCAGTCCCAGTCGCATGGGCCAGAGGTTACTCATCGGTAGCGGTCGGCCACCAGTGGGCCGGAGTGGCGTGTCCGGCGCGGCGTGTCGGGCCGCCTAGGCTGCTCGGTCGTGGAACAACGACACCTCGGGCGCAGTGGGCTGCTGGTGTCCCGGATGGGCCTGGGCACGCTGACCTGGGGCGGGGACACCGGCGCCGACGAGGCGGCCGCCCAGCTGGCCGCGTTCGTCGAGGCGGGCGGCACCCTGGTCGACACCGCCGACGTCTACGCCGACGGCGAGGCCGAGCGGCTGCTCGGCGGCCTGCTCGACGACCTGGTGCCACGCGAGCGGGTCGTGCTGGCCACCAAGGCCGTGGCCCGCCGCCACGACGGGCCCTTCGGCGGCGGCGCCTCCCGGGGCGCGCTGCTCGCGGCCCTGGAGGGGTCGCTGACCAGGCTGGACACCGACCACATCGACCTGTGGCAGCTGCACGCCTGGGACGACGCCGTCCCACTGGAGGAGACCCTCGCCGCGGTCGACGCCGCGGTGCGCAGCGGCAAGGTGCGCTACGCGGGCCTGTCGAACTACGCGGGGTGGCAGACCGCCTCAGCGGCCGCCCGGCAGGCGTCCGTGCCCGGCGCGGCGCCGCTGGTCAGCACGCAGGTCGAGTACTCGCTCCTGGAGCGCGGCGTCGAGCGGGAGGTCGTGCCCGCGTGCCTGCACCACGGTCTGGGGGTGCTGCCGTGGGCGCCGCTGGGTCGGGGCGTGCTCACCGGCAAGTACCGCACCAGCACGCCCGCGGACTCGCGTGGCGCCTCGGCGGTGTTCGGCCCGTACGTGGAGCGCCACCGCACCGATCGGGCCGCGCGGATCGTGCAGGCCGTGGTCACCGCGGCCGACGGGCTGGGCACCTCGCCGCTGGCCGTGGCGCTGGCCTGGGTGCGCGACCGGCCCGGGGTGGTCGCCCCGGTCGTGGGCGCGCGGGACACCCTCCAGCTGCGCGGTTCGCTGGTCGCGGAGGACCTGACGCTGCCCGCGGCGATCCGGGCGGCGCTCGACGACGTCAGTGGTGTCGAGTTCGGTTATCCGGAGCGACGTCTGCCCTGACCTCGTCGGGTTCGCCCAAGTGGGACTCGCCGGGCTGGAAGTAGTCGCGCACGTCCGCGCGGTACATCTGCGCCGCGGCGGCGGTGACCAGCAGCATCGAGAGCGCGACGCCGACGAGGTCCACCGGCCCGGTCGACAGTCCGAGCACCAGCACGACGCCGAGCACGGCCAGCAGCAGCGCGGCGGCCCGGGCCCAGTCGCGGCCCGCGCGCACGCTCAGCGCGAACCAGGCGCTCAGTCCCATCGGGACGATCGCGAGCGAGAGGTCCTGCCCGGAGGCGTTGGCCAGCAGGGCGAGGTGACCGCCGGTGACCGCCACGTGGGCCAGCAGCAGCGTGCTGGCGACGCGCACCGGTGCCGGTGGGTCGGCCGGGTCGGCATCGCCGAAGATGGGCAGGTGCGTCGGATCGATCGCCATTGATTCCTCCTGCACTCGTGCCTGCTGGGTCGACTTGACCACCCTGGGTGTTACAAAACGATGTCAACTTCACCCAGCCGGGTCAGTTACCCACCGGATCCAGTGATTCCGCACGTCACGGCATTGGCATGATCGGCATGCCGGGTCGCGTCGCCGGGTGTCCGGTGGGTGAGACACCCCGCAGGCCCGGACGTGGCTCCTGGTCGACGGGTGCGGGATGCTGGAGGCTGGTCCCCAGCTCGCCCGTCGTCGGAGGTCTGTTTGTCCCGCCTGGTCGTCCCCGCAGTCGCCGCCCTCACCGTGGTCGCCACCCTCGCCGCGGGCTGCTCCTCGGACGGCACACCGCAGGACGAGCTCATGGTCTCCGGCGACCCGGTCGCCGCCACCGCTGCCCGCTCCCCCGCCCCGGCGGTCACGCCCGCGGGCACCGTGCTGCCGCTGGCCGACCCGGTCACCGCCCTCGCCGTGGACGAGCGCACCCGTACCCTGGCCGTCGCCGCGGGCAGCACCGTCCACCTCTACGACCTCGACACCCCGGACAAGGCGCCCCGCGCGGTGACCCTGCCCGGCGCCGCGTCGGCGCTGACCCTCGCGAGCCCGGGCGGGCCGCTGCTGGCCGCCCTGCCCACCGGCGTCGCGCGCGTGTCGCTGCCCGACGCCGTGGTCACCGAGACGACCCTGGACGGTGGACCCGCCGACGCCGTGTCCTACCAGGGCAGCACGCTGGTCGCGGTCCGCGACCGCAAGGGCGTGGCGGTGCTCGACGGCGACCGGGTCCAGCGGGTGATCTCCGGCGGTCTGCTCAGCGCCGACCAGGTATTCAGCACCGGCCCCGGCGCGGTCGTGCTCGACCGGCTGCGCAACGCGGTCTTCCAGCTCGACGTCGGCAAGGGCACCGTCGGGCAGGGCCTGCGCGCGGGCGAGGGCGCCACCAACGGTGTCGTCGACCGCTACGGGCGCGTCCTGGTCACCGACACCCGCGGCGGCGCGCTGCTCGCGTTCTCGCTCGACCCGCTGCTGATGCGCCAGCGCTACCCCGTGCCGGGCGCGCCGTTCGCCATCGCCTACGACGCCGAGCGGGACCTCGCCTGGGTCACGCTGACCGCGACCAACGAGGTGGTGGGCTACGCCGTGGGCGGCGAGGAACCCCGTGAGCGGTACCGGTTCCCCACTGTCGGCCAGCCCGACGCCGTGGCCGTCGACCCGGGCAGCGGTCTCGTGGTGGTCGCGTCCGGCAACGGAGGAGGGGTGCAGGTGGTGCGGCCATGAGCGACGGGGTGATCGACGGGGATTGGGAGTACCGGCCGCTGCGGCTGCCGCCGGGGGTGTCGCGGGTGACGGCGGCCACGCAGCTGGCGATCCACGCGGAGTTCAGCGGGTGGGAGCTGTCCAACGTGCGCCTCTACGCCGACGGCACCCGCAAGGTGTGGCTGCGCCGCAAGCGGCGCAAGAGCGAGCTGCCGGGCGTCATCGTCTGAACCGCTGAACCGCTGAACCGTTGAACTGCACAGCCTGATCCGTGCCCTCTGATCTGCCGCTGCTCGGGTCAGCCGGTGATCTCGTCGAGCTTGGCCATGGCGGCGTCGTCGAGCTCGTCCGGCGCGGGCAGCACGGCGGTCAGCCCCCAAACCCGGCCACGCGCCCAGGTGGCGTCGTCGACACCGGCCGCCGCGCGGAAGTCGGCGCGGGCGTCCGCGTCGAACAGGGTCCACGCCGCGATCATGTCCACCGCCGGGTCGCCCACCGCCAGCGTGCCGAAGTCGATCACCGCGGTGAGCCGGTCGCCGACGGCGAGCAGGTTCCCGGGTGCGTTGTCACCGTGCACCCACACCGGCGCGCGGTCCCAGCGCGGCGCGTCCAACCCGGCCTGCCACACCGCGTGCAGGCGGGCGGTGTCCACGTGATCGGCGAGGGCGTCGATGCGTTCGCGCAACCGCCACGCCACAGCCGCCGAGTCGCGGTCGTCGTTCAGGTCCACCCCGCGGAAGCCGTTGCTCCACTCCGGTGGTGGCCCGCCGGTCGCGTCGGCGGTCCAGAGCGCGGTGCCGAACCCGGCCAGGTCCACAGCCGCTTGGGCTTGGTCGAGGCGGTCGGGGTGGGCGCGATCCCCCGGGAGCCAACGGTAGACCGACCACGGGAACGGGTAGGTCGGGCTCGCGGCGCCCCGGGCGAGCGGGACCGGGACCGTCAGCGGCAGAAGTGGCGCCAGGTGCGGCAACCAGCGGTGTTCGCGCTCGACCTGCCCCACCCACCGCTCGAACCGCGGCAGCCGCACCGACATGTCCACGCCCAACCGGAAGGTCGCGTTGTCCACGCCCGGTTGGGCCACCGGCTCGACGGGCAGTCCGGCCCAGTGCGGGAACTGTTGGGCGACAAGGTGTTCCACCATGTCGACGGTGATCGTCACCGCGGCGGCAGATTTGTCTCTTGTGGACAAACGGAGGCTCCTGGGGTGTCGGGTCCCCGTCCATCAGAGCGGTTCCGGAGCCGCGCGTCCACCGAGTTTCCGACGGCCACCACGGCGAAGCCCAGGCAGGTTAGCGCCTGGTAGACCGCCGAGGCGGTCGTGCTGGAGGCGATGAACATCAAATTCGCGTCCCCGGGGGCCCACCAGCGCAGTACCGCGCCGAAACCGTAGGCGTGCCACAGGCTCCACGCCGCGCCGTACACGACGAGGCCCCACCCCCAGGCGTGTCTGCCCCGCACCGCGACGATCAACGCGACCAGCGTGGGCACCGTGAGCACGAGTCCCACCACGCCGACCACCGCCACCACGAACCAGTAGACCATCCAGTCCTCCATGCCCGGCGGTGGACTGGACAGGAAGAACCAGGCGAACAACTGTGCCGAGGTGACGCACAACGCCACCCAGTGCACCCAGCGCGCACATCTCATCGAACCCCCATCGACACCGCGATCCTGCCAGACGCGAGCGCGGTGCTGCCACCATGATCCAGAGCCGTGATCCAGTGCCGCCGTGCCGGGGAGAACACCTCCTCGGCGGACCGGCGGGACGCGTCGACGACGACTGTCCACTCACCACTTGCGCTCCCGGTCGACAGTCCCTAATGTACAACCGTGTGGTTGTAGATGAGCTCGACGCCGACGAGGTGGACCGCGTGTTCCACGGACTGGCCGACGCGACCCGGCGCGACATCGTCGTGCAGGTGCTGCGCCGGGAGCAGTCCGTGTCCACCCTGGCCCGCCGGTACGACATGAGCTTCGCCGCCGTGCAGAAGCACGTCGCGGTGTTGGAACGCGCCCTGCTGGTCACCAAGCAGCGGCGCGGGAGGGAGCAGATCGTGCGGGGAAACCCCGACATCCTGCGCCGGGCCGCCCGGCTGCTCGACGCCTACGAGCAGATCTGGCACCACCGCGCCCGGGCGATCGAGGACATCCTGTCCGAGGACCGAGAGAAGAGGACCGAGTCGTGACCGTTACCAGCACGCACAAGGACGTCGAGGCGTTGACCTTGACGTTCGTGGCCGAGTTCGACGCCCCGGTCGAGCGGGTCTGGCAGGTGTGGGCGGACCCGCGCCAGCTGGAACGCTGGTGGGGCCCGCCGACCTGGCCCGCGACCTTCGAGGTGCACGACTTCACCGTGGGCGGCCGGTCCGGCTACCATATGACCGGCCCGGAGGGCGAGAAGCCGCGCGGCTGGTGGCGGTTCACCGCGATCGAGGCCCCGCACCGGCTGGAGTTCGAGGACGGCTTCGCCGACGACGGCGGCGAGCCGGTCAGCACCATGGACCCCACCCGCAACGTGGTCACCCTGGAGGCGACCGACGGCGGGACGCGGATGGTCACCGTCACCACCTTCGCCGGCGCCGAGCAGCTCGAGCAGCTGCTGGCCATGGGCATGCAGGACGGCATGCGGCTGGCGATGGGGCAGATCGACGAGATCCTCGCCGAGGGCTGAGCGACTGCTGTGGGCCGGACGGGATGCTCCGTCCGGCCCACAGCAGTGCCCTGCTCAGACGACCTTTTCGCCGGAGCGTCCACGCAAGACGTGGTGCGCGATGGCCACGGCGACGCCGGTCGCGACAAGACCCGCGGTGGCGGTGGGGCTGAGGTACTTCGACAGGCTCGGCGCGCTGCTCGGCCCGATCAGCCAGAGCGCCACCGGCGCGGCGTAGGCGGCCCCGAGAGCGCCCGCCCACCAGCGGAGTGCGCGTGAGCGCGGGTTGCGCAGGGCGCCCACCAGCACGACGGCGATCGGGATGCCCGCGATCAGGGCGAACTGGCCGAGCACCAGGGCGGGTGCGGCCCAGACCGCGATCAGGACGGCGCGCGAGCCGCGATCGGTGTGGTCGGGTCGCACCGCGGTGGCGGTCGCTATTGCTGTGGTCATCGTCTTTCTCCTCCAGGGCGTGGGTTCGGGCGCGTGGTCCGGGCTCAGTGGTCGCAGGAGCGGGCCTCGGCGGCGCGCTTGAGGTCGGCCAGCCAGAAGTCGAGACCCGGCGCGAGGTACTGGGTGGCGGTGTCCGGGTCGGCCTCGACCTGGGCGCCGGTCCAGCTCTCCTCGGTGCGGACGATGACGCCGCCGTGGACCTCGGTGAAGGTCCAGACGTGGATGCCCTGGTCGATGCGCAGCCCGTCGCCGATCGCGGGCCCGCTCCACCGGACGCAGCGCTCGCGCTGGACCTGCTGGACCGACGAGGTGATCACCAGGGTGGTGGCCGGGGTCGCCGGGGTGGGGGGCGCCGGGGTGGTCCAGCGGAACCGCGAGCCCGCGCGCAGCGGTCCCGGGGTGAGGCGCTTCATCGTGGTGACGGCCGTCTGCCAGGACGGCCAGCCCTCCAGGTCGGTGTGCACCCGCCAGACGGTGCTCAGCGGCGCCTCGACGAAGGTCTCGGTCCGGTAGTGGATCTTCGCGGCGGGGTCGATGCCCTTGCCCTGGCAGGTCAGCGACGTGGCGCGGCCGGAAGTGACGTCCTGGCCTGCGGTGGCGGCCTGGGCGGGCGTGGCGACACCGAGGAGCCCGGCGGCCAGCGGGACCGCGACCAGGGCGGCGCGCAGGCGGACCGAGCGCGCGGAGGTGGCGCGGGTGGACCTGTGGTTGTCGATCATGCTTGGCTCCCCGACTTGTTAGCGGCTCTTCGAATAGTTAGAAGCTATAACTCGCCGAGTCGCACTGTCAACAGCAACAGTGAGATGCTCTAACTTGACTTCGGCGGTATCACGTCGACCAGGGAGGAGCGGGCTCATGACAGACCCGGTTGGCCAGAGCTCGCGGGAGCGCTACCGCGCCCAGGTGCGCGCCGAGATCAAGCAGCACGCGTGGGAGCAGATCGCCGCGGCGGGCGTGCCCGCGCTCTCGCTCAACGCGATCGCCAAGCAGGTCGGCATGAGCGGCCCAGCCCTCTACCGCTACTTCGCCAGCCGCGACGACCTGATCACCGCCCTGATCCGCGACGCCTACCGAAGCCTCGCCGACACCGTCCGGGCCGCGTTCGACTCCGGCACCGACCTGCTCGGGCTGGCCGGCGTCATCCGGGAGTGGGCCCGCGACGACCCGCAGCGGTACTTCCTGATCTACGGCACGCCGGTCCCCGGCTACCACGCGCCCGACGACATCACCGCGATCTCGTTCGAGGTCATGGCGGTCCTGCTCGAAGCCTGCGGCGCCCCGCCCGCGGACACGCGGACAACGCCGTTCGACGCCCACCTGCGGGACCACCGCACGTGGGCCTTCGACCACCCCGCGCCCGCCCCGACCCTGCACCGCGCCCTGTCCTTCTGGACCCGCCTGCACGGCGTGCTCTCCCTCGAGCTGGCCGGCCACTTCACCGGCATGGAGTTCGACCCCGAACTCCTGATCGCCGAAGAACTCGACACCCTCCCCCACGGTGACCGCGGCCTTGACCCTGCCGACCGGGTGAGCGGCTGAGTTCGGCAGCTGCTGCCCCACTGGCTGGGCAGCGCCGAGGGCTCCTGATCCTGTCGGCCCGCGACCGTGCCCCTACGTCTCCCGGGGGTCAGCCCCTGCAGTCGGTGGGCGGGGTCTTGCCCGCCTTGAGCACCAGCGCGCTCAGTTTGTTGTCCGTGCCGTCCTTGGCCGGGATGACGATGGTGGCCTTCTGCGTCCAGCGCCTGCCGTCGATGTCGAGGGTCCAGGTGCCGGTCACCTTCTTCAGCAACGCCGCGCGGGTGACCCAGCCGTACTCACCGGGCTGGAGCTTGATGGTGACGGTGTCCGACACCGCTTCCGACCCGATCCAGGAGTGCGCGTAGTTCGCCTGCACCTGGGTGGTCACTTTGGCCTTGATACCGAGTTCCACGCCGATGTCGGTGGAGACGCTGACGCTGCCGCCCACGGTGTTCTGCCACCCGACGGTGTGCATCCAGGTGCGGGCGTACATCGCCTCGTTCGGGGTGGCGTTCTTGACCAGCTGGCTCACGCACTCGGCGGGGGCCAGGTACGCGGGGTACTTGGTCTTGTCCTCTTTCCAGTCGCAGGTCTGCGGGTTCTTGTCGCAGCGCGCCATCGCGTACCTGGTGGCCAAGTTCTTCGTGCCGGGCAGGGAACTGCCGTCCACACCGAGCCGGAAGGACTGCGTGCTCTCGCCTGCGCGGCAGTCGTCGACGAGGACGAAGCCGTCGCCGTCGAGGGTGAAGCAGCGACCGGTGTCCTCCTGCTCGATGAAGTAGCTGGACAGGTCGGCGGCGAACGGGACCAGGTGCCAGCGCTGGCTGGTCTGCCCGACGCACTCCCACTGGTCGAGGTAACCGTTGGTGCGCCAGACGTCCACGCAGTTCCCGCTGGCCAGGTTGCGGATGCGGAAGGTGAAGTCCGCGTTCTGCTCGACCTTCCAGAACGAGCGGTCGCCGCCGGAGGCCAGGAACCTCAGGTACGAGTGCGCGTCGGCGGGCTTCTCGATGTCCAGGCTGCCCGCACGGGCGTCGCTGGTGATGCGCAGGCAGTTCAGCGATCCCGGGGAGGCGCACCCCGCCTCCGATGCCTGAGCGGGCGCCGCGGCGAAGACGACCGAGGCACTGAGCAGGCACAGGACCGCGCCGAGAACTCTTCCACGCATCGACATCGTCGAGCACCCGCTTCCATCAGGCCACTGCGGAGTCGCCTTCCGATCGTCGAGCCGCGAGGTCGGGTGGGCAATCCCCGAGTCGGGTGCGCGCGTGACACGTTCGGGACGACTCGACTGGGCGTCGTCAATGCCCGTTGAGCCGGTCTCCGGCGGTCGGAGTTCGTGGCGGCGCGGGCGTCACGTCGAGCCGCAGCAGGTCTGGGCGGGCGTAGTGGCCGCTGACGTCGAGGTCGAGGTACGCGCCGTCCAACAGGTCCAGGTCGAGGTCCGTGGTCACGACCTCCGCGCGGTCGAAGACCGGGCCCGCCAGCAGCTCCCCGAACGGGTCGACCACGCAGCTCCCGCCGCGGATCACCGTTGGGCCCGGGACCGGGAAGTCAGGCGGGTAGTCCGCGGCGACGGCGTACTGGTTGGCCGAGAGCACGAAACACCGCCCCTCGACCGCGATGTGCCGCATGGTCGAGGTCCACACGTCCCGCGCGTCGACCGTCGGCGCGCAGTAGAGCTCCACTCCCCGCGCGTAGAGCGCGGCGCGGTAGAGCGGCATGTAGTTCTCCCAGCAGATCGCCAGACCGATCCGCCCGATGTCGGTCGGCACGACGGCGATGTCCGAGGCGTCGCCCTGCCCCCAGATGAGGCGCTCGGCGGCCGTGGGGACGAGCTTGCGGTGGTGCGCCAGCAGGGTCCCGTCCGGTCCGAACAGCAGCGCGGCGCAGTAGAGCGTGTGCCCGGACCGCTCGATCACGCCGACGACCACGTACCGGCCGGCTGCCGCGACCGCGGACCGCAGCCGCTCGAACGACTCGCCCGGCACCTCGATGGCGTTGCGCCGGTAGCGGGCGAACAGCGCGCGCCCCTCAGCCGACCGGTCCCCCACTGGCGCGCCGAAGGTCGCGCCCTTCGGGTACCCGCCGACGAACGCCTCGGGGAACACCACGAGATCGCTTCCCGAGGTCCGCTCGAGCAGGGACTCGAACAGCGCCAACCCCGCGTCCAGGTCGAACAGCGGTGGCGCGGCCTGCACCATCGCCACGTGAAGCATCCGCGTCGCCTATCGGGCGGGCAGGTTCTCGGTGCCGTCCCAGACCGCGCGCGAGCCCGCGTCGCCGACCCGGTAGACGTGGATGCCCGAGGCGACGCCCGCGCCGATGGTCAGCACCGCCAGCACGATCAGCGCCGAGTTCGTCCAGGTCGCGGTCGACCGGGCCGCCGCGGTGTGCACGAGCATCAGCGCCAGCACCACGACGAACAGCGGCAGCACGAACCAGATCAGCCGGTCCCCCAGCTCCTGGTGCGTCTCGATCAGCGGGTTCTGCGGCAGCCTGCGCTCGAGGTTCTCACCGCTCTCGGTCGCGATCGGCGTCAGCGCGGCGCCGACGCCCGCGGCCACCACGACCAGCCAGCCGAAGCGCCTGCGCGCCGCGGGCCACACCGCGATCAGGATGGCCCCCAGCACGGCGAGCGGGATCAGCACCACCACGGCGTGGACGACCAGGGCATGCAAGGGGAGTCCGTTGACGAACTCGGGCATGGGCACCTCCGTTTTCGCGCACAGCAAACCGCGATTGCCCCTACGCGGCCAGTCGACGCGCGGTTCAGCCGCGAAGTGCCGAGTTGATCAACCCGACCAGCCGAGGCAGCACCTGTGCGGCGCCCTCGAGCGGCAGCATGTGCCCGAGTCCGGGCAGCACGACCGCGGTCCCGTCGTCCGCCGAGCGGGCCAGCGCCTCGGCGTGCGCGGCGGGGACGAGCCGGTCGCGGTCGCCGACCACGGCTACCAGCGGCGTGCCCGCGGCGATGGTGAGCGCCGCCGCGCGGTCGTAGCGGTCGAGGCCGGGTCGGAACAGCGCCACGGTGTCCGGCCAGTGCGCGGCGATCATGTCCGCGACCAGCCGGACGTCGTCGGGTTCGGGGTCCTCGCCGAGCAGCAGCCAGCGCAGGCCGGTGGTCTTGGCCTTGTCCAGGCGCTCGGTGACGCGGTTGACGATCCGGCCGCCGAGGACGGCCTTGAGGTCTTGGACGAACCTGCCCACCGTGCTCGGCCAGGCGGTGGAGGTCTCGGCCAGCCAGCCCGCCGCGGTGCCGAGGAACGCGAGCCCGCCGACGCGTTCGGCGAAGAGGTCCTTGTGCCGCGCGGTCAGCGCCATCAGGGTCAGACCGCCCATGCCGTGCCCGACCAAGACCACCCGTCCGTGGGGCAACACCTGGGTGACGAGCTCGGCCAGGTCGTCACCCAGCCGCTCGACAGTGGCGGTGGCCCGGGTGGCGGGTGTGGACGCCCCGTGGCCGCGGTGGTCGTAGGCCAGGACCTGGATCGGGTGGTCGGTCGCTTCGGGGAGCAGGGCGCTGACCTTGTGCCAGACCCGGTGGTCCTGCGCGTAGCTGTGCGACAGGACCACCGTCACCTCGGCGTCGGGGTCTCCGCCCCTGGTCAGGGACAGCTCAGCCCCGTCGGCGAGGACGAGGCGTTCGGTCACCCGGCGATACTAGGGTCAGCTGTTGCGAAGGAACCGGTCGAGAACGCGGGTGCCGAACTTGAGCGCGTCGACCGGCACCCGCTCGTCGACACCGTGGAACAGCGCGGTGAAGTCGAGGTCGGCGGGCAGCCGCAGCGGCGCGAAGCCGAAGCAGCGGATGCCCAGCGTGTGGAAGGCCTTGGCGTCGGTGCCGCCGGAGAGCATGTAGGGCATGGTCTTGGCGCCCGGGTCCTCGGCGGTGATCGAGGCGGTCATGGCGTCGACCAGCGCGCCGTCGAAGGTGGTCTCCACCGGGGGCAGGGTGGAGATCCACTCCCGCTCGACGTCGGGGCCGAGCAGCTCGTCGAGCTCGCGCTCGAAGGCGGCCTGGCGGCCGGGCAGCACCCGGCAGTCGACGACGGCCTCGGCCACCGAGGGGATGACGTTGGCCTTGTACCCGGCGGTGAGCATGGTGGGGTTGGCGGTGTCGCGGATGGTCGCCCCGACCACCCGGGCGACGGCGCCGAGCTTGGCGACCGAGCCGTCGAGGTCCTCCTCGTCGAACTCCATCCCGGTCAGCTCGGTGATGGCGGCGAGGAATTCGCGCACGGAGTCGGTCAGGACCAGCGGGAACTTGTGCGTGCCGAGCTTGGCGACGGCCTGGGTGAGCTTGGTGACCGCGTTGTCCTCGTGCACCATCGAGCCGTGCCCGGCGCGCCCGCGCACCCGCAGCCGCATCCAGGCGATGCCCTTCTCGGCGGTCTCGATCATGTAGGCCCGCACCCCGTCCTTGACGGTGATCGAGAACCCGCCGACCTCGCTGATGGCCTCGGTCGCGCCCTCGAAGAGCTCGGGCCGGTTCTCCACCAGCCACTGCGAGCCGTAGGTCCCCGCGGCCTCCTCATCGGCCAGGAACGCGAAGATCAGGTCCCGCGGCGGCACGATCCCGTCCCGCTTGAACCGGCGGGCCGTCGCCAGGGTCATCCCGAGCATGTCCTTCATGTCGACCGCGCCGCGACCCCAGACGTAGTCGTCCTGCACGGCCCCGGAGAAGGGGTGCACCGACCACTCGGAGGGGTCGGCGGGAACCACGTCGAGGTGCCCGTGCACCAACAGCGCCCCCCGACTCGAGTCGGCCCCCTCGAGCCGGACGATGACGTTGCCCCGGCCCTTGGCCCCGGACTCGACATAGGTGATGTCATAGCCGACATCGGTCAGTTTCTCGGCCACGTACTCGGCGGCGACCCGCTCACCGACGACGGTCGCGGGGTCCCCGGTGTTGGTCGTGTCGATCCGGATCAGCTCACTGGTCAGCGAGACCGACTCCTCCTCGGCCAGACTGGTGTCGTGGGGCTGGTCTGCACTCTGCTGCTGCGTCACCCCGCCTTCCTACCACCCCCCTCGCCAGGCGAGCGCCCCGGTTTGGGACAGGCAGGCGCGGTCGGATAAGGTATGCCCACACCACGCGGGGCTCCCGCGAGTCCGGGTGGCGGAATGGCAGACGCGCTAGCTTGAGGTGCTAGTGCCCTTAACGGGCGTGGGGGTTCAAGTCCCCCCTCGGACACACGCACTAGCTACACGGGGGCAGGCCGTCACATCGATGGCCTGCTCTTCTGGTTTGTAGACCATGCTCAGGTCCAGTTCCCGGTACAGGCGGTTCAACCCTTCCGGCTTGGCGTCCTTGAGGGTGGCGCCGATGTCGCCGAGTGAGTCGATCATCGCGTAGATCTCCGCAGGGTCCAGCGCGCCACTTGCCGGGGCGTTGTCGATCTCGGCCTGCGCCGCCGCCCTCTCCGCTTGCGCCTGGTTGATCGCCTCGACCATCGCCGTCGGGTCCACTCCCGCCGCGATCGCGGCCTGGAACCGCCGCAAGCGACCCTCCGCGTCCGCCTTCCGAGCCTTCGCGTCCTCACGGCTCGCTCGGCCCGTCACGTCCGGTTGTGCGCCCAGCAGGGTCGCCACGGTGTGGTCGACGTTGTCCGGGTGGAACAGACCACCGATCCAGTCGTTGACCACATCCACCACCGCGTCCTCACGCAGGTTGACCGTCTTCGGATGTCCGGCCAACGCCGCCGAACCCGGCGCCATCGTGCGGGCGGTGCACCGGTAGTAGGCGCCCCTGCGGATCGTGGCGCCCTGCATCTTCCGGTGGCACACCCCGCACCGCACGATGCCCCGCAAGAGGTAGGTACGCGCCGCGGCGTTCGGGCCGCGTTCGGCCTTGCGGGCGGTGTCCAACCCGCCGGCCGACTTCGCCCGGCGCCTCAACTGGACCTCGGTGAACCTCTCCACCGACACGATCTCCGGGTGCGCCTGCTCCCGCGACCGCACGATCCGGTCCGGGCTGGCACGGCGGAACCGGGTCACGTGCCCCGCGGCCACATCGTCGGGGTCCATCAGCATCTCGTGTTTGGCCCACCGACCGAACACCGCGTAACCGGTGTAGCGCGGATTATCCAGAATCGCGCGCACAGTGCTGCCTTGCCAACCATCCGCGAGCCTGTGCCGATTCTGCTCCGGCCTATTCGCCGACGGACACGCCACACCTTCCCGATTCAACAAGGTCGCGATAGCCCGATCGCCATTGCCATCCAGGTACTCCGCGAAAATCCGGCGCACCACCTCGGCGCGTGGCTCATCCACGGTCAACACCCGCAGCCGGAACCCCTCCGCGGCCTTACGCGGGTTCGGGTGCGGCCCGGCGTCGACCACCAGGTAGCCATACGGAGCCCGCCCGCCCTGGTGACGCCCCTCGTTGACCACCTGAGCGTCCATCGCAGCCCGCACCCTGGCCTGGACATGCTGCCGCTCGGACTCGCTCATGCCCCCAAGCACGCTCATCAGCATCTTGTGCGAGGGATTGCGCGGGTCGAACTTCCCGCCGAGTTCCGGAACCCACAGGTCAACCCCATACGCCGCGAACCGGGGTGCGATCAGGGAGAACTGATTCCCGAACCAACACCGAGTGCCCTCACCCACCACCACACCCGTCCACGTCCGCCCCGGGTCCTTGAGCGCCGCCAGCAACCGCGCCCCAGCCTCCCGCCGCTCCCACGGCACCGACCGCGACTGCCCGATGTCGAAGAACTCGGCCACGATCCGCCCACCCAGCGGCCCCACGAACTTCGCCGCGTTGCCCTGCTGCCACCCCAACGACGTCTCCGGGTCCTGGTTGTCCTCGGTCGAGCACCGCCCGTAGAAGGCCAACGCCCCGACGCGCTCGTCCACGACGTGCGCCACGATCTCGATCCCCATGAGGTCATCGAGCGTCGCCCACGGGTTCAAGCTGATTTCACGAGTCACGGTCAACCTCTTCGTCCAGCAGTTCGACAGTGGTCAGCTCGACCAGTATGGCAAGAAGAGTTCGACTCGCGCGCTGATTGAGCACGGGAATTTCGGTGGGGAGTCGCACGGTGGTCTCCTCGGCCCTGCTCACGACTCGCTCGGTCCGGCGTCGACAGGAGCGCTGAAATCACCACGAGATGCCTGCTCGACCGCCGCGCGGATGTCGCTGGTGAGGTAGCCGCGTACCCGTCTGACCTCGCCGTCCTCCATAGGTGTCCGGTTGCGCAGCGGCTTGCACCCCAGCCCGACCATCTGCCGGGCGAACGCTGTCGGCTCGACCTCCAGCGCCTCCACCAACTCCGCGGTCGGCACGAACTCGCGCGCCTCCAGGTCATCACCCAGGTAAGCCACCACCGCCGCCAACGGCTCCGGCAACCCACCCGGCCACCACACCGGCCCACCAGCACCCGTACCGGCCCCGATCGCCTTCGCCGCCGCCGTGTGATCGAGGACCAGGGCCGTGTCCTGCCCAGCGGCCTGACCGGTCAGCGTCCCTTCGGCTTCCCGCAGCTCCCGGCCGCGAGCGCAGATGGTGCGCCAATCCTCATTCGGCATGTAGAACGTCCGCACCGTCACCGCCAGCACATCCGCCCCGGCCTGGGTCTCCCCGTCCGGCCGCAGGATGCCCACACCCTTGTGCGACGCCAACAGCCGACTGCTGTCATACCCACGGGTGTTCATCTGCTCCCCGAGCACGATGTTCGAGTCCCGCCAGTCCATCACCCGCAACGCGAACCGCGACCCCAACACCGCCCGCAACCCCGACGGAATCGTCTTCGAGTCCGGCCGCTGCGTCGCCAACACCAGCACGATCCCCGCCGCAGGACCCTTCTTCGCCAACCACGTCAGCAACTCCCCGACGTACTCACCGGCCGCCAGCCGCCGATCGTGCACCCGAACCGGCGTCCGGTCCTCCAACGGCACCTGCACCTCATCCACGAACAACGCCGTGATCGGCATGTCCCGCGACATCGCCGGAGTCACCTTCGACTCCGGACACACCACGTCGTCCAACGCACGCATCCGCCGGAACCGGCCCTGCACCTCGGACACCAGCTCGATCAACCAGCCCACCAGCGCCAACACGTGCTCCGGGTCATCCCCCGACATGAACCGGTGCGCCACCTGCCCAGCGGCGTCCCAGTCCTTCCCGGCCTTGAAATCCGCCACATACAGACGCGTGAACGGGTCCAGGATCAACCCCGCCGCAGCCAACCGAGCCGCGAACGTCTTGCCTTGCCTGGGAATCGCACCCACCAGAACGGACGTCCACACCAGCGGCAAGTCCACCCGCCGATCCCGCGCGTCCCGCCCGAACGGCACCGGCCGCCACGCGTCCCACCGCTCCACATCCAACAACGGCGTCCGCACCGGTGGTGTCGCGTACGGATCGGCATCGGCAACCCACATCGCCACCCGACCAGCGTGCCCACCGTTGCCGCGCACCCGCTCCACGCTGAGCTGTACCTCATCCACAGCCAGCGCCGACGCCAACGCCTCCCGGTTCTTGATCACATCGGTCGCCTTGCGCGTCGCCGGCAGGTCCACCGTGACCGCCCACCCAGCACCGGCCCGCGTCGCCCGCTCCACCAACCGCAGCGACTCGTCCTTGCCGATCAGCTTCGCGTCACGGAACGCATCGATGAGCACCTGCGGGTCCATCGTCCAGGTCAACGCCCGCGGCCCCGCCAACACCGCCCGCCGCCCCGGACTCCCCTCACGCCGCCGTCCCAGCACAGCCAAGACCACGGCCACCAGCCCCAGCACGACCCACAGCACCCCGTACAGCAGGTCCAGCACGGCCACGACCACCGCAGCGACCACCAGGACAGCCGCGGTCACCTTCCACCGGAACAGCGTCAACGCTCGGATCGTCTCGAACTTGTCCGCCAACTTCTCCGACTGCTCCGCGGCATCCCGGTAGTCCCGCACCGTCACCCACCGACGCCACCACCGCGCCACCATCACCAGCCCGCGCACCACAGCACCCAGCACCGCCCACGGCGCCCGCACCACGACCGCCACCAGATCCCGCCAGCTCTTCAGCCACACCGGCACCCACGGCGACCGCATCCACCACGACACCCTCGGCCGCACCGGCGCAGACTCCACCAGCTCCGCGTCCAGCGCGGCCCTCACCAGCTCCCCGCTCATCGCCGCCGCCGCGAGTTGTCCACCGTCGTCACCGTCAACGCCCGAGTGAGCGCATAGGCCGCGAACAGCGCTGGCAACCCGAGCACCGCCAGCAACAACCACGGGCCACCCTGATGCGTGATGACGACCCACTGAACGGCCACGATCAGCCCCGCGTTGAACAGCACCCGCCCCACCAGCGACACCAACCGCGCACCACCGCGCGCGGCCTCAGCCGCCGCCTTCGCCCGTCGAGCCCCAGCCCGCCAGACCAGGAACAACACCACCAGCCCGCCACCACCAGCGAGCACCTGCGTCACCGTCAGATTGATCATGCGAGTGGCCCCCGCTCGACCCGCTCACCACGACGCAACCAGAACGGGTACAGCGCGCGCCGGTCCTCATCCCCCAGCCCGCCCCACACGCCCACCGTGTCCGCCCCCGCGGTCCGCAACTCCAGCTCCAGGCACTCGTCCCGAACCGAGCACCCCGAGCACAGCTCCGCAGCCACCTCCCGATCGGTCCCCGACCAGTCCGGCGGGTCCGTCGTCCACTCGCCTTCCCGCCGCACGACCTCGTCCAACACCTCAGTCGGCACCCAGCGCAGCCGATCCAGCCGCCACGCGATCCCGATCAACCGCAGCTCAGTGCTCACGTCGCACCCCCGCGGCGTCGAGCCACCGCGATATCTCGCAACCGGGCACCACCAGGCGCCCATGCCGCCGCGCCGTCCGCAGCGACCCCCGCCGGATCGCCCGACGCACCCGCCACAGCGGAGCACCGAGAATCCAAGCCGTCTCGTGAATGGTGTGAAAGGCCGATCGCCCGGCCGTGGACATAGCGGTGCTCATGGTGGAAGTCCTCAGTACTGAGACGGGATGATTTCGTCCCGAGAAGTGGTCTGATCTGCCGGGGCGAATGCCCACACGGCAGCGGGTCAAGAACGGAACCGCTAATCTCAGCCCCGAAGGCGGAGCACGGAGGAATACGTGTCGGAAGACTGGTCGGCAGTCGCGAGCGTCATCAACGACCGCGTGACAGCGCTCGGCTGGCGCCAACGCGAACTTGCCGAACGCTCCCACGTCTCGCAGGCCATCGTCCGCGAACTGCAACACCACACCGTCGAACGCCGCCGCAGCGCCCGCACCCTCGAAGCCCTCTCGACCACACTCGGCCTGCACCCCGAACACCTCAGCGCCGTGCTCGAAGGCCGAATCCCGCCGCGCACTGATGAACGCGTCGACACCGAGAACCGTGTCCTGTCGCGTTTGGACTCGCTCGAACGGCGACTCACCGAGGTCACCGAACAGCTCAACACCATGCAACGCGACCTGAGCGACGTCGCCCGGCACGTCCGGCGCAAGCGGTGAGATCCAGGTGATTTCCATACCCATAATTCAAGGGCGATTCACCACGAATCCCCATGCACAAGCACCGCAGAACCACCGCACAAACGCCGCACAAACGGGAATCCGATGACCCGGGCTAGCGCCTGGACCGGCCGCACGGCGTGCGCTCTGCAGGACGCGCTACGCCTCAGTCAGGAAGCATTCGCCGCACACCTTGGCATATCCGCCCGCACCGTCGCCGCCTGGCACCAGAAACCCACGGCAAAACCGCAATCGGAAATGCAACAGCTCCTCGACACAGCGCTCGACCGGGCCACACCCGCCGCCAAAGCCCGCTTCACAGCCCTGACCACGACGGCCCCCAGCCCCACCCACGACCGACTCGCAGGCGACCCCAACATCGGCGCCGCCCTCGACTGGCTCGACCGCCACGCCGGATGGCAAGCCGGAACAGCCCGCCACCGCGTAGCCGCCCGCACCACCGAGCTGACCACCCACGACATCCAAGACCGCGGCCACCGCCGCGCCCAAGTCACCCAAGCCGACGTCGCCGCAGCCCTCACCGAGTACTACGGCGACCACGGCCTCTACCGCGCCCGATTCGGCGACCAGCACTTCGCCACCAGCATCCACACCCGCCCGACCTGGCTCGACCTCGCGTGCCCACTGCTCCCCCGCCACGACCGCCTACGCGCCACCACCAGCATCCCCGACGTGCCGCTCGGCCTGGACGAACAAGCCGCCACCGCCGCAGTGAACCGACTCGCCGAAACCCTCACCCTCGGCGTCCGCCTGGTCGACAGCCCGCTGTATCGGTTGACCAGTATCGACATCGGCCCGCAGACCATCGGCGGCACCGCGGGCATCGCCCCGTTCGTCGAGTACGCGCTCACGATGGATCTACTCGAAGGCGAACTGATCGACGCCCTCACCACCGGAACACGGTCCCAGCCTCTGCGCGACCGCTACCTACCGGACACATCCACGCTGCTCAACGTCGCCAACCGACTCTGCGCAGGTGGAGCCCTGGCCCTGACCGCCATCGCCCGACCCGCCGACCCCTTCCGCGGCGAAGCCGACTACCTGCTGCTCGTCCAAGAGCGCTCCGGCCACGTCGTCAACGCCGCCCGCCGCCTCGCGGTGATCCCGAAGGGCTTCCACCAGCCCATCACCGACGTCCGCGCCGACGCCCAGGTAGGCGCCACCCTGCGGCGCGAGATGGAAGAGGAACTGTTCGGCCGCGCCGACATCGACAGCACCATCGGCGACCAACGCAGCGCCGACCCCATGCACCCCACCCGCCTCTCCGAGCCCCTGCGCTGGCTCACCGCAGCACCCGGCCGTCTGCGCATGGAATGCACCGCCTTCGGCCTCAACCTGGTCAGCGGAAACTACGAATACGCCAGCCTCATCGTCATCGAAGACGAACAATTCTGGGACCAGTTCGGCGGAATGGTCGAAGCCAACTGGGAATCGTCAGCACTGCGCCGCTACTCCACCCAAGACCCAGACCTCGTAGGCGAACTATTGGGTGATGTAGCGTGGAGCAACGAAGGACTCTTCGCCATGCTGCAAGGACTCCGACGCCTCACCGAAACCGGAGGCGAACGAGTGAACATGCCACCAATCGAATGGGAGATCGGCAAGTGAGCCACGGTTGGTCCAGCGGAAACGCCGCAGACGACACCACCGAGACCCGCGGCTGGCTGGTCGGCCACTTCATCGACCCGTCCCAGGGCATCCGCGCCTCGAAGGATGTCGAGGTCAAGTGGGGCACCCACCCCGAAGGCGACAAACGCCCCGAGTGGACCTCCGACGACCAGCGAACCACCCTGGTCATCCTGGTCGAAGGCCACTTCCGCGTGGACCTCACCGAAGGCACCAAGACCATGACCCGTCCCGGCGACTACATCATGTGGGGTGCGGGCATCGACCACTCATGGGAAGCCCTGGCACCGTCCATCGTCATGACCGTCCGCTGGCCATCCGCGACCAACTAGTCCACCCGCCACTCAACCGCAGGCAAACCCACACGCTCCCCACCGACCTCACGCAGCCGCCTGACCCCCTGCAGGAACGCGAACAACCCTTCGTTGCTCCACGACTCGTCCCTTGCCAAATGCTCCACAGAATCGGCATCCAACGACGAATAGAGCCGCAACCCCGCAGACTCCCAATTCGCCTCGATCTGCCCACCGAACCGCGTCCAGAACTCGTCATCCTCGATGACGACCAGGCAAGCGAACTCGTAGTTGCCGCTCACCAGATTCAGCCCGAACCCGGTGCACTCCATCCGCAACCGCCCGGGCACCTCGGTCAACCACCGCATCGGCTCAGACAACCGCGACCGATGCATCGGCGCCGCAGCCCGCTGCGCACCCCCAGTGCTGTCCAACTCCCCGCGGCCGAACAACTCCTCTTCCATCTCCCGCAGCAACGTCGCCCCGATCCGCGCATCAGCACGCACATCGTTCAACGGCGCATGAAACCCCTTCGGAATCACCGCCAACCGCCCGACCGCGTTCACCACCTCAGCCGACCGCTCCTGCACCAGCAGCGCATAGTCCGGCTCCCCCGTGTACGGATCACCTGGTCGAGCCACCGCACACAGTGCAAGCACGCCACCCGCACACAAGCGTCCCTCCAGCCCGAACACCGACGCCAGATCAGGCAGCAACCCGTCCCGCAACGGCAGCTCGTCCCGCTCCTCCGCGAGCGCGTCAACCAACTCCCGCTCCAACAGATCCACCGTCAACGCGTAGTCCAGGAACGACGCGACCTCGACCCGCCCCCGGATCACGGCAGGTCCCGGCTCGACACCGACCAGCCGATACATCGGCGCGTCAGCCAGCCGCGCACCTCCAGCAACAGCCTCAGCCAGCCGCCGAACAGCCACGTCGGCCGCGCGCTCATCTAGCACCACAGGGTCCGGTGACGCGGCCAGCGACAACGCCATGTCGTCCCCTCCGGCTCCCAGCGGACACGCAAGATCCAGCCACTCCGCCCGAGTCACCACGCTGGTCGCCAACTCAGTCCCACCCACGCCGACCACGTACCGACCCCCGTCGCCGTAGTAACGACTCAACGCATCTGCGACCGCCCCACGCCCAACCGACTCGCCCCGCCGCGGCAGACCCGCCAGCGCAGCCCCGACCCGACGACGACCAGTGCCATCCACCCACCCGGCACGATCATCAAGCCACCGAAAAGCACCGTCCAAATCGGCCCGATCAATCGCCACCGGCTCATCAGAACCGTCCACAAGGACGTTCAACTCAGCCGTCGTCTGCTGCAGCAAGTGCGCCAATTTCGGCCGAACATACGGCTGCGGAGTGTGCTGCCCAGTCTCCCACGCGATCACCGTCTTACGATCGACCCGCAACGCCTCAGCAAGCTGCTCCTGCGTCAGCCCTGCCGCTTTACGCGCGGCAGCCAGCTCCACCCGCCGACGAACAGCACCCATACAGGCCACCTCCAGCAATCCCGCTGCCACCACCGTAACAGCCGAAATCGACCAAACGTAGCCCAACCAGCCACAACCCGACCCGCACCCGACACGTTCCGGACCTGAACTCCATGGTCACCACCTCATCGAGTCGATTGACTGCACTGGCACCCGGAAGCGACCACGGAAATGCCCCTTCCACCCCCGCCCCAGGTGCCCCACTCAATTTGACTACGGGAGACACCACCGTGACCCCACCCGCTCGCCCGACCCCGGACAACACGCCCATCGCACCTCCCGGCGGCGACGCCCACATGCTGTCCCGCACGCCCCAGACCACGGCGCCCGCGGACCCCAGCACCCCGTGGCCGTCATTCGTCCCCTCACTCGTCGACGACCTCCGCGACCTGATCCGCTACGCCAACGAGGTACTGGACTCCATCACCGAAGGCACCTTCGACAAGGGCCTAGAGATCGACAACCTCGACTCCACCGCCTACGGCGTCATCGAAGCCTGCCGCTGGCTCCAGGTCCACCAGAAGACCCCACCAACCGCCTAACCCTCTCGGCCTGTGCAGTCAGCCTCTGCACCCGCCGCCGCCGGCCTCCCGCACCACGGCCCGCGCCGAGTGCCGACTCCCGGGAGCCTCGGCGCCGCTTGGACACGTCCGATCCCTTCCGACTCCCTGACCTTGAACAGAGCCCCATTGGGACAGCGGGACAGGACTGCCAGCCACCTGTCCCAACCCCATCTCCCCTGGTGGAAGCACCATTTCACCCGTCCCATCAATCAGCGATCAACGGACGGCCACCGGCTTCCCTAGGAGGTGACGCCCGGTATCCCGTCCCGCTAGATGAAGACCACCGCGAGCGTCATCACAGCCGACTCCGCCACCTAGCGCCTCATCGAGCCTGCCGCTGGCCCCAGATCCACCAAGCCAAGCCGACCACGAGCGCGTCCGCTCCCGGTCGGCCACCTCGCAGCACCCGGCGCCCCACCCCCATGCCCCGGCCACCGGCGCCGGGTGCTGCCCCACACCCCAGGTGAACCACCGTGACCACGAGCTGCACCAAGACCATCAACACCCCGCCGCCCCCGGAAACCGCCTTCGTCCACGGCAACCTCATCGACGTCGCCGTCTACGCCCGCACCCTCTCCGACCACCTCGGCACCGGAACCGCCACCACTACCGACATCCACAACCTCGAACACGCCTACACCCTCGCCATCAACGCCTCCCGATGGCTCATCACCACTCCGCAAACCCCCTAACCCGCACCCACGAAAGCCACGCCCATGGCCACCACCACCGCCCCCGCCACCCACCCCGACGACGACGACTGGAACGAGGAAAGCCAACTCTGCGCCAACCTCTCCACCGCCAACACCCACATCACCCGCTACATCCTCCGCCACCTCGACGCCGACGCCGGACGCACAACCCCCACCCCACCCCACGACGAACACCACCTCGGCCGAACCCTCATCAACCTCGGCAACCGCCTCGCAACCCGCGCCCTCAACCGCAGAGTCAACACCGTCTGGAACACTTTCTATGTCATCAATCCGCCATCAGATGGCCAGTAGTCGTGGACAAATTGGTCAAATCAGTCTGCGTAGTTGTTGCACAAAGCGACCATGCTTGGAAACGCAATCTCTGCCAGCGGCTAACGGCCCATTGGTCAGCAACTTGTCAGAAGTATGTCGAGAGCGCAGGTTGCCAACAAGGTGAGATCATCCGCTTCTATTGTCATCTCCACCACCACTGTTGAACAGCATCTCGACCGAAGCTAAGGTGCTCATCAAGACTTCCATGGCTGTGCTCGTCGTCTACGATCCACGAATCATCGGACCATCCAAGCGAGCCGATGACCGTTTCCAAAATTCCTTGGAGTGACCTAACCATCTCGTGCTGCAATACATGCGGCTGAACACATCCGTCGCGGAAGACTCCATACATGCCAGGAGGTAGAGAAACTTCTGCGGATGTGCTTTCTCTGAGGTCAACGACACTGTAGGAGGCTTCTGGGTTACCATTGCCACTCACTACAAATTGGGCAATTCCCCCAGTCAGAGGTTTGCGATGCTGGACCTTCTCTCTCAAGTCATTCACGAAATTTGGCCAGACGGGATCCACTGCGCTAGCCGCGGCCTGCATGATCGCAGCATCTCCAGTGACCAAACTGCCGAGTTTTTTAGGTTCGTTCTTGACGAGCTGTTTCCAGGCAATCGACATTTTCCCTCCGGGTACATTTGTGGAATCCAGATCTTTTGCAACCCATGCGATCGCATCCAGCGCTCCCGAGTATGCAACTATGCTGTTATTTAGGTGGCTCAACTGCCGAATCAGTTGTCCATTTCCTCCGCCATTCATTCCTTCGCTGATATATGCTCTCCCAAGTTCATCGGCAGCGATTAGAAGGTCTGTAAATCTTGTCAGAATGGCTTGAAGATGGCTAGCGGGCAGCTCATACCTTCCCTTAAAGTCGGGATTCATGACGTGTCGTAACACTTTAGAAGTTTTGCCCAGCAAGTTACTGGCAAGGCTTGAGTAGAAGACGGTCTCGTCAGATCTCCGACAATAGTCAGGATGCTTCTGGGTCACGTACCTATTACGTCCTCGGAGCAGTGCGTAACATATCGTGACCGCCTCCTCTGGATCGAGAAGACCGCACGTCGACAGGAATCCAACCCCCCTTTTCCTTGCTTGAAGCAGCTCTGTCGATCTCGTAACAACAATTCTAGCACCGATATTTGATGCGGCATTCACTAGCGTAACGGTTTCGGCTAGAGCATTCCTCTCCGCGCTTCCCATAGCTGCGCCCAGTCGATCTACATAGCGCTGAACATTCCTTCTCATGACACCCGTTTGCAGCGTGCCGTCAGGTTTTGCGAAGGTGACACCAAGATATTCCGGCCCGCCATCTACGATCGAAGCGATTCCGACCTCTTTCCAATTCTCGACAAAGGAGGACGGCATCATATAGACTGAGAAATCATCCGTCTTCGACAAAGCAGCGAGCTGAGTTGCCGCAACGCTTGGTATTGCACTGTCTGACAGGACGTCTCCTGTGACTATTACCTTGATGTTTTCGAGCTGCATCATTGCACGTCGTTCAGGTTGCAAGTCAACCCGACTTAGAGATCGTCGATTGTACACAACTTCTGGTGTCGAAATGACGGGAAGCCTAGCCGAAACCCCCTTATCTGCGTCGGGACGAACGTACACGTACTGAGAATACGTCCGGCCCGAGATTGCAATATCGACAGGGTCGAAAGCGCTCCCTCTGGATAGATTCTCGTCATAAGAGTTCACTGCGCCCTCAATCTTCCCACTATCTTCACTGTTGAGATGATCACTAGATATCTTGATAGTCAAAATCAATAGCCCGCGTCATGCTGGAAATTCTCTGGTTTCCCGCTCACCGACGACACGGACGAGCCATTCGTGTCCAGCCACAAAGAGTTCAACATCAACACGAGTCATATCGGTACATATGATCAAAAACAATCCGTCGTACGCTAGTCTGACACCTGCCATTCCTTCGGCTTCTTTTCGGCCAACTGCAAGTACGCTCAACCCCTTATCTTGCAAGAATTTTTGACAGGGTTTGTGGTCCTCTGCGCAAGGAACCTCAAGCAAGTAGTCACGCATGTTGCCATGCTATCGAGAGTTTCGGTTGAACGCGACTTGGGATTCTCGATCGAGGCCATCGATGGCGAGACTGAACGTGCGGTCTATCGATTTGTTGGTCCCCGGCTGCTGCTGTGAGGTCTTTTCTATGGGCAGCGGATGGCCGAGGATCGCCCAGCACCGTATTTCCGTAGGAGACAGGAGCCTGACCTGATAGTGGCCGTGCAGGCGGTCGACGACATGGGCGAATCCGGGTCCTCGGCGCCAGCCCAGGAGATCTCCTCCCGATCAGCCAACGTCAACATCCCGCGCACGACAGGGAATCCTTCCCCACCGCACACCACGATCACATGCTACGACCGCGCCTGAACCTGCCATGTCCTGGATTCAGTTCAATACAAGTAGCCAGACCCGAGCCTCCTCAGCGGGAGATATTGGTGCGTCTAATTACAAACCGCGAATGAACCACAGAATGAAAGGAATAATCACCAAAATTGGTACCGCTAGCGTGAAGACTGGAAAGAAGGTGACAGAGGTGTCAAACCGGACCTTCCGACGATGTTTGAAGGAGAGGCTATCTTGCGTGTTTCTAAAGTGATCGGACTCTGAGTGGTTTTCAGAGGAATCTACAGCATTCAGATAGCGCCGATGAATATCATGATATTTCGACCAGGAATCTGTACCCTGACCAGTGAAAAAGCTCTCCAACTCTGCAGAGATCTGCTGTATCATTTTATAGTTGGCTTCCATTGCTCGTCCGCGAGCACCGTAATTCATATTTGAGACGACCAGGGAAGTAACTAGTGATAGAATCGCAAGTGCAACCATTAGCGCATCTCCACCTCTTCCGTACATATTCTTCTCGATTAGGATACCCACAGATGCGACGGTTGTTGATGTAGCGAACGCTATCAAAGAGCAGTTCCAGGCGTTATTTCGAAGCACCAGTCGACGGTGCGCCATCAGTCGAGCCTTGTAAGTCCTATAGGAGCGATCTTCAAGCTTTTTCACAAATTCCACGAGACGTGGGCTAGGAGCCAAGTCGTCTACGATTCGTGACGACGATGAAGTCGCCTTGCCAAAAGTGAATATTCTCATCAATCCTCCGTATCAGCAGTGCATTGCATTTGGACAAATCTCGACTATGCTAGCCCAAGCTTACCGAGTTGGATCCGCATCCAGCGAGATCGCTATTTTAGGCACCACCTTGGATGGAGTCGGGTGCGCGCACGAACGCCCGACATGGCATCATGTGGTACATGGTCAGACGCGCATGGGTTGAAAACCTGAACTTGGATGTAGCCGCAGGCAACCTCCATACCGAGATGTTGCGCGACTGGCATCACGACCCGTGGGGCTGGCCAGAAATCGAATTTTTGGCCAGGGTCGAGCCGGAAATTATCCACCAGCATTGCCTAAGCGCAGGCTCGCAACAAGCTTTTCCTATCGAAGTGCCTAAAGAGAATTGGTCCACGCGACCAGCTGTTGTGCTTGACATTGCCGACAGAGTTCTATACCAGGCTTTGGTGGACTCGATTAGTGTTGATATTGTTGGCACGTTGTCGCCAAATACTTTCGGTTGGCGGTTACCAGCGATTTCTCCAGCACCCGGTGAGTACTCTAATCAAGATCTTCAATGGCATACCTACACAGGGCATTTGAATCGCCTGGCCACCTTCTCCTCGACAGCGCTTAGAACGGATATTACCTCCTTCTTTGCGAGCGTCCCGATTAATGCTGTACATGAGGATATTCAAGACAGAGCGACTCCTGGTGCACACCTCGACCGTCTACATAGTCTGATTGATGGATTTCAGACCATTCCAGGGCGACTAGGCTTGCCGCAAAGGTCCACAGCATCAGCTGTCATTGCCAACATGTTCCTGAATCCGATTGATGATGTTTTGACTAGCCATGCATCATCGGCACCAAATGTTTTCAAGAGCAAGTTGCAGTACCACAGTTTTGCGCGGTGGATGGATGATATCTGGTTGTTTACTCAGAACCCAGCATCCGCCCGCGCAGCGCAAAAAGATCTTCAATCAGTCGCGCGGAATTTGGGTCTCAATTTGAATATCGCTAAGACCGAAGTGCTTGAAGGGGACGATGTAGCCAAACAAGCCCTTGAAATTGAACACAGTGCTATTGATGACGCGATCACGGAAAACTCCAATTTTGTCCCATTAGAGGAACTTATTGACGGTCTCCTTGAAGATCGAGAAAAGGCAAGCAGGTCATCGATCAACTTCGCATCAGTGAGGATGCGTAAGTATGACCATTTCTATCGGTTGGACGACCTCCTTGAACTCGCGCCCAGGATGCCGCATGTCGCCGATGCATGGGCAAAGCTCCTAAAAAAGGCAAAGCAGCCAGAGCTAATGCAGGAGTGGTTTGTCGAGTACGCTGGCAGCGAATGGGCAATGTTTCCATGGTCTCTTTCACATTTTGCGAGACTCTTCCCATCAGGGTTCCAGCCTAATCGACAACTGATTGAGTATTTTACCGAAACGGTGGTCAATGCCGGAGCGTCATTGCCAATACTAGCGGTTGCAGTACAACGGTTGTGCGCGTGGAATCCCACCGCAGGCCGTGCTGCGTGCCATGCAGCCTATCAACAAGCGACAGATCCTCATGTGAAGAGGATTCTGGCCCTTGGGTCACTCCAAGTAGGCCAGGGTAGGAATATGATTCGCAGGTGGGTTTCGGCAGACAAAGAAAACTATCCTACGTTGCGAATGCTAGAACACCGCAACTTCACCCCTCCGGTTGTCAGTAAATTCTTCTCAGGTTAGTTGATAGCGGCGATGACTTACGCAGCGCTATCTGGTCGCACGCATACCTGAAGCGCTATTCTGGTGTCTTTTGTGATAGATGCAAGCGTGTAGATAGAGCGCATCTCCCCCCTCGGACACGTTCACTACCCCTACCAGGCCGGATGGTCACATCGACCGTCCGGCCTTCGGCGTCGTAGACCATCTGCAGGTCGACCGCTTCGTAGAGGTCGCGGAGTTTGACCGGGTCAGCGTGCTTGATCGAGCGGCCCAGGTCGGCCAGGTGATCGATCATCGCGTCGATCTCCGCGCGGGTCGCGGCCCGCGCTGTCGGGGTCGCGTCGATCTGGACCTGTGCGGCGTCCCGTTCCTCCTGCGCGCGGTTGAGCGCGTCGACCAGAGCTGTCGGGTTGGCCCCTGCCTCGATCGCGGCCTGCAACCGCCGCAGCCGGGTCTTCGCGTCGGCCAACTTCCTACGCACCGACTCCATTGCATCGGAGTCCTGTTCGGACGGCACGACACCCAACAGCCTGCGCACCGTGTCCTCACGCTGCGGCGGGGCGAACAAGTGCCCCAGCCACTCGTTCAGCCCGTCCACCACGGGCAACTCCGGCAGATACACGTTCTTCGGGTGCGTGGCCAGGACAGGCGACCCCGGCACGATGCTGCGCGCGGCGCACCGGTAATAGATCCGAGTGGAGCGCGGCGTGCCCTCCATCCTGCGCTCGCAATACCCACACCGGACCCGACCCCGAAGCGCGTACACGTGCTTCGTCTCCCGAGGGCCACGTTCGAGCTTGCGCCGCGCTTCCAATCCCCCGGCGGCTTTCGCCCTGCGCAACAGTTGCACCTCGGTGAACAGCTCCACCGAGACAATCTCCGGATGCGCGGGCATTCGTGACCGCACGATCCTCTCCGCGGGTGCCCGTCGGAACCGGGTGATGTTTCCAGCGCTGACGTCGTCGGGGTCGATCAGCATCTCCTGTTTGGTCCAGCGCCCGAACACCGCGTACCCGGTGTACTTCGGGTTCTCCAGAATCGTGCGAACCGTGCTCCCCTGCCACCCGTCCGCGAGCCGATGCCGGTTCTGCTCCGGCCGCCGCGCCGAAGGACACAAGACTCCCTCGCGGTTGAGCGCGTTCGCGATCGCCCGATCACCCTTGCCGTCCAAGTACTCGGCGAAGATCCGCCGCACCACCTCCGCGCACGGCTCATCCACGGTCAACACCCGCAGCCGGAACCCCTCCACGGCCTTGCGCGGGTTCGGATGCGGCCCGCCATCGACGGTCACGTACCCGTACGGCGCCCGACCGCCCTGGTGGCGGCCCTCGTTGACCACCTGCGCGTCCATCGCCGCCCGCACCCGCGCCTGGACATGCTGCCGCTCGGACTCGCTCATCCCACCGAGCATGCTCATCAGCATCTTGTGCGAGGGATTGCGCGGGTCGTACTTGCCGCACAGTTCAGGCACCCACAAGTCCACCCCGTACGCGGCGACGTGTGGCCCGCGCCCTTGGCGGCCATCACCTGCCGGACCCGGTCGAAGGTGTCGCCGTCGATCAGCGCGTCGTGGACGACGTCGTCGGACCAGACCCACTGGTCCGGCTGGTTGTGGCGCATCCTGCTCATGTGCCCCAACGCGACGTCCTCGACATCGAGCAGGATCTCGTCCTTGCGTTGCTTGTTCCACACCTGCCGGCCGGTGTAGCGGGGTGTAGCACGGCCGGGGTGTTCGCGGCGGTGGCCGCCGACGATTCCGACGCCCTCGCGCAACGACTGACTATCGGGACGGATGCGCGACGGTTGGAGGTGGCCCGGTTTCACGAATGAATAAAAGGGATATTCATTCTCTGTTTTTGATTGCAGGTCGCCAGCGACCGTGGTATTCTCTGAGTTGTCGCACAACCGGGCGTGCGACGGACAGCGACCGTCGACTATGGACTGTTTGTTATGTGGTTTCGCGTCTATACTCCAGCGTTTTGTCGATGGTTGTTCCTGTGAATCGACTGTGAAGGGGGAACTCTGTGCTCAAGTTCGCGCGAGTGACAGCCGCCGCTGCTGTAATCGCTGGGGGATTGTTGGCCGGGTCCGGTACGTCGAGCGCCATCGAGGCGGTGACACCGGCGGCGGGGGCACCCGCGGCCGTCACGGACGACCCCTGCGGCTACTGGCAGGAGGGGAACTGGCTCAGCGGCTACACCTACTGGTACCGACACTGCGGCTCCACCTACGTGCGGGTCCACATCGACTACAACAACAACACCAGTGACAGTTCTTGCTTCTCCCCCTGGGAGAAGCGCCAACTCTCCTGGCGGACGACCAACGCCTACTACACGGGCCTCTGCTAAACGCTTAGCCGACATCGAGGGCGGTCACACCCGAGTGGTGTGGCCGCCCTGACGGTGTGTCGACTCGTCGCTCGTGATGGAAGAGCGGCTCCGCTGCGACCGCAACGGAGCTGCCGGGGGCGGATCTGCTCACAGCGGAGCGACGAGTGGATCGCGGCGAGGTCGCGGCACCGTGGGGGCGTGGCAAACGCCGAGAAGGAAGCCGCTGTTCGACCAGCGGCTGCGAGAGCGGTTCTACGACTGGCGGGTGCTGGTGCTGGACGGGCGCAGCGACCCCTCGGTGTGCCAGCAGCAGCTATCGGGGTTAGGCCCGGGTGGCACAGCAGGCGTGGTCACTGCACAACTAGTCGATCCAGGGTGTTGGTCGGTGTTCTACGTTGTTTGGGCAGACCAGAATATTCAGCGCGCCTTCTCGGCCGAATTGCCAGCCGACGCCGGTCTCGTCGGTTTCACACGAGCAGCCGTCGGTTTCTTCTCGGGTGTGCAGGGACAGCATCAGGACCGAGTCCATTTCGCAGTCTGGACAGGGAAAGGTCATCGGGCCGGTCTGGTACCAGGGAATCCAGCCACCGATCTTGGAGCCATCGGCCAGCTCCGGCCAGTCGTCATCGGGCTCGAACCCCAACTCCTTGGCGTCGTAGGGGTGGGGATATTCCGTGACCTGACACGGCCGAAGCGCACAGGGGTGGTCAGGTACGGCCTCCTCGTGCACCAGCACGGGTTTGGGCTGATCGAGGTCAGGGTCGTTCAGCCCCAACGAATCGCGCCAGAACAGGCGGAGCGCTATTGGCTCGTAGCCGTGGTGATGGTCGTCATCGTAGACGGCTGGGCACCAGAACACCTGCAGCAGGTCGCCCCCTGCCGGAAATGGCAGCATCGGGAAATCCTGGCGATAGAATTGCGCGACCCCAAGTAGTGCCTGTCCGAGCGAGCCGTCTGGCAGCGGATCCACGCAGTGCGGCCACGGCTCGTCGGCAGGCGAGCGCATTGGGCCGCCGATGTGGCTGTCCGCCGAGGTAGGCGCCCCAGCCCGCGGGTGCAACCGGGTAGCGGTGCGGGCGTGGACCTCGGTACCGGGAACAGAGGGTGTGGGCACGGCGGCATCGTAGTGCCCACAGGTGCCCGCGCTTCGCGTCGTCGACCCACTCAGACGTTGGCGGACATAGAAGACCACGGATCAACCGTGCACGGGCACTTGATGCCCACGCCTGGTCGATGTGAGGGGCGCGGCGACGGAAGTTGGCAGCGCGCTGGCCTACTGCTGACTAGCGCTGCCGCTTCGGGAAGGCTCAAGACAGCCACAGGCGTGTGGGCTAGTGCGCAAGTCGCTCGTCGGACACACGCACTAGCCACACGGGGGCAGGCCGTTACGTCGATGGCCTGCTCTTCTGGGGTATAGACCATCCTCCGGTCCAGGTCGCGGTACAACCGGTTCAGCCCTTCCGGCTTGGCGTCCTTGAGGGTGGCGCTGACTGAGTCGATCATCTCCACAGGTCCAACGCGGCACTTGCCGGGGTGTCGTCGATCTCGGCTTGCGCCGCCGTCCTCTCGGCTGGACCGAATCCTTAAAGTCACCAGCACGGATCGAGACGTCCGTTCGCGTAAGTTGGGACGCCGTCAGCGCGCGATCGAGATGGCGAAGGGCGCGAACCCGTTGGCGCGGATCACGTGCGGTACGAACAGGATCGCGGCCTCGGTGGCTCGCGCGGTCTCGATCCCACCGAGGTCGATGATCCACTCCTGAAGCCAGCCCAGGTCCGCGAGCAATCCCGCTGTGACCTGTTTGGCTTGCGGGTCCTGGCCAGACAGGAAGACCGTGGGCGCCTGGGCAAGTGTGGCGGGCGCGGTCATCACCGGGTACAGCATCGTGTTGAGCGTCTTGACGACGTGAGTGTCGGGGAGCGCTTCCTGGAGGTGCTCCGCGAGGCTTGAGCCGGGGTAGATCAGGTCGGCGGGCAGTCCGTCGGCTCCGTCGGTGGTGGCGTTGGAGACGTCCACGAGGATCTTGCCGTGCAACTGTTCGCAGCGCAGTGAGCCGTTCGAGCGAGCTCGCGCCAGGGGTGGCGTTGATGACGATCTGCGCCCTGCCCGCGGCGTCGACGGCAGAGCCAGGGGAACGGTCCGCCGCGGTCACCTCGTGGCCTGTCTTGGTGAGAGCGCTGGCCAGGTTGCCGCCGACGCGGCCGTTTCCAAGAACGGCGATCGTGGTCATGGTGTTGTCGTCCTTGTTGTGCTCGTGGATGGTCAGCGGGTAAGCGTGGCGACGGCTTCGGCGTGCACACTGGGTGCGGCGGCCAGGAAGCTCTCGCTCGCGGGGGTCCAAGGGCGGCCTGCGGTGTCGGAGACCCGTCCGCCGGCCTCGGCGACCAGCAGCGCCCCGGGGAGCAGATCCGCTCGGGCGCCTGCGAACTGCCAGAAGGCCTCGATCCGGCCTGCGGCCACGTTCACCAGGTGCAGGGTCGCGGGCACGGAGGTACGCACCACGAGCGCGTCGTGCAGCATGGCGGTGATCGAGGTACCGATTCGCCGCACGACCCTCTCGTCCTCGTCCGGCCTGGCCTGGCTCGTGGCGACCAGGCCGAGACCCAGGCTCGCGGTGCCTGACACCCGCAGCGGTTGACCGTCGAGGTGGGCTCCGGCGCCGGCGAGGGCGGTGTAGGTCTCGCCGGTCAACGGCACATGGACCGCGGTCAGCACCGGCTGGTTCTCGCGGACGAGGGTGGCGGTGACGGCCCAGTCCGGCAGGCCGTGCAAGTGGTTGATGTTGCCCTCAGCCGGATCCACGACCCACCACTCGCCCGACGGCAGGGCGCCGCCCGCGAGTTCGTCGTCCACCCAGCGGGCGTCCGGACGCAGGCTCTCCAGGTGGGGTCGCAGGACGGTGAGGGCCGCGTCGTCGTTGGCGGCGAGCGCGTGCGTCAACTGCTCGCGGGTCTGGTAATGCGCGACCTCGCCGAAGCGCTCGACCAGCACCGATCCGGCAGCGCGGACGGCGATCGCCGTCTGTGCGAGCAAATCAGCGTCGGAGGTAGCGACATCGTCCGTGCGAGTCGTTCCTTGCATGGTGATACTCCCGTCTGGGCAGGGGAATCGGGCGACGTCGTGGGTTCCACGCTGCGCCCGCATCTCGACGGTATGCCCACCCATCGTTAACTACAACTGCATGTCAGGCACCGGTAGAGTTACTGGCATGCAATTGGATCTGAACCTGCTCTCCGCGCTCGACGCCCTCCTCGAGGAGGGCAGCGTGGCCGGAGCGGCCGAACACCTGCACGTCACCGCCCCCGCGATGAGCCGCAGCCTCGGCAGGATCCGGCGCACGACAGGCGATCAGATCTTGGTGCGCACCGGGCGCACGATGACCCCGACGCCGTACGCGATCGCCGTGAGGGAGCAGGTGCACGAACTGCTCCACCAGGTCAAGTGCGTGCTGGCGCCGAGCCGTGAGCTCGACCTCATGACCCTCGACCGCACCTTCGCGCTTCTCTGGCACGATTCACTCGTCGCCCTCGCGGGCCCCGCGCTGGTGGCCGCCGTGCGCGAGCAGGCACCGGGTGTGCAGTTGCGCTTCATCGCGGAGTCGAGCGTCGACACCCCGCAGTTGCGCCGGGGCGAGGTCGACCTCGAGGCGAACGCGGGTCACCAGGACGCACCCGACATCCGCGCCGAGAAGGTGGCCGAGACCAAGCACGTGATCGTTGTGCGGCAAGGGCACCCGCTCACCCGCGTCGAGGCCATCACCACCGCGCAGTACGCCGCCGCCGAACACATCACCGTCTCGCGGCGCGGACGACTCGCCAACGTCATCGACGACGCTCTCGCGCAGCTCGGCCTCGCCCGGCGCGTGGTCGCGGCCGTTCCCACCGAAGCAGCCGCGTTCACGATCGCGCGCAGCGCGGACTTCCTTGTCACAGCACCGGAATCCACTGCGCGTTCAGCGGCCGCGGACCTCGGTCTGGCCCTGCTCCCGCTTCCCCTCGAACTGCCGCAGGCTCGGGTGTACCTGTCGTGGCACCGACGTTACGACACCGACCGCGCGCACGTCTGGCTGCGCGACCTCGCGCGGAACGCATTGGCCAATCCGACCCCCAGGGAACGGGACAGCACACTGACCTGACCGCGCCCCTTGCAGCGTCCTTCACAGCGTCCAGTCAGCGGTTTCGGAGATCTGAATTGTCTGATTCTGGCCAGGCGTGGCGCCTCGCCGCTTTATTTCATCTGGCGTTGACCATCGAAAATCCGGCGAGTCGCCATTCTTGGTTTCACGCAGCACAGTCAATTGTGCGTCCGTTGGCTTGAGCTCGTATACGTCGGCCACCAACAATTCGAGCGACTGGGCGTGGTCACTGTAGCGGAGTGGCCGCACTTCTCGACGCACGAAATTGTGGTACAAGTAGGGAAACTCGCGGCTTGGCAGGACCTCCGTCGCAATGAGTTCTTCGTAGAACTCGCGCCACGGTGATGTCTCTCGATCCTTTCCGCTTTCAAACCATCGAAAGAAAGCATACAAGTGCCGCCCGGGCACCCGCAGCCGGATATCTTTTCCGCTCACCGTGTCGATTGGGATCAGGTCATCACTTTGCACCCCCCAATCTCGAAATCGGCCGCTCGCCGAGGCGTTCGCCTTGTACACTCCGCCTACTGGCTGAAACTGGTCGAGTCGACGACCGCGAACAAGGAGGAACTTTCCTTCGTCCTCAATGCGGAAGAGGTATGAGAAGGATACTCGGATCAGTGCATTTCTGTGCCGGATAGACACGTAGAGGAGGCGCAGGTTTGTGAGGTTGTTCCACACTGTGTCCACGAATGGAACGGCGAACCCAGTGGCGATCCCGCCTATCAAGCCGACCAGGATCGCATTTCTGACGAAGGGGACAGCAATGAGTGCGGCCAGTATGAGAACCAGGTAGAAAACCAGCCTCTGCATGGAAGCTCCTCCCCCAGATCATCCGCGCATGGTAGTCGACTTCGCTGCACGAAGATCATAGCCATCGACCGGCGACGGGAAGCCGGCGTTGGTGATCACCCGAATGGGGGCCGATCACGGGGTCCGCTGACATGTTGCACGGATGGTCAGGTCCAGTTCCCGGTACAGCTGGCTGAGCCCTGCTGGGCTTGGCGTCCTAGAGCGTGGCGCCGGGTGAGTCGATCATCGCGACCACTGCATCGGGCAGCACTGGTTATCTGTTCACGGCTGGAATCTCTTGCGTTGGTCCAGACCACTGTCGATCCTGTGGGTATGCGGTCCTCGTGGGGGAAAGTCCTGGGTAGGCAGGCGACTCGCGGCCTCGTGTTGGGTGTTGCCCTGGCGTTGTGCGCGGTGTCGCCCGCTGCGGCGCGGGTGGCGGGCTCCGGTACCGGGGCGTGGAACCAGAACCCGGTTTCGCTGGACACGACGCTCTCCGGGACGACCTATCTGCTGCGCGACCCGCGCTGGCCGGGCCTGGACTGCGTGGACGCGGTCAGTGGCAGGGTGTTCGCTGGTCCCGACGACGTGTGGGGTAGTGGCGACCCGACCGACCGCGAGACCGGCTGCGTCGATGCCCTCTACGCGGCGCAGACCTTCCAGCGCATGAGCGTTGGGTGGTTGGGCCGCAACGGTGCCGACGGAAGCGGCAGACCGGGTCTTGGCCTGCGCGTCGGTGAGCCTCGGCCGGGTATCACGACCGTTTCCGGTCGCATCTCGGTCGGTTACAACAACGCCGGGGCGTGGGTGGGCTCGCTCGACCTGGTCGGGCGCGAGTACGGCAAACTCATCGACCAGACCACCCCCGGTGGCCGATCGGGCAACGGCACCGGGGAGTTCATCGCCGACGCGTTCGGCGCGGCCAACGAGTGGCACGCCGCCCAGACCGCGGGCGATGTCCCGGACCTGCTCATCGGTGAGCGGCCGTATTCCACCGTGCGCGACATGTCCAACCCCGCCGCGTCGTACGGCAGGAACTGCTACACCAACGACATCCCCACCGCTGAGCCGTACGCGGCGGCAGGCGTGGGCGACCACTGGTTCGCGCTGCTCGCCGCGGGGTCCAGCCCGACCAACGGGCTGCCGCCCAGCCCGACCTGCGACGGTACCGCGGTCACCGGGATCGGCGTGCCGAAGGCAATCAAGATCCTGTACAGCGGCATGCAGCGGAAGGTTTCCGGCATGACCTACCAGAAGTACCGCGTCGCCACGCTCCAGGCCGCGCTCGCACTGACTCCGGGAAACTGCACGGACTACAAGGCGGTCAAGGCTGCCTGGAATGCTGTGAACGTCACCGCCCAGCCCGGCGAACCGACTGCCGCCTGCGGCTGAGCTCAGGCCGGCTGCGGCTGAGCTCAGGCCGGCTGGGCAAGGTCGCCGCGATCGAGACCACCCTGGCCGCAGCGACCCGTGCCGTGCTCGCAACCATCCCACCTCGGTACGCCCGACCTCTGAGCCTCGATCGGGCTGAACTACTAGGGAGTCCTTCGGCGGCTACCGCTGTCGCTGTGAGATCGCCTAGTCGAGTCGACCCGTCCGGATGAACGGCTATCGTGCGGCCGTGACCGGTTCTGGACAGCGCCCGCTGCTCTTCCTCGATGTCGACGGGCCACTCATTCCCTTCGGCGCGGCACCGCAGCAGTATCCGACCTACCAGACGGATCTCGAACCACCGGAGGCCGGTTCGAACCCGCTTCTGCCTCGGATCAATCCCAAGCACGGACCTCGGTTGGCGGCGCTCCCGTGCGATCTGGTCTGGGCCACGACATGGACGGCCGACGCGAACGAGTGCATCGCACCCCGGATCGGGCTGCCGCCGTTGGCGGTGGTGGCCTGGCCGGAGCCGTCCGACCTCGATCAGCAGGACGAGCGCGCCGGGCTGCACTGGAAGACCCGCGCCCTCGTCGACTGGGCGGCAGGTCGCTCGTTCGCCTGGGTCGACGACGAGATCACCGACGCAGACCGAGCCTGGGTCTCCGCGCACCACCGAGGCCATGCCCTGCTGCACCGTGTCGATCCCCGCCAGGGACTCACAGACACCGACTACACCACTCTCACCGACTGGCTGCAGAGGACTCCGCCGTCGCACGGTCCGATCTGAAAGCGCTGCACGAGTCAGGATGGTGCGGCAGGCCGAATCAAACAGGGGTCGGAGGGCGACGAGTCATGCGTTGTGTGGAGGTGGGACATCCGGTGCCGGACGGTTGCTTGTTTCCATTGTTGTACATTCGCCCGTCCGCGATATCGCGGATCACTACAGCCGGCTTCTCCCTAAAGCTCGAGTAGCGCTCGGCGTTCGTCAACGTGTAGACGTAGCACCCGTGCAGTGTACCGATCGAGAGATCGTAGGTTGTATCGCACGCCGTACGTGTGTCGAACTCGACTGCGACCGCCAAAGAATTGGCGTTGCTAGCGGGGGTTGGTGGGTGCCGTCCGGAGCGGCGGAGTTGGTACCTACCAGGCTTCTCGCAGGTAGCGAGGGCGTCGGACGGAACGGCGTGTCTCACACAAAGGGTGCGATTCGGACATTAGCCGCTATTGGGCTGCGTTTTAATGGCTGGTGTATTCCCACCTGTGTGGTATGTGGCCAGCAGGGTCACCATTTGGCCTATTGCTGATGTCCGCTGGGCGCTCTTAGTGTTGATCCGATCGTGAATTCTCGACTTTTGGAGCCCGTTCGCGGGTTCACACTGGGGTGGAAGGTCGTCGACGTGGTCAGCAGTGGTTTGGGTGTGCCTGGACGTGGTGCGCGGTGGGGGTTTGCTCGGTGGGGAGTCGCCGCCGGGACGGTGTTGGCGCTCGTCGCGGGGTCGGTCAGTCCGGTTGCGGCTGCCCCGGTGACGGAGCCGGGGCGGGGGGCCGAGGCTGTCGCCGCGGACTTTGGTGTTGATGCGGTGCGGTCGGCTGATCTTGCCCTGGAGGGCTGGGGCGACCAGGCCGGGTATCACCTCGACGTTGGGCGGGAGAGCAGCGGGTTCGCCTGGCAGGAGGTGGCGCTGCTGCGCCCGGGTGGTCGGGACGAGTCGTCGTGGACTGGGTATCAGTGTCTGTCCGGTGATGGGAAGTTCGCCGCGGTGGCGGTGTTGCCCGCGTCGGCTGTCAACCAGCAGTCGGCTCGTGATCATGGGGCGTTCGCCTACTCGGTGGACCTTGGTTCCGGTGTGGTTCGGCCGCTGGCGAGTGGGGTCGGACTGAAGTACTTCTCCCCCGGCTGTGGGCTGGGCACTCGGGCGGTGTTCACGCTCGATGTGGGCCCCGACGACGCCGATACCCAGCTCCTCGGGGTCGACCTCGCGACGGGTGCCGTTGACGCGGCGATCACGGTTCATGACCAGGTCACCTCGGCCGTGCCCGCGGCGGGAGGGATCGTCGGGGTGCGCGGCAACCGGCTGGTGTCGGTGTCGGCCGACGGTAGGACTGATGCTCTGGCCACCGTGACCGGCGACGCTTACGAACTGCGTGCCACGGCTGACGGCGTCGGGTTCCTGCAGACGCAGCCGGGCGCTCGCACGGCCGACGCGGTCCACTACCGCGCGGGTCGGACGACGAAGCTCGGTTCGGGTGAGCGGACCAGGCTGCACCTGTTCCAGGGTCGGGCGGGTCACCCCGTGCTGACGGGTACCAATTCCCTCGAGGCCCCCGCCGTGACCGCCGCCGGGGTCGTGGCGGTGACCGACCAGGCGCTGGCGTTCGGGGCGAGCACCGCGTCCCTCGACGGCGACGCGCTCGCGGGTCCGGACCGCGACGGTGGCCGGTCCGAGCCCGCCGTGCTGGCCACCAAGACCAACCGGTTGCTGGGCAGGCCGCGCGCGCAGAGCACCAAGCGCGCCGCGACCGCTACGGCTGCCTTCGTAGCCACCGCAGCTGCCACTGCGGGCGTGCGGCCAGGGAAGCCGGAACCGCGGGGTGACGCCGCACCCAGCACGAGCGACAAGGCGCCCAGCAGCACCACGGCGCAGACCCCGGTGTGCGCGGTGTCCCGGACGAGCGCGTCCCGCCAGGTGATGCAGCCCAACCCGGCACAGGTGAACTGGGCGATCCAGATGGCCGAGCAGGGTCTGCTGACCGGCTCCGCCTACACCCGGCCCGCGGGCTTCGCCAACCTCGGCCTCGCCGCGTTCGCGCCGAACAGCGACTTCCCGCTGATCCCGTTGTCGCACCCGGCGGGCGACTCGTGGAACACGGTCCCGCGGTCGGTGTACGAGGCGATCGTGGCGCAGGAGTCGAACTGGTCGCAGGCGTCCTGGCACTCCCCCGCGGGCACCGCGGGCGGCCCGCTGGTCTCGGACTACTACGGCGCGCACGGCGACATCCGCTCGATCGACTACGCCCACTCCGACTGCGGCTACGGCCTCGGCCAGGTGACCACCGGCATGCACGTCGGCGACCACGTGTACTCGGTCAACGGGCAGACCAAGATCGCCGTGGACTACCAGGAGAACATCGCCGCGGGCCTGCAGATCCTGGAGAGCACCTGGAACCAGCTCTACGCCGCCGGGGTGACCGCGAACGGCGGCAACCCGCGCTACCTGGAGAACTGGTACTTCGCCGCCTGGGCCTACAACTCCGGCATCCAGCCCAACGCCGCCAACGGCAACACCACCGGCTGCACGCCCGGCCCCACCTGCGTCGGGCCGCACGGCACCTGGGGGCTGGGTTGGACCAACAACCCGGCCAACCTGGACTACCCGCCCAGCCGCGCCCCGTACCTGAAGAACACCTACGCCGACGCCGCGCACCCGGCGAGCTGGCCCTACCAGGAGCGGGTGCTGGGCTGGATGGCCAGCCCGCTGCTGCGCTACGGCTCGCGCGCCTACGCCACGCCGGACTACCACGGTGGCCAGACCTGGGTGCAGCCCGCGCCGTTCACCTCGTTCTGCACGACGGACAACCAGTGCGACCCCAACGCCACCAACCCGACCGTGCCGGGTGCCAGCCACTGCATGCTCAACGACTTCCAGTGCTGGTGGCACCTCCCGGTGACCTGGATCCCGACCTGCGCGACCACCTGCGCGACGAGCTCCTACGCGGTCACCACCGGCTCGACCGAACCGGCCAACCCCAGCCAGAACCCGCCGACCTGCACCCTGGACACCAGCAAGGTCCCGGCGAACTCGATCATCGTCGACGACGAGCCCGCCCGGCTGAACCTGCAGGGCTGCGGGGCGGCGAACTGGACCAGCAACGGCACGTTCAGCTACGCCTACGGCACCAGCCCGGCCGGTGACCCCGTCGGCGCCATCGACACCCACCAGCTCGGCACCGGCCTGGGCGGGCACGTGCTGTTCACCCACACCGAGGACGGCACCGAACCGGCGCTGATCAACACCGGCACCTGGACGCCGAACCTGCCCAGCCTGCAGTACTACAAGGTGAAGCTGCACATCCCCGGGCTGGGCGCGCAGGCGACCAACGTGGTCTACACGATCAACCCCGGCGGCGGGGTCAGCCCGTGGCGGATCCGGGTCAACCAGGCCTGGAACTCCGAGCAGTGGGTCACCATCGGCACCTTCGCCATGACCAACGGCGGCAACGTCGTGCTGACCAACAACGGCAGCTCGGTCGACAACGGCGGCTTCGGCAACTCCGACTTCGACGTCGCCTTCGACGCCATCGCCTTCGTGCCGCAGGGCGGCACCCCCGGCCAGCCCATCGGCGGACCACCCGGCATCCAGGACGCGCCCAAGGGCAGCAACCCCGCGTTCGTCAACTGCGGCTGCGTCAAGCGCACCGCGGGCGACCCGGTCGACACCGTCACCGGCTACTTCGGTGACACCTTCACCGACCTGTCCACCCCCGGGCGGGGCGTGCCGCTGAACTTCGTCCGCAGCTACGCCGAGGGGATCGCCGATCCCGTCGGCCCCAACGGTTCCCTGGCCGCGGACGGTCCGTTCGGCTGGGGATGGACGCACTCCTACAACCTCTCCACCAAGACCGACCCCGGGACCGGCAACGTCACCGTGCGCCAGGAGGACGGCTCCACTGTCGCGTTCGTCAACAACTCGGGCACCTACACGACCGCGGCGCCCCGGTTCGACGCCACCCTGGTCAAGAACGGCGCGAACTACACCTACACCCGCCGGGGTCGGACGATCCTGACCTTCGATGTGGCGACCGGGCGGTTGACCGCCGAGTCGGACCTGGCGGGCAGCAAGGCGACCCCGCCGTACAAGACGTCGCTGGCCTACGACGGCGCGGGCCACCTCACGACGATCACCGACCCGGCGGGCCGGGCCTACACGCTGACCTGGACCGGCGGCCACATCACCGCGCTGGCCGACCAGACCGGCCGGGTGGTCACCTACGGCTACGACGCCGAGAACAACCTGACCGAGGTCTACGGGGTCGGCACCACGCGCACGCCGGTGCTCAAGGACGACGACCACGCCCGCTACACCTACGTGCCGGGCAAGCACCTGATGGCCTCGATGCGCACCCCGGCGAACTTCGCGGGCCCGGCGTCGGCGGTCACGTCGATGACCTACGACACCGCCGAGCGGGTCACCGCCCAGACCGACGCCAACGGGCACACCACCGGGTTCGCCTACGGCCCCGGCGGCGGCCTGGTCGCCGGGCAGACCCTGGTGACCGACCCGGCCGGGCACAAGGACCTGCACACCTACCAGAACGGCCTGCTCGTCTCGGAGACCAAGGGCTACGGCACGCCCGCGGCGGGCACCGCCTCCTACACCTACGACCCGGTCACCCTGGGGGTGACCACGCAGACCGACGCCGATGGCCACGTGCAGACCTTCACCTACGACGACCACGGCAACCGCACGTCGGCCTCGAACGCCCTGGGGTTCACCACGAACTACGTCTACGACGACGCGGGCAACCTGATCGAGGGCATCGATCCGAACGGCGTCGCCACGGTCAACGGCTACGACCAGGCGGGCCACGTTCCGGCCGCCTCGGCGGGGCAGTTCGCGCTGACCTCGACGACGGTGACCAAGGCCAACAACGTGGTGGAGTCCTCGACCGGCAACTTCGGCTCGGCGCCGACCAGGACGGTCAACTACTACTACGACGACGCCGCGCACCCCGCCGACCGCAACCGCGTGGTAAACGCGCTGGGCAAGACGACCACCACGGTGTTCGACGCCTTCGGCGACGTCACCTCCGTCACCGACCCGCTGGGCGACAAGACCCAGTACGGCTACGACACCGGCCGCGGCTGGGTGACGTCCACAGTGGACGCCAACAACCGCACGACCACCTCGACCCACGACGCGCACGGGCGCACCACGGGCACGACCGACGCGCTCAACCATACCAACACCACGGGCTACGACGCCGACGGCGGGCAGATCTCGGCCACCGACGCCAACAACCGCACCATCACCGTGGCCCACGACCCGGTCGGGCAGGTGGTGACGGTCACCCAGGCGGACTCGACCACGCAGGTCACGCACTACAACGCCGACGGCACCATCACCGACACCGTCGACGGCCTGGGCGCGGTCACCCACTACGGCTACGACGCCCAGGGCAGGCGGTCGAGCCGGACCGACCCGGACGGCAAGGTCAGCTCGATCACCTACGACCCGGCGGGGCGGGTGCTCACCAGCACCGACGCGGCCAACCGGGTCATCACCTACGCCTACGACGCGGCCGGTGAGATCACGTCGCAGTCCTATTCGGATGGTGTGACGCCGACCTCGGTGTTCGGCTACGACCCGGCCGGGCACCGGGTGAAGATGACCGACGGCACCGGAACCAGCACGTGGACCTACGACACCTTCGGCGAGCCCACCGCGGCGAAGCAGGGCTCCGGCGCGGTCGTCAGCTACACCTACGACGGCAACGGGAACCAGACCTCGCTGACCTACCCGGGTCAAACCGTCGCGGTCACCCGGACCTTCGACGACGCGGGCAAGCTCAAGACCGTCACCGACCCGGCGAACAAGACCACGACGTTCGGGTACACCAAGACCAACCACGTGCTGACCACCGCCTACCCCAACGGGACGACGGTGACCAACGCGTTCGACAACACCGACGCCATGACCGCCACGACCGCGGTCACCGGGGCCACCACGGTGCTCTCGGCCACCTACGGCCGGGACCCGGTCGGCCAGGTGTCCACCCAGACCGTTGGTGGCGCACCGGCGCAGGCTTCGACCTACACACCGCGCGAACAGCTCGCCACCGCCGGGTCCACCGCGTTCACCTACGACGCGGCGGACAACCCGACCAAGATCGGCGCCGCGACGCAGGCCTTCGACCCGGCGGGTCGGCTCTGCTGGCGGCTACCCACCGGGACCGTGGCGAGCCCGACCTGCGGCACCGTGCCGCCGGGGGCGGCGGCCTACGTCTTCGACGCCGTCGGCAACCGGACCAAGGCCGGGACCACCACCACCTACGGGTACGACCAGGCCAAGCGGCTCACCTCGTACGCCGGTGCGGGCGGGAGCGCCACCTACGCCTACAACGGCGACGGCCTGCGGATGTCCAAGACCGTGGGCGCCACGACCACGAACTTCGTCTGGGGCACCGGGACCACCCCCGAGCTGCTCAGCGACGGGACCACGAACTACCTCTACGGCCCGGACGGGACGCCGATCGAGCAGATCGGGCCCGGCGGCAGCGCCTGGTTCGTGCACGACCAGCTCGGCTCGACGATCGGCCTGCTCGGCGCGACCGGCACCGTGGGGGCCACCTACACCTACACCGCCTACGGCGTGGCCACCGCGACCGGCACGCTGAGCACGCCGCTGCGCTTCGCGGGTGAGTACACCGACGCCGAGTCGGGGCTGGTCTACCTGCGGGCGCGGTACTACGAGCCCACGACCGCCCAGTTTCTCACCGTCGACCCCCTGGTCGACCGCACGCGGGCGCCCTACAGCTACGCGGGCGACAACCCGCTCAACCACACCGACCCGAGCGGGATGTCCTTCTGGAGCGATCTCGGCGCGGGGCTGATGGTCGTGGGCGCGGTCTTGGCCGTCGGCGCGTGCTTCGCCTCCGTCGCGTGCGGCGCCATCGCGTTGACCACGGCGGGGACCATCGCGGTGACCAGTGCCGTGGTCGGGGTCGCCGCGGTCGGCGCCGTGGGCGGTCTCGCCGTCGCGGGCGGGATGATGGTGGCCGTCGAGGGTCTCGGCAGCCTGGAGGACATGGGCTGGGAGTACGACGGCGAGGACGACGAGGAGGACGGGTACAACTCGCCGGAGAGCCAGCAGGAGCAGGCCCGGCAGATGGACCGGGCGCGCGGCGAGGTGGAGCGGCGGTTGGGCCGGGCGCTCAGCGGCGCCGAGCGGCGGCTGTGGCACGATGCCATCACCAAGCAGGGCCTGGGGTACGCGGGCATCCTCGCTGAGGGAATGCACCTGTTCTGCGGAGGCGGCTGATGGGTTCGACCCTGCTCGACGCGGTGCGCGGGCTCGTCGGTGCCCGGGTGACCGACGTCGGCCGGACGGCGGACATGGTCGAGGTCGGCTTCGACGTGGCCGGGGCTGAGCACCGCCTGCACGTCCAGTGCGCCTTCCGGTTGGTGCGGGGTGCCCAGATCCTGCTGGGCACCACCGACCTGGGCTACGCCGAGAACCGGTCGGACACCCGGGCGGCGGCCTTCGAGAACCGCACCACAATGTTCGACCGCAACGCGCGGCGGCTGACCGACCGCTTCGCGGTGACCGGGTACGAGGTGGTGCTGGCGGAGGTCTCGGAGATCGGCGCGGTCGTGATCGAGGCGTCCGACGCCATGCGCTTCGAGGTGGTGCCGACCGGCGCCGGACCCGCGGAGTGCTGGCGGCTGTTCGAACGGGGCTCGGACGTGCACCACGTGTACCCCGAGTCGGCGGACCACGACGAACCCCCGGACTGTTCCGACGACGGCCCCTGGCCGAGTCTCGACTGAAGTGGTGGGAATGCCTGCTGACACCAACCCGGCTGCCGGTCTCGACGCGCTGACCGGCAGCCGGGTGACCGGTGTGGACCGCTCGGACAACCTGGTCGAGATCCGGTTCGCCCGCGGCGACGACAGGTTCGTCCTGCGCGCCTACTGCCCGCTCCGGGTCGTGGTGGGCGGGCGGATCGTGGTCGGCACTGCCGACTGCCAATGCCCAGCCGACCGCGAGGTGGACCCCGTCGCCGCGTATGCCAGTCGTACGACGGTGTTCGACCGCAACGCCCGCAGGCTGAGCGCGTTGCTGGCCGAGCGGGAGATCACCGTCGCCTCCGCGCTCGTGGCGGACGCCACCGGCATGGTGGTGATCCGGTCGGCGGGGAACCTGCGGATCGACCTGGTCCCGGCGTGCTCGGGCCCGGTCAACGCCTGGCGACTGTCTACTGTGAACGCTGCCGTGGACTCCACTGTGGACGCTGCTGTGGACTCCACAGTGCTCGCCGAGTACCCGCCCGCCCGTCGAAAGGCCTAGCTCGACCCAGGTAGATGGGGCGCCCGCGCTGGACGCAGAACCTGTCGCTGCCCCCTAGGCCACAGTGGACACTGTGCACGACAGGAAGTGAACCACGGCAGACTCGCACGGTAGTGCTCTGTCGAGATACCGCCGCACGAGCGAGGTTTTCCTGTGTTTTAGCGGGAATTGGCTTGGCTGAGCCGAACGGGGCTTGATGTGGGCAGACCTTTGACAGGATCCGATGACACCGGTCAAGATCGAGAGCGAGGTTGACGGTGACACTGGGGGTGTCAGCAACAGCAACGCTCTGCTGGACGTCAGGTTCCAGGCTGCCGCGATCGACCTCACGACCGGAAAGGTGACCTTCGTGGTCAAGCGCCTTACGACCCTTCTCGCCACCGCCCTGTCACTCGGACTCCTGATCTTCGCCGCCCCGTCGGCGAGTTCGGCCCCGCTCGGGAAGCCCGTCCCGTCGGTGGGCACGACCCCGCTCAAGGAGTCGACGACCGCGAGCGCGACCCTGTACAACAGACTCGCGGTCAAGTGTGCCGACCTCGGCTCCAACGCGCCGGGCACCAGCGTCATCATCGTCCCCTGCACGGGGGTCAGCAGTCAGCAGTGGACCGTCGTCGGCGGCACCCAGTTCAAGAACGCGAACGGCCTGTGCATGGACATCGGTTCCACGGCCAACAACACGCACGTCATCATGGTCACCTGCAGCTCGGTGACCAGTCAGGATTGGGCCTGGGTCGGGTCGTCGGACCACATCGTCAACCTCAACAGCGGCACCTGCATGGACATCGGCGCCACCACCAGCGGCACGCCGGTCGTGATCTACACCTGCAACCTCAGCAACCCCAGCCAGGGTTGGCTGCTCTGACCGAGGGAATGTCCTCTTAGGACCGGTGTCGCCGACGTGCTCGTCGGCGACACCGGCTTCCCCCCGCGGCGACCGGACACGGCCGGGAGCGAGTGCGGAGAGCACCGTGGGCCCGGACGTGCTCACCGCTCAGTCGGGCGGGCGGAGTCCGGCACGGCGCTACCCGCCCGGGTAGCGGTTCGCGCGTGATCGGGCCAGGCTGGACCTCGGAGGGCGCCGTCTGCCGGGGAGGTCCGCGATGTGTCGGTTGTTCGGTTTGTCGGCCGCGCCGCGGCGGGTGCGGGCGGCGTTCTGGTTGTTGGAGGCGCCGGACAGCCTGTCCGAGCAGAGCAGGCGGGAGCCGGACGGGACCGGGTTGGGCACCTTCACCGCCGATGGCGTGCCGCTGGTCGAGAAGCAGCCCCTCGCCGCCTACCAGGACGAGGAGTTCGCCCGTGAGGCCAAGGAGCGCGAGTCGACCACGTTCGTCGCGCACATCCGATACGCCTCCACCGGTGCGGTGGACCTGCGCAACACCCACCCGTTCGAGCAGCGGGGGCGCCTGTTCGCGCACAACGGCGTGATCGGCGGCCTGCCCGCGCTGGAGGCCGAGCTCGGCGACCACCGCGACCTGGTGCTCGGTGACACCGACTCGGAGCGCTTCTTCGCGCTGATTACCAAGCACGCCGACGGCAACGGCGGCGACCTCGGTGCTGCGATCACCGCCGCCGCGCGGTGGGTGGCCGACAGCCTGCCGGTGTTCGCGATCAACCTGGTCCTCACCACGCCCGGGGAGCTCTGGGCGCTGCGCTACCCCGACACCCACGATCTGTTCGTGCTCGAGCGCGCGCCCGGCGGTCCGCACAGCGGCAGGCACCTGGAGCAGGCGAGCACCGCGGGTCGGGTGCGCGTCCGATCCGGTGCGCTGGCCGAGCACCCGGCCGTCGTCGTGGCCAGCGAGCGGATGGACGAGGACCCGGGCTGGTCCCCGCTCCGCCCGGGCGAGCTGCTGCACGTGGACGACCGGCTCACCACCACCCGGCGCCTGGTGCTCGACGAACCGCCCCGGCACCCGCTGACCCTCGGCCAACTCGGCGGCGCCGCCGCTTCCCAGGCCGGGCGCTGACCCACGACGAAAGGCCGCCATGCCCCTGGTGCACCCCTCGGACCCCGACCGCCGCGGCCGCCCGGACGTCTCGGTGAACCCGCTGTTCACCAGGGAGCCCACCCGGATCCCGCGCGACCGCCTCCCGGCGGACGAGCTGGACCCCGACACGGCCTACCAGGTGGTGCACGACGAGCTGATGCTCGACGGCAACGCGCGGCTGAACCTGGCCACCTTCGTCACCACCTGGATGGAGCCCGCCGCCACGCGCCTGATGAGCGAGGCGTTCGACAAGAACATGATCGACAAGGACGAGTACCCGCGCACCGCCGAGCTCGAGCAGCGGTGCGTGCGGATGCTCGCCGACCTGTGGCACGCCGCCGACCCGGACACCACCACCGGCTGCTCGACCACCGGGTCCAGCGAGGCTTGCATGCTCGCCGGGCTGGCCCTCAAGCGCCGCTGGCAGCACCGCCGCCGGGCCGCCGGGCTGCCCACCGACCGGCCCAACCTGGTGATGGGCGTGGACGTGCAGGTGTGCTGGGAGAAGTTCGCCAACTACTGGGAGGTGGAGGCCCGGCTGGTCCCGATGTCCGGCGACCAGTTCCACCTCACCGCCGAGCAGGCGGCGGCACACTGCGACGAGAACACCATCGGCGTGGTCGCGATCCTGGGCTCCACGTTCGACGGCGGCTACGAGCCGGTGGCCGAGATCTGCGCCGCCCTCGACCGGCTCGCCGACGAGCGCGGCTGGGACATCCCGGTCCACGTCGACGGCGCCTCGGGCGCGATGGTCGCGCCGTTCTGCGACCCGGACCTGGTGTGGGACTTCCAGCTCCCCCGGGTCGCCTCGATCAACACCTCCGGCCACAAGTACGGCCTGGTCTACCCGGGCGTGGGCTGGGTGGTGTGGCGCGACGCGGACGCGCTGCCCGCCGACCTGGTGTTCAAGGTCAACTACCTGGGCGGCGAGATGCCCACGTTCGCGCTCAACTTCTCCCGGCCGGGCGCCCAGGTGATCGCCCAGTACTACAACTTCCTGCGGCTGGGCGTGGACGGCTACCGCCGCGTCCAGCTGTACTGCCGGGAGGTCGCCACGGCCCTCGCGGCCCGGATCGCCGGGCTCGGCCCCTTCCGGCTCCTCACCGACGGGAGCGAACTCCCGGTGTTCGCCTTCACCCTGACCCAGGCGGAGCACAACTACACGGTATTCGATGTCTCCGCCGCCCTACGCGAACGCGGCTGGCTGGTGCCCGCGTACACCTTCCCGGCCGACCGCCAGGACTTGGCCGTCCTGCGCGTGGTGGTGCGCAACGGGTTCACCCACGACCTGGCCGACCTGCTGGTCGAGGCCCTGACCCAAGCCCTGACCCAACTGGACGCCCAGCCCGGCCCCCAACGCGGCCCAGAGACGGCAGCGTTCTCCCACGGCGCCGCCGCCAAACCACTTGAGCCGAGGGAATAGAGCCCCGGATCAGGCCACGCTACGCGCTCAAACCCACACACACGCAAACCCACCCACACCTACACGCACGCACAACACTCATTGGCTAAAAACCCCAAGCGGGCGAACCAATCGAACTCCGTCCCCAGCCGCCCCGCCAAGTGCTGGATTGGGTGAAACTGCTTTGTTTGGGGAGAAAAGAGGCGCTAGCCTGACCCAGGCGGTGGGTATCCCTTTCCCACCCGCTCTACCCACGGCGCCTCTTTTCTTAGGGGCCCCAAACAAAGCAGTTTCACCCAATCCAGCCCGGACCAAGCCGACCTGTCCTTTGTAGGACATTCGGTGACCTGTATGTCCACGGTGGAAGAAAGATGGCTTCGGCGACCGACTGTCGTGCCGGACCGTGTCCTGCATTTGTCCACTAGCACCGGCGATTCGCCAGCCCAGGCGCCCCCGCGGCGGTCTCGCTGTTGGTATCTTGACCTTGTGACTGACCACGGCTGGTTGGACAAGGAAACCGTGGTGGACCTGCGGGCCGAGTTGGACGCCTTGCCGCAGTGGCGGCTCGGTGTGGAGCGGTGGGTCGAGGTCGAGCTGATCCTGGACCGCCTCGCGAGCGCGCTGACCAGGGCCGATAGGGAGGCCGTGCGGGAGGCGGCGAACCTGTTGGCGTTGACGGGCCCGGTGCGGGTGACCCGGATCGGTGCCGGACACCTGCCGCCCCCGGACGAGGTCATGGAACGGCGAGCCGTGCTCGAGCACGTCCTGGTCGAGCCGGACCCCGTGGCGACACCCGACGATGACCGCTAGGGCGCCGCGCGACCAGGAACTTCTCTACCACGCCTTCCTGCCGCTGGACGGTCCGAACGCCGCGGCGGCTTGGGCGGGGTTGGACGTGGTGTGGCGGCGGTGTCGGGTGTTGTTGGGTACCGACCGGCCGATCCTGGCCACCGGCCTCCCCGCGGAGTTGCCCGGTGGCTCGGCGGGTCTGTCCGGGGCGGTGGCGTTCGCCGCGGCCGAGGACCACACCGCTGACTTCCAGGTGATCGCGCGGCAGGTGGGCGAGGTGGTGGTGTTCTCGCTGGTGTTCGCCGCACCGCAGGACACCGTGGCTCGGCGGGTCCGGATCGGGTCGGCCGCGCCGCCCGGGTGGATCGAGTTCGATCGCTGGCTCGACCAGGTCGTCGACGGCGCCACCGGCGCGTTCCTCGGCAGCGCGAGGATCTACCAGGCCACCGGTGGTGATGCCCGGTCCTTTCTTCCCGGTGGCTTCGGCGCGACCGTCCGCTGGGACGAGCCGACCACGCTCGGGGACGTGGGCACCCTGTGGGAGTCCCCGCGGGGCGTCGAGGCGGATCGCGGGCTCGTCGTCCTCGGCGTGGCCGGGCGCGATGCCGAGGTGAGCGCGCTGACCTGGAGCGACGGCGGCGTGAGCCTGCCGCGGCTGGCCCAGTACCTCACCCACGCGGCGTGCCTGCGCTACCAGGCGCGGATCTGGGACCACGCGCGACCGGGTTTGGCCGCGCTTCGCCGCTCGGCCGAGGAGTTGGCCGCTCGGTGGACGGCCGTGCCGGACCCGCCTGACCTGATCGACCGGCTGGCCGCCGTCGAGGCCGCGACCCTGCTCGCCCGTTCCCGGTCGCGCACCATGCGCCACACCTGCGTGATCCTCGCCGCGAACATGACCGCCACCGGGATCGCCCTGCCCGGCGACAAGAACCGAGACCGGGCACTCGTGCGCCACCTCGACGACGCGATCACCTACCTGACGACCTCCGCCGAACTCGCGCGGGGCATCCTCACCCTGCCGCGCGCCACTGCCCCCGCACCGGTCACCGCGCCCACCGATGTACTCGGCGAGCCACCGCCTGCCGCGCCTGTGCCGCGACGACCGCACGGCAAGGTGATCCGGATGGGCTTCGCCGTCGACATCGTCGGCTATAGCGCCCGCGACACGCCCGGCAAGGACAGCCTGCAGTCCCGCTTGGCCGTGCTCGTGGCCGCTGCCCTGACCGATCTCGACGTCGAACGCGCGCAAACCGACCACCAGGGCAGCGGCGACGGCGAGATCGTCTTCCTGCCCGCCACCGTCGACGTCCAGTCCGCCCTGCCCACCCTGCTCGCCTCCGTCGGTCGCCACCTGGCACTGGACAACGCCGCGCACACCGACCGGATGCGGCTCCGGCTGGCCGTCGACGTCGGCCCGGCGGGCATCGTCGCGATCGGGTTCAGCGGCGACACTGTCGTGCGGATGTGCCGGTTGCTCGAGAGCGATCCACTGCGCGCCGCCATCGCCACGACGCCCGGCGACCTGGCCGTCATGATCTCCGAGCCGCTGCACACCTACGTCGTCGCCGAGGGCGCGACCGGCCTCGCCGCGGCGGACTTCCACCGCCGTCCGATCACCGTCAAGTCCTTCAACGGCCACGGGTGGCTCTGGTGCCCGCCGGTGGAGCGACGTGCCTGACCCGCGCTCCCGCGCCCTCGTCGGGCTGTGGTTCCACCTCGAGCTGGCGTGGCGGACTGGGCACTGGGACGCCCTGTGCGGCCCTGAGGTGGACGCGTTCGCGGCCGACTTGGTCCGCTCGTGCCCGGACTTCGACCGGGATCCGCACGCGCTGGCCACCCTCGGCACGTTGCACTGGCTCCGAAAGCGCGGCCCGAACCACCGCGCGGAGGCCCGCCGGGCGATGCAGCTCTTTCGACCGATCTACCGCGACCACCCAGATCTCGTACCGGAAGAGGTCCTCCTGCGGTTCGCCCACGAGGCGCAGTACCTCGCGCTCGACCGGGCTTCGGTGGTGATCGAGCGGTACGAGAACACCGGTGACGCGGCCGAGTTGAGCGCAGCTGTCGAGTCGCTGCGCCCGGCGGTGGTTGGGATCCCGTCGGATCACCCGGAGTACGCGCAGTTCTTGGCGGTGTTGGGTGCGGCCCTCTACAGCCTCGGAACACACGCCGCAGATGCCGCGCGCTTGGCGGAGGCGGTGGCGGTGCTGCGATCCGCGCTCGGCGCCAGCCGGGACGACACCATGCGGAACGCCATGCGCCGCGCACTGGGAACCGCACTCGCCGGGTGGAGCGATCTCGGTGCACCTGTGCAGGTAGCCGCCGAGGCGGTCGCGGTTCTGCGGGTCGTGGTCGAGTCCGCCGATCCGGGCTCGGCGTCGGCGGACGCGCTGCTCCTGGGCGAGGCCCTGCAGGCCATGGACCGCCACCACGGCGACTTCCGGGCGCTCACCGAAGCCAAGGCGCTCGTGGAGGCCGTGGTCCGACGAACGCGGGCGGACCACCCGGACTGGTACAGCGCGTCGACTACGCTGAGCTCGATCCTCATGGCCTGGTCCATCCGCACCGGCGACTCGGCGGTACTGGTCGACGCGGTTGCGGGCCTGCGGCGCGCCGCTGGTCTGGCACCACCTCGGGAACGCGCCGGCCTCCTGGGCAACCTCGGCGCCGTTCTGCACACGGCCTATGAACGCAACGGGGACCCGGCGGTGCTGGGTGAGGCTGTCGCGGTCCTTGAGGCCGCGCTGGGCACAACGCCGCCTGATCACCCCGATTGGCGGATGTACGCGCACGGTCTCGCGGGCGCGTTACTGGCCCAGACGGATGCCGCTGGGATCGCCCCGGCCGCCGAGCGGGCCTGCGCTGTCCTGCGAGACGTCGTCGCGCGTTGTCCTCCTGGCGATCCCAAACTCGCGGGACACCTGTCGCAGCTCGGTATCGCGCTGCAGTGCGACTACGACCGCACCCGAGAACTCCCGACCTTGCGCGAAGCGGTGCGGGTGGGTCGCTCGGCGATCGCCGCGACATCGTCCACCCATCCCGACCAAGTGCACTTCCTGACCAATCTGGGAATCGGCCTGTACCTGCGCTACGACCGCGAGCGGGACCCGGCGGTCTTCGCGGAGGGGATGCGAACCCTGCTCCAGGCCGCTGACTCGGCCTGGGCCGCGCCGGTGCGCCGCGCGATGGCCCTCGCGATGGCCGCCACCCTGGCGAACACGGCCGGGGAGATCGACTGGGCGCTGGACGTGGTCGAGCGCGTTGTCGGTCTGATCCCCCGGATCAGCTCCCGGGCGCTCCCCCGTTCCGACCGCGGTCACCTGATTTCTCAGCTCCGCGGCCTGCCCGCGACTGCCGCGGACGTCGCCGTGCGGGCGGGCAAGCCGAATCGTGCGGTGGAGCTGCTGGAGCTGACCCGGGGCGTGCTCATCGCGGACACCCTCGACGCCCACGGTGATCTACGGGTGCTGCGGTCGCACGCGCCCGCGCTCGCGGCCGAGCTGGACGAGATGCGGACCGAGATGGAAGTGTCCGGGCTCTTGTTCACCCCCGCCGCTTCCGCTGACTCGCCCGCTCGACTGACGGAGATGGATCGTCGTTGGGCAGGGTTGGTCGAGCGGGTACGGGCACTTCCCGGCCTGGTGGGTTTCCAGCGTCCTCCCTCAATCGACCGTTTGCGGCGGCAGGGGGCCGAGGGCGCGGTGGTCCAGGTCATCAGCCGGGACGACCGCGGGTTCGCGTTGGTGACGGTCGACGATCCGGTCAGCCCGGTCCTCGTCGTCGACCTGCCCGCGTTCGACCACGACACCGCACTGGCGCAGGCGCGCAGGTTGCACGCCGCGATCTGGACCACCGCCGACCGGGACGGGCTTGTCCGGGCGAAGGTGGCGGCGCAGGCCGAGATAGTGGCGGTGCTGGCCTGGTTGTGGGACGCGGTGACCAGTCCCGTCCTCAACGCGCTCGGTCACCACCGCCCTCCTGAAGAAGGAGCCTGGCCCCGCCTGTGGTGGTGCCCCGTGGGCATCACCAACTTCTTCCCGTTGCACGCCGCGGGCAGGCACGGCGCCCATGACGACGAGACGGTAATGGACCGCGTCGTGTCCAGTTACACCCCGACGTTGCGTGCTCTGGAGCACGCGCGGACCGCCAGGACCGATGAGGAGACTGACGAGGGCTCGGTGGTGGTCGTCGCGGTGTCCAAGTCCGCCGCCGGTTCAGCCGAGTTGCCGGGGGCTCTCGCGGAGGCCGAGATCGTCCGCGCGCGGATCCCGTCGTCGGTCCTGCTGGCGGACGGGGACGCGTCGCGCGCCGCTGTGGTCGAGGCGTTGACCACCAGCAGGGTCGTGCACCTCGCGTGCCACGTGCGCGGCCAGTGGCTCGACCCGGACACCACCGCGTTGGCCTTGGCCGACGCGCCGCTGACGGTGGCGGAGATCGCCGGACTCCGATTGCCACAGGCCGACCTCGCCTACCTGTCCGCTTGCGCCACCGGGTTCACCTCGCTGTTCCACGCCGACGAGACCACCCACGTCACCGCCGCGTTCCACCTGGCAGGGTTCCGGTCGGTGGTCGGAACGGTCTGGCCGGTGGCCGACCAGGTGTCCACGGCGGTCGCGAGGGAGTTCTACGCCCGGTTGACCACTGCCGGCTCCGTGTCGACGGCGGCCGCCGCGGTCGCGTTGCACGAGACAGTTCGGCGGCGGCGTGATCGGGATCCGTTGATGCCCAACAAATGGGCGGCGCACACGCACACCGGGATCTGAGGAGGGGGCGGTATGACGCGGGCGGAGCGGGCGCGGGAGGCGGTCGTGCGGCGGCTGGCGCGCCCAGCGGCGGCCGCCGGCTTCGTCGCCGCGATCGGGGGTGAACCGGCGGACTGGGTGGCGTTGGCCGCGGCGACCCTGGGTAGTTCGGTGTCCGATGTGGACGAGGACGCGCTGGTGGCGGTGTCGGCGCTGACGCGGTTCGCGCTGGGTGAGATCTCGCCCGGGCACCCACTCCGGTTCGACTGCGCCAGGTACTTCGGTGCCGCCACCACCGGACTGGCCGAGGACCACGACCAGTCGGCGTACGGCGACCTGGAGACCGTGCTCCGGCCCGAGGTGACCAACGCCGCGTGGACGAGTGATCAGCGGGACTTCCTGCGGGGTCTCCTCGACGCGAGCGTCGGCCGGCGTGCGGGCAGCGAAGCGGAGGCGCTGGTGCGGCGTGGCGCCCGCGCCGCCGACCCGGACATACCCGACCGGGCGGTCGCCCTGCTGCGCAAGGAAGTTCTCGCCGCCGGATCCGACGAAAGCCGGTGCGACAAGCTGGAGCTGCTGGGACATGCGTTGGTCCACTTGTACCAGGCGGTGGGCGACGTGGCGGACCTGCGCGCGGCGATTCGCGCCCTCGACCGGGCGTTCAAGATCCGGCCAACGGTCAAGCTGGCCGGGAGCCTCTCCGGTGCCTGGGAGTTCTTGCACCGCAACACCGGGGACCAGCAGGCGCACGACAACGCGGTGCGCTTCGGCAGGCACGCGGGCGAGCACGCGCACCAGACCGACGGTGATCACGAGGAGTCCGCGCGGCTCAACAACCTCGGCAGCACCCTCATCGCCCGGCACGGCAGCACCGGCGACGGCCGGTCCCTGCGCGAGGCGATCACCGCGCTTGAGCGGGCGATCGACCTGCTGCACGACGGGTGCCCCCGCCGGTTCTCCCCCATGCACAACCTGGGTGAGGCGCTGCACGGGCTGTTCCAGCACACCGGTGACGCGGCCGCGCTCGATCGGTCCATCGCGCTCGGACGCGAGGTCCAAGCAGGTTCGGAACCGTCCGCTCTCGCGACCGGGATGCTCATGAGGCTCGCCGCGCGGCTCTACTCCCGACACCGGCTCAGCGGCCGTGTTGACGACATCACCGAAGCCGCCCACCTCGCCCGGAAGGTCGTGGCGACGATGCCGGCGGCCTACCCGGACGCTCCCGGGCTCCTGGCCAACGCGCTGGGGGTGCTCGGCCACCACAGCGTGCTGGTCGACGACCTGGACGCGTGCCGGGCGGCGGTGGCCGCGGCCCGAGCGCGGCTGCGGGAGATCCCCGCGGACCGCACCGGTCGGTGCCTGTTGGTCGCGGCCCTGGGTGCGCTGCTGCACTCGTTGTTCCTACGCACGCGCGAGCCGGAGGTCGCTCGCGAGACGCTGCTGATCCTGCGTGGGTCTGGTGCGGATCACCGCGTGCCGGTGGGCACCCGCATCGAACACCTGCGGGGTGCGGCGAACACCGCCGCTGCCTGCGGTGACTGGGAGGTGGCGGTCGAGATCCACGCCGCGGCCATCGAACTGTTCCCCCTCATGGCGTCCCGCGGGCTGGTCCGCGCCGACCAGGAGCGCAGGCTCGTCGGGCTGACCGACCAGCTGGGCGACGCGGCGGCCGCCGCCGTGCTCGCCGGTTCCGCGAACCGCGCGGCCACGCTGGTCGACCACGGCCGGGGAATACTCTTCGCCCAGGTGTTGGAGAACCGCGACGACTTCAGCGAGTTGGCCGGGCGGCACCCGGAGGTCGCCAGGGAGTTGGACGCACTCCGCTGGACCCTGGCCGAGTGGACGGCGACCGCGTCCGCGGACACCGACCGGCACCACCGCTCTGCGGTGCGCTGGGGCGAGTTGGTCGACGAAGTACGCCGCCTTCCCGGATTCGACGGCTTCCTCAGGCCGCCCGCCGACCTGTCGGTGGCCGCGGCCGACGGCCCGCTGGTGCTCTTCGCGCTGGGTGAGCAACGGATCGACGCCTTGGTCGTCACCCGCGACGGGGTGCGAGCGGTGCCACTGACCGGTGTGACCCGCGACGAGGTGGGTGAACGGGCCCGGGTGTTCCTCGACGCGGTCGACGGTGACGACAACGCGACCGCCGGCCGCACCCTGGAGTGGTTGTGGGACAAGGTCACCGAGCCCGTCCTCGCGGCCCTCGGGCACCATGGACCACCCGTCGCGGGACGACCCTGGCCCAGAGTGTGGTGGTGTCCGTCCGGGCCGCTGACCTTCCTGCCACTGCACGCCGCCGGGTACCACGCCGATGTCGGCCGTGCGGTGGTCGACCGGGTCACGTCGTCGTACACGACCACCGCCCGCGCGTTGCTGCACGCCCGCCGCGACCGCGAGGCACCCACCGCCGATGGCCGGACGTTGCTGGTCGCGGTGCCGGACGCGCCTGGCTTCGCGCCACTGCCCGGTGTACGAGCCGAACGGCAAGTGCTCGGTACCGTCCTGTCCCGTCCGCCGATGGAGTTGGTGGGCCCGCACTGCCGCCGCGACCGGGTGCTCGCCGAACTCGGCAACTACGCCCGCGCGCATTTCGCCTGCCACGGGGTGACCGACGCCGACTCACCGTCGCGGGGCCACCTGGTGCTCGCCGACCACGACGAGGCGCCGCTGACCGTCCTCGACATCACCCGTCTGGAGCTCGACGCCGACCTCGCCTTCCTGTCCGCGTGCTCCACCGCGGGCACCACCCCCACCTTGGCCGACGAGGCGATCCACCTGGCCTCGGCGTTCCAACTGGCCGGCTACCGGCACGTCGTGGCGGCGCTGTGGCCCATCCGGGACGGCATGGCCGTGAAGTTCGCCCGGGACTTCTACACGGCCATGGGACCCGACACCGACTCGGCGGCCGAGGCGGTGCACCGGGCCACGCTGGCACTGCGCGGGCGGTTCCCGGGCCACCCGTTGGCCTGGTCCGCACACATCCACATCGGCCGCTGACTGTCTCCGCCCAGCGACGGAGCACGAGCCGGTGGGGCTCGGTCGCTACTGGGGGAAGTGGGTGAGCAGGTGGTCGCGGAGGGCTCGGACGTGCAGCGGCACGTGTCGGGTGGAGGGGTACACCAGGTTCAGCGGGATGCCGGTGGCGTGGTAGTCGGGGAGTACGGCCACGAGTCGGCCGTTCGCCACTGAGCGGGCGCCGACCAGGGCCGGGATGAGGGCGATGCCCGCGCCGGCGATCGCGGCGCGTCGGACGAACGAGAGGTCATTGGCGGCGATTGGGCCGCTGACCTCGACGTTGATGTCGCCGTCGCGGTGGCGCAGGTTCAAGCGGGTGGTGCCGTCCTTGACGCGGAAGAGGACGCAGGCGTGCCCCGCGAGATCCTCGGCGCGGTGTGGCACCCCCGCCCTCGCGAGGTAGGTCTCGGCGGCGTAGAGGCGGAACGCGGTGTCCTGGAGCTTGGTCGCCGCGAGCGAGGGGTCTGGTCGGCCGCCGTGCAGGCCGAGGTCGTAGCCGCCGTGGACGAGGCTCGGTGTCTCGGCGACGAAGTCGACCTCGACCCGGACGTGCGGGTGGCGGGCGACGAACCCCGCGATGAGCCCGGGCAGGATCTCCGCGCCGACGTCGGGTGGGGCGGTCATCCGGATGGTGCCGCGGGGTTCCTCCCGCGCGTCGAGCGCGGCGGCGGCGGCCTCGCTCATCTCCGCGAGCGCGTTGGACACCCGCGCGTAGTAGGCGCGGCCCGCCTCGGTCAGGGTCACCGACCGGGTGGTGCGGTGCAGCAGACGGGTGCCGAGCGCGCTCTCCAGGCGTGCCACGCGTCTGGACACCGAGGACTTCGGGGCGCGCAGCGCTGTGGCGGCGGCGCTGAAGCCGCCCGCGTCGACCACGCGCGCGAACACGGCGACGTCACCCAAGTCGATCTCGCCCACTGAGGCGCCTCCATAATTGTTCCGGCAGTGGAACAGTCTGTTCAATAATTGACGACTACTCGAATCTTGGCAACAGTCATACGCTCAAACGGAACCCAAGACCAAGCTGACCAGGAGGTTCCGTGAGCCCGAAACCCGCACGGCCCAAGGTGTTGAAGACCGTCGTGGCCAACGTGCCGCCCGCCTACATCGCGCCGGCCGTGACGAGTTACGCGAGCGCTCGTGTTCTGGGGAACGAGCAACTGGCGGGCACCGCGTTCACGACCGTGGCCATCCCCTCGGCCTTGGCGGCGCTCCTGGTGTCCCTCGTCGCACTCGCCGTGCCGGTCGCGGCCGTCCGCAGGCGGTGGGTCAGGGTGACGAAGGCCCTCGTCGTGGGAGCCGTGGGCGCTGCCGCTCTCGCCGCCGGGGTTTGTGCGGTACTGGTCGCGAACGGCACCTTCGACGTCACGACCCTCATCGGCGCGCCGATCTCGGCCGCGATCGGCGGTGCCATCACTGCCGCCCGGGTGACCGCGTCCCGCACGACGCGAGCGGCCGCCGACACCCGCCCCGCCGCCCGGGACCTCGCGCACTCGGCGAGCGCGCGATGATCCTCGTCATCGGCGGAACCGGGACCACCGGCAAGGCTCTGCTGCATCGGCTCGTCGCACTGGGGGTGCCCGCCAGGGCACTCGTCCGCCCCGGATCACCGAACAGGGCGCCGGTCGACGGCATCGACTACGTGCTCGGTGACGCCGCCGACCCGACTTCGCTCCGCGGCGCCATGACCGGCGTGGAGCAACTGTTCCTGGCCATGGGAAACGGGCCCCGCCAACAGGACATCGAACTGGGCATCACCGCGGCTGCCGCAGCGGCGGGGGTCGAGCACATCGTCAAGGTCTCGGCGCCGGTCGTGGGACCAGACGTGCCCGTCGCCATCTCGCGCACCCACTTCGCGGTCGAGCAGGCGATCGAGGCCAGTGGCGTGCCGCACACGTTCCTGCGCCCGTACGCGTTCATGCAGAACCTCCTCAACCACGCCGCCACCATCCGCGCCACCGGCGTGTTCTTCGGGGCGACCGGCGACAGCCCCGTCAACATGGTCGACGCCCGCGACATCGCCGACGTCGCGGCCGTCGCCCTCACCCAGCCGGAACACCGGGGAACCCCGCTTGTCCTAACTGGACCCGAAGCCGTCAGCTACCCCGAGGTCGCCACGCGCCTTTCCCAGGCCGGGCGCCCGGTGCGTTACATCGACCAGAGCCCCGACAAACTGCGCGGCGGACTCCGCCGAGCCGACCTCCCCGACTGGCTCGTCGAGCACATCCTCGAAATCCAAGCGCTGACGGTCGCGTGCCCTGAGACCCCCAACAGCACCGTGCCGGACGTGACCGGTCACCCGCACCGGCGCCTGGACGACTTCCTCCGCGAGCACGCCACCGCGTTCACACCCCCTCGGTGGACAGCTCCCGCCCCCGTCGGCTGGCTCATGACGGCAGTGCTCGGCAGCAGGCGCTGATCGGCGATCTCCCTGGTGGTCATGGGAATCACGAGCGGAACGGCTCGCCTGCGGGCGAGCAGCGCCGGGCTCGTCGGGAGATCACCGGGATCTCCCGACGAGCCGGGTCACCGCGGGCATGCGGGTACGCGGCGCCGGGCTCAGCCCCAGGTCTTGCCGCGGGTTCCTTGACCGTGCGGTTGAGCCGGTTGAAGGAGTTCGGGTCGACGCCGCCCGCGGCGATCGCCCTGTGCAGGTGCTGGATCGCACTACGACGCCGAGGACGTTGTCCAGGACACCTGGCTGCGGCTGTCCCGCCAGGACACCGCCATCATCGACAACCTCGCGGGTTGGTTGACCACTGTGGTCAGCCGCATCAGCCTCGATGTGCTGCGGTCGCGGCAGACCAGCCCCGAGGTCTCCTACGACGACCGGCCGCCCGGGTACGTCGTGACCCTCGACGACGCGCCCGCCGGGAGGCGCGGGCCAGCTCGCGGCCGACCAGCGCCGGGCGTGGACAGCGCGAGGTGGTCCATGAGTTCCTCGCGGCGGCCCGCGACCCGCCGAGCTCGCGCTGATGGACCTGCCCGCCCCACACTGACTTTCTCCCCGGTCGAGCCCGGGGTGATCGACGAGGTGGCTCATCCCTTCCTGGGCAGGTACCCGTACAGGAACGTGTGCACCCCGGCCCGGGCGATGCGGTCGATCTCCGATTCCAGCGCGTTCGCGCTGAACTCCGCCCGGCTGACCGTCGTGTCGGTCACGAGCGCCATGAAACTGCTGCGCGGCGACTTCCGGGTCCCCCGCCGCGAGCAGTCCACGAGTGGCCAGCTCCGCCATCCGGGTGGCCAACGCGCGTCGGGCGCGCAGCGGGCCCGCCTCTTGCCAGCTGCGGACCATCTCCGGTGGGAAGCGCTCGGCCTCGACGCGCAGCCGCCGGACGATGCGGAAGTGGTCGGCGAAGTCCGGGCTGGGCCGCACCCACTCCTTGGCCAGCGCGATCAGCGAGGCCTCCAGGTCCGTGACGTGGTCGAGGTGGCGTTCGATCAGCGCCTCGCGGGTGGCGGCCACCCGGGTGGAGCTCTCCATCAGCACCGTGACGAACAGTTCCTTCTTGTTCTCGAAGTGGTTGTAGATGGTCCGGGTGGACACCCCCGCCTCGGCGGCGATCATCTCGATACTCGCGCCGAGGTAGCCCACGCGGCCGAACACGCTCAGCGCCCCGGTCACGATGGACCGGCGCTTCTGCGTCGTGTCGCGACGCAACGGCTCCCGCACGATCGTGTCCGGCGCGGGCGGGTCCTGCTCCCCCGCCTGCCCCCGCACCCGCCGGGTCACCGCCACGATCCGCGCCACCAGCTCGGCCACCTGGACCGGCCTGGTCACGTAGTCGTCGAGACCGGCCTGGAACCCGAGCACCCGGTCGAGCTCGGAGTCCCGCCCCGACAGGGCGATGACCGGCACCCCGCTGCGCGCCCGCAACCGCCTGCACACCTCCAGGCCGTCCAGGTCCGGCAGGTCGAGGTCCAGCAGCACGAGATCGGCCAGCAGCGGACCGCCGAGCAGCTGGCCACCGGTGCGCACGAGGTCCACGCCGTAGCCGCGCCCCCGCAGCTCTTCGGCCAGGGCACCGGCGACCGCGGGATCGGCTTCCACCAACAGCAGGCGCACGGTAATTCCCCTCAGATCGCCGGAATCGCCAAAATGCTACCGGGATCGACCCCGCGGCGGCGCCCCGCGCGCATTGTCCCAGGGAATGGACTGCGCCGCGTTCGCGGGTAAGGTGCAACGGCGACCAATTCGTCCTTTTTGGACTACCAATCGCCGTTCCGGACGGGGGCCGCGAGAGGGATATGACCAGCGGTATTGCGGTGGTTGAAATGCCGCGTGACAGGAGTGCTGACAGCGGGGTCGGCAGCAAAGTTCCCTGGAAATTGGGGTTTCCAGGCTGTCGCGAGCGATTCCGAAGAGGACGGTGCGGATCACAGCCGCTTCCGGCCTGGGGTTGGTACCGTTGCAGGTGTAGATCATCACAGCGACCCTTGATTGCGAGGTCGTTGACACCCCCGGTTCCGGATCCTCACCGGCGGCGGCACCCCGAGCGCGCTCGTGACGCAGACACGGGACAGGTCCACCGCACCGCGGCGGTGAACGACGAGTTCCCGATAATCGTCACGCTGGCGGGCGGTTGATGCCTTTGGGTGGAAACGTCCGATTCCGTTGACACGGTGCCAGATCTCGCGACAAGCTCAGCGGCGATGGTGGATCGCGCCACATCGGTCTGAAGTCAATTGGGGATGCAATTGTCGACAGCGAAGAGGGGATTTCCGAAAATGCTTTCGCGAATGCTCGCGGTGTGCACGATCGCGTGCGCCGCCATTGTCGGCACTGCGGGCGCGAGCGCTGCCGAGGCGCCGAAGGCGGATGTGCTCGGTACCCAAGCCACGGCGGTGGTGATCGTGAGCGTCGGTTCCCGGGACAGGTGCCTGGACCTCACCTCTTACAACAGCGGCACCCGGGCGACGCTGTACGGCTGCCACAGCGGTCCCAGCCAGATCTGGGTGCTGGAGAACAACGGGACCATCAGCAGTTACGGCTCAGGACGCCGGATGTGCCTGGACGTGACCACCTACAACGACAACGCCCCGGTGCACCTCTACGGGTGCCACGGCGGTCCCAGCCAGCGGTGGATCCTCAGCTCCAACTACACCGTCCGCAACGAGGGTGGCAACAAGTGCCTGGATTTGCAGTCCTACAACGACTACAGCCCGGCGGTGATCTACCCCTGCCACGGCGGCCCGAGCCAGCAATGGGCATCGCGGTGACCTGTGCGGGTTGGGCACACCGACCTGGCGTTGTCGGCGTCTGGAACTGACCCGGGTATTCGTCAATGGAGCGGGATGTCCTATCGGTTAGCCTCTGCGGGAATGGCCAAATCATCTGAACCCGCCTGGATCTCCGGGCGCGACCGCGTCGGGGCGTGGTCGCGCCCGGCGTCCTGTCAGGTCCAGGGCAGGTTCGCGTGGCGTTCCAGGAATCTGGCGACGTCGTCGGGGTCTTCCAGGGGCAGTGGGTAGAGCGTGAGCCGGGTGACGCCCAGTTCGGCGTAGCGGTGGGCGGCTTCGGTGGTGACCTCGACCGGGTCGACCTGCATGAAGTTGATCTCCAGCCGGCCGAGGTGGGCGGGGCGCTCGACCTGTTGTGCCGCCCGGGCCAGCCCGCGCAGGTGCCCGGCGAGGTCGTCGGGGGTCGAGCCGGTCCCGAACCAGCCGTGGGCCCTGGCGACCGCTCGGCGGAACGCCGCGGGGCTGTGGCCGCCGATCACGACGCGGGGACCGCCCGGCGTCGTGGGTCGGGGGTGGGCGTCGAGGCCGCGGAAGGACACGTGCCTGCCCTCGAAGGCCACCGGTGCCGGGTCGTTCCACAGCGCGCGCATGGCGTCGAGGTACTCGTCGGTGCGAGTGCCGCGCTCCGCGAGCGGGACGCCGAAGGCGGCGAGCTCGGGCTCGAGGTAGCCGCCCGCCACGCCGAGCAGCAGTCTGCCGCCGGAGAGCACGTCCAGGCTCGCCGCCTGCTTGGCCAGCACCAGCGGGTTGCGCTGCGGCAGGATCACGATCCCGGTGCCCAGCTCGATCCGCTCGGTCACCGCGGCCACGTAGGCCAGGTGGACCAGCGGGTCGAGGATCGGGTCCTCCGGCGCCATCGCCGCCTCGGGTACCCGCGGGCTGGGCAGGACCACGTGCTCGCCGCACCACCACGACCGGTAGCCGAGGTCCTCGGCCAGCCGGGCCAGTCGCCTGGTCTCGACCGGCCCGAGGGTGGCCTTCGCACTCAACCCGTACACGCCTGGCTCCACGAGCGACACCTCCGGTTGATCTCCGAGTTCGTGACCGATTCTCGGTCCGTCCGCCCCGCCGGTCCAAGAGGTCCTGTCATAGCCTGCGGCTATGGACGTGCACGTGCGGGACCTCAGGTACTTCGTGGCCGTCGCCGAGGAGCTGAGCTTCACCAGGGCGGCGAACCGGTTGTTCATCGCCCAACCCACGCTGAGCAAGCAGATCCGGCACCTCGAGCTGTCCCTGCGCACCGCGCTGTTCGAGCGGGACCGGCGTTCGGTCGCGCTGACCGCCGCGGGCCGCGCCCTGCTCCCGCACGCCCACCAGGTCATCGAGCGGTGGGAGACCGCGCGGCACGCGGTGGCCGAGGCCGTCGCCGAGCGGGACATGGTCCTCACCGTCGGGTTCCAGAACCGCATCGGGCGCGGCCTGATCCCGGCGGTCACGGCCAAGATGGGCACGCTGCTCCCCCGGTGGCGACTGCGGTTCCGGCAGGTCTCCTGGGGCGACCCGTCGGCGGGCCTGGCCGCGGGCGAGGTCGACCTGGCCGTGACCTGGCTCCCCGTTCCCGACACCGGCGAGTTCACCTGGAAGGTGGTCAGCACCGAGGACCGCTGGGTGGCGCTGCCGGTCGGGCACCCGCTGGCCGGGCGCACCACCATCCGGTTCGCCGACCTGGTCGACGAGCCGTTCATCGCCCACCCCCGGTCCGCGGGCGCGCTGCGAGACTTCTGGCTGGCCGCCGACCAGCGGCCCGCGCCCGCGCGAGTCGTGGCCGAGGCTGCGAACCCGGACGAGAGCTTCGAACTCGTCGCCGCGGGGGTGGGTGTCGTCCTGCTGCCCGCCGAGAACGCCGAGATCTCCGCGCGGGCCGACGTGGTCTACCGCCCGGTGCCCGACCTGTCGCCCGGCAGGCTCGCCGTGGTGTGGCGGACCGAGGACCGCCGGGAGGCCGTGCAGGTGTTCGTCGACTCTTGCGTCCGTTGCCTGTGCCACTTGTCCGACAACGATTCCGCTGCGGCTGAATGTCCTGCCTGACCCTTGTCTGCCGCAAGCGACCACCCACGGTGGTCCACTGTGGACATATACAGTGGACCACCGTGGTGGACTGGTCGCGCGTCAGCCCGGTTCGACGGCCAGCCACAGCTCGCAGGTCGCGGTGCTGAAGTCGGCCGCGTGGTCGAGGATCGTCACGATCGCGGGCCCTGGCCGCAGGCGCCACGGGTTGGCGGGGAACCAGTCGGTCGCGGTGGCCGCCCAGGTGTCCTGGAGGGTCTGCGGGTGGGGTCCGGTGCTGCGGAAGACGGCCCACCGGCCTGCCGGGACCTCGATGATGTCGAGGTCGTCGGGGACCGGGCTGTCCGCGGCGACGGCGACGCCGTGCAGGTAGGTCAGTTCGCTGCCCTCGGTGCTGTCGGGGTCGAGGTCGTCGCAGACCTGCAGCAGACCCGGCGGGTCGGTGTCGGCGAGGGCCTTGAGCCGGGCGTGCTCCTGCTGCGGCAGCGCGGTGATGTGGCGCTGGATGTGCGGGTTGACGCCCTGGTGGATGAGCGGGACCCGGGCCGCGTGTCCGATGAGGCGGAACGCGGGGCGGTCGATGACACGGGTGTCCATGGGGGTGCTCCCTTCGACGGTCAGGCGGAACCTGAGCTGGGGTTGTGCGCGAAGGGGACCGCCGTCGCGGCGGACGTCGCCGGGACCGGCGCCGTGCACGGCCCGGAAGGCGCGACCGAACGCCTCGGTCGAGCCGTAGCCGTGCCGCACGGCGATGGTCAACAGGTCGTCCTCGCCGCGGACGACATCGGCGGCGGCGACGGTCATCCGGCGGCGTCGGACGTACTCCGACAACGGCATGCCCGCCAGCGACGAGAACATCCGGCGCAGGTGGTACTCCGTCGTGCCGTGCGCCCTGGCCAGTCCGTCGACGTCGAGCACCTCGGTGAGGTGCTCCTCGACGAGGTCCACGACGCCGTTGAGTGCCGAGATCACAGCGGCCCCCCTTCGAGGTCGACACTGGTGGACGGTCCACTGGCGGCGCCCGACTTCCCCGGTCCGATCCGATCAGGTGTCCGGATCGCCCCGAGCGGGGAACGCACGCTCGAGCGGCGATTTCCGCGGCGGAAGCCCACGACCGATACCCAGTGCAGATTGTGCCGCACGTCGCGTGGGGGCTGCCTGTCCAGAGTGGAGGGGACGAACTCCCCCTCCCCTTCAACTTATAGCGGACTGGGGGACTTGCGGCAAGGCCCGGGTCGTACCCCACAATTGCCCGCCGTAAGCCATGACCTGGGGAAATGGGGATTCAGAAGTGCGTGTGCTGTTGACGACGTGGGGATCGCGCGGGGATGTCGAACCGCTGGTGGGCCTCGCGGTCGCGTTGCGGGACCTCGGCGCCGAGGCGCTGGTGTGCGCCCCGCCGGACGAGGACTTCGTGGAGTTGCTGGCGCGGGTCGGTGTGCCGATGGTGCCGTTGGGACCGTCGGTGCGGTCGGTGGTCGCGGGTACGCGGCCACCGACGGCGCAGGACGCCTTCCGGCTCGCTCCGGAGCTGGTCGCCGCGCGGTTCGAGACGCTGGGCGCGGCGGCCGAGGGGTGTGACGCGCTGGTGGCGACCGGCCTGATGCCCGCGGGTGCGCCGGACGTGGCCGAGAAACTGGGCATTCGCTACGTGCTCGCGTGCTTCCACCTGCTCGGGCTGCCGTCGCGGCACTCCGCTCCGGGGGCCCGGCCGGGTACACCGTCCCCGGTGGACGAGACCGACAACCGGGTGCTGTGGGAGCAGGACGCCCAGCGGGTGAACGGCCTGTACGGCGAGGCGCTCAACCGGCACCGGGCGGCGATCGGCCTGCCGCCGGTGGACAACGTCCGCGACCACGTTCTCACCGCCCGGCCGTGGCTGGCCGCGGATCCGGTCCTGTGTCCCTCGCAAGGTAAGACCGACCTCGACGTCGTCCAGACAGGAGCGTGGATCCTGCCCGACGACCGCCCGCTCCCGGACGGGTTGGAGGCGTTCCTCGACGCGGGCGAGCCACCGGTGTACGTCGGCTTCGGCAGCATGGCAAGCCATGCACCGGCCGAGATCGCCCGCGTGGCCACCGAGGCTGCCCGCGCGCAAGGCCGCCGCGTCGTGCTCGCCCGCGGGTGGGCTGGGCTGGCCCCGATCGACGACGCCGACGACTGCTTCGTCGTCGGCGAGGTCAACCAGCAGGCCCTGTTCCCCAGGGTGGCCGCCGTCGTGCACCACGGCGGCGCGGGCACCACCACGACGGCCGCTCGAGCAGGTGCGCCCCAGGTGGTGGTCCCGCGGATCGCGGACCAGCCGTACTGGGCAGGCCGAATCGCCGAGTTGGGCATCGGCGCGGCACACGAGGGTTCGACCCCGACCGTCGACTCCCTGTCCGCCGCGCTCACCACAGCGCTGTCCCCCACCACCGGAACGCGGGCCAGGGCCGTGGCAGGCACGGTCCGCGGCGACGGGGCGGCGGTGGCGGCGAAACTGCTCCTCGACGGCACCACTCCGGAAAGGCCATCCGCCACCGCGTGACCTGGGGAGTCATCCACGGTCTATAGTGGACACTTATGTCCACTATAGACCGTGGGAGCAGTCTCGGCGTCCTTCCGTGACCAGCAAGGGGGATCTACCGCCGGGCGGTCACCGCAGCGAGTGGCCGCCGTCGCACACCAGGGTTTGGCCGGTGATGAACGCCGCGTCCTCGGACACGACGAACCGGACGAGGCGGGCGATCTCCTCGGGGGTGCCGAGCCTGCGCAGCGGGGTCTGGGCGACGGTGGCCGCGACGAACTCCTCGCCCACGGAGCGGGTCATGTCGGTGTCGATGTTGCCCGGCGCGACCAGGTTGACCGTCACCACCGGTGCGAGCTCCTTGGCGAAGGCCGTCGTCAGCGCTGCGATGCCCGCCTTGGCCGCGGCGTAGGCTGCGATCGCGCCGACGCCCATGCCCGCGTAGGTGGAGCCGATGTTGACGATCCGGCCGCGGCCGGTGGCCTCGAGCAGCGGGGCCAGCGCCTGGACGCAGTGGAACACCCCGGTCACGTTGACGTCGAGGCATCGCTGCCACCGAGCCGGGTCGAGCGTGCGCCAGTCGTCGGGCAGGGTGACGCCCGCGTTGTTGACCAGGACGTCGAGCCTGCCGTGCCGGTCGGTCACCTCCTCGGTCAGCCGCCGGACCGCCGCGTGGTCGGCCACGTCGGCGGCGATCACCGTGGCGGTCGGGCCGCCGGCCTCGGCCACCCGGCGCGCGTCCTCGGCCGAGTCGCGGTGGTTGATCACGACCGTGTAGCCCGCACGGGCGAGGTCGACCGCGATCGCCGCGCCGATGCCCCGGGAGGCCCCGGTAACCAGGGCGACCTGTCCGTCCACAGTGGTCTCCCCCGGCTCAGCCACGGATCAGCCGCTCGGCCAGCAGCTCGGCGACCGCCAGCACCGGGAGCTGGGTGTTGGCGGCGGGCACGGTGGGCAGGATGGAGGCGTCGACCACTCGCAGGTTGGCCACCCCGCGCACCCTCCCCTCGGGGTCCACCACGGCGTCGTCGCCGGTGCCCATGGCGCAGGTGCCGACCGGGTGCCAGTAGGTGCCCGCGCGGGAACGCAGCTCGTCGTCGCCCAGCGCGGCGGGGTCGCCCCCGGCCGCGGGGGTCGCCCACGACTTCAACGCCGACGACGCGGCCAGCTCCGCCGCCAGGCGCAGGCCGTCGCGGGCCACCGCCAGGTCACGGCCGTCCGGGTCGGTGAACAGCGCGAGGTCGATGTCGACCGGGACGTCGGGATCGGCCGACCGCAGCCGCAGGGACCCGCGCGACAGCGGGCTCATCAGGAAGGCGGCGATGCCGACCTCGTACTCCCCCGGTGGCAGCGAGCCGAACAGCGGCGGGCCCGCGGTGGGCAGCAGGTGCAGGTCCCACCCACCCTCGGGGCAGAGCTCGCTGGCTGCCTTGAGGGCGACCTGGCTGGCGTACAGCTCGCCCGCCGCCTCCTTGCGGGCGAGTGCGGCGTTCAGCTCCGCCGTGGGCGTCAGCGGCAGGACCAGGCAGGGGTGGTCGGTCAGGTTCGAGCCCACCGCGGGCAGGTCGACCTCGACGGGCACGCCCAGCTCGCTCAGGTGGTCGGCCGGTCCGATCCCGCTGCGCAGCAACACCGCGGGCGAGCCGTACGCGCCCGCGGTCAGGATGTAGGTGTCGGCGGTGAGCGTGCGGGGCGTTCCGCCTTGGTCGACCTCGACGCCTTGGACCACTCCGGCGCGCACGATCAGCCGGTGCACCGTGGTGCCGCTGAGGATGCTCAGGTTCGGCCGGTCGCGCGCCGGGTTCAGGTAGGCGAAGGCGGCGTTCCAGCGCAGGTCTCCGATGGCGTTGACCGGCGGGCAGCCGTACCCCGGGCCGACGCCGGGCGCGGCCAGGTCGGCCACCTCCGGGTAGCCCAACTCGGCGGCGGCGGCCAGTGCCCCGCTGCTCCACACCGACAGCTCGGCGTCGGGGATGGCGCGCAGCCGCATCCGCTCCACGGCCACCTGCCGGAACGGCTCGAGCCCGGCGGCCGACCAGTCCGGGCCACCACGAGCGGCCCACCCGGCGTGGTCCTGCTCTGATCCCCAGGTGTGCCAGCACCCGTTGATGCACGACGACCCGCCCAGCACCTTCGCCCTGATCCGGTGCGGCGCCGGTTCGGTCTCCCACACCTCGTCGCGAGGCAGCACGCGGGCGTCGAGCATGGTCTGCGGCCAGTTCGGGCTGTCCGGCCCGTAGTCCGGTCCCGCCTCCACCAGGCATACCGAGCGGTCGGTATCTGCGCTGAGCCGGGCGGCCAGCACGCAACCGGCCACCCCGCCGCCGAGGACGAGGACGTCGTGGTGCGACGGAAAATCGGAGTCGGTCATGGGTTCTCCCGGCACGAGGGGGCGGAGGAAATCAGACACGGCGGAGGGGTATCGAGGGCGCCCACGGGACCGGGCGCGGGGACCGGGCGAAGCGGTCCTGGCTTCGGAGTGTGGCACAGCCCCTTCCGGGGCGTCTACGGTCTGATCGAGCGATTGTCACCGGTTCCGGGATGGGCGACGATCATCGGGGACGGACGGGTCGACACCTGGGGAGGACCTCGACTGTGCGGAAGTACTGGCATTGCCTGCGCCAGCCGTACGCGCTCCGGTTGCTGGCGGTCAACTTCCTCGGTCGACTGCCCAACGGCATGGGAGCGCTGGCGACCGTGCTCTTCCTGCGGGCCAACGACGTGTCCTACGGTCGGGTCGGCGCGGTGGCCGCGGTGTACGGCGTCTGCACGGCGATCGGCAGTCCCGTCCTGGGTCGGATCGTCGACCGCCGGGGCCAGTCCACCACCCTGCTCGTGGGCGCGGTCGGTTCCGGCGCCGGGTTCGCGCTGCTGGCCTGGCTGGGCGGTTCGTCCTTCCCGGCGGCACTCGCCGGTGTGGCGGTCGCGGGGTTCTTCATGCCGCCACTGGAACCGGCGCTGCGCAGCATGTGGCCGAGCGTGCTGCCCGACGCGTCCACTGTGGAGGTCGCCTACGCGCTGGACACCGCGCTGCAGAACATCCTCTTCGTAGCGGGTCCGCTGGTGGTGGTCCTGCTGGTGGGCGCGACCTCGACCACGACCACGCTGCTGGTGATCGGCGTCCTCGGCGTGCTGGGAACGCTGCTCTACACGGCGAACCCGCCGGTGCGCCGGTGGCGGGGCGAGCAGCGGCCGCGGCACTGGGCCGGGGCGCTGCGCTCGCCCCTGCTGGTCGTGCTCCTGGCCGGGATGCTGTTCGTGGGCGCGGTCGTCGGCGTGTTCAACGTCGCCACGGTGGCCTACGCCGAGCGCACCGGGGCCCCCGGGTTCTCCGGGGTGCTGCTCGGCGCCTTCTCGGTGGGCAGCCTGGTCGGCGGGCTCGCCTACGGCGCGCGGAGCTGGTCGGGTGAGCCGCTGCGCAGGCTGCTCTGGCTGCTGGTCGCCATGGCGGCGTGCACCTGGCCGCTGGTGGTGGTCGCCGACCGGCCCACCATGGTCGTGCTGATCACCTTCGCGGGCCTGGGCCTGGCGCCGGTGCTCACCTGCACCTTCGTGCTCATCGGGAAGGTGGCCCGGCGCGGAACCGTCACCGAGGCGTTCGCCTGGGTCACCGCGGTGTTCCTGGGCGGCAGCGCGGCGGGGTCGGGCGCGGCGGGCGCGGTCCTGCCCCACCTCGGGTTGGCCCCCACCTTCGCGGTGGCCGGTATCGCCGCCACGCTGGCGTTCCTGGTGGTGCTGTCGGCGCCGTCGTTCGCCAGGTCGGACAGCGAGGCGGGCGCGGACCTCCGATAGACCACCGCAGGGACAGGGAGCCGGAGTGGACTCGAACAGCGCTGAACGCCCGGCTTGGCCGCGGCGGGCCATGCCGGTGACCGCGCGGATGGCCGACGAACTGGGCGATCAGTGCTTTCCCGAGAGCAGACTGGCCTGCTGGGTGCACCTGGTGGACAACGCGGTGCCCCTGTTCGACTGGCTGCTCGACACCGGTGCGACCGTGCTGTTCGGTAGTTGTGACCCCACCACCGCCGACCCCGCGGTGATCGACCACCTGCGCGGGCGGGGAGCCCTGGTGCTCGCGGAAACCCCTGAGCGGCACGCGGACCTGCTCGCGCGGGCCGTCGCGTGGCGGCCGACCGAGGTGAGCGAGATGGGTGGTGAACTGATCGCCGCACTGGTCCGGGCGGGGTGCCCGCCGCGCGCGGCGATGGAGTCCACGACCACCGGCATCCACCGCATCCGCGCCGCCGGATCGCTGCCCATGCCGGTGCTCAACTGGAACGACATCCCGTTCAAGCAGCAGGTGGAACACCGGTTCCACGTCGCGGAGGCGGTCTGGACGGCCTTCTCGGCACTGACCGGGATCGGGCTGCTGGGGCGCCGGGTGCTGGTCGTCGGGTTCGGCAACGTCGGCAAGGGCGTCGCCGAGCGGGCCCGCGCGCTCGGCGCGCTGGTCACCGTGGCCGAGCCCGACCCGCTGCGGCGCGTCGCGGCCCGGCTGCACGGGTGCGCTGTCGCCGAGCACGCGGCGCAGGCGGCGGCGGACGCCGAGGTGATCGTCACCGCGACGGGGATCGACGGTGTGGTCGACGCCGCCGTCCTCGACCGGCTGCCCGCCGGGGCGGTGGTGGTCAACGCGGGCCACGCGCCCACCGAGATCGACCTCGCCCACCTGGCCCGCTGGCCGAGCCGCGAGTCGCGGCCGGGGGTCGTCGAGCACCACCGGCCCGGTGGCCGGACGGTCTTCGTCCTCGGCGGCGCCAGCCCGCTCAACCTGGCCTACCCGCACGCCTCGCTCGGCGACGACCTGTGGGACCCGTTCAACGCGCTGATGATGCTGGGCTGCGCGTGGTTGCTCGACGGGTCGTGGCGGGACGCGCCACCGGGTCTCGTCGACTTCCCCGAGCGGGAGCAGCGCAGACTCGCCGAGTTGATGTTGGCCGAACGCCCGCCCGCGCACGCGGAAGTGATCACCGTCGCCGACCTGGCCCCGGTCACCGACGACCCGGCGCACGCGCTGCGGGAGGTCGTCGGCGCGCACCTGGGCCGCGCGCACCGCGGCCACAGCATCGCCCACTCCACGCTGGCCCCGGGGGCGTCGGTGCCGGTGCACCACCACCGGGTCACCGAGGAGACCTTCGTCCTCGGCGCGGGCTCCGGGACCGCCATCCTCGACGGGGTGCCGACGCCGGTGACCGCCGGGCAGGTCGTGGTGGTGCCGCCGGGGGTCCGGCACGGTTTCGTCGCGGGCGAGCGCGGGCTGGCCTTCTGGGCGGTGTCCAGCCCGTCCTGGAGCGCGGACGACCACCACGCTGATGACCACGGCGAGGTGGCCGAGTGAGCGCCCCGACCTTCGGCGTGGTGCACGACTTCCGTTGTGCCGCGCCCGGTGTGACCGACGCGGCGCACTACGCCGAGCGGCTGGCCGAGATCGAACTGGCCGAGCGGCTGGGCTACAGCATGGTGTGGCTGCCCGAGCACCACGGCAGCGCGGACGGGTTCCTGCCCGCCCCGCTGGTCGCGGCCGCCGCGGTGGCCGCGCGCACGAGCCGGATCGGCATCGGCACCAACGCGGTCATCGCCCCGCTGCACCACCCGCTGCGCCTGGCCGAGGACGCGGCCGTGGTCGACCTGCTCTCCGGCGGCAGGCTGACCCTGACCCTCGGGCAGGGTTACGTCGACCACGAGAACGCGCTCCTCGGTGTGCCGCCCAGGAACCGTCCGTCCCTTGTGGAGGACGCGATCGCGTTGTGCAGGCAGGTGTGGAGCACCGGCGAGACCGAGTTCCACGGCAGGCGGTGGCAGCTGCCCGCGGGTCCGTTCGGCCCGCGGCCCGCCCGCCCGATCCCGATCCAGCTCGGCGCCTTCGCCCGGCCCGCCTTCGAGCGCGCGGCGCGCTTGGCCGACGGGGTGCTGATCTACGCGGGCGACGGCGGCGTCGAGGAGCGGTACGGCCTGTGGGTGGACGCCCTCGGCCGGGCCGGGCGGACCGGGCACGTACCGGTCGTCCTCGGCGCGACAGCGCACGTCGGGCCCGACGACGAGTCGGCGTGGCGGGTGGCCGGACCGGCGATAGCCCTGCTGGAGCACGGTTTCGCCGCGCACCGGCTCCCCGCGGGGGCACCACGACCCCCGGTCCCGGACGCGGCGGGCCTCGACCGGGACAACTACCTGGTGGGCTCACCGGCCACGGTGGCCGACAAGGTCGTCGCCCTGCACCGGCGGGTGCCGTTCGACCACCTGTGCCTGTGGGGCAGGCTGCCCGGTCTCGACCACGCCCAGGCGGTGGCGGCGGTGACCGCCTTCGCCACCGAGGTCGTCCCCGCGGTCCTCGCCCGGGTCAACGAGTCGTAAAACGCGACCGGTCACCCCGCGCGGGTTCGGCGGGCGCACTAATCCCATCTTACCTATTTGGCGACCGCGCATTCACCGGAATGAGCTGCCGCGTTCGCCGGACCACCCGCAGCGGCGGCTCACCCGGCCGGAGCAGTGGCACCGATGACTTTAGGTGACTGTCGCATTGGGAATGCGCGCTCCAGCACCGCTACTTGCACTCCCGGGCTCGGCTGTGGTTTCCTGGAGGCCGGGCGTGAAAATCCAGCAGACCGGACACTCTTTCTGGCGCGGGTTTCTATCTCGGGGGACCAACATGGACTTCTTGGTGGTCGGGGCCGGATTTGGCGAGCAACATTTGACGTGGATTTCCGAATGCCCCGGCGCGCGGGTGCGGCTCATCGGGTACCGGCGCGACGGGGACCGCGCGCGGCGGCTCGCCGCCCGCTTCCCGGGCGCCACCGCCACCGCCGACCCGCTCTCGGCCATCACCGCGGGGGCGGTGGACGCGCTGGTCGTGGCCAGTCCCCCGGACACCCACGAGCGCTACCTGGCGGCGGGCCTGGCCGCCGGGCTGCGCGTGGTCAGCGACAAGCCGCTGGCCCACGACCTGCCCACCGCGGCCCGGCTGGCCGAGGCGGCGGCCGGGCACCCCGGCCGCGCGGCGGTGAGCTTCCAGTGGCGGGCGAACCGGGCGCTGCGGGTCCTGCGCGAGCTGTGCGCGCGCGGCGAACTCGGCGAACTGGTCCACCTCGACCTGGACTTCCGGCACGACTTCCTCGCCGGGCCGCGGACCGCGTGGCCGTGGCGGCACCGGTGGGAGACCGCGGGTGCGGGCGCCCTGGGCGACCAGGGCGTGCACCTGTTCGACCTGCTGGCGTGGCTGGCACCGGGCTCGTGGGCGGTCACCGCGGGCACGGCGTCGGTGGTGTGGCCGCGCCGCTCGCACGGCCCTGACCAGGTGGCCTGCGAGACCGATGACGTCGCCGAGGTCCTGCTGGGCCGCGACGACGGCGCGGCCAGGGCGCGCGTGTTCGTCTCCCGGGTGTCGACCGGCGAGCGCGCGCTGCGGGTGCGGGTGCAGGGCGCCGACGGCTCGGCCGAGGTCAGCGCGAACCCGGACGACGGCAGCGCGACCCTGCGCCGCCACCCGGCGGGCTCGTCGACCGACTTCGGGCCGGACCCGATGAACCCCTACCCCGGGCTGCTCTCCGGCGACGACCCGGTCACCGTCGCCGATTTCACCGCGGGCCACGCCGCCCAGGCCCTTGTCGAACAAGCGCTGCGGGCCGGGTGCGACAAACCGATCTCGCACTGACCACTAGCTCCATCGAACACCGCCGAGTAGCTCGACCACAATTCGGGGAATTCTCCGCGCGCGTGGTCGGCTCGCCTATGCATGCCTACTTTGAGGAATGGTGACGCACGTGATGGAGCCGCTTCGCCTCGCGGTCGCCGGGGTGGGAAACAACATCTCGGCGCTGTTCCAAGGCGCCGAATACTATCGGCGCGCCGACGCCGAAGGAATAACCGAGGACAGCTTCCCCGGAATCCGGCTGCCCCGGGTCGCCGGGCTGGGGGTGTCCGACCTCCGCTTCGTGGCCGCGTTCGACGTGCACCCGGCCAAGGTGGGCGCCGCGTTCACCGACGCGGTCCTGTGCCCGCCCAACAACTACCCCCGGCTCGACGTCGAGCTGCCCGAGGTCGACGTGGTCGTCGACGAGGGCATGCGGGTGGCCGACTCCGAACCCGGGTCCGCCGCCTTCGACCGGGTGGTCGAGCGGCTGCGGCAGAGCCGCGCCGAGGTGCTGCTGTACTCGCTGCCGACCGGCCTGCAGAAGACGGCGACGGCCTACGCGCGGGCGGCGCTGGCCGCCGGGGTCGCCGCGGTCAACTGCACGCCGGAGCTGATGGCCCGCGACCCCGAGCTGCTGGCCGACTTCGAGCGGGCCGGGGTGCCGCTCATCGGCGACGACCTGGCCAGCCAGTTCGGCACCTCGGTGGTGCACCGGGCGCTGCTGGGCCTGCTCGCCGCCCGCGGCATCACGCTGGTCAGCTCCTACCAGCTCAACTTCGGCGGCAACGAGGACTTCCGCAACCTGCGGGACCAGGGCGCGAGCAAGCAGCAGTCCAAGCTCAACGCCCTGGCCCAGGACGGCGTCGACACCAGCCGGGTCGAGGTGATCCCGTCGGCGGGGTTCATCGGCCAGCTCAAAGACAACAAGGTCGCGGTCCTCAACCTGGAGGGCCGGGGGTGGGCGGGCACGCCGGTCTCGCTCGACCTGAAGCTGAAGGTGCAGGACTCCAGCAACGCCTCCGGGGTGATCATCGACCTGGTCCGGATCGCGGCGGCGGCGCTGCGGTCGGGGATCGGCGGGTTCTGCCCCGCCGCCGCGGGCGTGCTCAAGTCGCCCGCGGGCGGGCACGGGGCCCATTCACCGGAGGTCGTCGCCGCGAGCCTGCGCGCGCTCGACGACACCGCGCGGCCCGCCGCGAACGCGCACCCGTGACCACCGAGGTCGCGGTGCTCGCCTACCCGCTGGTCGACGCGCTGGACCTGTTCGGCGCGCACTCGGTCCTGGTCAAGGCCGCCGAGGCGGACGCGGGTCTGCGCGTCCGGCTGGCGGCCAAGGACCGGCGGGCGACCACGTCCTGCGGGGTCTCCCTGGCGGTGGGCGCGGACCTGGCGGACGTCGCCGACGCCGACGTCGTGGTGGTGCCGGGCGGTCGGGGCGCGGCGTCGGCCGCCACCGACGCCGACCTGCTGGCGGCGTTGCGGGCGGCGGCCGAGCGCGGTGGGACCTTCTACGCGGTCTGCTCCGGGGTGCTGCTCATCGCCGCCGCGGGCTTGGCGGCGTCCCGCCGGGTCGCGGTCCACCACGGCAAGCGGGCGCTGCTGCGCACGCACCCGGTGGGCGAGATCGTCACCGGTCTGGTGCGCGATGGGCGGCTGTGCACGGTGGGCGGCGACGCCGCGCCGTCGGTGAAGTCGGTCGACCTGGCCTTCGCGCTGCTGGCCGACCGCGCTCCCGGCGCGGTGCGCGCGGTGGCCGAGCGGATGGAGATCGTCCCCGGGCGCGGTCAGGCGGCGCCGCGGTGACCGGGCGGCGCGGGTGGGTGCTGGTGACCGGGGCCAGCCGCGGCATCGGGGCGGCGGTGGCGGAGCGACTGGCCACCGACGGCTTCGACCTGGTGCTGTGGGCCAGGTCCGCCGACGGACTGGCCTCGACCGCGGCCGCGGTCGAGGCCGCAGGCGGGGCGGTGCGCACCGCAGTGGTCGACGTCGGCGACGCCGACCAGGTGACCGCCGCATCGGCGCACCTGGCCGAGCCACTCGCCGGGGTGGTGCTCAACGCGGGCTCCGGCCGGTGGTCCCCATTGTCCGATGTGGACTTAGATGACTGGGACCGCACGCTGCGGACCAACCTGCACGGCGCCTTCCACACGTTGCGCGCCACCGTGCCGCGGCTTGTCGCGCGGCGCGCGGGACTGATCGTCGGCGTGCTGTCCGACTCCGTGCTCTACCCGCACGCCGACCGCACGGCGTACTCGGCGTCGAAGGCGGGGATGGGCGCGCTGCTCGAGTCGGTGCGCCGGGAGGTGCGCCACCTGGGGGTGCGGGTGTCCGCGCTGCTGCCCAGCCGCGTCGACACCCACTTCCAGGGCAGCCACGCCGACGCCGCGCCGGGCACCAGGGTGGGCGCGCTGACCGCCGCCGAGGTGGCCGGGGTGGTCGCCACCCTGTTCGCCGCGCCGCCCGGCGTCGAGATCCGGCACCTGCAACTGGCCGCCATGACCGCCACCTACGGACCGTTCCCGGAAAGGGTCGAGCAGTGGGCACTGACGCGCGGGCACTGACCCCGGACCGCCACTCCAAACCCATCGGCAAGTACAGCCCCGGCGTGGCCGTCGACGTCGGCCCGGGGAGCAGGCTGGTGTTCGTCAGCGGCCAGGTGGCCACCGACGACACCGGCGCGGTGCTGCACCCGGGCGACGCGGGCGGGCAGGCCGAGGTCGTCTTCACCCGGATCGCCGAGGTGCTCGCCGAGGCGGGCGCCACCCCGGCGGACCTGGTCAGCGTGGTGGTCTACCTGACCGACGTCGTCCGCGACTTCGGTGCCGTCTCGACGGTGCGCAACCGCGTGCTGGGCGACCCGGCGCCGGCGAGCACCCTGGTCGAGGTTGCCCGGCTGGCCGAGTCGGGCTGCCTGGTGGAGATCAGCGGCATCGCGCTGACCACCGCGCGGGCCGAGCCGTGATCTCGGCCGCGGTGCGCGCGGCCGCGGCCCGCGTCCGGGTGCTGGTCATCGGCTCGCTCAACGTCGACCTCATCCTGGTCGCCGATCGGGAACCGGTTGACGAGAGCGCGGTGACGGTCCGCTCGGTGAGCACCGAGGTCGGCGGGCACGCGGGCAACTGCGCGGCCGCCCTGGCCGCCCTGGGCGTCTCGGTGGCGGTGGCGGGCGCGGTCGGCGCCGACGACGACGGCGACCGCCTGGTCGCGGACCTGCGCGGGCGCGGGGTGGACGTCGCCGCCGTGCGCCGCCGCGCCGAACCCACTGGGCGCGTGGTCATCCCGGTGTTCGGGGACCGGCACTACATGCTGCTCTGCCGCGGCGCGAACGACACCTTCGGCCCGACCGACCTGCGCGAGGCGCTCGCCGGCGACTACGACGCCGTGATGCTCTTCGACCCACCGCGGGACGCCTTGCGGGCCGTCGGCGCCTGCGCGACCCTGCTCTGCTGGACCCCGGGCGGGGTCTTCGCGGGCGACCCGGTCACTGCCACAGTGCTGCCGCACACCGACATCCTGTTCGTCAACCGGTTCGAACACGACGAGCTCGCCACCGCCCCCGGACCGGACACCGACGTGGTCATCACCCTGGGCGCGGTGGGCTCGACGCTGCGCCGCGGTGCGCAGGAGGTGACCGTCCACGCCCACCCGGTACCGGTGGTGGACCCGACCGGAGCGGGTGACGCCTTCGCCGCGGCCTACCTGCTCGCGCACTTGGCCGGGTTGCCACCCAGCTCCCGCTTGGCCGCGGGCAACGCGGCAGGCGCCTTGGCCGTCGGCGCGGTCGGCGCCCGCGGCCGCCCGGCCACGGTGCCGGACCTGCTGTCCGCGCTCACCCGGGACCGGCCATGAGTTGGCAGGCCAGGGCCAGCGCCGACGGCTGGCGCGGCGTGATCGGAACCGACTTCACCCCGGCCACCGCGGCGGTGCTGGCCTCCCGCGTGGTCAAAGCAGTCGACAGCAAGCGGGTGCTGGTCGGGTACGACTGCCGCGAGGGTGGGGCGGACGCGGCCCAGGCAGTGGTCTCGGCGGCCGTAGCCGCAGGCGCGGCGGAGGTGCGGCTGGTCGCGCACCTGCCCACCCCGACGGCGACCGCGGCGGTCCGGCTCGGTTTGGTCGACCTCGCCCTGCTGATCACCGCCAGCCACAACCCCGCGCACTTCAACGGGCTCAAGGTGAAGGTGGCCCCCGGCGGTCCGCTGCCGCGCGCGGTGGAGGCGGCCATCGAGACGGCCGACCCGGGGCCCGTCACCGCTGCCCCGGACCCGGTGCCCGCCGAGCCGTTGGCGCCATGGCTGGACGCGCACATGGCCGATGTGCTGTCCCGGCTGTCCGCGCGATCCGAGCTCTCGGTCGTGGTGGACGGACTCGGCGGCATCGCCGGGGCGCCGTTCGCCGAGTTCGCCGGGCGGCTGGGCTGGCGCGCGCTGTCCGTCGACGGCGGACCGGCGCCGGACTTCGGCCGCCTGGTTCCCGACCCGACGATCCCGGCGGCCCGGCAGCGGGCTCGGGATCGGGTGGTGGCCGAGCGGGCCGACCTCGGCGTGGTGCTCGACGGCGACGGCGACCGGGTCTACCTGCTGGACCACCGGGGCGCGACGGTGTACCCGCACGAGTTGCTCGCCCTGCTGCTGGCGCACCGGGAACCCGGTGTCGGGCTCGGGGTGACGGCGGCGAGCGGGACCGCGGCCCGGGCGGTCGCGGCCCGGCTGGGCATCCCGGTCCACGAGGTGGGCATCGGGTTCAAGCACCTGTCCCCGCTCCTCGCCGCGGGCGAGGTGGACGCGGCGGGCGGTGGGGTCGGCGACCTGGGCTTCGCCGAGTTCGGCACCGACCGCGACCCGTTCGCCGTCGCGGTCCTGCTGGCCGACCTGCTGGCCACCAGCGGCCGCCCGCTGGCCGCGCTGGTCGACGACCTGCGCGCCGAGGTCGGTCCGCTCACCTGGTTCGAGTACCTGGTCGCCGGGCGGTCGGCGGTGGACCTGACCGAGCTCGGGCACCGGGCACTGGCGGTGGCCGGGCAGGCGGGCGCGGTGACCGGTGTGACCACTGTGGACGGTGTGAAGTTCTGGCTCGACGGCGGGCAGTGGCTGCTGCTGCGCGCCTCCACCACCGAGGGCGGCATCAGGGTCTACGGGGAGACCCGCGACCAGGGCGTCCCCGCCGTGCTCGTCGACGCCATCCGGCGGTAACACACTCTGCATGGGAGGAACGGGAAATGTCGCAACCAGGCATCGCCATCATCGGCGGGACCGGCTTCTACGAGTTCCTGGAGGGCGCCGAGCAGGTCACCATGTCCACCCCCTACGGGGAGACCAGCGCGCCGATCAGCGTGGCCGAGGTCGCGGGCAAGTCGGTCGCGTTCGTGCCCCGGCACGGCAACAACCACGACTACCTGCCCGCCGACGTGCCCTACCGGGCGAACCTCTGGGCGCTCAAGGAGCTCGGCGTGCGGCAGACGGTGGCGTTCAACACCGTCGGCAGCCTGCAACCCGACTACCGCAAGGGCGACTTCGTGTTGGCCGACCAGTTCGTCGACCGCACCTGGGGCCGGGCGGACACCTTCTTCTCCGGTGACACCGGCGCCCACATCAGCTCCGCCGAGCCGTACTGCGGCCGCATCCGCACGCTGGCCCACGAGGCGCTGCAGGGCGCCGACGCCACCGTGCACCCGAGCGGGACGGTGGTGGTCATCCAGGGGCCGCGGTTCTCCACCCGCGCGGAGAGCAAGTGGTTCAGCTCGCAGGGCTGGCACCTGGTGAACATGACCCAGTACCCCGAGGTCGTCCTGGCCCGGGAGCTGGAACTGTGCTACGCCAACCTGTCCTACATCACCGACTACGACGTGGCGGCCGCCGAGGTGGTCGGCGCGGAGCGCGCGGACATCGTCTCGCACCACAACGTGCTCAAGGCCTTCAACGCAGACTCCGACCGGGTGCTCGACATCGTGCGGCGGATCGTCGCGGCGCTGCCGGAGGAGACGGCCTGCCCCTGCCGGTCCGCGCTGGCCGAAGCCAGGACGTGAGCGCCCGCGTCGGGTTGTCCGGCGAGCTCGTGCTGATCAGGCACGGCCAGACGCACTGCACGCGGCAGGGCCGGTTCTGCGGCGACCACGACGGCGGGCTCTCGCCCGTGGGCGAGCGGATGGGTGGCTACCTCGCCGAACACCCGGCGCTGGCGGGCACGGAGCTGCTGTTGTGCAGCCCGGCGCGCCGGGCGCTGGCGACCGCCGAGCCGATCGGCGGCCGGACCGGCCTGCCGGTCACCGTCGACGACCGCCTGCGTGAGTTGTCCTTCGGTGCCTGGGAGGACCGGTTGCCGGCAGAGGTCGCCGACACCCCCGCGCACCAGCGGTGGACCGAGGACCCGGCCCTGTTCACCCCACCCGGAGGTGAGTCCGGTCTGGCGGTGATGGCCCGCGCCGTGGCCGCGGTGCGCGACGCGCTCGAGCACTCGTCGCGGGTGGCGGTGGTGACCCACAAGGCACCGGTCCGGTTGATCATGTCGTTCTTCCTCGGCCTGCCGCCGTCGCGCTACCGGGAGATCGCCGCGGTGACCGTGGGTTCGGTGACCCGGCTGCGGTTGTCCGACGGCCGTGCGACGCTGCGGGCGGTGGGCGAGCTCGACCACCTGCCGCCCGAGTGGCGGGCGGACCCCGACCACATCGACACCTGACGGGAGAAGGACCGTGGCCACCGCTGTGGAGCACATCGTCTGGGACTGGAACGGCACGCTGTTCGCCGACGGCCCGGCCCTCATCGACTCGACCATCGACGCGTTCCGGGCGCTGGGCCTGCCGCCGATCACCCGGACCGACTACCAGGCCAAGCACCGCCAGCCGATCTCCGCGTTCTACGACGCCCTGCTAGGTCGCACCCTGACCGCCGCGGAGCAGGCCGCGCTCGACCGGCAGTTCCAACGGGCCTACCTGAGTCGTCGGGACGCCATCGCGCTGAACCCGGAGGCGGAGCGCACCATGCGGCAGTGGCTGGCCCGGCGGCGCAGCCAGTCGCTGCTGTCGATGTACCCGCACGACCGGCTACTGCCGCTCGTGGAGCACTTCGGCATCGACCGGTACTTCACCGCGGTGGACGGGCTGCGCGACACCGAGACCCGCAACAAGGCCCCGCACCTGCGACGGCACTTGGCGCGGCTGGACGCCGACCCGGCCCGGGTGCTGCTGGTCGGCGACAGCGTGGACGACGCGATCGCCGCTCGCGAGTGCGGGGTGGCCTGCGTGCTCTACCACGCGGGCGACGACGCCCTGCACACGATGGACCACTTCACCCCGCTCGGGGTGCCGGTCGTGGGCAGCCTCGCGGAGGCCGTCTCCGCCGCCGTCGACGGCGAGCGGTGGGTGGGAGTCGCCGCGGAATGAGCACGCGAGCGGCCCGGCGGGATCGCGCCGGGCCGCTCGCAGTCCACAGTGGACGAATTGCCTCGATCGTCGAGTCGTTGGCCGGGTGGGAAATTCCCGGGGTTGGCCGTCCGGAACCAGGGCGCCTACGCTGATTTCCGCCGCACCGGCGACACCTCGTCCCACGGCTGCACTGCTCTGTCCCACAGCCGTATCACGGTGTCCCACGGACGGCCAACGGAATCACGAGCATCCTCGGGAGCCTGCTGTGAGAAGCACAAGCATCGTGCTGTTCGCCATGCTCATCACCTCGACGGTCAGCCTCTCGTCCGCCACCGCATCAGCGAGCGCGTTCGCGTTGTCCAGCGCCGCTTTTGCCAACGGCGGCTTGATCCCCAAGGTCCACGAGTGCACCAGTGGTGGTGGCAACGATCCCGCCAAGAAGAACGAGTCGCCGCCGCTGGCCTGGTCAGGCGCGCCTGCTGGGGCGAAGAGCTACGCGATCGTCATGCGCGACCTCGACAACGCCAACCTCATCCACTGGGTCATCTACGACATCCCCGTCAGCGCGACCTCGCTCCCGCAGAACGTCGAACACGCCTACCGCCCAGCAGTCCCCGCAGGCGCCAGGCAGATCTACTACCGCGGGAGTGCGAGCCTCTACGGCTACCAGGGTCCGTGCTCGCCCTCGACGGTGAACACCTACGAGTTCGTCGTCCACGCGCTCAACCGCGCGTCGCTGACCAGCCTGACCTCCAGCTCGTCGACCCAGACCGCCGCCAAGGCGATCGCCGCGGCCTCGATCGGCTCAACCAAGATCACCGGCGAGTCGTAGGTCCCCCGCGCCGGGCCAGGATTACCGCGCCGACCAGGCCCGCGGCGAGATCGGACACCAACTGACCGGTGGCGATGCCTGAGGCACCGTAGAGCGCGGTGGCCGCGGTGATCGCGGGCACGAGCAGGATCCCGTTGCGCAGCAACGTCGTGCCCAGGGCGGGCCGGGGTCGCCCCTCGGCTTGGAACAGGGTTGTCGCCACGATCACCAGGCCCAAGGCGGGAAGGCCGGAGAACACAACCGGCAACGCGGCCGCGATCAGGGCGCGAACCGGGCCAGGGGCGGCGAACAGGGCCGCCACCGGCCCGGGGAACGCCCACGCCAGCGCGCTGAGGAGTGCCGCCACGCCGAGCACGTAGAGCGTGAGCACGCGCACCACCGAGCGGAGTCTCGGCTGGTCGCCTCGGCCAGCGGTGTAGCCGAGCAGGCCCTGTGACCCCATGCAGAAGCCGGTCACCACGAGCACACCGAGCAGGTAGAGCCGCAGCACCACGCCGATCGCGGCCAAGTGGTCGGCGGAGTACCCGGCGGCCACGCTGTTGAGGTAGCTCAGGGTCACGCTGCCGAGGAGCAGACCGATCGTGGTGGGCGCACCGACCGCCAGCGCCGGGCGCAGCACAGCGAGTCGGGTGGTAGCGGAACCCGGGCGGATCGTGCCCGGTCCGGCCCGGAAGTACCACCGGTAGGCGAGGGCGGCGGCCAGCTGGGCCAGCAGGGTGGCCATTCCCGCGCCTGCCACGCCCAGGTCCAGGCCGAAGATCAGCAGCGGGTCCAGCACCAGGTTGGTGAGGAACGCGATCAGCTGCGTCCGCATCGAGAACTTGGTGTTGCCCTCGGCCCGGGCGAGGAAGCCGCACAGGATGTTGACGGTCATCACCGCGTACCCGGCCAGGGTCGGGACGGCGTAGGCCACGGCCAGGTCGCGAACGTCGCCCGGGACACCGAGCAGGCGCAACCCGCCGACCGACAGCGCGACCCCAAGCACGGCGGCCAACACCGCACCCATGGTCACCCCCGCGATGAGCCCAGTACGAGCGGCCGCGTCTGTGGTGTCACGCTCGCCGGCGCCAAGGGCACGGGAGACTACCGACGACAAGCCCTGCCCCAGCCCAGACGCGGCGGCGGTGACAACGAGGGTCACAGGAAAGACGACGATCACCGCCGCCACGGCGGCCACACCGATGCGGGCGACGAAGAAAGTGTTCATGAACTGGTAGGCGACACTGGCCACAAGACCGATCACGGTCGGCACTGCCAACGCGGGAACCAGCCGCGCGGGCGCCTCGGTACGCAACCGTTCAACCGACGCGCTCACACGAACCTCCACAGTCGTGACGAACGTCGAACGAGCACGGAACCCAATCGCGGGAACAATCCGGCATCCGACTCCCGAGCCGTCGCGCTCATCGAAACTCTCGAAGCCTCCCCGCCACGACCACCATGGAGACCTCGTGCGGACAACCCGACATGCGACAGCCCGACCGGCACGCCCACGCGAACCCCCGTGGCCGCGCCCAGCGCCCGGCCGGAGTAGGCGCCGATCCCACGGCGCAGGTGGTGCGCGACTGCTCGATCGCCGCCCACTCCGAACCCGTCGCGGCCACACCGCACAGCCAATGCCCCAGCTGGCGCACGTGCCGGCAGCGCGGCTGACCGGGTCCGCAGTGCACCAACCGGTGCGCTTGCGGGAACTCCCGCGGCAACGCCACCAGAGAACCGGCCAACGTGCGTCTCGGCAACGCGCGACCGCTCCACCGACGTACTCAGGAGGACTCCGCGACTGCACCGCACCGCCAGTCGCTCAGCCGGCGCCGATCCGGGCAGACCGGCCGATCCGATGCGCAGTCCCTCGACCGACGCGCTCACGCGAACTCCCGCAGTCGCGCCGCCAAGCGACCGGCCAGTGCTCGGCTGTCCGCGTGGGTCAGGCGCGAGTACTGCACGAACACCCGCAGCGCACCGTCCACGAAGTCCACGTGGGCGCGGACCCAGTGCTGGCGGTTGGGCGGCATCGGGTCGCCGAGGAAGATCTCCGCTTCGGCGCCGCCTGCCAGCACCCGGCCGCGCATACCGCCCAGTGGTGCGCGGTGGTTGAGCACTACCCTCGGGGCCGGGAAGGCTCTGAACACGTCGCGGTGCGCTGCGAGGCCCGGTAGTTCGCGCATCGCCCGGAAGCTGATCCCGCCCAGTGGCGCGGTCAGCCGGTGCCGTTCCACCGCCGCCACCTGTTCATCCACTGTGGACTCAACGTCGATCACGCAGGGGAACGGCACCAGCTCGGCGGTGAACGCGAGGGCGCCGGACAGGTCCACCGACGGCAGCACCGGTGTGCGGCCCATCATCAGGCTGTCCACCCAGAGCACGCGGGTCCGCTCCCCCACGCCGAGCTCCAGCGTGAGCACGACCATCAGCGCGTCGTGCAGCCCGACCGCGCCGAACCGCCTCAGCAGCCGGTCCGTGGTCGGGACGTCCAGCCGCACGTATCGCACGGACAGCCGGTCGCACAGGTCCTCGAACTCGGCGCCACCCTCCCCCGCGGCAAGCATCTCACGCACCCGGGCACCCGCCGACGGGTCCACTTCGGATGGTGCGGGCGCCACCCAGGTCAGGCGTTCCGGATCGAGGTCCGCCCAGGGCAGGGCCGACCAGTATGCGGTGATCTCGTCCGCGCGTTCGACACATGCCTGCTGTAGACCGCCGGTCCACGCGCGCAGCACGGCACCGTCGTCATGTGCGGGGCGCGCGGCCGGGTCGGCGAGGAGCCGCTCCAGGTCGGTGATCAACAAGCGGTAGGCGTAGCCGTCCAGGAGGAAGTGGTGGACCAGCAGGAGCGCCCAACTCCGGTCTCCCGCGTCGAAGCGGACGAGTCGGATCAGCGGTGACGACCCGTCGAACCGGAACTCGTGCTGCGCCGCACGCGCCACTTCGCCGACCACCGCACGGGGGTCAGGCGCGAAGCTCACGTCGTGTTCCTCGAGGACCAGCCGCGGCACCTCCGGCACCCGCAGTTCGAGCCCATCGGACGTCCGGGTCATGACTGCGGCCAACGACGGGTACGCCACGACGAGCCGGTCCAGAGCCGCCCGCAGCCCGGCGGCAGATGGTCCGTCGACACCGAATTCCCAGCAGTCGCACATGTTGTAGTGCTCGGCGAAGCCTTGGAGCCGGTGCATGCTGAGCGCGGTCGGCGACAGCCCGATCACCCCGGGCGCGACCACCCCCGCCGTCTCCACCCGGGTCGCCAGCCGGGCCAGGTCGCGCAGCACCGGGGCGTCGTGCAGGTCGGCGACCCGCACCCGCAGTCCGGCGCGCCTCAGCCGGGTCACGCACCGGACACTCAGCATCGAGTCACCCCCGGCGGCGAAGAAGTCCGTGCCACGCGTGACGTCCACGCGCAACAACTCAGCCCAGACCGCGGCGATATCGCGCTCGACCTCCCCCACCGGAGGATCATCCACATCGGACGGACGACCTTGCGGCAGCGGTAACCGGGACCGGTCCAGCTTCCCCGACGCCAACCGCGGCAGCGCGGGCAACGAGACGATCCGCGCCGGGACCATGTACGCGGGCAGGACGGAAGCCACCGCGGCGCGCAACTCGGCCTCGTCCACATCGGTCGCCACGTACCCCACCAGCAATTCCCGCGTTGGCCACCAATGCGCCGCCGAATCAGCTCCACTGTGGACAGAAAGCGCCCTGGTCACCTCGGCGAGTTCCACCCGGTAGCCGCGGATCTTCACCTGGTCGTCGGCCCGCCCGGCGAACTCCAGCTCCCCGTCGACGTTCACCCGCCCGAGGTCGCCGGTCCGGTACACCCGGCGACCGTCCAGGTCGCCGAAGCTCCGGGCGGTCAGGTCATCGTCGCGCCAGTACCCGACGGCCAGGCACGCCCCCAGCACGCCGATCTCCCCAACCGCACCCGCCGGGGCGGGATCGCCGCGTTCATCGAGCACGACCAAGGCGACGTTGTCCACCGCGGCGCCCAACGGGATCGACTCGTAGGCCCGGTCGCGGTCCACCTCGTGCCAGGCGGCGTTGGAGCAGCATTCCGTTGAGCCGTAGAGGTTGTACAGCGACGTACCGGGGAACGTGCGGTACCAGCGGGTGGCCAACGCGGGCGGCAGCACCTCGGTGCTCGAGGTGACCATCCGCAGATCCGGAGCGCGGCCCAGTCCCCCGGCCTCGACCAACCCGGACAGCACCGGCGGTGACGCGAGGAGCCGAGTGGCGCGGTGCCGCTCCAGCAACGCCAGGAACCGGTCGGGGTCGCGCAACTCGTTGCCGGACACCAACACCGTCGGTACGCCGCGCAGCAGCCCGCCGAACAGCTCCCACGTGCTGGCCACCAGGCTGAGCGACTTCTGCAGCACCGCCACCTCGCGGTCGCCGAACGGGAGCGCCCGCCACATCCAGCGCAGCCGGTTCAGCACCGCGCTTTCCGGGACCACCACGCCCTTCGGCACCCCGGTCGACCCAGACGTGTACACCACGTGCAACACCCCGCGCAGGTCAGCGACCGGCACCTCCCCGGGATCAACGGCACGCACCTGCCCGCCCTCCACCATCGCGGATGGCGCGAGGTGCGCGGTGATCTCGGCTGCCCGCGCGGGCGGGCAGTGCTCGGGCAGCACGGCGTACACCCGCCCGGCCCGCACACACGCCAGCACGGCGACCACCCCGGCGCGCTCGCGGTCGTCCGCGACCAGCACCGGTCGGGCCGGAGCGGTCCCACGCAGCGCCGTGGCCAGCGCCTCCACCTCGGCGTCCAGGGCGGCATAGGTGACCGACCCGGACGAAGAGAGCAGAGCGACGGCGTCCGGGGTGTCGCGCACCCGCTCGGTGAACAGCGCTGCCAGGCCGTCCGCGTGCGGCGCCGAGACCGCGCCGGCGATTTCCACCGTGGGCAACGGAAGCCCGCCGACGGTCACCTCCGGGTCGGCGGCGGCCGCGCGCAACGCCTCGGCCAGGGCAGTCAGCACGGCGCCGCCGAAGCCGTCCGGCAGCACACCCGTGCGCCAAGACACCTGGAGGTACACGCCGTCGCCTTCCTCCTGCGCGTACACCGTCAGGTCGTACTTGGTGTGCCCGGTCTCGAGTTCGCGCACCCGCACGCGCAGGCCCCCGTCACCGACCGGCTCGGCCCGCTCCGAGTACACGTTCACCATCACTTGGAACACCGGCGACGTGGCCGCGCCCCGGTCCACGCGCGCGTCGGTGACCATGGCGCTGAACGGGTAGCGGGCGTGGGAGAGCGCCTGGCGGATGGTCGCGCGCACCCGCTCGTGCAGGTCGGTAACCCGGTCGTCCCCGCGCACACCGGCCCGGATCGGAAGCATGTTGAGGAAGAAGCCGAGCAGGTCCTCGGTGCCCGGGTCCTCTCGAACCACGTGCGGGGAGCCGATCACCAGGTCCTCCTGGCCGGTGTAGCGGTGCAGCACCGCCAAGACTCCGGTGACCAGCACGCTGTACAAGGTCCCGTGCGCGGCCGCGGCCAGTGCGCGCAGCCCGCTGCTGGTGCCCGCGTCCAGCAGCACTCCGGCGGACGCGCCCGCGCTCCCGGCCTTGCGGGCGTCCGGGCGGCGTGGCAGCCGGGTGGGGGTGAGCTCGCCCTTGAGCTGTGCCGCCCAGTGTTCGCGATCGGCCGGGTCCGGGGCGGCCTCGCGGGCCGCGTGATCGCGCAGCCCGGTGACCGGCGGCGGGAGCGGGCTGCCACCGGTGGTGAACGCGGCGTAGATCGACCGCAGGTGTCGGGTGAGCACCGAGAGCGACCACGCGTCCATGACGATCTCGTGCGTGGTGATCAGCAGCGTGTGCCGGTCGTCGGTGTGGCGGAACAGGACCAAGCGGAACAGCCGGTCGTTCTCCAGGTCGAAACCGCGCGCGAGGCCCTCCGCCCGCCGCTGGGCCACCACCGGGTCGGCCGGGCCGCCGGGCGCGTCGACCAACTCCAGGACGGGCTCGAACGGTTCGTCGACGACCAGCAGCGGGCGCCCGTCCCGGGCCGGGAACCGCGCGCGCAATGTGTCGAACCGTCGCACCAGCTCGGTCCAGGTGCGCGCCAGGACCCCGTGGTCCAGGTCGCCGTCGATCTCGAGCGCGGCTTGGAGCACGTAGTCGCACTCGTCCGGGTCTAGCTGCCAGAGGAACCACAGGTGCCGCTGGATCTGCGTGGGCGGAACTTCGACGTAGGCGGGCACGGGTGCTCCGTGGACAGTCCGCGTGCCACCGACCACGCGCTCGGCCAGTGCTTCGAGGTCCGAGTCGAACAGGTCGCCCACCGACAGCGCCGCGCCCTCGGCGCGCATCCGGTTCACCACGCGCATCGCGGTCAGCGAGTCCCCGCCCAGTTCCACGAAGCGGTCGTGGCGTCCGATGAGGTCGATGCCGAGGACATAGGCCCAGATGTCGCGCAGCGCGCTCTGCGGTCCGGGCAGGGGCTCGACGTAGCGGGGCGCGCCGAGCGGGCGCAGCAGCTCCGGCGCGGGAAGTGCGGCGTGGTCGAGCTTCCCGTTGCTGGATAAGGGAAATCCATCCACCTCGACCAGCCAGTCGGGGATCATGTGGGCGGGCAGCAGGCGGGCGGCGTGGGCGTGCAGGTCGGCCCGGCCCGCCGGGGCGTCGTGCCACTGGAGGTAGCCGACCAGCCTGCCCGCGGGCTCCTCGGCCGACACCAGCGTCTCGCGGGCGGTCAGCTTCTCCGGCCTGCCCGCGCGGAGCACGACCGCAGCGCCCCGGACCGCCGGGTGCTGCTCGAGGACGGTCTCGATCTCGGCCAGTTCGATCCGGTGGCCGCGCACCTTGACCTGGCGGTCCAGCCTGCCGTGGCACTCCAGGAGCCCGTCCGGGCGCAGCCGCGCCAGGTCTCCGGTCCGGTAGGCGCGGCCGGGGCCGAACGGGTTCGCGGTGAACCCGCCCGCGCGCTCGGTCTCGCCCGCGTAGCCGCGACCGACACCCGCCCCGGCCACCAGCAGTTCGCCCACCTCCCCCGGCGCGACCTCGACATCGGTGCCGGGAGCGACCACGTGCGCGGTCAGCCCGGGGATCGGCCTGCCGATCGGCGTCCACCGCTCGTCCGGCGGCAGCGGCGCGGTGAGCAGGTGGTGGGTGACGCCGTCGGAGCACTCGGTCGGGCCGTAGTGGTTGAGCAGCGGCACGTCCGGGTGGCGTTCGAACCAGCGCGCAACGGTGTCCGGTGGGAGCTGCTCGCCGACCGCGGCGATCACGCGGAGGTCAGGCAACGGCCGGGCGGGCCCACCGAGGAATGCGCGCAACAGCGACGGAACGTATTGCACGACGGTCACCCGACGGTCGCGCAATACGTCCGAAAGAACGCCGGGGTCCCGCTGAACGGCGGAATCGATGATTTCGACGGAAGCACCGGCGCAGATCGGCGCGAGGAACTGCCAGAGGGAAATGTCGAAGCATTGTGCGGCCGTTTGGGCTACCACGTCCGACCGGGTCAGCGACAGGTCCGCGATCTTGGCCCGGAGGTGCCCGACGAGGCCGCCGTGCTCGATCAGCACCCCCTTCGGCCGCCCGGTCGTGCCGCTGGTGAAGATCACGTACGCCAGGTCCCCCGGCACCGGGCCGGGGTCCGGCCACGCCGCCGGGTCGACCGCCGGATCGGCGGCGAGGGTGTCCGCGCAGACCACCAGTTCGTCCCCGGTTCGGGCTTCCGACCTGCGGTCCGTCACGACAAGTCGCGCCGCCGAGCGCTCCACCGTGTAGCGCTGGCGCGCCACCGGGTGCGACGGGTCGAGCGGCAGGTACGCGGCGCGGAGGCGGAACAGCGCGAGCATCGACACCAGCGTGAGCGGCTGCCGTTCGAGCCGGACGCCGACCACGTCCCCGGCCCGCACGCCCGCGCCGGCGAGCAGGCCAGCCAGCGCCGCCGACGCCACGTCGAGCTCTCGGAATGTGAGGGACTGCCCGCAACCGGAAACCGCGGTCCTTTCCCAGTTATCCGCCGCCGCAGTCAGAAAACCGCCCAGTACGGACCGCACCCGCAACCCCTCGCACCCGTGTGACACCGTCCCCGAACCGTGCGCCACCATAGCGATCCCGGCGAAAGTGGAGCGGTTTCCACCAGTATTCGGACCCACGTCACCCGGGCCGCCACCCGACCTCGTCCGAACGGCCGCCGCGCGCACTCCACCCGGCTCACCGGCCGTCCGGGGCAGCCCGCCGTTCGGCTCAGTTCCGCGGGCTCAAGTTCTGCGGGCTCAGTCCCGCCACGGCCAGCCGGAACAGCCGGTCGGCCCGGGCGGCGTGGTCGGGGTAGTGCTCGGTGGCCAGGACGATGCCGACCACCAGCGTGATCAGGTCCGCGACCGTGACGTCGTCGGCCACCACGCCGTCCTCGGCGGCTCGGCGCAGCAACGGGTCCGCCGCCACCTCCAGGGCCGCCGAGCAGCTGTTCTGGTGCACCGGGTCCGACTCGACGCCGTCGTAGGCCAGCGCGGCCGCCAACCCCCGGGCCGAGACGGAGTAGTCGACGACCTCGGTCAGCCAGTCCAGGAGGGACTCGCGGCTGTCCCCGTGGCCGGTCAGGTCGCGGGCGCGGGCGCAGAGGACCTCGATCCGCTTGCGGGAGACCGCCTCCAGTAGCGCGCGGCGGGTCGGGAAGTGCCTGCGCACGGTCGCCGAGCCGACCTCGGCGGTGCGGGCGATCTGCTCCAGGGAGGCGCCCGCGCCGTGGGTGGCGACCTCCGCCTCGGCCACGGCCAGGATCCGGGCGAAGTTGCGCCGGGCGTCGGCGCGCTGGCGGTCGGGCACGGCGCCTCCCTCCGCGGGTTGCTAAGTGGCGGGCCCCGCCGTATCGTACCGGAACATAAACGGCGGGCCCCGCCACTTAGTCTCGATCACCCTGGGGAGCACCATGTCCACCGAAGATTCCGCACCCGTCCTGGTCACCGGGGCCACCGGCAGGCAGGGCGGCGCCACCGCCCGCGCCCTGCTGGCGGCCGGGGTTCCGGTCCGCGCCCTGGTGCGCGACCCGTCCGCCGACCGGGCCAGGGCCGTCGAGGCGCTCGGCGTCGAACTGGTCACCGGCGACCTGCACGACCTCGATTCCGTCATCCGGGCGGCCAAGGGCGCCCGCGCCGTCTTCTCCGTGCAGATGCCCGCGATCACCGCGCAGGGCTTCGACTTCGCCGGGGAGGTGGTCCAGGGCGCCAACCTGGTCGAGGGCGCGAAAGCCGCCGGGGTGCCGCAGTTCGTGCACACGTCCGTCACCGGCGCGGGCAAGCAGACCTCGGTTCCCGGCTGGACCGAGGGTCGTTGGTCGCGGATGGAGCCCACGCTGGGCGCCAAAACCGCGATCCAGGACCGGGTCCGCGAAGCGGGCTTCACGAACTGGACGCTGCTCAAGCCCGGCTTCTTCATGGAGAACTTCCTCCCGTCCATGAAGTTCCTGTTCCCGCGCGGCGTCGAGGGCGGCCTGGTCAGCGTCCTGAACCCGGACACCCGGTTGTCGCTGGTCGCCGTCCGCGACATCGGCAGCGCCGCAGCGGCAGCCATCACCGCACCCGAGCGGTTCGACGGGGTCGAACTGGAACTGGCGAGCGACTACCTGTCGATGACCGAGATCGCCGAGGTCCTCTCCCGCGCGCTGGGCACGCGGCTGTCCGCACCCGACATGACCGAGGCGGAGGCCCTCGCCGCCGGGATGCCCGCCATGGGCGCAACTCACGAGTGGCTGAACGTGGCGGGCCAGCCGGGCCGCCCGGAGTACGCGCGCGCCTTCGGCATCCCGCTCACCAGCTTCGACACCTGGGCGCAGGAGCACCTCCGAGCCGACGCCTGACGCCCTCCACAGTGGACTCAGCTCGCGATGGTCGTCAGCACGATCCTGCCGAACACCTCCCCCGCCGCCATCTTCTGGTGGGCCAGAACGGCTTGGTCCAACGGCAGCACCTCGTGCACCACCGGGCGCACCTCGCCGCGCCCCGCCGCGGCGAACAGCTCCGCGATCACCCCGCGACGGTCGGCGTCGGACACGGTGGCCCCGCTGAAGGTCGCGAACGACATCGACCTCTGGAACGCCGCGAACAGCTGCGCGCCGAAGTCCGCGGGCGGGTCACCCGCGACCGCGCCGACAGCCACCATCCGGCCGTTCGGGTTGAGCTTCGCGAAGAACGAGGGCAGACCCGCACCCGCGACGACGTCGATGATGACGTCGTACCCGGCCTCACCACCGCCGCCCGCGCGATCCAGGACCTGGGTCGCCCCGAGTTCGCGCAGCCGATCGCCGCGCTCGGCTGAAGAGGTCGTGACGGCCACCGCACTCGCACCGCCGCGCACTGCGAGTTGGACCGTCATGATCCCGATGCCACCGGCCGCGCCACGCACCAACACCGACTCGCCGGGAGCGAAGCGGGCATGCCGGAGGCCGAAGTGGGCCACCGCGCCAGAACTCCCCAGGGTCACGGCGTCGATCGCGGAGATGTCCCCGAGGAGTGGAACGAGCGTCACGTCAGGCGCGATCACGAGCTCGGCGTAGCCGCCACCGACCCCGGCGAACGCCCACACCCGCATGCCGACCCACGACCCGTCGACGCCACTACCCACCGCGGTCACCGTGCCCGCGATCTCGCCGCCGAGGACGTGCCCTTCCACGAACCCGTAGGCGGCGAGGGCGCCGCTCCTGATCACGGCGTCGACACCGCCGACACCGATCGCCTCAGTCGCGATCAGCACCTGACCGCGGCCCGGACGCGGGTCGGGGAGATCGACGACCGCCAGCCCCTCAGGACCGCCGAACACCTGGACCGCCACTGCCTTCACTTGTCATCTCCGCGCTCTGACCGGACCGGGACGGCGGACGTTAACGGACGCCGCCGTCCGGTTCGCTAAAGTGAGAGCGGTGACCGACCGTTTGCCTCGCACCCCGCGCTCCGACGCCCGGGACAACCGCGAACGCATCCTCGACGCGGCCCGCGCGGTATTCGCCGCAGCGGGTCTCACCGCCCCGATCCGCGAGATCGCCCGCCGCGCCGGAGTCGGCCCGGCCACCCTCTACCAACACTTCCCGACCAAGGAATCGCTGGTCACCGAGGCTTTCGCCGACCAGATGCGCGCCTGTCAGGTGATCGTGGACGAGGGACTCGCCGACCCGGACCCCTGGCACGGCCTGCGCCGTGTGATCGAGCAGATCTGCGAACTGCACGCCCGCGACCGGGGCTTCACCGCCGCCTTCATGTCGACCTTCCCCAACGCGATCGACTTCGCGGTGGTCCGCGAACGATCCCTGAGCTCGGTCGCCGAACTGACCCGCCGCGCCAGGGAAGCGGGCACCCTGCGCCCCGACGTGGTCGTGGACGACGTGATCCTCGTGTTCATGGCCAACAGCGGCATCCACGTCGGCTCGCCAGCCGCCCGGATCGCGGCCTCCCGACGGTTCGCCGCGCTCGCGATCCAGGCACTCCAGGCCACCCCGAACCCAACCCCCCTCCCCCCAGTGCCGCGCTTGGCGCCGGTTCCGCTGCTCTGACCATCCTCATTGGACAGCAGGCGATCGGCGTCGCGCACCACACAACGAGACACCCAGGTTCTAGGTCGTCTCGCTCGGCGGGGTCGCCTGCCACGCCTGGCCGAAGTGCCGGATCAACGGCGGGTAGACGATCAGGTGCCGGAACGGCGCGATGGCCAACATGTAGGCCTGTCCGAGTCTGCCGTTCGGTTTGACCAGCACGGCCATCTGGCCCCGGTAGCCACCTGCGCCGTCGGGGACCCAGGCCAGGTGCATGACCGCGTGCACTGTCCGATTGGCGACCTCCGCCGCCCATTCGGTCTCGGTCAGGTAGACGGAAGTGAAGGGGCGGTTGGCGAACACCGGACCTGGCGGCGCCGCCAGCAGGTCGGCGGGCAGCCGATCGCGCAGCGTCGCCACCCGGGAGCCGAGGCCGGAGTCCGGGGCGTCCCAGCCGAACCACGTGCCCAACCTCCGGCGGATCGCGATCAGCGCACGGGCGCCGCGGGAGGGCGTGTCGGCGGAGTCGCGGTTCGCGGCGAGCCGCACCAGGCGGGGGAAGTCGTCGGCGCCGCCGGGGGTGGGCAGTGCCCAGACGTCCTCGAGGCGGAAGTCGGGGGCGATCTCGTGGATGCGCCACGGCCGAAAGGTGTGCGCGGTGTCGGGGAGCCGCATACCGTTGTCTCCGTCCGTTCGGTGGACGTAAGCCGATGCGGCCCCAGGAAAGACAGTGCCGGTCCGCTATGGATCATTGTCCGGGCTCCGCGCGAGACCCGGACCGTGATCCGTCACACAGGCCCTATCGCGGGGGCAGGACGCAGAACTCGTTGCCGTCGGGGTCGGCCATGACCACCCAGTCGACCTCGCCCTGGCCGACGTCGACGCTGATCGCCCCCACGGAGGTCAGCCGGTCGACCTCGGCCCGCTGATCGCCGCCCGCGGGTGGGGCGAGGTCGAAGTGCAGCCGGTTCTTCCCGGTCTTCGGGTTCAGCGGCGGGCCGCCCCAAGTGATCTTGGGGCCGCCGTGCGGTGACCGGATCGCGGTCTCCTGGTCCTGGTCCCAGACCAGCGGCCAGCCCAGCGCCGCGCTCCAGAAGTAGCCGACCTCCTGCGAGCCATCGCAGGCGAGCGCGCCGACGAACCCGCAGTCCGCCAGGAAGTTGTTGCCCGGCTCGATGACGCAGAACTCGTTGCCCTCCGGGTCCGCGAGGACGACGTGCTCCTCCTCCGGGAGCTGCCCGATGTCGATGTGCCGGGCGCCGAGCTCGAGCGCCCGCGCGACCGTCCGCCGCTGGTCCTCGAGGGACGTGCTGGTCAGGTCGAAGTGCGCCTGGTTCTGGCGGGACTTCGGCTCGTCGGTCGGCAGGAAGCGGAGCTGGAAGCCGGTGTCGTCACTCGGCAGGAGCACGACGTCGTCGACCAGCTCCCAGCCCAGGAGACCGGCCCAGAAGCGCGCGAGGCGGGGCGGGTCGTTCGCGTCGAAGCAGAGGGCCAGGAGGTGAGACGTCATCGCGCTCCGCATCTCCGATCCGCCGGCTGGAAGCCGACACCGTGGGCAAAATGCGACGCTAGGCGCTCCCGGCCCCGGTGCGCAAACGATATGGCGCCGCGGGGACTCACTCGACCGGCACTGGACAGCGGCGCCACCGACGACCCGGCGCCGAGACCGGTCAGGAATGGAGAAGCACTGGTCACCGGCTCGCGCCTAGCGTTGCCGGCATGACCTCACTGGACAGCATCACCCTCGAGGTGGCCGACCTCCCGGCCGCCGAACGCTTCTACGCCGCCTTCGGGCTGGGCGACCGGCTGCGCCTGCGCGCCTCGACAGAGCCGACCACCGGCTTCCGCAGGTTCACCCTGTCGCTGGTGGTCTCCCAGCCCGCCGACGTCCGCACCCTGGTCGACGCCGCCGTCGACGCCGGGGCGACGGTGCTCAAGCCCGTCGCGAAGTCGATGTGGGGCTACGGCGGGGTTGTGCGAGCTCCAGATGGGACGATCTGGAAGGTCGCGACCTCCGCCAAGAAGGACAACGGCCCCGCCACCCGGCGGATCGACGACGTCGTGCTCCTGTTGGGTGTCAACGACATGGCCGCGAGCAAGCGGTTCTACCTCGACCACGGCCTCACCGTGGCGAAGAGCTTCGCCCGCGTGTACGTCGAGTTCGACTCCGGCACCAGCCCGGTCAAACTGGCCCTGTACCGCCGCCGCGCCCTCGCCAAGGACGCGGGCGTCACCTCCGAAGGCACCGGATCCCACCGGATCGCCCTCGGCGCCGCGGCCGGACCCGTGACCGACCCGGACGGGTTCACCTGGGAGACCACCTCGATCCCCGCCCAGTCCTGATGTGCCTCTACGGCAGACCCGTCACCCACACCCAGAACGGTGTCCACGGCGCGTCCGATTCACCGGACGACATCGAGCCCCCACCGCCACCCGCCGAAGAACACTCGACAGGCAAGGAAAACCACCGCGCCGCGCCCCCGACGGGATCACCGACGACCGACACCACTGGTCAGCAGAACCGGCGGAATGTCCGTGAGATCGTCGCCTGACCCACACCGAACACGTCCGGACCGTCGCACTGTCCACAGGTGATCAACACTTCTGAACAGGCCTCTAGACCTCCGTATAGGTCTTGTAGTTGATGTAGGCGTTGAGGTCGCAGTACACGGTCGAAGTACCTCCGGATCCGGAGACCGGTCCGTAGTGCCAATATTCGAACCCGTTGTCAAACCGATGGCATCGAATTGTGCCCTTGAACCACCCGCCGGTGCAGGTGACGTCAGCTCCCCAATGTCCACCGCTACCTTGGAACTCGTGGTAGGTGCAACTCCGGGAGGGGAGCGCGGCTGTGTCCGGTATAGCAGAAGCAGTCGAGCCGAACACGACCAGTGCACCGGCTGCGATGGCGAACGACGCGACAGCTACTGAGATACGCCTCAAGGTTTGCAATTCAATATCTCCAGCCACTCGTTGTGGGCGTACATCCCGTGGAGGCAGCATGCAGGAAGTCCGCTGGTCTGCGCGTTGCAGTGCACACGCAAATCGGCGGGATGGCCAACTGGCGCCGCCCAGGCCGCGCAACGGTCGCCAGAAGTGGACGCGCTCGCCAACGGCACTCAAGGACGGCAATGCCGACACGCACTGGCAATCGCGACCGATTTCCCGAGCATGGACATCCAGCTCCGCAATCCTGCGCGCACCCCCACCTGGTTGATATTTTTACGATTGACTCCAATGAACGATATGAGGCTAGCGCATGCCGACGGGCGAAGTCTTGCGCTGTTCGGGTACTTCCCGCAGGTTCAGGTCCCCGGCACGCCACGTTCTTCGCAAGATTGGATCGCAGAGCAGTGTGTTACCCAGGGCGGTCGAGGTTCCTCGCTTGAGCCGCTACAGGTCCAGCACCAATCGGCGGAGTAGCCCGAGGCAAATCATCGTGGATTCCGTGATCGGATAAAGAAATTGTCGGACGAAACATCGCCATGACCCCTGGAAACAGCTTGGCGCACCACCACGACACCCGCGCCCCACAACAGACAAGCCCAGGGCCCACACGAAGGCAGTCCACCTGATCGAGCCCCGCTCTTGCCCGGGCAGGTGGCAGGCGGTGGCGCTCGACCGAGAGCGCCACCGCGGATCCGTTGGGCTACACGGGATCGGCAGCGAGGGCAGAGACCTCGGTGAGTCCGGTCAGGGCTTGGGGCAAGGGACCCCGGTGCAGGACACCGAGGCGTTGAGTGGCGCGGGTGAGGGCGACGTAGAGCTCGGCCGCGCCGCGGGGGCCCTCGGCGAGGATCTGCTCCGGTTCCACGACCAGGACCGCGTCGAACTCCAGGCCCTTCGTCTCCGACGCGGGTACCGCGCCCGGCACACCGTGCGGTCCGATCACGACGCTCGTGCCCTCGCGGTCGGCCTCGGCCAACACGAACTCGTCGATGGCCGCGGGCAGGTCGTCGTCGCCGACCCGCCTGGACCACGGCTGGACACCGCACGCGCGCACCGACTCCGGGGGCTGGACGCCGGGGGCGAACTCCGCGAGCAGGGCGGCGGCGATGGTCATGATCTCCGCCGGGGTGCGGTAGTTCACCGACAGCGACCGGTAGACCCAGCGGCCGGGGACGTACGGGTCCAGCATCGCGCCCCACGAGGTCGCGCCCGCCGCCGACCGGCGTTGGGCGAGGTCGCCGACCACCGTGAAGGACCGGCCGGGGCAGCGCCGCATCAGCACTCGCCAGTCCATTTCGGACAGTTCCTGGGCCTCGTCGACCACGACGTGCCGGTAGGTCCAGTCCCGGTCCGCGGTGGCCCGCTCGACCAGGTCGCGGGTGTCCTGCTCGACGAAGCGCTCGGCCAGGTCCTCGGCGTAGAGCAGGTCGGTGGCGTACAGGTGGTCCTCGTCGTCCATCGAGTCCTGCCTGCCCATCATGCTGTCCAGCACGTCGGCGGCGTACTTGGCCTGGACCTGGCGCTCCCGCTCGGCGGCCTGGTCGACCGACTTGTCCCGTCCCAGCAGGTCGACCAGCTCGTCGAGCAGCGGCACGTCCGACACGGTCCAAGCGGTGCCGTCGGTGCGCGCGAGCACCGGATCCCCACCGGCGGCGCGCAGCCGCTCGGGCGAGCTGAAGAGCGGCCCCAGTACCGTTTCCGGGGTCAGCACCGGCCAGAGCTCGTCGAGCGCGGCGGTGAACGTGTCGTCGTCGGCGAGTTCCTTCAGCAGTTCCGAGCGCAGTTGCTCCCAGCCCTCGCGGTCCGAACGGGTCAGCCAGCCCCGGCCGATCCGGGAGGTCGCCCGCTCGGTGAGCACGTAGGTGACGATCTCGGCGAACACCGCGCGGGCCTCGTTGTGCGGCAGCCCGCTCGCGCGGGCCTCCTCCCGGGCCCACGCCGCGGTCTCGGCGTCGATCCGCACCGTGGCGGTGCCCAGTCCGATCGGCACCGGCTGCTCCGGCAGCCGCTGGTACTGGGCGACCGCGGTGGCGAGCACGTCGAGGATCTTCAGCGATCCCTTGAGCCGCGCGGCTTCCGGGGGGTCCTCGGCGGTGACGCGCAGGCCGGGGACGAGGTCGCCGGTGGTCATGAACACCACGTCGGACTCACCCAGCGAGGGCAGCACCCGGCCGATGTGGTTGAGGAACGCGGGGTTTGGCCCGACCACCAGCACACCGTGGCGTTCCATCCGCTCCCGCTGGGTGTAGAGCAGGTACGCGACGCGGTGCAGCGCGACCACGGTCTTCCCGGTGCCCGGACCACCCTCGATCACCAGCACCCCGGGGTGGTCCAGCCGGATGATCGCGTCCTGCTCGGCCTGGATCGTGGCCACGATGTCGCGCATCCCGTCGCCGCGCGGGGCGTTGACCGCCGCGAGCAGCGCCGCGTCGCCCTGCTCGCCACCGCCCGGGCGGCCGAGCACCTCGTCGGTGAAGTCGACCACCTGGCGCCCGCGGGTGTGGAACTGGCGGCGCCTGCGCATGTTCTCCGGGGTCACCGCGGTGGCGACGTAGAACGCGCGCGACGCGGGCGCGCGCCAGTCGAGCAGCACCGGCTCGTAGTCGTTGTCCTCGTCGAAGAGCCCGATCCGGCCGATGTAGGAGTGCTCCCCCGACAGGGTGTCCAAGCGGCCGAAGCACAGCCCGTTGTCCGCGACGGCGAGCCGCCTCGCCTCCTTGGCCGACGCGCGCACCTGGTCGTCGCGCTCCATCGGTGTGCCACCGGTCCCCCGCAGCGCCGCGGTGTACTGGCCCTTCACCCGGGCGCGCTCGGCGTCGAGCCGGGTGTAGAGCCCGGCCACGTAGCTCCGCTCGGACCGCAATTCCTCTTCATACCCCTGAATTGACACATGCCCCTCACAGCGGCTAATCTGACCTTGCATTCGGCGGTTCTCCATTGGGTTTGTGGAGGCACGCCGATTTTTTATTGTCCACCTCATGTCAAGTCCGCGCACGCCACTTCCCCGGCTCGGGGATCACGCGGACGGCCTTTCCCAGCCGACCGCGTCGACCAGCAGCGCCGCGGCCACCGCCGCCCCGTCGGTGCGGACCGTGCCCGCCACGGCGCTCGCCCGGGCACGGGTCCCGGGCTCCAGCGCCGCGCCGAGCGCGGCGGAGAGCGACTCCGCGGTCGGCGTCGGCCCGTCGTGCGCCGCGCCGATGCCCAGGTCCACCACCCGGCCCGCCCAGTACGGCTGGTCCGTCGCCTGGGGCACCACGACCTGGGGCGCGCCCGCCGTGGCGGCCGCGGTGGTCGTGCCCGCGCCACCGTGGTGCACGACGGCGGCCACCCGGCTGAACAGCGCCTGGTGGTTGACCTCGCCGACGGCGAGGCAGTCGTCCCGGTCGTCGACCAGCGCGAGCCCACCCCAACCACGGGAGACCACCGCCCGGCGCCCGTGCGCCCGGACCGCTTCCATGGCGACCTGGCCGATGTCGTCCTGCGCGTGCAGGGGCATGCTGCCGAAGCCCACGTACACCGGGGGTGGGCCCGCGTCCAGGAACGCCACCAGTTCGGCCGGGAGCGGGCGGGTGTCGGGCACCGTCCACGCGCCGGTCTGCACGACGTCGAGGTCCGGCGTCGGCAGCCACGGGTCCAGCACCGGATCGGTCGCCAGCCACGGGCGGTCGCCGATGACGTAGTCGCGCACGCCGTCCACCGGCGGCAAGCCGACCGCCGCCCGGCTCGTGTTGAGCGCCGCGCCGAACAGCGCGTCGATGCTCTGGGCGTCCAGCTCCCACAGCACCCGGTTGTCGGTCACCCCCGGCGGGAACGGCCTGCCCGGGTACGCCAGCGGTCGGTGGCGGGGCGAGGGCAGGGTGAGCTGCTGGAAGGTCACGGACACAGCGGGGATGCCCAGTCCCTCGGCCACCGACCGCGCCCCCGCCACAGCGGGCACCATGCCGGTGGCCACCATGACATCACACCCCTCAGCCGCCTCGGTGACCGCCGCGAACTGCCGGGCGATCAACTCCGCCGCACGCTGGGGCAACGACGACGGCGCGGGCGCGGCCCTCGTGAGGGCACTCGCCGACTGGCCCACCGGCACCATCGGCACACCGACCTCAGCCAACCGCCCCGAGAAGTCCGGCGGCGCGCACACCCGCACCTCCACGCCGAGAGCGCGCAACCGCACCGCGAGTCCCACCACCGGTTCGACGTCCCCACGCGACCCGTACGTCGACAACACCACACGCACTTCGGAGCTCCCCTGTTCCACCGGTTCTGGCTTCGGCCGGTGATTCTGGGGCACCACCGGGGCCTTGCCGCAAGCCCCCCAGTGCGCTATAAGTTGGATGTGGAAGGAGCGGGTACGCCCCCTTCCCAGTGGCCCAACACCACCTCAGCACCACCACACAGCATTGAACCCGGGGGTTCCCGGCCGCCTGGTCGTCGCGGTCCGGGGCGACGGTGCTCGCCTCGGCCGGGTTGCCCGAGCCTGCCATGACAACGGGAATGGCGCCCCGGAGGAGTTCCCTCCGGGGCGCCATTCCGTTTGCGGACGCGCGATCAGTAGTGGCAGTTGTGGGGGTACAGCACCACAGAACTGGCCCGGTTGTCCTCGCTCGCGCTCAGGTTGCCCTGCGCACCGAAGAACACCGTGGTGACTTCCGGCTCCAGGCCGTTGTAGCCGTCGCAGAGGGTGAAGGCGGCGCTCGCCGTCCGGTTCCAGAACGACGTGGCCGCGTTGTCGATCCCCTGGCCGCCGAGGTTCGGCGAACCGTAGCTGAACCAGGCGATCGTCCCCTGCCCGTTGGCGTTGGCGAACAGGCAGAACGAGCCGCTCGGACACCGGTCCCACCCGGTGGCCGCGTTGGCGGGAGCCACCGCCAACCCCACCGCGGCAACTGCGGTGCCTGCCACGACCATCGCTCGCATGACATTCTTGCGCATGGCGAACTCCTTCACGAAATGACGGCAGAGCGCGGCCACCGCAACACGACACCCGATTCACGCATCCCCAGATGCGAATGCCCTGCGCCGCGGCGCGACCCGCCAAGGCGCCCCCAGTGGCCGCCCGTTATCTGTCTAGTTGCTCAAGCCACTCCGCACAACCCCGATGACCGCGAACAACCCGACCGGATCTCCCAAAGGAAACTCGGGTGGTGCCCGGCGAATTCTCGGTTGACACCCGATGACCAGCGTCAAACACCGGGAAATGCCATTGTCGCGGACACGAGAGCGCTCCGCGTGAAGTTCGGCACGGTGAGCCGCGATCAGGCGGTGAGGGTTGTCCGCGCGCCGATGGCGATCTTGGCCGCGAGGCCGCAGGAGTCGACGTCGCGCGACGGCGGGGTGTAGCGCACCCGGACCGTCTCCACCGCGCCCTCGGTGTCGCCCGCGACCGGGCGGACCGGCAGCACCAGCCAGCAGGCACCGTCGCTGAATCGGCTCAGGGTCACCGCTTGGCCCTCGATGGTCTTGTGTTCGCGGAACTCCCCGGCGCCGCGCCCCTCGCTGGACAAGGACACGCTCAGCCGTAGGTCGTTCCCCTGCTCCCACACGCAGTGGTGCGACACCGGGAGCCGTCGCCGTGCGGTCCCAGCCAGGCCGGGAGTGCCCGCGACGACGTCGGCCGGGGCGGCGGCGCACGGGTCGGCAGTACGGGCCGTCGGCGCGCTCACCTGGTGGTGGGCTACCGGCCGCCCGGAGTTCAGGCTGGTGCGCAACGACTTCAGCTGGGCGTCGACCGGGGTGCACGGGGTGCCTGTGGTCACGGGATCGCCCAGCACCTCGAGGCGCACCGCCACGCGGGAGCCGCTGGGCAACGTCAGCAGCTTGCGGCACTCCGACTCGATGTCGACCTGGGTGATGACCGTCGCGCCGTCGTCCGCGCGCTGGGTGTCCACGGCGAAGGACTCCGGGGAGAGCGGGTCTTGCGCGCCCAGGTGCAAGGTCATCGGTGAGAACCCGGCCCGCGGGTCGGCGATGCCCGCGTAGCAGCCGTCGTACCCCTCGGGCTTGGCCTGGGTGGGAGTGCCGAGGGCGGAGAGCACCCCGGGGTCGATCAGGGAGCACCAGTCGACGGTGGAGTAGTCGCCGAAGACGGCGTCCGACACCGGTGCCGGGGGCGCGGGCGCCGGGCCCGCGGCCTCGGTCGAGGTGGGCGTGGAGCAGGCCGCCAGCAGCAGGAGTGCGGGCAGGGCGAGGGCAGGACGCATGGTGTTCCCCAGTTCGAGCGCGGTGCCCGGTCGGGCCGCGCGCGAGCGTGGGAGTACCCGACCGGTCGACCTCAGGTCGTGGCAGCCGGTTGATCGTCCCAGTGGCACATTTCGTTGCAGCGACGTCGGTGGCGCGCGTCGGTGGCCGTGGCGCACTCGGGCGCGCCACGGCCACCGACGGGTCACCGCCCGCTCACCACCAACCCGAGCACGAGATGGTCGAGTTGTTCACCTGCGCGCAGACCCGGAACACCCGGCTGGACGAGGAACTGGTCGGGTAGGCAGGGGTGGTGATCACGCCCTGGAAGGTGGTGGTGAACGGGCCGCACTGGATCCAGCTGGAGCCCGCGTTGTTGCTCACGTCCATCCACACCTTGCCCACCTCCCCGCTGTTCAGGTTCGGCTGCAGGCGGCCCCAACCCCGGACCTGACCGCTCACCGTCCCCACGTTCAGCGCGTAGGACGCCGTGCCGTACGGGGAGTAGTCGTTCACCGCCGCGGACCCGTTCACCGCGGTGCCCTGCAGGGAATCCGGGATGTCGATGAACCCGTTGACACCGCCCGCGCAATTCGCCGGACTCGCCTGCGCGGCGCTCGCCGGACCGATCGCCAGGAATCCCGCCGAGACGAGAAGGCCTGCCACGCCCATGCCGAAAATCCTGCGTGTCCTACGCATAATTTCCCCAGTCTTAGAAATGCAGGAACCCCGCGCGAGAAGCGCAACGGATCCACCCCAGTCGTCTCCTCGACGATAGCAACACGTGCCAACGACGTCCAGCAATTGCGCTTGGACCCGAGTGCGGCCACAAATACTTCTTTGCCTGTTCACACCAATGGACCACGCGACACATACGGGCTGGAACCGGTCGAGGATCGGTCGCGACGGGACCCCCGAGCCGTCGACCACCGGGACGGGCGGCACCGTAGCCGGGATCACAATAAACTAAGGCTAGGCTTACCTTAGTCTGGACGCAGCACCCACGACCATACCCCAGGAGTCCCCGTTGAGCCGTCCCCTGCGAATCGCCGTGGTCGGCGCGGGCCCCGCCGGGATCTACACCGTCGACGCGCTCCTCAAGTCCGGCGCCGAGGTCAGTGTGGACATCTTCGAGCGGATGCCCGCGCCCTTCGGCCTGATCCGCTACGGCGTCGCACCCGACCACCCGCGGATCAAGGGCATCGTCGACGCCCTGCACCGGGTGCTGGAGAAGCCGGGTGTCCGGCTGTTCGGCGACGTCGACTACGGCACCGACCTCAAACTGGAGGAGCTGCGCCAGTTCTACGACGCCGTCGTCTTCGCCACCGGCGCCGTGGCCGACCGCCCCCTGGACATCCCAGGCACCGACCTGACAGACAGCCACGGCGCCGCCGACTTCGTCTCCTGGTACGACGCCACCCGGACGTCCCCCGCGACTGGCCACTCACCGCCCGCTCAGTCGCCGTCCTCGGCGTCGGCAACGTGGCCCTCGACGTGGCCCGGGTGCTGGCCAAATCGGCCGAGGAGATGCTGGTGACCGAGATCCCGGACAACGTCCACGCGGGCCTGGCCGCCAACGCCGTCACCGACGTGCACGTCTTCGGCAGGCGCGGACCCGCCCAGGCCAAGTTCACCCCGCTGGAACTGCGGGAACTAGACCACTCGCCGACCGTCGAGGTCATCGTCGACCCCGAGGACATCGAGTTCGACGACGGTTCCATTGCCGCGCTGCGCGCCTCGAAGCAGGTCGACATGGTCGTCAAGACCCTGCAGGAATGGGCCATCCGCGACATCGGCACCCGTCCACGCAGACTCCACCTGCACTTCTTCCACTCCCCCACCGCCATCCTCGGCACCGACGGCCACGTCACCGGCCTGCGCACCGAACGCACCGAACTGACCGGCGACGGCACCGTGCGCGGCACCGGCACCTTCCACGACTGGGACGTCCAAGCGGTGTACCGAGCGGTCGGCTACCTGTCGACACACCTGACCGACCTCCCGTTCGACCACGTCACCGGCACCGTCCCGCACAGCCAGGGACGCGTCCTGGACATGGACGACACCCCCATCCCCGGCGTCTATGTGTCGGGCTGGATCAAGCGCGGCCCGATCGGCCTCATCGGCCACACGAAGGGCTGCTCCTCGGAAACGGTTACCGCACTCCTCACCGACGCCCCAACCCTGCGCCCAGCCGCCCACCCCGACCCCAACGCCGTGGTGAGGTTCCTGAACGAACGCGGCATCGAGTTCACAACGTGGCAGGGCTGGAAGAACCTGGACGCTTACGAACGAGCACTGGGCGCACCCCACGGCCGAGAGCGGATCAAGGTAGTGGAGCGCGCAGAGATGATCCAAGCCTCCCAACAAACCTGACCACACAGACAAACACAAGACGTATAGCCCTTCAATCCCCCAGCCCTCATCCCTTAGCCCTTAGCCCTTAGCCCTTAGCCCTTAGCCCTTAGTCTTTCAGTTCTTAATCCCTAAATGCCAAGCCCGCTGGTACGCAACACCCGCTACGCCAGTGCTCGATTGGGTGGACTGCCTTCGTGTGGGGGGAGAGCACCGCTAAACTTGCCGTGTGGTGGGGATGCCCTTCACCCCACGCTTTTTTCGCCACCGCGGTGCTCTAGGGGCCCCACGCGAAGGGAGTCCAGCCAATCGAGCCCCGCTCTTACTCGGGCAGCTCGTGGGGTGTGCCGCACGCCGACCTACGGTCGACCTTGTTGGCGGCTCATCGCATGGGCTGCCCGATTTACAAGCAGGGCTCGATCTAGTGAACTCGCTTCGTGCGGGGCCCCTAGAGCACCGCGGTGGAGAGCAAGGGGCAGGGTAAGGGCATCCCCACCCACGGCAAGTTTAGCGGCGCTCCTCCCCCACACGAAGCGAGTCCACCAGATCGAGCATCCGTAACGGGACTCGCGTTCCAGCGGGGTCGGCCTGACCGCTGCGGTTTGCTGGGGGATGGGATTCGCTTGGGTGTCAGCGGGGTCGGCCTGTCCGCTGCCGTTTGCTGGGGAACGGGATTCACTTGCCTGCCAGCGGGGTCTGGTCTGCCTCATCGCTGCGGATTGCTGAGGGACGGGATTCTCTTGCGTGCCAACGGAACTGACTTTTCCACCGCGGTTGGCGGATTGGATCAGAGCGGTGTGTGCACGGTCCTCGAGCGGCACAGATGCCACCTGAGGACCGTGCACACATCGTTCAACCGCGTTCAAACCGCCGGCTAGGAGTAGGACAGGATCTCGACCTTGCCGTTGCCGGTCTTGTTGTAGGTCCCGAATGACACGTTCGTGGCGTCCTGGTAGGCGTAAGAAGCACCTGCGCCGCCTCCGCCGCCCGCGCCTCCACCACCGCCCTGCTGGCCGCCGGCTCCGCCGCCCGACTTGCCGTCCGCGTTGTAGCCTCCGCCGCCTCCGCCACCGCCGCCGGCAGTGGAGCCGTGTGCGGCGTCGCCGCCGTTGTCGCCTCGGGTTCCCTTGGCTGCGCCGCCGGTGCCGCCCGCGCCGCCGGTGCCGAAGCTGCCCGACTGGCCCGCCGTGCCCGAGCCCGGGGCCACGTTGCCGGAGCCGCCCTTGCCGCCGTCGGCCAGTGGGGAACCGCCGCCCGCGCCGCCTCCGCCGCCTGCCACCAGCAGGGGTACGCCGTTTCGGGTCAGTGCGCTGGAGCCCGCTCCGGCGCCGCCGTCTCGGCCGCGTGCCGTTCGGCCAGCGCCGCCGTTGCCGCCGTGGTTGAAGCCGGAGCCGCCCCGGTCGCCGGGGTGCTGGCCGATGACGGCGGTGAGGGTCTCCCCCGGTGTCACCGGGATGGTGGCCTGCAGCGTGCCGCCCCGGCCGGGTGCGCCCGAGTTGCCGTCGCCGTAGGCGCCCTGGCCGCCGACCAGGCGCACGACCGCGTGGCTCACGCCGGTCGGCACGATGAACTGCTTCTCCTTGTTCGCCAACGTGATCGAGAGCACGGTGCTCGACTCGGTCGGGAAACCGAAGTCCTCGGGCGAGTCGTCGGTCTGCTCAGGTGCTTTCGTGGTGTCGGTCATGGTTCCTCCTTGGTTCTCCGCCGCCGGTTGCGGCTGGGTCATGGGGCGGTGCAGGTGTGCGTGCGACCGGAGCCGGTCGCGGCGGTCCGCAGGCAAGCGCCGAACTGCTCCTGGCCGTAGGAGTTCGGGTGCATGTCCTCCTGGATGGCGCCCTGGGTGACACCGATCCAGCGGACCCACTCGGCGACCGGCTTCGGGATCGGGTGCGCGAGGGTCTCCTTGGCGGTGGCCTGCCGCACGCCCTTCGCGCAGACCTCGTGCCCGCGCAGTGCGAACCGCAGGTCCAGGAACTCCGCCTGCTCGCTGGTGGCCGCGCCCGCGAGCGCGCTGGCCATGCCGGGGATGACGGTGTCGTACGCCCAGTTCGAGTCCTCGTTGTAGAACGGGCACCCGCCGTCCCACGTCCGGGACTTCTCACCGGGCTTGGGGAACTCCGGGTAGCGGTTGTCCGGACCGCGCGGGATCGGGCTCGGGTAGGACTGGAGCACCAGGCGGTAGTCGGAGTTCTGGTACCCGGCCGCGGTCATGGTCGCCCTGATCCGCTGCAGCGTCGTCCGCACCGCGGCGGCCATCTTGGCGATCTTGCCCGGGAGCACCTTGGCGTAGCCGGTCTTGCACGGCCCGAGCCCGGCCACGTAGTAGCCCATGCAGTAGGTGACGATGTCGGAGAACCCGAGGTCGTTCCCGCCGATGGACAGCGCAACCAGTTTGACGGCCTTCTTCTTCGCGTAGTCGGCGAGCTGCTTCACCTGCGGTGCCTCGCCCTTGAACCTGTCCTTGTCGACCGCGGCCGTGGTGGCCCCGGAACACGCGACGTTGGCGCGGTCGGCCGCGGCGATCGGGTAGTCGACGGTGCCCACCCGCACCTTGTCCACCTTGGTGATCTCGGCCTTCTTGGCCCGGTCGCAGCCGTTCTCATAGGACTGCCCGTAAACCCGCTCGGGGTCGTGGTAGCACCAGGTCTCACTGGAATTGCAGTCGTAGGCGGCGAGGTCTGTGCCGTATCTGCTGCCCGGCAAGATCGTGTCCCCGTTCCCCCGCCACCGGGCCGCCTCGCCCGAGATGTAGCTGTCCCCGAGGGAGATGACCGCCGGGACCTTCACCGCCGAGGTGTCCGCCCGCGCCGGTGCGGTTCCCGCGACCGCCGCGGTCACTCCGGCGGAAAGCACCAACGCGACGGCCGTCGGGACAGCGCGCAACTGTCGAATGTCCATCTCTGTTCCCCATCCGCAACTGGTCGGTCCCTGGTTCGAGACCGGTTCGGTTGATCCGCCTCGAAAGCTAGGAGCCGTGTGCAGACGGTCCGCAGATCGAGCGCAGATCGCTGCGGTCGCGCGGTCCGCAGTGAGTCGCCACACTGGCGTCGGCTCACCGCAGGCACCCGAACGGAAGGCGCGGCCACGCACCCGCTGCACTTGTCACTGACCGGCGACGTCGCACTCGAGGTGGGCGGCGTCGCGGCGGGCGACCGGCAACTGCGCTCCCGGCACGCCCGGGTCGTGCTGGCCATGCTGACCCTGGAGCGGGCCCGGCCGGTCCGGCGCGAGGAGCTCTCGGAACTGCTGTGGGGCGACGAGCCGCCCTCGTCCTGGGAGTCGGTGCTGCGCACGGCGGTCGCGCGGGTCCGGGCCGCCCTGCGGGACGCGGGGCTCGACGGGCGCGCCACCGTCCGCGCCACCTTCGGGTGCTACCAACTGCACCTGCCCGCGGGCGCGGTGGTCGACTTGGAGCAGGCCGAGGGCGACGTCGAGGACGCCCTCGCCGCGCTGGCCGCGGGACGCGCCGCGGAGGCCGCGGACCGGCTCGAGCGGGTGGACCGGGTCGCGCGGCGGCCGTTCCTGCCCGAGGCCGACGGGCCGTGGGTGCGCGAGCGGCGGACCCAGAACCGGGCGCTGCGCATCCGGGCGCTGGAGGCGTTGACCGGGGCGCGGATGGCGGCCGGGCTGCCCGCCGAGGCCGTGGCCCGCGAGGTCGTCGACCTCGACCCGTTCCGGGAGTCCGCGCACCGCCTGCTCATCTCGGCGCTGGCCGGCGGGGGCAACCGGGCCCAGGCGCTGGTGGCCTACGAGCAGTGCAGGCGGCTACTGGCCGAGGAGCTCGGGGTCGACCCGTCGCCGGAGACCGAGGCCGTCTACTTGGAGCTGCTCACCGCCGAGGCCTGCCCGCCACCGGCGACAGCGGCGGGGCCGACGCCCGGCGCGCCGGAGTTCCCGGCCCGGCTGCTGGTCGAGTCCATCGGACTGCTGGTCGGCCGGACCCGCGAGCTCGACCTGCTGCGCGGCCGGATGGTGCCCACCTCGACCGGTCCACCGGGCGTGCTGCTGATCTCGGGTGAGCCGGGTATGGGCAAGACGGCCCTGGTCGCGCACGCCGCCCGGGACGCCTGCGCGGCGGGTGCCCTGGTGCTCTACGGGCGCTGCGACGAGGAGGTGACGCTCGCCTACCGCCCGGTCGTGGAAGGCCTCAGCCAGATCACGAAGCACCTGCCCGCCGACGTCGTCGCCGATCACCTCGCCCGCTACGGCACTGGTCTGCTCCGCTTGGTCCCCGAACTGCGCTCGCGCGTCCCGCGGACCGCGCCGGACCCCGGGACGGACCCGCAGACCGAGCGGCACCTGCTCTTCCGCGCCGTCGCCGCGTTGTTCACCAGGGCGGCCACCGACCGGCCGGTGGTGCTGGTCGTCGACGACCTGCACTGGGCCGACAAGCCCTCGCTCCTGCTGCTGCGCTACCTGGCGACCGCCGCCGCCCCGGGGCGGCTCGTGCTCGCGACCACCTACCGGGGCACCGAACTCGTCGAGGGCGGTGACGCCGCGGCCACCGTGCGGGAGCTGGCCCGCCAGCCCGGCGCGCACCGGTTGGAGCTGAACGGCCTCGCCGACGACGACATCGTGCCGATGGTGGAGTCGGCCGCCGGGCGGCGGTTGGGCCCGGCGGCACTGGGCTGGGCGCGCGCGGTAGGGCGGGAGTCGGGCGGGAACCCGTTCTTCGCCCGGGAACTGCTGCGGCACCTGGCCGACCGGTTCACCGACTGCCCGGTGGCCGCGGGCTGGTCGACCGCCGAGCCCGCCGGGCCCGCGGGACTCGGCCTGCCGGAGACGGTCCGCGACGTCGTCGGGCGACGGGTCGACCGGCTGGGTGAGCGCGGCGCCGCGGTGCTGGCCCAGGCGGCGGTGCTGGGGTCGGACTTCGACCTGGCCACGCTGGCCCGGGTGGTCGGGACCGACGAGGACGCGGTGCTCGACGACCTCGACCACGCCATCGCGGCCGGGTTGCTGGTCGAGGTGCCCGGCGACGGCGAGCGGTTCGCGTTCGGGCACGCACTGGTCCAGCGGACCCTCTACGAACGGGTCGGCGGGACCCGCAGGCGGCGCTCGCACCGCCGGGTCGCCCGGGCGCTCGAGGCGTCGGCGACGCCGTGGCCGCCCGGCCGGGCAGGCGACCTCGCCCGGCACTGGCTGCTCGGCCACGACCGCGCGGACCGGGTCGAGCGGGCACTCGCGGCGGACCGGGCCCGGCGGGCGGGTGAGCAGGCCCTGGCCGACCTCGCCCCCGACCAGGCGCTGGTCTGGTTCCGCGCCGCCCTGGACTGCCTCGACGGCCCGGACGGTCCAGCCGACCCGACTGATTCGAACGGCTCGACCAGGTGCGGGCCGCGGGTCGACATCCTGGTTGGGCTGGGCGAAGCCCAACGCGGCGTGGGCGACCAGGGCTACCGCGAGACCCTGCTGGGCGCGGCGCGACTCGCGGAGTCCGCAGGTGACACCGCGCGGCTGGTGCGGGCCGTCGTGGCCAACAACCGCGGCGCGGTGTCCAGCAGCGGCAGGCTCGACGCGGACCGGATCGCGCTGCTCGAGGCGGCGATGGCGGCCATCGGTGACCACGCGCACCCGCGGCGGCCGTTGCTCGGCGCGACACTGGCCATCGAGTTGCCGGGCCCCGGGCACGCCGAGCGCAGAGAGCGGCTCGCGGACGAGGCTGTGCGCGGCGCGCGCGAGCTGGGCGACCCGGAGGTGCTCGGTCGGGTGCTCGCGCTGCGCTTCGAGGCGACCTGGGCGCCCGCGACCCACCACCGCAGGCTGGCCGACAGCGCCGAGCTGCTCGACCTCGCGACGGCCTCGGCGGACCGGCGGCTGCGCTTCTTGGCCGCCCGCCTGCGCAGCCTGGCCTGCTGGGAGAGCGGCCGGGTCGCCGAGTCCGACGAGCACCTCGCCGCCGAGTGCCGCATCGCCGACGAGATCGGGGAGCCGTATCTGCGGTGGGTGGCCACCCTCTCGCGCGGGGGCAGGCTGCAGGCGTCGTCGCGGCACGCCGAGGCCGAGGACCTGGCCGGTGAAGCGCTGCGGCTAGGGTCCGACGCGGGTGAGCCGGACGCCGTGCTCGCCTACGGCGCCCAGCTGATGCACCTGCGCCGCCAACAGGGCCGGGCCGACGAGCTGCTGCCCGCGCTGCGCGACACCCAGGGGTTCGCCGACTACGACCTGCGGCCGATCCTGGCGCTGATCAACGCCGACTCGGGCGCGCTGGACGAGGCCCGGGCGGCGGCGGGAGACCTGCTGGACACCCCGCTGCCGCCGCCCGGCTCCCAGCTGGAGGTGCAGGCGCTCTGCCTGGTGGCCGAGCTGGCCTGCGCGCTGGAGCACCGGGCCGCGGCGGTCTGGCTGTACGAGCGGCTGCGCGCCTGCGCGGGCTTGTTCCTGCTCAACCAGGTAGCCCGCGAGGGCCCGATCGACCACCAGCTGGGCCTGCTCGCGGCCACGGCGGGCGACCTCGAAGCGGCCGTCGGGCACTTCGCCTCCGCCCTGACCGCGGCCGAGGCGGCACCGCTGCCCTACTGGGCGGCCGAGTCCCAGGTCGGCTGGGCGCGGGTACTGCTGCGGCACGGCCGACGCGCGGACACCGCGGCCGCCCGGTCACTGCTGGCGCGCGCCGGGGAAACCGCACGGCGACTGGGTTTCACGGGCACGCTGCGCAAGATCACCGCGGCTGGTGCGGGTGCATCGACATGAGCGTGGCGAGCCGGTGTTCCACCGACAGGTGCGGGAACATCAGGCAGTAGAAGAACCAGTACATCGGCAGGGCGAGCGGGTAGGACGGGTTCACCCCGAGGGGGTAGCACGCGCCGAACACGTAGTGCGCGATGGCCATCGCCGAGTCGAGCGCGCCCTCCTCCGAGTCGGTCGTGGTGTTGTTGCCCGCGAAGTACACGTTGGTGTCGGGCTGGTCGTCAGGGCAGTGCCTGCCGCGCCCCTGCGCCAGGTGCAGTGTCTTCTTCGGACCACCCATGAAGGTGGCCGCCCACATGCCGTGCGTCCAGGTCTGGCTGTGCAGGACCTTCGCCGGGTCCGGCATCCTGGTGTCCTCGGTGGTGTCGCCGTACATCGTGAGGTAGAGGCCGTCGGCGTCCTCGTCGCGCAGCAGGTTCTTCAGCAGGAACGTGGTGAAGGTGCGCCCCAGGTCGTAGCCCGGCGCGGTGTCCGCCTCGGCGTAGTACGCGGTGAACTGCAGCGTCTCCTGCCGCGAGGCCAGGTCGGGCGAGAGGATCGAGTCGTCGGTGTGGATGTAGCAGGCGCCCGGCAGCAGTGGCCACCCGGTGGCGACGTAGCGCTGGTAGAGATCGCGCCAGAAGGTGTTGTCGGTCCTGGCTGAGCCGGTGCGCAGAAGCGTCGCGCAGGTGTCCATGTCGGTGGTGAGCACGACCTTGTCGAAGACCTCCTCGTGCGTGCCGTCGGGGTCGGTCCAGGCGACGTGCACCGGGCTGCCGTCGGTGGTCACGTCGGTCCACACCGCGGTGGCCCTGGCCGACAGCCGGAGGTCAGTCTTGATCTTCGCGACGGCCTGGTCGCGCATCGCCCTGATCCAGCTGGAACTGCCGCCGCCGAACTGCGACCAGCCCTTGCCCGGCTGGGTGAACGAGCCCAGCGGCGTCTGGTAGAACGGGACCACCGAGTACAGGGCGACCAGGTCGACGAACTTCACCTGGTCGAGCTGGGCGCTGCCGTAGCCGTTCATGATGCTCATGTACGGCGCCACGAAGTAGTCCACGAACCGCTGCTTGTCCGCCAGCTCGATCGGTGGCTTCGCGAAGAACTCGGCCAGGGTCCGGTCGTACCAGCCCCGGCACACCGAGCTCCGGATGAACTCCTGGAAGGCCTTCGCGTCGGCCAGCATGGCGGCGTCGTAGAAGCCGTTGCCCGGGCCGTCCGCGGGATCCGGGAAGTTGACCCAGTTGCGGGCCGCGCCGGTCACCGGGTCGGGCGGGAAGGCGCAGGCGACCTTGAGCTCGTCGAACGGCGTCACCGGCACGTCCGTGAACTCGTCCAGCTCCAGCATGGTGGCCACGTTCGGGTAGAGCAGCGTGGACAGGAACTGCACCCCGATGTCGACCTGGAACACCTTGCCGTTGTGCTCGACCGGCACGGTCGTCGAATGGCCACCGAGCCCGGGTTCGTCGTGCAGGACGGTCACCTGCAATTCCCGCCGAACCTTGTGGTCCTGGGCGAGCGTCCACAAGAGTGCGACACCGGTCGCGCCGCCGCCGACAATGCACACCTTCGCCATAGTGTTCTCCTCCAACGACTCTCTCGACCCCACGCCGTCGCGGGCGCGGCCGAGAGTAGTGACGCGCTTGCCGCGGCGCAGGGCGGCTACACAATTGTGTGAATCGCGTCAGTCCGGAGTGGAGGATGCCGGAAGTATTTCGCACGACGTCCAGCGAGAATACGACTCCGAAATACTTCGAACTGCGATGAGGAATACTCAGGACAGCGCGACCGCCCGCGTGCGGCGGCTGGCGCGTGCCGTGCGGTGCGCAGCGGCACCGCACGGCACGCGCCGTCGGGTCAGTGCCAGAGGGACGCGCGCGGGATGCCGAGGGTGCGGTCCGCCCAGCCGATGACGTACCCGGTGTCGGTGATCTTGATCGGCCCGTCGTGCGAGGTCGGCGGGATGGCGGGCAGCGGGGCGATCGGGGAGTCCGGTGCCCAGGTCAGTCCGTAGCGGTGCGAGGCCTGACCGCTCGCGCCGACGATGGTGCCGTGCCGGTTGATGTCGATGCCCTCGCCCTCTTGGTCGCCCGCGAAGCCACCCAGGTCGGTGATCCGGTTCTGGCTGTCCCAGCGCACCGGGCGGGAGACCACCCACGGGTCGACGACGTAGCCCACCCCCGTCGCGGTGCCGTCGTCGGTGACGGCCAGGACGTTGCCGCCCGGCCTGCTGAGCCCGGGCAGCTCGGTCACCGCGCCGTCGCGGTTCCAGCGGACCGGGCGGCCGCCGGAGTGCCCGACGGCGATCCCGTACCGGTTCACATCGTTGACGGCACTGTTCGCGCCGAGGCTCGCCAGCACGGAGACGCGCCCGGAACGGCTCCACACCACGGCCAGGGACCCACTCGCGGTTCGGATGCCGCCGTAGGCGATGCCGTTGGCGTTGAAGCCCTCCACCCAGCTGCCCACGCTCCCCGGCACGGACTCGAGCGCGGCGATCCGGCCGTCGCGGCCCCAGCGCACGGCCCGCCGAACGTTCGGGTCGGCGGTCGCGGAGTCGCCCGCCACGGTGCCGTCGGGGCTGATGGCGGTGGCCGTGCTGTCGGCGCCGCCGGGCAACGTGCCGAGGTCCTCGGCCCGGCCGCACGCCCACCGGGTGGCGTGCCACTGCCCCGCGGCGGTCTTGGACCGGCCCACGGCCACCGCGTTGGGGCCGATCGCCAGCGCCTCGCCGTCCTCGCCGCCGATCGTGCCGAGGTCGACCACGTTGCCGTCGTGGTCCCACCGCGCCGGGCGGTGGGGCAGCAACGAGAACTCCCTGCTGGAGTAGCCGACGACCGTGCCCTGGTCGTCGACGTCCTTGGCGAAGGTGGTCCAGTCCCCGGGAACCGGCGGCAGGTCGATCACCGTCGTCAGGACCGGAGCCCTCGACGGCACCGCGCCCTCGGCTACGGCTTCGTGTGCCGGGCCGGCGACCAGCAGCGCGGCGAGCAACACAGGTGTGCACAGAATGCGGTAACGCATGCAGTTTCCCCCTGCTTCGTGGATACGACGCCCATCAGGGTCCACGCACGGCGCGGCAGCCGGGTAGGGACGGATGGTCCCGAGTTCCGCGGCTTTGCGTTGTGACAGGCCAAAAACCGCTGTGGCTCGCGGTAGGCAGCACAGCAGGGGGCACCGACCGCCCTACCTTCTACAAAGGACACGGGAGATCCACTGGCTGCCGCGTTCGGCTCGGCGCTCCGCCGTTGCCTCTGACCTGGCCTTTCCCCATCCCGCCAGGCGCACGAGGGCGTTTGCCAGTGCGAACGAGTCGGTGGTCGGGCGGCCGGCCCCGTGCGGCCGGTTGCTAGCGTGGCGCGGTGTCCGAGCGAGAACAGACCGGGCGGGTGGTCGGCGGCCGGTTCGAGCTGCTGGATCGGCTCGGCAGCGGTGGGATGGGAACGGTGTGGCGCGCCCGCGACCTGGGGCTGCACCGCGAGGTCGCCATCAAAGAGGTGCGTCCGGCCGACGCCGCGCTGTTCGAGCACAACCCCGAGCTGGCCGTGCAGCAGCGGGAACGGGTGCTGCGCGAGTCGCGCGCGCTCGCCCGCTTGCAGCACCCGAACGTCGTGTCGATCTACCAGATCATCGAGTCGGCGGACTCGCCGTACCCGTGGATCGTCATGGAGCTGGTCCGCGGCGTGTCGCTGGACGCGCGGCTGCGCGACGGCGCGCTCGCCCCGGCGGAGGCCGCCCGCGTCGGGCGCGGTGTGCTCGGGGCGCTGCGCGCGGCGCATGCCGCCGGTGTGCTGCACCGCGACGTCAAGCCGGGCAACGTCCTGCTGCGGCCGGACGGCAGCGCCGTGCTCACCGACTTCGGGATCGCCGCGCTGCACGACTCCGGCCAGCTCACCGCGACCGGTGAGGTGATCGGGTCGCCCGAGTACGTCGCCCCCGAGCGGTTGCTCGGCGACGAGACGAAGACCGCCTCGGACCTGTGGTCGCTGGCGATGCTGCTGTACGTGGCCGTCGAGGGCCACCACCCGCTGCGCCGCGCGACCACGATGGCGACCCTCGCCGCGGTGATGACCGAGCCGGTCCCGCCGCCGCGGCGCTCGGGCGCGCTCGGTCCCGTCCTCAGCGCGGTCCTTGTGCCCGATCCGCTCGCCCGGCCCGCTAGCGAGGTCCTCGACCGGATGCTCGCGGCCGTCGAACACGGGACGGCCGGGCCCGCGGGCCCGCCCACGCCCGCCGGACCTGCCGGCCCGCCAACACCCGCCGGGCCCGCCTTCCCAGCGCAGTCCACCGGGCCCTGGCAGCAGCCGCACCACCCCGTCCACTGGCAGTCCCAACCGGCCTCGCGCCCAGTCCAGGCGGGCAACGGCAAGCGCCTGGGGCCCGTGGTGTTCTCGCTGACCGCGGTGGCGCTGATCATCGCGGCCACCCTGTTCCTGGTCCGCTACCTGGGCTCGAGCGACGAACCGTCGAGCGCGAACCCGGGCTCCCCCGGCCCGGTGACCACCACGTCCCGGGCCAGGTCCAGTGCCGAGGCGCGCACCGACCCGACGACGACCACAGCGACGGCGACCGCGTCGAAGGCGACCCGGCCCGCGGCGACCCCCGCCGCGGCCCAGGACCTGCTCACCCCGGCGGGCGCCCGCGCGGCCGCGGGCGCGCTGAGCGAGGTGATGGGCGGCACCAAGGTCTCGGACCTGACGATCTACCCCGACTACGCGGTGGCCACCGCGCCCGCCGCGGCGGTCAAGAACGGCTTCGACGACTTCGAGTACCGCAACGGCAAGGCCACCCGCAGCGGACCGGACCGAGTGGACGCCGACCGCGCCGTGCTCGACCTCGGCAAGGTCAACTGGGACGCGCTACCCGCGCTGTGGGAGCGCGCGAACAAGGACTTGGGCGTCGCCAAACCGACGCTGCGCTACATCATCGTCGACACCGGCATCATCGACGGCGAACCATCGCTGCGGCTCTACCTCAGCGACGACTACGGCGGCGCCTACCTGCAGGCCACCCTGGACGGCAAAGTGGTCAAGCTCTACGCCCGGGACAACTGACGAGCGCCGGAAACCAATTCGGGCATTCATTTCCACACTCAAATCACCGGTTTCCGGGAATTGAAGGACGCGTGGAGCGCAGCCAACGACAGGCCGACCCGGTCACCCTAAAGATGATCGGGTCGCGCCGCCGTCCTCGATCATTTTCTCGCCCGCCGAGCACGGCCTGGACCAGCGGTTATTGATCACCCAGGCCACTCCGGCCGCCGGTTCGCCATACTTGGCGGAGGATACGGGTTCGTCGGAGATTTCACTCGATAGAGTAGCAGTTCGGCTCGCTTTATTGTCCGCGTTGTGCCGCGCTGCTCTACTTCTGGAGCCGAACCCACGAGTCAAGGATGGACACCATGGCGAAGCTACGCATTGTGACTGCACTCGTATTCAGCGCCGCGGTGGTCGCGGCCACGGCGTCACCCGCGGCCGCGACGACCACGAGCCGGGCCTACGCCTGCCAGGTCGCCCAACTGTCCGGGAAGTTGTTCGCCGCGCAGTACTGCACGCCCTCCGGTGGGGCTCCCGCGAACGGCCTCATCACCGGGAGCTTCACCGTCACCGTGGCGGTCTTCAACGGCGCCCCCGGCATTGCCCAGTGCGCCGCCACCGACCCCCTGACCAACCTCAGCGGCTACGCCTCGCAGGACAGCTTCAGCACCCAGGTGATCGGACTGAACTGCGTCCGGGTCTGAGCCACGCCCCCGCACTCGGCGATGCCTTCCGGGCGGTAGCGGGCTTCGACGTCCCGGACGATGCGATCCGGTGGCAGCCACCGCGAGCGCGTCCGGGCCGGACTCAGCCGAAGGCGCCCGCCACTGCCCGGGCGGCGTCGGCGACCAGCGCGTCGGATCGTTCCGCGCCTTCCTGATCCCGGCTGGTCAGCACGGCGATGACGATCGGTTCCCGCCCCGGTGGCCACAGCACGGCGATGTCGTTGCGGCCGCCGTGGTCGGCGCTGCCGGTCTTGTCGCCCACCACCCAGTCCGTCGGCACACCGGCCCGCACGAGGCCCTTGCCGGTGGTGTTGTCCCGCAACCAATCGACTAACACCAAACGGTCCTCTTTGGACAGTGCGGCGCCAACGGCGAACCGGCCCAGGGCGCCCGCCATGGCCCGAGGTGTATTGGTGTCCCGGCGGTCTCCCGGGGATGGCCGAGGAGAGGTCCCGTTCGTACCGCCTGAACTCCTGCACCAACGCGGGATCGTCCGCCTCCACCACAGGAGCGGCACTCGACGCCGGAGTGGCCACCTGACTGGACGGCGAGGCACCTGTCCCGCCCGGAGGGCGCTCCGACGAGGACGAACACCCCGCGACGACGACCCCGATCACCACTGCCACAGAACACAACCGCCGGCTCACGCCCGCGAACCCCCAACCGTCGACAACACCTCAGTCGAGACAGAACTCGTTGCCCTCGACGTCCCGCATGCCGATGCACGACTCGTTGTCGTCATCGGCGGGCAGCAGTCGCTCGCGCACCGCCCCGAGCGCGACCAGTCGCGCGCACTCCGCCTCGAGAGTGGCGAGCCGCTCGGCGCCCACCAGCCCGGTGCCCGCCCGCACGTCGAGGTGCACCCGGTTCTTGACGACCTTGCCTTCGGGGACGCGCTGGAAGTACAACCGCGGCCCCACACCGGAAGGATCGACGCAGGCGAACGCCGCCCCTTGCCGCTCAGCCGGCAGCGAACGATCGAAATCGCCCCACGTCTCGAATCCCGCCGGTGGCGGTGGCAAGACGTATCCCAATACCTCGCACCAGAAACGCGCGACGCGCTCGGGTTGCGCGCAGTCGAAGGTGATCTGAACCTGCTTGACCGACCCCATGGCCTCACCCTAGCCGCGCGTTCCGCCAGCCGAGACCGGATTTCACTGCCACACGCGGCAGCACTGTCACCGGGCTGTCATCGGGCGGGCAGTGACAGCCCGGTGAGCACGACGTCGATGGCACGGTCCAAGGTGTCGGGCCGCGCCCCGGTTGTCGCCGCCACCTGGGCCAGGCCGCGGATCAACAGGTAGACCTCGTCGATCGCGACCGACGGTCGAACCGCGCCCGCGTCCTGCGCCCGGCGGAGCACCTCGCTGACCGCGGCCTTCAACCGGTTCGACGCGGCGGCGGCGCTGTTCGGCAGTCCCCCGCGGTCGGCGTGGTCAGGTGTGGTGAGCATCGAGGCCAACGTCAGCTTGGTGGCACCGGTCTCGATCATCGCCCGCACCAGGGTCCGCCAGGCGACCGCCGGGTCCGCACCCGAGGCGAGGGCGGTGGCCCGGTCGGTGAGGTGATCGAAGTGCCGCAGCAGCGCCGCCTCGATCAACGCCTCCTTGGTCGGGAAGTGCCGGAAGACCGTCGCGATGCCGACCCGGGCCAACCGGGCCACCTCCTCGGTCGACCCGGCCGCCCCGTGCGCGCCGAAGACCTCCTCGGCCGCACCCAGGATCCGCTCCCGGTTGTCCCGCGCGTCCTGCCGCACCCGACCTCCTCGCACCGCCGAGCAGTTTAACCAGAGTCTGGACTTCGGTACAGTTACCGGAGTCCAGACTCCGATCAACCTGGAGGCCGCCATGCCACCGCCGTCCACACCCACCGACGTCGTCCGCGCCGTCGCCGCCGGGGTCTGTCGCCTGATCGCGGGCGACCTCACCGCCCGGGAGGAGCGGGAGCAGCTCGACCAGCTGGCGAGCCTGTACGCCGAGCACACCGACGTCCGACACCCGTTCGCCCCGCTGGGCGACACACCGCTGCGCACCCGCGCCGAGCTGCGCGAGCACTTCGCGGCGGGCCCGGCCCGGGCGCGGGGGGCCGACCGGTTCGAGCCCGTGGGCCAGGTCCACGAGACCGCGGACCCCGAGGTGGTCGTCTTCGAGTTCAGCTACGTCGGATCGGTGGACGGCCGCTCGTTCACGGTCCCGTGCGTCTTCGTGACCCGGGTGCGCGACGGCGTGATCGTCGAGTCACGCGACTACGGCGACCACGTGGGCATGGCCCGCGCCTTCGGCCGACTCGACGCCCTGACCACAGCGTTGGCCACGTCGCGCTGACAAGCCCCGGCTCGCGCAAGCCGGGGTGCGTGCTGCCCCAGGTGGTTGGTCACCGCGTTGGCAAGTGTTCGAGAGCCCGCCTTGGTGGCGCGTTCACGCATTCGTGGGCAGGTCAGCGCACCGGGTGGCCTGCCCCGGGACAACGCGGTCGGCTGCTCTTCTGGCGCTCGGTAGTCCAGCCCGGTCACAACGACGAGACTCACTCGAAGGTGCCGACCGACAGTGTGGCGGACCGCACCGAGCGGGTGCCCGGATCGGCCGGTAGCGTCCCCGTGCCCACCGGTGGATGATTCGCCCCGGTGGACGGGCGACAACGATTGCCGCCCACCTACCCGCCGGGGCTAGGTGAGGGGTATGAGACTTCGCCTGTTTGCCGCCGTAGCGGCCCTGCTCTCCGGATTCCTGGTGTTCACCGCACCCGTGGCCGGCGCGGCCACCCTCGACGCCACCTGCACCGGCACCACCGCCACGGGGTACTCCCCCGGTCTGCTCCTGCTCACCGAGCGCGCCACGCTGGTCAGCCAGTCCCACGTGCTCGGGGTGTGCACCTCGCAGACCGACCCCGCCGTCAAGTCCGCGACGAGCTTCAGCAGCGGACTGGGCCTGCTGTCCTGCCTCAGCCTCGGGGCGGCGGGCAACGGCACCCAGACGATCACCTGGAACACCGGCGAGACCACGACGTTCTTCTTCAACCGCACCCGCACCGTCCTGGCGGGCCTCACCTCCGACGTGCTCAACGGCGTCGTGCTCTCGGGCAAGTTCCGCGGCGACGGCGTGACGGTCACCGTGAACGGGCTGCTCACCAACCCGCTGACCTGCCTGGGCGCGCAGGGCCTGACCACGGCCTCCGGCCCGGTGACCATCGCCATCACCTCGACCTGACCCACCGACGACCTGACCCACCGACCCCGGGGCGGGCGCGGATCACCCGCGCCCGCCCCTTCCGCACGGGTCCGCGCGTATGCCTGCCTCGACGAGTTCGGCGCACACCGGCCGTGTCGTTCCTTGGGCCGTTGAGGGCATTCCGCGCGATTCCGGTCCGGCGCCCGCCGACGACCACCGATCATGACCGGCATCGGTCGTCGGGCGAGGGAGCGAGCACGTGCGCGAGGTGGGAATCAGCGAGATCTGCAGGCTGACCTCGAGATCGGTGGCGATACGCGGCCAGGACGATCTCACCGGGCCCGGCAACCACGTGGTGCCGGTCGAGGTGGCGACCGAGGCGGTCGCCCGACTGCGCAAGCGCGGGCTGGTCTCGGCGATCGTCGGAGTGGTGCTGCTGGCGGTCCTGCTCGTGTTCATCTACGTGATCTCGCCCGCGCTGTGGGGGTCGTACCTGGACGCGCCCTCGTTCGTGCTGCCCGTGGGCTCGTTGCTCATCGCGGCGGGCTTGATGCTGGTGGTCACCGGCGCCGTCGGCCGGGTCCGCTGGAGCGCCCGCGCGGAGTCGGTGGGCCACTTCGGCTGGACGCCCGGTGTCGCGCGGGTCGATCCGGCGGCGGCGCACGTTGTGCTGGTCGACCTCGCGGACAACCGCAAGCTCCGGCTCGCCACCACCGCCCCGGTCAACCTGAAGATCCCTTACGAGATCCGCGAGGGCAACGTCCTGGTCGGCGGCGAGGGCGAGGCCTCCACGCTCGTCTTCACCAACGGCCCGGTGCTCGCCGCCGCGCGGGCTCTCCCCGTGTAGCGGAAAGGCCCGCCTGGTCGTGGTGACCAGGCGGGCCTTTCACTGACCGCGGCTACCGAGCGGGGTGCTCGAGTCGCGGTCCGGTCGTCATTCGGTCCGGCGACCTCGCTTGCGCCCGATGAGGAGGAATCCGCCGCCGAGCATCAGCAGGAGGAGTCCGCCTAGGAGCAGGGGTTGCAGGTTGGAGCCGGTCCAGGCCAGCGGGGGTCGGGGTGCGGGCGGTACCGGCCGCGGGGGCGCCGGGATCGGGGTGACGGTGACGGTGACGGTGACGACGGCGCGGTCGTTGTCGGGGTTGTCGTCGGGTGTGCCGTCCACTGGGGACACGGTGGCCACGACCTCGGTGGTCGGGATCTGCTGGGTGGCGTGGGTGGTCACCGTGATCGGCGGCAGCGACTCGCCCGGCAGGGTCAGGGTGTCGGTGGTGCAGGTGAGGACCTGCCCCGCCGTGGTGCACTCCCAGCCCTGGCCGGTGGCCGTGCCGATGGCGAGTCCGGTCGGGATGGTGATGGTGGTGGTGGCGCCCTTGACCGGGACGGTGCCGGTGTTGGTGACGGTCTCGGTGAAGACCACGGTGTCGCCGATGGTGGCCTGTGGTTTGTCGACGGTGAGGGTGATGCCGAGGTCGACCACCCGGTCGACGAGGCCGGCGTCCACATCGGTGCGTTGGCTGATCTGCCCGCCGGTCAGGGTGATCGCGACGGGGGCGCTGAGGCCGGTGAGCCAGTCCACGTCGGAGTCGACCGCCCGGTCGGTGCCTTGGCCGGGCTTGGTCAACGCCGCACCGTCGGGGACCTCCAGGCCGATCACGTAGGTGCCCGCGGTCAGGCCGGTGAACCGGTAGCCGCCGTTGGTGTCGGTGGTGGTGCGGGTGATCTCCACACCGTCGGCGTCGTAGAGGATCACGACCACTCCACCGACCCCGAGCTCACCCGGGTCCTGGATGCCGTTGAAGTTCAGGTCATCGAAGACCAGGTCGCCGATCAGGCCGAGCTGGTCGCCGAAGTTGACCGTGGCGCCGTCCGCCGGGTTGAGGGTGATCGGCACCGAGTTCGGGGTGGTGGAGCCGTAACCGTCGGGCTGCAGCTCCTCGATGATGTAGTCGCCCGCCCGCTGGTTGGCGAAGGTGTAGCCGCCGTTGGCGTCGGTGGTGGTGCGGGTGATCTCCACACCGGCCGGGTCCCGCAGGATCACGGTGACGCCCGCGAGCCTGCCCGGCTCGCCCGGGTCGATGACGCCGTCGCTGTCGAGGTCGATGAAGACGGTGCCGGTGATCGCCCCGGTCAGCTCGGCGAAGGTGTAGCCGGTGATGCCGTCCCCGGCCAGCAGGGTGATGTCGGTGATGGTGTCCGGCGGGCTGAGCGTGCCGCCCCCGGTGCCCGGGGTGTCGATGCCGTCGGCGTAGCCGGCCGGCTGGACCTCGGTGATGGCGTAGGTGCCGCCGACCAGGCCGGTGAACGTGTACGTGCCGTCGGCCCCGCTTGTCGTGGTGGCGGTGACCGGCCTGCCGAGCGCGTCGGTGCCGGTGAGGTTCACCGTCACCCCCGGGATGCCCGGCTCCCCGGCTTCCTGGGTGCCGTTGCCGTCGCGGTCCTCGAACACCAGGCCCGCCAGCGACCCGCGGGTCTCGGCGAAGACGTACCCGGTGAGCGTGCTCCCCGAGGTGACCGGGATGTCGAAGATGACGTCGCTGACCGTGGCGTCGCCGCCGCCGGTGCCCGCGGTGTCCGGCCCGTCGCCGTAGCCGTCGGGCTGGGTCTCGATGACCGCGTAGGTCCCCGGCGCCAGGTCGGTGAAGGAGAACGTGCCGTCCGGACCCGTGGTGGTGGCGACCCCGCCACCGGGGCCGACCAGGGTCACGGTCACCCCCGGGATGCCGGTGCCCGCGTCGTCGACCACCCGGCCCGCGAAGGTCGAGACCCGGAACTCACCGAAGGTGTAGCCCGTGGCGTCGACTCCGCCCGGCAGGGCGATCTCGGTGATGGAGTCGGGCGGCGTCGGTGTGCCGCCTTCACTGCCCGCGGTGTCGGTCCCGTCGGCATAGCCCGCGGGCTGGGTCTCGGTGATCGTGTAGGTGCCGCCGACGAGGTTGGGGAACGTGTAGGTGCCGTCGGGCGCCGAGGTCACCGTGGTGTTGACCGGGTTCCCCTGTGCGTCGGTGCCCGTCAGGGTCACGCCGGCTCCGGCGATGCCCGGCTCGCCGGGGTCTTGGGTGCCGTTGTTGTTGGTGTCGTCGAAGACCACGCCGGCGAGTGAGCCGCGTTCTTCCGCGAACTCGTAGCCGGTCCCGGCGGTGCCGGGGGTGATCACGATCTCGCTGATGACGTCGTTGACGGAGGCGTCGCCGCCGGCGGATCCGGGGGTGTCGGGTCCGTCGCCGTAGCCGGCGGGCTGGGTCTCGGTGATGGTGTAGGTGCCCGGTCGCAGACCCGGGAAGGCGTAGGTGCCGTCGGGGTTGGTGGTGACGGTGACCGACACGGGGTTGCCGTTGTCGTCGGTGCCGCTCAGTACCAGGGTGACCCCGGCGATGGGGTTGCCGCCGTCGTCGACGACCCGGCCGGAGAGGGAGGAGGCGGGTAGTTCGCCGAAGGTGTAGCCGGCGCCGTCGGCGCCCCCGGTCAGGGTGATCGCGGTGATGGAGTCCGGCGGGACGGGCAGGCCACCGGAGGTGCCCGCGGCGTCGGTGCCGTCGAGGAACCCGGCCGGTTGGGTCTCGGTCACGGTGTAGAGGCCGCCGACCAGGTCGGCGAAGGTGTAGCCGCCGTCCGGCGCGGAGGTGACGACGCGGTTGACCGGGTTGCCCACCGCGTCGGTGCCGGTGAGGGTCACGGTGACCCCGCCGATGCCCGGCTCGCCACCGTCGCGGACCCCGTTGTTGTTGAGGTCCTGGAACACCGCACCGGAGACCGAACCGCGGTCCTCGGCGAAGGTGTAGCCGGTGCCGGTGGTGCCGGAGCCGATGACGATGCCGCTGATCACGTCGTTGACCGACGCGTCACCGCCGGCGGATCCCGGGGTGTCGGGTCCGTCGCCGTAACCGGCGGGCTGGGTCTCGGTGATGGTGTAGGTGCCCGGCGGCAGGTTCGGGAACGAGTACGAACCGTCCGGGCCGGTGGTGATGGTGATCGGGGCGCCGGGTCCGGTCAGGACCAGGGTGACGCCGGGGATGCCGTTGCCGCCGTCGTCGACCACGCGTCCACTTAGGACAGATGCCCGGTACTCGCCGAAGGTGTAGCCGGTGCCGTCCACACCACCGTCGAGGGTGATCTCGGTGATCGAGTCCGGCGGGGTCACGGTGCCGCCCGCGGTACCTGCGGTGTCGGTTCCGTCGACATAGCCTGCGGGCTGCGCCTCAGTGATCGTGTACGTCCCGCCGATCAAGGTCGGGAAGGTGTAGGCGCCGTTGGCTCCGGAAGTGACTGTGGTGTTCACCGGGGCGCCGGTGACGTCGGCGCCGGAGAGCGTGACGCTGACCCCGCTGATACCGGGCTCGCCCGGGTCCTGGGTGCCGTTGTCGTTGGTGTCGTCGAAGACCACACCGGCGAGCGAACCGCGCTTCTCCGCGAACTCGTAGCCGGTGCCGTCGGTACCGGAGCTCACGACGATGCCGCTGATCACATCGTTCAGCGAGGCGTCACCGCCCGCGGATCCCGGGGTGTCGGGACCGTCGCCGTACCCGGCGGGCTGGGTCTCGGTGATCGTGTAGGTGCCCGGCGGCAGGTTCGGGAAGGAGTACGTCCCGTCCGGCCCCGTGGTGATCGTGATCGGTGCACCCGGCCCGGTCAGAACCAGGGTTGCGCCAGGGATCCCGTTGCCTGCCTCGTCCACGACCCGGCCGCTGAGGCTGGAAGCGCGGTATTCGGCGAAGGTGTAGCCCGTGGCGTCGACGCCGCCGTCGAGGTCGATCGCGGTGATCGAGTCCGGCGGAGTCGGCGTGCCACCCGAGGTCCCAGCGGTCTCGATGCCGTCTGCGTAGCCCGCGGGCTGCGCTTCGGTGACCGTGTAGGTGCCGCCGACCAGGTCGGAGAACAGGTACGAACCGTCGACCGCCGAGGTCACCACGGTGTTGACCGTGTTGCCCTGGGCGTCGGTGCCCGAGAGCGTGACGCTCACGCCCCCGATGCCGGGCTCGCCCGGGTCCTGGGCGCCGTTGCCGTTGGTGTCGTCGAAGACCACGCCCGCTAGCGAACCTCGGTCCTCGGCGAACTGGTAGCCGGTGCCGGTGGTACCGGAGCCGACCACGATGTTGCTGAACACGTCGTTCGCGACGTCACCGCCGGCGGTACCAGCGGTGTCCGGGCCATCGCCGTAGCCAGCGGGCTGGGTCTCGGTGATCGTGTACGTGCTCGGTGCCAGGTTCGGGAACGAGTACGTCCCATCCGGACCGGTCAGCGCCGAGATCGGACCACCAGGACCGGTCAGCACCACCAGCACGTTCGCGATCCCGTTGCCGCCATCGTCCACGACCTGACCGCTGAGCGTCGAAGCCCGGTACTCGCCGAAGGTGTAACCCGTCGCGTCGGCACCGCCGTCGAGGTCGATCGCGGTGATCGAGTCCGGCGGGGTGAGCGTGCCACCCGAGCTGCCAGCCGTGTCAGTGCCGTCCACATAACCGGCGGGCTGGGTCTCGGTGACCGTGTAGACCCCGCCCACCAGGTTCGGGAAGGTGTAGGCGCCGTTGGGCGCCGAGGTCACCGTCGTGTTCACCACGTTGCCCTGGGCATCAGTACCCGACAGGGTCACGCTGACCCCGCCGATACCCGGCTCACCCGGATCCTGCGTCCCGTTGTTGTTCGTGTCGTCGAAGACCACACCCGCCAACGACCCGCGGTCCTCAGCGAACTCATAGCCGGTGCCGTCCGTGCCGGAGCCGACCACGATGCCGGTGAAGACATCCGGGCCGACAGTGCCGCCCGCGGTACCAGCGGTGTCCGGACCGTCCCCATAACCGGCGGGCTGGGTCTCGGTGATCGTGTACGTGCCCGGCGGCAAGTTCGGGAACGAGTAGCTGCCGTCGGGACCAGTGGTGATGGTGATCGGGGCACCGGGGCCGGTGAGCGTGATCGTCACGCCGGGGATCCCGTTGCCGCCGTCGTCCACGACCCGGCCGGCGAGGCTGGAAGCGCGGTACTCGCCGAAGGTGTAGCCCGTGGCATCGACGCCACCATCGAGGTCGATCGCGGTGATCGAATCCGGCGGGGTGAGCGTGCCACCCGAGCTGCCGGCGGTGTCGGTGCCGTCGACATACCCGGCAGGCTGCGCCTCGGTGACCGTGTAGGTGCCGCCGACCAGGTCGGAGAACAGGTACGAACCGTCGACCGCCGAGGTCACCACGGTGTTGACCGCGTTGCCCTGGGCGTCGGTGCCCGAGAGCGTGACGCTCACGCCCCCGATGCCCGGCTCACCCGGATCCTGCGCGCCGTTGTTGTTCGTGTCGTCGAAGACCACGCCCGCGAGCGAACCGCGGTCCTCGGCGAACTGGTAGCCGGTGCCGTCCGTGCCGGAGCCGACCACGATGTTGCTGAACACGTCATTGCCCGCGGTACCACCAGCACTGCCAGCAGTGTCCGGACCATCCCCATAACCAGCGGGCTGGGTCTCAGTGATCGTGTAGGTGCCCGGCGGCAAGTTCGGGAACGTGTACGTCCCGTCCGGACCGGTGGTCACCGTGATCGGGGCACCAGGACCGGTGAGCGTGATCGTGACGTTCGGGATCCCGTTGCCACCGTCGTCGACCACGCGGCCGGCGAGGCTGGACGCGCGGTATTCGGCGAAGGTGTAGCCCGTCGCGTCGACACCACCGGCAAGGGCGATCTCGGTGATCGAGTCCGGCGGAGTGACGGTTCCTCCCGAGGTGCCCGCGGTATCGGTGCCGTCGACGTAGCCGGCGGGCTGGGCCTCGGTGACCGTGTAGGTGCCGCCCACCAGGTTCGGGAAGGTGTAGGCGCCGTTGGGACCGCTGGTCACCGTGGTGTTGACCGGGGTGCCCAGGGCGTCCGCACCGGAGAGCGTGACGCTCACGCCGCCGATGCCCGGCTCACCCGGATCCTGCGCGCCGTTGTTGTTCGTGTCGTCGAAGACCACGCCGGCCAACGACCCGCGCTCCTCGGCGAAGGTGTAGCCAGTGCCGTCCGTACCCGAATTGAGGACGATGTTGCTGAACACGTCGTTCGCGACGTCACCACCGGCGTTGCCCGCGGTGTCCGGGCCATCGCCGTAACCGACCGGCTGGGTCTCGGTGATCGTGTACGTGCCCGGCGGCAGACTCGGGAACGAGTAGCTGCCGTCCGGCCCGGTGGTCACGGTGATCGGGGCACCGGGACCGGTCAGGACCACGGTGACGCCCGCGATGCCATTGCCGCCGTCGTCCACGACCCGGCCGGCGAGGCTGGAAGCGCGGTACTCGGCGAAGGTGTAGCCCGTGGCGTCGACACCGCCGGCAAGGGCGATCTCGGTGATCGAGTCCGGCGGGGTGGCGGTGCCACCCGAGGTGCCCGGGGTGTCGACGCCGTCGGCGTAGCCCGCGGGCTGCGCCTCGGTGACCGTGTAGGTACCGCCGACGAGGTCGGAGAACAGGTACGAACCGTCCGGCGCCGAGGTCACCACGATGTTCACCGGCGTGCCCAGTGCGTCCGTGCCCGAGAGCGTGACGCTCACGCCGCCGATGCCCGGCTCACCCGGATCCTGCGCGCCGTTGCCGTTCGTGTCGTCGAAGACCACACCGGCCAACGACCCGCGCTCCTCGGCGAAGACGTACCCGGTGGCCGCACCGCCCGAGGGCAGCACGATCCCGCTGATCACGTCGTTGACCGAGGCGTCGCCGCCCAGCGATCCCGGGGTGTCCGGGCCGTCGCCGTAGCCCGCGGGCTGGGTCTCGGTGACCGTGTAGGTGCCGGGGGCCAGGTTCGGGAAGGTGTACGACCCGTCCGGGCCGGTCAGCACGGTGATCGGACCGCCGGGACCGGTGAGGACCACCGTGGCGCCGCCGATGCCGTTGCCGCCGTCGTCGACGACCCGACCGGCGATCGATCCGGTCACGAACTCGCCGAACAGGTAGCCGGTGGCGTCAACACCGCCGGCGAGGGTGATCGCGGTGATCGAGTCCGGCGGGGTGGCGGTGCCACCCGAGGTGCCCGGGGTGTCGATGCCGTCCGCGTAGCCGGCGGCCTGGGTCTCGGTGACGGTGTAGGTGCCGCCGATGAGGTCGGCGAACGAGTAGGAGCCGTCCGCGGCCGAGGTGGTGCTGAGGTTGACGGCGTTGCCGAGCGCGTCCGTCCCGGTCAGCGTGACCGTGGCGCCGGGGATGCCCGCCTCGCCCGGGTCCTGCAGGCCATTGTTGTTCACGTCGACGTAGACCACGCCGGAGAGCGAACCCCGGTCCTCGGCGAAGAGGTAGCCGGTCGCGGTGGTCCCGGAGCCGAGCACGATGCCGCTGATCACGTCGTTGACCGAGGCGTCGCCGCCCGCGCTGCCCGGCGTGTCCGGGCCGTCGCCGTAACCGGCGGGCTGGGTCTCGGTCACCGCGTAGGTGCCGGGACGCAGACCGGTGAAGGTGTAGGCGCCGGTCAGGTCGGTGGTCGTGGTCAGCAGCACGGGGTTGCCGTTGTCGTCGGTGCCGGTCAGGGTGACCGTGGTCCCCGGGATGCCGTTGCCGCCGTCGTCGGCGACCCGACCCGCGAGGGACGCGCCGGACAGCTCGCCGAAGAGGTACCCGGTGCCGTCCTCCCCCGGGTCCAGGTCGATCTGGGTGACCGAGTCCGGCGGGGTCAGGACGCCGCCCGCGGTGCCCGCCGCGTCCTTGCCGTCGAGGAAGCCGACGGGCTGGGTCTCGGTGACCGTGTAGGCGCCGCCGAGCAGGCCGGTGAACGAGTAGCCGCCGTCCGGGCCGGTCGTGGTCGTGACGTTGACCGGGTTCCCGGCGTTGTCGGTGCCGGTGAGCGCGACGCTGACACCGGGGATGCCGGGCTCACCCGGGTCCTGGGCGCCGTCGTTGTCCAGGTCCTCGTAGACGGCCCCGGTGAGGGACCCGCGGTCCTCGGCGAAGACGTAGCCGGTCGCGGTGGCGCCCGAGGCCAGGGTGATACCGCTGATCACGTCGTTGACCGCGGTGCTGCCGCCCGCGGTGCCCGCGGTCTCCGGGCCGTCGCCATAGCCGGCGGGCTGGGCCTCGGACAGCGAGTAGGTGCCCGGCGGCAGGCCGGTGAACGAGTAGTCGCCGGTGGCCGAGGTCGTGGCGGTGGCGGGCCCGCCTGGACCGGTCAGGGTGATGACCACGCCAGGGATCGGGTTGCCCGCGTCGTCGACCACCGTGCCCGCGAGGGAAGCGCCGACGAACTCGCCGAAGGTGTAGCCGGTGGCGTTGGTGCGCACCGGCAAGGAGATCGCGGTGATCGAGTCCGGCGGGGTCAGCGTGCCCCCGGCCGAACCGACCGCGTCGATGCCGTCGGTGTAACCGGCGGGCTGGGTCTCGGCGACGGCGTAGGTGCCGGGACGCAATGCCGGGAAGGTGTAGGAGCCGTCGGCGGCGGTGGTCGTGGTGAGGTTGACCGCGTTGCCCGCGGTGTCGGTGCCGGTCAACGCCACGCTGACGCCCCCGATGCCCGCCTCGCCGCCGTCGCGCACGCCGCTGCCGTCGGCGTCGACGTAGACCGAGCCGGCCAGGCTGGAGGTGTTCAGCTCGGCGAAGTTGTTGTCGGTGCTGGAGACCCCGCCCGCCAGGGTGAGGGTGAACGAGTCGTTGCCCGCGACGACGGCGTTGGTGCCGGGGGTGTCGATGCCGTCGTCGAACGCGGGGGGCTGGGTCTCGGTGACGGTGTAGACGCCCGCCGCGACGGCCGCGAACGAGTACGTGCCGTCGGGCGCGCTGGTCGTCGTGAGGTTGACCGGCGCCCCGCCTGCGGTGGTGCCCGTGAGGGTGACGGTGACGCCCCCGATGCCGGTGTCGCCGTCGGCGGCGTCGAACACGCCGTTGTTGTTGCGGTCGGCGAAGACCCGGCCGGACACGGCGCCGACGGTGGGCGCTTGGGCGGTCGCGCTGTCGGTGATCGTGCCGTTCAGCGGGTCGGTGGCGGTGACCGTCGCGGTGTTGGCGTCACCGGCGATCGGGGCGGTCGCGGTGCAGGTGTAGGTCGTGGTGTCGCCGATGCCGAGCAGGCCGATCGTCCGGTTGCAGCTGGGCGTGACCGGGTCCGACACCACCACGCCGGTCAGCGCGGTGTCGCCCTCGTTGTGCACGGTGATGGTGAAGGTGATCGTCTGGCCCGCGGCGTAGCTCGCGGCGTCGGCGGTCTTGGCGATGTCGATCGCCGGGTTGATGACCACCACGTCGAGGCTGGCGGCGTCGCTCATCGGGTCGCCGAACGGGTTCACCCCGGTCACCGTGGCGGTTTGGGTGAAGTCGTCGGCGGGGGCGGGCCCGGTGCAGGTGTAGGTGACCGGGACGTCCGCGGCCAGGTTGCCGATCGCCCGGTCGCAGTCGGAGACCACCGGGTCGGCGACGGCGACGTTCACCGCCGCCGAGCCGCCCGGGGAGACCACGGTGATCTGGTAGGTCACCGGCTGGCCCGGCCGGAACGGACCGGTGCCCACCAACGACTTGGTGATGTCCAGCGACGGGATGGGGACCGACAGGACGAGGTTCTCCGCCAGGTAGGTGTCGCCGGAGGTGCTGAAGGTCAGGTTGGCCGAGGTCGCGCCGACCGGGATGGGGGGCACGGCGAACTGCTTCGAGTCGACGCTCATGTTGTTCGCCACGGCGGGCGACAGGGCGTTCTGGCCGTTGGAGACGAAGTAGTTCGTCGTCGCGCTGCCCGAGAGCGGTTCCGCCAGGGCCGTGCCGTTGGCCGAGAACTGGTCGCCCGCGATGTTGAAGTCGCCCTCGTAGGCGGTCAGCCCGGCCCGGGTGCCCGCGGCGCCGACGCGGAAGCCGTTGATCGTGATGGTGGTCGCCGGGTCCACTGAGGACTGGCGGACGTGGCCGTCGTAGACGAAGACCTCGCGCTTGGCCGGGGCGTTGACGTTGGCGTCGTTGTACTTGTAGACCACGACCAGCGACCAGCCCGCGAAGCAGCCGAAGCCCTCGGGGGTCCAGACGTTGCCCAGGGTGATCGTCTGCGGGACGCCGGTGGTCGCGCCCGCGAAGCGCGCGGTGACGTTGGCGTAGGCGGTGTAGAACTGCGGCTGCGAGGCGGGCACGTTGGCCAGCGCGTCGCGGCTGATCACCTGCGGGGCGACCGCGGCGGCGGCCCCGGCACCCACGGACAGGCGCACCGAGGTGCTCTCGGGCGTGCCCGCGGGGAGGTTGGACGAGCCCGCGCCCGCGAGGAACTGGCGGGTGTTGCATCCGGGCAGCGCGGAGACGGTGCCGTCGGCGAGCCGGATCGTGCCGGTGTCGCCCGCCCAGTTCAGCCGCGCGAAGTCGACGGTGGCGCCGGTCGGGATGGTGATCGAGGCGGTGCTGGAGTTGTAGGTCGCGGCACTGGAGTCCACGTCGGCCCAGCGCATGTAGTAGCTGTCGTTGATGCCGGTCGCGGCGGTGTAGGTGCGGGCCTGAGAGGTGGCGCAGGTCGCGATCGGCTCACCGAACGGGTCGACCGGGTCCGTCGGCGACGGGCAGCGGCTGTTGCCGTTGCCCGCCTGGAGGAAGTCGCCGTAGAGCTCCTGGTCGTAGTTCAACGTGAACGGGCGGACGACGGCCGCTTGCGCGGGTGACGTCGTCAGCACCACGATCCCGGCCGCTGCCGTGACCGCCGCCAGCGCCGCTGCCAAGCCCCGGCGAAGGGCACTTCCTTTGACCATGTGACGACTCCCCTGGCCCAACCCGAAGCAGCATCCAACTATCGGAATGTGTCGCCTGTCCGGAATGGCCGCTCCCCGGGCAGGGGAGGTTCACCATGTCGTGTAGAGATGTGTAACGGATCACTCTGGACTGTCGCACCGCTGGCTGGACCTGCCCAGTCGCGTGTGGACAGGTCGGTCAGCCCGCCTGCCGCCGCGCGTCCACGCGCTCGTGGAACGCGCGCCGATAAGCGGTGGGCGAGGCGCCCACGACCCGGGCGAAGTGCGCCCGCAGGCTCGCCGGGCCGCCGAACCCGCAGGTGGTGGCGATCCAGGCGATCGGCCGGTCGCTGGTCTCCAGGAAGTGCTGGGCCCGGCGCACCCGCTGCCGCAGCAGCCAGCGCAGCGGCGAGAGCCCGAGCGCCTCGGCGAACCGGCGCTCCAGGGTGCGCACGCTGACGCTGGCCCGGGCGGCCAGGTCCGCGGTGGACAGCGGCCGGTGCAGGTGCTCGCCCGCCCAGTCGACCAGGGTGGGCAGCCAGTCCGCGCGGGCGGCGGGCGCGTCGGGCCGGTGGTACTGCGACTGGCCGCCGTCGCGGTGCGGCGGGGTGACCAGGCGGCGGGCGAGCTCGGCGGCGACCGCGGCGCCGTGGTCGACGCGGACCACGTGCAGGCAGGCGTCGATGCCCGCGACCGTCCCGGCGGAGGTGATCACGTTCGCGTCCTCGACGTAGAGCACCGACGGGTCCACCCGGACGGCGGGGTGGCGGCGGCTCAGCTCGTCGGCGTGCAGCCAGTGGGTGGTGGCCCGGCGCCCGTCGAGCACCCCGGCGGCGGCCAGGACGAAGGCGCCGGAGCAGATGGACAGGATCCGGGCGCCGCGCCGGTGCGCCGCCCGGACGACGTCGACCAGCGCGGCGGGCGGGTCGTCGTGCACGTTGGTGCAGGCCGGGACGACGAGGGTGTCCGCCGAGGCCACGTCCCACCCGGGGCGGCCCGGGGCGAGGGTGAACCCTGGCGTCAGCCGCACCGGCGCGTCGCCGACCGGGACCGCGGCGAACTCGTACCAGGGGTCGGCCAGGTGCGGCCGGTCGACGCCGAAGACCTGGCAGGGCACGGCCGCCTCGAAGATCGGCATGTCGTCGGTGACCACCATGACGACGCGGTGGGCGCGCATGTCGCGAACCTAGCGCAGGTTGACGCAGCAGGGGGTGGCCCGCGGCGGTGCCGGTCAGCAGGATCGGGACCAGTCCACGATGGTCGGAGGAGAGCTGCATGAGGGAACCCACGAAGCCGGTGGCCGCGGTGTTTGGCGCCTACGGGCACACCGCCCGGTTCGTGACGGCGGAGCTGCTGGCGCGCGGGTGGACCCCGGTGCCGTCCGGCCGGGACCCGCTGAGGCTGGCCGCGGCCCACCCCGACCTGGAGTCCAGGACCGCCTCGGTCGACGACCCAGGCTCCCTGGACCGCGCGATCGCGGGCGCGACCGCGGTGATCAACTGCGCCGGTCCGTTCGGGGACACGGCACCACCGCTGATCGAGGCCGCGCTGCGCGCCGGGGTGCACTACCTCGACGTCAGCGGCGAGACCCTGGTGGCGATGAGCACCTTCGAGACCTACCGGCACGACCCGAGGGTGCGGGCGGCCGGCATCGCGGTGGCACCGGCCCTGGCCTTCTACGGCGCGCTCGGCGACCTGCTCGCCACCGCCGCGCTGGGCCACTGGCCCGCGGCCGACGGGATCTCGATTGCGGTGGCCCTGGACAGCTGGCACCCGACCAGGGGAACCCTCCTGGCGGGCAAGGCAAGAGCAGGCCGCCGGGTGGTCTTCACCGACCACGAACTGCGCGTGCTGGCGGGCGACGACCAGCCGCCCCGGTCGACCTGGACGTTCCCCGAGCCCTTCGGAACCCAGGAGGTCGTCGGCCAGTTCTCCACCACCGACGTGGTCACCATCGCCCAGCACGTGGACACCGCGCGGATCGACGCTTTCCTGAACGTCGCACCGCTGAAAGACCTCAGCGACCCGGAAACCCCAGGACCGCAGGCGGTCGACGAACAGGGCCGCTCCGCGCAGGAGTTCGTAGTCGAGGTCGTCGTACGTCGCGGGTCCGAACAGCGGCGCGCGGTCGCCCGCGGGCGCGACATCTACGCCATCACGGCGCCGATCGTGGTGGAAGCGGCCGAGCGGATCTTGGCGGAGGGGGTCGTGGGGGTGTTACGGCCGGGGAAGCGTTCAACGCCAACGACTTCCTGCGATCCTTGCCATTGGCCGAACTGTCCCTTGGCCACTCATGAGCCGCTACCGGTGCCGTGCGGAGGTTTCCGGACAGGTGGGAAGGGGCACGCTGGCGAGGTGATCGGACGACTGCGCAGCATTGTGTTGGACACCAAGGACCCGCACGGGTTGGCGACCTTCTACGCCGCCCTGCTCGGCGGGGAGGTCACCACGGTCGAGGAGGACTGGTGCGTCGTCACCGACCCGGGTGGGGTGCGGGTGGCGTGTCAGTTGTCGTCGGGGCATGTGGCGCCGGAGTTCCCTGATGTGGCCGGGTCGCAGCAGGTCCACCTGGACGTCGTGGTCACCGACATCGAGGAGGCCGACCGGCGGGTTCGGGAGATCGGCGCGCGGCGGGTCACCGCCGAGCACCCCGAGGACGACTTCCGGGTCTTCCTCGACCCGGCCGGGCACCCGTTCTGCCTGGTGTACGGCATCTCCTGACTCAGCGGGACTGGAGTCGGGGAACAGGCCGGCCCACTCCTCGGGCAGGCCCAGGCCGCCGATCTGGTCGCAGATCCGGCGCGGGGCGGGGGCGGGGCGGTCAGGATTGCCAGCGGGGCTAGCACGCGCAGCCCGCGCCCGGCCGCGCCGCCGAGGGTGCCGATCCACCGGCGCACACCGCCGCTCATCCGCTCGGGATCCGCCGCGGGCGGGTTGGGAATTCTGATGTCGCGGTCGCGGATTCGCCCCACGCGGACCTCAATCGCCTTCTTTCACAATTTTGTCGGCGCCAGTTGAAAGGTTCGACACCCGAGACAGAATTCCGTTGATGTGAATACCCGGTGTTTTTCTTGCCACCCGAACGGGGGTGGTGAGTGAAGGGCGCTGCGTCGACCCTGGCGGGTGCGAACCCTGCAACCGGAAGGAAATCCCATGATCAAGCAAGTGCTCGGCGTGCTCGCCGTCGCGCTGGCGGGGGTGGTGTCGGTCGTCGTCCCGGCCAGTGCCGGGGTCACCGCCGACTTCGCCGCCATCGTGGCGCTGGACAATTGCTCCGGCTCCGTGGTGCGGCCGCCCGCGGCCGCGGACAACGACCCGGCGCTGGTGCTGACCAATGGGCACTGCGTCAAGCTGATGGGCGCGAACGAGGTGATCGTGAACCAGGCGTCGAGCCGGTCGTTCACCCTGCTGGGACCGTCCGGCCAGTCGGTGGGGACGCTGCGGGCGACCAAGCTGGCCTACGCCACGATGAAGAACACCGACGCGGCGTTCTACCAGCTCGGCACCACCTACGCGCAGCTGCAGCAGCAGTACCGCACGCGGGCCCTGGACCTGTCCGCCAGCCGTCCCGCGCAGGGCACCGGCATCCAGGTCGTGTCCGGCTATTGGAAGCGGATCTACACCTGCTCGGTGGACGGCTTCGCCTACCAGCTCAAGGAGGGCAGCTGGACCTGGAAGGACTCGATCCGCTACACCCGGTCGTGCAACGTCATCGGCGGCACCTCCGGATCGCCGATCATCGACACCGGCTCGGGGAAGGTCGTGGGGGTCAACAACACGATCAACGAGAGCGGCGGGCGCTGCACGATGAACAACCCGTGCGAGGTCTCGCAGACCGGGCAGGTCACCGTCCGGTCGGGGATCGGGTACGCCCAGGAGACCTACGACGTCCCGACGTGCATCACCACCGGGAACCAGTTCAACCTCTCGCTGCCGGGGTGCACCTTGCCTAGGTGAGACGCCCAGGTGAGATGTCCAGGTGAGATCCGCGAGCGCGCCGCCACCGACCTGGTCGGCGGGCGCCACGTACCTTGGTGGGGTGAGCACCGCACCGCTGTCGGCAATTACCCTGGGTGACGAGTTCGCCCGCACGCTCCCGGAGCTGGCCCTCCCCTGGCAGGCGGAGCAGGTGGCCGAGCCGAGGTTGCTCGTGCTCAACGAGCGGGTGGCCGCGGACCTGGGGCTCGACAGCGCGTGGCTGCGGGGTCCGGAGGGAACTCGGCTGCTCGTCGGCAACCACGTGCCCCCGGGCGCCGCCCCGGTGGCGCAGGCCTACGCCGGGCACCAGTTCGGGAACTACTCCCCCCGTCTCGGAGATGGGCGGGCTCTCCTGCTCGGGGAGCTCGTCCACTCCGACGGGCGGCCGCGCGACCTGCACCTCAAGGGCTCCGGCCGCACCCCGTTCGCCCGTGGCGGAGACGGGTTCGCCGCCGTCGGACCGATGCTGCGCGAGTACGTGGTCAGCGAGGCGATGCACGCGCTCGGCATCCCCACCACCCGCTCGCTGGCGGTGGTGGCGACCGGCCGCTCGGTGCGCCGGGAGACGCCGTTGCCGGGCGCGGTGCTCGCCCGGGTCGCGCGCGGCCACCTGCGGGTCGGCAGCTTCCAGTACGCCTCGGCCACCGGCGACCTCGACCTGCTGCGCAGGCTCGCCGACCACGCGATCGACCGCCACCACCCCGCCGCCGCGGGCGCCGAGCACCGGTACCTCGAGCTGTTCGAGGCGGTGGTGGCCGCGCAGGCCGCACTGGTGGCGCGCTGGATGCTCGTGGGGTTCGTCCACGGGGTGATGAACACCGACAACATGACCATCTCGGGCGAGACCATCGACTACGGCCCGTGCGCGTTCCTGGACGCCTTCGACCGGTCCACCGTGTACAGCTCCATCGACCACCGCGGGCGCTACGCCTACGGCAACCAGCCCGCCGTGGCCGAGTGGAACCTCGCCCGGCTCGCCGAGGCCCTGCTCCCCCTCTTCGCCGACGACCAGGACAAGGCGGTCGCCTTGGCGGTCGACGCGCTCGGCGGGTTCCGGGAGCGGTACGACCGCACGTGGTCCGCCGGGATGCGGGCCAAACTGGGCCTGCCTAGCGCCTCGACCACACCGCTCGTCGACGAACTGGTGGATGACCTGGTCGCGCTGTTGGCCGAGAACCACGTCGACCACACGTCGTTCTACCGCCGCCTCGGCGCGGCCGCGCGCGGCGACACCGAGCCCGCACGCGGGTTGGTCCTCGACATCGCCGCCATCGACAGCTGGATCGCCCGCTGGCGGGCCCTGAGGCCTGACGCCGACGCGATGGACCGGGTGAACCCGGTCTACATCCCGCGCAACCACCTCGTCGAGGAGGCGCTCAACGCCGCGACCGAGGGCGACCTGGGCCCGTTAGGCGGGCTGCTGGACGCGGTCACCGCGCCCTACGACGAGCGGCCCGGCCGCGACCGGTACGCGGACCCGGCACCGGCGGACTTCGGCGCCGCCTACCAGACCTTCTGCGGGACCTGACCGTCTGTCCTCATCGGACTCTGGTGGCTACCGGCCCGCCTTGGTCACCAGGTCCACCAGGCGGTCCACCGGGATGCCCGGGGAGCGGTGGCCGAGGCGCCCGGTCACGGTGGTGGCGGCGACCAGCGCGTTGAGGACCGCTTCCTCGACGGCCTGCACCACGGCGGCGAACAGGTCGTCCACGCGGTTCCACGGGATGTACCGGAGGGTGTCGTAACCCGGGTCCCCGTGCGGGAATCCCGACTCGGCGAGCACGTTGCCGGTGGAGAACGCCAGGAAGATGTCGCCGGAGAAGTGCGACCCGGTGGTGCCCGTGCGGGCCAGTCCCAGCGGCACGCGCCTGGCCAGGGCCGAGCACTGGCCGGGGAGCAGCGGCGCGTCGGTGGCGACGACGGCGATCACCGACCCGGCGCCGGGCGGGAACATCCAGTCGCCGTCCTCGATCGGGTTGTCGTCGGACAACTGTGCGCCCACCGGCACGCCGCAGACCGTGAGCTCGCTCCGGGAGCCGAAGTTCGCCTGGACGAACACGCCGACGGTGTAGGAGTCCGCGCCGTGGCGCACGACCCGCGACGAGGTGCCGCTGCCGCCCTTGAACGCGTAGCAGTTCATCCCGGTGCCGCCGCCGACCGAGCCCTCGGCGACCGGGCCGGGCGCGGCGGCGTCGATCGCGGCGACGGCGTGCGCGGGCTGGACGTGCGGGCCGTTGATGTCGTTGAGGTAGCCGTCCCAGGTCTCGGCGACGACCGGGAGCAGCCACTGGTCGGCGACGCGGGGGTGCTCCCGGGCTGCCCAGTCGATCACGCCCCGGTGGCACGGCCCGATGGCGTGCGTGTTGGTGATCAGCACCGGCAGCCGCAGCTGCCCGGTCTCGTCGAGCAGGGCGCTGCCGGTCATCTCCCCGTTGCCGTTCAACGAGAACCGGCCCGCCGCGCACGGCAGGTGGACCTCGGCGCGGCCGCGCGGCAGGATCGCGGTCACGCCGGTGCGGACCGCCTCGCCCGCGACCAGGGTGGTGTAGCCGACCTCGACGCCGGGCACGTCGGTGATCGCGTTGTGCGGGCCGGTCTCCCCGGGCAGCGGAAGGCCTAGGTCTCGGGCGCGCATCAGGCCTCCAGTGGGCAGTTCGTGGCGTCGGCCGCGTAGGCGATGAGGATCGCCTCGGCCTGGGGGGTGGTGAAGGTGGGGACCGCCTGGGTGATGTGCAGGCCCAGACCGTCCTCGAGGGACACCAGGGTGCGGGCGATGGTGGTGGCGTCCCGGGTCAGGTCGAACACCCCGGTGGCCGAGCCGGTCTCCAGGATGGCGGTGTAGAGGGCGACCTGGCGCTCGCACAGCCGGATGTGCTGGGCGGCGTAGGCGGCGTCGCGGCGGGCGTAGGCGCCGAGCTCGTAGATCAGCACGCACAGCTCGTCGTCCTGGCCGGTGGGCAGCCCCGCCTTGATGGTCCCGACCAGCCGCCTGCGCGGGTCGGGCTCCAGCCGCGCGGCGTCCTCGCGGTCCACGCAGAACCGCTCGACGGCCTCGCGCTGCACCTCGAAGAGCAGGTCGCTCAGGGTCGGGAAGTAGTAGAGCACCGAGCCGGTGGACATGGCGGCCTGGTCGGCGACGTCGCGCAGCCGCAGGTTGAGCACGCCCCGGTCGAGGACGGCCTGGCGCGCGGCGGTGATGAGCTCGGCGCGCTTGTGGTGCGCCTGGCTTGGTCTCGGCATGCCCGGGATTCTTCAGGCGAGGATCAAAGAACGCAAGAGTCACCAGTCGTGACACAACCTTTTCTCAGCAAAGTATTGACGTGGGTCACATCGAGTTCTTTGATGACCAGTCAAAGAACTAAGTCCGAGGAGACCGCCATGCCGGATCCGTCGTCGTCACCGTCCACACCGGTCCCGCCACCGTCCGCACCAGCGGCACCGGCCCTGCGCCGGGGCCTCAAGGTGCTCGGCACCCTGCTCATCACGCTCTCCGCGATCTCGCCCGCGTCCTCGGTGTTCATCATCGCGCCGGGGGTGGTGGGCCAGGCGGGCAGCGGCGCGTTCTGGAGTTTCGTGATCGCCGCGGTGGTGGGCGTGTTCATGGCGTTCGTCTACGCGGAGCTGGCCTCGGCCTACCCGCTCAGCGGCGGCGAGTACGCCATCGTCGCCCGCACCCTGGGCAAGCTGCCCGGTTTCGTCACCCTCGGGCTGCTGCTGGTCACCCAGCTGCTGATCATCGCGGTGATCGCGCTGGGCGTGGGCACCTACCTGGAGGTGCTGATCCCGGGTCTGCCCGGCCCCGTGGTCGCGGCGGTGACCACCGCGGGCGCGACCGTGCTCGCGGTGTTCGACGTCAAGCTCAACGCCTGGATCACCGGGGTCTTCCTGGTGATCGAGATGGTCGCGCTGGTCGTGGTGAGCGCGCTCGGGCTGTTCGACCCGGCCCGCCCGCTGGGCGACCTGCTGGCCGCGCCGGTGGCGGCCGCGGACGGGGTCGTCGGCCCCGCCTCGGCCGGGCTGATCGTCGGCGCCGCGGCCGTGGCGATCTTCTCCTACAACGGGTACGGCTCGGCGGTGTACTTCGGCGAGGAGACCGCGAACGCCCACCGCGGCATCGCCCGGGTGATCCTGTGGGCGCTGGCGATCACCGTGCTGGCCGAGCTGGTCCCGGTCACCGCCGTGCTGCTCGGCGCGCCGTCGCTGCCGGACCTGTTCGCCGCGGACAACATGATGAGCTACTTCGTCACCGCGCAGGCGGGGTCGACGGTGAACACGGTGATCAGCCTCGCCATCGCGCTGGCCATCCTCAACGCGGTGCTGGCGATCATCCTGATCACCTCGCGGATGGTGTTCAGCACCGGCCGCGACGCCGCGTGGCCGGGTGCGGTCAGCCGCGCGCTGGCCGCCATCCACCCCAGCACCGGGACGCCGTGGATCGCCACCCTGGCCACCGGTGCGTTCGCCACCGCGCTGTGCTTCGCGGACAAGGACTTCCTCCTGGTGGTGACCGCCACCTCCATCGTCGCGGTGTACGCGGCGCTGTGCCTGGCGGTGATCAGCGGCCGCCGCAACGGCAGCACCGCGCACGCCGCCTACCGGATGCCGTGGTTCCCGGTCGCGCCGGTGCTCGCCCTGGCGGCGTTGGCCTACGTGATCTGGCAGAGCGCGCTCGACCCCGAGGTCGGACGCCCGAGTCTCGCGATCACCGCGGGCATCGGTGTCGCGTCAGCGCTGTACTACCTCGTGCTGCGCAGGCGTGGCGTGTGGGAGCTGCGCGGTCCGGCGGACGAGGAACCGGCCACGGAGGAGCCGCAGGCACGGGAGCGGGTCGTCGAACCGGGTGCGTGACGGGGGCTACCAGGGCAGGGTGCCCTGGGCGTCGACGTAGGTTCCGGTGGGCCCGTCCGGGCCCACCTGGGCCATCCGCACGATGATCTCGGCACCCTGCTCGACACTCTGGTGACCGGTACCGGCGTTCAGGTCGGTCGCGGTGAACCCGGGCTCCACGGCGTTGATCCGCATCGCCGGGAACGCCTTGGCGTACTGCACGGTCAGCATGTTCACCGCGACCTTCGACGTCGGGTAGGCGACTCCCGGGTAGGCGTGGCCCGGGGTGTCCGGGGTGCTCAGCCGGGTGAGCGAGGCGAGCCCGCTGCTCACGTTCACCACCACCGGCGCCGGGGATCGGCCCAGCAGTGGGAGGAACGCGTGCAGGACGCGCACCACACCGAAGACGTTCGTCTCGAACGTCCGCCGCAGCACCTCGGCGGTCAGGGCCGCGGCGCCGATCACGACGGTGCCGTCGGCCATCTCCTGCTGGATGCCCGCGTTGTTGACCAGGACGTCCAAGCCGCCGCCCGCCTCGACGACCTCGACCGCGGCGGCCACCGACGCGTCGTCGGTGACGTCGAGCTGGACGGCCCGGGCGCCCAGCCGCTCGGCGGCGAGGCGTCCGCGTTCGGCGTCCCGGCTCCCGAGGTAGACGGTGTGCCCGGCGGCGACCAGTCGACGAGCGGTCTCGAACCCGAGCCCTTTGTTCGCTCCGGTGATCAGTGTCGTCGTCATGATCTCGACGCTAGGACCTGGAGCGCGCTCCAGGTCAACCCGCCGCGGGCCCGTCCGCTCCCGGGGGCAGGCGGGCCGCGGTGACCACGCCGGAGAACGAGTACTCCACCACGACCTGGTCGACCGGTGAGTAGACCCAGAACTCGGCCGCGCGCTCGACGATGTCGACGAAGCGCGGCGCGGCGGAGCCGACCGCCAGCTCCACACTCGGGATCGCCGGGCTGGCCCACAGCAGGATGACGCTCCGTGCGGCGGGCATGTCGTGCTCGACGACCACGCCCAGGTCGACCGACTCCGAGTCCGCGGTGCGCAGCACCAGCCCCGGCGGCACCGCCGCCCACTCGATCGTGCCGTCGGTGTCGCGCGGGTACCGGTCCAGGCTCGCTCGCTCGGTCCGCAGGTGGCGGTCCAGGTCCAGCAGCTCGACCCCGGGCCGCCCCACCCAGCTCAGCAGCCGGTCCCACGGTTGGTCCGCGCGCACCACGCGCACCATGGACCGCGGCAGGAGGTCCGGCCGGGTCCCGTACACACGGTCGAGCGTCAAGGGGGCCGCCAAGCAGTCGCGCGAAGTCACTCTCCGTCCGCTGTCACGGTACGGCCTGGTCCCGCGCGGGCAGACCCCTGCCCACCCCCGTCAGCGCTGGAAGACCCGGCGACCCGCGAACCACGTCTCGGTCACCGTGGTGGCGGCGAGGTCCGAGGTGGCCGTCTGGAAGGGATCGCGGTCGAGCACCAGGAAGTCCGCGGACTTGCCCGGCGTCAAGGACCCGGTGACGTCGTCGACGCCCATCGCGCGGGCACCCGCGAGGGTGAACACCTCGACGGCCTCGGCGAGGGTGATGGCCTGCTCGGCCCACAGCGCCCCGGGGTGCGCGCCCGCGGGGTCCTGGCGGGTGATCAGGCCCTGGATGCCCTCCCAGGCGTTCGGCGACTCGCTCACCGGCCAGTCGGAGCCACCGGCGACCAGGGCCCCGCTGTCGAGCAGGGAGCGGTTGGGCTGCATGCGGGCGGCCCGGTCGGCGGGGAGAACGTCCGCGATGGCCGTGGGGATGACGCCGGGCACCCAGAGGAACGGCGAGATGTCGGCGGCGACACCCAGCTCACCGAAGCGGGCCAGGTCGTCGGGGTGCACGAACTGCCCGTGCGCCACCTGGAACCGGGTGTCGGCGAACCCCTCGGCGCGCAGCGCCTGGACGGCGTCCAGGGTGGCGCGCACGGCGGCGTCGCCGGTGCAGTGGATCTTGGCCGACAACCCCGCCTGGGCGGCGACGCGCAGCCAGCCCTCCAGTTCGCCGGGTGGCATGGTGGTCGCGCCGTGGAAGCACGCGCCGTGCACCTCGTCGGGCAGGTAGGGCTCCAGGAACGCCGCCGTCCGGGTCGGCGGGACACCGTCAAGGAAGATCTTCACGAAGTCCGGCCGGTGGTGCTCGGTGCGGTAGCGCTCACCGAGCTCCATCAGCGGTAGCCCGATCGGGTCGAACCCGAAGATCGGGTCGTTGATCAGCAGGCACGAGACCACCCAGGCGGCCAGCTCGCCCGCCTCGTCCAGCGACTTCAGCGCGCTGAGGATGTCGACCGACACCCCGGCGTCCTGGAACGCGGTGATCCCGAACGAGTGCAGGATGCCGATCGCGTGCCGCGAGGCGCTCGCGTGCTGCTCGTCGCTGAGCGCGCGGGTCTCCCGCAGCGCGCGCTCGACCAGCACGCCCGCGGCCTCCAGCAGGACCCCGGTGGGGGCACCGGTGGCCGGGTCGCGCACGATCACCCCGCCCGCCGGGTCCGCGGTCGCGGCGGTGACCCCGGCCAGCTCGAGGGCGCGGCTGCTCACCCACCGGTTGTGCCTGCTGTCGTCGCTCAGCGCGACCGGGCGGCCACCGGCGGCCTCGTCCAGCGCGTGCCGGGCGGACTCCCGCGACAGGGTCTCGACCAGCGTGGACGCCCACGCCCCGCCCACCACCCACTCGTCCGGGCCGAGGTCGCGCGACCAGTCGCGGACCGCGGCGAGGATGGCGGCGAAGTCGGCCTCCGCGCCGAAGGTCAGCTCGAACAGCTCGGCCCGACCGGCCAGCGCGTGGTGGTTGTGCACGTCGACCAGCCCGGGCATGACGAAGGCGCCACCGAGGTCGCGGACCTCGGTGTCCGGCCCGACCGCGACCTCGTTGAGGGCGAGCACCCGACCGTCCTGGACGGCGAGCGCCGACGCCCAAGGCCGCGCGGGGTCCACTGTGTACACGGTGGCGTTGGTCAGGATCAGGTCGGCTGCCAAGGTCGGGTCACTCCCCCGTCGAGTACTGGGCGGCGGGAGGCGACGCGACTCCCCCGCTCCCTACCGGCAGCAGTCTCGGCGGGGTGGCGGCCCGGCGGAAGCGACCGCGCGCGGTCGTGCGGCGCCGGACAACAAGGATGCGCTCAGCGCCAATCAAGGCCCGGACGGCTGGCCCGAGGTCAACCGGATCGGGTGAGGAAGCGGGCGCCGATAGTGGCGCCCGCGACGCACGGCAAGGTGATCAGCACGAGGTCACTGGTCCCGAACGGCCACCCGGAGGCCAGCAGCGAGAGCGGCGGCCAGAGCCCGGTCGTCCGGCGCACCGGCGCATCGCACGCGAACGGCACCACCCCCGACTCGATGTGCACACCCGGCCCGTCGCCCATGAGCCTGATCGCCGCCGCTGTGGCAACGACCCCGCCGACACCCGTGCAGACGACCAACAACGCCAACGCGGAGTACCGGACACGCACCCGATCTGGTTCCACGATGACAACCTAGGCGGGCACCTGGGCGTTTGTGGTGGGCGCGAAGTGAAGGCATTGTGGTGATGCGGCGCTGTGGTCATGTGCGCTGTGGTCATGTGCATTGCAGTTACGTGCATTGTGGTGGTGTGGCCGCCGGGGCGGGGGTGTCGTGACGAGCATCCGGTTCCCCACGCCCGCGCACCGCGGTGTCCTCGATGAGGTCTTGGCCGAACTGGTCGAGGATCCCTTGGTGTGCGGGGTGTTGCTGGGCGGGTCGCTGGCCCGCGGCACCGCGCGGGTGGACTCCGACCTCGACGTCCTGGTGGTGGCCACCGCGCCACCGGGTGCGTTCGCCGCCCTCGAAACCCGCCTCCCTGGCCCGCGATCACACCCACTCAGTCCACGTGGGACATAGGTTTCGTTGGCGCACAACAGAACCGGAGCCTTGACTCCGGAGCTGCCGACACGCGGCAGGCGCCTGGTCAGGCTGCTGGTTTGGTCCCGATGACGACGGTGCAGTAGAACTCCTCGGAGGTGACCACGCGGGGAACCAGTCCGTGCTCGGCCATGGTGCCCGCGGTCAGGTCGGCCTGGTGCTCGCCGGTCTCGATCAGCAGGCTGCCGCCCGGGGTGAGCCACCGCGATGCCTCGGCGGCGACCCTGCGGTGCACGTCCACCCCGTCCGGGCCACCGTCGAGGGCCACCCGCGGCTCGTGGTCGCGGGCCTCCGGCGGCATCATCGTGATCTCCTCGGACGGCACGTACGGCGCGTTGACGACCAGGACGTCCACCCGGCCGCGCAGCGCGGCGGGCAGTGGGTCGTAGAGGTCGCCCTCGTGGACTTGGCCGCCGAACTCCGCGAGGTTGCGGCGGGCGCACCGGACCGCGGCGGGCTCGATGTCGGCGGCGTGCAGATCGATCCCGTCGACCGCGGCGGCTATCGCGGCGCCGAGCGCGCCCGCGCCACAGCACAGGTCGACCACGACGGCTCCCGGCCGCGCGAGCTCGACGGCCTGCTGGACCACGAACGTCGAGCGCGTGCGCGGCACGAACACCCCGGCGTCGACCACTACCCGGCGACCGCAGAACTCGGCCCAGCCGAGGATGACCTCCAGCGGTGCCCCCTCGACGCGCCGCCGCACCATGTCCGCGAGTTCGACCGGCGAGCAGGCGGCGTCGAGGAGCAACCGCGCCTCGTCCTCGGCGAACACGCACCCGGCCGCCCGCAGCGTGGCCACCACGTCAGACACCGGTGATGCGGCGGAGAAGGCCGACATGGACGCCTTTCACAAAATCTGACAATGAGTTTCGAGCGTGCGCCCTGGAACCGAGTATCGAGCGGTGGTACCAGGGCGGTGTCCAGGCCGGCCGCCGTGCGGCCGGCCTGGACAGCGGATCACACCAGGTCGTAGCGGTCGAGCTCCATGACCTTGACCCACGCGGCCACGAAGTCGCGCACGAACTTCTCGCGCGCGTCATCGGCGGCGTAGACCTCGGCGACCGCCCGCAGCTCCGAGTTGGAGCCGAAGATCAGGTCGACGCGGCTGCCGGTCCACTTGACCGCGCCGGTGGCGTCGGTGCCCTCGAAGGTCTCCGCGTCCGCCGCCGTCGGCTTCCACGTGGTGCCCAGGTCGAGCAGGTTCACGAAGAAGTCGTTGGTCAGCGCGCCCGGGGTCGAGGTGAGCACGCCCAGGGTGGACTGCGGGGAGTTGGCGCCCAGCACCCGCAGGCCGCCCACCAGCACGGTGGTCTCCGGCGCGCTGAGGGTCAGCAGGTTCGCCCGGTCGACCAGGAGGTACTCCGCGGGCAGGCGGGTGCCCTTGCCGCGGTAGTTGCGGAACCCGTCGGCGACCGGCTCGAGGGCGGCGAAGGACTCCGCGTCGGTCTGCTCGGCCGAAGCGTCGGTGCGGCCCGCGGTGAACGGGACCTCGACGTCGTGGCCCGCGGCCTTGGCGGCCTGCTCCACGGCGGCGGACCCGCCGAGGACGATCAGGTCGGCCAGCGAGACCTTCTTGCCGCCGGTCTGGGCGCTGTTGAAGGACTCCTGGATGCCCTCGAGCGTGCGCAACACCTGGGCCAGCTCGTCCGGGCCGTTGACCTCCCAGCCGCGCTGCGGCTCGAGGCGGATGCGGGCGCCGTTCGCGCCGCCGCGCTTGTCGCTGCCGCGGAAGGTCGAGGCCGACGCCCACGCGGTGGAGACGAGCTGGGCGACGGTGAGCCCGGAGTCCAGGATCTTCGCCTTGAGCTCGGCGATGTCCTCGGCGCCGACCAGCTCGTGGTCCACGGCCGGGATCGGGTCCTGCCAGATCAGCGTCTCCTGAGGCACGAGCGGCCCGAGGTAGCGCTGGATCGGGCCCATGTCGCGGTGGGTCAGCTTGAACCACGCGCGGGCGAAGGCGTCGGCGAACTGGTCCGGGTTCGCCAGGAAGTGCCGCGAGATCCGCTCGTACACCGGGTCGAACCGCAGCGCGAGGTCGGTGGTGAGCATGGTCGGCGGGCGGCTGAGCGAGCCGTCCTGCGGGTCGGGCACGGTGTTGGCCGCGGCACCGTCCTTGGGCTGCCACTGGTGGGCGCCCGCGGGGCTCTTGGTCAGCTCCCACTCGTGGCCGAACAGGTTCTCGAAGAAGGAGTTGCTCCAGGTGGTCGGCGTGGCCGTCCAGGTGACCTCGAGACCGCTGGTGATCGCGTCGCGGCCCTTGCCGCTGCCGAAGCTGTTCCTCCAGCCCAGGCCCTGCTCCTCGATCGGGGCGCCCTCGGGCTCGGGGCCGACGTAGCGGTCGGGGTCGGCCGCGCCGTGCGCCTTGCCGAAGGTGTGGCCGCCCGCGATCAGCGCCACGGTCTCCTCGTCGTTCATCGCCATCCGGCCGAAGGTGTCGCGGATGTCGCGCGCCGAGGCCAGCGGGTCCGGGTTGCCGTTGGGGCCCTCCGGGTTGACGTAGATCAGGCCCATCTGGACCGCCGCGAGCGGGTTCTCCAGCTCGCGGTCACCGGTGTAGCGCTCGTCGCCGAGCCAGGTGCGCTCCGGGCCCCAGTAGACGTCCTCGTCGGGCTCCCAGACGTCGGCGCGACCGCCCGCGAAGCCGAAGGTGGTCAGGCCCATGGTCTCCAGCGCGCGGTTGCCGGTGAAGATCATCAGGTCCGCCCAGGACACGGTGCGGCCGTACTTCTTCTTGACCGGCCAGAGCAGCCTGCGCGCCTTGTCCAGGTTGCCGTTGTCCGGCCAGCTATTGAGCGGGGCGAAGCGCTGCATGCCCGCGCCCGCGCCACCGCGGCCGTCGTGGACGCGGTAGGTGCCCGCGCTGTGCCAGGCCATCCGGATCATGAACGGGCCGTAGTGGCCGAAGTCGGCGGGCCACCAGTCCTGCGAGGTGGTCAGCACGGCGTCGACGTCGGCGGCGAGCGCGTCGAGGTCGACGGTCTGGAAGGCCGCGGCGTAGTCGAAGTCGGCGTCCATCGGGTCGGCCACCGCGGTGTGCTTGCGCAGGATCGCGAGGTTGAGCTGGTTGGGCCACCAGTCGCGGTTGCCCCCGCCCTCGGTCGGGTGGTTGAAGCGCCCAGCCGAGACCGGGCAGCCGCCTGCGCCTTCCTCGTTCATGTCTCCAACTACGGCGTCAGGGCTTTCAGACACGGGAATCCTTCCGAGATGAGAGCGTGTGCTCAGGAACTGAGTGCGGTGGTGCAGTCGGGGCAGCGGCCCCAGTAGACGACCTCGGCCTCGTCGATGGTGAAGCCGTGGGCGTCGGAAGCGGTCAGGCAGGGCGCGGGCCCGACGGCGCAGTCCACGTCGGCGATGGCCCCGCACCCCCGGCACACGACGTGGTGGTGGTTGTCCCCGACCCGCGCCTCGTACCGCGCCACGGACCCCGGAGGCTGGATGCGCCGGAGCAGACCCGCGGTGGTGAGCGCGCGCAGCACGTCGTAGACGGCCTGGTGGGACACGTCCCCGAGGCCGGTCCGCACGGCCCCGATGATCGAGTCCGTGTCGGCGTGCGGGTGCTCGTGCACCGCGGCCAGCACGGCTAATCGCGGACGCGTCACGCGCAGCGCGACCTCGCGCAGCATCCGCTCGAAGTCCGAGGTGGGGGGCACGCGGCACAGTGTGCCCACTTTTCTTGAACCAATCAAGAACCGCCCGTGAACACGGCGTGCCCGCCGGACATGATGATCTTGCCAGGTCCGCTCGGCGGGCCGGCGACCGCCCACCGCGACGCCGATCAGCCGGTGACGCGCGCCGCCTGGTCGTGAGCCAGGACCGCCAGGTGCAGCGACAGCCGGGTCTCCGCGTCGGCGATGTCGCGGTCCAGCACGTCCGAGAGCCGCTTGAGCCGCGCGTACACCGCGGGTCGACTCAGGTGCAGGACGCGCGCGAGCACGGCGACATTCCCGTTGGCGGCGAGGTAGGAGCGCAGCAATCCGACCAGGTCGAGGCCGGGTTCTTCGCCGTGCCGCTGCGCGCGGTGGCTGAGCAGGGGGTGCAACTGGAGTTCGGTGAACTGCTGGAGCCTGGGGTCCGCGCGCAGTGACCAGAGCAGCCCCCGCGCCCCGAGGTCACGGGTCCGGTGGACCCGTTGGTGCCCTGGGTTGGCGGCGACGGCATCGGCGACGTGGGTCGCTTCCTCCAGCGCGGCGGCCAGCCCGGTGAGCCGGGTGGCCGGGGTCGCGGCGGCGGCCACCAGCCCGGCCGGGAGCCGGGGGTGGTCCGCCAGGGCGGCCAGGAACGAGCGCACGGCCGCGGGCTCGTCGGTGTCGGCGGGGCAGGAGAACACGACCGCGATCCGGCCGGGCGCGGTGATGCCGGTCAGGGCGCCCCGGCCCTGGGCTCGGGCGGTCGCGGCGGCGGCGTCGAGTGCGGCTTGGTCGACCTCGGCCGACGGGGCCCCGGGCGACCCGACGGCGAGGACCAACACCGCGTAGGCGCGACCCGCGCGCAGGCCGATGGCCCGCAGCCGCGCGCTCATCGCCCGCTCGTCGGTGACCTGCCCGGCGAGCAGGTCGCGCAGCAGGCCGCCGTGGGCGTCGAGGGCGACGTCCAGCCCCTCACCCTGGAGCATCCGAGTGATCGCGAGCGTGGCCGCGGCCCGTTCCAGCACCGCCACCACCCGGTCGGCGTCGGACTCGGCCACCGCGAGCGGCACCACCAGCCGACCCCAGCGGCCGCGGCGCGGGCCGACCGGTGTGCAAAGCCAGCGCTCGGGGCCCGCCACCGCGGTCTCGGCACCCGCGACCGCCAGCCGCGACCTGGACTCCCAGTCGCGCAGCACCTCCCCCGCCCTGGTGGTGTCGCTGAAGGCGATCGCGTGGTGGGACAGGTCCTCCAGCACGACCGGGTGGCCACCGAGGGCACTGGCCTGGGCCAAGACCTCCTCGACCCGGCCGCCCTCCACGGTCAGCGTGGTGAACACCTGGTCGACCTGCTGGGTGAACCGCAGCCGCTCGTGCTCGACGTCGAGGATGCGGGCGTGCACCGCCTCGGTGATCTCGACGAACCGCACGGTGCGCCGCAGCTCCACCAGGGGCAGCCCCAACCGCCGGGCGGTGCGGACCATCGGCTCGGGCAGGGCGGGCAGGTGCCTGCCGAGCTCCACGACCAGCCCGCTCGCCCCGGCCTCGCGCAGGGCGGTGACGTAGGCGGCCAGGTCGGCGCCGGGGTCGGTGGCCACGATGCCGGTGGACAGCAGCAGCTCACCGCCCTCGAGGGTGCCCGCGACGTTGGCGATCTCGCTGACGTGCACCCAGCGGACGGGCCGGTCGAGACCCTCCGCGCCCGCGCGCACCCGCGGGTCGCCCGCCTGGACGCTGGGGGTGGCCAGCACGTCCGCCACGGTCGGGTACATGGCCGGACCCTAGCACCGGGCTTTACACATCGTCGGCCCTCGTCAGAGATGTGCGGCAGTGTGTAACTAGCCGTGCGCGGGCGGGCGCAAGAGGCTGGTGTGGAACCAGATGTGAGTGGAAGGGAATCGGATGAACGCGAGCACCGTGGGGCACTGGATCGATGGCGCGGAGGTGCCTGGCGACTCGGGCCGCACGGCCGACGTGTTCGACCCGGCCACCGGCAAGGTCGCCCGGCAGGTGGCGATGGCGGGCCCTGCGGAGATAGAACGGGCGGTGGCGTCCGCCGCCGCGGCGTTCCCCGGCTGGCGGGACACCTCGCTGTCGCGGCGCACGCGGGTCCTGTTCGCCTTCCGCGAGCTGCTCGACGCGGCCACCGACGAGCTCGCCGAGATCATCACCGCCGAGCACGGCAAGGTCGTCTCCGACGCCCAGGGCGAGGTGGCGCGCGGCTTGGAGGTGGCGGAGTTCGCCTGCGGGATCGGGCACCTGCTCAAGGGCGGGTACACCGAGAACGCCTCCACCGGGGTGGACGTGCACTCGATCCGCCAGCCACTCGGCCCGGTGGCGGTGATCAGCCCGTTCAACTTCCCGGCGATGGTGCCGCTGTGGTTCGTGCCGATCGCGATCGCCGCGGGCAACACGGTGGTGCTCAAGCCGAGCGAGAAGGACCCGTCGGCCGCGCTGCTGCTGGCCCGGCTGTGGCAGCGGGCGGGCCTGCCCGACGGGGTGTTCACCGTGCTGCAAGGGGACAAGGAGGCCGTCGACGGGCTCCTGGACCACAAGTCGATCAAGGCCGTCTCATTCGTCGGGTCGACCCCGGTGGCCCAGTACGTCCACCAGCGCGCGGGCGCGGCGGGCAAGCGGGTGCAGGCCCTGGGCGGGGCCAAGAACCACATGGTGGTGCTGCCCGACGCCGACCTGGAGCTGACCGCCGACGCGGCGGTCAACGCCGGGTTCGGCTCGGCGGGCGAGCGGTGCATGGCCATCAGCGTGGTGGTCGCCGTCGGCGCGGTCGCCGACCCGCTGGTGGCCGCGATCGCCGAACGGGCCCGCGGCCTGCGCACCGGCGACGGCAGGCGCGGCTGCGACATGGGGCCGCTGGTGACCGGCGCGCACCGGGACAAGGTCGCCGACTACGTCGCCGCGGGCGAGCGGGCGGGCGCCAAGCTGGTGGTCGACGGCCGGGAGGTCGTGCCCGACGCCGACGGCTCCGGCTTCTTCCTCGGCCCGACGCTGCTCGACCACGTGACCCCCGAGATGTCGGTCTACACCGACGAGATCTTCGGACCGGTGCTCTCGGTCGTCCGGGTCGACAGCTACGCCGAGGCGCTGGACCTGGTCAACGCCAACCGGTACGGCAACGGCACGGCGATCTTCACCGGCGACGGCGCCGCCGCCCGGCGGTTCGAGAACGAGGTCGAGGTCGGCATGGTCGGGGTCAACGTGCCGATCCCGGTCCCGGTCGCCCACTACTCCTTCGGCGGTTGGCGGGACTCGCTCTTCGGCGACACCCACGCCTACGGCACCGAGGGCGTGCACTTCTTCACCCGGGGCAAGGTCGTCACCTCCCGCTGGCCCGACGGCACGCGGCACGGCCTCGACCTCGGCTTCCCCCGCAACGACTGAGACGAAGGACGGCACACATGACGCTCACCGAGCACGACCCGGCCGCGTCCGCCCTCGGCGGCACCGGGTGGGGCAACCTCTGGCCGCACTTCACCAGGCTCTCGACGCACGCGCAGCAGCAGATCCCGGTGATCACCCGCGGTGAGGGCGCCCACCTCTGGGACAACCGCGGCAGGCGGGTGCTGGACGGGCTGTCCGGCCTGTTCGTGGTCCAGGTCGGCCACGGCCGCCGCGAACTGGCCGACGCGATGGCCGCCCAGGCGGCGGAACTGGCCTACTTCCCGGTGTGGGGCTACGCCACCCCGCCGGCCATCCAGTTGGCCGAGCGCCTCGCCGACGCCGCACCGGGCGACCTGAACCGGGTCTTCTTCACCACCGGTGGCGGCGAGGCCGTGGAGAGCGCCTGGAAGGTGGCCAAGCAGTACTTCAAGCTCATCGGCAAACCCCTCAAGCACAAGGTGATCAGCCGCGCCGTCGCCTACCACGGCACACCCCAGGGCGCCCTGGCCATCACCGGCCTGCCCGCGATGAAGCAGCAGTTCGAACCCCTGACCCCCGGCGGTTTCCGGGTACCCAACACCAACTTCTACCGAGCCCGCGAACACGCCGACGACCTGGTCGCCTTCGGCCGCTGGGCCGCGGACCGGATCGAGGAGGCCATCCTCTTCGAGGGCCCGGACACCGTGGCCGCGGTGGTCCTGGAACCGGTGCAGAACTCCGGTGGTTGCCTGACCCCACCACCCGGATACTTCGAACGGGTCCGCGAGATCTGTGACACCCACGACGTCCTACTGGTCTCGGACGAAGTGATCTGCGCCTTCGGCAGGCACGGCACCACCTTCGCCTGCGAGAAGTTCGGCTACCAACCCGACATCATCACCTGCGCCAAGGGCATGAGCTCCGGCTACGCCCCGATCGGCGCGATGATCACCAGCGACCGGATCATCGAACCCTTCCTGCACGGCAAGACGGTGTTCCCGCACGGCTACACCTTCGGCGGCCACCCGGTCTCCGCGGCGGTCGCCCTCGCCAACCTGGACATCTTCGACACCGAAGGACTCAACCAACGAGTCCTGGACAACGAAGCCGCCTTCGGCGCCACCATCGGCAAACTGCTAGACCTCCCCATCGTCGGCGACGTCCGAGGCGACGGATACTTCTGGGCAGTGGAACTGGTCAAGGACAAGCACACCAAGCAAACCCTGGACGCGGACGAACGCGAACGCTTGATCCGTGGTTTCCTACCGGGAGCCCTGTTCGAGAACGGGCTGTACTGCAGGCCGGACGACCGAGGGGACCCGGTGGTGCAGGTGGCACCGCCGTTGACCTCCGGACAGGCGGAGTTCGACGAGATCGAGCGAATCCTCCGGCACACGCTGACCGAGGCCACTGCGTTGCTGTGACGGGCTAGGGACCGTGGAACGCCGCAATCCATTGCTACAGCGGCGTTCCACGGCCACCGGCCACACAGCAATCTACCTCTCGTCCTCCCTTGTCCTCCTTGCTCTTCACTCTCTAAATGCCGAGCCGGCTGGTACGCAAGACCCGTTACGTTTGTGCTCGATTGGGTGGACTGCCTTCGTGTGGGGGGAGAGCACCGCTAAACTTGCCGTGGGTGGGGATGCCCTTCACCCGCCCTTTTTTCACCACCGCGGTGCTCTAGGGGCCCCACGCGAAGGCAGTCCAGCCAATCGAGCCCCGCTCTTACTCGGGCAGCTCATGAGGTGTGCCGCCCGGGGGTCGACGCCACGGGTGGCTCGTAGACATGGGCTGCCCGAGGAAAAGACGGGGCTCGATCTAGTGAACTCGCTTCGTGTGGGGCCCCTAGAGCACCGCGGTGGAGAGAAAAGGGCAGGTAAGGGCATTCCCACCCACGGCAAGTTTAGCGGCACTCTCCCCCCACACGAAGCGAGTCCACTAGATCGAGCATCCGTAGCGGGCGTTGCGTTCCAGCGCGGTCGGCCTATCCGCTGCGGATGGGTGGGTGGTGGCGGGCGGGTCCATGGCTGGGCTTCGGTGCCAGCGGGGTCGCTATTCTCTGGCGTACCAGCGAGATCGGCCTATCCGCTGCGGTTTGCTGGGGAGCGGGATTCACTTGGGTACCAGCGAGGTCGGGATCCTGTCGCGTACCAGCGGGGTCAGCCTTCAGTAGGCGTATACCTGGACCTCGTTCACCCGCAGCACGTTCGGCTGGCTGGAGGGACCGACCTTCGCCAACACCCTGACGCCTCTGCTGAGGCGGGGCGGGAACCAGACCTGCACGGTGTTCGCGGTGTTGTAGTTGTAGGTCCCGACTGTGTCGTACCAGGTGCCGTTCTGGTGGAGGACCTGGATGTCGAAGTCGCGCAGCTGGTTGCCGGGTGTGGTGTGCAGGACGATGTGGCCGACGCTGGTGTAGTCGTGCCAGCGGATGGCGACCCATTCCGGGCCTGCGTCCGCTGATCGGGTGGTGGTGCTCCAGCTGTCCCGGCAGTCCTGGCCCGCGTTGGTGTAGCCGTCGTTGACCTTGGTGGCCCAGTAGCCCGGTGTGGTCGAGGATGCCTGGGCGTAGCCGAACAGGGCGATGTTCTCGCCCGGTGTCGACGGCCTGGTCGTGGGTTGCGGGAGGCTGGTCAGGGCGCCGGGTGCCGGTTGGTAGGTCGTCCCCGGCGCGGGGACGGAGGTGGTGTAGGTCGGGCCGGGCGTGGTCGTGGTGGTGGTCGTCGTGGTCGGGATCGGGGTGTAGCACGACGGGACCGTCGGGGTGGTCTGCGTGGTCCGGGTCGAGGAGGACGGGATGGTCGGGGTGGTCGAGTTCGGGGTCGACGACGGCGGGAAGGTCGTGGGTGCCGCCGCCGTGTGCGTGCCGGTCTTCGGTGCGGCGGTGGCGGTGGGGACCAGGACGGCCAGGGTCGTGAGGCTGAGCGCGGCGAGTGCGATGGGGACGTGTTTGCGTGCTGGCAGGCGCACCGGTGGTTCCTCTCGGGGGTCAGGGTGGGGGACGCGCGGGATCGCGGTGCCTGGGACGGGTCCGCATCGGATTCGCGCTGGGATTCGGTGACAGCACAAGGAATCTAGCGAACGGAGATCATCGCTGGAAAGGGTTTCCCGTGTGCTGGTAAAGGTTTCCCCCGGTCCGGTGACGATCCACATTCTCGTCGGGTGAACTGTCCCGGGAGATTCCGCCGAACGCCAACCGATCCATCGGTGATCGGCGTCTGAAGTGGACTGTAGTCCGCTATTCCCAGTCATACCAACGATGTGCCGCGATGCAAGCCCGGGTGCGCACCACCGGCCCGCCACCAGCACGTCGAGGTCGGCTTGGTGGTGTCCCGGCATTTGCCGAGTACCGTCCTGGCCGAAGACGTGCGCGGTAGCGGGCCGGTAGTCCCCCTTGCCCCCGATTCAGCGGCGACGTGCGCGGCGTGCCAGCGGTACGAGGTTGAGCAGCAGGCCGACTACCGCCACCACGGTCACCAGGTTCAAGCCTGGTCGGAACCCGCTGAGGTCGGTGGGGGTGGTGGCGCCCGCCAGCACTGCCGTGACGACCGCCAGGATGAGGGCGGAACCGACCTGGCCGGAGGTTTGGAGCAGGCCCGCGGCCAGGCCCTGTTCGGCGTCGTCGATGCCGTCGGTGCCCTGGGCCATGATCGCGCTGAAGCCGAACCCGAACCCGCCGCCGAGGAGCAGCATGGCGGGCAGGATGGAGGTGAGGTAGTCCGGTGTGCCGCCCGCGGTGAACAGGAACCAGAGGTAGCCCAGGCTCAACGACACCATGGAGGCCAGGATGAGCCGTTCGGTGCCGTAGCGGTCGATGAGCTTGCCGACCAGTGGTGAGCCGACCACCACCACGAGGCCCGCGGGCAGCAGCGCGAACGCCATCGCCAACGGTGCCCAGCCCAGGACCTTCTGCAGGTAAAGAGTCATCATGAACTGGAAGCTGATGTAGGAGCCCATCAGCGCGATCACGCTGAGGTTGGCCCGGACGACCGTTGCCACCCGCAGGATGCCCAGGCGGATCAGCGGGTGCGCGATCCGGTTCTCGATCAGCACGAACGCCACCAGCAGCCCGGCGGCCACCACGATCGAGCCCAGGGTCAGCGGGGAGAGCCAGCCGCGCTCGGGGGCGGTGACCACGGTGTAGACGGCGAGCAGCATGCCGGTGGTGAGGGTGACCGCGCCCCACAAGTCGTGGCCGCCCTCGGCGCGGGTGGTGTCGCGCGGGATCAGCCGCAGGCCGAACACCAGCGCGCCCAGGGCCAGCGGCACCGGGGTCAGGAAGGTCCAGCGCCAGCCCACGCTGGTGAGCAGGCCGCCGATGATCAGGCCGGAGGAGTACCCGCTGGCGCCGAACACGGTGAAGATCGACAGCGCCCGGTTGCGGGCCGGACCCTCCGGGAAGGTCGTGGTGAGGATGGACATGGCGGTCGGCGCGGTGAACGCGGCGGCCAGCCCCTTGGCGAAGCGGGTGATCACGAGCAGCACGCCGTCGTCGACCAGGCCGCCGACGAGCGAGGCCGCGGCGAACGCGCCGAGCGCGATGAGGAAGACCCGGCGGCGGCCGAGCAGGTCCGCGGTGCGGCCGCCGAGCAGCAGCAGACCGCCGTAGCCGAGCACGTAACCGTTGACCAGCCACTGCAGCGACGAGTCGGACATGCCCAGCTCGGCGCCGATCGAGGGCAGCGCGACACCGACCATGGAGACGTCCATGCCGTCGAGGAACAGCACGACGCACAACACGGCCAGCACTCCCCAGAGCCGGCCGGACCAGGCGGGAGCCCGCGTGGACGCGGGGGCGGGTGATGTTTCGGTGAGAGACACAGCGCCAAACTACATGCGACAGCATCTAATGTAGCAACATGTTATTCCAGCGCATAAGATGCATCGACATATGTTGTCTGCGCATGCTAGGGTGCAGGCCATGTTCCAGCGGCCTGAGCTCATCGACCAGTGGCGGTCGCTGACGCTGCGCTACAACGAGATCGCCTGCAGGCTCGACCGCGAGCTGGCCGAGGCGCACGGCGTGAGCATGAACGAGTTCGAGACGCTCGACCGGCTCGCCGCCCAAGACTGCGACAGCCTGCGCATGCAGGACCTCGCCGCGGCGATGTACCTGAGCCAGAGCGCCCTGTCGCGCACGGTCGCCCGCCTCGAGAAGGCCGGCCTGGTCGACCGGTCCCTGTGCGAGGCCGACCGCCGCGGCGTCTTCGTCCGCATCACCGACGAGGGCCGGGCCCGGCACGCGGGCGCCAGTCGCACCCACCTGACCATCCTCACCGCGTACCTCACCGCCGCCAAGTGACCGCCGCGGTTCGGTGACCGGACGGGCCGCGCGGCGATCAGAGGAAGGTCGTCTGCCCGATCGGCACGGACAGGCTCGACAGACCGCGCAGGGCGCAGTCGAGGTTCGGGTTGGCCGCCCCGACGGTGTGCGAGTTCGTGCCGGTCAGCGGTCCGCTGGTCCGCGTGGTCCGCACCGTCCCGTCGAGTACGTCACTGACCACACCCGCCCGCAGGTGGGCATCAACACCGTTCAGGGAAACGCGGTTCACCCTTCGCTCTGGCGAACCGTCCGCGAGGCGGCACCGCAAGTGCCGCAAGGGAAAACAAGGGCCGTCCGTGTCATCAGGCCGGGAGCCGGGACGAGTTTCGGGTGATCCGGCGTGCCGACGCGCGGACGGGGATCTGCCGCCGACACCCGCCCGGTAAGGTCGGCCAAGTGGGTGAACTCGTGCACATCGGTGTGTTCTACGACGGGACGTGGTTCGCGTACCTGAGTGACTTCTACGCCACCGCCCACCCGCGGGCCGCCCGAGTCGCCCTCGACGGCTTCCACGACGCGCTGCGGTGGTTCGTGCACACCCAGACCGGGCGCCCACTCGACGAGTGCGTGGTGCGGGAGGCGCACTACGTTCGGGGCCGCATCGAGACCCCGGCCACCTCCTTCGACACCGCCCTGGCCGTCGCCGGGATCACCCGCCACGACCTGCCCCTGCACGGCGGCAAGGAGAAGGGCGTCGACGTCCACTTCGCACTCGAGGCCTGGGAACGCGCCACCACCACCCCCCTGCACTGGGTCGTCCTGGTCACCGGCGACGCCGACTTCACCCCACTGGCCACCCGCCTCACCCGCCGAGGAATACGGGTCGTGGTACCGGTGGTCGACGAACTGCCACTACCTCCGGAGTGGACACCCCGCACCGCCGCACCACTTCGCGCCGCCGCCACCACAACCCCGTCCTTCGACGCGCTGTTCGCCCCCGCCGACCGCGACGACTACCCCCTGCGGCGCCCCTTCGTGCGGTCCACAGAGGCCGTCGCCGCGGCACCGGGCCTCCCCCGCGGCCGCCGACGCGGCACCGTGACCGGCTGGCGGCCGGGCCAAGCCCACGGCTTCATCACCGACACCCGCGGCGCTTCATGGTTCGCCTCCCGCGACGAACTACCCAACGGCTACACCCTGCTCCTCACTGGAACCTCGGTGTCCTTCACCGGTTCCCCCACACCGATCCCCGGCCACAAATACCCCCGCGCGACCGCCATCCACCTTGAATAACCACCTGTCGCAACACTTCACCACCCAGCCAGACAGCCACTCCGGACCAGCCCGCCCTGCTGGAGAGCGCGGGGCGGCACAAGCTCGACCAAGCCCAGGGCTCTGAGCAAAGCCCGCAACCCCTGCAGATCCACGCCCGACTCACACAGGTCTAATGCACCGCATGACCGTCTACGACCTAGCCCAACACCTCCCGCCCATCGACCAGCTCCGCGCCCGCTGCATCGCCCTGGCGGCGCTGGACGTCCTCCTCTCCCCCGACAGGGACGACCGCTACCACGACCACGACCCCGCCTGGTCCCCCGGAACCGAGGTGTCGGTCAAGCGCAACGGCGGCGGTGACGAGTACTCCATCGCGTTCACCCCCGCGGGCGCCTTCGTCCGCGGTTTCGACCACGAGTCGCCGATGAGCCCGTACGCCACCGACGACGGGCAACCGTGGCCCGGTGTGCTCGACCGGGTGCCCGCCGTGTTCCAGCCGTGTGTCGACGAGCCCGCCTTCGCCGACGAGGGCGTTCCCTCGGTCACCGTCTGCCTGTGGCGGGAGCACACCGACGACCGGTGGCACCACGGTGAGATCGACTTCCCCGGTGACGGGGACGACGGCGCCGACTGGTTGTTCAGCCCCCTCGCCGACGGCACTCCCGAGGCTTTCCAGGAGTTCGCCCAGGACTACTACGAGACGTCGGTGGACCTGGCCGCGGTGCGCCACGTGTACGCGCTGCGCCCGCTGACCGACGAGGTCGTGGGCAAGCTGAACAGCGAGGCCACCCTGTCCGGTGTGATCGAGGAAGTCCTGCGGACGGGGTACCCAGCCCGATAGCACCGCACATTGCCGGTGACGCGCAGGTGTCAGGGCCACCCACACGGGGTACGTGAAGCATGATCGGGTTCTTCGGGACCCGGTGCCAGGTCCGGTTCCGCCGCCCCGCGCTCCGCCGCGGGGCGCAACAGGGTTGGGAGCAGCCATGCCTCGGGTCCAACAGCACCGCCGTCGACTGCCGGGCAACTGGTTCCGCACCACCTCGGTGCAGAGCCACTACCGCCGTTCGCCCGCGCTGATCCCCACGATCATCGCCGTGGCTCTGGCGCTGATCCTGCTGCTGGTCATCATCTTCTGACTCTTCTGACCCTGCTCCCCCGTGGACGACCCCACCGCCCCGGTCCGGCTCACCCGTGAGACGGTGACCGGGGATAAGGTGGGGTGGAACGGCACCGAGCGGATGGAGCGGACGATGAGCGACGACCCGAACGTGGTGGACGCCGAGCTCGTCGACGAGCCCGCCACCGCACCCGCGCCGGTGCTCCCGCCCGCCGACTACTCCGCGGGCGGCGTCCCCAGCTTCGACTACGTCCGCGACCGGATCGAGAACCGCGTCCACACCTCCGCGGGCTCGGTAGAGCTGGCCGGTCTGGGTGGCTCCGGCCCGGACGTGAAGTCCCTGGACGAGCAGCTCGCCGACCGCGAGGAGGCGGGCCGGGCCAAGCTCGCCGAGATCCGCCGGTCCATGGGCCTGGAGTGACCGGTACGCCGGTCCAGTCCGCGGGTCAGTCGCCGTCGGTGGTGAAGTAGGCGGTCAGCGTGCCGTGGTCCTCCTCGACGGTGAGGTCCACGCGCTCGGCGACCCGGGCGATCAGGCGCAGCCGGTGGTCGCGGTCGTCCCCGGAGCCCGAGGTCCCCGCCGTCCACGTGTAGTGGTCGATCGCGGTCATCACCACGCCCGCTTCGTCCCAGTGCAGGGTGACGGTCGTGTCCTCCTTCTCCGCGCCCTGCTGATGGATCGCGTCGCTCACCGCCTCGTGCGCGGCCAGCACCACGTCCTCGCGCAGCGGCTCCGGGACGCGGCGGGAGTCCAGCCAGCGCTGCAGCTGCCCGCGCAGGGTCGCCAGGTGCTCGACCCGGCCCGGCACGGTGGTGGCGAACACCGCTACGTCGTTGTCCGTGATGTCCGGGTGCCTCATGTCCCGTGGAGTACCCGGCCCCGCGCCCAGGACACCTCAATGGTTCAACCAATTTGTCGATCATGGCCGAGCTGGGCGCCCAGCCGCCCAATGATCCACTGTGGACCCCTCAGTCGAGTGTCCTAGGTGGACTCGCCAGCGCGGGCGCCGGGGCGGCGGCGCGGACATCCGGCGCGGTCTCGGCCGAGCCGCGCGCCCGGGGCCTCGGCAGGCGGAGCCACGGGGTGGACGCCACAGCGGCCGCAGCCGTCGGATCCGCCCGCAGCCGGGTCCTCGTGGTCATCGACACAACCACCAGGGCCAGTACCGCGTAGTAGAGGTATGTGTTGACCAGGAACGAGTCCGTCCACCAGTGCGGCGCGGCGAAGAACACCACCGCCCCGCCCAGGGCGAGTGTCCGCTGCCCGTAGGCGAAGAAGACGAGGAGTACCGGCAGGCACCAGACCCAGTGGTGGGACCACGATATCGGCGACACCAGCAGCATTGCCAGCGCATTCACCGCGAACGCCAGTGGGCCGTCCACTCGGCGCATTCCGGCGACCGCCAACGCGATTACCGCCACCGCCAGGACCGGCCACAGCCACGTGGTGTCCACTCGGGTGAGTGCACCCAGGATGGATTGATTTCCCTCGTAGCCGACGCCCACTTTCTCACCGGTGGTGAACACCGCCTTGGTCCAGAACTCGACTGATTCATCCCAGGCGAAGAGGAATCCGGCACCGGTGGCGGCGGCGAAGGAGATCCCGGCGTTCCTGAGTGATTTCCAGTCGCGGCGGAGCAGGAAGAACAGGATGAACGCGGCCGGGGTCAGCTTCAGCGCCGCGGCCACCCCGACCAGGGCGCCGCGCGGCCAGCGCGGGGTCCGGACCAGGCAGTCCGCCGCCACCATGGCCATCAGGACCACGTTCACCTGCCCGTAGAACAGGGTGGAGCGGAACGGTTCCAGGAACAGCAGCGCGGGCAGTAGCACCAGCCAGTTCCTCGACAGCCGCAGCGCGGGCAGCGCCACGGCCATCGTCACCGCCGCGAGCGTGACGGTGAGGAATGCCATGACGGCGCTGGCCACCGGGAACGACACGACAGTCAACGGGATCATCGCGACCGCCGAGATCGGCGGGTAGATGAACGGCAGCGTGAAACCGAGAGACGTCTTGGGCAGCGTTTCGTAAATGTTCCCGCCGGTCAGCCAGGTGTCCACGCCGATTCGGTAAACTTCCAGGTCAAGCTGGTAGTAGTTCGCGAAGTAGACAATCCAGGCGCCCGAGAGCACAACAGCCACAGCGGCGAGAACTCGCATGCGGCATGTGTACTGACACCCCCATGGCGTGCCGGTAAGGTCGACCTTTATCTGACTTTTACCCCGTCGGGCTACGATGCCCCTGGGGGAAGGGGATCCATGCGTGTTCTCGTGGCCGAGGACGAGGAGTTGCTCGCCGACACCATCGCCGAGGGCCTTCGGCACATGCACATGGCCGTCGACGTCTGCTACGACGGCGACTCGGCGATGGAGCGGGTCGCGGTGCACCGCTACGACGTGGTCGTGCTCGACCGCGACCTGCCCAGGGTGCACGGCGACGACGTGTGCAGGCGCATCGTCGCCGGTGACGGCGAGACGCGGGTGCTGATGCTGACCGCGGCGGCTGGCATCCGGGAGCGGGTCGACGGGTTGGGGCTCGGCGCCGACGACTACCTGACCAAGCCGTTCGCCTTCGCCGAGCTCGTCGCCCGGGTGCAGGCGCTGAGCAGGCGGGCGCACCGGGCGCTGCCGCCGGTGCTCGACCGCGCGGGCGTGCAGCTGGACCCGGCGAAGCGGTACGCGGCGCGCGACGGGCGGCCGCTGTCGTTGTCGCCCAAGGAGTTCGCCGTGCTCAAGGTGCTCATGCGCGCGGCCCCGGGGACCGCGGTGAGCGTGGAGGAGCTGCTGGAGAAGGCGTGGGACGAGAACGCGGACCCGTTCACCAACACGGTCCGGGTGACGGTGATGACGTTGCGGCGCAAGCTGGGCGACCCGCCGGTGATCCACACCGTCTCGGGCGCGGGATACCGGTTCGGCGCGTGAGCCGGGCACCGGTGTCGTTGCGCGACCGGGTCGCGCTGGCCTGCGGCCTGACGTTCCTGCTCGGCCTGCTGGTCGACCGGGCCACCCGGGACCTGCTCTACGAGGGCTACGTCTCGCTCACCCGCACCTGCGAGTACGCGGCGGGCACGTGCGTCCCGCACGACGGGACCGCCAAGGCGCTGTGGGTGATCGGGTTGGCGGTCGCGCTCGTCGCCTTCGTGGCGCTGCTGCGCTTCGCCGCCCGGCGGTCGTTGCGGCCGCTGCACGGGATGGCGGTCGTGGTGCGGCAGCTCGGGCCGCAGAACCTGGGCCAGCGGATCCGCCGCGGCGGCGCGAACGACGACCTGCGCGCGCTGGCCGACTCGGTCGACGAGATGCTCGACCGGATGGTGGCCAGCTTCGAGAGCCAGCGCCGGTTCGCCTCCAACGCCTCGCACGAGCTGCGCACCCCGCTGGCGGTGCAGCGGACGTTGGTCGAGGTCGCGATGGTGACCGGCGGCGAGGACCCGGCGCTCAACCGGCTGGGCGCGCAGCTGCTGCTGGTCAACGAGCGCCACGAGCGGCTGATCGAGGGTCTGCTGGTGCTGGCCGAGAGCGACCGGGGGCTGCCGAGCACCACCCCGGTCCGGCTGGACACCCTGGCCGCGGAGGTGATGCGCTCCTACGAGCAGCTGGCGGCCGACCGCGGGGTCACGCTGCGCCGCCGGGTGGTCGAGCGGACGCTGCCGGGCGACCCGGTGCTGCTGGAGCGGATGGTCAGCAACCTGCTGCACAACGCCATCCAGTACAACGAACCCGGCGGCTGGGTGGAGGTCGTCGTGGCCGACGAACCCGCGCTCTCGGTGCGCAACACCGGCCAACCGGTCCCCGCGGAGGCGGTGTCGTCGTTGTTCGAGCCGTTCCGCAGGCTGACCGCGGAGCGCACGAACGACCGCGACGGCGCCGGGCTCGGCCTCTCGATCGTGCGCTCGATCGTCGCCGCGCACGACGGCGGTGTCTCGGCCACCCCGGGCGAGCAGGGTGGGCTGCGGGTGGACGTCCGGCTACCGCCGGACGGGAACTGTCCACACAGGACGTACGGGAGTCCGCGCGGGTAACGGCGAAGCGCCGGTCCTGGGCTGCGACGCCACTGTGGTTCCGCGCCGTCAGCGGACCGCCAGCAACTCCGCGACCTGGTCGGACAGGGTGATCACGGCCGTGCCGACCGTGGCCGCGGCCAGGGCGACCAGGACGCCCGGCGCCGCCAGTGCCACGCCCGGGGCCGGGATCGCGGCGCCCACGGCCGCCATGGCGAGCAGCAGCAGGTTCCGGGCTAGCTGCCACCAGCCCAGTGGGGTGCGCGCGGCCCCGAAGCACGCGCACCGGACGTGTTGGCGGCGCAGCATCGCGCTGGCGGGGACCGCGGTGAGGATCGCGGTGAGCACCAGCGCGGCGATGAAACCGGATCGGGCGGTCGGGCCCCAGCCGAGCAGGCCCGCGACGGCCAACTCGGCGGCGATGGCCACGACCGCCGTCGGGCGTCGTATCCCACTCGGCACGATCCGCAGCTCGACGATCGAGTCCAGGAAAGCGGTGAAGTGCCGGGACTTGGCGACCGCGGCGATCAGGAACACCGCGCACAGGCACCACCGCAACGCCAGCAGCGAATAGGCCATCTCGCCCGCTCCCCCTCGGTGCCAGGGTCCGCGGGTCAGATGCCGGTGCGCGCGTAGAAGTAGAAGGGGGTGAGCACGACGGCGAGGGTCGCCACCCAGAACAACACCGCCCGCGGCCCGGTCAGCCCGAGCCTGCGCCGCGCCACCCGGTTGACCAGCACGACCGCGGCCACCACGACGCCCCCGCCGAAGAGCAGGACGAACAGGCTCAGCCTGGCCTCGAGGCCGTGGTAGGGCGCCGGGGTCGTGCCCGAGGCCATGGCCCGCACGTAGTGGGAGAACACCAGCGCCGTGGTCAACGGGATCGCGGCACACACGCCGATGATGGCGTTCGCCGCCGCCCACGCCGCCCAGGTGATCCACGTCGTCGGGACCCGCTCGCGCACCGCCGTCAGGTGATCCACGCCCCAACCGCCCCCGTCCCGTCCGACCGCGCGGTGGTCAGGCCTGCTCGGACACCTCGTCCGGCCCCGGCTCTTGGGCGGCCATCCGCTTGCGGACCACCAGCGTAACGATCACGCCGACCAGGACGGCGACACCCAGGCCAATCCAGGAGAACCGGGACAGCCACTTCTCCGCGATCGTGCCCAGGTAGTACACCAGCGCCGTGGTACCACCGGCCCAGACGATCCCACCCGCGGCGTTGGCGGCGAAGAACTTGCCGTAGCTCATGTGTAGGGACCCGGCCAGTGGCCCGGAGAGAATCCGCAGCAATGCGACAAAACGACCGAAGAACACCGCCCAGACCCCGCGTTTGGCGAACAGCGCCCGAGCCTTGGCGATGTGCGTGGGCCCGAAGTGCTTCGGGAACTTACGCCCGGCCCAGGCGAACAGCCGAGGACCGCCCTTACGCCCGATCAGGTAGCCGAGGCTGTCCCCCGCGATGGCACCGGCGCTGGCGCACACACCGATCCACACCGGACTCAGGCTGTCGTGCTGGGAGGCCAGCAGGGCGGCGCTCACCAGCACGATCTCGCCGGGCAGGGGGATCCCGACGCTCTCGATGCCGATGACCAGGCCGACGATCACGTAGATCGCCAGGGGCGGGATTGCGTTGAGGATCTCGTCGACGCTCACGGGGGCATTGTGGCTGGGGGTCTGGTGTGGAGGGCGGGCGGGGCTGCTCTTGTGCTTGGTGTTGCTGCTCTGGGCTGCCGTTTTGAGTGTTGCCGTCGTGGGTCCCTGCTTCCCCTACGCCAAGTGTGACTACGGGCTGGACTGGTCTGTCAAGGCGGGAACGATGCCTTGACAGACCAGTCCAGCCCGTGTTTTGGCTGCGTATGGGATGCAGGGGCGGGGTGGTCGCCGGGGTGCAGTGGGGCTGCCGGGTAACGGTGGGGCTGTCGGATGGCAGGAGGGGGTGGCAGGAGGGGGTGCCGCCTTGGGGTGGAGAGGTGCCGGATGGAGGCGGGTGGAGGCGGGATTGCGGGCACCTCGACTCACTTCCTTGCTCACTTCCTTTGTTCCTCCTCCCTCCTTCTTTATCACCGGGTCGTGTCGGGTCGGGTGGTGATGGGGAATGTATAGAAGTCGCTCCTAGACTCGTTGTAGAGGAGGGATTCGTTATGGCGCAACACATTGATCGACGGGGTTTGCTCAGGATCTCGGCTGGGGCGGCGGTGCTGGCCGGGGTCGGGGGGTTGGCGGTGCCTGCCGCCGCGGGCCCGGTGGGCTCGAGCGGGCATGGTGGACATGGTGGGTTTCCGCCGGTGCCGGGGATGGTCGGGGACCGGCGGGCGAATGAGTTCTGGTACGAGTTCGACGATGTCACCCTGTTCCACCGAATACCGGAGGTCACCGCCGCTTTCGCGGCCATCCACGACATCCTGGGTGACAACTCCGTGCAGTTGATGGTGGGCAACTGGTTCACGATGAGCGCGGGCAGTGGTTATCCGGCCGATTACACCGAGTTCGTGCGGCCGATCGCCGATCCGCTCCGGGTTCTGTCGGGGGTGCAGCTCGGGGTGGTGGACAAGTACTACCGCCACGACGACCCGCGGCTCGTGACGGCGTTCTCCGAGTTCGGGCAGGGGACGTTGTTCGACCCCCGGCGCGCCGATGTGGAGGCCGAGGTGCACACCATGGACGGGGACCCGCCGACCGGGTACCACCTGTGGCACGTGTTCCTGCGGTCGATGATGTTCCTCGGCATCGACCGGCACCGGTGGGCCCGGTTGGACCCGTTGATCGGGTTCGCGTGGGCGTTGCAGTCGATCGCCAAGCCGGGGCACCGGGTGGTCAATCCCGGGTTGCCCCGCTCGACGGTCGCCCCGTTGGCCAGGCGGTGGCTGCGGCGGTCCCCGGAGCAGCTCGACGTGGACTTCCAGTCGCAGTGGTATCCGGCGCCGTCCCGGTGAGGATGTGCCCGGTGAGGATGTGCTGGTAGGTCTGCCGCAGGAGGGGGCCGGGTGCGACGCCGACGTGGTCGTCGAGCAGTGCCCGGCCCCGGTGGTAGACCTGCAGGGCCTCGGTCTGGCGTTGGTCGCGGTAGAGCGCGACCATCAGCTGCGCCCGGAACCGCTCGCGCATCGGGTGGCGGGCCACCAGGGCGGTGAGTTCCGGGAGCAGTCGCGCCGGTGGGTGCAGCGTCAGGCAGGCCTCGATCCGGGTTTCCAGGGCGGACATCCGGAGCTCGTCGAACCGCGGGGACTCCGCGGCCCGCAACGGTTCGGCGACGTCGGCGAGGGCTGGACCGCGCCACAACGCCAGGGCGGCGTCGGCGTGCCGCAGGGCGGTCTCGGGGTCGCCCGCCGCCAGCAGGCGGTGGCCCTGGTGCACGAGTCGGGTGAACTCGTCGGTGTCGAGGTGGGCTTCTGATCGCAGTTGGTAGCCGGGGCGGTGGCGGCGCAGCCGGACGTGCGGTGCCAGTGCCTTGCGCAGTCGGGAGGCGTAGGTGTAGAGCTGTGCCTCGGCGGTCGCGGGGGCGGTTCCGGCCCACAGCAGGCGGGCCAGGTGCGTGTCGGGCAGCACGCTGTCGCGGGCCAGCAGCAACGCCGCCAGCAGTGTGCGGGGCTTCGGGCCACCGAGTCGGATGGCCGTGCCGTCGGCGGTGACGGCGCTCAGCGGGCCGAGCAGGTGGATCCGCGCTGTCATTCGGCGCGGGAGAACCGACGGGCGGCGACGACCAGTGCCACCGCGGCCAGTGCCGCGACGAGACCGAGTTCGGCGACGAGCGGCGGGGCGCTCCCCCACCACTGCGGCCCGGTGGTCCCGGGCAGCCGCGCCGCGTCGCCGGGCAGGGTCCGCCGGAGGGCGTCAACGGCGTAGGCCAGCGGGTTGACGGCCACCGCGGCGCTGAGCCAGCCGGGGAGGCCGCCCGCCGGGAACACCGCGCCGGAGAGGAACAGCAGGGGGGTCAGGGCGAGGTTGATGACGACCTGGAACGTCTCGATCCGCTTGATGCAGACCGCGGCGAGCACGCCCATGGCGGTGAAGGTGAACGACACCAGCACGAGTTCCCCCAGCACCAGCAGCAGTTCCGGGCGGTACGGGATCCCGGCGACGCCCGCCAGGACCAGGACCAGCAGCCCGTAGAGGGTGCCCGCGGTCGCGCCGCCCAGGCACAGGCCCGCCACCAGGGCGGCGCGGCGGACCGGTGCCACGAGCATCTGCCGCAGGAACCCGGACTGCCGGTCCCACACGATTGAGATCCCGACGGCGAGCGCGGGCGCCTGCACGGCCATCAGCAGCACTCCCGGGAACAGGTAGCCCTGGAAACCGCCCCCGCCCATCAGCGAGTTCAGCCCCGTGCCGAGGATGAGCAGGAACAGCAGCGGGCTCACCAGGCCCATGGCGACCCGCAGCCGGTTGCGGCCGAACCGGATCACCTCGCGCAGCCACAGCACCCGGATGGTGCGCAGGTCGGTGCCGAACCGGTTGCGGCGCAAGGGATCGGGTGGGAGTTCGAGAGAAGCGAGCACGTCTACCTCCCGCTGGTCGCGGCGAGCGCCATCGGGCCGTCCTCGGCCTCGCGGATGGTGCGGCCGGTGTAGTGGACGAACACGTCGTCGAGGGCGGGCGCGGTCACGGTCACCGAGTGCACCGGCACCGCGAGCTCGGCGCAGAGCTTGGGCACGAAGGACGCCCCGTCGGTCACGCGCACCCGCACCCCGTCGGCGCCCGCGTCGGCGTCGAGGCCGAAGTGGTCGCGCAGGGCCCGCACCGCGGCCGCGTCGTCGCCGGTCCGCAGCGTGATGAGGTCGGCACCGATGACGGCCTTGAGCTCGGCGGGCGTGCCGGAGACGACCGACTCCCCCGCGTCCAGGATGGCGATCCGGTCGCAGTGCTCGGCCTCCTCCAGGTGGTGGGTGGTCAGGAAGACCGTCACCCCCTGCTCGCGCCGGATCCGGTGCAGGTGCGCCCAGATCGAGATCCTGGTCTGCGGGTCCAGCCCGGTGGTGGGCTCGTCGAGGAACAGCACCCGCGGGGTGTGCAGCAGACCCCGGGCGATCTCCAACCGTCGGCGCATCCCGCCGGAGAAGGTGCCCACCGGCGACCTGCGCCGGTCGGTCAGCTCGACCAGCTCCAGCAGCTCGGCGATCGCGACTCGGGCCCGGCGGCGCGGGACGCCGAACAGCTCGGCGTGGAACCGAAGGTTCTCCTCGGCCGTCAGGTCCAGGTCCACAGTGGACTCCTGGAAGATCAGCCCGATCGCCCGGCGGACCTCGGCGGGCGCGCGCAGCACGTCGTGCCCGGCGACCTCGGCGCGGCCCGCGGTCGGGCGCACGAGCGTGCACAGCATGCCGATCGTGGTGCTCTTGCCCGCGCCGTTGGGACCGAGGAAACCGAACAGCTGCCCGGGGGCGACCGCCAGGTCCAGGCCCTTGACCGCGGTCCGCTCGCCGTAGGTCTTGCGCAGCCCCTCGGCCACCACGGCGTACTCGCTCACGAGGCCGACCGCACGGTCATGGTCGGGTGGAACTGGCTCATGTCGTCGATCTCGCCCACCGCGACTCCGTCGACCTCCACCCACGCGTGCGCCCGGAACGGCTGGGTGCGCACACCCGTGCACCAGTCCGGCCACTGCCCGTGCAGCCTGCACAGGACCGCGGTGGCGACCGACCGCTGCAGACAGCCCTGTCCGGCGCACCGCGCGCTGACGCTCACGGTCGCCTGCCGGGCGCTCAGCGCCAGGGCGGCCTCGGCCGGTCGGGCACCTCTGCTGATCAGCTTCAGCGACTTGCGCAACCGGCCCGGCGGCAACAGGATCAGCAGCCGCGCGACGCCGACGGCGGCGCGCGCGGTCAGCTGCCGTCGCCACGGGAGGTGGACCCGGAGTTCGGAGGCGGCGGGCACGGTCATGACGCCACCACCAGACCGGCCGCGCGCAGGGCGTCCAGCAGGCCCCGGACGTCGCCGAGGGCGCGGTCGGCCGACTCGGGGTGCCGCTCGGTGAGCAGCGCGGCCGTGCGCTCGGGCGAGGTCCCCTCGAGCAGGAGCCGCAGGCTGGCCGCGCCGGTGCGGTTGAGCTGCCAGTAGGACCCGTCGCGCTGGTCGAGCAGCACGGCGCCGTCGTCCACGGCGGTGATCGTGACCTCGTTCCGCAGGGCCAGTGTCATCGTGGATCTCCTGACAGGGACACAGTTTCAGTGGGTGTGGAGCTGGGCGAGCGGAGCCAGGTCTCGCAGGAGAGGGTGTTCTCCACCGGGATCAGCTGGCCCAGCTTCGCGCCGGGGTCGAGCAGGGTGGCCCGCAGCAGCCGGGGGTCGACCATGCCCAGCCGGGTGAGCCGCAGGTCGTCGCACAGCTCCAGCAGGGTGCCGCGGTTGCGGCGCAGGCCGTCGTAGGCCTCGGCGCTGTACTCGCCCTTGGTGCGGCGGGCGAGCACCTCGTCCGGGACCACGCCGCGCATGGCCGCGGTCAGCACCGGCTTGTACTTCCCGGGCGCGGCGCGGTCGGCGATCCGCACCGACAGCGCCGCCTCGACGACCCGGTCGTCGAGGAACGGCGCGTCCCACTCGACGCCGGAACCGCCCAGGGCCAACCGCATCTGCCGGACGGCCCCGCCGCTGTAGACGGAGTACTCGAGCATCTGGTGGCGGACGTGGTCGGGCACCAACGGCTGCGGATCGGCCGCGGCGGCCTCGCGCAGCAGGCGCCGCACGGACTCCACGGTCTCGCGGGTGGTCCACGGCGGCATGCGCCGCCAGCTGCCGCCTCAGCCCAGGCCGGGGTCCGACAGCGGGGTGGCCGGGTCGGTGAGCACGTCCGCCGCCTCGGTCAGCGACCGGGCGAACGGCGAGCGGTCCAGCAGGCCGCGCACGGTCGGGCCGAACGCCCACCGGTTCGCGACGCGGCGCTGGTGCACGTCGGAGAGCGCGCGCAGCGGGTGCGCGCGGACCAGCGACCACAGGTAGGTGGGCAGGGTGGTGAACAGCTCGTCGCCGCCGATGCCGACCAGGTGCAGGGTGGCGCCGTCGGCGGCGTCGGCGCGCGCCTGGTGCTCCATGTGCAGCCGGTTGCGGTCCCAGGACAGCGGGCCCTCGACGTCGTCGGCCCGCTCGGTGGGCGAGGCCTGCCCCTCGTACCAGCTCGGCGCGTCCTTGGGGGCGACGAACCGGTGCCGGGCCCCGGGCAGCCGGGCCGCCGCGCGCTCGGCCCACTCGGTGTCGTCGTTGGCCGGGTCCCTGGCCCGCCAGTGGTGGGTCACCAGGTCCGCCCCGGCGGCCGCGGCGAGGAAGCACAGGCTGGTCGAGTCGAGGCCGCCGGAGAGGTCGGCGCCGACCGCGGGCCTGCCCTCGACCCGCACGGACACCGCGTCGAGCAGGGCGTCCCGGAGCCGGTCGGCGACCTCGGCCAGCGGCTGGTCGGCTGCCGGGGGCGTCCACCACTCGATCTCGCGGGCGCGGCCGTCCGGTTCGAGCTCGAGCCAGTGCCCGACCGCCACCTGGCGCACGCCCCGCCACGGTGTGCGCAGGGTCAGCGGCCACGGCGGGGCGGGCACCAGCAGCCGCAGGGCGAGGGTGTCCTCGTCCAGCGGAGCCGCGGTGAACTCGGCGAGCAGCCGGGGGCTGTCCGCCGCGACGGTGAGTCCGCCGACCTCGGCGTGGAAGATCTGCCGGGCGGTGGAAAGTGTTCCCTGGCACCGGATCCGGCCGTCGAAGGACGCGGTCGCGTGCACCGCGCCGGGCAGCGCCCGGAGCAGGGGGTCCAGGTCCCGCAGGGAACTCGCGCGGGCGAGGGCGCGTTCGGCGACCTGCGGGTCGAGCCGGGTGCGACCGAACAGGGCGAGCCTGCGGGTGCCCGCGGTGACGAGGGTGAGGTCCTCGGCCGCCCAGTGGCCCACCACCCAGGGCCGCCCGGAAGCGTGCGTCAGCACCGATCCCGCCGCGGACCGGGCGGATTTCGCGAGCACGTCGGCGCCCGGGTCGTCCGGGAGGATCAGAAAGTCCATGGCTCCTTCTTCGGGTCGTGGGCCGCGGGCAGGCGGGCGTGGTGGGGGCGCGGACCGGCGGCGGGAACGGGGTGAGCCGTTCCCGCCGCCTGCCGCTCGACGATCAGGTCACCGGGGTGATCAGATCAGCGCGTGCAGCCAGAACGTCCAGTCCACCGGGTCGCGGGGCGGCGGGATGCCCAGGGTGACCTGGGCGAAGTCGCCTGCCTTGACCAGCGTGGGCGGCTCGTAGACGACGCCGTCGTTCTTGGTCATGGTGCTCCTCCAATCCTTGTGTGCGAAGGTGTTCGGTGCGGGGTCGCACCTGGTCTGACACCTTCGAATCTAGGAAGCCCGCGGTCCCGGGAGTGTGGGACAACGGTCCCGACCCGGCCCCGGTTCGCCGCTCAGGCGTCCCGCGAGCGCAGCGCCAGGTAGCCGCCCGCGAGCGCGGCGGCGGCCCAGGCCGCCTGCACCAGCAGGCCGGTCCACGGGCCGAGCACCGAGTCGGTCTGGGTGGTGACCAGCATGATCTGGTGCCCGGCCTGGTCCGGCAGGAACTGCCCGACCCGCTTGATCCCCGGCACGTGCCCGAGCAGGTTCGACACGATGAAGAAGAACGGGATCAGCACGCCGAGCGCGAGCGCCGAGCTGCGCAGGACCGTGGCCACGCCCGTGGAGAACAAGGCGATCAGGGTCAGGTAGACCCCGGTGCCGAACACCGCGCGCAGCACGCCGGGGTCCCCGAGCGACCCGCCGTGCTCGCCGAGGGCGACCTGCGAGACGAAGAACATCGCGAACGCGGTGAGCTCGGCGACCACGAACGCGAGCAGGCCGCCCGCGAGGATCTTGGTGCCGTAGAACCGGCCGCGCAGCGGCACCGCCGCCAGCGACGCGCGGATCGTGCCGCTGCCGTACTCGGAGCTGACCACCAGCACCGCGAACGCCACCAGCACCACCTGGCCGTAGGCGACCGTGCCGAGCGCGAACTCGGCCGGGTCGAAGGAATCCCGCTCCGCCGGGCTGATCCGGTCGAACGCCCCGCGCATGAACACCGCCAGCGCCAGGCTGATCGCCACCGACAGCAGGAAGGTCAGCAGCAGCGTCCACGTCGTCGACCGGACGGTCCGGATCTTGGTGAGCTCCGAGACCAGCACCCCGGTCGAGCCGCGCCCGCTCATCGGCCCGCCCCCGCGCGGTACTCCACGGCGTCCGCGGTGAGCTGCATGAACGCGTCCTCCAACGACGCCGACTGCGGGCTGAGCTCGTCGACGGTGAGGCCGTTGATCGCGGCCAGGTTGCCGATCACCGCCGGTTTCGCCCCGGTGACCTCCAGGGTGTGGTCCGGTCCCGGCTCGACCTGGATCCCGGCCGCGGAGAGCACGGCGCGCATCCGCACCGCGTCGGGGGTGCGGATCCGGACGAACGACCGGGAGTTGCGGCTGATGAACTCGGACATGCTGGTGTCTGCCAGCAACCGCCCCCGCCCGATGACCACCAGGTGCTCGGCGGTCAACGCCATCTCGCTCATCAGGTGGCTGGAGACGAACACCGTGCGCCCCTCCGCGGCGAGGTCCTTCATCAGGGTGCGGATCCAGCGGATCCCCTCCGGGTCCAGACCGTTGACCGGTTCGTCGAACAGCAGCACCGCCGGGTCGCCGAGCAGCGCCGCGGCGATGCCCAGGCGCTGGCCCATGCCCAGGGAGAACCCGCCCGCGCGCTTGTCGGCCACGCTGTCCAGGCCGACCAGGTCGATCACCTCCCGGACCCGGCGCTTGCCGATCCCGTTGCTCTGCGCCAACCACAGCAGGTGGTGGTAGGCGGTGCGCCCGCCGTGCACCGCCTTGGCCTCCAACAGGGCGCCGACGTGGCGCAGCGGGTGCCGCAGCTGGTGGTAGCGCTTGCCGTCGAGCAGGACCTCGCCCGCGGTGGGGGCGTCGAGGTCGAGCACCATCCGCATCGTGGTGGACTTACCGGCGCCGTTGGGGCCGAGGAACCCGGTGACCTGACCGGGTTTCACCGTGAAGGTGAGGTCGTCGACCGCGACCGTGGGCCCGTAGCGCTTGGTGAGACTTCGCATCTCGATCATGCCGGTCACGCTCCCGCACGCGGCCGCGCGGCACATCGGCCCAGCCACCGAACCCGCCGCTCCCCCACCCGGGTGAGCCCCGGTCGCGCCGCACCCGTCCGGGTCACTCGCGGGGATGTCATCCCCTGGTCCGAGGCGCGCCCCTGGGCGCGTGAATACAGTCGGTGCCGTGCACGATTCCGGCCTGCGCGCCGTGGTCGCGCGGCGGTGGAGCCGTCGCGCGCTGGTGGCGTTCGACAGCGCGGCCGCGGTCGCCTACACGCTCGTGCTCCTGGTCGTCACCCTGACTCACCGCTCGGCCGACACCGCCCCGTGGTGGCAGTGCGCCGTGGCGGCGGGCATTGGGCTACCCGGCGCGGTGCGCAGGCTGTGGCCGGTGCCGGTCTTCGCTGTGGTGCTGGCGATGACCGCGCTCGGAGTGGCCACGAGCGACCTGCGGGAGCCTTTCGCCGCCGCGGCGTTCGCCCTCTACGCCGTGGCACTCACCGAACCGCGCCGCCGACTGCTGCCGACCTACGTCATCGGGGGCGTGAGCCTGGCCCTGCTGCTGGTCGAGTTCGTCGTGGGAACGCCCGGCTGGTGGAAGGACGACCTGCTGGACCTGCTGCCCACCGGGCTGGCGATGCTGGGCGCGGCGTGGACGGTCGGCCGCGCGGTGCGTGAGCGGCGCGCCTACGCCACCCGCGCCACCGGCGAGCTGGCGGCCCGGGTGGCGGCCGAGGAGCGGTTCCGCATCGCGCGCGAGCTGCACGACGTCGTCGCCCACAGCATGGGCGTGGTCGCGGTCAAGGCCGGTGTCACCCGACACCTGCTCGCCACCGCGAAGCCCGACGACCCCGACAACACCGCCGCCGTGGGCGAGGCGTTGCGCGCCATCGAGACCACCAGCCGCGACGCGTTGACCGAGATGCGGCGCATGCTCGGCGTCCTGCGCACCGAGACCACACCCGACCAACTGGTCCCCGCACCGGGGGTCGCGGAGCTGCCGGACCTGGTCCGCGAGGCGGCGAGCGTGGGCGTGGACGCCGAACTGCGGGTGCGCGGCGCCGAGCGGCTGCCCGAGGCCATGCAGCTCTCGGTGTACCGGATCGTGCAGGAGGCGCTGACCAACGTCGTCAAGCACGCCGCCCCGACGCGCTGCCGGGTGACCGTGGAGGGAACCGGGAACGAGGTGCGGATCGAGGTGTCCGACGACGGGTCCCCCGCCACCCCGGCAGCGACCGCCCCGGCGGGCCACGGCCTGGTCGGGATGCGCGAACGGGTCGCGATGTACGGCGGCGAACTCACCGCCGGACGGCGCGACACCCACGGGTTCCTGGTCAGCGCCCGACTCCCCTACGACCCGGGCGGCCCGCGGTGACCGACCCGATCCGGGTGCTCGTCGCCGACGACCAGGCCCTGCTGCGCGGCAGCTTCCGGCTGCTGGTCGACAGCACACCGGGCCTGCGCGCCGTCGGCGAGGCCCGCACCGGCATCGAGGCCGTCGAACTGGCCCACCGCAGCACCCCGGACGTGGTGCTGATGGACATCCGGATGCCCGACCTCGACGGAATCGAGGCGACCCGCCTCATCTGCGCCACCCCCGCCCTGGGGTCGGTCCGGATCCTGATCCTGACGATGTTCGACCTCGACTCCTACGTCTTCGGCGCGCTGCGCGCGGGCGCCAGCGGCTTCCTGCTCAAGGACACCCCACCCGAGGACCTCCTCGCGGGCATCCGGGTGGTCGCCGCGGGCGAGGGACTGCTCACCCCCGGCCTGACCGGCAGGCTGATCGCCGAGTTCGCCCGCCACACCCAGCCACTACCCGCGCCCGCGGGCTCACTCGAGGGCCTGACCGCCCGCGAACGCGAGGTGCTGACCCTCGTCGCGCGCGGGCTGGCCAACACCGAGATCGCCGCCGCCCTGCACCTGAGCCCGGCCACGGTCAAGTCGCACCTGGGCCACCTGTTCGCAAAGCTCGCGGCGCGCGACCGCGCGCAGCTGGTGATCGCCGCCTACGAGGCCGGGCTGGTGACCGCGGGCCTCAGCCGAGACCCGCGTCGCGGGCCCGGACCGCCGCCGCCTCCCGGTCCCGGACGCGCAGCTTGGTGAACACGTGGGTGACGTGGTTGCGCACGGTCTTCTCCGAGAGCACCAGCTTGCGCGCGATCCGCCGGTTCGTGTGGCCGCGCGCGATCAGGTCGAGCACCTGCCGCTCCCGCTCGGTGAGCTCCGGGAACGCGACGCGCCCCGGGAGTTCGTGCACCGCCGAGAAGTAGCGCCGGAGCCTGCCCGCGATCGACGGGCTGAACACCGCGCCCCCGGCCGCGACCGTGCGGACCGCGCGCAGCAGCTCGTCCCGGGACACCCCCTTGAGCAGGTAGCCCAACGCCCCGGCGCGCAGCGCGGCCACCACCGAGTCGTCGTCCTCGGTGATCGAGACGATGATCACCCGCGGCGCGGGCTCGCCGAGCACGCCGTCCTCGGTGATCGCGCGGGCCAGCTCGATGCCCGAGGCACCGGGCAGCTGGATGTCCAGCAGCACCACGTCGACCCGCGCGCGCTCCCCGGCCAGCAGCGCCAGCGCCTCCTCGGCGGTGGCCGCCTCCCCGACGATGTCGAGGTCCGGGCTGCCCTCGATGGCCGCCCGGGTGCCCGAGCGGAACAGCGGGTGGTCGTCCACCAGCAGGATCCCGGTGGTCGCCTCCCCGACCCGGCGGTCGTCCAGCGCGGTCACACCGCCCCCCGGGGCAGCACCGCGCGCACGAGGGTGCCCGACCGCCCGTCCGGCCAGAGCAGGACGACACAGCTGCCGCCCGCCGCCTCCGCGCGCTGCCGCATCGAGTGCAGCCCGGTGCCGTGTCCCCACCACCCCGCCGGTGGCCTGCCCGAACCGTCGTCGAGGACCTCCAGCACCAGCTCGGCGGCCGTGGCGGTGAGCTCGATCCCGACCGCGCGGGCACCCGAGTGCCGCAGCACGTTGGTCAACGCCTCCGCCGCGATGCGGTAGACCGCCAACTCCGCGGTGGGCGAGACCCCGGGCAGCTCGTCGGGCACGTCGACGACCACCGTCGCGGCGGCACCGTCGGGCACCGTCGCCGCCGCACCGTCGAGCCGGGCACCCAGCCTGCGCAGCGCGCCCGGCAACCCGGCCTCGACCAGGTCGGGCGGCGGCAGGCCGTCGACGACCCGGCGGATCTCGGTCATCGTGCGCGCGGTCTCGGTCGCCGCGTCGGCGACCAACCTGCGGATCTCCGGCTGCCCGCCGAGCCGGGCCGACACCGCGTCCAGCCGCAGCCTGATCCCGGCCAGCGCCGGCCCGAGGTCGTCGTGCAGGTCCCGGTGCAGGCGCAGCCGTTCACACTCGCGCGCCCGCGACTCGACCCGCCGCACCAACGCCTCCACCGACCACCGGCGCCGCGGCTCGTCACACGCCCGACGCCGCGATCTGCCCCGCAGCACACCCAGCCAGCTCGATTCGGGCACAGCAATCCCCCATCCGCACACCGGGCGGCCGCCCGCACCACCGGTGTGCGGCTCCCCAGCGCGCCAGCCCGTCCGGACCACCGCCCGGCGAGGCCGGTCCGGTGATCTTCCCGACCAGCATACTCAGCCGCGCCGTGCTATCGCGGGTGCGAACCGGACTATCCCGGCACCCGTTCCCAGGGAACCGGACAGTCCCTAGTGGACAGTGCGGCTCCCGGCAGGCGCGGCGCCGTGACCAGGCGTTCACCTGGAGTGAACGGCCGGTGAATGTTCTTGTCCCGCACCCGCCACGCACACCCGCTGAGCACCGCCGACGCTGCGCCCGCGCCGTCACCGGCCAAGAGGCGCGCGGGTGAACGATCACAGCGCGGTGGCCGGGAAACCAACGGTCGTTGTCCGGGACGCGAAGGGCGCGCACGGTAGTGCCGAGCCGGTCAGCCCGCCAACGGGCCGACCGGTGGCTCTCCCCTCTCCCCTCCCCTGCAAGGAGAACTCGTGAATCGGACAACCATCCGACGGGCCGTCCCGTGCCTGGTCGCCGTGGCTGCCGCGCTCACCACCTCGTTCGCCGCGCCGTCCCTGGCGATGGCGTCGACCGGTGCTGAGATCGTGCCCAACGGGCTGGTCAAGACCGCCGACCACACCCAGGTCAAGGAGATCGCCCCGCTCGGCGCGGCGCAGAACCTCGCGCCGCTGGTGTCGAAGCGGCTCAACTACAGCCAGCAGGTCCAGACGCAGAACCAGTGGTGCTGGGCCGCCGACGGCTCCAGCATCGAGCGCCTGCTCGGCGGCGCCGCCACCCAGCAGACGTTCTGCGCCGCGGGCAAGGGCACCTCGGCGGGCTACTGCCCGAACCAGGCCGCGCAGATCTCGGAGATCGTCCGCGGCTTCCGCGGCACCGGGTTCAAGGCCCAGGACGCGGGCGGCCCGATCTCGTTCAGCTCGATCACCAAGCAGATCGACGCGGGCATCCCCAACCTCACCGGCATCTACTGGACCTCCGGTGGCGGGCACGCCGAGGTGATCTACGGCTACGACACGTCGAACCAGACCATCATGATCGGCGACCCGTGGCCGTCCTACCAGCGCTACCAGACCTTCACCTACAGCCAGTACGTCAGCAACAGCCGGTTCCGCTGGAACGACACCATCGTCAACATCGCCAAGGCGTAAGGGGATCGTGGTCGTGATCTGCCGGAAGTCGGTCGCCTGCGCGCTCACCGCGGTCGCGCTGTCCTTCACCACCCCCGCCTCGGCGTCGGCGGCCCTGCCGCCACCGTCACCGGCGGACTTCGCCGCCGCTGTCGAGGCGGCCAGGACACCCGCCGCGATCGGTGTCGCGAGGACCAACTTCCGGCAGGTCCACGGCGTGGAGCCGAAAACGGTGGCGGTCGCCGACCACGGCGTGGCCGCCTACGTGCTCAACCCGGACTTCGTCCGGGGCGTGCCGGGCGCGCCCGCCGGAGTGCTGCAGTACATCGCGGTGACCGCCACCGCCGACACCGGCGTGCGCGCGACCCTGCGCGCCAACCCCGAGGGCGCGGGCCACTGGACGGTGGGCAGCGTGTTCTCCGGCGACGACGAGGAGGCACTGAGCGCCCGACTGGGCAAGGACTCGGTGCTGCTGAACGAACCCCAGATCAACGGCTGGTACGAGCTGACCCCCAGCGGGGTCGTGCTGCTGCAGGCCAGCCTGCCGCAGTCGCCGGTGGGAACGCCCCTCCCGCTCGCGGAGTACCAGCGGCAGGTGCAGTCGCGCTACGGCGACAAGCTGCCCGGCTCGACCTACGAGAAGGAACACAAAATCGGCTTCACACAAGCCGAAGTCGCCCCGCCCGCGGACCGGAGCACCGCGGTGTGGTGGCTGTCCGCGGGCGGCCTGGCGGTGCTGGTGCTCGCGGCGGTCCTGCTGCGGCGGCGCTACTCCCAGAGGAAGTCGACGCCGGCGAGCGAGGGCTCCAGCCCCTCGAAGTAGGCGCAGGCGAAGCCGTTCGGCCCGCACAGCAACGGTTCGCTGACCGTCGGCTCCACCCCCTCGCGCGCCCGCTCCACCCGGGTGCACCGCACCGGCAGCATCGACGGGTCGAAGTAGAGCCGGATCAGGTAGGCCTGCATCCGACCGCGGATCACCCGGAAGTAGGTGGGCGCGGGCACCGGCGCGGTGCACACCAGGGTGAAGCTGAAGATGTGCACGTCGCCCTCGGCGAGCTTGCGGTCGAACAGGAGCTCGAACACCATCCCCGCCGACGACTCCTGCTTGCGCACCCGACCCACCCGGCACCCGTCGCCGGGGAGGATCCTGGCCGTGTCCAGGTCGGCGCCCGGCTCGCTCTGGTGGGTCACCACGAACCCGTCCGGCCCGTGCCGCCGCGCCCGCACCGCCATGTTCGACGTCATCTCCACGACCTCGCCCGCGGAGTTCAACCGCACGTCGTCCAGGACGGTGACCACCTCGAGGTCGGCGTTGCACGGACTCCCCGACACACCGTCGAACTCGGTCAGCAGGGCCCCGGTGCTCGCCCAACTCTGACTCAGCTCCTGGATCAGCGGCACCCGCCGGTCCAGCTCGGGCCCACGCTGGTGCGGGCCGATCAACACGACCAGGCTGTCCTCGGGCAACTGCAACACGCGCTCGAGCGCCCGCACGGCGTCCAGGGCCCGCGGCACGGCGGGGTGCCGCAGGCCGCGCTGCCAGTAGCTCAGCGTCGACTGGGCGATGGTGATGTCGTGAGAAGACAGGTGCGCGCGCAACCGGGACAGCGACAGCCCCCGGCGCTGGATCGCGACGGCCAACGCGCGGGCGAACGGCCCGTACCGCAACGCCTTGGCCAGGTCGGCGGGCAGGGCGGGGCCTGCGCTGGGCACCTCCACCTCGTCAGGCACGCGTCACCTCCCGCCGCCGCGTCCGCACGGCCTGGGTCCGACGACCACGTCGGACGCACTCTAGGCAAGATCCGGTGACTGGCCAACACGCTGGGGCTGGAATCGGTGCATCACCAATTGCCGACGAGGGATGTGCTGGTGCGCAATGGGAGGAAACGGGCTATTTGGCGTTGCTGCTGCCGTTCTGGCTTGCCGTTTGGGTGTTGCCGTCGTGGGTCCCTGCTTCCCCTACGCCAAGTGTGACTACGGGCTGGTGGTGTCTGTCAAGGCGGGAAAGACGCCTTGACAGACACCACCAGCCCGTGTTTTGGCTGCGTATGGGACAATACCGCTAAGTTAACCGTGGGTGCGGTAGGATTTGCGGGTGGCGAGGGTCGGGCAGGTCAAGGCGCGTGGTGTGGATTCCGGTTCTGCGAGGTTGACGGATCGGGTTTCGTTGGGTGTGTTGGC
>NZ_BSTR01000002.1 GCF_030269645.1 Actinokineospora sp. NBRC 105648 | reverse complement strand
TCATGAATACCGATTTCAGCAACGCGGGCTGGTTTCCCTTACACGTTGCGACATAGTCGAACCCGCGTTCGCCGGCGAGATACTCGGCGGTGTCTCGCTGGGTGTGCGCGGCGTCCATCGTGACCACGACCCGTTCCGTGCCCCGTGCGGGCACACCCGCCAGCAGTGCCCTGACCTGGGTGATCTCGTTGGTGTCGGCCGGAACCTGCACCTGGGCGATCGTGACGCCTTCGCGATGGACCATCGCGGAGAACAACGTGAACTGATCGTTCTCGTCAGTCCACGCGCCCCGCAACACCTTTCCGTCGATCGCGATTCGCAACAGCCCATCGGAATCCCTGCGCACCCGTTCCAGCAGCCACGACCCCACCGCCAGATCAAACGCATCACCGTCGATATCCGACAACACACGACGAACAGTGTGCCTGCTCGGCACCCGGAACATTCCAGTAAAACGGCACCACACGCCACTCAACCTCGACAACAGCGACGGCGGAAAATCGGCGACCTGATCAGCAATCGACCGAAAACTCGTCGCGCCGGCCAACATCGCAACCACCGATGCGGCCAGAACGAACACGAGCCCGTAGACCTTTCCACGCGGACTACGCCGATCCACAATCAAGCCCAACATGTCCAACAAGCTCGTGACATCGAAACTATCACCACCCGCACCGGTTGATTGACACGACGAATCAGACCCGTGAGATACTGGCACCGGATGACCTTCTGTCCAGGAACTGGCTGTGTAGGAACTTCCATATTCCCAGACAGAAGGTCATCCCCAAACCGCACTCCGGACACACCCAGCGTGGTCACCAAACGTGGAAGATCAACTACCACAAGTGATCATGATCTCGCCCTGGGCGTCGGGTGAGTCAGGCGATGGTGTGTTCGATGACCCATCGGTGTCGGCCGAGCCGCTCGGAGGTGTCGATGCCTTTGCGGCTGATGCGGACGATGATGCCGCGTTCGGTGAGCCATCGGCGTAGGTCGCGGACGTCGTAGGTTTTGTCGGCGTGGGGTTTGTCGGGTCGGATCCGTCGCCGCCCGCCCCGGGTTCGGATGCGGGGGATGGCGGAGACCATCGTCGTGGGAGCTTGGTGGTCGTTGGTGTTGGCCGTGGACACCCCGACGACCAGGGGGATCCCGGCTCGGTCGGACAGGGCGTGGATCTTGGAGCCGTTCTTGCCCCGGTCGACCGGGGACGGACCGGTCAACGATCCCCTTTTCTCGCCCGAACGGCCGCGCCGTCGAGTACCGCTCTCGACCAGTCGATCATCCCCCGGGCCCCGAGTTCGTCGAGCACCGCTCGATGCACCCTGCCCCAGAGCCCGGCCCGGGTCCACGTGCTGAACCACCGGTGCGCGGTCGGGACCGTCACCCCGAACGAGGGCGGCAGATGCCGCCACGCACAACCGCTGGTCAACACGAACACGATCGCGGTGAACACCGCGCGAGGGTCGGTCACCGACCTGCCACCACCCTGCCGACGACGACCCGCGGGCGGGATCATCGGCTCCACCAACCCCCACAACTCATCCGGCACCAACCGCAACGACAACTCGTCCACGGCCGAAGACCATGCCCGATCAACCACCAAGATCCAAGTGAGACACGCTCTTAGGAACACCCAACCCCGACCGTCCACCTCGGCGAGCGCCTGGTTCGGAGTCCACCCACCAGGTCGGTCAGGAGCCGCGGCACCGCTACCCGCTCGGGGTGTGCGACCGGTTCCTGATGGTCGACTCGGTCGCCGCGACCTCGCGCCCAGCCTGGTCGCACTGCACACCTACGCGCGGCCGAGCGGCTCGGTGACCAGCGTGGCGCGGCCAAGGTGGTCGCGCGCGGTGGTCGTGACCTTGTTCAGTGGATCCGTAGTGGACACCCGGTCGGCGAGGCCGTTATAGGTGTACTTGCATCCTGACAAGAACGGGTTGCGTCGTCCTGCGGGCTTGTCCGCCACCCGTGAGGTGGAGATCTGCCGGCGATGTCCAGTCGGACACGAGTGGCACGTCGACACCCGCCCTCCCCCGTTAGCCACGGAGTGTCCACCGGTGGACACTCCGTCGCCGACGCCGGGGGGCAGGATGATCGACCTGGCTGACTTGACCACCCTGCGGGACCTGATGGACCGCATGGGGTGTCCACCCAAGATCTCCTCGACAGCGAGCGACGCGACCGGCTCCCGCTTTCGCCGAAATCCTGCCTGCGGTGCAAGCCACAAAATCCGAAGCCACTCGCGCCATGCTCCTCAGCTACTACAACAAGCTGTCGAGCAGGTGGGGGAACAATCGTTTGGACAAGCCGAGCCCAGCCCAGGTGCAGGAGCTGTTGACCTGGACAAGGGGGACGGCACGAATCGGAGCAGTCCCTGGCGGAGCGCCGGGCGTCGCCGCCGCCGAACTCACCTGCTTCACGAACTGCCCACGTGAGACACCTCCTAGACGCGCTGTGGTGGGCGGACCAGCCCGCCGATCACGACCAGGAACACCAACGGCACCCCGAAGAAGATCAGCGTGGAGACCGTGTCGTTGATCGGCCCGTCGTGCACCGCGTATACGAGCCGTGCGAGCAGCGCGGTCGCGACCGGTGCCGAGAGCACCAGCCCGGCCCGCCATCCGGTGGCGGTGCTGATGCCGGCGGCCAGTACCGCGCCGGCGAACAGGATGGCGAGCGCCGCGTACTCGGCGATCTCGGCCTGGTGGCCGAACACCCCGAGTCCCACGATCAACAGGACCGTCGCGGCCATGGTGGCGATCGCGGGCCAACCCCGGGCCCTGCGCCCGTCCGACGCGGAGAGCGCGAAGGCCGTGACCGCGCTGAGCAGCACCCAGCCCGCCTTGTCCGTGGACCACTGCCAGCCCGCGAACGGCAGCTGGAGGACCACGATGAGCCCGGCGGTGGCCACCCAGGCGCCGATCGCGGCCGCCCTGCGTTTCCCCGCCACGGCGAGGATCGCGACCCCGAGCCAGACGAACCACACCGGCGCGTCGGGGATCTGCTCGAACGGCGGCACCGAGCCCGCCTGGACCCACCAGGCCAGCTCGTGCAGGCTCGTGGCCGCACCCGCCAGGACCGCGATCGGGCCGAGCAGGGCGACGACCGCCAGCACGTCGGCCGCGAGCAGACGCCGTACGTGCAAACGGAACGCACCCCACAGCAGGTCGGTGGTGTCCCGCCAGCCTGGCGTCTTCCGGTCGCCCGCGTCGGCCATCAGCACGCCGAGCATCTCCTCGCCGTGCTGTTCGCGGTGATCCCGCGGATAGCGGCTCAGCAGCCACCGGTACCGCTTCTCGAGTTCGCTCACGCCGTCCCTCCGATGAGCCGTGCGCGCAGACGTGTTTCCGCGACACGGGTGGTCGCGCGCACCCGTTCGATCTCCTCCGCCAGCCTGGCCGCCCCCAGGTCGGTCAGGCGGTAGTACCGCCGCAGCCTGCCGTCGACAACCTCTTCCCGGTCGACAGCCACCCACTCGTCCGAGGTCAACCGGTCGAGCGCGGTGTAGAGGGTGCCCGCCCGCAGCCGCACCCGCCCCCCGGAGATGCGCTCGACATCGCGCAGGATCCCGTACCCGTGCCGCGGCTCCTCGGCGAGCGCGGTGAGTATCAGGAACGTGGGTTCCCGCAGTGCGTCGGTCACAAGAACGGTATATACCGATCATCGGCCTATGCGCAAGCCGCCTCCCCGAACTCGCGCCACCACCCCACCGCGCCCGGCGATCGGAGTTACCATCCATAGTGGACTTGACAGCGGCGCTGGACGGCGACCCGGGTGTTCACTTGCTGGAGCGGGCGTGAGCGGCGCCTGGGTCACCCTCCCTGACCTGGCTTCCCGGCGCGCCGGTGGCGCGGTCGTGTGGGCCAACGACGAGACCTTCGCCGAGCGGGAGAACCTGATCACCCCGGCCGCACCCGGGTTCCGCCCGGCCACCTTCGGCCACAAGGGGCAGGTCTACGACGGCTGGGAGACCCGGCGCAGGCGCGAGCCCGGCGACGACCACGCGATCGTGCGGCTGGGCATGCCCGGCGTCCTGCGCGGGGTCGTCGTCGACACGGCGTTCTTCACCGGCAACTACCCGCCCGCCTGCACCGTGTCCGCGTACGCCGTGACCGGCTACCCGGACGTCGACGAGCTGCATCGCAGCACATGCACGGGTTCGACATGGTCCGGGGTTGACCACGCCCGCACCACCGTCCGGCGCGTCCCGGCTACCTCGCCCACACCCGGACGTTGAGCACGATGGAGTCGTCCGCTGACCCGCCCCGCACCCGGGCGCTGTTCACCCGCAGCCACGCCATTTTGCCCTCGGAGATGAGGAGGCAGTACTGCAGCCCGGCGATGCCGTTGGACGACCCGCGTCCCGCCGCGCCACGTCAGCATCCCAGCGGGCTGCCCCCGGCGAGTGCGACGCGGTGGCGTTGCTCGCCGACGGGCTGACCGACAAGCAGATCGCCGAGCGCATGGTGGTGTCGAGGCGCACCGTGGAGACCCACCTGACCTCGGCGCGCCGCAAAACCCTTGCGGTCAACCGGACCGCTCTGGTCGCGGCATGGCTCAGGCTCGGGGATGACGGGTGAGCTGCGGCCGTTTCCCCCTTGCGTCCCACGGGCCGGCCCGCCCGCCGTCCCGCCGCCGCGCCCGGGTTCGCGCGGACCCCGTGTGACCGGGACACGCCCCCTCGTCGTCGAGGCCACCGCACGGGTGTCCAGGAACTGTCCCGCGACCCATCCTCCGGGATGGGGATCCTGGATGGCATGGTGGACGAGCCCCGGGTGCACAACGTCATCCACGGCAACGTGCGGGACGCCGTGCAGATCGGCTCCGTCTTCCTGGGGCGCGACGCCCGCCCGCCGCCCCGGCAGTTGCCCTCGTGCCCGCGCGGTTTCGTCGGTCGGGCAGAGGAATTGGTCGATCTGGCGCAGGTGCCGGGGATTCTCGTGGTGGCGGGCGCGGGTGGGGTCGGCAAGACGTAGTTGGCGCTGTGGTGGGCGCACGCCAACCAGGACCGGTTCCCCGATGGGCAGTTGTTCGTGGACCTGCGTGGTTTCTCGTCTGATCCACCGATGCCGCCCGCGGTCGCGGTGCGCGGGTTCCTCGACGCGCTCGGCGTCGAGGACGCACCGTCCGACCCGCACGCCCAGGTGGCGCTGTACCGGAGCCTGACCGCGCGGCGGCGATTGCTCGTGGTGCTCGACAACGCGGGCGAGGCCGCCCAGGTGGAGCCATTGCTGCCCGGCGGGGCGGGGTGTGTGGTGCTGGTGACCAGCCGGGACCGGCTCACCCCACTGGTGATCCGGCACGGCGCGCGGCACCGGCGACTCGGGGTCCTCGACGATCCGGCGAGCCGGGCCCTGCTCGTCGCCCGGGTGGGGGCGGACCGGGTGGCGGCGGAGCCCGCGGCCGTGCGGCGGATCATGGACCGGTGCGGCGGCCTGCCGCTCGCGCTGGCGATCGTGGCGGGGCGCGCGCAGGTGGACCCCGCGGCGCCGCTGGCCCGGGTCGCCGACGAGCTGGCCGGGTTCACCGACAGGGACCCGACCACGAGCCTGCCCGCCGTGCTGTCCTGGTCGCTGCGCGCGCTCACCGCGCCGCAGGTCCGCGTCCTCGGTCTGCTGGCCGCCGCGCCCGGCCCGGACATCGGCCCGCCCGCCGTGGCCAGCCTCCCCGGCGCGGAGGCCGAGCTGCCGGTCCTGGAGCGGGTGTCCCTGCTGGAACGCGACGCCACCGGGCGCTACCGGATGCACGACCTGGTCCGCACCCACGTCCAGGTGGCGGACCCCGCCGCCACCCGCCGGGTGATCGACCACTACCTGCACACCGCACACAGCGCCGACCAACACCTCTACCCGCTCGCCACACCCGCGGCGCCACCGCCGCCGTCCCCCGGCTGCCACCCGGGACACCCAGCCGACGTCGCCGAGGCACTGGCCTGGTTCGACGCCGAACACCGGTGCCTGCTGGCCGCCGTGGACATGGCCGCCGACCACGCCTGGCCGGACGTCGTCTGGCACCTGGCCCGCTGCCTGACCACCTACCACCACCGGCGCGACCGCCCCGACGCCGACCTGCGGACCTGGCGGCTCGCCCTGCGCGGAGCCACCGCCGAGTACGCCCGGATGGTCGCCCACCGCCGCCTCGGCGAGGCCTTCGCCCGCACCGGCCGCGACGGCGAGGCACTGGCGCACCTGCGGCGGGCGGTCGCGCTGGCCGAGCAGCTCGGTGACCGCCGCCAACTCGCCCACGCCCACCGGTCCATCGCCTGGGCGTGCGGCAGGCAGGACCAGGACGCCACCGCCCTGGCACACGCCGAGGTGAACCTGCGCCTGTGCCGCGAGCTCGACGACCCGGTCAGCCAAGCCCACGCCCTCAACGCCACCGCCTGGTTCACCGCCCGGCTCGGCGACCTCGACCGCGCCCGTTCCCTCGGCGAGTCCGCGCTGGCCTCGCGACCCAACCCGGAAGCCGCGGCGTCGACCCGGGAAACGCTGGGCTACATAGAGTTCCACGCCAACCGCCCGGAACAGTCAGTCGCGCACTACCGGCAAGCCCTGACCCTCCGCCGCGCCCACGGCTACCTGCGCCACGTCGTCAACACCCTCGAGCGGATGGTCGGCCCGCTGACAGCCGCAGGGCACCACGAGGAAGCCGAGGCGGCCGCGCGAGAGGCGGCGGAATTGTCCAACCGCCTGCGCACCGGCCGGTGATCGCGCATACCCGGGGCAACCCGGTGGGGTGCCTGCGCACCCAGCGCAGGTCGGTGGAGTCCATTTCCGCTGGTCCTTTTAGCCTGACCTCCAGCAGACGTGCGCCGCTTTCACTTGTCGGACGGCACAGCGAATCGCCAACTCCAGGTGCGCGAGGACGCGCACCTGAGGTAGTCCGGGTCGTGGTTACCGCCCGCTGTCAGTGGTGCCAACTTGTGCGCGGTCGTCAGCCAGGTTGCGTGACTACAACTGAGGTGATCTCCCCAAAATTGGGCTCTCAGGCAACGACCACCATCCGCATTGCACCTCGCTCCCGCCAGGTTGCCATCAACAGGCTGGACAGTGACGCAGCTCGACAGGTTGGTTGGACCGGGCACGAGCTGCCTTGATCTCTCGTCCTGTCTTCGCCTACGCCGATCAACGTGAGCCTACCCGTTCGAAGGTACCATTTGACGGACGACTGTTGGGATGCTCATAGAAGGGCGATACAAAAGTCCTGCATTGTCGTCCATTCTGGGGACGTTGAGGAAAAATCGAATAGTCAAGATCGCCGCAATATTGGCGTGCTTACTCCTGGTTGCAGTTCCGGGGAGCGCATACGGCGACTCACCTCGTTATGCACCCCCTCCGCCCGGGTATCCTTCAAATGAAGTGTTGACGTAGTTGCCACAGCAGTCGGGAACGTTCCGATCCGACGAGGGTTCTGGGACCCCGCCTGCCCGGATGAGGTGACCGAGACCTTCACGCAGGGCGGCAGGGGTGGAGGGCCGACGAGGATGCAGGTCAGCGCCGACGGCAGGCGCGAATACTGGATCGCTTCGGTACGATGACGATGTGACGCTGGCATCAACATGGTTCCAAGTGGTCGCCGAGACTGTTCGCGGCCACTTGGAGCCGTTGCGTTTAGAAAGAGACTATGTCGAGCTGAACACTCTCAATTTGATCGACAACTGGCTCTACATAGTGGTTCAGCATCGCAACCTTTCGATCGCCGTGGGAACCGCCCATGATCTCAGCGCCGCCCGGGATAAAGGGATGCGAGATGCGCTACAGCTTGGCGAGATCCTTGCATGGGATGTCCGAGAACCGGTGAACCTGACATCTCTTACCACGTTCCGAGGGATCAAATGGCGAGGCCATCCCCTTCCAGGGTATGAGGCTGTCGCGGATTGAACCTTCGATCAGCGGGGCGACGCAGCACATCGAAGCGCCATTCAGCAATTTTTGGACTATGCCGACCAATCACATCTGGACAAGATTTTCTTAGCGTACATGGACGACCGAGCCTGCAACGCCCTGCAGCGCTGCTTTGGTCTCGGCGAACGCGGATTTGTCCTGCTCACCGGACGCTAGCGTGCCACGCGCCATTTCACCGCCCAGCCCACGTAAGATCGGCAGCATCGTAGAGGCAGTTCGCACCCTCCCGCATGTCGAGCACGGTCGACTTTCCTGAAACTCGCTGAGATCACGTCAACTGTCTCCTATCAGTACGTCAATTGTCTCCTATCAGTGCAGCAACCCCCCCGAACTCGACGTCGAACTGGCGTCGTTCTTCACAGAGGCTGGCCAGCCTCCGCCACCGGGCGGCTACGCCTGGTTCTGTCGCGTCCCCGGGGCCCGTCCTGACTTCCGCGCGTTCTACTCGGCGGTGTTCGACCGAGTCGAGGAGACGACCCCCGGCGAGTACGTACCCGTGCGGGTCGCTGCCGCGATCTCCGAGGCCCTGTCGCACCTCGGGAGTCGATGACCCCCGCACTCGTTCACCGTGGCGGGTCTCCGGCGACCAGGACGACACGAGCGCGGACGATGTCGACCGCCTGATCTCGACCGGGATCGAGCGGCAGGTCTCCGCGCGGATCCTGATGCCGACGAGCAGGGGTGAAGAACCAGCCGACCGGTCGAGCGTGCACGGCTCGGCGGCGGCGGTAGCGGCACCGGCGTTGTCCGTGCGCTCGGAGGGGACGGGAGCGGCGGTTCACGGTCGCAGGACGACGGGCAGGGTGCGGCGGCCGATGGTGACGGGGCTTTCGTTGTAGGCCGCCGGTTCGGCCGGTGCGGCCAGGCGGACGTGCGGATAGCGGCTGGTCAGCAAGCGCAGGGCGGTGGCGACCTCGACACGGGCCATGGCCGCACCGAGGCAGTAGTGCGCGCCGTGGCCGAACGCGAGGTGGCGTTGCCCTCGACCTGGCCGGTACTCGTCGGGGTCGGCAAACACCGCGGGGTCGCGGTTGGCGCTCAAGAGCGAAGCCAGGACCAGCTCGCCGGCGGGGATGACGGTGGTTCCGTAGGTGAGGGCCTCGGTGCTGAGGCGGTAGGCGCTGTGCCGCACGGCGCCATCGCGGTGCTGGACCTGGAGATGCCCCGGCGGGACGGCGTCGCGGCCGCCGCGGCCATCGGCCCAGGAACCCCGGTGGTACTGGTGACCCGACACGCCCGCCCCGGCGTCCTCAAACGCGCCCTGGCCGCGGGGGTACGCGGCTTCGTGCCCAAGACCACGCCCGCCTCCCGACTCGCCTCAATCCTACGCGACGTACACGCCGGCGGCCGCTACGTCGACTCGGAGATCGCCACCAGCGCACTGACCGAGGACAACTGCCCGCTCACCACCCGCGAACTCGAAGTCCTGCGCCTGACCAGAGGACCGCGATCAGGCCGCCGCGTGGGCGAACTGCGTGTGGTAGAGCTCGGCGTACCGGCCACCCGCGGCCAGCAGGGCGTCGTGCGTACCGCGCTCGACGACCTCGCCCGCCTCGACCACCAGGATCTGGTCGGCCGCCCGGATGGTGGAGAGCCGGTGGGCGATCACCAGCGCGGTGCGCCCCGCCAACGCGTGCGCGAGAGCCTCTTGCACCGCCGCCTCGGACTCGGAGTCCAGGTGCGCGGTGGCCTCGTCCAAGATCACCACCCGCGGCTGCGCGAGCAGCAGCCGGGCGATGGTCAACCGCTGCCGCTCACCGCCGGAGAGCCGGTAACCCCGCTCCCCCACCACGGTGTCCAGACCGTCCGGCAGGCTCGCGACCAGGGCCGTCAGCCGGGCCCCGGCCAGCGCGGTGGTGATCTCCTCGTCGGTCGCGGCCGGGCGGGCGTAGGCCAGGTTCGCCCGGATCGTGTCGTGGAACAGGTGCCCGTCCTGGGTCACCACCCCCACCGTGTCGCGCAGCGCGTCGAACGACAGGTCGCGGACGTCCACACCGGACAGCCGGACCGCGCCCGCGTCGACGTCGTAGAGCCGGGGCACCAGGCCCGCGATGGTCGACTTGCCCGCGCCCGAGGACCCGACCAGGGCCACCATCCGGCCCGGCTCGGCCACGAACGACACCCCGTGCAGCACCTCGACGCCACCGCGCTGGTCGAGCACCGCGACGTCCTCCAGCGAGGCCAACGACACCTTCTCCGCAGCCGGGTAGCCGAAGCGCACGCCGTCGAACTCCACCGACACCGGCCCCTCGGGCACCGTCCGCCCCGGCACCTTCTCGGTGATCATCGGCGGCAGGTCCAGCACCTCGAAGACCCGCTCGAACGACACCAGCGCGGTCATCACGTCCACCCGCACGTTGGCCAGCGCGGTCAGCGGCGTGTACAGCCGGGTCAGCAGCAGCGCCAGGGCCACCACCGTGCCCGGGGCGAGCCGCCCGGTGAGCGCCAGGTACCCGCCGAGCCCGTAGACCAGCGCCTGCGCCAGCGCCGACACCAACTGCAGGCTGGTCATGAACCACCGGGTGGCCATCGCGGTGCGCACGCCGATGTCGCGCACCCGGCCCGCTCGCGCGCCGAACTCCTCGGCCTCGGCACCGGGCCGCCCGAACAGCTTCACCAGCGTCGCCCCGGGCGCGGAGAACCGCTCGGTCATCTGCGTGGTCATCGAGGCCGAGAGCCCGGCGGCCTCGCGCTGCAGGTCGGCCATCCGCCTGCCCACCCGCCGCGCCGGCAGCACGAACACCGGCAGCAGCACCAGCGCCAGCACGGTCACCTGCCAGGACAGGGTCAGCATCACCGCCAGCGAGAGCACCAACTGGATCACGTTGGTGACCAGCCCGGACAGCACCGAGGTGAACGTCCGCTGCGCCCCGATCACATCGTTGTTGAGCCTGCTGACCAGGGCACCGGTTCTCGTGCGGGTGAAGAACGCCACCGGCATCCGCTGGACGTGCTCGAAGACCGCGCGGCGCAGGTCGTAGATCAGGCCCTCGCCGATGCGGGCGGACTGCCACCGCTCGGCCACGCCCAGGATCGCGCCGACCACCGCCAGGCCGGCGATGGCCACGGCCAGCCAGACGACCACCGCGACCTGGTCACGGTTGACGATCGCGTCGACCACCCGGCCCGCGAGCAGCGGCGAGGTCACCCCGAGGACCGCCGAGACCACGGTCAGCGCCAGGAACAGGACCAACCTGCCCCGGTGCCGCGCGCTGAACTGGAAGACCCGCCGCACCGTTCCCTTGCGAAGGCCCTTCGGCGCGTCCGCCGCCTTCATCGCGCCCGCCATCAGCCTGCGAGGACTGTCCATCCGCTCCCCCTGCTGTCGTGCCAACTCCAGTGCAACGCCGTGGACACCCTTGAAGCTTCCCGCACGCCGGGTCTCGGTAGCCTGCCGCGGGGCGACGGGGAGGACTTTGGGAATGCAGCGGGACACCGCACGGCTCCGGCTCGACCTCGTCGTCTACGCCGTGGCGGCGGTCTTCGCGCTGGTCACCGCGTTCGCCTCGGAGTTCTACGGCTACCGGGTCTGGGGCAACTTCGCCGGTCCGGCGTACCTGGCCGGCTTGGGCCTGACCGCGCGCGTCCTGCTCACCGGCGCGGGCTCGCGCTGGACGCCGGTGTGGGTCTCGGCCGTCGGGGCGACCGCGGCGCCCCTGCTGTACCTGGCGTTCCGCCGGGCGCCGTCGTTCACCTGGGGGCCGTGGCCGTGGTCGTTCCCGGCGCAGCCCGAGGTGTGGGTGATCGAGCGGTCGGCCCGCGCGCTGTTCGCCGACGGGACGCCGTACCTGGACCTCGACAGCCTCGCCCGCGCGCCGCACCCGGACGACTACACCCCGTACGGGCCGTCGATGACGGTCTTCGGCTTCCCGCGCGCGATCTTCGGCGACCACCCGCTGACCGACGCCCGGGTGGCGTTCCTGGTCGTCTCGGTCGCCGCATTGGCGCTGGCCTGGCGGGTGTTGGGCAAACCCGCGGTCCCGGTGCGGGCCGCGCACCTGGTGGTGGTCAGCCCGCTGACCGCGCTCACCCTCGCGGTGGCGGGCGACGACGTCGCGGTGGTCGCGCTGACTGTCCTCGCGGGAGCGTTGGCCTACCGCGCGAGTCCGGTGTGGACCGGGGCGCTGTGCGCGGTGCTGGTGACCATGAAGCTGACCGCGCTGCCCGCGGCCGCCGTGCTCGCGGTGGGCGTGCTGGCCGCGCGCGGATCCCGCGCGCTGGCCGGGTTCCTGGCCGCGCTGCTGGGCGTGGGCGCGCTGATCGTGCTCCCGGTGCTGCTGGTCGACCCGGGCGCGTTCGTCGAGCACGTGCTGAAGTTCCCGGTCGGTCTCGGCCGGGCGTCCTCGCCCGCGTCGAGCCCACTGCCCGGCCACCTGCTGGCAGGCCTGGGCCCGCTCGGGCACACCGCGGCCATGGTCCTGTTGGGACTGGCGGCCACCGCCGTGGCCGCCTGGGTCGTGCTGCGACCGCCGCGCACGGCGGCGGAGGCCATGGCGCGCACCGCGATCGGGCTGGGCGCGGCGATCGTGCTCGCCCCGGCGACCCGGTGGGGGTACCTGGTGTACCCCGTCGTGCTGGTGGGCGCCGCGATCGCCTTCGCCTCGGCCGAGCGGGTCCAGGTGGGAACCGGGGAGTCCACAGGGGGCACGGAGTCCCGTGTGGACGACCCGCCGGACGGACCCCGCCCGGCCTGAACCAGTGCGGTGGCCGGTGGCCGCCTACTTCTTCTTGGTGCGCGTGGCGCCGCCTCGTCCACGCAAGGTCACACCGGACTCCGACAGGACTCTGTGAACGAATCCATAGGAACGGCCGGTGCTTTCCGCGAGCGCCCGGATGCTGGCGCCCTTCTCGTACTTCTTCTTCAAGTCAGTGGCAAGCTTGTCGCGCGTGGCACCGGTGATCCGCGCGCCTTTCTTGAGGTCAGCCACGTTGTCCGCCTTCCATCGCGAGTGGCGGGGCCACGGATGGCCCCTACCGCCGCAATGATCGAACACGGGCGCGCGAAATGCCAGACGAGATGAGGAAAAGGTCTGGAAGACCTTCGCTCACTGCCGATGCGGGTCTCGGGACTCAGCGTGATCTTCGAATACAAGATCCCAGCAAAACGGCGATTTTCAGGCCAGCTGAACGAGTTCGAGGTACTCGGGCGACCAGTGGTCCTCGGTGCCGTCTGGGAGCAGGATCACCCGCTCGGGTTCGAGCGCCTCGACCGCGCCGGGGTCGTGGGTGACCAGCACGACCGCCCCGGTGTAGCGGCGCAGCGCGTCGAGCACCTGCTCGCGGCTGGCCGGGTCGAGGTTGTTCGTCGGCTCGTCGAGCAGCAGCACGTTGGCCGCGCTGGAGACCAGGCCGGCCAGCGCCAGCCGGGTCTTCTCACCACCGGAGAGGGTGCCCGCGGGCTGGTCGAGCTGCTCGCCGGCGAACAGGAACGTGCCCAGCAGCGAGCGCAGCTGCTGCTCCTGGGTGTCGGGCGCGGCGTGCCGGATGTTGCTCCACACGCTCGCCGAGTGGTCCAGCGTCTCGTGCTCCTGGGCGTAGTAGCCCAGCCGCAGGCCGTGCCCGGGCACGATGCCGCCGGAGTCCGGCTTCTCCATCCCGCCGAGCAGCCGCAGCAGCGTGGTCTTGCCCGCGCCGTTGAGGCCCAGGATCACCACCCGGGAGCCCTTGTCGATGGCCAGGTCGACGCCGGTGAAGATCTCCAGCGAGCCGTAGGACTTGCTCAGCCCCTCGGCCATCAACGGGGTCTTGCCGCACGGCGCGGGCTCCGGGAAGCGGATCTTGGCGACCTTGTCGGCCTGGCGGACGTCGTCGAGGCCCGCGACCAGCTTCTCCGCGCGCTTGATCATGTTCTGCGCGGCGACCGCCTTGGTGGCCTTCGCGCGCATCTTGTTGGCCTGGTCCATCAGGACGCCGGCCTTCTTCTCGGCGTTGGCCCGCTCGCGCCTGCGCCGCTTCTCGTCGGCGGCGCGCGCGTCGAGGTAGCGCTTCCAGCCCATGTTGTAGAGGTCGACCTCGCCGCGCACGGCGTCGAGGAACCACACCTTGTTGACCACGTCGGCGAGCAGGTCGACGTCGTGGCTGATCACGATCAGGCCGCCGTTGTGCCCCTTGAGGAAGCTGCGCAGCCAGTTGATCGAGTCGGCGTCGAGGTGGTTGGTCGGCTCGTCGAGCAGCAGGATCGTGCCCGCGCCGCCGCCCGCGCCCGCCTCGGAGGCGGCGAACAGGATGCGCGCCAGCTCGACCCGGCGGCGCTGGCCGCCGGAGAGGGTGCTCAGCGGCTGGGCCAACACCCGGTCGGCCAGGCCGAGGTTCGAGCAGATCCGCGCGGCCTCGCTCTCCGCGGCGTACCCGCCGAGGGAGGAGAAGCGCTCCTCGAGCCTGCCGTACTTGCGCACCGCGCCGTCGCGCACCGACTCGTCGGCGTGCTCGGCCATCGCGGTCTGCGCCTTCTCCATCTCGCGGACCAGCTCGTCGAGGCCGCGGGCGGAGAGCACCCGGTCCTTCGCGGTGACCGAGAGGTCGCCCTCGCGCGGGTCCTGCGGCAGGTAGCCGAGCTCGCCGGTGCGGCGCAGCTCGCCGCCGTAGGGCTCGCCCTCGCCGGCGAGGACGCGCAGCGTGGTGGTCTTGCCCGCGCCGTTGCGGCCCACCAGGCCGATCCGGTCGCCCGCCTGCACCCGCAGGGAGGCGTCGGAGAGCAGGATGCGCGAGCCCGCGCGCAGTTCGAGGTCAGTGGCGGTGATCAAGTGGAGGCTCCGTAAGTGGCGTGGTCATGGGCAGGGGTCATCCGCTCGCGCGCCGTGACTCGCGAGCCCGCCTGCACATCAGTCGATGAGGACCACGCCGGTAAGTCTACCGGCGCCGCGCCACCGGGATTCGCCGCACTCGAAACTAAGCGGCCGCTTAGCTAGAGTCCCGGCATGACAGCAGCCGAGTTCGCCGGGAAGACCGCCCTCGTCACCGGCGCCAGCCGGGGCATCGGCCTGGCCATCGCCACCGAGCTGGCCCGCCGCGGCGCGGCGGTCGCCATCTCCTCGCGCAAGCAGTACCTGCTCGACGCCGCGGCCGAGGGGATCCGGGCCGCCGTGCCGGACGCCCGGGTGCTGCCGGTGGCGGGCAACACCGGCCGCGACGAGGACCGGGCCGAGGTCGTCGGCCGCGCGGTCGCCGAGCTGGGCGGGCTGGACGTGCTGGTCAACAACACCGGGATCAACCCGGTCTACGGCCCGCTGGTCGACGCCGACCTGGACGCGGTGCGCAAGACCTTCGACACCAACGTGGTGGCGGCGCTGGGCTTCGTGCAGCTGGCCCACCGGGCGTGGCTGGCCGAGCACGGCGGCGCTGTGATCAACATCGCCTCGGTGGCCGGGCTGCGGTCGACCGGGGTGATCGCGGCGTACGGGGCGAGCAAGGCGGCGCTGATCCGGCTGACCGAGGAGCTGGCCTGGCAGCTGGGGCCGCGGGTGCGGGTGAACGCGGTGGCGCCCGCGGTGGTGAAGACCAAGTTCGCCGAGGCGCTCTACACCGACCGCGAGGACGAGGCCGCGGCCGCCTACCCGATGAAGCGGCTGGGCACGCCGCAGGACGTCGCGGAGCTGGTGGCGTTCCTGGCCTCGGACCGGGCGGCCTGGATCACCGGGGAGACCGTGCGGGTGGACGGCGGCCTGCTGGCCACCGGCACCCTGGGCTGACCCGCGGGCGGGTCACAGCCGAAGGACACGCGCCACAGGATCACCCGCCCGCCGATCACTCCCCTGCCCGTCGCAGCTCGCTGCTGGTCGAGCCGTGACCTGGACCCGGCCGCGGTCCAGGTGGACCGCGGCCGGGTGGGTCGAGACCGACCTGGTCGGGTCAGCCGGTCGAGCTGGTGGGCGGGGCCTGGGTCGTGGAGCCCGACGTGCTCGGCTGGGGGTTCTGCTGGTTGGGGGGATTGGGCGGGTTCGGCTGGTTGCCCGGTCCGCCGCGCTGGTTGCCCTGGTCGCCGCGGCGGGGGCCGCGGTCGCCCTGGCGGTCGCCGGGGCCGCGCTGGTCCACCCGACCGCGCACGCCGGGGCCGCCCGGCTGGCCGCCGCGGCCCTGGTCGTAGCGGGCGTGGCCCGGCCCACCGTGGTTCGAGTGGCCGATGGCGAAGCCCGCGACACCGCCGACGATCAGCAGACCCGCCGCCACCAGGCTCGCCACCAGCAGGCTCACCGTGCGGCGCGGCCGAGGTGGGCCGGGCTGCGCGGGGACCTGCGGGGGCACCGGCGGCGGGCCGACGGGCGGCCCACCGGCGTGGGGCGGGGCAGCGGGGTCGCCCGTGTGCGGGGTGGCCGCACCGGTGCTCGGGGCGGTGGCGTACGGGTCACCGGCGGCGGTGGGATTCCCAGCGGCGGGGTTGCCCCCAGGGGGAGTGACTGCTGTGGGGGTGGCTGCGGTGGGGTTGCCCGCGGCGGGGGTGCCCGGGTGCTGGGTGGGAGCGTCGTGGCTCGACGGCAGCGGTTGCGTGGCCCGCGGGGTCTCGTCGGGCCGGGGTGTGTCGGTCATGTGCCCGAGTGTCCGCTTCCCACCTGTGGATGACCTGTGAACGCGCTGTTCAGGGATCCAGCACCGCGATCTCGACCGCGAACGCCCGCTCGGCGGCCTCGTCCAGCACCGTCCGGCGCGGCTCGGGCACGTCGAGCACTCGGGCCCGGGCGAGCGCGAGGACCGGCGCCAGCCGCCGGTCGGCGCGCAGGGTGTCCAGGGCGTGGCGGTCGCCGCCGAGGACAACCGCGTCCAGCTCGCCGACCAGCGGACCGAGCACCTCGGCGACGTCGTCGGCGGCCGCCGCCAGGGCCTGGCGCGCCTGGCCGTCGCGGCGTCGGGCGAAGCGCTGCTGCGACCAGCCGCCCGCCGCGCTGCGGCCGTGCACGTGGTGGCGGTCGGTGCGGGAGCGCACGACCTTCCCGGCCGCGGCCACGCCGACGCTGTGGCCGCCGAGCCGCACCAGGATCAGGCCGACCCGCCGTGGGATGGCCAGGTGCGCGACGAGCACCCGCACGTCCAGCCCGGACCGCTCCCCCGGTTCGACGTCCAGCGGCGGGAACGGCACCGACACGGTGGCGGTGGCGCCGTCGGTCGCGGTGACCACGACCTGGTCCGGGGTGAGAGCCGTGCGCACGACACCGCTGTGTCGGTCGGCGAAGCGGTCGAACCAGCCCGGCACGCGTTCGGCCGGGACCTCGACCACCCGGGCCTTCCCCGTGTTCTCGCCCACGCGGGAACGGTACGGCCGCCCGGCGCGCGAGCGCCGGACGGCCGTGTCCGATCAGTTCCCGGGAGGCGGGATCAGGTACCCGTTGACGTGCAGGGACACCGCCCGGATCGAGCCGGTGTCACCGCCCGCGGCGTCGACGAGCTTGACCTTCCAGTCGCCGTCGGCGACGACCGCGCCGAAGGCCGACAGCGCCCCGACCGGCCGCCAGGTGCCGGTGAACGGCGCGTTGGCCGAGCTCACCGAGGTGATCGACGCGGTGGCCGCGTCGTCGAAGACCACCTGGCAGAAGTTGTTGCCGCTGCCGCCGTTGCGGCTGAGCACCGTGGCGGTGGCCCCGCCCGGCGCGGTCACCGTGGCGACCAGGTCACCCACGAACGTGTGGTCCACGCCCACCGTGGTGGCACCGGTGGCGGTGCTGCACGTCGAGCCGTCGAAGGAGACGGTGACCTTCGAGGCCCGGCCGACCCCGCTGACCGGGATGGTGACCGAGGCGCCGAGCGGGTTGTTGTCCGGCACCGCGACCGGCGCGCCCGCGTAGGCGAAGTCCTGGACCACCGGCGAGGGCCTGCCCACCGGGACCGGGAACGACGCGTGCGTCGGCGAGGCCGCCGCGGCGAAGGTCACCCGGGCGTCGAGCACGACCGGGGTGCCCACCGGGTGGCTCAGCGGGACCTTGAGCGTGAAGGTCCGGCTGACGGTCTGTCCCTTCTGGACGGTGCCGTAGGACTGCGAGCGCGGCGTGATCACCACGTTGGCGGTGGGCGAGGTGAGCACGACGCTGGTGGACACCGCGTCGGCGTCGCCGGTGTTGGTCACCGGCAGGGTCACCGTGGCGGTGTCGCCCGGGTCGAGCAGGGTGCCGCTGTCGTTCGGCACGACGGTTGGGGTCTGGGCGAGCACCCGGGGCTGCGGGCTGGCGCCGGTGTAGGCGAGCACCCGGTCGGCGAGGACCACGCCCGCGCCGGTGCGGCCGTCGTGGCCCGCGGGGCCGAGGTCGACCGCGGTGTTCACCAGTGCCTCGCGGACCTCGGCGGGGTCGATGCCGGGGTTGCCGGAGAGCACGAGGCCCGCGATGGCGGCGGCGTGCGGCGCGGCGGCCGAGGTGCCGTAGAACGGCGCGAAACCGGGGACGCTGGTGTGCACGCCGTCGGCGGCGGTGATGTCGGGCTTGTGCCGGACCTCGCCGCCGGTGGCGCCGACGTTGCCCGGGGTGATCGGCCTGCCGTCGGCCTCGTAGAAGACCCGGCGGGGACCGTCGGAGGAGAACCGCTCGATCTTGGTGCCGGGGCCGAACGCGCCCGGGAACGGGCCAGCCGGGTTGGCCGGGTCACCGGGTTCGAGGTCGAACGGCAGCGCGGCCGCGGCCGGGGCGGCGGCGACGCTGAACGCCTTGCGGGCGGCCGAGTGCCCGACGGTCACGCCCGGGGTGCTGAACGCCTTGAGCCCGTCGCTGGAGTCCTCGAACCGGCTGCGCAGCGCGGAGAGCGACAGGTAGCGGTTCTGGCCGTAGAACTTCACCACGGCCAGCCGCAGGCCGGTCCCGCCGAACAGCGGGGTCTGCAGGATCTCGTACGGGTCCTGCCCGCCGTCCTGCACGTCCTGGCTGAAGGTGACCACGTTGCCCGCGCCGTCGAACAGGTAGAGGTCGTAGTCGTTGGCCGAGGCGCCCAGCGGGTCCGACCAGTGCAGGGTCACCGGCACCTGGGCCGAGGAGTCCCGGGAGATCGGCTCGAAGACCTGGGTGGTGGCCGAGGGGTCGAAGTCGTGCGCGGTGCCCGCGAACTTGCCGACGATGCGGCCGGAGTCGACGAAGTCGCCCTCCCAGTGCCCGCTGGTGCCGTCGCCGGTGTTGCCCTCGTTGCCCGCGGAGCTGAAGTACAGCGCGCCCGCGGCGGTGACCTCGTTGACCGCCTGGGCGATCAGCCCGTCCTGGAACGGCGACTCGACGAAGTAGAGCACGTCGTCGACGATGACGTCGCAGTGCAGGTCGGTGCGCAGGGCGCGGATGTTGTCGGCGAAGCTGGCCTCGCCGTTGAAGGCCGAGGCGAAGCCGAGCGCGGCGCCGGGGGCCAGGTCGTGCAGGATCTCGAGCATCGCGGTGCCCTCGTCGCCCTCACCCTCCTGGGTGGGCAGCACGTCGACGGCGGGCAGCTCGCCCGCGGCCTGCGAGACCGCGAGGGAGTCGACGCCGTCGGACAGGGCGCAGAGCTTGACCCCGACCCCGGTCACGCCGTACTCGGCGCGCGCGGTGTCGGCGTTGTGCGCGCGGTCGCCCTCGCTGGTGACGGCGGCGGAGCGGCCGCGCTCCTCGACCGCGGCCCGCACCTGGGCCTCGATCCGGGCCTGCTTCTGCTCCTTGGTCTCCGGCTTCGCCTGCGGCGCACCGGGTCCGCGCGGTGTGGCGGTGGCGGTGATCGCGCCGCGGGCGGCGTCGATCTTGCGCACGTCGCCGCGCCCGGCCAGACCGGTCACCGCGGTGAGCGGGACCTCGGCGCGCACCGAGCCGAGCCGGGTGGACACGGCGCGGATTCCCGCGCCCGCCTTGGTGAGCGCGCCGAGCAGGTCGTCGGAGACCTTGTCCACGGCGATGTCCACCAGGACGGTGCCACCCGCCGAGACCGCGACCCCGGTCTGCAGCCGGGGCGTCGCGGCGGCGGCGGAGCGGTCGCGGCGCACCCGCTGCTCCACCACCAGCTTGCTGTCTACTTTGGACTCAGCCTTGCCCTGCCCCTGTTTGAACCGCTGCAACGCGGCGATCTGGCGCGCCGCGTTGTCCTGCGCCGACACCGGCTGGGCGACCGGTGCCGCCTGCGCGGGCGCGACCAGGCCGAACACCAGCGCGAGCGCGGTGGCGCCCGCCGCGAGAGCGCGCGGTGGCAAGGATGATCGATCGGATGTACGCACGGGTCCTCCCCCGTTCGTGCGTGCCCCGACCCACGCCAACCGAGGCCGGGAGTTCTCCCGGCTCGGTCAACGTATGGTTCACACCACCGAGGGACTATCAGCCAACGGAGTGGTGATCACTAAGTAAGCAGTAACGCTCGGTATTTTCTTACAGCACGAACGCGTCCGACCAGAACTGTCCGATTCGGCCGGAGAGCGCCTCCAGCAGGGTGGCCGCCTGCCCGTCGGTCAGCGACGCCACGAAGTCGATCACCGCCCGGCCGCGCGCCAGTGCCAGCAGCGCCGAGGCCCCCTCGGGCCGTTCCCCGGTCGCCCCAACGAGAGTGTCCGGGTGCTCGGCGGCGAGCCGGGTGTACTCATCGGCGGCCAGCTCGACCAGGTCGTGCAGCCGCCGGGGCAGCCGGTCGGACTCGTAGCGGTCGCCGAGCCACTGCTCGAGGGCCTCGACCAACTGGGTGAGCAACCGGGCCTGACCGCGCTGGTAGAGCGCCAAGTCGGGGCGCAGCAGCACGAATCGGCGGTGCACGAACTTGAGGACCTGCACCTCGTGCCACTGCCGCTCGCCCAGCAGCACGTGCCCGGAGCGGGTCGGCGGGTCGGCGACCACGTGCACGCCCGCGACCAGCCGGGCGGTCCAGCCCGCGGAGAACCGGCGGAATGCCTGCTCGGCGTCGATCGAGCCGTCGAAGGGCACCGAGAGCAGGTCGTCCACCAGCTCGGCGCGCACCCGCGACACGGCCGCGGCGAAGGAGTCGTCGTCGACCATCCACGAGTCGCGCGCGTGCAGCCGCCTGCGCAGCCGCTCCAGCGACTGCCCCGGCCTGCGGCCCGCGGCCAGGTCCTCGTCGTCGAGCTTGGCGAACTCGGCCCGGTCGGTCTCCCACTGGCCCAGCTCGGCCGAGACCGGAGCGTGCTGCAGCACCCCGATCCGGTGGAAGTCCTCCAGGTCGTGGATGGCGTAGGCGATGTCGTCGGCGTTGTCCATCACCGAGGCCTCGACGGTCTGCTGCCAGGGCTCGACCAGCCCGGCGAACGGCTCGCGCGCGCCGAACAGGTCGTCGAGCTCGGTGACGTAGGCGGAGAACTTGCTCGACCCGGTGCCCGGCGCGTCCGGCGGCTCCGCGGCCCCGCGCGGCGGGTCGGGGAGCTCCCGCGGGTGCGGCACCGGGTGCGAGAGCCGCGTCCACGGGTACTTCAGCACCGCCGCGCGCACCGCCGCGGTGAGGTCGAGACCGGCGGCGCGCGGACCGCGGGTGTCGGTGGTGGTGATGATCCGGAAGCTCTGCGCGTTGCCCTCGAAGCCGTCGGGCAGGCCGAACCGGTGCCGTGCCAGCCGGTCGAGCACCTGTTCGCCGAGGTGCCCGAACGGCGGGTGGCCCAGGTCGTGGGCCAGCGCGGCGGCCTCCACCACGTCCGGGTCGCAGCCGCCCAGCGCGGCGAGCACCGGCGCGGCGGCCGGGTCGGCGGCCAGCCGCTCGGCGATCGCGCGGGCGACCTGGGCCACCTTGAGGCTGTGCGTGAGCCGGTTGTGCAGCAGACCGGAGCCGCTGGCGCTCACCACCTGCGTCACACCGCCCAACCGGGCGAAGAACGGTGAGGCGACCACGCGGTCCCGGTCGGCGCGGAACGGGCGGGCGGCGAGGTCGGCGGCGCCCACGCCGCCGTCGCGTCGGGCGGCCCGCGGCAGGAGGTGATCGGACATGGGGCGAGCCTAGGCCGCCCGGGCGTGCTGGGATCTGGGCATGGACGTCGTCGTCATCGGAGCGGGCCCAGCCGGGTGGGCGGTGGCCGACGCCTGCGCGCGGGCGGGCCTGGCGACGACGGTGGTTGCCCCGGACCCCTACGCCCCGTGGCCCGCGACCTACGGGCTGTGGGCCGACCAGTGCGCGGCGCTGCCCGCCGGGGCGAGCGCGATCCACGCGACGGCGGTGCACGCGGCGGGCCGGGAGGTCCGACGCGGGTACGCGGTGCTGGACAACGCCTCCGTGCTCGCCGCCTACGCCACCGGCCCCGCCACAGCGGTGGCGGACCTGGTGGTCGGGGCTGGTTTCGGGCCACGCGGGGCGACCGTCGAACTGGCCTCGGGCAGGCGGCTGGCGTGCGCGGTGGTGATCGACGCCTGCGGGCAGAGCCGGGTCGCCTCCGGTGGTCCGGCCGCAGGGCCGCGGATCGAGCAGACGGCCTACGGGATGGTGCTGCGCCCGGAGGACGCCGCCCGGCTGGTCCGACCGGGGACCGCGGTGTTCATGGACTGGGCGAGCCCGCCGACCTTCCTCTACGCCGTCCCGCTGCCGGGCGACCGGGTGCTGGTCGAGGAGACCTCGCTGGCCGCGCGCCCCGGGATGAGCTGGGCGCGGCTGGCCGAACGGCTGGCGGAGCGGCTGGGCGAGCCGGTCGTGCCGCTGGCGGTGGAGCGGGTGCGGTTCGCGGTCGACCTGCGCGCGACGCCCCGCCTGCACCGGGGCTCGGTGCCCTTCGGCGCGGCGGCCGGGATGGTCCACCCGGCGACCGGATACAGCGTCGGCGACTCGCTGGCCACCGCCCCCGCGGTCGCCCGAGCCCTGGCCGACGCCTGGCCGCGCGGCCCACGGGCGGCCGCGGACGCGGGCCGGGCGGCGGTGTGGAGCCCCGCCGCGCGCACCGTGCACCAGATGCGGTTGCGCGGGCTGCACGCGTTGCTGGCGCTGCCGCCGGAGCACCTGCCGGAGTTCTTCGGGGCGTTCTTCGACCTGCCCGACGAGCAGCAGCACGCCTACCTGAGCGGCCGGGAGGACGTGCGCGGCACGGCCCAGGCGATGCTGGCGATCTTCCGCGCCGCGCCGTGGGGAATTCGCTTGAAGCTCGCCACTTCTCGCCAATAACCACCGGGATGACCGCCGTACGCACTGGCCCCGTTATCCCGAACACACCTTGATGAACAGATGGTGACCAGCCATCACGGAATCGTGGGGACCAGGCACGATGGCGGGGTGACCGTCGCACCGGACGTCAGCTTCGCCTTCCAACCGATGCTCAGCACCCGAACCGGTGAACTCATAGCGGTCGAGGCGCTCGCGCGCCCCCAGGCCGGTGGGATCTACGACCTGCTGCGCGCCGCGGGCAAGGCGGGCAGGCTGGTCGAGACCGACATCTCCCTGGCCAGCCGGGCCGTGCTCGCCGCGCCACGACACCAGCCACCGGTCCCCGTGCACGTCAACATCGTCGCGGCCACCGCCACCACCCCCGACGACCTGATGCGCTTCCTGCGGCCCGCGCTGGCGCAGACCGGCCGCGGCCCGCAGGACATCGTGCTGGAGATCACCCCGCCGTTCAGCCGGGTGCACCGCGCCGAGCTGATCCGCGGCCTGGGCACCCTGCGCGACAACGGGTTCCGAATCGCCTTCGACGCCGTCGGCGACGGCGACCTGCCGCTCTCGCTGCTCGCCGACGTCGGCCCGGACCTGGTCAAGATCGACGCGCACCTGATCGAGGGGCTGCCCGACGACGTGGCCGCGCTCGCCGTGGTCGAGTGCCTGGCCCAGTACTGCACCCGCACCGGCACCCGGCTCGGCGCGGTCGGCGTCGAGTCCGAGGAGCAGCTGCTCTGCCTCAACCGGCTCGGCGTCCGGCTGGCCCAGGGCAACCTGCTGGCCAGGGAGAGCCGCGGCGGCGGGATCGCGCTGCCGCTGCCCCGACCGGTGGCCGAGATCATCGAGCTCAACGCCACCACCGGCGCGTCCTCGATCCCGCTGGTGTCGGACTTCCTGCGGCCCGCCACGGTGATGTCCACCGAGACCACCGCCGAGGACGTCCGGGACACCTTCGCGGGCAACCCCACGATCAGCGGGATCGTGCTGGTCGACGCCGAGGGCAGGCCGACGCACAGCCTGCAGCGCAGCCGGTTCCTGCTCGCGGTCACCGGCCTCTACGGCCACGCGCTCAACGCCCGCAAGCCCGCCGCCCGGCACGCCGACCTGCCGCGCACCATCCGCGCGGACGCGACCTGCCTGCAACTGCTCGACCTGGTCGGCGACACCGAGTGGGACCACCACGGCGACGAGATCGTGGTCGTCGACGCCGACCGCGCCTGCGTGGGCGTGGCCCGGCTCTCCGAGGTCGTGCGCGGGGTCGCCGAGGCCAAGATCGAGCAGGCGGCGGCGCTGAACCCGCTCACCCGGCTGCCGGGCAGCGAGACCGTCGACCGCGAGATCGACCGCCGGATCGAGCGCGCCGAGATGTTCGTGGTGGCCTGGCTGGACGTGGACGCGTTCAAGTCGGTCAACGACACGGTCGGCTTCGCCGCGGGCGACGACCTGATCCGGCACATCGGCCGGGCGCTGTCCGACGCCGAGCGCGAGCTGCCGGGCACCCGGGTGGCCCACGTGGGCGGCGACGACTTCCTGGTCGTGGCCGACCTCGACGAGATCACCAACCTGGCGGCGCGGCTGGTCGACCGGCAGTGGGTCACCGACGGGATGGCGGTCAGCGTGTCGCTGGCGTCGCTGGTCTGCGGGGTCGGCTCGGTGACGTCCTACCGCGACGCCTCCCGACTGCTGGCCCCGCTCAAGCGGGAGGCCAAGGCGGTACCGGGGTCGAGCTGGGTGCTGGGCAGACCGGGCACCGACCGGTTCGAGGTCCTGCGCGGCCACGGCCTCCGGCACCACCCGCAACACGCCAGGGTCAGCTAGCCGGGTCCGATGTGGACGCGGGCAAGAGCACTTCCCTGTCCTCTCCTCCGTTCCTGTCCTCGCCTCCATTCCTCACCTCCGCTCTTGCCCTCTCCTCCGTTGCCGGCTCTTGTCCTTTGGTCTTCGTCCTCTTGGTCTCCGTCCGCCAATCCCCTCCGCCAAACTTTCATTATCTTGATAGCTAATAATTCAAGTCCGATAATGCAGTCAGGAAAAGTCTTCTCCCTGGGAACAGCGCGAAGAGGACTACCGGCTCGCCAGGCTCCGGGAGGTCAGGGCGTGAGGTCGGCGCGGTTGCGGACGCCAAGCTTGCGGTAGAGCCGGGTCAGGTTGGCCTCCACCGCCTTCACTGACAGGTGCAGCGCGGTCGCGATCTGGCGGTTGGTGGCCCCCTCGCGCAGCTGGGCCAGCAACTGCTCCTCCAGTTCGGACAGCGGCGCGTCTGCGGTGTCCAATTTGGACAGTTCGGCCTCGGTGCGCTCGATCCACGGCAGACACCCGGTGGCCGCGAACCGGCGCAGGGCCTCGCGGAGCGCCTCGCGGGCGGCGGCCCGCCTGCGCGCCCGGCGTTCCAGCACGCCCAGGGTGAACCAGGCGCGGGCGGGTTCGAGCGGGTACGGGTGCGCGTCGGGGAGCCGCGCGCGCAGCGTGTCCGCGGCGCCGCGGACGTCACCGGTCACCGCCGTCAACACGGCCTCCGCGCGGTCCAGGCCGAGGGTGACCACCGTCCGGTTCTGCGTCCGGGTGCGCTCGCGGGCGTCGCGCAGCACCTCGGCCGCCCGCTCCGCGCTGCCCGACCAGGCCAGCGCCTCGGCCAGGTCGGCGTCGACGAAGAACTGCGCCGGGTCGGTGTACCCGTTGTCCCGCAACGTCCGCAGGCAGTCCCCCAGGAAGACCGCCGCGGCGGCGTAGTCGCCGCGGATCAGCTCGATCCGGCCGCGCAGGCCGGTCGCGTAGGCCAGCCACTCGCCGTCGCGGGCCTGCGCGTCGGCCGCGACCGCGGTCTCCAGCAGGCTCGCGGCCTCGGCCAGGCTACCGGTGTTCATCTCCGCGATCGCGCGCATGGTCAGGCCGACCCCGGGGTGCTGGTCGACGTCGGCCCGCAGCTGGGCGCCCAGCAGCGCGGTCCGCCGCACGTCGGCGCAGCGGCCGGTGCGCTCGTAGGCGGCGGTGAGCGAGTACAGCACGGTGATCAGGTCGCGGATCCGGCCCGCCGCCTCGGTCTGGTGCCGCATCCGCTCCAGCAGGTCGACCGCGCGCAGGGTCTCGCCGCGGCGCAGGCTCATCACCGCGAGGTACATCCGGGCGAAGACCACCGTCTCCGACAGCGGCTGCCCGCTGGTCAGCCGCTCCAGCCGGGCCAGCAGGTCCGACTCCACCCCGGGCCCGGCGGTGGCGCTGAACGGGATCCGGATCTGCAGCGAGCGGATCGCCAGCGTGGGGTCGTCGGCCCGGCCCGCCAGCCGGTCGGCCTCGTCGAGCTGCACCTGGGCCTCGGCGATGTGCCCCAGGTGGGTGTTCAGCTCGGCCCGGCGCAGCAGCACCGAGGTGCGCAGCGTCGGGTCGTCGCCCGCGTCGGCGTCGATCTCGTCCAGCAGCCCGGCGAAGCGCAGGATGTCCCGGCCGGCCAGGTCGAAGAGCAGCAGCCGGGCCCAGGCCCGGGTCGGCCCGGTCGCGGTGCGCTCGACGGCGCGGCACAGCTCGGCGGCGGTCGCGGTGAGCCCGGCCTCGGTGGCCGCCCGGGCGGCGGCGAGCAGCCGGTCGGCCCGCGGCCCCGGCGCCGGGGTCCGGTGCGCGGCCAGGCGCAGCAGGTCGGCGGCGGTCCCCGGGGCACCGCGGGCGATCGCCAGCGTGGCGGCCTCGACCAGCTCGGCTGCGATGGGCGCGTCCGGCCTGCCGGTGGCCAGCGCGCGGTGCCTGGCCCGCTCGATCCGGTCGGTCACCAGCTCGGCCATCCGGGCGTGCGCGGCGCACCGCTGCCGGGGCGTGGCCGCCGCGGCCACGATCTCGCCGAGCAGCGGGTGGCTGAACCGCAGCGCGCCGTCCCGGTCGGCCACCAGCACCCCGGCCCGCTGCGCGGCGGCCAGGCCGGGGTCGCCCAGCGGCACCAGGTCCAGGCCGGGCCGGATCGCCACGGTCACCAGCCGGAGCACGTCCCAGGCGGCCTCGGGCAGGTCGGCGAGCCGGTCGCTGACCAGCTCGCGCAGCCGCCCCGGCACCGGCAGCGGGTCGTCCGCGGCGACCGAGCCGCCGTGCCGGACCAGCGCCCGGCCCAGTTCCAGGGCGTAGAACGGGTTCCCGCCGCTGGCCTGGGCCACCCGGGCGATGGTCTCCGCGGGCAGTTCGCCGTCGAGCCGGGTGCGCACCAGTTCGGCCACCGCGGCGTCCTCGATGCCGGGGACCTCGATCTCCAGCACCGGCGCGGGCACGAGGTCGGCGCGCTCGGGGGCGCCATCGGTCCGCTCGGCCACCAGCACCCGCACCGGGTGCCCGGCGAGCCTGCGCGCGGCGAAGGCGAGCACCTGCGCGCTGGCCGGGTCCAGCCACTGCGCGTCGTCGACCACCAGCAGCACCGGCTCGCGGGCGGCGAGCGCGCGCACCAGGTCGACCACCGCCAGCCGCAGGGCCAGCGGGTCGACCGGGTGTTCGGGAGCCGCGCGCAGCAGCGCGGTGTCCAGCGCGGCCCGCAGGTGCGGGGCCAGCGTGGTCGCGGGTTCGCCGAGCACCTTGGCGAACAGGTCGAACAGCGCGACGTGCGGCAGGTCGCGGTCGGCGGCGGCCGGGCAGGTGCGCAGCACGAGGTCGATCCCGGAGTCGGCGACCAGCGTGTCCAGCAGCAGCGACTTGCCGATGCCCGCGGGCCCGTACAGCAGCACACCGGTGCCCTCCGCGAGCGCGGCCCGGCACCGGGTGACCACCTGGTCCCGGCCGAGGGCCGGGACGACTCCCGCCATAACTGGGAAACCTACTCGCCCGGGCGGACAGTCGGAGCCCCACGCGGTCCCGCCACCCTCCCGGCGGTGTCGCCCGCCGGGAGGGTGCGGGGCCGTCAGCCGAGGCTGACGTCGTCGAGCAGGAAGTTGGTCGCCAGGTAGGCGTCCTCAACCCCGGAGAACCGCAGGGTCACCGTCTGGCCGCGGTAGGCGGACAGGTCCAGGCTGCGCTGCACGTACGAGGTGCCCGCGTTCGCGTTGGAGTAGGTGACCCGGGTGGTGCCGTTGACCTGCACGCGCAGCACGTCGTACGCGGTGCTCCCGGTCTCGGCGGTGGTGATCTTCAACCAGTACCGCAGCGTGGGCGCCGCGGTGTTCGGCACGGTGACCCGCTGGCTGATCGCCTCGCTGGCGGTGGCGCCGTTGCCGAGCAGCCAGGCGTAGTAGGAGCCCGACCGCGGCGCCTGCTGGGTGCTGTTGGTGACCACGGCCGACTCGCTCCAGCCCGACTGCCCCGACTCGAAGCCGCCGTTGGTGATCGCGTTGCCGCTCGGCGGGTTGGTGGTCGTGGTGGGCGGGTTCGAGGTGGTCGGGTTGCCCGAGGTGGTGCTGGTCGGGCGGGTGGTGCTGGTGGTGGGCGGCGGCAGGGCGGTGCCGACGCTGACCGCGGCCCACGCGACGCTGACGAGGTAGCGCTCCTGGCTGCCGGTGCCGTAGAGGTCCGCGGCGGCCTGCAGGGTCGCGGTGCGCGCCCCGGCGTAGTTGGTCGTCGAGGTCATGTACGTGCTCAGCGCCCGGTAGAAGACCGCCGCCGCCTTGTCCCGGCCGATGCCCGCGAACGTGGTGCTGTTGCAGGTGCCGCCGGTGTGCGACAGACCGCCGATGGTCTTGCTACCGGTGCCCTCGGAGGCCAGGTAGAACCAACGGTTGCCGATGCCCGAGGAGTAGTGCACGTCGACCTGGCCCGCGGTGCTGCGCCAGCAGCCGAGGCTGTTGCCGTCGGCGGCGGGGTTGTCCATCCGGCGGAAGTAGCCGCTGGGCATGCGCAGCTTCTCGCCGATGTAGTAGTCGGCCGGGTCGCTGGCGTTGTTCGCGGAGAACTCGACCATGGTGCCGAAGATGTCGCTGGCGGACTCGTTGAGGCCGCCGGACTCCCCGGAGTAGTTGAGGTTGGCCGTGGCGGCGGTGACGCCGTGGGTCATCTCGTGGCCGACCACGTCGATCTGGGTCAGCGGGGTGTTCTGGTTGGTGGAGCTGCCGTCGCCGAAGACCATGCAGAAGCAGCTGTCGTCGTAGAAGGCGTTGAGCAGGCCCGATCCGATGTGGACGTACATCGTGTGGCCCTGGCCGTTGTTGCGGATGCCGTTGCGGCCGTAGGTGTTCTTGTAGAAGTCCCAGGTCTTGGCCAGGCCGTAGTAGGCGTCCACCGCGATGGTCTGGCGGTTGCTGAGCTGGCCGTTGCCCCACACGTTGTCGGCGTCGGTGTAGGCGGTGGCGCGCGCGGACGGGCTGTTCTCCGAGCCGCCGTTGCCGTCGAGCACCCGGGTGTTGCCGCGGGTGGTGTCGGTCAGCGTGTAGCCGCCGGAGGCGCTGCTGGTGCTGATGTCGACCGTGCCGACGTGGTAGCCGTTGCCGGTCGCGCGGTGGCGCTTCTCGTAGCGGTCGAGCAGTCCACCGGTGCTCGCGTCGGTGACCACGACCTCCGCGCCGCCGCCCTCGACGGTGGTGCGGTAGGCCAGCACGGGCTTGCGGTTGACCGCGTAGACGACCAGCTCGGGCTTGGCCGCGCCGGTCTTGTTCTCCTCGGTCAGCGCCGGGGCCGCGGCCGCCGCGCTCACCGCGGCGATCTTGGGCGTGACCGACGGGACGTCGATCCGCTCGGTGGTCGCCTTGTCGATGGTGGCGATCCGGCCGTCGGCGGCCCGGTGCACGACCAGGTCACCGCCGACCACGGGCAGCTTGTCGAAGGTGCGGTCGTAGCGGACGTGCCGGGTGCCGTCCTGGTCGACGACCACGTCCTTGGCGACCAGCTTCTCCTTGCCGCCCAGCCCGAGGGCCTGGGCGGTAGCGGCTGCCTCGCCGCTCGCCCGGTCCAGCTCGGCCGAGCGCTGCTGCGGCGTCAGTGCCCTCGCACCGCGCGCGGACTGCTCTTGGGCGGCACCGGCCTGGGTCACGGTCACCCCGATGACCACACCCAGCACGGTGACCGCGGCGGTCGCGACGGCGACCACCCTCTTTCGTGACATCTCGTGTCCTCCACCCGGCCCGGGCAGGGGAACCAGCAGTCCACGATGGAGTGAAACCGTGGTTGTCGGGCCGTGCGGCGAAACTAAGAGTCACCTTGTTTAAACTGAATACACCGCGACCAAGGCAAGGGTTGGTCAAGGGTCCGCAAAGGTCACTCCACAGTGACGCTCTTGGCCAGGTTGCGCGGCTTGTCGATGTCGCGGCCCAGCTCGGCGGCGATGTGGTAGGCCAGCAGCTGCAGCGGGACGGTCAGCAGGATCGGGTCCAGCTCCGGCTCACCGCGCGGCACCCGCAGCACCTCGTCGGCGAGGCCGGCGGGCAGCTCGGCGTTGGTCACCGCGATCACCGGGCCGCCGCGGGCCTTGATCTGCTCGATGGTGCCGATGTTCTTGGCCAGCAGGTCGTCGTCGGGCACGAGCACCACGCTGGGCATGTCGGCGTCGATCAGCGCGAGCGGGCCGTGCTTGAGCTCGGCCGCCTGGTAGGCCTCGGCGTGCACGTAGGAGATCTCCTTGAGCTTCTGCGCCCCCTCCCGGGCCACCGGCCAGCCGCGCACCCGCCCCAGGAAGAACATGTGCCGCGCGTGCGCGTAGCGCTTGGCGACCTCGCGGACCCGCTCGTCGTCGGCCAGCACCTCCTCGATGCGCTCGGGCAGCGCGCGCAACCCGGTCACCACGCGCAGACCCGCGGCCGCGCTGAGGTCGCGGACCCGGCCCAGCAGCAGGGCGAGCATCGCGAACGAGACGGTCATGTTGGTCAGCGCCTTGGTCGAGGCCACCGAGACCTCCGGGCCGGCGTGCAGGAACACCCCGCTGCCGCACTCGCGGGCGATCGCGCTGCCCACGACGTTGACCGCGCCGATCACCCGGCCGCCCTTGCGCCGCAGCTCCTGCACGGCGGCCAGGGTGTCCAGTGTCTCGCCGGACTGGCTGATCGCCACGTAGAGGGTGTCCGGGTCGACGACCGGGTCGCGGTAGCGGAACTCCGAGGCGGGCTCGGCATCGGCCGGGATCCGGGCGAGCTCCTCGACCAGCGTCGCGCCCATCTGGCCCGCGTAGTAGGCCGAACCGCAGCCGAGGAACTTGACCCGGCGCACCGCGCGCAGCGCCATCGGGTCCAGCCCGAGGCCACCGAGGTGGGCGGTGGCGAACCGGTCGTCGAGCCGACCGCGCAGGGCGCGCGCGACCGCCTCGGGCTGCTCGGCCATCTCCTTGCGCATGAAGTCGCTGTGGCCGCCGAGCTCGTAGTCGTCGGCGGCCAGCTCGACCGTGGTCGGCTCCTTGCTGGTGCGCCGGGCCTCCAGGGTGGAGGTCCGGTAGCCGCCGGGGTGGACCGTCGCCAGCTCGCCGTCGTCGAGGAAGACGACCCGCTGGGTGTGGTGCACCAGCGCGGCGACGTCGGAGGCGACGAACATCTCGCCGTCGCCGACACCCAGCACGATCGGGCTGCCGTTGCGGGCCACGACCAGCTCGTCCGGGCGGGTCCGGTCGAGCACGACGAGCCCGTAGGTCCCCTCGACGTGGCGCAGCGCGGCGCGCACGGCGTCCTCCAGGGAGTCGGCGGCGGCCAGCTCGGCGGCGATCATGTGGGCGAGCGCCTCGGTGTCGGTCTCGGACACCAGCTCGACGCCGCGGGCGGTGAGCCGGGCGCGCAGCTGCTCGGCGTTCTCGATGATCCCGTTGTGCACCACAGCGATCCGCCCCTCGGTGTCGAGGTGCGGGTGGGCGTTGCGGTCCGAGGGCTCACCGTGGGTGGCCCACCGGGTGTGCGCGATCCCGACCGTCGCGGGGTTCGGCGGCGACTCGGCGAGCCGGTCGCGCAGGTCGCGCACCCGTCCCGCGGTCTTGGTGACCCCGACCTTGCCCCGGCGCAGCACGGCGACCCCGGCGGAGTCGTAGCCGCGGTACTCGAGCCGGTGCAGGCCCTCCACGAGCACGGGGGTGGCCTCGCGCGTCCCGGTGTAACCGACGATCCCGCACATTGGCAGGGCTCCTTCACTGGCTGGCTAGCCGTAGACGACGCGGCGCAGCTGGCGCTCGCTCAGGACCGGCGCGGCCACCGGCCGGGCGGCCAGCTCCTCGGCGAGCACCGCCCAGATCGCCGCGTTGCGGTGGTGACCGCGCCGCAGCTCGGCGTGCCTGCGGCGGACGTAGGACTCGACCGGCTCACTGAAGTACGCGACCACGTCGGCCACGACCCGCGCCGCGACGGCCGGTGGCAGCCCGGTGGTCCCGGCGACGTGCCGGACGAGGTCCGGCGGAGGTGACTCGGTCACACCAGACACTGGCACCCGGGGACCGGGGGTGCAACATCCCTGCCCGGAATCGGGCAGGAATCAGACGGAGTCGGCCAGGATCTTGAACTCAGCGGCCAGCGCGGCGAGTTGGTAGTGCGCGTTGAGGCCGCTGGGATTGGGCAGCACCCACACCCGCGCGGACTCGATCAGCTCCGCCTGCGCGCCGACGACGGCCTTGGGGCAGGCGAACGCGGTCCGGTAGGCGGTGACCCCGACGATCGCGACGACCTCGGGTTCGTGGGTGGCCACCAGCCGGCGGAGCCGGGCGCCGCCCGCGGTCAGCTCATCCGCGCCGAGCTCGTCGGCCCGGGCGGTGGCCCGCGCCACGAGGTTGGTGACCCCGAGACCGAAGGAGGGCAGGAGGTCCTGCTCGTGCGGGAAGAGCTGCCGGGGGGTGAACCCGGAGAGGTGGAGCGCCGGCCAGAAGCGGTTGCCCGGCCGGGCGAAGTGGTGACCGGTGGCGCCGGAGTAGAGGCCCGGGTTGATGCCGCAGAAGAGCACGCGAAGACCGGGGCCGATCACATCGGGGATGGTGCTGTCCTGGGCGGCGGCGAGCTCGTCACGAGTGGGTCGGGGCACGCTCCCATGGGAACAGAAGTCGATCACCACCGCCACCGACGAAGGTGCGGGTCGACGCCGGAACAAACCGACCGCGCTGCTTTTCGGGACCGCCCGCCGGTGCGCCGTTCACCGCGGATCGAGCCTTCGGTGGTTGATTTTCCCTTGGGGTGGAAGGGTTTTGTCCGGCGCGACCCTTGGGAGCGCTCCACCGGGCCGCGCCTCCTCCGGAGGTCGTTGCGCTTGTCGTTCTTTTTCTCGACCTTCTGACGACTGCACATTATCTTGATAATAAATAGTGATAGGAGGATAATGCGATCGAGAGGTGGAGAGGTGGAGAGGTGGAGAGGTGGAGAGGTGGAGAGGTGGAGAGGTGGAGAGGTGGAGAGGTGGAGAGGTGGAGAGGTGGAGAGGTGGAGAGGTGGAGAGGTGGAGAGGTGGAGAGGTGGAGAGCCGGAGAGGTGGAGAGCCGGAGAGCCGGAGAGGTGGAGAGCCGGAGAGCCGGAGAGCCGGAGAGCCGGAGAGCCGGAGAGCCGGAGAGCCGGAGAGCCGGAGAGCCGGAGAGCCGGGCAGGTGGAGCCCGGGTGCAGTGGAACCGGAGACGCGCGGCGGCCCCGACCGGTGGGGCTGGTCGGGGCCGTCGCGGACTTCGTGGGCTGGGTGCCCTGGTGCTGGGTGCTAGACGGTGAAGCCGAGGGCGCGGAGCTGCTCGCGGCCGTCGTCGGTGATCTTCTCGGGGCCCCACGGGGGCATCCAGACCCAGTTGATCCGGAAGTCGTCCACCAGGCCGCCGCTGGTGAGGGCGGTGCGGGTCTGGTCCTCGATCACGTCGGTCAGCGGGCAGGCCGCCGAGGTCAGCGTCATGTCGATCGTCGCGGTGTTGTCCGCCTCGACCCGGATGTCGTAGACCAGGCCGAGGTCGACGACGTTGATGCCGAGCTCGGGGTCGACTACGTCGCGCATGGCCTCCTCGAGGTCGTCGAGGCTGGGGAGGTCGGCGCGGGGGGCCTGGTCGGTCATGCCCGCGGCGCCGCGCTGGACCTCGGTGGAGTCGGCCGGACCGGCGGGCTGCGCCGAGTCCGCGGGCGCGGCCGCGCCGGCAGACTGCGCCGACTCGGCGGGCACGACCGAGTCAGCGAGCGACTCGGTGGGCTGCGCCGAACCGGTGGGCGTGGCCGGAGTGGGCTCGGCCGCGCCGGGCTGGGCCGGGGCGGCCTTGTCCACTGCCTCGTCCGAGGCCGCGGCCGCGGTGGGCTCGGCGGCGGTCGGCTCGGCGGGGTCGGGGGTCCCGGTCGGCTGGGGCCCGCCGACAGCTCGATCGGCCTCGGCCACGGTGCCGCGCTGGGCGGATTCCTCGCTCATGTCGTCTCTCCTCCGGCGCGGGCGACCGCGTCCTTGAAAGCCATCCAGCCCAGCAGCGCGCACTTCACGCGCGCCGGGTACTTGGCCACGCCCGCGAAGGCGATGCCGTCCTCCAGCACGTCCTCGTCCGGCTCGACCGCGCCGCGGCCCTGCATCAGCTCGACGAACGCGTCGAGCTTGGTGAAGGCCTCCGCCACCGAGCGGCCGACGACCAGGTCGGTCAGCACCGACGTGGACGCCTGGCTGATCGAGCAGCCCTGCCCGTCGTAGGAGACGTCGGCGACCTGGTCGCCGACCAGCCGGACGCGCAGCGTCACCTCGTCGCCGCAGGTCGGGTTGACCTGGAAGGACTCGGCGTCGTACGGGTCGCGCAGGCCGCGGCCGTGCGGGTTCTTGTAGTGGTCCAGGATGATCTCCTGGTACATCTGCTGCAGCTGCATCACGCCACCCCGAAGAACCGCTTCGTCTCCCGCACACCGGCCAGGAAGGTGTCCACCTCGGACAGGTCGTTGTACAGGTAGAAGCTCGCCCGCACCGACGCCGGGACGCCGAGCCTGCGGTGCAGCGGCCACGCGCAGTGGTGGCCGACCCGGACGGCGATGCCCTGGTCGTCGAGGACCTGGCCGACGTCGTGCGGGTGGATCCCGTCCACCACGAAGGACACCGCTCCCCCGCGCGCGTGCCCGTCGACCGGCCCGAGCACCCGGATCCCCGGGATCTCGGCCAGCCCGTCGAGGGCGGCGACGGTGAGCAGGTGCTCGTGCGCGGCGATCCGGTCGGTGCCGACCACCGACAGGTAGTCCACGGCCGCGCCCAGCGCCACCGCCTGCGAGGTCATCGGGGTGCCCGCCTCGAACCGCTGCGGCGGGGCCGCGAACGTCGTGCGGGTCATATCGACCATCTCGATCATCGACCCGCCGGTGAGGAACGGCGGCATCGCGGCGAGCAGCTCGCGGCGGCCGTAGAGCACGCCGAGGCCGTACGGGCCGAGCATCTTGTGGCTGGAGAACACCGCGAAGTCCACGCCCAGCGCCCGCAGGTCGACCGCGGAGTGCGGCACCGACTGGCAGGCGTCGAGCACGGTCAGCGCGCCGACCTGGCGGGCCCTGGTCACCAGCGGCTCGACCGGGTTGACCGTGCCGAGCACGTTGGACTGGTGGGTGAACGCCACCACCTTGGTCTGGGCGTTGATCAGACCGTCCACATCGGACAGGTCCAGCCTGCCGTCGTCGGTGACGCCGAACCAGCGCAGGGTCGCCCCGGTGCGCAGCGCGAGCTGCTGCCAGGGCACCAGGTTGGCGTGGTGCTCCATCTCGGTGACCACGATCTCGTCGCCGGGACCGAGCACGAACCGGGCCGACTCGGGCCCGGCGGTCGAGGCGTTGCCCATCGCGTAGGCGACGAGGTTGATCCCCTCGGTGGCGTTCTTGGTGAACACCAGCTCGTCCGGGTCGGAGCCGACGAACGCGGCGATCCGGGCCCGGGCCGACTCGTAGGCGTCGGTGGCCTCCTCGGCCAGCTGGTGCGCGCCGCGGTGCACGGCCGCGTTGTGCTGCTCCAGGAACTCGCGCTCGGCGTCGATCACCTGCCGGGGCCGCTGCGCGGTGGCCCCGGAGTCCAGGTACACCAGCGGCTTGCCCTCGCGCACGGTGCGGCCGAGGATCGGGAAGTCGGCGCGCAGCGCGGCGACGTCCAGCGGAGCGGTCACGGCAGTCACCTGACCGGCACCCCCTTCATGGGTTGAGAGTCCTCTACCAGTGCGACGCGGTCAGACGCCCGCTGCTTCCGCGCCCGCGTACTTCACGTAGCCCTCGGCCTCGAGCACGTCGGCCAGCTCGGGGCCGCCGGACTCGACGATCCGCCCGCCCGCGAACACGTGCACGAAGTCGGGCTTGATGTGGCGCAGGATGCGCGTGTAGTGCGTGATCAGCAGGACACCGGCCTCGCCGGAGGCCTTGAACCGGTTGACCCCGTCGGAGACCACGCGCAGCGCGTCCACGTCGAGGCCGGAGTCGGTCTCGTCCAGGATGGCGATCTTCGGGTTGAGCAGCGCCAGCTGGAGGATCTCGTGCCGCTTCTTCTCACCGCCGGAGAAGCCCTCGTTGACGCTGCGCTCGGCGAAGGCGGGGTCCATGTCCAGCTCCTTCATCGACTCCTTCACCTCCTTGACCCAGGTGCGCAGCTTCGGCGCCTCGCCGCGGACCGCGGTGGCCGCCGTGCGCAGGAAGTTCGACGTGGACACGCCGGGGACCTCGACCGGGTACTGCATGGCCAGGAACAGGCCCGCGCGGGCGCGCTCGTCCACGCTCATCGCCAGCACGTCCTCGCCGTCGAGGGTGATCGAGCCGGAGGTCACCTCGTACTTGGGGTGCCCGGCGACCGCGTAGGACAGCGTCGACTTGCCGGACCCGTTCGGGCCCATGATCGCGTGCGTCTCCCCTGCCCGGACGGTCAGGTCGACGCCGGAGAGGATCTCCTTGGCGCCGTCGTCGGTCGCGACCGAGACGTGCAGGTCCTTGATCTCCAGGGTGGCCATGGTGGTTCTTCTCCTGTGGTGCGGGAAGTCGGTGCGGGAAGTCGACTCAGGTGGTTCAGACGGGTTCAGTTCAGGGTGCGGGTGACGTCGACCAGGACGTCGTCGCCGTCGACGGTCACCGGGTAGACGGCGACCGGCTCGGTGGCGGGCGGCGAGGAGGGGGCGCCGGTGCGCAGGTCGAAGCACGACCCGTGCAGCCAGCACTCCAGGCCCTTGCGGGTCAGCTCCCCCTCCGACAGCGACAGGGTGGCGTGCGTGCACTCGTCGCGCAGCGCGTGCACCTGCCCGCCCTGGCGCACCAGCACCACGGCGACGTCGTCGACCTCGACGGCGAACGGCTTGCCGTCGTCCAGGTCGGACAGGGCGCACGCGCGGGTCATACGCCGACGGCTTCCAGTTCGGCCTCGATCGCGGCCTCCAGGCGCTCGCGCACCTCGGGGACCTGGATCTTCATCAGCAGCTCGTGGAAGAAGCCGCGCACGACCAGCCTGCGCGCCTGGTCCTCGGGGATGCCCCTGGCCTGCAGGTAGAACAGCTGCTCGTCGTCGAACCGGCCGGTGGCGCTGGCGTGGCCCGCGCCCGCGATCTCGCCGGTCTCGATCTCCAGGTTCGGCACCGAGTCGGCGCGCGAGCCGTCGGTGAGCAGGAGGTTCCGGTTGAGCTCGTAGGTCTGCGTGCCCTCGGCGGCGGCCCGGATCAGCACGTCGCCGATCCAGACGGTGTGCGCGCCCTCGCCCTGCAGCGCGCCCTTGTAGACCACGTTGGACGTGCAGTTGGGCACGGCGTGGTCGACGAAGGTGCGGTGCTCGAAGTGCTGCCCCGCGTCGGCGAAGTAGAGCCCGTTGAGCTCCACCTCCCCGCCCCGGTCGGCGAACGCCGCGGTCGGCGAGACCCGGACGAGGTCGCCGCCGAGGGTGACCACGGTGTGCCGCAGCAGCGCGTCGCGGCCGATCCTGGCGTGCTGGGCCGAGACGTGCACCGCGTCGTCGGCCCAGTCCTGGATGGACACCACGGTGAGCTTCGCGCCGTCGGCGAGCACGAACTCCACGTTGTCGGCGTACACGCCCGACCCGCGGTGGTCGAGCACGACGACGGCCTCGGAGTACAGCTCCGCGCGGATCTGCAGGTGCCCGTAGGCGACCTTGCCCGCGCCCGGACCGGTCACCGTGACCAGGACGGGGGCGGGCGAGCGGACCTCCGCGGCCACGGTGAGCACGGTGGCCTCGGTGAACGAGCTGTACGCCTGGGCCGCGACCCGGTCGGCGGGCACGCCGCCCGCGCCGAGCCGGGGGTCGGTGCGGGGCACCGACTCCGCGGTGACCTCGGCGGGCGCGTCGACCACGACCGAGACCGACCCGGTGGCGGCCGCGCCGGTGTGCAACCCGGCGAGCCGCTTCATCGGGGTGAAGCGCCAGATCTCCTCCCGACCGGACGGGACCTCGAAGGCCCCGACGTCGTAGGAGGTGAACCACTCGGCCCGGGAGGACTCCGGGACCACGGCCCCGTGCGAGTGGGACTTGTCCCGCTGGACGGCGGGCTGTGCAGACGCGGTCATTTAACCGACCGCTCCTTCCATCTGGAGCTCGATGAGGCGGTTGAGTTCGAGCGCGTACTCCATGGGCAGCTCGCGCGCGATGGGCTCGACGAACCCGCGCACGATCATGGCCATCGCCTCGTCCTCGGTCAGGCCGCGCGACATCAGGTAGAACAGCTGGTCGTCGCTGACCTTGGAGACCGTCGCCTCGTGCCCCATGGACACGTCGTCCTCGCGGATGTCGACGTAGGGGTAGGTGTCCGAGCGGCTGATCGTGTCGACCAGCAGCGCGTCGCACTTGACCGTGGACTTCGAGTGGTGCGCCCGCTTGTTGACCTGGACCAGGCCGCGGTAGGAGGTGCGGCCACCGCCGCGGGCCACCGACTTGGAGATGATCGTCGAGGACGTGTGCGGTGCCATGTGCACCATCTTGGCGCCCGCGTCCTGGTGCTGGCCCTCGCCGGCGAAGGCGATCGAGAGGACCTCGCCCTTGGCGTACTCGCCCATCAGGAACACGGCCGGGTACTTCATGGTCACCTTGGAGCCGATGTTGCCGTCGACCCACTCCATGGTGGCGCCCGCCTCGGCCTTGGCCCGCTTGGTGACCAGGTTGTAGACGTTGTTCGACCAGTTCTGGATGGTCGTGTAGCGGCAGCGGCCGCCCTTCTTGACCACGATCTCCACGACCGCCGAGTGCAGCGAGTCCGAGGAGTAGATCGGCGCGGTGCAGCCCTCGACGTAGTGCACGTAGGCACCCTCGTCGACGATGATCAGCGTGCGCTCGAACTGGCCCATGTTCTCGGTGTTGATCCGGAAGTAGGCCTGCAGCGGGATCTCGACGTGCACGCCCTTGGGGACGTAGATGAACGAGCCGCCCGACCACACGGCGCCGTTGAGCGCGGAGAACTTGTTGTCCCCGTGCGGGATCACCGAGCCGTAGTACTCCTCGAACAGCTCCGGGTGCTCCTTGAGCGCGGTGTCGGTGTCGAGGAAGATGACACCCTGCTTCTCGAGCTCCTCGTTGATCTTGTGGTAGACCACCTCGGACTCGTACTGCGCCGCGACACCGGAGACCAGGCGGGCCTTCTCGGCCTCCGGGATGCCCAGCTTGTCGTAGGTGTTCTTGATGTCCTCGGGCAGGTCCTCCCAGGACTGGGCCTGCTTCTCGGTGGAGCGCACGAAGTACTTGATGTTGTCGAAGTCGATCCCCGAGAGGTCCGAGCCCCAGGTGGGCATCGGCTTGCGGTCGAACAGGCGCAGGGCCTTGAGGCGGGACTCGAGCATCCACTCGGGTTCGCTCTTCTTGGCCGAGATGTCCCTGACCACGGCCTCGGACAACCCGCGCTGGGCGGTGGCACCCGCGGCGTCGGTGTCCGACCAGCCGTACTCGTATCGCCCGAGCGTCGCCAGGGTCTCGTCCTGGGTGAGCTGGGGTGTGGTGGTTCGCTGCTCGGCAGCGGCAGTCATAGGGACTTCCCTCCATCCGGAACATGTCGTGCCTCGGTGCCGGTGCCCTCGGCGGACGGCACGTGCGTGGTGCACGCCGCGTCCCCGCGGGCGATCGTGGCCAGCCGTTGCACATGGGTGCCCAAGAGCTCGGCGAACGCCGCGGTCTCGACCTCGCACAGCTGGGGGAACTCCGCCGCGACGTGCGCCACCGGGCAGTGGTGCTGGCAGAGCTGCTCCCCCGAACCGACGCTGCGGGTCGAGGCGGCGTACCCCTCGCTGCTCAGGGCGACGGCCAGGGCCTTCGCCCGCAGCGCGGGGTCTCCCGGCGCGGTGACCGCGTCCCGGTGCCGGTCGACCAACGTGGCCACCCGGCGCTCGGCGAACGCGCGCACCGCCTGCTCCCCCCCGCTCTCGGCGAGGAAGCGCAGCGCGGCGATCGCGAGGTCGTCGTAGGCGTGCCCGAACCGCGACCGACCGGCCTCGGTGAGCAGGAAGAGCTTCGCCGGCCGTCCGCGGCCCCGGCTGCCGAGGCGCGGGGCGTCACGGGTGTACGCCTCCCCGTCGGCGACCAGTGCGTCCAAGTGCCTGCGGACGGCGGTGGGGCTCAGGCCCAGCGCCTCGGCGATCGCGACCGCCGTGACCGGTCCCCGCTCCAGCAGCAGCCTGGCCACGCCCTGGCGGGTGCGGCCGTCGGCCTGCTGCCCGGCCGCGGCGGGACCGGTGACGGTCTCCTCCGGGGTCCGCGGAGCGGGGGCGGTCTTTTTCACAACACAAGTGTGTCTTATTTCGAGCCGGGCCGCAAAGACGGGGGGTCCGGGCGGTGACCGGGCTCACTCCGGACTCCCGCCAAGGCCCGCTGGACCCGGGTTTCCAGGGCCGCGAGCGTGTGGCACAGGGGGATGGGCGACCGTTGGTCGTCTTCTCGGCCGAGGAGACGGTACCGGGGTAATGTGCGCGCTCGTGCGAGCAGGTCGCGTGCCCGCGCGTCATCCCCGGCCTCATGTGCCACCAGGGCCGCCAACGTGGTCAGGTAGCGCCTACGGCGGGGGTCCTCCAGCTCCACGGACCTGAGCAGTTCACCCGCCTCGCGGTACCGGCGCGTCGAACGGGCGCAGTCCACCGCGAGGTCGACCGCGCGCAGCAGCCGGTCCTCGCGGCGGGGCTTCGAGTACCCGGCTACAGCCGCCGTGGCCAGCTCGAACCCGGTCGCCGCGTCGTTGCCGCGGCGGGCCACCGCCGCTCTGTGCAGCCGTATGTCCTCGACCGCGAGGGCGTGTGCGGCACGGCGAGGGCTGTCCGGCGGGGACTCGGCCGCCGCGGCGCCCGCCAGTTCCACCGCGCGGTCCGCGAGGCCGAGCAGGGTCGCGCTGTCGGCTGCGTGGTCGGTGGTGTCGGGCCCCGCGCCCGGCGGGTTCCAGACCTGCAGGGCTTGGATCGCGAGCGCGCCCAGCGCGTTGGGCAACCAGAGGGTCCGCGCCGCGGCGGAGTCGGCGACCCACTGCCGCAACACCAGCTCACGGCGGTCTTCATCGAGCTCGGGTAGGGCAGCCGCGATGGCGAACCACCGCCCGTCGTGCACCGAGCGGGTCATCCGCACGGCGCTCACCGCGGCGACGACGGCCAAGGCGGCCGTGGGCAACACGGCAGCCGGAACCGGGTGGAAGACACCAGCGCAGAGCACGAGCGCGGCGACCACCGCACCGGCGGGAACCGCGAGCCAGGCGACCGCGGCGAACACCAGAGCCGAGGCCAGGGGCACCCGGGCCCACTGCTCCGCGATGACCGCCCCGAACGGCCCGGCGGCGACAGCGGCCAGCGCCAGCAACCCCCCGACCTCGGCGATCCGCAGGTCACGGGTCCGGGCGCGGAGCAGCGACCCGCGGTGGGCGTCGACCGCCAGCAGCCAGCCGACCAGCGCCACCACGCCGACCACCCGCAAGAGGTGCTCCCACCACGCGGCACCGGGCATCGGTACGAGCAGCAGGCCGACCGGCGGGACACCGGCGAGGAGCAGGGCGCCGACCGCCCACCGGCGGCCCACCAGGTCCCGGTCGGTGGCGGTGGCGATCGACCGGGCGATCGGTCCCCGGGCGGTGCGCCAGAGAACCCGCACGGCGTACCCGACGACCAGCGGGGTGGCCACCCAGGTGAGGTAGCCCGCGCCCGGGTGGGCGAACGCGGTCACGGCCGCGATGCCCGCGACGAGCCCGCCACCGGCCAGGCCGACCAGCAGCGCGGCGGCGGCGACCCCGGCCACCAGGACCGCCGGGGCGGCCGCGACCCAGGCGTTGATCCACTCCTGTCCGGCGCCCACGGCGATCGCGACCGCGAGCTCCCCCCAGGCGGCCCAGCCGTGGCGGGGGGCGACCCAGTCCAACTCGTGCAGCCGCCGGGCGAAGAAGACCACTCCCACGACCACCAGCAGCGCGCCCGACAGCGTTGTCGGTTCCGACATGACCACCCCAATCCCCAGGCTCCGGTTCGATCATGCCGTGCGCCGGTCTCCCGCAGGTCGGAAAGGGGTTGGTAAGGACGTTGTGGACCTGGGCGGCGGGGCGCCCCGCTACCCTTCCGGACGTGGTGGTCGGAGAAGTGAGGCGGCGCTCGACGCGCACCCCGTGGCCCAGCGGGGTGGAGTCGGGTCCGCTCGACGCCACCGAGCGCAGGCAGCTCGACGTGGTGCGCCGGTTCGGCACGGTCGGCTCGCTGCTGCTGGCCATCGGCTCGCTCGGCGCGGGCGCGGCGCCGGTGTTCAACCCGGTGTTCCGGATCCCGGTGCTCGGCCTGTTCAGCCGGATGACCACCGTCTCGCTGGCCTTCGCGTTCACCGGCGTGTTCATGATCGTGCTGGCCTGGCTGGCGCTCGGACGGCTCTCGCGGCCCGGCCGCGAGCGGGCGGTCTCGGTGCCGCAGATGGCCCGCACGCTGGTCATGTGGATCGCGCCGCTGGTGTTCACCGTGCCCAGCTTCAGCCGCGACGTCTACAGCTACCTGGCGCAGAGCGAGATCGTCGCGCTCGGCCAGGACCCCTACACCGTCGGCCCGGCGCAGGCGCTGGGGATCAACCACCCGCTCACCCAGGGCGTGCCGACCATGTGGCGGGAGACGCCCTCGCCGTACGGGCCGCTGTTCCTGACCCTGGGCAAGGCGGTCAACTGGCTCACCGGCGACCACGTGGTGATGGGGGTGGCCGCGCACCGGCTGCTGGCCCTGCTCGGCCTGGCGATGATCGTCTGGGCGCTGCCCCGGCTGGCCCGCCGGTTCGGGGTGAGCCCGGTGAGCGCGCTGTGGCTGGGCGCGGCGAACCCGCTGGTGCTCTTCCACCTGGTCGTCGGGGTGCACAACGAGGCGCTGGCGATCGGGCTGATGCTGGTCGGCTTCGAGCTGGCGCTGAGCCGGATGCCGCGGGTCACCCCGGACGGGCCGTTCCCGCCGTGGCAGCGCGGCGAGCTGTTCTGGTACGCCGTGGGCGCCGCGGTGATCACCCTCGGCGCGGCGGTGAAGATCCCCGCCGCGCTGGCGCTGGGCTTCCTCGGGGTGATGATCGCCCGCCGGATGGGCGGGCGGTGGAAGCACCTGTTCCAGGTCGCGGGCGGGCTGTTCGTGGTGTTCGCGGTGGTGCTCAGCGCCACCTCGTTCGGCAGCGGGCTGGGCTACGGCTGGGTCGCCACGCTCAACACCGCGGCGACGATCAAGAGCTGGATGGCCCCGATGACCGCGCTGGGCTTCGGCGCGGGCTGGCTGGGCATCCTGCTCGGCCTGGGCAACCACATCGACGCCGCGATCACGGCGGGCAGGCTGGTCGGCTCGGTGATCGGGCCGCTGATCGCGGCCAAGCTGCTGCTGGACAGCTTCCGCTGGAAGCTGCGCCCGCTCACCGGCCTGGGTGTCGGGCTGGGCGCGGTGCTGGTGTTCGGCGCCACCGTGCAGCCCTGGTACCTGCTGTGGGCCGCGGTCCCGCTGGCCGCGGCGGCGGGCAACACGCGGTTCCGCACCGCGGCGATGGTCGTCAGCGCCGTGCTGGCGGTGGCCCTGGGCCCGACCGGGTCCACCTTCGACGGTCGGGTGTTCGTGCTGCCCTACGCCTACATCGGCGCCATCGTGGTCACCGCGCTGGCGGTGGCCGCGGTGTGGCGGCACGTGCCGCGGGCCGAGCGGGCGCCCGGCGCGGCCGTGACGCCGGGCACGCCTTAGGCTTCGCAACCGTGAGTGCGCCCGCCGTCGAGGTGTCCGACCTGGTCTTCAGCTACGGGTCGACGACGGCTGTGGACGGTGTTGACCTGCGACTGGAGCGGGGCGCGGTCCTGGCCCTGCTCGGCCCCAACGGCGCGGGCAAGACCACCACGGTCGAGGTGTGCGAGGGATTCCTGCGCCCGCGCGCGGGGCTGGTGCGCGTGCTCGGCCTCGACCCGGTCGCCGACGGCGCCCACCTGCGCCCGCGCATCGGCGTGATGCCCCAGGGCGGTGGTGCTTACCCCGGCGTGCGCGCGGCCGAGATGCTGCGCCTGGTGGCCGCGTGCGCGGCGAACCCGTTGGACCCGGCCTGGCTGATCGACGTGCTCGGCCTCGCGGGCTCGGCGCGGACCCCGTACAAGCGGCTCTCCGGCGGGCAGCAGCAGCGGCTCTCGCTGGCGTGCGCCCTGGTCGGCCGCCCGGAGCTGGTGTTCCTCGACGAACCCACGGCGGGCATGGACCCCCAGGCCCGGCGCCTGGTGTGGGACCTGGTCGGCGCCCTGCGCGCGGACGGCGTGAGCGTCCTGCTGACCACGCACCTGATGGAGGAGGCCGAGGCGCTGGCCGACCACGTGGTGATCATCGACCACGGCCGGGTCGTCGCCGAGGGCAGCCCGACCGAGCTGACCGCCGACCGCCCCGACGACCAGCAGCTGCGCTTCCGGGCCAAGTCCGGGATGGACACCGCGCTGCTGCTGGCCGCGCTGCCGGAGGGCTGCCGGGTGAGCGAACCGCTGCCGGGTTGGTACCTGGTGTCGGGCACCGTCGACCCGCAGGTCGTCTCCACGGTCACCGCGTGGTGCGCGCAGCAGGGCGTGCTCGCCGAGGAGCTCCAGGTCGGCAGGCGCAGCCTGGAGGATGTCTTCCTGGACCTGACCGGACGGGAACTGCGCTCGTGAGCGACCGCTTCGCCCCAGGCACCTTCACCCCGGCCCCCGGCGCGGGCAAGCCACTGCGGATGCTGCTGACCCACGCCCGCACCGAGGCGATGCTGACCCTGCGCAACGGGGAGCAGGTACTGCTGACCCTGCTCATCCCACTGGCGCTGCTGGTGGGCCTCAGCGCCCTCAAGGTGATCACCCTGCCGGAACCGAGGGTCGACTCGGTGACCCCGCGGGTGTTCGCCCTGGCGATCATGTCCTCCGCCTTCACCGGCCAGGCCATCGCGCTGGGCTTCGACCGGCGATACGGCGTCCTCAAGCGCCTCGCCGCCACCGCCCTGCCGAGCTGGCTCCTGGTAGCAGGCCGAGTACTGGGCTGCCTCGCGGTGGTGGCACTGCAACTGGTGGTACTGGCCGTGGTCGCCGCCCTGCTGGGCTGGAACCCCGCCCTGACCGGTCTGCTGTGGACAGTCCTGCTGGTGGTCCTGGGCACCCTCGCCTTCGGCGCCCTGGGCGTACTGCTGGGCGGCGCCCTCAAGGCCGAGGTCGTCCTGGCCCTGGCCAACGTCGTGTGGTTCGTCCTGCTGCTGGCAGGCGGCATCGTCCTGACCACGGACGCACTGCCCGCGGGCATGGCCGACATCGTGCGACTACTGCCCTCGGCGGCCCTGACCGAGGGCCTCACCCAGGTGTTGGTGAACGGCACCGCCCCCGCACTGTCCACAGTGGTCACATTGCTCGCCTGGGGCGCGGGCGCCGGGCTCCTGGCCACCAAGACCACAAAACTGGTCTAGCCCGGCCCGATCCCGCACCACCCAGTAGCAACACCCCCTCCCACCGCTTTTGGGCAGTACTCCTCACCCACCCGCCCAATCCGGCCCCACCCACCCAACTAGCCCACAGCAGACCCGGGCGAGGACACAGCAGCACCCCAACACACAGCCACCCGCTCCAACCAGGCAACCTCATCGGCAAGCACCAAACCCCCCTCCCGAACACCACCACCCGACGCCCCGCCCGGCGTCCCAGCCCGCTTCGCGGCAAGCGCCGCCCGCAAGGCGGCCGCCTCCCCGGCCGGCCCCGACGCAGCCCCCAGATACCCGCGCAACGCCGCCCGCCCGTCCCAGATCTCGATCACCCGCCGGTACAACCGGTACTCCATGTCCCACCACGGCACCGACGACCGCAGCTCGATCGACGGCGTGGCCTCCCGCAACGCCAGCCACAACGGCTCGAGCCGCCGGTAGGACCGGTAGTGCGCGACCCACTGCCGCACCGCCACAACCCGGGGTGCCCAGGCGGGCAACGTGATCCCCACGACCCCCGTGCAAACCCCCAGCGCCAACAACGACAGCTCCGGATAGCGCTGGTCCCACGGCAGGGAGGAACCCGTCATCGCCACCACGATGTAGGCGATCCGGTGCACCGCCCAGACCGTCGACAGCACCCCGCCCACCGTGAAGACCACGAGCCCGCGCCGCAACCACGGCCGGTCGGCGATCCGCGCCCACCGCAGCGTCAGCCGCGAGCTCAGGACCAGCACCACCGCCACCCCGGCGACGAACACCAGGTTCGCCCCGGCGGCCAGCGGCTGCTCTGCCCACCGCACGCTCGCCCAGTCCGGGGACTCCACCGCCCGCGCGACCGCCCAGGCGACAAGTAGCAGAACCGCCCCGGCACCGGCCACCGCCGCCCGGCCCAAGATCGCCCGGGGACGCGCGGCAGGCGCGTGCGTACTGCTGACGTAGAACACCTGCATCGCCAACAGCCCCGCGAACACCACCACGTGCTGCACCGCCCACCCGGCCCCTGGCGAAGCGCGGTCGAGCAGGACGCCCACCGGTTGGTAGCCCACGACCAACGCCACCGCGAGCGCCAGCAGCCCCACGCACAGCCCCCACACCCCGGGTCGCGGGGCGCGCACCAGGTCGGCGCACTTGTAGCCGAAGGCCACCAGCACCACCACGATCACCACCAGGTGCAGGTGCTCAGCCGACACCGGGATCACGCTCCATCACCCGGGCGAACCGGTCCACCACCGCCGCCTCCGCGGCGGGCAGGGCGCGCCGGGGCGCGACCAGCTCGCGGCCCGCCAGCTTCCAGATCAGCGAGGCGGCCACCTCGGCCTCGTGCTCGTGCTCGTCGTCGTAGCCGGTCCGGTGCAGCACGCCCATCCGGTGCAGCAGCGCGGCCGGGACGTCCGGGGTGATCACCGGGCCCAGGCCGGTGCCGGTGTGCCCGAGCAGCATGTGGCCCAGCTCGTGGCAGACGATGTGCTCGGCGCGCAGGGCCGGGCTGTCGGCGTCGTAGACGATCACGTCGACGGTCGGGCCCGCCAGCCAGGCACCGTCCGGCGCGCCCGCGGGCAGCCTGGTCGGCACCAGGTGGATGGGCCTGCCGCGGTGCGCGGCGACCCGGTCGCAGAACTCGGCCAGGTCCCACGGCCGGGGCACGCCGACCTCGGCGAGGACCGCCCGCACCCGGGCCCGGAGCCGGGCGTGCGCGCGCCGTCGAGCCAGGGACCTCAAGCCCGCTCCGGCGGCTTCCCGGCGCGCTCGATCTCGCACACCCGGTTGGCCATCTCCAGGATCGCCGCCCGGCCCGCCTCGGAGAGCTCGCCCGCGCGCATCGCGATCGCCCGGATCTGCGCGTCCCGCCAGGCCGCGACCAGGTCGAGCTGCTCGTCGATCCGGGCGGACTCGGCGTCGTCGGAGAAGTAGCCGACCGGGACGCCGAAGAACTTCGCCAGCGCCGCCAGGTGCCGGAAGCTGGGGTTGTCCCTGGTTCCCCGGCGCCAGGCCGAGATGGCGCTGTGCGAGACGTCGACACCCTGCTCGTCGCGGATCGCCGCGGCGATCTCCTCGTTGGTGAACGGCCCCCGCCCCGCCGGGTGGACCGCGGCCACCAGACGGTTCAGCTTGCCGGACAGACTGGTCCCCGCCCCCATGACACCCCATTTCCGGTGGCGTTCGACACCTGTCGAGCGCGAGCACCGGCTATTGCACTACTGTTGAAACCCCTACACGCGGAGTATAGAGTCTCTTCCCGCGGGTAGTGGACACTACCGCCGGACGGGTCGTGGGGGGATGGACCCGTCCGGCGGTAGCCCACGCGGAAGGCGGTGGGGGAGTCCGCCCTCCGCCACGCAGTGTAGTTCGTCGTGATCGCTGCGTGGAGTCCTTTCGCGACCATGGCCACAGTTTCGGCGATCCCCGGCGATGAGAGCCACGGCACGCTAAGGACGACCGGCCCGCGACTCCCAGTCACCCGGTCCTACCATCAGCCCGTGCCGCTGGAATCGCTCAAGACCCGCATCGACACCCTCCTGGACCGGGCACCCGCGCCCACCGTGCGGTTGCGGCGCGCGGTCGCGATCGCGGTGGTGGCCACCCAGGCGCTGATCGCCGTCACCGGCTCGGTGGTTCGGGTGACCGGCTCCGGCCTCGGCTGCACCACCTGGCCGCAGTGCCAGCCGGGCAGCCTGGTCCCGGTGGACCACCCGGAGTTCGCCGCGCTGCACCAGTGGATCGAGTTCGGCAACCGCCTGCTCACCGGCGTCGTCGGCATCGTCGCCTTCGCCGCGTTCGTCCTGGCCTACGCCACCCGCCCCCGCCGCAAGCACTACCTGCGACTGGCGTTCCTCATGCCCGCGGGCGTCGTCGTGCAGGCGATCTTGGGCGGCGTGACCGTGCGGCTGGACCTGCTCTGGTGGACCGTCGCGGTGCACTTCATGGTCTCCACGATCATGGTCTGGCTGGCCGTCCTGCTGGTCCACGCCATCGACGAGGGCGACGAACCACCGGTCCGCCGAGGCCCGGCGGGACTGTCCGGGCTCCTGCTGGCATCCATCGTGGTCCTGGTCGGCCTCCTGGTCGCGGGCACCATGGTCACCGGCGCGGGCCCACACGCGGGCGACCCGAAGACCCCGAGGCTCGACATCCCAGTCGAAACCCTGGCCCACGTGCACGCGGCCTTCATGTTCGTCTACCTAGGCCTACTCCTGGCGGCGGGCGTCCTCCTGCGCACCGGCAACAGCACGCCACAACTCTGGCGCCGATACGTGGTGCTGATCGCCGTGGTGATCGCCCAGGGCTCGCTCGGCTTCATCCAGTTCTGGACGGGCGTACCCGAACTCCTGGTGTCCCTACACGTCCTGGGCGCCACCGGCGTGATCATCGCGACCGCCACCCTCTGGTGCGCCACCCGCACCCGCGCCATCGCACCCAACAGGATCCCCACCCCCGCTGGAACGTGACAGGATCCCGCCCCCACCCGCCAAACTGCAGCGCAAACGCCGACCCGCTGGTACGCAACAAGATCCCAGCCCCGCTGGAACTCAAGGCCCGCTACGGATGCTCGATCTAGTGGACTCGCTTCGTGTGGGGGGAGAGCACCGCTAAACTTGCCGTGTGGTGGGGATGCCCTTCACCCGCCCTTTTTTCACCACCGCGGTGCTCTAGGGGCCCCACACGAAGCGAGTTCACTAGATCGAGCCCCGCTCGAAACCCGGGCAACGAAAAGCAGCAAAACCCACCAGACCGAGCCCACCCTCGCGACCCGGGCAACGAAGACGGCAACGCGCAAACGCACTCAACCCCGAGCAGCCAGCGAGCTAGCCGCGCACCCGCGCCGCCATCTTGCGCCGATGCCCAGCCCCGATCTTCGTAGCGGCGACCGTCTCCCGGTCCCACTCCCCCGCCTCAAGCCCCTCAACCCGCTCCACCAACGCGGCCCCAACTTCCACGCCGGCCACGATCACATCACCCAGAGCGCCATCAGCGCCCACGAGCACGACCCGCGCCCCGGCCCGTCCGATGTTCTCCACCACCGCCCGCGCGGGCTTCCCGTGCGCGGCCACGAACGCGGCAGCCGACCGTTCGGCCTTCACCGGGACCTGCGGGGAATCGCTCTCATCAGCCACGACCCGAGCTTAGGGCTCACCCGTGCGGGCCACCCGGCGACCGTGAGCCGGGCCACTCCTGCATCCTGGGACACGGCCGGGGCGGGAACAGCCGCCCCGGCGCCGTGGTTGGCCCGGGCGAGAACGTCCGACAGCGCAAGAGGAGACGACCGTGCCCAAGGCAGTGCTGGTGTCGCGCAACGGTGGCCCCGAGGTCCTGGAGTACGCGGAGGTGCCCGACCGGTCCCCCGGCGCGGGTGAGCTGCTGGTCCAGGTGGCCGCCGCCGGGGTGAACTACATCGACACCTACCAGCGGTCCGGGCAGTACCCGGTTCCGGTGCCGTTCGTGCCCGGCCTGGAGGGGGCGGGCACCGTGCGGTCGGTCGGCGCGGGCGTCGACGGGTTCGCCGTCGGCGACCGGGTGGCCTGGACGTCGGTGCCGGGCGGTTACGCCGAGCAGGTCGTGGTGCCCGCCGCCTCGGCGGTGCCGGTGCCCGAGGGCGTCGACGACGAGACCGCGGCGGCCACGCTGTTGCAGGGGCTCACCGCGCACTACCTGGCCGTGTCGACCTACCCGGTCCAGCAGGGCGACACCGTGCTCGTGCACGCGGCGGCCGGTGGGGTCGGGCTGATCCTGGTCCAGCTGGCCAAGGCGCGCGGCGCGCGGGTGATCGGCACCGTGTCCACCGCCGCGAAGGAGGAGCTGGCCCGCGCCGCGGGGGCCGACGAGGTCATCCGCTACACCGAGGAGGACTTCGCCGCCAGGACGCGGGAGCTCACCGGCGGGGAGGGTGTGGCCGCGGTCTACGACGGGGTCGGCAAGACCACGTTCGACGGCAGCCTGTCGGTCGTGCGCCCGCGCGGCTACCTGGTGCTCTTCGGCGCGTCGAGCGGACCGGTGCCGCCGGTCGACCCGCAGCGGCTCAACCAGGCGGGGTCGATCTACCTCACCCGGCCGTCGCTGGCGCCCTACATCGCCACGCCGGAGGAGCTGCGGTGGCGCACCGACGAGCTGTTCGGCGCGATCGCCACCGGCGCGCTGAAGATCACCATCGGCGGGCGGTACCCGCTGGCCGAGGCCCAGCGGGCACACGAGGACCTCCAGGGCCGCCGCACCACCGGGAAGCTGCTGCTGCTCCCGTAGTCCCCCGTGTTGGCACTTCAGTCCTCGGTGTCGGGGGCGCGGACGGCCGCCGCGCCCCCGACACCCAGAGCGGTGATCAAGTCCACCAGCTGGAGCCGGAACGCCTCGTAGTCGCGCACCGCGCCGAGCACCTGCGGGTCCTCGCGTTCGGCGCGCAGGGCCTCGCGGTGCACCGCGCGCCCCGCCTCGGTGGTGGCGACCAGGGTGCGGCGGCGGTCGACCGGGTCGGTCTCGCGCTCGACGAACCCCGCCCGGGCCAGGCGCTCCACGGTGCGGCTCATGGTCTGGTCGGTGACCTTGGCGCCGTGCGCGAGCGCCCGCTGCGCGCGCGGCCCGTCGGCGAGCAGGTGCAGGGTGATCAGACCGGCGTGGGTCAGGCCGCGGGCGGCCAGGAACTCCTGCCAGGAGTGCTCCACCAGGCGGGCGGCCACCGACAGCAGCCTGCCGGTCGGCCAGCTGGATACCGCGTCGGTGTCACCGCTCACCGGACGCCCTCCCGAGTTGCATCGTTAAGCCTGCTGAACAATGATCTGGCCAGCACGTCCGCCGCTCCCGCGTCGAGAGGCCAGCCCCGCCATGAACGACAACCGTACCGCCGGCTCCCGCGCGGCGCGCCTGCTCTGGCCCGCTCTGCTGATCATCGCGTGGCTGGTCGTCGGCGGCATCGGCGGACCGCTGCAGGGCCAGCTGTCCACGGTCCAGCGCAACGACAACGCCGCGTTCCTGCCGTCCTCGGCGGAGTCCACCCGGGTCAGCGAGCTGCAGAAGTCCTTCGCGGACAGCAACGCCCTGCCCGCGGTGCTCGTCTTCGAGCGCGCGAGCGGACTGACCCAGTCGGACAACGACGCGATCGCCACCGCGTTGGGCAAGGTCGGCGAGCTGCCCGGGATCGGTCCGGTGAGCAGGCCGCAGGCGTCCACACAGGACACCCCCGCGCGGGCGGCGCAGGCGGTGGCGCTGCTGCCGAACAACGGCAAGCAGCTGCGCGCGCTGGTCACCGACATCCGTGCCCAGCTGGGCGAGCTGCCCGAGGGCCTGTCCGCGCACGTGACCGGGCCCGCCGGGCTGATCGCGGACTTCACCGAGGCCTTCGGCGGCATCGACGGCCTGCTGCTGCTGGTGACGGCCGGGGTCGTCGCGCTGATCCTGATCGCGGTCTACCGCAGCCCGATCCTGCCGGTCGTGGTGCTGCTGACCGCCGGGCTGGCGCTGTGCCTGGCGGTGCTGGCGGTCTACCTGCTGGCGAAGAACGACGTGCTCACCCTCAACGGCCAGAGCCAGGGCATCCTGTTCATCCTGGTCTTCGGCGCGGCCACCGACTACTCGCTGCTGCTCATCGCCCGGCTGCGCGAGGAGCTGCGGCGGCACGAGACCAAGGCCGAGGCGATGCGGGTGGCGCTGCGCGCCGCCGCCGGGCCGATCGCCGCCTCGGCGGGCACCGTGATCGCGGGCCTGCTCTGCCTGCTGCTCTCGGACCTGCGCTCCAACTCCAGCCTCGGCCCGGTGGCCGCGATCGGCATCGCCGCCTCGCTGGCCGCCGCGCTCACCTTCCTGCCCGCGGTGCTGGTCCTGTTCGGCCGCACCGCGTTCTGGCCGTTCCGCCCCGAGTTCGGCAGCACGGACAAGGCGAGCGGCGGGATCTGGGGCCGGGTCTCGGCACTGGTCGGTCGGCGGCCGCGGCTGATCTGGGTGGTGAGCACGCTGGTGCTGCTGGTCGGGGTGGCGTTCCTGCCGCAGCTCAAGGCCGACGGGGTCGCGCAGAGCCAGATCTTCCTGACCAAGGTGGACTCGGTGACCGGGCAGGAGACCCTGGCCCGGCACTTCCCCGGCGGCACCGGCTCGCCCGCCGTGCTGGTCACCGCGGCGGGCAGCGCCGACCAGGTCGTCCGGCTGGCCAAGGAGACCGAGGGCGTGGCGGACGCGGCCGTGCGGGTCGACGGGGCCGGGCCCAAGGTGGTCGACGGCCGGGTCGAGGTCACCGCCGTGCTGCGCGACGCCGCCGACAGCGCCGCCGCGCTGGACACCGTGCAGCGGCTGCGCGACCGCACCCACGACGTGGGCGGCACGCTCGTCGGCGGACCGACGGCCAACCAGCTCGACGTGCGGACGAACTCGCTGCGGGACCGGACGGTGATCATCCCGGTGGTGCTGCTGGTGATCTTCCTCATCCTGGCGCTGCTGCTGCGCGCGCTGCTGGCCCCGCTGCTGCTGATCGCCACCGTGGTGCTCTCCTTCGCCGCGACCCTGGGGGTGAGCGCTGTGGTGTTCAACCACGTCCTGGACTTCCCCGGCGCGGACCCGAGCGTGCCGCTGTTCGCGTTCGTCTTCCTGGTGGCGCTGGGGATCGACTACAACATCTTCCTGATGACGCGGGTGCGCGAGGAGGCGCTGCGGCACGGCACCCGGGAGGGCGCGCTGCTCGGCCTGCGGGTGACCGGCGGGGTGATCACCTCGGCCGGGGTGGTGCTGGCGGCCACGTTCGCGGCGCTCTCGGTGCTGCCGATCCTGTTCCTGGCCCAGATCGCGTTCCTGGTGGCCTTCGGCGTGCTGCTGGACACGCTGCTGGTGCGCTCGCTGCTGGTGCCCGCGCTGACCGTCGACATCGGACGGAAGATCTGGTGGCCGAGCAAGCTGGACCAGCACAGCGGGTCGGCGGCTTGAGGTTGGCCGCTTGAGGTCGACGGAGCGAGCTCACGGTCGGGAGACAGGCACGGCGCGCCCCGGTGATCGGGGCGCGCCGCGTGGGAGAACGGGTGCGGGAGGTCAGCTGACCTCGACCGCGTCGACGACGAACACCAGGGTCTCGTTGGGCTCGATGCCGTTGCCGCCCTGGCCGTAGCCCTTCTCCGGCGGGACCACCAGCAGCCTGCGGGTGCCCTGCTTCATCCCGATCAGGCCCTCGTTCCAGCCGTCGATGACCTGGGCCTGGCCGACGTTCTCCAGCGGGAAGGGCTGGCCGCGCTTCCACGAGGAGTCCTTCTCCTCCTTGTTCGACCAGGTGACCAGCACGTAGTGGGTCTGCATGGTCGAACCGGCCTTGACCTCGGCGCCGGTGCCCACCACCAGGTCCTTGCTCAGCAGGGCCTTCGGCGGCGAGCAGGTGTCCGGGACGGTGATCGTCGGCTTGCTGCCCGGGGCACCGTCGACCTTGATGTCCGCGACCGTGCACTCCGGGCCCGCCGGGGTGGAGGCGGCGGGCTTCGTGGTGGTGGGGGCGCTCTTGGTGGGGGCCGCGGCGGAGCTCGCGGGCGCCTCCTTGACGCTCACCGTGGAGCCGCCGACCGGCAGGGTCGAGGCCTGCTCGGAGTTCGCACACGCGGCAAGGCCCAGGCCCACCGCCGCCACGATCATGATCTTGCCGACATTGCGCATGGCCCCGGAGCTTAGGTGGCCCGGTCCGCGGGCCGGCGTCCGGTCTACCCCCCGTGGTTCCCTCACCCGATATTCGCAATCCATTCACCGCCGGTGCGGCGTAAAGTGACTGTGCGCGCCCGTTCGGATACTTTTCGCGTCCTTACGGGCGTCCGTCGAGGAGGTGACGCGCCGTGCCCGCGGACGCCAAAGGCCTCCGCACTCACCCGATCCAGGAGATCTTCTGGACGCGCACCGGACTGCTGCTGGCGGTCCTGGTGGTGGTGTCGGGAGTCTCCATGTGGGCGTCGAGTGCCGTCGACGCCGGAACGGCGAAGAACCTGCTCACCGCGCTCGGCACCGGGACGATGGTATCCGCCGTCGTCGGGTTCGGGCAGACCCTGCTCACCGCGGGCGCCGCGCAGCGCGCCCTGGTGGCGCCGGTGGTCGAGGAGAGCAGGCGCGCGCTGCGCGAGCTGTCCGCCGAGTACCGGTCGCTGAACCAGGAGTTCTTCCCCACGCACGTGTTCGAGGCGAGCACCGACCCCGATCCGGCGTTCAACGCGCTGATCATGGACGACCTGCGGCGCACCCGGCAGCTGCTCTTCCGCGGCTTCTCCGGGCGCTACGCGGCCGCCCGGCTGCTGCTGTCCCCCTCCGGCTGGGAGGTGCGCGCGGTGCTGGCCGACCCGGGTGAGCGCGGCGCGATCAGCGGCCGGGCCCGGCACCTGGCCCGGCACCAGGGCGCCAGCGCCGACTACGAGCGGATCCAGGCGACCCTGCACGAGGAGATCCGGATCGGGCTCGTCGGGCTCTACCTGGCCCGCGCGCGGTGCGACTCGATCGACGTCACGGTGATCGCCGACCCGCCGCTGGACCGGGTGGAGCTCTTCGACGACAGCGTGTGGATCACCCTCTACAGCGCGGTGGCGGGCGCCCCGTCGCTCTACCCGCGCACGCTGCGCTTCTCGGAGGGCTCGTTCATCTACGGCATGCAGCGCGCCGAGTTCGCCCGGGTGCACGCCGCGCGTGGCGCGCCCCGCTTCCTGATCACACCGGACACCAGCCGGGAGGAGTTCCTGGCGCAGTTCGCCACGATCACCGGCACCCGGCTGACCGACGCGCAGTTCGCCGACCTGCAGGCCCGGTTCCACGCGTTCCGCCAGGAGTTCTCCGCCAAAGCCGAGCTTGAGAGCTGATGCCCGTGTCCACCGTGGTCCCCGCCCTGTCCGACCTGGCCGAGCGGATGCGCGAGCTAGACCTCACCCGGCGCCGGTGGGCCGCCGCGCACGCGGGTGTCGAGTCCTGGGTGGACGGTGCGGTGCTGCGCGCCGTGCTGCGCAGGCACCTGGTGGACCTGGACCAGCGGCGCGCCGCGGCGCTGGTGGCCCGCTCCCGGGAGACCACCACGCACTTCGCCTGGTGCCTGCGCGACAACGACGACGAGCCGTTCACCTTCTGGCTGCACGAGTACAAACCGCAGCGGGACTGGCGGCCCGGCTACGCCGACTCGGTGCACAACCACCGGTACCACTTCTGCACCGCCATCCTGCGCGGCGGCTACCGGCACGAGCGGTTCAGCACCACCCTCGACCCGGGCACCGGGCTGATCGCCGCCGCGACCCGGACGCACACCCACGACTGCGTGGTCGGCGAGTCCGGGTTCCTGATGGCCGAGGAGTTCCACCGGATCCCGTGGGCGGTGGACGGCACGATGACGTTCCTGGTCAAGTCCCGGCCGGTGAGCCGGTGGAGCCTGTCCTACGACCCGGCGACCGGCGTCGGGCACCGGCACGTGCCGGTGGAGGCGCGACTGGAGGAGCTGACCAGGCGGATCTGACCCCCGGCCGACGCCGTGGCCTCTACCATCACCCCACCCGTTTGTCCAACGGAAGGGGAAGGTCGACATGTCCACAGCCATCGTGGGTGCGGTCGAGCAGGAGTCCATCCGGCACGTGGAGCGGCGGGTGCGCGCGCTGTGCACGCGGTACGCGCGCAAACTGCCCTTCCACGGGTGGCACCACGTCAGCTTCGTGCGCGACAAGGCGGTGGAGTTCGCCGCGCTGAACGGCTCGGACGTCTCGGTCGTGGAGACCGCGGCCCTCGTGCACGACGTGAACTACCTGGTGCGCCGCAACTCCACGGCGGCGGCGGGCAGCGGCCTGCGGATGGCCGTGCTGGCCGGTGCCGGGGTGCCGCGGCCGGTGGCCGACTGGATCGACGCACTGGTCGACGAGGCCGAGATGCGCACCCGGCACCGCGACATCTCCCGGGAGGCGCAGGCGCTCAGCGACGCGGACACGCTGTTCAAGGCGCTGCCGGTGACCCCGGTGGTGCTGGCGCACAAGTACCTCGCCGAGAACGGGGTCAGCCTGCGCGAGCTGGCGGACAAGATCGTCGGCGAGCAGCGCGACGCGCACGACGAGGGCTTCTACTTCTACTCCCCCGCCGCCGCGACCGCGTACTCCCGCTGGGCGACGGCGAACCTGGAGCTGTGGCAGTGCATCAAGGAGTCGCTGGACGACCCCACGGTCGAGCGGCTGCTCACCGCGGTCGGGTGAACGGCCGCGGGGCGGGCACGGACCTGCGTCCGTGCCCGCCCCGCGGGTCCCCCTGTTGCTAGCAGCCCCAGTGGCCCGAGACCGAGACGACCTGGTAGAGCGCGGCCCAGGTCTTCGGCCCGACGATGCCGCTGTCCTTGATCCCCACCCGGCGCTGGAAGTCGCGCACCATGGACTGCGTGCGCGGTCCGTAGTACTGCTCCTCGAAGCCCTGGTACGGGTGGATCCGCTGCAGGGCGTTGATCAGGTGGAAATACGGGTCCTGATCAGTGCTGCCCGGCGACAACTGCGGCTGGTCCGGCGTCGGCCCGTTGCCGGTGGCGTTCTGGTTGAGCGTGCCGACCAGTGCCTGCCACGTCTTCGACCCGACGATCCCGCTCGGGTTGATCCCGTTCCTGCGCTGGAAGTCCTGGACCGCCGCGAGCGTGTTGTCCGCGTACAGGCCGGTCCCGTTCAGCGCGTAGCCCCGGTCCCGCAGGTTGAGCTGCAGGCCCAGGACCAGGTCACCGCTCTGCCCAGGGCTGACCTGCGGCAGGGTGGCGGCGTACCGCGTCGACGAGCCGGTCGGCGAGCAGGCCGACGCGGTCCCCGCGCCCGCGACCCCCAGCAGCGCGGTCAGCACAATGGTGATGAACGCCAGAATCCCGGCGCGCTTCCCCCTCTTGTTCATTCTTCTTCTCTCCCCAGAGAATAGATATTCGTCGCGAGGTCCATTTCGGCCTCACACCAGAAGAGACGCGCGGCCCCACCGGAAGTTGATCACAGTAAGGACACGAACGGAACCGGTCGCGGAGCCGACCGGCAATGGGCCACAAAGCGGCGGGACGGGCGCGAACCGAGGTACCCGGAGCGAGCACGGCGACGGGGTCCACGCACCAATGGCCCCAGCACAGCGCACCGCGCACCGGACGAGGGAGACGCACGCGGAGACGGCCGTGCGGGGAGTCGATCAGGGGCCTGCCGCGGGTGCGGCAGGTCGGCGTCGCCTCAGAACGGCCAGCCGGTGACCGGCAGGGCGAGCGCCGAGTCGACCGCGAGGGCGACGAACACCAGGGTCAGGTAGGTGTTCGACAGGTGGAACAGCTTCATCGGGTTGCTCGGCTCGTCCCGGCGGACGGCGCCGTTGAGCTTGTGCGCGAACACCAGGAACCAGACGCCCGCGAGCACGGCGAAGGTCGTGTAGACCCAGCCGGTCGCCGGGACCAGCAGCAGGGTCCACAGGACCATCACCCAGGAGTAGACGACGATCTGCTTGGCGACGTGCTGGGGGGTGGCCACCACCGGCAGCATCGGCACGCCCGCGGCGGCGTAGTCGTCGCGGAACTTCATCGCCAGCGCCCAGAAGTGCGGCGGGGTCCAGAAGAAGATCACCCCGAACATCACCAGCGCGGGCCAGCCGACGTCGCCGGTGACCGCCGACCAGCCGATGACCACCGGCATGCAGCCCGCGGCCCCGCCCCAGACGATGTTCTGCGACGTCCGTCGCTTGAGGATCATCGTGTAGACCAGGACGTAGAACAGGATCGCGCCCACCGCCATCGCGGCGGCCAGCAGGTTCGTGGTGGCGTAGAGCCAGCCGAAGGAGAGCACACCCAGGACCACGCCGAAGACCAGCGCGTTGCGGGTGGGCACCGCGTGCCGGGCCAGCGGGCGGGCGCTGGTGCGCTTCATCACCGCGTCGATGTCGGCGTCGACCACGCAGTTGAGCGCGTTGGCGCTGCCCGCGGCCATCGTGCCGCCGATGAGGGTGTTGAGCACCAGCCACGGCGACGGGATCCCGCGGGCGGCGAGCAGCATGGCCGGGACCGTGGTCACCAGCAGCAACTCGATGATGCGCGGCTTGGTCAGCGCGACGTAGGCCCCCAGCACCGCCTTGACGTCACGGCGGGGTGGGGTCGGGCGGGTGTCGGCGGGCACGGGGATCACCGACGACATCTCGCTCCTCTTGGTCTGCGGCGGACCCGTGTAACCCAGGTCACCGCGCTCGCGTCCACGCCGCGGCGGTGGTCGCGGCACTCGGAAATGTTAGCCGCGCGCCATCTGGGTACCCGTATCGGGTGGCGTGGTGTCGCGCCCGGACAGTCGGAGATCACACCCCGGTCGTCCGGCGACTACGCTGGCCACCGGACCAGCGATGACACGCGGATCGGTCCATGTCCCCGCCTTCCGGGATCGATCTAGCCCGGATAGGGAAGACTGGGCCCGACAATCCGCCAGACGTGGAAGTGGGAGCTCAAGTCAGTGTCCGTCAGTAGTGAAGTGCCCGCCGAACTGACCGAACTCACCCGCGCGACGCTGCCGTCGGACTGGACCGACCTGGACAAGCGCGCGGTCGACACCCTCCGGGTCCTGGCCGCGGACGCCGTGCAGAAGGTCGGCAACGGCCACCCGGGCACCGCGATGAGCCTCGCGCCGCTGGCCTACGCGCTCTACCAGCGCGTGATGCGGCACGACCCGAGCGACCCGCACTGGATCGGCCGCGACCGGTTCGTGCTCTCCGCGGGCCACTCCAGCCTGACCCAGTACCTGCAGCTGTTCTTCTCCGGCTACGGCCTGGAGATCGAGGACATCCAGGCGCTGCGCACCTGGGGCTCGAAGACCCCGGGGCACCCGGAGGTCAACCACACCAAGGGCGTGGAGATCACCACCGGCCCGCTGGGCCAGGGCCTGGCCTCCGCGGTGGGCATGGCGATGGCCGCCCGCCGCGAGCGCGGCCTGTTCGACCCCGAGGCCGCGCCGGGCGAGAGCCCGTTCGACCACCACGTGTTCGTGATCTGCTCCGACGGCGACATCGAGGAGGGCGTCACCTCCGAGGCCTCGTCGCTGGCCGGCCGCCAGGAGCTGGGCAACCTCACCGTCGTCTACGACGACAACAAGATCTCCATCGAGGACGACACCACGGTCGCGCTCTCGGAGGACACCGCCAAGCGCTACGAGGCCTACGGCTGGCACGTCCAGGTCGTGGAGGGCGGCGAGAACGTCAGCGGCATCCTCGACGCGCTCGAGGCGGCCAAGGCCGAGACGGCCCGCCCGTCGTTCATCCTGCTGCGCACGATCATCGGCTTCCCGGCGCCCACCCTGATGAACACCGGCAAGGCGCACGGCGCCGCGCTGGGCACCGAGGAGGTCGCCGCGGTCAAGCGCATCCTCGGCTTCGACCCGGAGCAGACCTTCGTGGTCGAGCCCGAGGTGCTCAAGCACGTCCGCGAGGTCGTCGCCCGCGGCGAGGCCGCCAAGGCCGAGTGGCAGCAGGGCTTCGACGCCTGGCGGGCCGCCAACCCCGAGCGCAACGCGCTGCTCGAGCGCGCGCAGGACTACCGGCTGCCCGAGGGCCTCGACGACGCGCTGCCCAGCTGGGAGCCCGACGCCAAGGGCGTGGCCACCCGCAAGGCCTCCGGCGAGGTGCTCAACGCCATCGGCGACCTGCTGCCCGAGCTGTGGGGCGGCTCGGCCGACCTGGCCGAGAGCAACAACACCACGATCAAGGGCGCCGACTCGTTCGGGCCGCCCTCGGCCGCGACCAAGCACTGGAACACCACCCCGTACGGGCGCACGCTGCACTTCGGCGTCCGCGAGCACGCCATGGGCTCGATCCTCAACGGGATCGTGCTGCACGGCCCCACCCGCCCGTACGGCGGCACGTTCCTGGTGTTCAGCGACTACATGCGCCCGGCGGTGCGGCTGGCCGCGCTGAGCGGGCTGCCGGTCACCTACGTCTGGACGCACGACTCGATCGGCCTCGGCGAGGACGGCCCGACCCACCAGCCGGTCGAGCACCTGGCCGCGCTGCGCGCCATCCCCGGCCTGGTCGTGCTGCGCCCCGGCGACGCGAACGAGACCGCGGCGGCCTGGCGGGCGGTGCTCGGCCAGCACGAGCACCCGGTCGGCCTCGCGCTCACCCGGCAGAACCTCCCGGTGCTCACCGGCACCAAGGAGCTGGCCCGCGAGGGCGTCGCCAAGGGCGGCTACGTGCTCGCCGACACCGAGGGCGAGCCCCGGGTCGTGCTGATCGGCACCGGCTCGGAGCTGCAGATCGCGGTCGAGGCGCGCGAGGTGCTGGCCAAGGACGGCATCGCCGCCCGGGTCGTGTCGATCCCCTCGATCGAGTGGTTCGACGCGCAGGACCAGTCCTACCGCGACTCGGTGCTCCCGCCGTCGGTCAAGGCGCGCGTGGTCGTCGAGGCGGGCATCGCCCAGCCGTGGCACCGGTTCGCCGGGGACGCGGGCGAGATCGTCTCGATCGAGCACTTCGGCGCGTCCGCCGACTACCAGACCCTGTTCCGCGAGTTCGGCATCACCACCGAGGCCGTCGTGGCCGCGGCGCACCGCTCGATCGACGCGACCGGAGGCAGCAAGTGACCGACAACCTCAGGACCCTTTCCGAGGCGGGCGTCTCGATCTGGCTCGACGACCTCTCCCGCGAGCGGCTGAACTCGGGCAACCTGGCCGAGCTCATCCGGGACAAGTGGGTCGTCGGGGTCACCACCAACCCGACCATCTTCGCCGCCGCGCTGGCCCACGGCGAGGCCTACGACGAGCAGGTGCGCGAGCTGGCCGCGAGCGGCGCCTCGCTCGAGGCGGCCGTGCGCGCGCTGACCACCAGCGACGTGCGCGACGCCTGCGACCTGTTCCGCGACACCTACCAGGGCACCGACGGCGTCGACGGCCGGGTGTCGATCGAGGTCAGCCCGACGCTGGCGCACGACAGCGACGCGACCACCGCCGAGGCGCAGGAGCTGTGGAAGACCGTCGACCGGCCCAACCTGCTGGTCAAGATCCCGGCCACCGAGGCGGGCCTGCCCGCGATCACCGCCACCCTGGCCGAGGGCATCAGCGTCAACGTGACGCTGATCTTCTCGGTGGAGCGCTACCGCGCGGTCATGGCGGCCTACATCGCCGGCCTGGAGCAGGCGAAGGCGAACGGGCACGACCTGGTCACCATCCACTCGGTGGCGTCGTTCTTCGTGTCCCGTGTGGACACCGAGGTCGACCAGCGGCTGGACGCGATCGGCACCGACGAGGCCACCGCGCTCAAGGGCAAGGCGGCCGTGGCGAACGCGCGGCTGGCCTACGCGGCCTTCGAGGAGACGTTCCAGGGTGAACGTTGGGAAGCACTGGCCGAAGCCGGGGCCAACAGGCAGCGTCCACTGTGGGCGTCGACCGGGGTGAAGAACCCGGACTACTCCCCCACGCTCTACGTGGACCAGCTGGTCGTGGCCGACACGGTCAACACGATGCCGGAGAAGACCCTGCACGCGGTCGCCGAGCACGGCAAGATCACCGGCGACACGGTGACCGGCCGGGCTGGCGAGGCGCAAGAGGTCTATACCAAACTGTCCGCAGTCGGCATCGACGTCGACGAGGTGTACCTCGCCCTCGAGAACGAGGGCGTGCAGAAGTTCGAGAAGTCCTGGACCGAGCTGCTCGAGACGGTCCGCGGTCAGCTCGAGAACGCCAAGAGCTAACGGGATACCCAGGAGAGGCTGACGCCGCAGATGGCAGAGCACCCCGGAGATGTCGCAGTAACCATCGTTGACGAGCGGCTCGCCGAGGAGGCCGCGCCGCTCGTCCGGCAGCTGGTCTCCGACCAGGTGGCCTCGAAGCTCACCGCGCAGGACCCCGCGCTGTGGGGTCCCGACGCCGAGTCCGAGGCGGCCGTCCGGCTCGCCTGGACCCGGCTGCACGAGACGTCCCGCCCGCTGCTCGCCGAGATCGACGCCCTGCGCGCGGAGTTCCGCGCGGAGGGCGTCGACCGGTTCGTGCTGGCGGGCATGGGCGGGTCGTCGCTGGCCCCCGAGGTGATCACCGGCACGGCGGGCGTGCCGCTGGTCGTGCTGGACACCACCGACCCCGGCCAGGTGGCCGACGCGCTCGCGGGCGAGCTGTCCCGCACCGCGCTGGTGGTCTCCTCCAAGTCGGGGTCCACTGTGGAGACCGACAGCCACCGCCGGATCTTCCTGGAGGCCTTCGCCGAGGAGGGCATCGACGGCGCGTCGCGGATCGTCGTGGTGACCGACCCCGGCTCGCCGCTGGAGCGGACCGCCACCGAGGCGGGCTACCGGCGGGTCTTCCAGGCCGACCCGAACGTGGGCGGCCGCTACTCGGCGCTCACCGCGTTCGGCCTCGTGCCCGCCGGGCTGGCGGGCGCCGACGTGGCCGCGCTGCTGGACGACGCCGCCGCCGCGGCGACCGTGCTCGCCCAGGACAGCGAGGACAACCCCGCGCTCGTGCTGGCGGCCGCCCTCGGTGCCGCGCACGCGCGCGGCGCGGAGAAGGTCGTGCTGGCCGACACCGGCTCGGGCATCAAGGGTTTCGGCGATTGGGCCGAGCAGTTGGTGGCCGAGTCCACCGGCAAGCAGGGCACCGGACTGTTGCCGGTGGTGGTGGAAAGCCCCGAGGCGCCCGGTTTCGCCGACGCGGGCGACGACGCGACCCCGGTCGCGGTGGGTGAGCCCGGTGGTGCCGCGAAGGTGGCCACCGCGGGCACCCTCGGCGGCCTGATCCTGCTGTGGGAGTACGCGACCGCGGTGGTGGGCAGGCTGCTGGGCATCGACCCGTTCGACCAGCCCGACGTGGAGGCGGCGAAGAAGGCGGCGCGCGCGCTGCTGGACTCCCCCGGCTCCGAGGGGTCCGCACCGTCCTTCGTGGACGGTCCGGTCGAGGTGCACGCGGCCGAGGGCCTGCTGCCCGAGGGCACCGACAGCCTGGTCGGCGCGCTGCACGCGCTGATCGCGGCGGCACCCGCGGCGGGCTACCTGTCGATCCAGGTCTACCTCGACCGGCTCGACGACGCCTCCGCGGTCCTGCTGCGGCCGGAGCTGGCGCGGCGCACCGGGCTGCAGACCACCTTCGGGTGGGGCCCGCGGTTCCTGCACTCGACCGGCCAGTACCACAAGGGCGGGCACCAGAACGCGGTGTTCCTCCAGGTGACCGGCGCGGTCGAGACCGACCTCGCGGTGCCCGAGCGGCCCTACACGCTCGGTGTGCTCCAGCACGCGCAGGCGCTCGGCGACGGGCAGGTGCTCCTCGAGCACGGCAGGCCCGTGCTGCGCCTGCACTTCACCGACCGCGCCGCGGGCCTGGCCCGCCTGGTCGAGACCATCGCGGAGGTGGGCAGGTGACCCGCTCGTGGACCAACCCGCTGCGCGACGAGCGGGACAAGCGGCTGCCGCGGATCGCCGGGCCGTGCGGCCTGGTGATCTTCGGCGTGACCGGTGACCTGTCGCGCAAGAAGCTGATGCCGGCGATCTACGACCTGGCCAACCGCGGTCTGCTACCGCCGGGCTTCTCGCTGGTCGGCTTCGCCCGCCGGGACTGGGCCGACCAGGACTTCGGCCAGGTCGTCTACGAGGCGGTCAAGCAGCACGCGCGCACCCCGTTCCGGGAGGCGGTGTGGGACCGGCTGGCCGAGGGCTTCCGGTTCGTGCAGGGCACCTTCGACGACGACGACGCGTTCGACCGGCTGGCCACCACGATCAAGGACCTCGACGAGATCCGCGGCACGGCGGGCAACCACGCGTTCTACCTGTCGATCCCGCCGGGGGCCTTCCCGGTCGTGACCAAGCAGCTGGCCCGCTCCGGCCTGGCCAAGCCCGAGGGCCCGGACCAGTGGCGGCGGGTGGTCATCGAGAAGCCGTTCGGCCAAGACCTGAGCACCGCCAAGCAGCTCAACAAGGTCGTCAACGACGTCTTCCCCGAGGACTCGGTGTTCCGCATCGACCACTACCTCGGCAAGGAGACGGTGCAGAACCTGTTGGCGCTGCGCTTCGCCAACCAGCTCTTCGAGCCGATCTGGAACGCCAACTACGTCGACCATGTGCAGATCACCATGGCCGAGGACATCGGCCTCGGCGGTCGCGCGGGGTACTACGACGGCATCGGCGCCGCCCGCGACGTGATCCAGAACCACCTGCTGCAGCTGCTCGCGCTGACCGCGATGGAGGAGCCGGTCTCCTTCCGCCCCAAGGCGCTGCGCACCGAGAAGATCAAGGTGCTGGAGGCCACCAAGCCGGTGGGGCCCTTCGCCGAGACCACCGCGCGCGGGCAGTACACCGGTGGCTGGCAGGGCGGGCAGAAGGTGCCCGGGCTGCTGGAGGAGGAGGGCTTCGACAAGGCCTCCACCACCGAGACCTTCGCCGCGATCACCCTGGAGGTGAACACGCGGCGCTGGGCCGGGGTGCCGTTCTACCTGCGCACCGGCAAGCGCCTCGGCCGGCGGGTCACCGAGATCGCCGTGGTGTTCAAGCGCGCGCCGCACCTGCCCTTCGACGACACCTCCACCGAGGAGCTGGGGCAGAACGCCCTGGTGGTGCGGGTGCAGCCGGACGAGGGCGTGACGCTGCGGTTCGGCTCCAAGGTGCCGGGCAACGCGATGGAGGTCCGCGACGTGTCGATGGACTTCAGCTACGGCCACTCGTTCACCGAGTCCTCGCCGGAGGCCTACGAGCGGCTGCTGCTCGACGTGCTGCTCGGCGAGCCGTCGCTGTTCCCGGTCAACCAGGAGGTCGAGCTGTCCTGGGAGATCTTGGAGCCGGTGCTCAAGTACTGGAAGACCGCGGGCAGGCCCGAGGGCTACCCGGCCGGGACCTGGGGTCCGGACTCCGCGGAGAAGATGCTGGCCAGGACAGGCCGTCACTGGAGGCGACCGTGATCATCGACCTGCCCTCTACGACCACCTCGCAGGTCAACTCGAAGCTGGTGCACATCCGCGAGCAGGGCGGGGCGACCGCGCTGGGCCGGGTGCTCACCCTGGTGATCGTCACCGACGACGGGGCCAAGACCGAGGACGCCATCGACGCGGCCAACGACGCCAGCCGCGAGCACCCCTGCCGGGTGATCGTGCTGGCCCGCGGCGCCCGCAAGGCCGCCGCGCGGCTGGACGCGCAGATCCGGGTCGGCGGTGACGCGGGCGCCAGCGAGGTCGTGGTGCTGCGGCTCTACGGCGCGCTCGCCGACGAGGGCGCCAGCTGCGTCATCCCGCTGCTGCTGCCGGACGCGCCGGTGGTGGCGTGGTGGCCGTTCGAGGCACCCGCCAGGCCCGCCGACGACCCGATCGGGCGGCTGGCGCAGCGCCGGATCACCGACTCGGCCGCCGACCGCAACCCGATCAAGGCGCTGGAGGTGCGGCAGAAGCACTACGCCGACGGCGACACCGACCTGGCCTGGACCCGGCTCACCCTGTGGCGCGCGGTGCTGGCCGCCTCGCTGGACCTGCCGCCGCACGAGAAGGTGCTCTCGGCCACCGTCACCGGTGAGGGCGACTCCCCGTCGACCGACCTGCTGGCGGGCTGGCTGGCGGCGCGGCTGCGGATCCCGGTGAAGCGGGCCAAGGCCGCCACCGGCCAGGGCATCGTCTCGGTGGAGCTCGACCGGCGATCCGGGGCGGTGCAGCTGGTCCGCCCGGACGGCAAGGTCGGCAGCCTCACCCAGCCCGGCCAGCCGGTGCGCCGGGTGGCGCTGCAGCGCCGGGAGATCCGCGACTGCCTCGCCGAGGAGCTGCGCAGGCTCGACCCGGACGAGATCTACGAGGAGACCCTCAAGGGCCTGGCCAAGATCTCCCGCGGTCGGGTCCCGGTGAAGGTCAAGGCACCCGCCCCGGCCGAGGCCGACGAGCCCAAGCCGTCCGCGGCCGAGGCCAAGGCGACGGCCGCCGCGGACGCCAAGCCCGCTCGGGCCAAGTCGGCCACGGCGACCAAGTCGACTGCCACCGCGAAGTCGAGTACGACGGCGAAGTCCGGCACGGCAACGAAATCCAGTGCGGCTACGAAGTCGGGTACGGCGGCGAAGGCGACCTCGGCGGCGGCCAAGTCGAGCGGTGGCACGGCGAAGGCACCGGCGCGCAAGCCCGCCAAGAGCGGCAAGGGCACCGCGTGAGCGAGCCCGAGGTCGTCGTGCACGACGACGCCGACGAGTTGGCGACGGCGACCGCCGCCCGCCTGGTGACCGCCCTGGTGGCGGCCCAGGCGCGGCGGGGGTCGGTGTCGCTGGTGCTCACCGGCGGGCGCATCGGCATCGCGGTGCTCGAGCGGCTGCGCGCGCACCCGGACCGCGACGACGTCGACTGGTCCACAGTGGACATCTACTGGGGCGACGAGCGGTTCCTGCCCGCCGGGCACCCGGACCGCAACGAGACCCAGGCGCGGGCCGCGCTGCTCGACCACGTGCCCGCCACCCGGGTGTTCCCGATCGCGCCGTCGGACGGCCCGTTCGGGGACGACCCGGACGCGGCCGCGCGGGCGTACGCGGACCTGTTGGCCGACGTGTCGTCGTTCGACGTGTTCCTGGTCGGTGTCGGGGAGGAGGGGCACACCCTGTCGGTGTTCCCGGACTCCCCCGCGGTGCACGAGCGGGAGCTGTCGGTGGTCGCCGTGCGCGACTGCCCCAAGCCCCCGCCCACCAGGGTGAGCCTCACCCTGGCCACGGCCCGCCGCGCCACCGACCTCTGGCTGGTGACCGCGGGCGGCTCGAAGGCCGACCCGGTGGCCGCGGCCCTGTCCGGCGCCGACGAGGTGGCCATCCCGGCGGCCGGGGCCCGCGGTACCGAGCAGACCCTGTGGCTGCTCGACACGGCGGCGGCCGCGAAGCTCCAGCAGCCCTGAGTCCGATAGCGCGGAGGGGGTCATCCCGGTCACGGGGTGGCCCCCTCTGGCGTTTGCCTGGGCTCGGCACACGGGTGAGTGAACATGTAATGCGTTCGGATCGGCCAACTCTGGTGTTTGGCGTGGTACAACAATGTCAGCACCTCCGTCGTCGGTAGCCCCCGGTGAGTCGCACCGGCCGCGGCCGCGGCGCAAGGAAGTCCGCCATGACTGGCACCAGCGACGCCGCACCACGCAAGCCAGGCCCCCCGCCGACCGACCCCGGCCCGCGCCACCCGGTGCGGGTCAGCACGCTGCCCTCGACCGGCCCCACGACCGTCGTCGCGCTCGCGGGTGAGATTGACAGCGCGACCACACCGGATCTGCGCACGCGACTGGCGGCGCTGTCCGGGGACCTGATCGTCGAGCTTTCCGAGGTGTCTTTCCTCGGTGTGGCCGGGCTGGTCCTCTTCCTGGAACTGGGCGAGAGCCTGCGCGCCGCGGGCGGATCCCTGCGACTGGCAGGCGTTCCACCGCACGTCGCGCGGCTCATCGCGCGCACAGAGGGCCGCCACCTGCTCGCTGCCCAGGTGGGCGCACCGGCACAGGGGTAGGGTCGGAGAACGGGGACATGTCGTCGAGCCCCGGATTCAGGTAGGCGCCACCGCTGGCGCACCACGGAGTCCGGCCGACGGGTTCGGCCGGAGGCGGGAGCGCCGAGAATGAGCTCGAAACTGTCCACTTCAGACGACCAGGCGCACACGGGCTTGGACCACCCCCCGCAAGGCGCTGTCGCGCAAGCGGAATCCGGGTCACCCCCCGAGACCGGGACCGACGCGTCCTGCGTCGCGTGCCCGCACGACTGGGCGGACCACGACCGGATCTCCGCCCGCTACTGCACGGCGACCGCGGCGGGCGAGCAGACGCGCGGTTGTGTTTGCAAGAAATAGGGAGAAAACGCATGTCCAGCACCACCAAGTACGTCTCCGGCTACGACCGTCGCGTGAACCTCGTCAAGGACATCTTGGCGACCAACTCCAAACTGGGCGACAAGACCTCCACCGACCTGGCCCGACGCGTCCTGGGCGCACTCGACGGCATCCCCGAGAAGGTGCGGTAACAGTTCGATCTGGACAATCGGTGTAGGGTCGGGAGTACCGAGGGTTTGTCGAGCGCGGGCGGTCAAGCCCCCGCCGCCTTGGGCGCACCAAGGAGCCCTGCCGACTCGCTCGGCCGGAGGCGGGAGCGCCGAGAATGAGCTCAAACCTGCTCAGTCCCACCAACAACACCAACAACACCGGTGACGACAACGACACCAGCGCCGCACGGTTCACGCTGAAACAAGGCGCCCCCACCCGCGGCCACGTCGACGGCGCTTGGTGGCCGAGGTCCTCGGACCCGGCCACCGAGCTGCCCGCACTGATCACCGAGTTCGCCCCGATCACCCGGATCTCCTACAACCTCGACGCCTGGGACCAGGTCGAGCGCAGGATCACGGTGGCGGGCAAGATGGTCCGACTCGAGGGCTTCCACAGCGCACAGCCGGACATCGTGGTCCTGATCAGCCCGAACCGCACCAGGATCCGCCTCTTGGTCATCCCGCCGAACACGGACGCAGACGCCGCACGGGCAACGTTGTCGGCAGCGTCCACATCGGACGATTCAGCCACGGTGGAGCAGATCCTCAAGGACAACGGGATAACCGGCCACTCGTCCGCGAACAACAGCCTCTAGTCTCGCAGGCCAAACCAGCCCAACCCCCAAGGCCATGGCCTAGCCCTGGCCCTGGCCACCCGGCCCCTACCCCTACCCAGCCGACCCCCGGATCTCCCACCACGATCCGAAGTCTTCGGTCCGACCCAAATCCTTCGTCTCCAGTCTCTTATCTTTCATCCTTGATCTTGAAGTCCCTAAATCCTGACCCCGCTGGTACGCAACACCCGCTACGCCAGTGCTCGATTGGGTGGACTGCCTTCGTGTGGGGGGAGGCGACCGCTAAACTTGACCAGTGGTGGGGATGCCCTTCTCCCCACGCTTTTTCCCCACGCGGTCGCCTAGGGGCCCCGCGCGAAGGCAGTCCAGCCAATCGAGCCTCCGCTTTACTCGGGCAGCTCGGACGGTGTGCCGCACACCGACCTACGGTCGACCATGTTGGCGGCTCATCGCTTGGGCTGCCCGAGGAAAAGACGAGGGGCTCGATCTAGTGAACTCGCTTCGTGCGGGGCCCCTAGAGCACCGCGTTGGAGAGAAAAGGGCAGGGTAAGGGCATCCCCACCCACGGCAAGTTTAGCGGCACTCTCCCCCCACACGAAGCGAGTCCACCAGATCGAGCATCCGTAACGGGACATGCGTACCAGCGGGGTCGGCCTACCCGCTGCGGTTGGGCGGTGGGAAGGGGCGGCCTTTCGCTGCGGTTGGGTGGCTGAGGGAGCGGCCTTTCACTGCGGCTTGGCGGGGTCGGGATTCTGTTGCCCACCAGCGGGGTGGGGTTCCGGGTACGTTCCAGCGGGGTCGGATTTTCTTGCGTACCAGCCACGAGGCTCCTCAGTCCATTCAGGACAATGCGATTCCCGGCTGCGGTCGTGGGTCGTGGCTCGTGGCTCGTGGGTCAGCTGTCGGTTTGGACCATGGCCGCCAGTAGGTCGCGCAGGGAGACCGTGGCCAGTGCGATCGAGGAGTCGCTGGTGCCGTAGGGGATCACCAGGGTGTTGCCGTAGAGCAGGCTTCCGCATGAGTAGACGACGTTGGGCACGTATCCGTCGCGTTCGGTGGCCGCCGGTAGCAGGAGGGGCTCTGGCAGTGTTGCCACGACTCTTTCCGGGTGTACCAGGTCCAGCAAGATCGCCCCGATCGAGTAGACCCGCATCGGACCGACGCCGTGTGTCAGGACTAGCCAGCCGTTCGGGGTTTCTATTGGGGGGCCGCAGTTGCCCACCTGGACCAGTTCCCAGTCCCGGGCGGGGACGTGGACCGGTGTCGACTCGGTCCAGGACCGGACGTCCGTGGACGTCCCGACCGCCGTGCTCTCTCCGTCGCCGCGGGAGAGGGCGGCGAATCTGCCGTTGATCTTGCGGGGGAACAGGGCCATGCCCTTGTTGGCGGCTGCCGAGCCGGTGAGCTGGGAGATGTGGAAGGTGCGGAAGTCGTCGGTCTGGATGAGTTGGGGGGCCACCTGGGAACCGTCGTAGGCCGTGTAGGTGGCGTAGTAGGTCCGGGTGCCGTCGTCGTCGGTGAGGCGGACGAAGCGGGCGTCCTCGATGCCGTGCCGCTCGGCCGGGCTGGCGGGCCAGAGGACCCGTTCGCTCAGGTCGGTGTCCTCGGGGAACTGGACCGCGTAGTGGCAGGCGGCGATCCAGCGGATCAGCTCCGCCGTCCTGGGCGCTTCCTGGCGGGCGGCCAGGCGCGGGTGCAGGGTGCCCAGCAGCAGGTCGAGTTCGGCGCCGGTGAAGTTGTCGGGCAGGTAGCGGTTCAGCGCGGCCGAGGTCTCGTCGTCCTGGCCTAGTTCGGCGAGTTTGCGCAGGACCAGGTGCTTGCGCAGAGTCGCGTCCTGGTGGGTGCCGGTGGTGCGGAAGTCGGCGGGCTGGTCCAGGGTGATCGTGCCGCCGGGGGCGATGGTCCCGGTGCGGAAGCCGACCGAGGACAGGTGGCCCTCGCCGATGCCGCGCACGCTGAGCACGAACCGCAGGCCGCCGGGCAGCACGCCGGTCTGGTCCGGGTGCGCGACCATCGACGGGTTGCACAGCGCGGCCCCCTCCACGGAGTACTCGTGGGTGAAGTAGGCGCCGATCAGCAGCCTGCGTTCCTCGGACAGCTCCTCGGTCGCGGCCAGCCGGTGGCTGACGCCGGCGAAGTGGTCGGCGAAGGTGGCCCGGATGTCGCGGTGCCTGCGCTCGAACAGGCGCGTGGTCCGGTTGAGCGCCTCCAGCACGGTCGGCTCGTCCAGCGCCATCACCCGGCGGATCACGGCGGCGGACCGGGACTCGTGCTCCGGTCGCTCCTCCCCCGGCACGAACAGCTTGGTGATCACCCGGCGCGGGTCCGGTGGGAGCCGCAGCGGGGTGCGCGTCACGAGGATGCCCATCCGGTCACCCCCGGGAGGTCGGCGTGCTGGCGGGTGGCGAGCAGGGCCAGGGTGGACTCGGCCCCCTGGTTGGCGTTGCGGCCGGCGCGCTCCAACCCGTCGTGGCCGCCGCCGGTCCGCGGGTCGCGCAGCGGGGTGCCCGCGTCGTTGTCACCCTCGAACCAGGCGATGGCGCGGCGGACGCCGACCAGCCAGGCGCGGTCGCCGGTCAGCTCGTACGCGCGGGCGCAGGCGTCGGCGAGGGCGGCGACCTCGATCGGCTGCTGGTCGAACCCGGGGCGCGGCTCGCCGGTCCGCCAGCCGCCCGCCGGGATCGGCGACAGGTGGGCGTCCCTGGTCTGCACCGCGAGCAACCAGCCCAGCATCCGCAGCCCGTCGTCGCGGACGCGCCGGTCGCCCGCGAAGTCGCCCGCGGCGATCAGCGCCTCGGGCAGCACGGCGTTGGCGTAGTACAGGCGGGCCTCCGGCCACGGCCAGTCCGGGTCCGGGCCGGGTCCGCCGACGTAGCCCGCGAGGTCGCCGAGCAGCTTGCCCGCCAGGTCGTGGTCGGGCAGCACGCGCACGATCTCGGCGGCGCCGAGCGCGGCGAAGGCCATCGCGCGCACCGAGGTGGGCCGGTGGTGCGCGCTGGCCTCGAAGCAGTCCAGCGCGGCCGAGCGGACCCACGGCCCCGGTCCGCGCGCGGCGGCGGTGCCCAGGCCCCACAGGGCGCGACCCCACCAGTCGCCCAGGCCGGGCTTGTCCCGCCAGCGCCGGTCGGGTCCGAGCCGGTTGTGGAAGCGGCCGTCGTGGGCCTGCGCGTGCGCGGTGAACGCCAGGTAGCGCTCCATCAGCGTGCCGAGGGCCGGGGGCAGGTGCGGTTCCCGGCACAGCACGACCAGGCCGCGGGCGACGTCGTCGAGGCAGTAGCCGTGCTCGCGGCGCGGTAGGGCGCCCCGCGCGTGCTCGTACAGGCCGGTGTCGTCGCTGAGCCTGCGCAGGTGGGCGAAGTTCGGTCTGTCGGGGTTCACCTGGTGGTCGCGACTCGAACGGTCAGCAGGACGTCGGCCACGGCGCGGTAGTGGTCGGCGACCGCGTGCCAGCTCAGCTCGGGGGCCAGCCGCTCGGCCCGCTCGGTCATCCCGGTGGCGAGTCCCGGCTCGGTCAGCACCCGGCGCAGGGCCGCCGCGATCGCCGTCGGGTCGCGGTGCGGGACCAGCAGACCCACCCCGTCGGCCAGCAGTTCGACCGCGTGCGGGAACTCGGTGGCGACCACCGGTACCCGGGCGGCGACGGCCTCGATGAGCACCCCGGAGGTGACCTGCTCGGTCGAGTCGTAGGGCAGCAGGACCACGTCGGCGCGGCTCACCAGCTCGGCCAGGGCGCCGACCTCGAGGTAGGTCGGGTCGAACTCGACCAGGTCGCCGACGCCCGCCGCGTCCGCCCGCTCGCGCAGGCCGTCGCGGTAGGTCTCGCCCTCACGGGCGAGCACCTTGGGGTGGGTCTGGCCCGCCACCAGGTAGCGCGGGTTCAGGTCGCGCAGCTCCGGCAGGGCGGAGATGCCCCACTCGATGCCCTTGCCCTGGCCCAGCAGGCCCCAGGTCAGGATCAGCGGCCGGTCGCCCGCGCGCTCGCGCACGGGCGGCTCGATGTCGAGCGCGCCGTGCGGGATGACCAGGACCTCGTCCGGGCGGTCGACCGCGTAGCCGGTGACCAGCCGGTGCCGGGCGGCCTCGGACATGGTGACGATCGTGTCGGCGTGCCGCACGACCTCGTCGAGCACCCGCCGCTGCCCGGGGGTGGGCATGGTGAGCACGGTGTGCAGGACGACGACCACCGGGACGCGCAGCCGGGACAGCACGCCGAGCACGTCGGCGCCGTCGGGCCCGGCGTAGATGCCGTACTCGTGCTGGACGATCGCGACGTCGCAGCGGTTGAGCGCCTCGGCGGCGGCCCGGACCCCGCCGGGGGCCATCCGGTGCACCACCGGGGACTCCAGCGCGACGGCGGGCTCCTTGCCGCTCTCGGGCAGGACGCGCACGACGTGGCCGCGGCTGTCCGGGGTCACCTCGGTCAGGTGGTGCAGCAGGGCCACGGTGAAGGTGGCGAGTCCGCACTGGGTGGGCGGGTAGGTGCTCAGGAAGCCGTAGGTTCGAGCCATGGAGCGGACCCTCCGGGTCGGCCGAGAATGGGTGGGGCGGCGCGGCGGGCCGTGCCCGCCGCGAGGACCTTGTCCGGCCGGGACGCCCCTCGGTGGCGCCCCTGGTGGGTAGATCAAGACCGCCGGTGGGTCAGTCCTGGGATCAGGTCGGTGGATCGGAACGCGGGCGGCCCGGGGCTCGGGTGGCCCGGCGGGCTCAGCGGCCGCCGGGCCCGGGCGGGCGCTGCCCGAGGGGGGCCAGCCGGTCGAGGTCGGCCGGTCGCAGCCGGAAGACCTGCAGGTCCAGGCCGAAGTACTTGCCGGTCTCCCCGACCCACTGCATACCGTTGCGGCGCACCGTCGCGGCCGCGCGGACGTTGCCGGGGCGGACCACGGCGAAGATCTCGTCGACGCTCTGGCTGAACGCCCAGCCCGCGAGCGCGTGCGTGCACTCGGCGGCGTAGCCGTGGCCCCAGGCGTCCGGGTGCAGCTGCCAGCCGATCTCGACGTCCTCGTCGCCGGGCGGCAGCGGCAGCAGGACCACCCCGCCGATCACGTGGCCGTCCGACCGGCGCACCACGGCCCAGCGCCCGGTGGGCGGGGTGAGCCGCTCGTCCTCGGCCATCCACTGCTGCAGCAGCAGCCGCATCGCGGGCAGGTCGCCGACCCGGTCCATCGCCGGGCTGAGCCAGCGCGCGACGTCCGGGTGGCTGTAGACGGCCAGCGCGTCCTCGGCGTCGTCGAGCCGCCAGGCCCGCAGGGTGAGGCGCTCGGTCTCCATCACGCCCGGTTCGCCAGCCGGGCCAGCCGCCGCGGTCGCGGCCAGCGGACCTGCCAGGCCCAGCCCAGCCGCTCGAAGGCCCAGATGACCCGGGCGGAGACGTCGAGCTGGCCGCGGTCGACACCGTGCCGGGCGCAGGTCGGGTCGGCGTGGTGGGAGTTGTGCCAGGACTCGCCCATCGACAGCACGGCCAGCGGCCAGAAGTTGGTCGACCGGTCGCGCGAGGTGTAGGGGCGGTCGCCGACCATGTGGCAGATCGAGTTCACCGACCAGGTCACGTGGTGCTGCAGCGAGATCCGGGCGAGGCCGCCCCAGAGGAAGCCGGTCAGCGCGCCCCACCACGACATGGTGATCAGGCCGCCGAGCAGCGCGGGCGCGCCCGCGGTGATCGCGACCCAGAGCGGGAAGAGCCGGTCGACCGTGCGGATGTCCTTGTCCGCCACCAGGTCCGGCGCGAACCGGTCGACGTTGGTGGTGTCCCGGCCGAACAGCCAGCCCATGTGCGCGTGCCAGAAACCCCGGGCCAGCGCCGCGGGCGAGGTGCCGAACAGCCAGGGCGAGTGCGGGTCGCCCTCGCGGTCGGCGAACGCGTGGTGGCGGCGGTGGTCGGCGACCCAGCCGATGACCGGCCCCTGCGCCGCCAGCCCGCCCGCGACCGCGAGCGCCACCCGCAGCGCCCGCTTGGCCTTGAACGCGCCGTGGGTGAAGTAGCGGTGGTAGCCGATGGTCACCCCGAGGGTGGAGACGGTGTAGAAGACGGCGGCGATCGTGAGGTCGACCCAGCTCACCCCCCAGCCCCAGGCGAAGGTGACCGCACCGACCAGCGCCGCGAACGGGATGATCAGGAACGCCCGGATGGTGACCAGCTCACCGCGCGTGCGGGGCTCGGCGAGCAGCGGTTTGGGTGGGGTGGCGAGGAAGGTGCTCATCGGTACGACCTGAGTCTTCGAAAGTGCGGCGGCCCCCGCGCGCTCGCGCGGGTCGTCTAGGCGCTGTCCGGTAAGTCTGGTGCGCGGGATTCGTGATCCGCGTGGCTCCTGGCCGCGCGGACGGGAAGCCGCTCGTACCTGGTCGTACTCGCGCTTGCCGTCCGTGCGGCCAGGGGCCGCGCGGGCGCGGATAGCGCGTACCGGACTTGCCGGACAGCGTCTAGGTAGGTGGACGGGACCGCGGGCAGGGTCCGAGACCGCAGCTCTCAGCCCAACCGTACACGCGGCAGCGGCAGGCGACCGTCCCGCCGACCGGGCGGTCGGGGTCGCCGACCGGCGGACGGTCCGGCGGACTAATTCCCGACACTTTCCGAACAGGTCCACACGAGATGACCGGGGCCGAGCGGCTAAATGTGACGCCCTCGACAAACAATGGGCCGCGCGCGCCAGCGGAATACCGACGCGAGCATCGGTGAGTCGGGTCACCCGAAACGCTCACGGATAACTGCTGCGGTTTTGAGCGCATCCCCGGGATACTTCGGTTGCTCACCTTCCCTCCCGAGGAGGAAATGAACATGGCGATTTCAGCGGAGCCCCCGGACAACGAACCCGGCGCGCACGAGCGCCAGGCCCGGGTGGCCACGATCCGCGGGTTCCTGCTCAACCGCTGGATGCTGGGGGTGTGCGCGGCGGGCGTGGTGGTGGCGATCGTGTTCGGCGTGCTCACCCTGCGGGACCCGGACGCGCCACCGCCGTCGGTCTCCGGGTCCGGCGGGGTCGGGGTGCAGGGCGACGGCAACACGGTGAACGTGCCGTCGGGCAACTGCGCCCAGGTCACCGGCGGCAACTGCACCGTGCAGATCCAGCAGGCGGCCCAGGCGGTGCAGGCCGCGGCGAGCAGCGCGGGCGACGACGACGCGGAACTGAAGAAGAACCTGCGCCAGGCGCCTGGGAACGACCAGCCGCCAACGGGTTCGGCGCCCTACCCGTTCGTGGTGGTCGACACCGCGAACCTGGGCGCGTTCGCCCGGGACGCCAACACGGTCAAGGCCAACCGGATCGGCAACGCGGGCAACCGCGCCCTGGTGTGGGCCGACTGCCTGGCGACCACCGACTATACGCCAGGGGTCACCGGCGACAACGCCGTCGGACCGCTGTGGCTGCGGATCCGGTGGAAGCCGCTGCCCTCCGGCATCGACCGCGGGCTCTCCGAGCCGAGCGAGCAGCGGACCGCGTGGATGTACCGGGGATTCCTCGAACCGGTCGGGCACAACGGCAAGATCCCGGCCTGCTAGCGAGCCCACCACGCGGCCGGAAATCGGTTCCCCCTTCGACGGCGAATTCCTTGGCGCGGCTCGAACAATTGACCAGGATTTGTCACGGTGGCGAAAACAGGAAAGCGGAACCGTGGCTGCCGGGCTCGACCTCGACGTGACCGGAGGCGGCGCGCACGGTCCACACGCGCGGGCCGTACGGTCAGGGGGCATCCGAAACGGGAGGACCACCATGGGACGACCAGTCGTGCACTTCGAGGTCATCGGCACCGACCCGGCCGGGCTCCGCGACTACTACGGCGGGCTGTTCGGCTGGGAGTTCGACACCACCGGCCCGGTCGCGCCCGCGGTGTCCGACCAGGGCGACTACGGCTTCACCGACACCGGGGCGGCGGGCGGGATCCCGGGCGGGGTGGGCGGCGGCCCCGGCTTCGACAGCCACGTGGTCTTCTACGTCGGCGTACCGGACGTGGAGGAGGCGCTGCGACGGGCCGAGAGCCTGGGCGGCACCCGCCGGATGGGTCCCGAGCGGGCGCCGGACCGGGACCTGGTCGTCGGTCAGTTCACCGACCCCGAGGGCAACCTGATCGGTGTCGCGGGCCCCGCCTGAGCGCGCGGGCTCAGCTCCAGTCGATCTCCAGCCGCTTGCCCTGCGCCCGGCCCGCCTCGACCGCGGGACCGCGGGTGGCCGGGTCCAGCGGGTTGGCACCCACCGCGGCCACCGACGCCGCGTCGGGTTCGACGACGGCGACGACGGCACCCGCCGACCGCAGCTCGGCCAGCACCGCGTCCAGGGGCTTCTCGGTCGGCATGAGGGCGGTCCGACCCAGCGGTGCCAAGATCAGCACCCGGTCGGCGCCCGCCGCGTAGTCGGCGTTCTCGTTCGAGCGGACACCGCCGTCGACGTACCGCCTGCCCTCGATGGTCACCGGCGGCCACACGCCGGGAACCGCGCAACTGGCCGCCACCGCGTCCGCCAAGCGCACGCCGGAGGCGGCGTCGAAGACCCTGGGTTGCCCGGTCTCGGCGTCCACGGCCACGATCCGGGTCTCGGTGGCGGGCCACCGCGGGGAGGGCAGCCGGGACTCGACCACCGCGAGTCTGTCCTTTTCGGACACTGTGGCCGCGTGCAGCGCGAACGCGCCGATCGCTTGGCGCAGCTCGGTGTACCCCTTGCCCGCACTCAGGATCTCGGTCATGGTGGCGGCGTAGGTGTCCAGGTCGACCTCGGCGGCGATCTCGGGGTTCTGGGCCGCCGGGTTGGCTTGGCGCTCGTAGAGCTCGGTCAAGGCGGTGCCTAGTTGAGCGGCCAGGGTGGCGCCCGCGGAGGTGCCGATCACCAGGTCTGCCGTGGTGGCGTCTCGGCCGGAGTCTGCCAGGCCGGTGAGGACGCCGGTCATCCAGGCGATGCCGCCTAGGCCGCCGCCGCCTAGTACTAGTGCCTCGGTCATGAGCTGACCGTACTGGGGGTGAGCTCGTTGGGCGCGTTGACTCTGGGTGTCCCTGCTTCCCCTACGCCAATTGTGACTACGGGCTTGGTGGGCTTGTCAAGGCGGGAAAGATGCCTTGACAAGCCCACCAAGCCCGTGTTTTGGGCTGCGTATGGGATGCAGGGGCGGGAGTGGTTGCCGGGAGTCGGGTGTGCTGCCGGGCGCGGCTTTGGGGTGCCTGCCGGGGGCGACCTCGGGGGCGTTCCTGCCGGGGCGGCTTCGGGGGTGTGCCCGCGGGTGCGGCTTTGGGGGTGTGTCCACAGAGGAATGTCATTGTGGTTGGCAGCTTGGTGCGGGAGGGATGGGTCTGGCGCTACCTCAGACGCTGCGCAGGACCGACACCACGGTTCCCAGGATCACGGCCCGGTCGCCGTCTATGACCTCGTAGGCGTCGTTGCGGGGTTCCAGGAAGACGTGTCCGCCGGTTCGCCGGTACACCTTCACGGTGGCCTCGTCGTCGATCATCGCGGCCACGATCTGGCCGGAGTGCGCCTCGGACTGCTGGCGCACCACCACGACATCACCGTCGCAGATGGCCGCGTCGACCATCGAGTCCCCTCGCACCCGCAGCCCGAACACGTTGCCCCTGCCGACGAACTCGCGCGGTAGTCGCAGAACCTCGTCGATGTGCTCGTCCGCCGCGATCGGGGTTCCCGCGGCGATGGTGCCCACCACGGGGACCTGGACCGACTCGTCGACCGGGCCCGACGAGGAAGCGTTGTCGTGCAGGAAGGCGCGCACGTCGATCGGTCGCGAGACCGCCGTCCCCCGACGCAGGAAACCCTTCTCCTCCAAGGCCGCCAGGTGCTTCGACACCGATGACGACGAGCGCAGCCCGACCGCGTCGCCGATCTCCCGGGTGCTGGGCGCGTACCCGTGCCGCAGCGCCCAGTCCCGGATGGTGGCCAGGATGAGTTGCTGGCGCCGCGGGAGGGCGGAGGTGTTCAGGTCCTCGAACGGGTCGAGCTGGTAAGCGGTCACCCGCCGAATAGTAGGGCGAGGCCCCGCTCCACTGTTAACGGTGACCCCTGTTCACTGTTAAACGCGGGTGCCACTCAGCGGATTGACTGCGGGGGCGGGGTGGGGCTGGCTGGTACTCCACAAGAACGAAGGAGCCCACGCATGCGGTCCCTGCCCCGTGCCGTGTTGGTTGCCGTGCTCGTCGTCGGTGGTGGTGCACCCATGGTGACCGCCGCGGCGCAGGCACGCGAGAGCACAGCCACCGCCGTCGCCATGGTCGAGGAGCGGGTCTACGTCGAGACGACAGTGGACACCGACAACAACGGCCGCCTCGACCGGGTCGCCATCGACATCGCCCGTCCCGACGGTGCCACGCGCGTTCCCGTGGTGTTCGAGCACAGCCCGTACGTCAAGGGGCTGAACTCGCCACCCAACTACAACACCAACGTCGACCGGTTGCCGCAGGAGGGCCTGTTCGGCGCCGCTGCCGGCCGGCCCGGTGGCGCGACCACCCGGCGGGCCACGCCCGACCTGCCCGGCTGGTACGACGGCTACTTCGTGCCCAAGGGCTACGCGGTGGTCATGGGCCAGAGCATCGGCACCGGCGACTCCGATGGCTGCCCGACCACCGGCGACCGCAACGAGACCCTCGGCGCCACCGCGGTGATCGACTGGCTCAACGGCCGCGCGAAGGGGTACAGCGCCTCGGGTTCCGAGGTCAAGGCGACCTGGAGCACCGGCAACGTCGGCATGATCGGCATCTCCTACAACGGCACCCTGCCCAACGCGGCCGCGGCCTCCGGGGTGCCCGGGCTCAAGGCCATCGTGCCGATCGCGGCGATCTCGAGCTGGTACGACTACTACCGCGCCAACGGCCTCGTCGTCTCCCCCGGCGGCTACCCGGGTGAGGACGCCGACGTGCTGGCCAAGGCCGTGGTCGGCAACGCCACGCGCTGCGCCGGGCAGCTGGCGAACATCACCCGCGACCAGAACCGGGTCACCGGCGACTACACCCCGTTCTGGCAGCAGCGCGACTACGTCCACGACGCGGACAAGGTGCGCGCGGCGGTGTTCGTCATGCACGGCCACTCCGACTGGAACGTCAAGGGGACGCAGTACGCCCAGTGGTGGGAGGCGCTGAAGGCCAACAACGTCCCGCGCAAGATCTGGCTGCACAACGGCGGCCACGGCGCCCCGTCGCGGTCGGACTACCAGGCGACCGTGCTGCGCTGGTTCGACTACCACCTCAAGGGCATCGACAACGGGATCATGACCGAGCCCAAGGCCGACGTGCAGCTGGCCAACGGCAGCTGGCAGCAGTTCGCCGACTGGCCGGACCCGGCCGCGCGCGAGGCGGTGTTCCGCCTCGGCGCCACGTCGGCGACCGCGCCGGGCACGTTGTCGCTCAACGGTTCGGGCGGCACCACCAAGCAGACGTTCGTCGACAACGGACGGTCGACGACCGCGACCACGCTCGTCGCGAGCCCGGACAGCGCCAACGGGAGCAGGCTCGTCTACCGCGGTGACGCGCTGACCGCGCAGGCCAAGCTGTCCGGCGTGCCGAGGGTGACCTTGCGCGCGGCGGTCGAGAACCGCAAGGACGCCAACCTGACCGCGTTGCTGGTCGACTACGGCGGCTCGTCACCGGTGATCGTCACGCGCGGCTGGATCGACCCGCAGAACCGCGACAGCGCCACCGCGGGCGCGGCCATCGTCCAGGGCCAGGAGTACGACTTCACGTTCAAGATGCAGCCCAAGGACTACGTCTTCGCCGCCGGGCACCGCATCGGTCTCGTGGTGATCTCCACCGACTACGACTACACCCTGCGGCCCACGGCCGGGACGTCGCTGCGGGTGGCGCCCGCGCAGAGCACGCTGACCGTGCCGTTGACCGGGATCTCCCAGCCGGGCAACGACTTCTCGGTCGCCGTCACACCGACGACGGGCACCACCGCGCCCGGCGGGTCGACCACCGCGACGGTGTCGACCACGACGACGAGCGGCAGCGCGCAGTCGCTGACCCTCACGGCCACCGGCCTCCCGGCGGGCGCCACCGCGACGTTCGCGCCCGCGACCGTCACCTCCGGGGCGTCGGCCACGCTGACGGTGGCCACCTCGACGACCACTCCCCCGGGCACCTACCCGGTGACGGTCAAGGCGCAGGGCACCACCGCGAAGACCGCCGCGTACTCGCTCGTGGTCAGCGGTGGCGGTGGCGGGTGTTCGGCCTCCAACACCACACCGGTCGCCATCACCGACCTGGCCACCGTGGAGAGCGCGCTCACGATCTCGGGCTGCGCGGCCACGCCGTCGACCACGAGCACGGTCGACGTGGACATCCAGCACACCTACCAGGGTGACCTCGTGGTGTCCCTGGTGGCGCCGGACGGCACGGCGTACGTCCTGCACAACCGCGCGGGCGGCGCCACGGACGACATCGTGCGGTCGTTCACGGTGAACCTCGCGGGCGAGGCGCCGAACGGGACCTGGAAGCTGCGGGTGCAGGACGCGGGGCCGGGCGACACCGGGACACTGCGCCGGTGGGGGTTGAACCTCGCCCCTTAGCCGACTCCGAGCGGTGGGCCCGATTCGTTCGGGCCCACCGCCGCGGGAGGCAAACAGTCCACTGTGGTCATTCAGTCGAACGGCCCGACACCCTCCTGCGGTGCCACGCCAGCACGAACGCTCCACTGAGGACAGCGAGCACGCCACCCGCCGCCAACCAGATGACGTCCGCCCCGGTCTCGGCCAGTGCGGACCGCGCCTGCGCCACCGGTGCGGGCGCGGGCGGCGTGGCGGTGGGCACGGGCGTCGGGGCGGGCGCGACCGGCGCCGGGATCACGTAGATCACGTGGAAACCGCCGTTGGAGCCCGATTCGCCCGTGCGGACACTCAGCTGGGTGCCCTCGTACATGCTCTCGATCTTCCACGGCCCTACCAGCCGCACGTCGTAGGCGTCAGCGGGGACGTCCGCGAAGGCGGCGCCGCCCGCGGCGTTGGTCGTCGCCTTGGTCACGAGCCTGCCAGTACCCTCCTCCAAGAGCTGGACCTCCACTCCCGCGACCGGTGTGCCCGGCCGGGTCGGGCCGCAGCGCTGCGGCGGCCCGCAGCGCGGGCTGTTCTCGGCGACCTGGAGCACGCTGGCCGTGACCAGGGGAGCGACGCCACCGGGCACCCTGGTGAAGCCGCGCGCCGACGCGGCGCCGAAGATCTCCGGCGGGATGGTGAACTCGCAGCGGACCTCCTCCCTGCCGTAGTCGAAGCCGTAGTGCGAGATGACGACCGTGCCCTCGAAGCGCGCGGTCGCCCCGGGTGGCACCGTGACACCGGTCGCCAGGGCACCGATCGAGATGGTCTCGGGCTCCCAGGAGGTGCACTTCCCACGCAGCCCGGTGAGCGGGGCGGACCCCTTGTTCGTCAGGGTGATGGTGAACCGCGCCAGGTCGCCAACGGCGTGGTTGGGCTTGGCGAACGCGAGCGACGCCGTGAGCGACTCCGCGACCGGTCGGGCGCCCCGCAGCACGACGTCGACCTCGTGGCCCTGCTCGACCACCACGGTCAGCCTGACGACGAGCCAGTCGCGGCTCTGCGTGAACACGGCGTACTCGCCCACCGGCAGGTCTGGGAAGGCGAACCGGCCTTGCGCGTCGGTGGTCGCCTCGTGCCACTCGAACGGCTTGCCGCCGTAGGCCACGACCGGAGCCAGGGCGAGGGCCTCGCCCGGGTCGCGCACGCCGTCGCGGTCGGCGTCGCCGTAGAGCACGCCGGTGAGACCACCCCGGACGATGACGAGAGCGGCCGTGGTCGTCGCGGCGTTGTCGGCCGGGTTGGCGTCCTGCTCCGCCGAGTGCACGACCACGGAGAGGGTGAGCGAGGTGGCCTGGGCGTCGGTCTCGATACCCGCGTCCGAGGTGGCCGCCACCCGCTCCCCCGGCGCCAGGGGAACCCCCGGGCTGCGCCCGAGGTCGCCCCAGGACAGGGACAGCCCCTTGGCCAGCTTGGTCGCCACCCGGACACCGGTGGCGGCGACCGGGCCCGCGTTCACCACCGTCACGGTCGCGACGACCCGGTCTCGGGCGTCGTAGGAGGGTTTGTCGAACGCCACGGTGATCCGCAGGTCCGGCCGTTCATCGGCCTTCGTGACCACGCTGGTCGGTGGAGTGGTGACCTCGGTGGTGGGTTTCTGTTGTGAGGGTTCCGGTGTGGTGGTGGTGGCTGACTGACCGGGCTCGGTCTGGTGCGCGGACGCGGGCCCGGCCGACAGTCCCGCGCAGACGGTGACGATCAGGGTCAGCGCGCCCGCGGTCGCGCGCAGGAGTAGAGCGGAACGGCTCATCTGAGCCTCCTCGGTGATCCAGCTCCGGAGCCCCGACATCCTTTGCGGACACGAGAACCGCGTCGAGCGGTCCATTACGAGGAAAGACGCGCCATCGGGCGCCCGCGTTGGTCAGGGTCGCCCGAATGGACCAGTTCCGGCGCGCGTGACGGAGGAGCCCGGTCCCCCGTCACGCACGGCGCGGTCAGCCGGTGAAGGCGAGGCCGACCGGTGTCGCGGTGCGCAGCAACGGGCTGAGGACACGGGCGCGGCCGGTGGCGAGGTTGACGTCCACCAGGTACGACACCCCGAGGCCAAGGAGGCCGCGGCCCCGCACGGCCGCGACGGCGCGGTAGTCGGACGGGTTGTACGGGCCCGCGGACGCCGCTCCCCTGATGTCGAATCCGAGCACGGTCGAGACGTCGACGCCGAGGCGGCCGACGGTGGACAGCCTGCCTGTGTTCGGGGAGACCACCGGTGTGGCACCGGGGGCGCTGCCCTGCAGGACCAGGGTGTCCCGGGCGGCGTCGATGTCGTAGAGCGCGGTGCTGGTCGCCCCGGCGACGCTGTTGGTGTACCCGGCACCGCCGACGGCCGGGGTGCGGCCCTGTCCCGGGTCGCCGGTCGCGTAGGCGAGGGTGCCGTCGGTGCCCGCGAGCGCGCCGGTGTCGGGCACCAGGCGCAGGTTCTGGCCGCGGTCGGTGACCACCCGCACGCGGTCGACGACCGGGTTGAAGTCGAAGCCGATCGCCTTGCCGGACAACGCGACCGGGGTGCCGACCTTGGCGGCGGACCCGGTGCCGCTGTCGACGGTGTAGAGCTGGCCGTTCGCTGAGAGGGCGTAGAGCGTCTTGGTCGCCGGTCGGACATCGATGCCAATGAGCCGGTCACCCGAGGCGACCCCGCGGACTCTGACGGCGCGGGTGGGCAGCAGCGGCTTTCGGGTGTCGTAGGTGCTCAGGACGCCGTCGGTGCCGAGCACGAGCAGGTCGCCGGTCGCCTGGTCGCCCGCCGACGCCGTCCCGGCGCTCAGCAGTGCCGCCGCGAGGGCGGCGGCGGTGGCGATGGCCGCGGTCTTGCCGTACATGGTGTCTCCCTGGAGTCGACGTGGTCGAGGCCGTGCGCACGGCATTCGGACGGGAGCGGGTCCGCGGTCGACAATTCACCCGATCGGGGACAAATCTCCTCGTCGCCGGAACTCGGACCGGGCGCCCGCCCCGCCGCGCGGCGGTGATACATCCGGGTGAAACGGCCGCGCGGTGCGGTGCGGCAGGCGGTGCGCCCAGGAGCATGGGCGTGCCGCGGGACCTCGGCTCCACCCTGCACGGCACCGGGACTACCGCGACGCGCACCGACGCCGTGATCACCACTGTGATCACCCCGCGATCCCGAAGGTGGACTCGATGGTCGAGAGAAAACCGTTGCCCCCGAACGATCCGCTGCCCGCCGAGGCCGTCGACCTCGCGCGAGCGGTGGTGGCCGCGCACCACGGGGGCGAGTTGGAGGTCTTCGACGACGTCCTGGCCGACTTCACCGCCGACCCCGAGCACACCGTGCGCGGCGTGCGCCTGAACGCGCCCGTGGGCATCGGTGTGGACCTGCTCGCCATCACGCCGTACGTGCTCGCCGCGGTCGGCGGTGTGGTGCTGGAGAAGGGAACCGAGCACGCCTACGACGCGGTGCGGGGATGGCTGGGGCGGGCGTGGGCGCGCAGGCGCTCCGGCGCGGCCGCCGAACCGGCGCCGAAGCCGGCGGACGTCGAGGCCGAGCAGGTCAGGGTGACCATCGTGCACGACCTGACCGCACTCGACGCCGACCACGCGCTGGCGGCCGAGATCGCCCGGCAGGTGGTCACGGAACTGTTGGCGGACAAGGGAAACAGGCATGACCCTGTCGAGTGAGGCAGATCCACGCGACCAGCCAGCGGTCGAGCGGGCGCCCGCTGCCGGTCTGGTGGAACCGGGGCTGACGCGGGCGCGGTACGGGCTGCTGATCCTGGTTCCACTGCTGGCGGCGGCGGTGTCGGGCAACCTGCTCGTCGGCCAGTTCTTCGGGCAGCGGTGGATCGAGGTCCTGCAGGCCTGCTACCGCGCGCCGCGCGGCCCCGATCCCATGGCGGTGGCCGGGATCCGCGCGGCCTGCGTCGCCGACGTCGAGCGGCTGCGGGTGCTCTGCGCGGTGGGGTGCGGGGTAGTGGCCTTGGCGGTGGGTCTCGCGCTGGTGCGGTGGTTGCCCGCGCGGATGTACCGGCGGCTCGGCAGGCTCCGGCCCGCGGGCGAGCGGTGGCAGACCATGGCCCGCGACGCCGTGCGGTCGCTGGGTGGACAGGCGACACCGCGGGTGGTGTTCGGCTCGCGCTGCCGGGAGGCGTTCACCGTCCAGGTCGGTGGCGAGGTGCGGATCGTGCTGCCACACGGGGTGCTGCGGCTGCCGGAGGACGAGGCGGTCGCCCTGGTGCGGCACGAGTGCGCGCACATCGTCGCCGGTGATCTCCGCCGGGTCTGGCTGACGGCGGGCGTGTGGTGGGCGACCCCGGTGATCCTCGTGCTGCCGCTGCTGGTCGACGCCGCGCGTGCCCTGCTGCCCGAGAGCGGGTTCCACGCGAGCACGCTGCGGAGCGGGATCGACGCCGAGTACCTGATCCGGTCCGCCCTGGTGCTGGCCCTGGTGTGGCTGGTCGCCCGCGGTGTGCTCCGCTCCCGTGAGCACCAGGCCGACCTCGTCTCCGCGCACGGCGGGCACGGCACCGCCCTGGGCGCCCTGCTCGCGCGGGCGCCTGCGGCACCGGCCGGGCGGCTGCGGCGGTTCCTCGCGCTGCACCCGCCCGCCGACCGCAGGCTCGCGGTGGTCGCGGGCCGGGACCCGGGCCAGGCCCGCGGGGTCGAGGGCTTCGCCTTCGGCGCGCTGGCGGGCATCGTGCTGCTGGTGACGGCCTTCTTCATCAACCCGGTGGTGCCCCCGGGCACCGACCCCACCCTGGCGACGGCCGCGATCTCGCTGATCCCCGGGCTGCTGCTGGGTTTCGCCTGGGGGACGGCGGTGTGGCGGTCGGCGGCCGCGGACGATCGGCGGCCGTGGCACCACCGGGTCGTCGGCGCGCTCGGCCTGCCCGCCGGGGCGCTGGTGGGGCTCTCGCTCGCCCCGACCGGCAACGGGGCGCCCTGGCACGAGGACGGGGTGTTGCAGTGGGCCACCACGTCCATCGTGCTGGTGGGCACCGCGGCTCTGTGCGCGGGCGTCGCGGCGTTGCGCGGCCGCGGCGAGGAGCCGACCCCGGGGTGGATCGGGGTGCTGATCGCGGTCCTGTTCGTCGGCGCCATCACACCGGTGCAGGGGGTCGTGGTACTGGTTGGCACCGGCGGGTGGGAGCTCGTGGTGCCGTACCTGACCCTGGTGCCGCTGTGGGTGGCGCTGGCCGGGCAGGCGGTGGCCGCGGGGGCGGCGTGGTGGTGGAGCCGCGGCCGGGGGCTCCGGCTGCTGGCGCTGAGCGTCGCGGTGGCCGCGGTGACCGCCGCGCTCCGGCTCCTGCTCGCCGAGCCGCTCACCCTGGCCAACGCCGACGCGCAACTGCGGACCGACGCCCTGGTGGCGGCGGGAGCGGGCGCCGGGTGCTTCGCGCTGCTGGCGCTGACGCGCGGCCGGGTCGGCCCGGGACTCGGTCTGGCGGCGTCGTGGACCACGACGGTCCTGGTGGCCGCCACCCTGATGCTCAAGTTCGAGCACTCCTGGGACGTGGCCTACTACTACCTGGTGCCCGCGCTGAGCGCCCTGGCCGTCGCCTTGCTCGTCCTGGCCACCCTGGTAGTCCTGTTCGGACACGTGGGCCACCGCCGAGACGACCGGGTACCGGCTGTCCACTAAGGACAGCCGGTACCCGGCGCGGGCGGATCAGCCCTTGGCGAGCTGGGTGTTGATCCACTGGCGCACGCCCTGCTCACCCGGGAAGCCCACGCTGCGCGAGTTGGCCAGTTCGGCCCCCTTGCGGATCGGGACCATGGTCGGCAGGTAGCGGATGCGGTACTGGGTGGACAGTGAGCGCTGCTGGTCGGTGTCGACCGAGCCGATCAGGATCCGGTCGCCGTACTCGGTGGCCATCCGCTCCAGCACCGGCTTGAGCTGCCTGCACGGGCCGCACCAGGTGGCGCCGAAGTCGAGGATGACCAGCTTGGTCTTGGAGATCTCCATGACCTGGGCGATGTTGGCCGAGGTGACGACCATGACCTCGCCCGCGGCCACCGCGGCGTGCTCGGTGGCCGGGGCGGCCGAGGCCGGAGCGGCGAAGCCTGCCGACAGTGACACGACCGCGACGGCCGCGCAGAGCGCGGACCGCAGCAGGGTTTTGATCGGGGACACGTGCTACCTCCCTGGAATCGTTCTGGGACAGGTGGAACCGGCGGGCGGGGTGCCCGCCGCGGTGGAGCAGCTCGCCGACAGGGGCGGCGAACGCGGTGGGGTCGGCCGGGTGCCTGCAGCGCTCCGGCGACCGGTGCGGGCGGCTAGCCGACCTCGGCGCCGCGGGTGGTCTCGCCACCCGCGCTCACCCAGTCCTCGATGCCCTCGCGGTACTTGCGCACGGTGGTGTACCCCAGGCGGAGCAGGTGCTCGCCCACGAGTTCGCTGTTGCGGCACGGGGTGTTCGCGCAGTACACCACGACCGACGCGGCCTTGTCCGGCAGCACCGTCGGGGCGTAGCGCTCGGTCAGCTCGGCCGCCTGCTCGTACGGGAATCCGGGAATGTTGACAGCGCCCGGGATGTGTTCCTTCTCGTAGTACGCCACCGGCATCGTGTCGACCACGACGACGGTGCCGTCGAGCATTTCAGCGCGCAGTTCCGCGCGGGTGATGAGTGGCAACATCGGGAATCCTGTCGGGCTGGGGGAAGTGACGCTGGTTTCAGTCTCGCCCGGACACCCGGGCACACCAAGTGCCGCTTTCCCCTGTCACCGCCTTATCGGCCCACCGACAGCTCGGAATCCGCGAGCCACTGCCGGTAACCGGCGTTGCGGTCCGCCAGGTCCCAGTACGACTTGATGACCGCCGCGCGCAGCGATCCGCCCGCGATCTCGGCGAGCGGGCTGTCGCGGCGCCACAGCAGGATGTGCGCGACGGTCATCGGGGTCCCGGCGAGCGGGCGCACCGCCACGCCCGGCCGCTGCGGGCGGGTGGGCTGGACCAGGCAGACCCCGTGCCCGCCCGCGACCAGCTCGTCGCGGGAGGTGTCCACGTCGTGCGCGATGCGCGGGCTGAAACCGTGCGCCAGGCACATCTCCCGGAACACCACCCGGCAGCCCTCGCCGCAGCTGGAGACGATCCAGTCCTCCTCGGCCAGCTCGGCCAGGTCGACCACCTCCGCGCCCGCGAGCCGGTGGTCGGCGGGCAGGGCCACGAACGAGGGCTCGCGCACCAGCACGTCCGCGGTCGTCTCGGCGGGCACGATCAGCGTCCGCGGCCCGCACATCATCACCAGCGCCAAGTCGATGCTGCGCTTGAGGACCTGGGCGAGCAGCCGGGCCCGGGAGGTGTCCGCGCGGGTGCCGACCGACGAGCCGGGCAGCTCGCGCAGCAGGCAGTCGATCAGCGCGGTGGTGATCGCGCTGTCGTTCCAGCCGATCCGCACCCGGCCGTTCGGGGTGCCCTCGCGCGGCCGGAAGTCGCGCTCGAGCTCGTCGAAGGCGGGCACGATCGCCTCGGCGCGGGCCAGCACCAGCATGCCGACCCGGGTCGGGCGCACCCCGCGCCGGTCGCGCTCGAACAGGTCGCAGCCCACCGCCTCCTCGATGCGGCGCAACTGGTGGCTCAGCGCGGGCTGGGCCAGGCCGAGCTCGACGGCGGCCCGGTTGAGGCTGCCCGCGCGCGCGATCGCGCACAGCACGCGCAGGTGGCGGACGTGGAGTTCCATGGCAACCATTTAGGGCGCGCGGGCGAGCCGTGTCACTAGCCTGGACCTACCCGACAGTTGCCACACCACCGCCGCGACGGGCATCTTCGACGGGGTCCACTGGAATCACTCACCCGCGGACAACGAATAACGCGTCGGCATAACGCAACGACATTACCCCGCTCGGGGTGGCCGAACTCAGAATCGTCCAATGCTTCCGCCGCTCGGGAGCATTCCCTGCGATTGTGAGCTCGACAAGGAGTCGTCATGGTGATGGCTGCCCCGCTCACCGAGTCCTGCGCCCGCCCGCTCGCGTCCCGCGAGCACGTGTGCATCGGTGTGAGTCCCTTCAACAGCTATTTCAGCGTGCAACGGATCGCCGACCTGGCGCGGTGGGCGCGCCGGTCGTTCGACTCGTTCCAGTTCTTCGTCCCCGACCGGGTCGCCGCGCACACCCTGCGCGCGCTGGGCTACCCACCCGAGCGCGCCGAGCACAAGGCGGCGCGGCAGGGCCAGTACGTGCACAACAAGATCTGCCGGGCGCTCGCCGAGGTCGGGATCACCGACGTGGCCGGTTACATCCTGGACTCGGCCACCCTGCTGGGGAACAGCGCCTACCAGCGGCTGAGCCTGCGGGTACACACCGAGTTCGCCGACAACCCGGAGTTCGCCGAGCAGTGCATGCAGGCGAGCGGCTGGGTGCTGGAGAAGCGCCTGCCCGCGGGCACCCCGGCCACCCGGGAGCAGCTGACGCACGCGGTGCGCTACTTCCTGGCCGAGATCCCGATGTTCCTCGACACCGTCGCCATCGCCGGGGTGTCCAGCTCGGTGTTCGCCTACCACCAGCGGGTGGGGTTCCTGGAGCGGCTCTACCAGCACGAGCTCGCGCTGACCCCGCACCCGGCCCAGGGTTTCGTCGTGCTGACCGAGGAGGAGCTGTGAGCGCCGACCACGACGACTACTCGCTGCGCCGGGTACCCGAGTCGAGCAAGGTGTCCTGGGTGACCGTCGCCGTGCAGCGATTCGGCCAGGTCTCCTCGTTCCACCAGTTCCTGCTCGGCGCGGTGCTCGGCTTCGGGATGACCTTCACCGACGCGCTGCTGGCGATCACCCTGGGCTCGGTGATGCTGGAGGTGATCACCGTGCTGATCGGCGTGGCGGGCATGCGCGAGGGGCTCTCCACCTCGGTGCTGGCCCGCTGGTCCGGGTTCGGCACCCGCGGCTCGGCGCTGGTCGGGCTGCTGGTGACGGTGAGCCTGGCGGGGTGGTTCGGCGTGCAGAACGACGTGTTCGCGCACGGCCTGCACGCGTTGATGGGCGGCCCGCCGGTGTGGGTGTGGGCGGTCATCGGCGGGGTGGCGGTCACCCTGATCGTGGTGCGCGGGTTCGCCGTGATGGCCTGGACGGCGTACCTGACCGTCCCCGCGTTCCTGCTGCTCGCGGGGTGGGCGATCGTCGGTGAGCTGCGCGGGCACCCGTTGGCGGAGTTGGTGTCCTCCCCCGCGCCCGGCCCGGCGCTGTCGCTGGCGCAGGGCACCACGCTGGTGGCGGGCGCGTTCATCATGGGCGCGGTGATGACCCCGGACATGACGCGGTTCAACCGGACCGTGGGCGACGTGGTCAAGCAGACCGTGCTGAGCGTGACGCTGGGCGAGTACCTGATCGGTCTCACCGGGGTGCTGCTCGCGCACTCCGCGCGCAGCTCCGACATCGTCGCGGTGATCACCTCCAGCTCCGGCATGCTGGGCACGCTGATCCTGGTCACCGCGATCATGAAGATCAACGACTGGAACCTGTACTCGGCCTCGCTCGGCCTGGTCAACACCGTGCACGTGCTCGCCGGGCGCACGGTCAGCCGCGCGCGGGCCACCCTGGTCCTCGGCGCTGTTGGCACAATGCTGTCCGCGGTGGGTATCTTGGACTACTTCACGACTTTCCTGACCTGGATCGGGGTCGTCACACCGCCGGTGGCGGGGATCGTCATCGCCGAGTACTTCGTGGTGCGCACCTGGAGGGCGGAGTTGGCCAGAACACGGGAAGTCGGCGAACTGCCCGCGGCCGCGCCGAACTGGGTCCCGGCCGCGCTGGTCTGCTGGGTGCTGGGCACCGCGGTCGGCGCGCTGCTCCCGGTGGGCATCCCGACGGTCAACTCCGTGGTCGTCGCGTTCGTCGCCTACGCCGCGCTCGGCACGGCTTGGCGCCGGGCCCCGGTGGCGACCGGATAAGCGCCCGCGATGGAGCTGGACACACACCACCTGCGCCTGGTGCGGGCCATCGGCGAGACCGGCAGCCTGTCCAAGGCCGCGGTGCTGCTGGGGATCAGCCAGCCCGCGGTGAGCACCAAGCTCAAGCGGTTGGAGGCACTGCTCGGACAGCGGTTGTTCGAGCGGTGCCCCTCGCACTCCGTCGTGCCGACGCCGACCGGGGAACTGCTGCTGCGCCGGGTGTCGGCGGTGCTGCCGCTGATGGAGGACCTGCTGCACGACATCGAGCGCGGCCCCCGACCAGACGGCCGCGCCCGGTTGCGGATGGGCTCGGTCCTGGCGCCCGCGGTCGACCGGATCCTGACCATGGTGGGCGCGCTGCACCCGGCGGCCGAGGTCTCGCTGCTCAGCGAGGAGTGCGGGGAGCTGCTGGTGTCCATGGTGGCCCAGCGGCGGCTGGAACTGGCCGTGGTCAAGGACTACCCCGGGTTCGAGATCAGCGCGCCGGACGAGGTCGACACCCTGGTGATCACCCACGACCCCACCGTGGTGCTGCTGCCGCCCCGGCACCCGCTGGCCGGGCGCGGGCAGGTCGACCTGGCCGAGCTGCGCGGCGAGCGGTGGGTGCTGCCGCCGCCGTCGTCGACCCGGTTCCACGAGTACTTCCGCACCGCGTGCCGGGCCTGCGACTTCGTGCCGAACGTGGCGCACATCGTGGACTCCTGCGTGGTCACCGTGCTCACCGTCGGCACCGGCGCGGTCGGGCTGAGCCAGGGCGTGTGCGGCACCGGCGGCGACGTGGTGCGCAGGCCGCTGGCCGACCAGTCGCTCGACCGCCGCTTCGTGCTGGTCTGGCGCCGGGACAGCCCGCTGGCCGAGCACGCGAGCGCGCTGGCCGAGGCGGTCCGCACCTCCTACCGCGCCCGGCTGCGCGACGCACTGGCGCGGTACCGCTCCTGCGGCCCCGGCGACGCCTGAGCACGACCGACTTCCGCCGAGGTGGGTGATCGGGGTCGGTCCTGAGCGTGCGGCCAGGCCGGTGGCGAGCAGGACCTGCACCCGACTTCCCCCGGACACGCCTGTGGGGGCTCCCCGCCGGGAGCCCCCACAGGCCTCGGGAAACGGCGGCCCGGACGGGGGCCGCCGCCGACTCCTGCCGTCCACTGTGGAACTAGCGGGCGGGCGGCACAACCGTGGGGGGCACCGTGGTGCCGTCCACCCAGGCGGCGAAGAAGTCGTGCAGGTCCTGGTCGGCGACGGCCTCGGTGTAGAGCTCCCAGTCGTGCCAACCCTGCGGCCAGTTGTCGTTGATCTCCGGGAAACCGCGCAGCACGGCCAGGAACGCGTCCTCGCCGATCTGCTTGCGCAGCGCGTGGACCATCAGCACGCCCTTGTCCGAGACCGAGAGCTCCCGGCCCCTGCCCGGGTCGGAGAGCTTGCGGTTCCAGAACGCGGGCGAGGCCGAGCGGAACGCGCGCTGGTAGCGGTCCTCGATGTCGACCCCGGCCCGCTCGGCGTCCCACATCCACACCGTGTAGCGGGCGAAGGACTCCACGAGCGGGAGGTCCTTCCACATCTTGATGCCCACCCGGTTCCCCCACCACTGCGCGGCGGTGGCGTACATGACGTCGTCCGCGCACGCGGTCGGGCCGAGCACCGGGCGACCCTGGGCGGGGAAGGTGTCGGGCAGGTAGTCGGCGACGTAGACCCCGCCCGCGGTGCCCTGCGGGTAGTCGCCCAGCTTCGAGGTGAGGAACTCCACCGCCTTGGGCAGCGCGGCGGCGAGCGCGGAACCGTTGGGCGAGTAAACCGAGGTCGCGTGGGTCGCGCGGACACCACCGGGCAGGGCGGTCTCGGTCAGCCGGTAGGGACCGACAGCCAGCATCAGCGCGTTCGGCGAGATCGGCCGGTCCTCGGTCCAGGTGGTCGTGGCGGCGGTCTGGCTCGACCGGACCCCGTTGGAGACCACGGTGTACCCGGCGGGCGCGGTGACGCTGACCCGGAACGTCGCCCGGTCGACGGAGGTGTCGTTGAGCGGCAGCCAGGTCAGGGCCGAGTGCGGGGCGCCGACGGCGAAGACGCCGCCGAAGTGCGAGCGCCGCCACCCGGTGACCCCGGACTCGGTCCGGATCGGGGTGGGCGAGCCGAAGTAGTCGACCACGACGGTGAACGCGGCACCCTCGGCCAGCACCGCGGCGGGGGTGATCACCAGCTCGTGCTCCTTGGCCCGGGTGAAGCGGGCGGGCGCACCGTCCACAGTGACCGAACGGACGGTGAGCCCGCGCAGGTCGAGGTTGAAGCGGCTCAACTGCTGGGTGGTGGTGGCCCGGATGGTGGCCTTGGCGGCGATGACCTCGCGGCGGGGGTCGTAGTCGAGGGCGACGTTGTAGTCGCCGACGTCGTACCCGCCGTTGCCGTCCTCGGGGTAGTACGGGTCGACACCGAGCACGACACCGTTGGGGGCGACGTGGACGTAGCCGTCGGTGCCGACCGTCGACGGCTGCCCCTCGGCGGCGCCCACCGCCAGGGACGATCCCGCCGTGACGGCCAGACCGAGGGCGGCCGCGGCCCGCCATCTCTTGCGCGGCAGTGCCATGTTGGGGACTCCATTCGTGTGCAGGGATGCCGTGGAGTCTTCTTCGGCCCGGCGGACCCGGGCACTGCCAACATCCCCTGTCGGCGGGTTATCGCGCGCGGGCGCATAACCCGGCGGCATACCCGGTAGGCACTGGCCGCGCCCCGGTGACGCGCGCCACGGTTGGCGGTATGGACGAGGTCGTGGTGATCGGGTCGGGTCCGGCGGGCTACACCGCCGCGCTGTACCTGGCACGGGCGCAGCTGGCGCCCCTGGTGTTCGAGGGGACGGTGTCCGGTGGCGCGCTGATGACCACCACCGACGTCGAGAACTTCCCCGGTTTCCCCGCCGGGGTGATGGGACCGGACCTGATGGGCGCGCTGCGCGAGCAGGCCCTGCGGTTCGGCGCCGTGCTGCGCACCCGCGACGTGGTCGACGTGGACCTGTCGGGCCCGGTGAAGACCGTGGTGGCCGACGGCGTCCGGCACCGGGCGCGCGCCGTCGTCCTCGCCATGGGCGCCCAACCGAGGTACCTGGGGGTGCCGGGTGAGGCCGCGCTGCTCGGCCGGGGTGTGTCCTCGTGCGCCACCTGCGACGGCTTCTTCTTCCGCGGCCAAGACGTCGCGGTGGTCGGCGGCGGCGACTCGGCGATGGAGGAGGCCCTCTTCCTGACCCGCTTCGCCCGCTCGGTCACCGTGGTGCACCGCCGGGCGGAGTTCCGCGCGTCGGTGATCATGCAGGAGCGCGCCAGGGCGAACCCGAGGATCACCTGGGTCACCGGGACGACGGTGTCCCAGGTCCGCGGCACCGACTCGGTGACCGACGTGGTCCTGGCCGACGGCCGGGTGCTGCCGGTGACGGGCCTGTTCGTGGCGATCGGGCACTACCCGCGCAGCGAGCTGGTCAAGGGCCAGCTGGAGCTCGACGAGGACGGCTACGTGCGGGTGCAGTCACCGACCACGCACACCGGCCTCGCGGGTGTGTTCGCGGCGGGCGACCTGGTGGACCGCCGCTACCGGCAGGCGATCACCGCCGCCGGCTCCGGCTGCGCCGCCGCCATCGACGCCGAGCGCTGGCTCGCCGAGGACCGCACCGGGTAGTCCGGGCGGCGGTGGCCTTCCCCTGGGCGGGGGAAGGCCACCGATTTCCCCGGAACCCGCACTGGTGCGGGGAAGGGGCGCTAGCGCGGGTGATCCCTACCGCAGGCCGTTCTTCCGCGCGACCGCGACCAGCAGGTCGGGGTCGTCGGAGATCAGGCCGTCGACACCGAGGTCGATGACGCGCTGCATGGTGGGCTCGTCGTCCACGGTGTAGGGGACGACCTTGAGGCCCGCGCGGTGCAGGCCCGCGACGTCCGGGCCGTGGAAGTAGCTCGGGTCCTGCCGCAGGTACCAGTCCGGGCTGACCACAGTGGACTGACGGGGGTCGTGCACCTGCCAGTTGGCCGACACCGTGTCCGCGCCCGACTGCCGCACCAGCCTGCCCAGGTCGCGGGTCCGCCACCAGTCCAGGCCACCGGTCCACGGCGACTTCACCGACGGGTCACCGTAGACCGCCCGCAACGAGCACTCGTCGGCGATCGACGCGCACTCCTGCGGGCCGTACTGCCACACCAGCGCCACCGTCGCCAGGCGCGGCTCGATGCGCTTGGACAGCTGGATGGTGCGCCAGTCGAACGACTGCAGGGTCACCCGCCGGGTGAAGCCCGCGCGGGCGATCTCGCCGACGACCTTGCGGGTGAACACCTCGTAGCGGACGGTGTCGTTCGCGGTGGGGCTGATCTTGGTCTCGATGTTGAGACCGATGTCCGCCCGCCCGCTCGCCCGCACCGCGGCGAACACCTCGGCCAGCGTCGGGATCCGCTCCCCCGGGACCGCCTGCTGCCGGGGGAAGTCCGGCAGCGTCTTGGAACCGCAGTCGATCGTCTTGAGCTGCGCCAGCGTCAGGTCGCGCACCAGCTTGCCGACGTAGGGGAACTCCGGGTCACCCACCCGGACCGGCGCGGTGTCGACGCAGTGCGAGCCGTTGACCGCGCGGTCGTGCAGCACGACGACCTGGCCGTCCTCGGTGATCCCGGTGTCGAGCTCCAAAGTGGACACAGCGGGGTTCGCCAGCGCGTAGCGGAACGCCGCCAGGGTGTTCTCCGGCCGCACCGACCGGGCACCGCGGTGGCCCTGGACGTCGAACGGCGAGGCGTAGGCCCGCGGCAGCCGGAAACCGCGCTGCGCCAACAGGGTGCGCAGCCGGTCGGGGTAGTCGGTGATCAGGCCGTCGACCCCGTCGTCGATGAGCTTGGCCATGGTGGGCACGTCGTCGACGGTCCACGGGATGACCTTGATACCGTTGCGGTGCGCCGAGCGGACCAGCTCCGCGGTGACGTAGGGCCGGTAGCCCGGGTCGTTCACCGAGCCGCCCTGCGGGAAGCCGTGCACCGGCGAGAAGGCACTGGCACCGAAGGACTTCACCGCCTTGATCGGATCGCCACCGAAGTCGTCGATGTCCAGCCCACCCAGCCACGGCGACTTGCCGGGCTGACCGGTCTGCAGGAAGTCGTAGTTCGTCAACGCCACCAGCGGCAACCGCGGCGCCACCTGCCGCATCCGGATCAGGGCACCCCAGTCGAAGCTCTGGACACTCACCCGGTCGGACACACCCGCGTCCCGGATCTCACGCGCCGTCACCTGGACGAACTGCTCCCGCGGCGCGGTCTCCTGCGGGGCACCCGCCTCGACCTTGGTCTCCACATTGAACCGCACGTCATCGGCACGGTAGCGCTTGGCGAGCGCGAACACCTCGCGCAACAACGGGATCCGCTGACCGGGCGAGAGCTCCTGCTTCGGGAAGTCCGGCAGCCGCTGCGAACCGCAGTCGAGCGTGCGCACCTGGGCCAGGGTCAGGGTGTTGACGTACTTGCCGACATAGGGGAACTCGGTGTCCCCCGCGGTGACCGGGGCGGTGTCGCGGCACTTGCGGCCGTCGACCTTGCGATCGTGGGTCACCACGGCCTGGCCGTCCTCGGTGATCTGCACGTCCAGCTCCAACGTGCTCACCCCGAGCCGAAGGGCATTGCCGAACGAGCTGAGACTGTTCTCCACCCGCAGACCGATACCACCGCGGTGGGCCTGCAGATCGAAGTCACGACGCGGGTGATGCCCGGCCGGGTCGGCGGTCGCCGCCAGCGGCACGGCGGTCAGGCAGGCGAGCGCGGCGACCACCGCGGCACCGGCCCGTAACGACAAGGATGGGGTCATGGCCGGATCGTGGCCCCCCGAGAGAGACAACCCGTGACGTCTGGATGTCGGCCAGCCGAACGACTAGAGCGCGGCCAACAGCACGGCACCACGAAGCGCGGCACGAGGACTTCTCTAGTCCTGACATCCCCAAATCCCGAATCTCTAAATCTCTAAAAGCCGAGCCCGCTGGTACGCAACACCCGTTACGTTTGTGCTCGATTGGGTGGACTGCCTTCGTGTGGGGGGAGAGCACCGCTAAACTTGCCGTGTGGTGGGGATGCCCTTCACCCGCCCTTTTTTCACCACCGCGGTGCTCTAGGGGCCCCACGCGAAGGCAGTCCAGCCAATCGAGCCCCGCTCTTACTCGGGCAGCTCGGAGGGTGTGCCGCACACCGACCTACGGTCGACCTTCTACGGCGGCTCATCGCATGGGCTGCCCGATTTACAAGCAGGGCTCGATCTAGTGAACTCACTTCGTGCGGGGCCCCTGGAGCACCGCGGTGGAGAGAAAAGGGCAGGTAAGGGCATCCCCACCCACGGCAAGTTTAGCGGCACTCTCCCCCCACACGAAGCGAGTCCACTAGATCGAGCATCCGTAACGGGCATTGCGTACCAGCGGGGTCGGCCTCACCGCTGCGGTGTGCTGGGGGACGGGACTCTCCTGTGTGCGGGCGGGATCGGGGATCCTGTTGCGTTCCAGCGGGGGCGAGAGCTTGTTGCGTTCCAGCGGGGTCGGCCTATCCGCTGCGGTACCAGCGAGGGCGGGAACCTGTTGCGTTCCAGCGAGGTCGGCCTATCCGCTGCGGTTTGCTTGTGGGACGGGATTCTCGTCCGTTCCACGTCCTAGCCGCCTGTCGCCGGGACCCGGCCAGGGAACTCGGCGTCGAGTAGGTCGAGCATTGTGGTGGCCTTGACCGCCGTCTCCTCGAACTCCGCCGCCGGGTCTGACAGGGCGATCACTGCGCCGCCCACTCCGAAGGAGACCCGGTTTGGTCGGGCCACCAGTGTGCGGATCACGACGCTCAGGTCGGCGGCGCCGGTGAGGGAGAAATAGCCGATGGCGCCGGAGTAGATGCCGCGTGGGCCGCGTTCGAGGTGGTCGATGATTCGCATGGTGCGTTCTTTGGGTGCGCCGGTCATCGAACCGCCGGGGAATGCCGCGCGGACGCAGCGGACCGCTGAGACGCCCTCGGCGAGTTGGGCGCGGACCGTGCTGACCATTTGGTGGACCGTCGCGTAGGTCTCGACCTCGAAGAGCCCGGACACGTGCACCGAGCCGATCTCGGCGTAGCGGCCGAGGTCGTTGCGGACCAGGTCGACGATCATCAGGTTCTCCGCGCGGTCCTTCTCCCCCTCGGCCAGGTCGTGGCGGAGTGCGGTGTCCTCGTCCGGTGTGCGTCCGCGTGGGCGGGTCCCCTTGATCGGGCGGGACTCCACGGCGCCGTCGGCGGTGATGGAGAGGAAGCGCTCGGGCGAGGTGCTCAGCACCGACAGGCCGCCGAAGCGCAGCAGTGCGCCGAAGGGTGCGGGGCTGGCGCGGCGCAGGTAGCGGTAGGCCTGCCACACATCCATGGTCGCGGGCGCGGTGAGCTGGTTGGTGAGGCAGACCTCGTAGGTCTCGCCGTCGCCGATGGCGACCTGGCTGCGGGCGATCATCGTCAGGTAGTCGTCCCGGTCGTGTCGCGCCGTGAGCGGGCCGGCCACGACGCCGGTGTCGACCGGGGCGGTGGGGGCCGGGCCGGCGGCCAACGCGACCAGCCTGGCGGCTGTGTCGCTCTGCCACTGGCGGGCCGCCGGTTCGTCACCGGCCAGCGCGAGCAGGTAGACCTCGCCGGTCGCGTGGTCGAAAACCAGTGCGCGGTCGGCGAAGACGAGTTGGGCGTCGGGGTCCTCGGCGCGGTGGGCGGCCTGGCCGCCGCACTCCGCCTTGAGCTCGTAGCCCAGGTAGCCGACCCAGCCCAGGGCGAAGCCGAACGGCAGGTCCGGGACCGCCACCGGGCGCGCGGCGAGGTCGGCGTCGAGCCAGGACAGGAACTCGCCGTGGACCAGTTCGCGGCCGGCGGCCGAGGTGATCGTGACGGTGCCCGCCGCGACATCGGCCGTGGCGATCCGGGCGTGTGGTCCGCTTGCGTCGCCGAGGAAGGAGAACCGGCCGCCCGCCGCGCTGTCCAACCAGAACGCGTGCGGGGAATCCCGGTAGACCGCGGCGAACGCCTCCTCCGCGGTGACAGCGACGGTGAGCCGCTCGACCAAGACCCGCGCGAACGGTTCGACGGGGGCCGGGGGCGCGATGGGCAACTGCGCCGGGGCGGACACGACTACCTGCCCCGGGTGGTCGGACCACCACTGCCGGGTCAGGCGGGCGAAGTTGGCCAACAGGTCGGTCCCGTGCTCGGTGCACACCGACTCCGGGTGGAACTGCACGCCCCACGCGGGGCGTTCGCGGTGGCGCACGCCCATCAGGACGCCGTCGTCGCTCCACGCCGTCGCCTCGAGTTCGGCGGGCAGGTCGTCGACGGCGAGCGAGTGGTAGCGCACGACCCGCATCGGCGAGGGCAGGCCGGCGAACAGGTCGCGGCCGTCGTGGTGGACCGCGGAGAGCCTTCCGTGGCGCACCTCGGGGGCGTGCGCCACCCGGGCACCGGCCAGCAGGCAGAGTCCCTGGTGGCCGAGGCAGACCCCGAGCAGCGGCTGCCGGGCGGCGGCGAGCACCGCGCGGCTGAGCCCGATGTCGCGCCACACGCCCGGGTGCCCGGGGCCGGGCGAGATGACCACGTTGTCGAAGTCGACCAGACCGCCGATGTCCCAGTCGTCGTCGTTGCGGACCACCGTGGGACGCGCGCCACTGAGCGCCGCCAGACCCTGGTAGAGGTTGTAGGTGAAGGAGTCGTGGTTGTCGATGATGAGCGTGCGCAATCGAGTGGACTCCTCTCCCTGCTCCGATCGGGGACCGAGCGTTTGCTCGCGCACAGTTGTTGACCACGCGCCGTCCCGCGGCCGGTGTTGTCTGTCTTGATGGGTGACGACACCGTGCAGCACGTCGCCGCAGGAAGGGCGATCCATGCCACAGCGCCAGAGCGGGCAGGCCCAGGACCGGGAGAATGCTACAACCCAGGACGGGCTGCCCCGCCAGCGAGCGGGCGCGCACGACCGGTCTGAGCTGCGCGAACACTCGGCAACCGAGGAACGAGGAGGTACCGCGCTGGTCGCGCCCCTGATCACCCCGGAGCGGGTGGTGCCGGTCCGGCACCGGGTCCGGCTCCCCGGCCTGCGGTTGCCCCGCGGGCTGGCCGGGCTGCGCGCGAGCCAGCGGGCCCGCGACGTGTCCTCCGACGTGCTCGCGGTCGTGGTGGCCGCGCTGGACGTGTGGCTGGTGATCCCGCAGACCGCGCCGGTGTACTCGATCTGGCTGTGCTGGCTGGCGGTCCCGGCGATGCTGCTGCGCAGGCACGTGCCGTTCGTGGGGGTGCTGATCACCATCCCCGGCTTCTTCGCGGGCTGGTCCCAGCTCGCGGCGATGATGGCGCTGGGCGCGCTGGCCAAGCGGCACCTGCTGAGCTGGCGCACCGTGGTCGGCGCCGTCCTGGTGGGACTGTGCCGGTTCATCTTGTGGCCCTGGTCGGAGTTCCTCGAACTGGGCTGGCGGCAACACTTCCTGGACGTGATCTACGGCGTGCTGGTCGCCGGGATGCCGGTGGCCATCGGGATGTTGATCACAGTGCGGAAGGAGCTGTCCACCCGGATCCTGCAGCTCGCGCGCAGCCGCGAGCGGGAGAAGCGGCTCTACGCGGCCACCGTCCGCTCCGCCGAACGCGCCAAGCTCGCCCGCGAGATGCACGACGTGGTGTCCCACCAGGTCACCCTGATCGCCATGCAGGCGGGCGCGATGCAGGTTGACGTGCGCGACCAGGCCACCCGTGAGGCCGCCGAGACCATCCGGACGCTGAGCACGCGGACGCTGGAGGAACTGCGCGAACTGGTGGGCGTGCTGCGCTCCGGCGTGGACGACGACGAGGCCCAGCCGGGCCTGGAGGACATCCCGGAGCTGGTGCACGGCAGCGACGTCCGACTGGCCATGGACGGCTGTCCGTCCAATCTGCCCGGCCCGGTCTCCCGCGCGGCCTACCGGACGGTGCAGGAGGCGCTGACGAACGTCCGCAAGCACGCCGCGGGGGCTCGGGCGTCGGTGCGGGTGCGGGCCTCGGCGGACGCGCTGGTGGTGGAGATCAGCAACGACCGACCGCGACGGCTGTCGGCGGGGTTCCCGTCCGGCGGGCACGGGTTGTTGGGGCTGCGGGAGCGGGCGGGGTTGCTGGGTGGCAGCTTCGACGCCGGCCCGACGCCGGAGGGTGGGTTCTCGGTGCGGGCTCGGTATCCGTTGTCGGTCTAGCCGCTTTGTGGGTTTGCGGCTGTTTCCGCGCTGGGTTTGCGGCTGGGTTCTGCGGTGGGTTTGCGGCTGGGTTCTGCGGTGGGTTTGCGGCTGGGTTCTGCGGTGGGTTTGCGGCTGGGTTCTGCGGTGGGTTTGCGGCTGGGTTCTGCGGTGGGCTCGATGGGGTGGTGTGGCTTTGTTCGGGGCCCCTAAGAAAAGAGGCGCCGGGGTGAAGCGGGTGGGAAAGGGATCACCCACGCCGGGACCAGGCTAGCGCCTCTTTTCTCCCCGAACAAAGCCACACCACCCCATCGAGCAGGAACGTTGCCGGGCTGCGGAGTGCGGGACTTCCTTCTCCTGCACCATGTTTGTCTGCCACGCGATGGTTTCCGGCTACCTGGATCTTGCGATGATCATCGGGTTCTTCGTGCCGCTTTCCGCGCCTTGGCAGCCCTACTGCCACCTCCATGCCCCACCTTCCTGCCCCTCGTCCCTGCCCTGAATTCGTCGCACTCCTTGTATCCCCTCCCTACCCTGCTTCCCTTCTCGGCTTCCCCTGCTCCTGCCTCGCCGTCCCTGCATTCCCCCACCTTCCCTGCCTGCCCTCTCCACCCCTGTCCTTCTTGCTTGCCCTACCTTCCCGCCTGCCTCACCCTCCCTTGCCGCCTTCCGTACCCCTGCTTGTGTTCTCCTGCCTCCCTCCTCCTTCACCCTGTCCGCTCGCCTTGCTCTCCTCCTTTCCTCCCTTGCCTCCCAGCTTCCCGCTTCCTTCCCCCTTCCCTCCCCCACTTCCCATCCCCTTTTGCGCGCGAAAAAGCCCCGGCTCTCGTGGAGAACCGGGGCCTTCTACCGCTGTTCCTGGGGCTCAGCCCTCGCGTCGGGCGCGGAGCTTGGCCAGGGCCTCGGCGAGGATGGCCTCGCCGTCGGCGTCGGAGCGGCGTTCCTTCACGTATGCCAGGTGGGTCTTGTAGGGCTCGTTGCGGGGCGCCTTCGGGGGCGCCTGCTCGTCGAGACCCGCCGGGAGGCCGCAGCGCGGGCAGTCCCAGGACTCCGGCTTCTCCGCGTCCAGCGCGAAGGACGGGCGCGACTCGTGCCCGTTCGCGCACCAGTACGACACCCGCTGCCGAGGAGCGGACTCCCCGCGCTCGGACTCTCCCATGGGACCAGCACCGACCCGGGTACCCCGGATCGCGTTACCACCGGCCATCGATGTTCACACCCCCACCACGTGGTTCGACGCGGGCGCAGCCGCGTCACTTTCGAGAGGCCGTCGACCCGCCACTGGGCGCCGCATCAGCCGATTTTGACCAGCAGGCCGAGGCCGATGACGCAGATGACCCAGACCGCCGCGGTGAACAGCGTGACCCGGTCGAGGTTCTTCTCGACCACGCTGGAGCCGGACAGGCTGGACTGCATGCCGCCGCCGAACAGGGAGGACAAACCGCCACCGCGGCCGCGGTGCAGCAGCACCAGAAGGATCAGCAGAAGGCTGGTGGCGATCAGAACGATCTGCAAGGTGAGAATCATGCGGTCCTCGCTGTTGAACGGTTGAGGCCCCAGGTTACCCGGTGATGTTCACAGGTTCGAGCACCGCCCCGGCTTCGCGGGCGCCGTCCGATTACCAGATTTCCTCGATTCGCGCACGCCGGGGCATACGCACGTGCAGCTGCATGATCCACAAATGCGGTGGGGGCGTCGGGGACACCAGTCCCCAACGCCCCCACCTGCGGAAACCTCGCTACGGCAGCGGACCGCCCGCAGCCATGGCGCACAGCTTGGTGAACTCGTCGGCCTGCAGGCTGGCGCCGCCGACCAGGGCGCCGTCCACATCCTCCTGCGCGACCAGCTCGCCGATGTTGCCGGATTTCACCGATCCGCCGTAGAGCACGCGGACCCCCGCGGCCACGTCGGCGCCGTACTTGTCGGCCAGCGTCGCGCGCAGCGCGGCGCACACCTCCTGGGCGTCGGCCGCGGTGGCGACCTTGCCGGTGCCGATCGCCCAGACCGGCTCGTAGGCGACGACGACCTTGCCCGCCTGCTCGGCCTTGAGCCCCTTGAGGCCCGCGACCAGCTGCTCGGTGCAGTGCTCGACGTGCGTGCCCGCCTCGCGGACCTCCAGCGGCTCGCCCAGGCACAGGATCGGGGTGACCCCGTGCTTGATCGCGGCCTTGACCTTGGCGTTGACCAGCTCGTCGGTCTCGCCGTGGTACTGGCGCCGCTCCGAGTGGCCGACCGTGACGTAGGTGCAGCCCAGCTTCGCCAGCATCGGCCCGGAGATCTCGCCGGTGTAGGCGCCGGAGTCGTGGCGGGAGATGTCCTGGGCGCCGTAGCGCAGCAGCAGCTTGTCGCCGTCGACCATGGTCTGGATCGAGCGGATGTCGGTGAACGGCGGCAGCACGGCCACCTCCACCTTCGCGTAGTACTTCTCCGGCAGCGAGAACGCGATCTTCTGCACCAGGGCGATGGCCTCGAGGTGGTTGAGGTTCATCTTCCAGTTGCCCGCGATCAGGACCTGGCGCGCCATCATGCCTCCAAGATCGCGACGCCGGGCAGTTCCTTGCCCTCCAGGTACTCCAGCGACGCGCCGCCGCCGGTCGAGATGTGCGAGAAGCCGTCCTCGGGCAGGCCGAGCAGGCGCACGGCCGCGGCCGAGTCGCCGCCGCCGACCACCGAGAACGCCGCCGAGTCCACGATCGCCTGGGCGACGCCGCGGGTGCCCTCGGCGAAGGGGGCCAGCTCGAACACGCCCATCGGGCCGTTCCAGAACACCGTGCCCGCCCCGGCGAGGATGGCGCCGTAGCGCTCCACGGTGATCGGGCCGATGTCCAGGCCCTTCCAGCCCTCGCGGATGTTCGCCGCGAGCACGGTGTGGGTGTTCGCCTCGGCGGAGAACGCGTCGGCGATGACCACGTCGGCCGGGAGCACGATCTTCTCCGGGTACTCGGCCAGCAGCCGCTTGCAGGTGTCGATCATCTCGGCCTCGAGCAGCGAGTCGCCCACGCCCAGGCCCTCGGCGGCCAGGAAGGTGAAGCACATGCCGCCGCCGACCAGGATCGCGTCGACCTTGGGCAGCAGCGAGGAGATCACCGCGAGCTTGTCCGACACCTTGGACCCGCCGAGCGCCACCACGTAGGGCCGCTCGGCGCCGTCGGTGAGCCGCTTGAGCACCTCGACCTCGGCGAGCACCAGGCCACCGGCGTAGGCGGGCAGCCGGGTGGCCACGTCGTAGACCGAGGCCTGCTTGCGGTGCACCACGCCGAAACCGTCCGAGACGAACGCGTCGGCCAGCGCCGCGTACTCGTCGGCCAGGGCGCCGCGCTCGGCGGCGTCCTTGCTGGTCTCCCGGGGGTCGAAGCGCACGTTCTCCAGCAGCGCGACACCGCCGTCGGCCAGGCCGGCCACGGTGGCGCGCGCGGAGGCGCCCACCACGTCGTCGGCCAGCGCGACCGGGCGGCCGAGCAGCTCACCCAATCGGGCGGCAACCGGTGCCAGCGAGTACTTGGCCTCCGGCGCGCCCTTGGGGCGGCCCAGGTGCGCGGCCACCACGACCCGCGCGCCCGCGTCGGCGAGCGCGCCGATCGTGGGCAGCGAGGCGCGGACCCGGCCGTCGTCGGTGATCTTGTCGCCGTCCAGCGGGACGTTGAGGTCGGCGCGCACGAGCACGCGCCGACCGGACACGCCCTCGGCGAGCAGGTCGTCGAGAGTCTTCACGTGCCTTGTCCTTCTTAGAGCTTCGAGGCGACGAGCGCGGTGAGGTCGGCGAGGCGGTTGGAGTAGCCCCACTCGTTGTCGTACCAGCCGACGACCTTGACCAGGTTGCCGGTGACCTTGGTCAGCGGCGCGTCGTAGATGCACGACGCCGGGTCGGTCACGATGTCGGAGGAGACGATCGGGTCGGTGTTGTAGCGCAGGATGCCGTTGAGCGGGCCGTCGGCGGCGGCCCGGTAGGCGGCCTGGACCTCGTCGAGGGTGACCTCGCGGCCGAGGGTGACGGTCAAGTCGGTGGCCGAGCCGGTCGGCACCGGGACGCGCAGCGCGTAGCCGTCGAGCTTGCCCTTGAGCTCGGGCAGCACCAGGCCGATCGCCTTGGCGGCGCCGGTCGAGGTGGGCACGATGTTCAGCGCGGCGGCGCGGGCGCGGCGCAGGTCGCTGTGCGGGGCGTCCTGCAGGTTCTGGTCCTGGGTGTAGGCGTGGATCGTGGTCATCAGACCGCGCTCGACGGTGAACGCGTCGTGCAGCACCTTCGCCAGCGGGGCCAGGCAGTTGGTGGTGCAGGAGGCGTTGGAGATCACGGTCTGCGAACCGTCGTACTTGTCCTCGTTCGCGCCGAGCACGACGGTCAGGTCCTCGCCCTTGGCGGGCGCGGAGATGATGACCTTCTTGGCGCCGCCCTCGTCGACGTGCTTGCGGGCGTCGGCGGCGTTGGTGAAGAAGCCGGTGGACTCGACCACGACGTCGACGCCGAGGTCCTTCCAGGGCAGCTTGCCCGGGTCGCGCTCGGCCAGCGCCTTGATCGTCTGGTCGCCGACCTGGATGCCCTCGGCGGTCACCGAGACCTCCTGCGGCAGCCTGCCCAGGATGCTGTCGTACTTGAGCAGGTGGGCCATGGTCGCGACATCACCCAGGTCGTTGAAGGCCACGATCTCGATGTCGTGGTCGCTGGCCTGCACGGCGCGCCAGAAGTTGCGACCGATCCGACCGAAGCCGTTGACACCTACGCGAACCGTCACCTGTGTCTCCTCGTCCTAGCGACTGGTTGCCCGGACCCCGCGGGCCCGGGGACTCCGCCCCACCCGAAAACCCTAGCGTTCACCCGGGCGCGCGCAGGTCAGCAGGTCAGCGGTCTCTCTTTATCGAATCAGATCGCGATGCCCGGCGCCAGGGGCGCCGCCCGAGGCGACGCGCGGCTCACAGCGGAAGGCGCGGGGAGGGGTGGCGACGGCCACGGAACCCGGGCGCGGCGGCGGGGAAACACCCCCGGAACAGCGGAGTGGGGTTCGCCGGCTCCCATGCCGGGCGAACCCCACTCCGTCTCCCCCTACGGGTGCCCCTCCCCCAAGCGGCACCCGCCCTCCCGTCAGACAGGAGTCACGGCGGGGCCGCCGGGATACCGCGTGAGACCCAGCTCACAGTAATTCTTTGGTGGGTTATTCCCCACCCGCCTCAGGCGTCCGCCTCGAGCATGTCCGGGGTGACCGCCGACTCGGTGTCCGGCATACCCATGTCCTTGGCCCGCTTGTCGGCCATCGCCAGCAGCCGCCGGATCCGGCCGGCGACCGCGTCCTTGGTCATCGGCGGGTCGGACAGCTGGCCGAGCTCCTCCAGCGAGGCCTGCTTGTTCTGCAACCGCAGCTCGCCCGCCGCGGTCAGGTGCTCCGGGGCGTCCGGGCCGAGGATCTCCATCGCCCGCTGCACCCGCGCGGCGGCGGCGACCGCGGCCCGGGCCGAGCGGCGCAGGTTCGCGTCGTCGAAGTTGGCCAGCCGGTTGGCGGTGGCGCGCACCTCGCGGCGCATCCGGCGCTCCTCCCAGGCCAGCACGCTGGAGTGCGCGCCGAGCCTGGTCAGCAGCGCGCCGATGGCGTCGCCGTCGCGCACGACCACCCGGTCGGCGCCGCGCACCTCGCGCGACTTGGCCTGGATGCCCATCCGGCGGGCGGCGCCGACGATGGCCAGCGCGGCCTCCGGGCCCGGGCAGGTGATCTCCAGCGCGGACGAGCGGCCCGGCTCGGTGAGCGAGCCGTGCGCCAGGAACGCCCCGCGCCACGCCGCCTCGGCGTCGCACACGCCGCCGGAGACGACCGGGGCGGGCAGGCCGCGCACCGGACGGCCGCGCGGGTCGAGCAGACCGGTCTGGCGGGCCAGGCCGTCGCCGTCCTTGACCACCCGCACCACGTAGCGGGTGCCCTTGCGCAGGCCGCCGGAGGTGATCACGTGCACGTCGGCGTGGTGGCCGTAGAGGTCGTGGATCTCCTTGCGCAGCCTGCGCGCGGCCGAACCGGTGTCCAGCTCGGCCTCGACCACGACCCGGCCCGCCACGATGTGCAGCCCGCCCGCGAACCGCAGCAGCGAGGACACCTCGGCCCGACGGCAACAGGTCTTGGACACGGCCAGCCTGCTCAGCTCGTCCTTGACAGCGGCGGTCATCGCCACAGGGTCCTCCTCTCCCGGCCCGGGTGCGGGCATCCGGGGTACATCCCATCACGACCCGCGCGCGGGCTCAGCGTCCCCTCACCGACGTGATCGCCCGCCCCAGGCTCGCGGCGAGCGCGGTCGGGTCGTGCCGGTCGGGGGTGGCCCCGGCCGCGACCGGGTCCAGCCAGGTCCCCGCGCCCAGCGCCGCAGCCGCAGCTCGGAGCCGGTCCGGGGTGGCGACCGAGTCCGCGTCGGCGATGACCGCGTCGACCCGCAGCCGGGGCGCGTGCTCGCAGAGCACGTCGAGGTGGCGCTCCGGGGAGAAGCCCGCGGTTTCCCCCGGTTGGGGGACAAGGTTGAGCACGACGACCCGGGCGGCCGCGGTGCTGACCAGCGCCTCGTGCAGCTCCGGGACGAGCAGGTGCGGCAGCACGCTGGTGAACCAGGAACCCGGGCCGAGCAGCACCACGTCGGCCTCGAGCACCGCCGCCACGGCCTGCGGGCAGGCGGTGGGCTTCTCGGCCCGGTGGTCGGCGGGCTGCAGCCGGATCCGGCGGACCCGGCCGGGGGTGGTGGCCACCGCGACCTGGCCGCGGATGCGGCGCACCGTGCTCGGGTCCTCCTCCAGGCCGGTCACGTCGGCCTCGATGTCGAGCGGGTCGGTGGACATCGGCAGCACCCGACCGGTGACGCCGAGCAGCCGCGCGGCCTCGGCCAGCGCCTCGACCGGGTCGCCGAGGACCTCCAGCAGACCGGCCAGCACCAGGTTGCCGATCGCGTGCCCGGCCAGCGCGCCGGTGCCGCCGAAGCGGTGCTCGAACACCGACCGCCACGGCCCGGCCTCCCCGGCCAGCGCGGTGAGCGCCTTGCGCAGGTCGCCAGGGGGGAGCAGGCCGAGCTCGCGGCGCAGCCGCCCGGAGGAGCCGCCGTCGTCGGCCACCGTGACCACGGCGGTGACGTCGTCGGTGAGCAGCCGCAGCGCGCTGAGGGTGACGTGCAGGCCGCGCCCGCCGCCGAGCGCGACCGCCTTGAGCGGGGGGGCCGCGCTCACTCGCGGCCCAGGTCGCGGTGCACGACCTTGACCGCCATGCCGTCCTCGTCGGCCAGCCGCCGGGACAGCTCCTCGGAGATGGCCACGCTGCGGTGCTTGCCGCCGGTGCAGCCGATGGCCAGCGTCAGGTAGCGCTTGCCCTCGCGCCGGTAGCCCGCGCCGATCAGGCGCAGCAGCTCGTGGTAGCGGTCGAGGAACTCGTCCGCGCCCTCCTGGCTGAGCACGTAGTTGCGCACGTCGGTGTCGCGGCCGGTCTGGTCCTTGAGCTCGGGGATCCAGAACGGGTTGGGCAGGAAGCGCACGTCCATCACCAGGTCGGCGTCCATCGGCAGGCCGTACTTGTAGCCGAAGGAGAGCACGGTGACCCGGGTGGCGGTGCTGGCGTCGGAGCCGAACGCGTCCTCGATCTTGGCGCGGAGCTGGTGCACCGAGAGGGTGGAGGTGTCCAGGACCAGGTCGGCCTCCTCGCGCAGCGGGCGCAGCAGCTCGCGCTCGGCGCCGATGCCGTCGATCAGCCTGCCCTCGCCCTGCAGCGGGTGGCCGCGGCGGACCTGCTCGAACCGGCGGACCAGCACGTCGGTGGTGGCCTCCAGGAACAGCACGCGCGGCCGGTAGCCGCGCGCGTCCAGGTCCTTGATGATCGCCGAGAGGTCCTCGGTGAACGCGCGGCTGCGCACGTCCATCACGACCGCCACCTTCGTGATCGCGCCCCTGGCCTGCGAGCCCAGCTCGACCATGGTGGAGATCAGCTCCGGCGGCAGGTTGTCCACGACGAACCACCCCAGGTCCTCCAGGCACTTGGCCGCCGTGCTGCGGCCCGCCCCGGAGAGTCCGGTGACGACCGCGACCTCGATGCCCGGTCCGTGCGCTTCGGTGCTCACTGCTGTCCCTCTGTCGGTTCGGCCGCGGACTCCCCCGCGAGCGCGCTGTGCACTGCCTGTGCCGTGCCCGGGCCGATGCCCGGCACCGCCCCGATCTCCTCGACCCCCGCGGCCCGGAGCCGCTTGAGCGAGCCGAAGTGCTTGATCAGCACCGCCTTGCGGGTCTGGCCGAGGCCGGGGACCTCGTCGAGCACCGAGACGGTGAGCTTCTTCGACCGCTTCTGCCGGTGGTAGGCGATGGCGAACCGGTGCGCCTCGTCGCGCACCCGCTGCAGCAGGTAGAGCGCCTCGCTGGTGCGCGGCAGGATCGCCGGCTCCGGCTCGGCGGGCAGCCAGACCTCCTCCAGCCGCTTGGCCAATCCCACCACGGCCACGTCGGTCACGCCCAGCTCGGCCAGCACGTCGGCGGCGGCGTTGGCCTGCGGGCCCGCGCCGTCGACCACCAGGAGGTTGGGCGGGTAGGCGAACCGGCGCGGCTTGCCGGTGTCCGGGTCGACGCCCGGGTTCGGGCCCTGGGCCGCGGCGTCCGCGCCGTGCCGGGCGAACCGGCGGCGGACCACCTCGGCGATCGAGGCGACGTCGCCCTCGGTGGCCGCCTCCCGGATGGCGAAGCGGCGGTACTCGGACTTGCGGGCCAGGCCGTCCTCGAAGACCACCAGCGAGGCCACCACGTCGCTGCCCTGGATGTGGCTGATGTCCACGCACTCGATCCGCAGCGGCGCGGTGTCGAGGCCGAGGTTGTCCTGCAGCTCCTGCAGCGCGGCCGAGCGGGCCGTCAGGTCGCCCGCGCGGCGCAGCTTGTGCTGGGTGAACGCCTCCTTCGCGTTGCGCTCCACGGTCTCCATCAGCGCCCGCTTGTCGCCGCGCTGCGGGACGCGCAGCTGGACCCGGGCGCCGCGCAGCTCGCTGAGCCAGTCGGCGATCGCGGGCGCGTCCTCGGGCAGCTCCGGGACCAGCACCTCGCGCGGCACCGGGCTCGCCTCGGCCACGCCGGTGTCGTCGAACTCGGCCTGGTCGCCGTAGAACTGGCTGAGGAACCGGTCGACCAGGCCCGCGGCGGGGCTCTGCTCGTCGGCGTCGTCGATCCGGTCGATCACCCAGCCGCGCTGGCCGCGCACCCGACCGCCGCGCACGTGGAACACCTGGACGGCGGCCTCGAGCTCGTCGAAGGCGAAGGCCACCACATCGGCGTCGGTGCCGTCGCCGAGCACCACGGCCTGCTTCTCCATCGCCCGGCGCAGCGCCCCGATGTCGTCGCGCAGCCGGGCCGCCCGCTCGAACTGCAGGTCCTCGGCGGCGGCGGACATGTCCTTCTCCAGCCGGCGGACCATCGCGTCGGTGCGGCCGGAGAGGAAGTCGCAGAAGTCCTCGACGATCTCCCGGTGCTCGGCCGCGCTCACCCGACCGACGCACGGCGCCGAGCACTTGTCGATGTAGCCGAGCAGGCAGGGCCGCCCGATCTGGCCGTGCCGCTGGAACACGCCCTTGGAGCAGGTGCGCGCCGGGAAGACGCGCAGCAGCAGGTCGAGGGTCTCCCTGATGGCCCAGGCGTGCGCGTACGGGCCGAAGTACCGCACGCCCTTCTTGCGCGGACCGCGGTAGACGTGCAGCCGCGGGTACTCCTCGTTCACCGTGACAGCCAGCACCGGGTAGGACTTGTCGTCGCGGTAGCGGACGTTGAACCGCGGGTCGAACTCCTTGATCCAGTTGTATTCCAGCTGCAGCGCCTCGACCTCGGTGGACACCACGGTCCACTCGACACCACCCGCGGTGGTCACCATCTGGCGGGTGCGCGGGTGCAGCGAGGAGATGTCGGCGAAGTAGGAGTTCAGCCTGCCGCGCAAGCTCTTCGCCTTGCCGACGTAGATCACCCGGCCACCAGGATCACGGAACTTGTACACGCCAGGCGCGTCCGGGATGGTGCCGGGAGACGGTCGGTAGGTGGACGGGTCGGCCACGGTGACAACCCTACGGGCGCCCACCGACAACGATCGCGGCCGCCCGCCCCCAGCGGTCGGGCGAACGGGTGGAACCCCGTGGCCCCGCTCGGGGTCGGGCCCGGTGGTCGACCACCCGCCCGGGGCGGGGCGGGTGGTCGACCGGGCCGGACCGGGCCTCAGGCGACCGCGTGGAGGTTGCCGTCGGCGCCGACCAGGCAGCGGGCGGACTGGGAGCCCGAGGTGACGAACTCGGTGACGCAGCGGCCGAGCTGGGCGTGGCCGGTGGCGTTGGGGTGGAAGGACTGCTGGGCCATGTGGATGCCGACCGCGTCCAGGCCGCCGTAGGCCCAGGCGTAGGGGTCGACGGTGATCCGGTTCTGCCACTCCCCGCTCTTGTCCGCGTTGCCGCTGCACGCCTCGTGGCCCTCGGTGGCGCGGGAGAAGTCCAGGAAGGACACCCCGGTCCGGGCCGCCACGCCGCGGAAGGCGTCGCCGAACTGCGGGACCGCCTCGGTGCGGCCGTAGGCGGCGTCGGCCAGGCGCAGGGGGCAGCCCTGGGGGCCGTGGGCGATCTCGTCCATCTTCTCGGTGACCGGGGAGGCGTACGAGGTGACCACGACCCGGTAGGAGCCGTCGGCGTAACCGGCCTGGCGCAGGGCGCTCTTGATGTCGTTGACGGCCACCTCGACCTTGGGCGCCATCGCCGCGAGGCGCTGGGGCCACTGGGTGCGCAGGGTCGCCGCGCAGCCGGAGCCGAACGGGTTGAGCCACTTCTTGATGCAGCCCACGATCGAGTCGGTGAAGGCCGGGTCGTCGTTGGCGCCGACCTGGAGCACCACCGCGGTGACCCGGTTCGCCCTGGCCACCTCGATCAGCCTGCGGGCCTGGGAGCCCTCGGTGTAGTGCGTGGTGTCGGCCAGCGAGACGTTGGCCGCGTTGGCGCCCGAGCAGGCCAGGTTCACCGTGCGCTGGGCGAGCGCGGTCTTGTGGATCAGCGCGTTGGGCGAGCGGTGGCACCAGTCGCCGTTCTCGCCGCGGGTGCCGGGCTCGTAGTCGCCCGCGCCCTCGCCCGAGATCGCGCTGTCGCCCAGCGACACCACGGCGGTGGGCCGGTCGTCCAGGCCGATCGCGGGGCCGGACGGCCCGGCGGGGACCGGTGGCGTGGCGCCCGCGGGCGGCACGGCGAGCCCCAGCGCCGCCACGGCGGCGACGGCGAGGCCCAACAAGCGGGTGGACGGCATGGCGGGCCTCCGGGTCTGCGGTGAGCGGTTGGTCCTGACCCAACCACCGCTGATCCGGTGAATCCATAACCCGAACGGCCGCACTCCCGGGCCATCCGGAGCACCCCTAATCCTAGGGGTTCCCCCTGGTCGGAGGCACTTTTCGCGGCCTCCGACCAGGGTTGGGAACACGGTCGGCCGAGCACTCAGCCCGAGTACTCGGCCCACCGCTCAGCCGAGAACTCAGCCCAGAACTCAGCCAAGAACCACGTTGTCACCGCTGACCTTCACCGCGATGGTCTTGAGCCCGGTCTGCGCCTGGCCGCTCTTGCGGTCGCCGGTGGACGCGTCGAAGGTGCTGAAGTGCCGCGGACAGGTGATCACGCCGTCCTTGGGCGGGTCGACGGTGGCGCCCTGGTGCGGGCAGGTGGGGTCGAAGCCCTTCACCGTGCTGCCCGCGCGGACCAGCAGGACCTTGCCGCCGGACGGGTTGTCGACCAGCACGCCGCCACCGTCGGGGATCGCCGACAGGGTGCTCAGGGCGCCGGTCGTACCGCCGGTGGACCCGCCGGTGGAGCCACCCGTGGTGGCACCGCCGGTCGTACCCGCCGCGCCACCGGTGGTCGTGCCCGCCGAGCCGTTCGACGAGCCGGAGTCGCCGCAGGCGGCGACCAGCGCCCCAGGGGCGACCAGGGCCACCATCAGTCCGCACAGCACCTGGCGCCTGCTGCGCGCCTCGGGCTCGTGGACCGCCGCAGGTCGAGTGGTGGGATCGACAACAGTCACGCTTGGCCTCCTCGGGATCAGTTCAGGGATACACCGGGGGCTACGTGGGCGCGCGGCGGGTGGTTCACCCGTTCCGGGTATTCACAGGGAGCGCACAGGGTTGGCGGGCTCAGAGCCCCAGGTGCACCCGCAGCGCCTCGTCGACGTCCTTGAGCAGCGCGGGCGGCACCCGGCCGAGCCGCCTGCGCACCCGGCCGGTGGCGATCGAGCGCACCTGCTCGGCCTGCGCCTTGGAGTCGGCGAGCAGGCCGCAGTCGAGCCCGGGCAGCAGGACCTGGAACGGGAAGACCCGCGCGGTGTTGGAGGTGATCGGCACGACGGTGACCACGCCGCGACCGGTGCGCTGGGCGACCTGGTTGGCGGCGTCGTTGCTGACGATCACCGCCGGGCGGACCTTGTCGGCCTCCGAGCCCCGGCTCGGGTCCAGGTCGACCAGGTGGATGTCACCTCGTCGCATCGACCCGGCCGCTCGACCCGTCGGCGGCGGTGGCGTCCCAGAGCGGGGCGTCCTCGGCGGCGTCCCACTCAGCGAAGGCCTCGGCGTACTCCTCGCGCATCGACGACTCGCGCAGCAGGCCGATGGCGATCTGGATGACCGAGGACCGGTTGACCGCCGCCACGTGCACCACGTCCACCCGTGACGAGTACTCGTCGATGAAGCGGACGTCCTCCTCGGGCAGGCTCACACTGAGTTTCATGGCGCGATGCTACCCCGGGTGGGACCGGGGGTGCTACTCGGCGGGCGCGGTCGCGGCCCGGTGGAGCTTGCGCAGCTCGCGGATCGCCGCCACCGCGCGGTCGCCGTCGAGCGCCTGCACGGCCATGACCGGCACGTACTCGTCGTCGGGCAGCTCCAGCCGGGCCCACGCGGCGCCGTCGGGGAAGCTGATGCCGCGCACCTGCGACCACGGGTAGGTGGTGCTGCCCAGGAGGTTGCGGACGCGCACCCCGGCCGCGTCGGCGGTGATCTTCGGCCAGGTCATCCAGAGCGCGCCGCAGGCCAGCAGCACGCCGATGCCCGCCATCGCGACCTGGTCGGACACCTGGAAGAACACGCCGGTGGAGGTGCGCCGCAGCAGCACCGCCACGACGGTGAACACCGCGATGAACAGCACGGCGAGCGCGCCGGAGAACACCCGCACCCGGCGCGGCCGCGCGATCACTGGAACCCCTGCTCGGTCCACGGCTGGCGCAGCCCGCGCACGACCAGGGCGGTCTCCAGCGCGGCGGCGCACGCCTCGTAGCCCTTGTCCTCGGCCGAGCCGGGCAGGCCCGCGCGGTCGAGGGCCTGCTCCTCGGTGTTCACCGTCAGCACGCCGTTGCCGATCGGGGTCGACTCGTCCAGGGAGACCCGGGTGAGGCCCGCGGTGACCGCGTCGCACACGTACTCGAAGTGCGGTGTGCCGCCGCGGATGACCACCCCCAGCGCGACCACGGCGTCGTGGTGGCGGGCCAGCTCCTGGCAGACGACCGGCAGCTCCACCGCGCCGGGCACGCGCACCACCGTCGGCTCGACGATCTCCGCCTCCTGCGCCGCCACCAGCGCGCGGGCCAGCAGCTGGTCGGTGATCTCGGCGTGCCAGCGGGTGGCGACCACCGCCAGCCGGACGCCGGGGCACCGCGGCACCCCGGCCGCCGGGCGACCCTGCCCGCTCATGCCTTGTCCTCCCCGGCCACCTCGGCCGCCACCGCCGCCGCGGTGCCCTCGTACTGCTCGAGGTTGCCCAGCTCGTGGCCCATCCGGTCGCGCTTGGTGCGCAGGTAGCGCAGGTTCTCCGGGTTCGGCCACACCGACAGCGGGACCCGGTCGACCACGGCCAGGCCGTAGCCCTCCAGGCCGACCCGCTTGGCCGGGTTGTTGGTCAGCAGCCGCATCGAGCGCACGCCCAGGTCGACCAGGATCTGCGCGCCGGTGCCGTAGTCGCGCGCGTCGGCGGGTACGCCCAGGGCCAGGTTGGCGTCCACGGTGTCCGCGCCGTCGTCCTGGAGCTGGTAGGCCTGCAGCTTGTGCATCAGGCCGATGCCGCGGCCCTCGTGCCCGCGCATGTAGAGCACCACGCCGCGGCCCTCGGCGGCGACGGCCTCCAGGGCGGCGTCGAGCTGCGGGCCGCAGTCGCAGCGCAGCGAGCCGAACACGTCGCCGGTGAGGCACTCGGAGTGCACCCGGACCAGCACGTCGCGGCCGTCGGCGATGTCGCCGTAGACCAGGGCGACGTGCTCGATGCCGTCGAGCAGGCTGTCGTAGCCGACCGCGCGGAAGGTGCCGTGCGCGGTCGGGATGCGCGCCTCGGCGACCCGGGCGACCTGCTTCTCGGTGCGCCGCCGGTAGGCGATCAGGTCGGCGATGGTGATGATCGTCAGGTCGTGCTCGGCGGCGAAGACGACCAGCTCGTCGTAGCGGGCCATGTCGCCCTCGTCCTTCTGCGAGACGATCTCGCAGAGCACGCCCGCGGGCCGCAGCCCGGCCATCCTGGCCAGGTCGACCGCGGCCTCGGTGTGCCCGGGCCTGCGCAGCACGCCGCCCTCCTTGGCGCGCAGCGGGACCACGTGCCCGGGCCGGTTGAAGTCCTTGGCGGTGGCCTCCGGGTCGGCCAGCAGCCGGATGGTGTGCGCGCGGTCGGCGGCCGAGATGCCGGTGCTGACGCCCTCGCGGGCGTCGACGGTGACGGTGTAGGCGGTGCCGCGCGCGTCCTGGTTGGTGTGGAACATCGGCGGCAGGTCGAGCCGGTCGCAGTCGGGCTCGGTGAGCGGCACGCAGATGTAGCCGGAGGTGTAGCGGACCATGAAGGCCAGCAGCTCCGGGGTGGTCTTCTCGGCGGCGAAGATCAGGTCGCCCTCGTTCTCGCGGTCCTCGTCGTCGACCACGACGACCGCCTTGCCCGCCGCGATGTCGGCGATGGCCCGCTCGATCGCTTCGCAGTCACTCACCGGAGGTCCCCTTCCTCGGCGCCAGGTGCGGCGCGGCCAGCCTCTCCACGTACTTGGCGATCACGTCGACCTCGAGGTTCACCGGGTCGCCCGGCGCGCGGACGCCGAGGGTGGTGGCGCGCAGCGTCTCCGGGATCAGGCTCACGCTGAACCAGTCCGGGCCCACCGCGACCACGGTCAGCGAGACGCCGTCGACGGTGATCGAGCCCTTCTCCACCACGTAGCGGGCCAGCTCGGCGGGCAGGCTGATGGTGACCAGGTCCCAGTGCTCGGACGGCTCGCGGGAGACGAGCGCCCCGGTGCCGTCCACGTGCCCCTGCACGATGTGCCCGCCGAAGCGCTGCCCGACGGCCGCGGCCCGCTCCAGGTTGACCTGGTCGCCCGCGGCGATCCCGGCCAGGCTGCTGCGGACCAGCGTCTCGCGCATGACGTCGGCGGTGAACCCGCCGTCGGCGAGGTCGACGACGGTCAGGCAGACGCCGTTGACCGCGATCGAGTCGCCCCGCTTGGCGTCGCTGGTGACCAGCGGCCCGGCGATGGTGACCCGTGCGGCGTCGGCGAGGTCCGCCACGGCGACGACCTCACCGCGCTCCTCCACGATCCCGGTGAACACCGGTGGTTCCTCCTCAGTTCCGCGCCGGGACGGCGGAGATCCGCACGTCCGGTCCGCTCATGGTGGCCTCTTCGACCACCAGGCGGTGTGCCTCGGTGATGGTCGACACGCCGGATGCGCCTAAGGCCACAGGCCCGGCCCCGAGCAGGGCGGGCGCGACGTAGGCCAGCACCCGGTCGACCAGGTCCGCCGCGACGAACGCCCCGGCCAGCGTGGGGCCGCCCTCCAGCAGCACGTCGACCACACCGCGCGCGGCGAGCGCGGCCAGCACCTCGGCCGGGTCGCGCGTGCGCAGGAGCAGCGTCTCGGCGGTGCCGTCGAGGACTTGGGCGTCCGGCGGCAGGTCTGTGCGTCCCACGACAACCCGCAACGGTTGTCGGGCCGCCGGTGTTCCATCCTCGGCGCGCGCGGTCAGCGCGGGGTCGTCGGCGAGCACCGTCGCGGTCCCCACCACGACCGCGTCGACCGCGCGGCGCAGGGCGTGCACCTCGGCGCGCGAGGTGGCCGAGCTGATCCAGCGGCTGGTCCGGTCGGCCGCGGCGACCCGGCCGTCGAGGGTGGCGGCGTACTTCCAGGTGACGTGCGGGCGCCCGGTGCGCGCGTGGTGCAACCAGGCGCGCAGTGGCCCGCGCTCGACCTCGGTGGCGAGCAGACCGCCCTCGACGGACACCCCCGCGTCGGCGAGCACGCGCGCGCCGCCCGAGGCGACCGGGTTGGGGTCGGCCACGGCGTAGACCACCCGGGCAACGCCCGCGGCGATCAGCGCGTCGGTGCACGGCGGGGTGCGGCCGTGGTGCGCGCAGGGCTCCAGGGTGACCACGGCGGTGCCGCCGCGGGCCCGCTCCCCCGCCGCGCGCAGCGCGACCACCTCGGCGTGCGGGCCGCCCGGGGGCTGGGTCGCGCCCGCGCCGACCTCGGTGCCCGTGACGTCGAGCAGGACGCAGCCCACCGGCGGGTTGGGGCTCGTCGTACCGCGAGCCGCCGCCGCGCGAGCCACCGCGGACCGCATCGTCGCGGCCAGGCTGTGCTCCACGTCGGACATTCTCCCAGGGGGTGCGCGCCCGTTCCCAGCGGGTGGGAGCGGCGCGGCTCAGGCGGTGAAGCGGTGGTTGGCCGCGCTCGCCTGCGCGCGCAGGGCGGCGACGGCCTTGGCCGGGTCGTCGGCGCCGTAGACCGCGGAGCCCGCGACGAAGCAGTCCACACCCGCCTCGGCGGCCCGCTCGACGGTCGCGGCGTTGATCCCGCCGTCGATCTCCACCAGCAGGTTCAGGTGACCGGTGTCGACCAGGCCGCGGACGGTGCGGACCTTGTCGAGCACCTCGGCGATGAAGCCCTGCCCGCCGAACCCGGGCTCGACCGACATGACCAGCAGCGTGTCGAACTCCTTGAGCACCTCGACCCAGGGCTCCAGCGGGGTGCCCGGCTTGATCGACAGGCCCGCCTTGGCCCCGGCCGCGCGCAGGTCGCGGGCGATGCGCACCGGGTCGGCGGCCGCCTCGGCGTGCACGGTCACGTTGTGCGCGCCGGCCTCGGCGTACCCGACCGCCCAGCGGTCCGGGTCGGAGATCATCAGGTGGCAGTCCATCGGAATGTCGGTCACCTTGAGCAGCGACTCGACGACCGGCAGGCCGAGGGTCAGGTTGGGCACGAAGTGCGCGTCCATCACGTCCACGTGCACCCAGTCGGCGCCGTGGATGGCGGCGAGCTCGTCGGCGAGCCGGGCGAAGTCGGCGGACAGGATGCTGGGGGCGATCATCGGGGCGTGCGACACGGGGCGCGAGTCTAGGGGCCGCCCGGACAGGTCCGGCGCTGGGGATTCGTGATCCGCGCGGATGGCGCCCGCCGGACCGCGCGGCGAGTCAGAGCAGGGCCAGCACCGCGTCCGCGCTCCCCCAGGAGTGGCACACGCCCATCCCGCCGTGGCCGTAGTTGTGCACGACCAGCGCCTCGCCGAGCCGCTCGGCGGCCAGCCGGGGCGTCGGCCGCCAGGGCCGCAGGCCGACCCGGTGCTCGAGCACCGGCGCGTCGGCGAGCAGCGGCTCGACGGCCGCGCACCGGGTCCGGATCCCGGCGGCCACCTCGGGGTCCGGTGAGCGGTCCCACACGTCCGGCCGGACCACCCCGCCGAGCACGACGTGGTCGCCGTGCGGGAAGAACGAGGCCCACTCCCTGGCCCGGGTGGCCTCGACGTAGTACTCGGTCAGGCCGGGGTTCTCGACCACCACGTGCTGGCCCCACCACGGCCGCAGCTCATCGTCGCCGGTCAGCTCCCGGGCGCCGACCCCGGTGCAGTTGACCACGACCGGCGCCGCGGCGGCGGGCTCGGCGAGCGAGGCGACCCGGCGGAGCTCCACCTCGGTGCCGGTCCGCGCCAACCGGGTGACCAGGTACTCCAGGTAGCGCGGCATGTCGACGACCGGGACCGTGGTGCGCAGGCCGACCAGCATCCCCGGGGCCAGCTCCTCCGGCCCGCAGATCCGCACCTCGGGCAGCCGGTCGACCCACGGCGGCGGCTCGGCCTGCAGGTCGGAGGACTGCATGCCCCGGCACAGCCGCACCCCGCTGGTCGGGTCCTCGGCGAGCAGGGTCAGCTCGGCCTGGGTGGCGTAGGCCCAGGTCCGGCCGGGGTCGGCGAAGTCGGGACCCCACAGCGCGGCGGCGACCGCGGAGGTGGTGCGCTCGGGCGGCTCGGCCGCCCACACCCGCACCCGGGCCCCGCCCTCGGCGAGCCGGATCGCGGTGCTCAGCCCGATGACCCCCGCCCCCACCACCAGCGCCTCGGTTCCCATGCGGGCACGCTACTGGAGGAATGTGATCCGCGTCGCGCACCCCGGTTGAGTAGGTTCGGCCCATGCCTGCCGCAGCCGTGATCGAGTCCGTCAACGTCGGCGTCCCACGCCCGATCCCGGCCAAGGCCGGGGCGAGCGCCATCGACAAGCGCCCGGTCGCCGGGCCGGTCCAGGTGTCGGTGCCCGCGGCGGGCCGGAGCGGGCTGGCGGGCGACTCGATTTGCGACACCGACCACCACGGCGGCGCGGACCAAGCCGTCTACGCCTACGCGCGCGAGGACCTCGCGTGGTGGTCGGGCGAGCTAGGCGCGGCGTTCGGGGCCGGGGCGTTCGGGGAGAACTTGACCACGGCCGGTCTCGACGTCAACGGCGCGCTGGTCGGGGAGACCTGGCGGGTGGGCGCGGACCTGCTGCTGCGGGTGACCACGCCGCGGATCCCGTGCCGCACCTTCGGGGTGTGGCTGCGGCGCTCGGGCTGGGCGCGCACGTTCACCCGGGCCGCACGGCCGGGGACCTACCTGAGCGTGCTGCGCCCGGGGGCGGTGCGCGCGGGCGACACCGTCGAGGTGGTCGACCGCCCCGACCACGGGGTGACGGTGGCGATGGTGTTCCGGGCGATCACCCTGGAGGCCGACCTGCTCCCCCGGCTGCTGACCGCCGAGCACGACCTGCCCCCGGAACTCGTCGACACCGCCCGCAGACGCGCGGGGGTGTCCCGGTGAAGCAGACGACGCGGGTGGCGGCCTACGCGGTGTGCGTCGAAGAGGACAAGATCCTGCTCGCGCGGTGGGTGGGGCGCACGGGAAAGAAGTGGACCCTGCCCGGCGGTGGTCTCGACCACGGCGAGGACCCGCTCGACGCGACCGTGCGGGAGGTGTTCGAGGAGACCGGTTACACCGTGGAGGTGGACGCGCTGCTGGGCATCGACACGGTGCGCAGGCGCTTCACCAAGACCGGGCTGCGCAAGGCGCTGAGCCGCTCGGGCGGGGCGACCGACTGGCACGGCATCCGCGTCGTCTACACCGCCCACGTGGTCGGCGGGGAGCTGCGCTTCGAGGAGAACGGCTCCACCGACATGGCCGCCTGGGTCGACCTGGCCGAGGTGTCCACTTTGGACCGGACCGAGCTGGTGGACGTCGCCGTCACCCTCTCGAGGGAACGCCCGCCGCGCGGTCGGGTGTAGCGGTGATATTTAAATAAATAGCGGGATATCGCCATCCCGCTATTTCGGCACACCCGCCCCCGCTCCTCGGGTAGCCTCGGTCGCAGGGGGACGGATCGCTTGGGGGAACGGGTTTCCTGGGGAGGGAGCCCGCGGTCCGCACCCCGTGTTCACCGGACGCGTCCGGAACCGGACAGGGGGATTCACAGATGAGAGAACACGCACGCAGCAGTTTCTTCGTCGTGGGCGAGGGCGTGCTGGAGACCGACGACCAGGGCGAACCGCGCACCCGGCAGCCCACCAGCGCCGAGGAGCTGCGCCGGTTCCGGTTCTCCCGGCTCGGCCCGAAGGGCCCGCGCACCGACGAGGACCTGCGGGTCGCCCTGGCCACCGCGATCACCGACGCGGCGGCCCAACCGGACTCGACCGTACCGGCCGGGTTCACCTACCTGGGTCAGTTCGTCGACCACGACCTGACCATGGACCGCACCGAGACCCAGCTCGGCACCGACCTCACGGTCGACGAGCTGGTGCAGGGCCGCTCACCCGCGCTCGACCTGGACTCGCTCTACGGGCGCGGCCCGGGCGACCGCGACGACCGGCGGTTCTACGCCGAGGACCGGGTCAAGCTCAAGGTGGGCACCACCGCCGCGGTCACCGTCCCGGACGAGCGGGTCAACGTGGACCTGGCGGGCTTCGACCTGCCCCGGGTCGGCGGTATCGGGGGCACCGCGGCCGACCGGCGCGCGGCGTTGATCCCGGACCCGCGCAACGACGAGAACCTGGCGGTGGCCCAGACCCACCTGGCGTTCATCCGGTTCCACAACCGGGTGGTCGAGCAGCTGGCGATCACCGGCGTCGGCGAGCGGCGGCTCTTCGAGACCGCCCGCGAGCAGGTCGTCAAGCACTACCAGTGGCTGTTGCGCACCGACTTCCTGCCGCGGGTGGTCGACCCGGCCGTGGTCGAGGACGTGTTCGCGCACGGCAGGCGCTTCTTCGAGGCGCACGGCCACCACGGCGGCCACGGCGGGCGGCCGACCATGCCGGTGGAGTTCGCGGTGGCGGCCTACCGGATCGGGCACAGCATGATCCGCTCGGCCTACCAGTGGAACCGGGTGTTCAGCGGCACCGGGCCTGCGGGCGTCGCGTCGCTGCTGCAGCTGTTCACCTTCAGCGGCACCAGCGGCAACTTCCGGCCCGGCTCCGGGCTGCCCGACCTCGACGACCCGAACGCCGCGGGCCTGGAGCGGCTGCCCACCAACTGGATCGTCGACTTCCGCAGGCTCTACGACTTCACCGAGGCCGGGCGGCCGGACCTGGCGGTCCCGCCGGGCGCGGGCAACGTCACCAAGCGGATCGACTCGCTGCTGGTCGACCCGCTCACCCAGCTGCCCGCGGGCAGCTTCGGCGGCCGCGGCACCGAGGTCCCCGCCATCGAGCGCAACCTGGCGTTCCGCAACCTGACCAGGGCCGAGATGGTGGAGCTGGCCAGCGGGCAGCAGATGGCCGAGCTGTTCGGCGTCGAGCCGCTGACCGCGGCGCAGATCCTCGAGGGCGACTCCGGCGCCGCGCTGGCCGACCTCACCGAGGAGCAGCGCGACGCGCTGGTGGCGGCCACCCCGCTGTGGTTCTACGCGCTGCGCGAGGCCGAGCTCAACGGCGGCCTGCTGGGGCCGGTCGGCGGCCGGGTCGTGGTGGAGGTGTTCCACCGCGCGATGGAGGGCAGCAGGCACTCGATCGTGCGGGAGCCGTCCTGGCGCCCGGCGCTCGGGCCGGACTCGACCACGTTCCGGATGACCGACCTGCTGCTGTTCGCCTTCGAGGGCAAGCTCGACCTGCTCAACCCGCTGGGCGACTGACCACACCGGACAGCGGACGGCCGGTCGGGGGCCGTCCGCTGTCGGTGTGCGCCGGTACGGTGGCCGGGTGGACCTGGTGGCGGCGGCGCGAGCGGGGTTGGCCGAGGCGGGCGACCCCGTGCGGGCCGGGGAGATGCAGCGGTACATGAAGTCGGACATGCCCTTCCGGGGCGTGGCCAAGCCCGCGCGGGCCGCGCTGACGAAGTCGCTGTTCGCGGAGTTCGACCTGCCCGACCGGGAGTCCTGGCTGGCCGCGGTGACCGCGCTGTGGCGGGCGGCCGAGTACCGCGAGGAGCGCTACGTCGCGCTGGACCTGCTGGGCCACAAGCGGTACACCCACTGGCGCGACATCGACCTGCTGCCGCTGCACGAGGAGCTCGTGGTCACCGGTGCGTGGTGGGACCACGTCGACGAACTGGCCAACCGGCACGTCGGGCCGCTGCTCGCGGCGCACCGCGCCGAGCTCACGCCGGTGCTGCTCGACTGGGCGGTCGACCCGGACCGGTGGAAGCGGCGGGTGTCGGTCATCTGCCAGCTCGGCGCCAAGGACGAGACCGACACCGACCTGCTGGCCGCGGCCATCGAGGCCAACCAGGACGACCCGGACTTCTTCCTGCGCAAGGGGATCGGCTGGGCGCTGCGCCAGTACGCCCGGGTGGAGCCGGGCTGGGTGCTGCACTTCGTCGACGCCCACCCCGGCCTGTCCCCGCTGTCGCGCCGGGAGGCGCTCAAGCACCTGTCCTGACACGGGACCGGGCGGGTGTCCGTTACGGACACCCGCCCGGCCTCGGTGCGACGGCGAACGACTAGCCGCGCGCGCCGACGATCAGCTTCTGCAGGTCGGCGCGGGTGATGTCACCCGGCACCGACGGTGCGGCCGCCACCTTGCGCTGCTGGGCCACCGCGGCGGGAACCGGCACGGGCACCGGGTCGCACTGGGTGTCCGAGCGGCGACCCGGCTTGCGGGCCGGGAGCTTGCCGGAGGCCAGGTAGTCCGCGATCAGGTTGTCGGTGCACGCCACGCCGTTGAGCGAACCGGAGTGGGTGGTGCCGCCGACGCCCTCGATGAGGACCGACTTGGGGAACCGGCTGCGCAGTTCCAGGCTGCCCTCGTACGGCGTCGCCGCGTCGAGGGTCTCGTCGATCAGCAGGATCGGCGGCGCCTTGGAGCCGTCGACCTGGACCGGCTTGCCGACCTTGCCGCCCCAGTTGATGCAGGGCGCGTTGAACCAGGCGTTGCCCCAGGTCTCGAACGGGGCGCGCAGGAAGGTCAGCCAGTTGTCGACCTGCCAGCGGCTCCACTGGGTGGGCCACTGCACGTCGGTGCACTGCGTCGCCAGGTACATGGCGAAGCCGTTGTCGGTGCCCGGCCCCTGACCGTTGGAGGCGTCGTAGAGGGCCTTGAGCCCGGCGTAGTCACCGTTGTTGACCCACGCCGAGAACGCGTTGGCCACGTCCTCCCAGCCGAACACGTAGTACCCGGCCTGCAGGAAGATGTCGGTCCACTCGTCCGGGCCGATGATGCCGCCCGCCGGGTTCTTGATGAACTTGAGCTGCTCGGCGTAGAACTTCGCCTCGACCGCCTTGCCGGACTTGCCCAGGTGGTAGACGCTGTCGTACTTGGCCACCCAGTCGAAGTAGATCTTGATGTTCCGGTCGAAGGCGACGTCCTGGTCCAGGTTGGCCTGGTACCACACCTTGCGGGCGTCGACGTTGCCGTCGAGCACCATCCGGCGCACCCGCTCCGGGTACAGGGTCGAGTAGACCTGCCCGAGGTAGGTGCCGTAGGAGAAGCCGTAGTAGTTCAGCTTGTCCTGGCGCAGCGCCTTGCGGATCACGTCGATGTCGTTGACCGTGTCGGTGGTCTTGACGTGGTCGAGCAGCTCGCCACCGGCGGTGTCGCAGGCCTGGGCGTAGCCCTTCGAGCGGTCCAGCCAGGTCTTCTCCAGCTGCTTGGTCGCCGGCACGTAGTACGGGCGGTTGTAGCTGAAGTAGTTGCCGTCGCAGGACAGCGCCGGCTGGCTGGAGCCGACCCCGCGCGGGTCGAAGCCGATCCAGTCGTAGGCCAGGCCCGCGTCGTTGGGCACGAACTCGCCCAGCACCGAGAGGGTGAGGCCGGACCCGCCGGGACCACCGGGGTTGGTGACCATGATGCCCTGGTACTGCTCGGCCGGGACCTTCGCCTTGATCCGCGACACCGCGAGCTTGATCTTGGTGCCCGCGGGCTTGGCGTAGTCCAGCGGGACCTCGAGGAACCCGCACTCCGCGCCGCGCCGGGCCAGGCCCGGGCTGGCGCACACGCCCCACGCGATCGGCGCCGGGTCGTAGCTCACCTGGTTCGGCGCGGGCTTCGGCTGCGGCGCGGCCTGCACGCCCGGTGCCAGCACGACACCGCCGACCACGAAGCCCGCCGCGGCGACCGCCGCAACGATTTTCTTCACATTGCCCCTTTTCGTCACGCTATGTCCGGAACGGGTTCCGTGACGGACCGCACGATGCTGCCCCGAAACGGCGGGAATGTGAATACCGACAGGCCGATTTTTGCGATTGCGAAACGGTATTCCATGGCGTCCGGCGAATATGACCATGAAAGGCGCGAATTGCACGGCGGGTCGTCGTAGCCCGTTCGGCTCACGACAGTCGCGTGTGGATCAACCGGGACCGGCGGCCGCCGCCTCAGCGGAGCGCGACCAGGGTGCGGCCGCGCTGTTCGAGCGGGGTCGTGCCGAGCGGGCCGACCCGCACCGGGCCCGGGCGGTCGCCCCGGTCGACCGGGATCGTGCTGGTCACCGCGCCGGTGGCCGGGTCGAGCGCGGCCAGTCCCGCGGGCACCGGGACAAGCACCCGGTCGCCGACCGCGACCCCGGCCCGAGCGCGCCCGTGATCGTCCACATCGGACGCGGGTCGACCGTGCCGAGCGCGGTGGTCGCCGATCCGGGGAACCAGCGGATCGCGTCGTCGCCGATCTCGGTGACCGCGGCGCGTTCGCCGGTGAGCCCGCCTAAATCGGGCACCGGGTATTCACCGGACCGCATACCGCCCTCGCCAAGGACCAGCACCCGGGCCGGATCGGGGACCGCGAGCGCGACCCAGTTCGCCGTCACGGCGAGGACCTGGGCGCCGGGCGGGATCTCGACCGCGTAGACCACCTGCCCTCGGGGTCCAGTGGCGGGACAGAGTCGAACGCGGCCACGCGCACAAGAGCTCGGTCGCGCGCGTAGCGCCAGCGGACCACCCCGGTGACCGGGTCGCGGCCGAGCAGCTCGTGTCCGCCCGCGGTGACCACGGTGGGCCCGGCCAACGCGGGTCGCGCGGTCGCTGGGCTCTCCGCGCGCCAAGCCTCGGTGAGCGCCACCGGGACCCGCGTGAGCGGCGCGGGCGGTACCGGCGCCGTGCCCGACGGCTCGCTGGTGGTCGTACGGAAGTCGCCGCCGCGGAAGAAGAGCACGGCGGCGGGACACCGCCGCGACCGTGATGACCGCGAGGGTCGCCCAGTCGCGGCGGCGGGTGAACGACCGCCGCTCAGCCGCGCAGGGCGGCCCCGTGCCGCTCGGCGGCCGCCGCCACGGCGGTGTCCCGCGCGGCGGTGGCCTCCTCCACGGTGAGCGTGCGGTCCGGCGCCCGGAAGCGCAGCGAGTAGGCCAGCGACCGCTTCCCCTCGGCGACCTGCGCGCCGGTGAACACGTCGAACAGGCTCAGCTCCTCGAGCAGGTCGCCACCACCCGCGCGCAGCGTGCGGGTGAGGTCGGCGGCGGGCACCTCGGCGGGCACGACCAGCGCGACGTCGAGCAGGACCGGCGGGTAGGGCGAGACCTCGGGCACCACCCGGCGCTCGACCAGCGGCAGCAGGTCCAGGTCCAGCTCCATCGCGCAGGTGCGCTTGGGCAGGCCCAGCGCCTCGACCACCTTCGGGTGCAGTTCGCCCGCGTACCCGACCGGGAAGTCGCCGACGCTGAGCCGCGCGCAGCGGCCCGGGTGCCACGGCGCCAGGTCGCCCGCGCTGACGGTCAGCTCCACCCCGGCGGCCTGGGCCACCGTGCGCGCCGCCTGCACGGCGTCGGCCCAGCCCGCCTGCTCGCCCTGACCCCACCAGCCGGGGCGCTGCCGGTGGCCCGCGAGGACCACCGCGACGTGCACCGGCTGGTTGGGCAGCGCCGCCTTGAGCGCGGCCACCTCGGCGTCGTCCGGCCGCCCGGCGACCCCGACCTCGGGCATCGGGACCTGCTGGGCGCGCGGCAGCACGACCTGCCCGATGTGGAACAGCGCCAGGTCGCGGGCGCCGCGGGAGACGTTGCGCACCACCGTGTCCAGCAGGCCGGGCAGCAGCGTGGTGGCCAGCGCGGGGCGGTCGGCCTCCAGCGGGTTGAGCACCTGGACGGTGTTCCGGCGGACGTCGTCGTCGGCCAGGCCGAGGGCGTCGAACACCGAGGGGGCGACGAACGGGAACGGCAGCACCTCGACGTAGCCCTGCTCGGCCAGCGTCCGCGACACCGCGCGGCGCCTGCGCTGGGCGGCGGTCAGGCCGCGGCCGGGCGGCGCCGGGGGCAGCAGCGACGGGATGGTGTCGTAGCCCTGCAGCCGCAGCACCTCCTCGACCAGGTCGGCGGGCTGGCTCAGGTCGGCGCGCCAACTCGGCGGGACCGCGGTGACGATCGGCGTGCCACCCTCGTCGGCGTCGATCTCCAGGCTGCAGCCGATCTGCTGCAGCCTGCGGGCGGTGACCCCGCGCGCGTAGTTCACCCCGGCCACCCGGTCGGGCAGGTTCATCGCCATGGTCACCGAGGGCTGCTGGGCCGGGCTGCCCACGTCGGTGCGGCCGGGCTGGATGCCGCCCTCGCCGTACTGGCGCAGCAGCCGCGCGGCCCGCTCCAGGGCGACCGGCGGCAGCGCCGGGTCGACGCTGCGCTCGTAGCGCTTGGCCGCCTCGCTGGGCAGCTTGTGCCTGCGCACCGCGCGGGCGATCGAGGCCGGGTCCCAGATCGCGGCCTCGAGCAGGATGTCGGTGCTCTCGGCGCGGACCTCGGTGCTCGCCCCGCCCATCACCCCGGCCAGCGAGACCGGCCCGGACTCGTCGCAGACCACCACGTCGTCGGGGTCCAGCGCCCGCTCGACGTCGTCGAGCGTGGTCAGCCGCTCCCCCGCCCGCGCCCGGCGCACGGTGATCCCGCCGCGCAGCCGCGAGGTGTCGAAGGCGTGCATCGGCTGGCCGAGCTCGAGCATCACGAAGTTGGTGATGTCGACCGCCAGCGAGATCGACCTGATGCCCGCGAGCATCAGGGTGCGCCGGATGAACCACGGCGTCGGCGCGGTCGGGTCGACCCCGGTGACCCGGCGGACGGCGAACCGGGCGCAGGCGCCCGGGTCCTCGATGGTGACCGGGACCGACTCGCGCTCGGCGGCGGGCACCTCGATCGCCGCCGGGTCGACGAAGTCCAGGTCCAGCGCGCAGGCCAGTTCCCTGGCCAGGCCACGCAGCGAGAAGCAGTAGCCGCGGTCGGGGGTGAGCGAGAGCTCGATCACCGAGTCGGTGAGGCCGAGCAGCTCGATCGCGTCGTCGCCGGGGGCGATGTCGTCCTCGTCGGTGGCCGTCGGCAGCACGAGGATGCCCGCGTGCTCGTCGCCCAGGCCCAGCTCGCGGGCCGAGCAGATCATGCCGTTGGACACCCGGCCGTAGGTCTTGCGCGCGGCGATGGTGAAGTCGCCGGGCAGCACCGCGCCGGGCAGCGCCACCACGACCAGGTCGCCCTCGGCGAAGTTCGTCGCGCCGCAGACGACCTGGGTGGTCTCCGGCGCGCCGCCGTCCTCGGCCTCGTCGATCTCGACCGTGCAGAACCGGATCGGCTTCTTGAACTCGGCCAGCTGCTCGATCTCGGCCACCCGGCCGACCACGAGCGGACCGGTCACCGGGCCGAGCGGACTGACCTCCTCGACCTCCATGCCCACCCGAACGAACGCCTCGGCGATCTTGTCCGGGGACAGGTCGCGGTGCGCGCCGGTGAGGTCGAGCTGTCCCAGGAGCCAGCTGATGGGGATGCGCACTACGCCTCCGTGCCGAAGGGAAGGGTGAACCGGACGTCGCCCTCGACCATGTCGCGCATGTCCGGGATGCCGTTGCGGAACTGCAGGGTCCGCTCCAGGCCCATGCCGAAGGCGAAGCCCGAGTAGACCTCGGGGTCCACCCCGCAGGCGCGCAGCACGTTCGGGTTGACCATGCCGCAGCCGCCCCACTCGACCCAGCCCGCGCCGCCCTTCTTCGCGCTGAACCACACGTCCAGCTCGGCGGAGGGCTCGGTGAACGGGAAGAACGACGGGCGCAGCCGCACGTGCGCCTCGGCGCCGAACATGGCCTTGGCGAAGGCGTCCAGGGTGCCCTTGAGGTGGGCCATGGTCAGCCCCTTGTCGACCGCGAGACCCTCGACCTGGTGGAACACCGGGGTGTGCGTGGTGTCCAGCTCGTCGGTGCGGAAGGTGCGGCCGGGGCAGACCACGTAGACCGGCAGGTCGCGCTCGATCAGCGAGCGCACCTGGACCGGTGAGGTGTGCGTGCGCAGCACCAGGCCGGATCCCTCGGGCGCGACGTAGAAGGTGTCCTGCATCGTGCGCGCGGGGTGGTCCTTCTTGAAGTTCAGCGCGTCGAAGTTGAACCACTCCGCGTCGAGCTCGGGACCCTCGGCGACCTCGTAGCCCATGCCGACGAACACGTCGGCGACGCGCTCGGACAGCGCGGTGATCGGGTGGCGCGCGCCCCGGGGGAAGCGGTCCCACGGGAGGGTGACGTCGACCCCCTCGTCGCGCAGGACCCGCTCGTCCCGCTCGACCTGCAGCTGCAGGCGGCGCTCGTCGAAAGCGGCCTTGACCTGCGTCTGGGCCTCGTTGACCCGCTTGCCCGCCTCGGAGCGCGCCTGCGGCGGCAGCGCGCCGATCTCCCGGCGGGCCTGCAGCAGCGGTGACTTGTCACCGAGGTGGGCGGGCTTGACCGCGGCGAGCGCGTCGAGGTCGGCGGCGGAGGAGAACTCCTCGCGCGCCTTCTCGACGGCGGCCTGGAGGACGTCCGGCGCGAGCGCCGCGACCTCCTTGGGGTCGTACGAGTCGTTGGCTCCGGACATGGTTGGTGGACAGCTCCCCGGGTCCCTCTTGCGAAACAGGCGGCGCACCCGGCGACGCGGGTGAGCAGGGTCGATCCTAGGTGATCGCCGGATCGGCCCGACACCGAGTTGCGCGGTGCGGGATGATCAACCCCCACCGACCCGGTTCGCCCGTGTGGCCGCGCCCGTTCGCGCGGCCGGGTGAAGGCCGGGCCGCTGTCATAGGACACCTGTACTGTGACGACGGTCCGGACCGGCCCCGCAGGGCGCCGCCCACTCTCCCGCGCAGAGGTTCACCTTGGCCCAGACATTCGGTGTCAACCTTCGCGGCGTCATCGACCTGCTCAGCCAGCACCTCTACAGCAGTCCCCGCGTCTACGTGCGCGAGCTGCTGCAGAACGCCGTGGACGCGGTGACCGCGCGCGGTCTGACCGATCCGGGCGCGCCCGCCCGGATCGTGCTGGAGTGCCCGGAGCACACCGGTGACGGCACCCTGCGGATCCACGACAGCGGCATCGGCCTGGCCGAGGACGAGGTGCACACGCTGCTCTCGACGCTCGGCGGGACGTCCAAGCGCGACGAGCTCGGCTTCGCCCGGCGCGACTTCCTCGGCCAGTTCGGCGTCGGCCTGCTGTCCTGCTTCCTGATCGCCGACGAGGTCCGGCTGGTGAGCCGCTCGGCCACCGGCGGCCCGGCGGTGCGCTGGGTGGGCCGCGGCGACGGCACCTACACCGTCGAGGTCGACGACTCCGCGCGCGCCGAGGTGGGCACCACGGTCACCCTGCTGCCGCGCCGCGACTGCGACCACTGGGCCGAGTACGAGACGGTCGCGCCGCTGGCCGCCGAGTTCGGCTCGGTGCTCCCCTACGACGTCCGGGTCGTGGGCGCGACCGGGTCGCGGGTGATCACCGCGCCCGCGCCGCCGTGGGTGCGCGCGCCGGGCGAGGACGTCGACGACCACCGCGAACGGCTGTTCGCCTACTGCCGCGAGACCTTCGGCTTCGAGCCGTTCGACGCGCTGCCGCTGGAGTTCGGCGCGGTCGGGCTCACCGGGGCGGCGTTCGTGCTGCCCGCCGGGGCGCACCCGAGCGCGAAGCAGTCGCACCGGGTCTACCTCAAGCGGATGCTGGTCGGCACGGCCATCGAGGGCCTGCTCCCGGACTGGGCCTACTTCGTGCGCTGCGTCGTGGACACCTCCGCGCTGCGCCCGACGGCCAGTCGCGAGGCGCTCTACGAGGACGAGACGCTGCTGGCGGTGCGCGACGCGCTGGGCGAGCGGCTGCGCGACTGGCTGGTGCGGATGGCGGCCACCGACCCCGAGCGCGCCGGGCAGCTGCTCGCCGCGCACCACATGGGCATCAAGTCGCTGGCCCTGGTCGACGACGAGCTGCTCGGGCTGGCCGAGCGCTGGCTGCCGTACGAGACCACCCGCGGCGCGATGCCGCTGCGCCAGTTCCGCCGCGCCCACCCGACCGTGCTCTACACCCCCGACGTCGACGAGTTCCGCCAGCTGGCGCCGGTCGCCGCCGCGCAGGGCATCGGGCTGGTGAACGCGGGCTACGCCTACGACACCGACCTGCTGCGCAGGCTCGCCGAGCGGGACGGCCCGGACACCGCCCGCCGGGTGGAGCCGCGCGAGCTGCTGGCCGCGCTGGGCAGGCCGGACGCGCGCACCGAGGCCGCCCTGGCCGCCGCGGTCGAGGTCGCCACGACGGTGCTGGCCGACCACGACTGCGAGCCGACGCTGCGCGAGTTCGACCCGGTGTCGCTGCCCGCGCTGCTGGTCGCCGACGCCGACGGCGCGCGCAGGCGCGACGCCGCCGCCGCGGCGGCCGACGCCGATCCACTGTGGAGCGAGCTGCTCGGCAGGCTGGTCGACGACGGCTCCGGCGCCGCGCAGCGCCTGGTGCTCAACACCCGCAACCCGCTGGTGGCCCGGCTCGGCGAGGTGGCCGACGCCGCGCTGCTGGAGTCGGCGGTGCGGGCGCTCTACGTGCACGCGCTGCTGCAGTCGCACCGGCCGTTGCGGCCCAAGGACACCGCCGCCCTCACCGGGTCCTTCCTGGACCTGCTCGACCGCGCCATCGGGCGCTGACCGGAGGCCCCCGTGGCAGACGAGGACGACCCGCGCGACCGGCTCGCGCACCTGTTGCACGAGGCCGACGACCTGCCGCCCGGGCTGGGCAAGTGCGAGTCGCTGGAGCGGGCGGCCCGCGGCGCCGACGCCGCGGGCGCCACCGAGCTGGGCGTGGCGGCGCGGCTGCTGCTGGTCAACGCCTACCGAGAGATCCGCCGCTACGACCTGATGCTGACCCCGTTCGCCTGGCTGCGCGCCACCGAGGGGCGCCACCCGGAGGCCTTCGACGAGTGGGCGGTGCACCAGTTCACCTGGATGCACAAGTGGCTGCCGACCGGGCTGCTCGGCGACCCGCGGTTCTCCCTGGCGCAGATCACCGCGCTGGTCGACCAGCTCGAGCAGCGCTACCGGCTGCACGGCTATTCCCCGCACCCGGTGCACGACAAGCGGCGCGCGCTGGCCCACCACATCGGCGACACGGCCGCCGCCGACGCGCACTTCGCCGCGTGGCGGGCCGCCGAGCCGGACGAGATGAGCGACTGCGCCGCGTGCGTGGTGGACAGCCAGGTGGGCTACTTCGTCTCCCGGGAGCGCTACGAGGACGCCATCGTGGTCGCCCGGCAGGTGCTCGACGAGCCGTCCGACTGCGCCGAGCAGCCGCACGGCGTGCTGGCCTCGCTGATCGAGGCCTACCTGGCCACCGACCGGCTCGACGACGCGGCCCGGGCGCACCTGCTGTCCTACCGGGTGGTGCGCGGGACCCCGCAGGGCCGCTCCGCGCTGCACGCGCACCTGCGGTTCTGCGCGATCACCGGCAACGCCTGCCGCGGCTTGGAGATCCTGGGCGACAACCTCGACGTGCTGGTCGACCCGCCGAGCCCCAAGGTGCTGCAGGACTTCGCCGCCGCGGCCGCGCTGCTGCTGAGCCGGGTGGACGACCGGGCCGAGCGGGTGTTCGCGGTGGGCGAGCGGGAGTACGACGGCGAGGCGCTGCGCGCGCACTGCGCTTCGGTGGCGCGCGAGACCGCGGCCGAGTTCGACCGCCGGAACGGGACGGACGCGGTCAGCGTGCGGGTGGCCAAGACGCTGACCACCCCGGACGTGGCCACGGTCCTGGTCGCGGTGCCCGAGCAGCCCACCCCGGCGGACGGGGCGGGCCCGGACGACGCGCCCGCCGACCCGGTGGTGATCGCCGAGCGGGCGTGCGCGGCCTTCGACGGCGGCGCGATGTTCACCGGCTCGGCGCTGCTGAGCAGACTGCCCGCCGACCTCGACGTGCTGCTGCCCGAGGGGCTCGCCGCCCGGGTCGCCGCGCACCGGACCCGGCTGGCCAGGTACGACTCGGCGCGCGCGGTCGCCGACGAGCTCACCGCGGTGCTCGACCGGCTGCTGGCCGCGGGCGAGCACACCGCGGCGGCGCGGGCGCACTCCACGCTGGCCGACGTGCTGCTGGTCCTCGGCGAGCACGACCAGGCGCGCGCGCGGGTGGCGGCGGCGATGGCGCTGGGCACCGAGCACGGCGACCCGGTCAGCGTGCTGCACGCGCACCTGACCGCCGCCGGGCTGCACCCCGACGACCCGGCGGCCGCGACGGCCGAACTGGACGCCGCCGAGCGGATCGCCACCGAGAACGCCCCGGAGCGCCTCGGCGCGGTGCTCAACTCCCGGGCCGAGGCGCTGGCCGAGCGCGGGGAGACCGCCGAGGCGCTGGTGGTCGTCGAGCGGCTGCTGGGCCAACCGTGGCCGGAGTCGACGCGGTACCGGCTGTCCGACCACCGGGCCGACCTGCTGGTGGCACTGGGTCGCACCGCGGACGCGGTGCGGGCGCGCCAAGAGCACGTCGCGCTGGTGCGCGAGGTGACCGGTCCCTGGGTGGCCGACGCGCTGCTCGAGTTGGCCATGCTGGTCGACCAGGCCGGGATCCCGGGCGAGCACCTCGACACCCTGCTCGAGGCGGTCGCCGCGGCGCGCAGGCACCTGGCGCCCGCCGGGGTGGCGCGGGCCTGCCTGCACCTCTCGGCGGCCTACCTCACCACCGGCCGCGACCTGGAGGCCGCCGAGACGCTGGAGGAGGCGCTGCGGCTCATGCCGCCGCGGTTCGACGGGCCGCTCTGCGAGATCCGCTACCGGTTGGCGCTCGCGTGCCGGAACCTGGGCGAGCACCAGGCGGTCGCCGATCACCTGGTCGCGGTGACCGCGCTGGCGGGCGAGGACGACCCGGGCATGGCCGCGCACGTGCGCCACCAGCTCGGCAACGCCTACCTGCAACTGGGTTCGCTGGACGAGGCGGCCGCGGCGTTCCGCGAGTCGGCCCGGCAGTGGCTGGTGGCCGACGCCCCGGTGGCCGCGAGCGAGTCGCTGGTGAAGCTGGCGCACGCCCGCGGCCTGGCCGACCTCGGCGCCGGACTGTCCATCTTGGACGAGGCGGCGACCCTGGTGGCCGACGAGACCGAGGAGGGCACCCTGGACCAGCTCGCCGACGTGGTCGGCTTCCGGGCCGCCCTGCTGGCCCACCACGCCCACTACACCGACGCGCTGGCGGCGAACTCGCGCGCCGAGGAGTTCGCCGTGCGGCTGGGCAACACCGAGTGGCACGCCTTCCTGGCCTGCCGGGCAGCCCGGCTGCAACTGGACCTGGGCGCCCCGGCCGCCGCCGAGTCCGAGGCACGCCGGGCGGCGGCCCTGTTGGACGGGGAGTCGGACGAGGCCACGGTCGGCGCGGTGCTCGGCGCGCTGGCGCGGGCGTTGGAGGAGCAGGGGAAGCCGGTGGAGACCGACCTCGTGGTGCGCGGCCTGACCGAACGCCTCGACACCTGAGCCCAGCGGCCCCTGTGCGGCATGGCGGGCCGGGCGCGACCACGGCGCGGTCGTGGGTGATCACCAGCAGGGGCTGGGCCACGCGCAACCCGTGGAGCACACACCCACCTGGGTGAGCGCGTCCTGCCCGGTGGTCGGCTCGTCGACGATGATCACCGGGCGGCGACTCCTGGGCAGGAACCGGCCGCCGCCGGAAAGCTGGTGCGGTAGCGGTTGGGCGGCTCGACCGGGGACCACGACACTGTCCACTTCGGATGGTGCGCCGGCTCGATCGGGTGAACCCAGCGGACTCGAGTACGGCGGCCTCGGCTGGCTCCACCTGGGTGCCGTCTACGTGGCAGAACCGTTCTACGGCGTCCGGCCAGCCCATGCAGGCGATCGGTGTCGGAGCGGGTGTGGACCAGTGGTGGCGCGCGGATCGAGTCCGCCTCCGTCCGGTGCGGACGGTCGGGATCAGCGGCGGTGGGCGCGGGCGCTGGCGTAGAGGCAGACCGCCGCGGCGGTGGCCAGGTTCAGGCTCTCGGCGGCGCCGTGCAGCGGCACCTTGACCACGTCGTCCACTTCGGACAGCAGGTCGGCCGCCAAGCCGTGCGCCTCGCTGCCGAACACCCACGCGGTGGGGGCGGCGAGGGCGCCGGAGTCGATGACGTCGTCGAGGTCGGCGCTGGCGTGGCCGTCGGCGGCGACCAGCCGCAGGCCCGCGGCCCGGCAGGCGGCGAAGACGGCGGCGGTGTCGCGGGAGCGGGCCAGCGGCAGGTGGAAGACACTGCCGGTGGAGGCGCGCACGCACTTGCCGTTGTGCGGGTCGACGGTGTCGCCCGCGAAGAGCACCGCGGCGGCACCGGCGGCGTCGGCGACCCGGGTGACGGTGCCCGCGTTGCCGGGGTCGGACACCCCGGCGAGCACCGCGACCAGCCGCGGCGTGCCTGCCAGCGCGTCCTCGAGCGGGCGGTCGAGCAGGTCGCACACGGCGACCAGGCCCTGCGGGGTCACCGTCTCGGAGAGCCCGTCCAGCGCCTTGTCGGTGGCCTCGGAGATCGGCACGCCGGCGCGGTCGGCCGCGGTCACCAGGTCGAGGTTGCGGGTGGCGGCGGTGGCGGTGACGAACAGCTCGTGCACCACGCCGTGCGCCAGCGCCTCGCGGACGGCCTGGGCGCCCTCGGCGAGGAAGCGCCCGGCCCGGTCCCGACCCGCGCGCCGGGTCAGGGCCCGAGCGGCGGCGACCCGGGGCGTGCGCTCGGTGAACGCCTCCGCCCCGGGTCGCCGGGAAACCGTGCTCAGGAAGCGGCCTCGGCCTTGCCCTGGACGCCCGCGTTGACCCGGGCGATCTCGACCAGCGCGGTGAACGCGGTCGGGTCGCTCACGGCCAGCTCGGCGAGGATCTTGCGGTCCACCTCGACACCGCCGACGCGCAGGCCCTCGATGAAGCGGTTGTAGCTCATCCCGTTCTGGCGGGCCGCGGCGTTGATCCGCTGGATCCACAGCTTGCGGAAGTCGCCCTTGCGGGCCCGGCGGTCCCGGTAGGCGTAGTTGAGCGAGTGGAGCACCTGCTCCTTGGCCTTGCGGTAGAGCCGCGAGCGCTGGCCGCGGTAACCGCTGGCGAGCTCGAGAGTCGTGCGGCGCTTCTTTTGGGCGTTGACCGCCCGCTTGACGCGTGCCACGGATCCGTCCTGTCGATCTTGGGGGCGCGGGTCAGCGCGCCCGAGTGGTCATGGGGTGGGGGTGGGCCTCAACGGCCGAGCAGCCGGTTGAGCCTGCGCACGTCGACCTTGGCGACCTCTTCGGTGCCGGACAGCCTGCGGGTGAGCGTGCTCGACTTCTTCTCCAGCTTGTGGCGGAGGCCCGCCTGCTGACGGCGCAGCTTGCCCTTGCCGGTCACGCGGATGCGCTTGGACGTACCGGAGTGCGTCTTCATCTTCGGCATTGTGCTCGATCCTCGTCTCGTGCCGCCCGGGCGCGTGCGCGCGCACGGGCGGCCTTCGGGGTGTTGTCTCGACCGGGGAGACCCCGGTCCGGTCACTCCTCGGTGGAGCTCTCGCTCGGCTCTTCGGAGTCCGCGTCCGCCGAGGTCGCCTTCGGCTTCGGCTTCAGGTTCTTGTGCGGCGCCAGCACCATGATCATGTTGCGGCCGTCCTGCTTGGCCGACGACTCGACGAAGCCCAGCTCCTCCACGTCCTCGGCGAGCCGCTGCAGCAGCCGGAACCCCAGCTCGGGGCGGGACTGCTCGCGACCGCGGAACATGATGGTGACCTTGACCTTGTTCCCGTGCTCGAGGAAGCGCACGACGTTGCGCTTCTTGGTCTCGTAGTCGTGGGAGTCGATCTTCGGCCGGAGCTTCTGCTCCTTGATGACGGTGAGCACCTGGTTCCGCCGGGACTCGCGGGCCTTCTGCGCGCTCTCGTACTTGAACTTGCCGAAGTCCATGAGCTTGCACACCGGCGGGCGCGCCTGCGGGGCGACCTCGACGAGATCAAGATCCGCTTCCTGCGCCAGGCGGAGGGCGTCCTCGATGCGGACGATCCCGACCTGCTCGCCGTTGGGTCCGACGAGTCGGACCTCCGGCACGCGGATGCGGTCGTTGATGCGTGTCTCCGTGCTGATGGGGCCTCCTTGGTCCGTGTTTGCGATCCCCGCCCGCCCGGGTGGGCGAACGCGTCGCACGCTGGTGGCGTACGACGTGCGCGGCACGTGAGGTCCCCAAAAAACACCACAGGCCCCGTCGACTGGACAGGGCCCGCTTTCCGACCGATCAACCCGACGCGCGCGGCGTCGAGCACACCGAGAACCACCCGGGCTCGCGCCCGTGGGATCTTCGGCAACCGGACCCGGCCGCCTCGCGGTGACTCGGGTGGGAGCGGGGGCTCCACTTTGCCGCCCCCGGGCTAACGGGGGCTGGTCGCACGTGCAAGGCTAGCAGACCGTGAACGACGCTTCCGCCACCCCTGGTGCCGCCACCGGTACGGACGACCCGCGCGAGCTCGCGGACATTCCCAGTGTGGAGGTCGTCAGCCGGGCCGCGGTCATGCTGATGTCCGCCGCCGCCGAGCGGCTGGGCCTGGCCGACCCCGACCCGGACACCAGCCCGCACCGCGACCTGGACGAGGCCCGCAGGCTGATCACCGCGCTGGCCGGCCTGCTGACCGCCTCGCTGGAGTACCTCGGCCCGCACGCGGCCCCGCTGCGCGACGGGCTGCAGTCACTGCAGCGCGCCTTCCGCGAGGCCTCGGCCTTCCCCGACGAGCCCGGCCAGGGCCCGGGCGAGAAGTACACCGGCCCGGTGTACTGAGACCCGCGCACCGGGGACGGTGGGCTCAGCCCCACCGCGCCGGTCGCTCAAGCCCAGCGGTACCAGACCTCCGGCCGCCCGACCGCCCCGTACCGCGGGTGGCGGGCGGCCAACCCGTTGTCCGCCAGGTGCTCCAGGTACCGGCGGGCCGTCACCCGCGACACCCCGACCGCCTCGGCGGTGGCCGCCGCGGACAGGCCGGCCGGTGTCGCGCGCAGCGCGGCCACCACGGCCCCGAGCGTCTCCGCGCTCATCCCCTTGGGCAGCGGCGCCTCGCCGGTGCGCAGCGCGCCGAACGCCTGGTCCACATCGGACTGCCCCGCCTCGCCCGGCCCGCTGATGCGCGCCCGGAACCGGGCGTAGCCCTCCAGCTTGTCGCGCAACCCGGCGAAGGTGAACGGCTTGAGCAGGTACTGCACCACCCCGGCCGACACCGCCGCCCGCACCACCGCCAGGTCGCGCGCCGAGGTCACCGCGATCACGTCCGCGGTGTGGCCGCCCGCCCGCAGCGCGCGCACGACCGCGAGGCCGTGGGTGTCGGGCAGGTACAGGTCGAGCAGCACCAGGTCGACCGCGACGGTGTCCAGGAACCGCAGCGCGTCGCGCCCGGAGTGCGCCACCCCCGCGACCCGGAAGCCGGGCACCCGCTCGACGTAGAGCCGGTGCGCGTCGGCGGCCACCGGGTTGTCCTCCACCACCAGGACGTCGATCACGGCAGCCGCACCGTGAACACCGCGCCACCGCTGTCCTCCTCGGCGGCGGGCCTGCCGTCCTGAGCGTTGCCGTCCTGAGCGTGGCCGTCTCGGTCGTCGCCGCCATCGGCCCGGCCCACCTCGACCGTGCCGCCCGCGCGCCGGACCGCCTGGGCGACCAGGGCCAGACCCAGGCCCCGGCCGTCGGCCTTGGTGGACCAGCCGCGTTCGAACACCTTGTCCACATCGGACACCCCGGCACCGCTGTCGGCCACCCGCAGCACGAGACCGTCCGCGCCGTGCGTCCCGGACACGCGCACCCACGGCTTGCGCACCGCGGCGCGGGCGACGGCGGCGTCCACCGCGTTGTCCACCAGGTTGCCCAGGATGGTCACCAGATCCCGCGCGGGCACCGCACCCTCCGGGATGTCGGTCCCCGGGTCGATCACCAGCTCCACCCCCCGCTCACTGGCGTCGGCGGCCTTGCCCAGCAGCAACGCCGCGAGCACGGGCTCGGACACCGCGCCGACCACCTGGTCGGTGAGCCGCTGGGCGATCGCCAGCTCCCCGGTGGCGAAGGTGACCGCCTCGGCCGGGCGGCCCAGCTCGACCAGTGAGACCACGGTGTGCAGCCGGTTCGCCGCCTCGTGGGCCTGCGAGCGCAGCGACTCGGCGAACCCGCGCACGGTGTCCAGCTCGCCGGTCAGCGCCTGCAGGTCGGTGCGGTCGCGCAGGGTCACGACGGTGCCGAGCGCGCGCCCGGCGAACCGGACCGCCGAGGAGTTGACCACCAGCACCCGGGTGTCGGTCAGGTGCAGCTCGTCGCGCATCTCGGTCCCGTCGAGGAGCCTGGTCGCCAGGTCGGCGGGCAGACCGAGGTCGCCGACGTGCCTGCCCTCGGCGTCGGGTGGCAGGTCCAGCAGGTCCCGCACGCCGTCGTTGCACAGCGTCACCCGCTGGTCCTGCCCGACCAGCACCAGGCCCTCGCGCACCGCGTGCAGGATCGCCTCGTGGTACTCGATCACCAGGCCCAGCTCGGCCGGGGCGAGGCCACCGGTCTGCCTGCGCAGCCGCCTGCTCACCAGGTAGGCGCCCAGGCCGCCGACCAGCAGGCCCAGCGCGGCGATCCCGATCAGCCCGAACACCCGGTCGGCCACCTGGGCGCTGATCGCCGACAGCGTGATCCCGGCGCTGACCAGCGCGACCACCTCACCGCCGGGACCGAGGACCGGGACGACCGCGCGCACCGACGGCCCGAGCGTGCCGGTGTAGGTCTCGGTGAACGCGCGGCCCGCGAGCGCCTCGGCGGTGTTGCCCAGGAACCGGCCGCCGATGTTCGCCGGGTCGGGGTGGGTGTAGCGGACGCCGTCGGTGTCCATGATCGTCACGAAGTCGACACCGGTGTCGGCCAGCAGCGCCTGGGCGTAGGGCTGCAGCAGCGCGCTCGGGTCCGGCCCGGACACCGCGGCGCGGACCGACGGCGCGTCGGCCACCGCCCTGGCCAGCGTGGTCACCCGGGCCGCGCTCGCCTCCTCGGCCCGGTCCGCCACATCGGCCCAGGCCAGCGCCGCGCCCGCGACGACGAGCACGCTCACCACCACCGCCTGCAGGGCCAGGAGCTGGCGCGCGAGGCTCCACTGCCCGCGCCGGTGCGTGGCACGCGTTTTCATGGCGAGCAGTGTGGACCCCGCGAACGCAATGAACGCAATAGTGACCCCGGACACAGCGCGGGCGAGGGTGGGGGCCGATCAAGAGCCCAGGGAGGCCCCCGTGTCGACCACACCCCCGCCCGCGCGGCGCAGAGACCGCACCCACCTGCTCTACCTGGCCGTCATCGCCGCCGTCGTGCTCGGCGTCGCGGTCGGCCTGCTGTTCCCGGCCGCCGGAAAGGCGCTGGCCCCGCTGGGCACCGGTTTCGTCGCGCTGATCAAGATGATGATCAGCCCGATCATCTTCTGCACGATCGTGCTCGGCGTCGGCTCGGTCGCCAAGGCCACCAGCGTGGGCAAGGTCGGCGGGCTGGCGCTGGTCTACTTCCTGGCCATGTCGACGGTGGCGCTGGCCATCGGCCTGCTGGTCGGCAACCTGCTGCACCCCGGCGACGGCCTGCACCTGACCGAGGCGCTGGCGGCCAACGGCGAGGCCCAGGTCAAGGGCGGCCAGGGCGGCACCGAGTTCCTGCTCGGCGTCATCCCGACCACGCTGGTCTCGGCGTTCACCTCCGGCCAGGTCCTGCAGACCCTGCTGGTGGCGCTGCTCGTCGGCTTCGCCCTGCAGCGGCTCGGCAGCCGCGGCGAGCCGCTGCTGCGCGGGATCGGGCACCTGCAGCGGCTGGTCTTCCGGGTGCTGGCGATGATCATGTGGGTGGCGCCGATCGGCGCGTTCGGCGCGATCGCGGCGGTGGTGGGCGCCACCGGCGTCACCGCGCTCAAGAGCCTGGCGGTGATCATGCTGGGCTTCTACGCGACCTGCGCGCTGTTCGTGGTGGTGGTGCTGGGTCTGCTGCTGTGGGCGGTGGCCCGGGTGAACCTGTTCGCCCTGCTGCGCTACCTCGGCCGCGAGTTCCTGCTGATCCTGTCCACCTCGTCCTCGGAGGTGGCGCTGCCGCGGCTGATCGCGAAGATGGAGCACCTCGGGGTGAGCAAGCCCGTCGTCGGCATCACGGTGCCGACCGGGTACTCGTTCAACCTCGACGGCACCGCGATCTACCTGACCATGGCCACGCTGTTCGTCGCCAACGCCACCGGCTCGCCGCTGGCGATGGGCGAGCAGGTCTCGCTGCTGCTGTTCATGGTCATCGCGGCCAAGGGCGCGGCCGGGGTCAGCGGCGCGGGCCTGGCGACCCTGGCCGGCGGCCTGCAGTCGCACCGGCCGGACCTGGTCGACGGGGTCGGGCTGATCGTGGGCATCGACCGGTTCATGTCCGAGGCCCGGGCGCTGACCAACTTCGCGGGCAACGCGGTGGCCACCGTGCTGATCGGCACCTGGACCAGGGAGTTCGACCACGACCGGGCCGCCGAGGTGCTGGCGGGCCGGACGCCGTTCGACGAGACGACGATGTCGGCCGACGAGGAGCCCGCCCCGGTTCCCGAGCCGCGGCAGGCCGACGAGCCGCGCCCGGTCGCGCACAGCGCGTAGCCAGGGCTGCACTCGCTCGTTGAACCCGCTGAACCGCCCGCCGCCGATGCCCCCGGCGCGGGCGGTTCGGCGCGCGTACCGGCCCGACGAACAAATGATCACGACTCGGCGTCCGGGCCGTGCGCCGTACGCACGGCCCCGTAGCGTGGTCCGCCATGACCGCTCGTTGGGCCTTCCTCGCCGCCCTGGCCACCACCGGGGCGCTGCTCTTCCGGCACCCGACCTCGCTGTGGGCGGCCCACAGCGGCTGGGACGCGGTGTGGGTGGCCCCGGTGGTGAGCGCGGCCGCCCTGGTGGTGCTGTGGCGCTTCCCGGGCCGGGCCTGGCCGTGGGTGCTCGCGGTGGGCGGCGCGCTGAGCCTGGCCGTGTCCATCCTGTGGATCGACGGCTGGCCGCTGGCCGGGGCCGACGGTGCCACCGGCCCACCGCCCGGGCTGCTGGTCGTCTCACTGCTCGGCGACACCGCGGCGGCGCTGCTGCTGCTCGGCGCGCTGGGCGCGGCCGCGCGCCTGCTGGCCGCGGGCGCGCGGCCCACCGGTGCCGCGCTGGCCGGGGTGGCGGCGGGGGCCTACCTGGTCGGGGCCCAGCTGCGGCTCGACGGCATCGAACCGTCCATGTGGGACACGGTCCGGTTCACCGCCGCCGGGATCGCGGTCGTGGGCGCGGTGAGCGCGGTCCTGGTGACCTGGCGGGACAACGACCTCGTCCGGGCCCGGCCGGTGGTCCTGGGGATGGGCTTGGCCGCGGTGCTGGTCGGCGCCGCCCTGGACGTGCACGGCGTGCTGACGCTGGGCCAGCGGGCGGCGCGCGACGCCGAGTCCATCCAGGCCCTGGAGACCCAGTCCGGGGTGATCGCGGCGGTGTCGGCGGTGGTGCTGCTCGCCCTGGCGGCCGGGATCGCCTGGTGGTCGGCGCTGGAGGTGGTCGGGCTCGCCGCGGTGGTGGTGGCCGGGCTCGCCCTGGTCGAGGTCGGCCTGAGCCGGTTCCAGGTCGCCGCCCGCCCGGCCCCGAGCAGCGTCGCTCCCGCGGGCGCGACGGTGTGGCTGGCGCTCGGGGTCGGTCTGCTCGGGTTCGCCGCGCTCGGGCTGCTGCGCAGGCGGGCCTGGGCGTTCGCCGCGCTCGGCGCGGTGGCCGCGGTGCTGCTGCCGCTCGCGGTGGACGGTGCCGCGCTGCGCGCGTCCCAGGAGGACCTGCGGGTGCTGCCCGACGGCAGGCTCTCCGCGCCGCTGTCGGTCGACCCATGGGTGACCGCGGGCTCGGTGGCCCTCCTGGTCGCCGGCGCCGGACTGATCGCGCTGGCCGCGGCGGTGGTTGGCGGCAAGCTGGCGGCGACCCCTGCGGCGCTGGTGGTGGTGATCGGACTCGCGGCGATCCCGGCGGGGTCGCTGGCCGCCCGCGGCGTGCAGACCCTGGACTACGACGCGTTCAGCCCGCTGCGGCAGTACGAGCCGAGCTGGTGGGTCGCCCTCCTGCTGGGCGGCGCCGCCGTGCTGGTCGCCGCCGGGACGCTGGTGCGCCCGCGCGACCCGTCCCCCGCGCTCCAGTAGCCATCTCTGCGGCCGTCGTCTCAGTAGCCGTCGTCCTCCGCGCCCGCGGCCTTCGCGCCGTCCGGGGCCACGGCGAACCAGGTGCCGCCGACGCCCTGCCCCTTGGCGTCACCGGGCTTGACGTCCTTGGCGAACCGGTAGAGCGGCCTGCCCGCCAAGGTGAGCTGCGTGCTTCCGTCAGCCCGCACGAATGTGCCGATCAGGGCACGGTCCATCCCGTCGGAGGAGACGTCGCCGCCCTCGGCCAACGCGGGTGGCCAGGCTGTCGCGCAGGGACCGGAGCACTCGGATCTCGGCGGCTCGGCCGAGTCCTTGTCGAACCGGTAGAGCGTGAAGCCCCCGATGTCGGTGACCACGTAACCCAGCGTCCCGACCTCCTTGGTGGACAGGTGGACGCCGTTGTCCGACCGCACCGCGGCCTGCGGGACAGGCGCGGGCGCGGCGTCGCGGGCCGAGCATGCGGTGAGGGCGAGCGCGGCGAAGACCGTGGCGGTGAGAGCGCGGGTGCGGCTCATGTGGACCTCCTGGTGCGGTGGGGACACCACCCACACGCGGCCGCACCCGCCCCGGTTCAGCCGATCGCGCCCGCGACCCGCTCCCAGCGGACCAGCTTGAAGTTGGTGCTCTCCCGCTCGCCCGGGGTGTTCTCCCCGTCGTGCACGACCAGCAGGCCGTGCGGGAACTCGCGACCCAGCGGCGTCGTGGTCACCGCGGCGCCGTCGCTGTGCTGCACACCGTCCGCGGCGGGGCCGTCGGCGACGGCGAAGCCGCCGGTGTGCCGCAGGCCGTGCCGGGTGACCCGGTAGGCGGCGAAGGTGCTGTCGCCCTGGCTGGAGGCCAGCAGCAGCTTCTCCCCGTGCGCGCCGCGGGCGATGGCGAGGCCCTCGGCGTCGGCCGTCAGGTACCGGCCCGCGGCGGGCGAGGGCGGCCCGGTGAAGGCGCACTCCTCAGTGGTCTCGTCGTAGGCGGCGGGCCTGCCGAACTCGCGCACCCGCTCGACCAGCGAGGGCTCACCGAAGCGGCCCGAGCGCACCGGGACCCGCCAGACGCCGACGTCCTCCTGGGCGGCGTAGAGCACACCGTCGGCGGGGTCGAACACCATGCCCTCGACCTGCGGCCGCTCCCCCGGCTCGGCGCACGGCGACCAGGTGCCGCCGTCGACGCGGAACGACGCGGGCAGGTCGACGGTGTCCACCCGGCGGTAGGTGATCCGGCCGCGGCCGTCGTCGGCGAGGCGGAACACCCCGAGCCGGGTCTCGTGCCGCCTGCTGGCCACCACCCAAGGCGCGCCGCCCGCCGGGTCCGGCGCGACGGTGAGCCCGTAGGCGGTGCGCTGCTCGTCGACCTCAGCCTCGGTGGCGCTGAACGCCCGCGGCGGGGTGGCGGTGGTGACGTCGGTCAGGTGCCCGCGCCGGTCGATGGCGAAGACCCGGATCCGGTCGCGGCCCCGGTCGGAGACCACGGCCAGGTCGAGGGTGCGCCCCCCGATCCGGGCGCCCTGGACGATGTCGACGTTGTTGAACCGGCCCGGCTCCGCGTCCGGGGTGGGCGCCGGCGGGGTGTCGATGTGCTGGACCTGCCTGCCCCGCAGGTCGAACACGGCGAGGCCGCCGTTCTTGAGCGTGCCCACGACCACGCTGCGGCCGGGGTCGTCGGGGTTCACCCAGATCGCCGGGTCGTCGGCGTCGGCGTTGCCGCCCTCGTCGTCGTCGAAGTTGGGCGGGGTCTCGTGGGTGGCGGTGACCCCGGGCAGCGCGCCCGCGGGCGCGGCGGCGAGGGTCAGCAGGGCGAGGGAGCCGAGGACGGCGGCGGCGATCCGGGTGCGGCGCATTCGGGCAGCATGCCCAGCCCGGGTGGCGACGGCCTGGCCTGCGGGTGAACGCCGGCGGTCACCAGATCGGGTGGACCAACCTGCGGATCGGGGCCTGGCCGTGCCGCAGCCGGGCCACCAGCGAGCGGTCGTTGCCGTGGCCGTAGCTGATCGGCTGCAGGTCGGGGCTGACCGCGCGCACCACCCGGAACGGCCCGGTGGCCACGTCCGGGCTGGTCACGTCCACGATCGCCACCCGGATGCCCGCCGTCGACAGCTGCCCGGCCAGGTCGGCCACGGTGGTGTCGAACGCGGGCTCGGGCAGGTCGGCCAGCCGGGAGGTGCCGCCGGTGCGCAACCGGTCGAAGGCGGACACCCGGTCGGCCGGGAAGTAGTAGGCGGCGTGGTCGAGCATCTCCCGCACCCCACTGGGCCGGGACGGGACGAGCACCCCGCGCTCGCTGAGCAGGGCGGCCAGGTGCGGCCCGGTCTGGGCCAGCTCCAGTACCGCGGTGCGGATGGCGGCGCGCGGGGACCGGTCGGCACCGAGCCCGACGCAGGCGCCCGGCCAGCGCTTGCCGTCGCCCAGGGCCAGTGCCACCGCGACGGTGCCGTAGGTGGCCGTGGGCAGCAGGTAGACCTCCACCGACGGGCGCTGCGCGCGCAGCGCGTCGATCACGTCCTGGACCTCGGGGTCGAGCGTGTCGTCGAGCTCGACGTAGCGGCCCCGGGCGCCGGTGAGCCAGGCGGACATCATCGCGTCGCGCTCGACCAGCTCCAGGGTCGCGCTGACGGCGGCGGTCTCGGCGTCGGGGCCCGCGGCCAGGCCGTTGGAGGTCCCCTGGCAGATGAGGTGCTCGGGGAGGACGGTCATGGCGAGGTAGCTGAACACCGCGGGGACCCAGACCGGGGTGTCACCGCCCAGCCAGGTGCCGCGGATCCACGGGTGGTCGATCCGGCGGTCGAAGGGCACGCACGGGAAGTCCCGCTGGGCGTACTGCTCGGGCTCGTAGAGCGGGAACTCGCGCGGGTCGAGCACCTCGCCGTCGAGATCGGCCGGGCGGGCCCAGACGAGCCGGTCGGGGTCGGGGACGGACGCGGAGTACCGCTCGACGGCTTCCCCCACCGCGGACACGATCGCGGCGCGCCGGGTCATGCCCTTGCCCCACCCGACCGGCAGCGCCCGCGGCGTGCCCCCGGGGTCGAGCAGGTGCGGCGGCGCGGCGGTGGCGACGTGCGGTCCGCCGTCGAGCGGCCTGCGCAGCGTGATCCACGGGATCACACCGGTCAGCGGGTCGACCCAGCCCGCGAGCGCCTCCAGCAGCTCGGCCGGGTCGTCGTCCTCGTCGTCGTCGGTCGGCGGCAGCCCGACCGTGCCGATGCCCTCGGCACCGCCGCAGACCTCGCAGGCGGGCAGCGGGACCACCCGGTGCCACACCGGCTCCACCGCCCCCAGCTCGGCGAGGTGGCCGACCAGGTCGGTGGAGTTCTGCCGCAGCAGCGCGCGCACGAGCGCGGTCACCTGGTCGAGCACGGCCGCCAGGGGCGGTTCCACGACCGGCTCGGCGTCCTTGGGCGCGGCCGCCGCGGCGGCCACCCGGCGGGCTCGGGCGCATTCGGCGCACCCCGGCCTGCCGGGCGCGGCGAGCGGGCCGAGCAGGACCCGGCCCCCGTCGAAGACCAGGGTCAGGGCGCGCAGCTTGACCGAGCGGGCCCACCGGTCGAAGTCCCGGCTCTCGCCCACCGCGACGGCCAGCCGGGCCCGGGGGTGCACCGGACGACCAGGTCCGCCGAGCACCTCGACCTCGTCGCCGAACTCGCGGCGCAGCCGGTCGCGGACCAGGACGGCGTTGCCCGGCCGGGTCGCCTCGGTCACCTGGTCCGGGGAGGGGTCAGCCCGCACGCACCGGCCCCGTTCCCGGGGCGACCCCGGTGACCCGGAACTCGGCGGGGGCGGTGATGCCCATGCGGATCTCCCAGCGCTCGGCGCCGACCAGCAGGGCGCGGCGGGCGGCGGTCTGGCGCCCCCGCGTCGGGCGAGCGGTGAGTTCCGGCATGTCCTGTCCTCCTCGTGTGGGGTGCTACGAGGTAGGAGTCAGGATCCGGGTTGCGGATACACCTGTCCAGTGTGGCGTTTTCCCTGGTTACGAGGTGTGTCAGGGTGCTCGCTCTGCGCTTGTTGCTTTGGCTTTGCTTCGGGGTGGCTGGGGCTGGGCTTACTTTGGGGTTGGCTGCGCCTCGGGGCTTGCTGAGGTGGGGTGCTGGATTGGGTGGAGTGGCTTTGCCCGGGGCCCCTAGGGGCGATCGTCGTGGGAAAAGCGGGTGGGAAAGGGAGCCCCACGACCACAGCAAGTTTACGATCGCCCCTCCCCCCAGACAAAGCCACTCCACCCAATCCAGCAGGAGGGTTGTGAGGTGCGGATTCGTGGGAGGCGAGTCTGCAACCATGGCGCTCCAGCCGATCCCAGGTAGGGCGTGCGAGTGCGGTTGCGTAGGAGGCGGGTCTAGATCGGCGCGTCTTCGGCGATCCAGCAGACGGCCGGAGCAGGTGGGTTGTGCGAGTGCGGTTGCGTTGAGTGCGAGTCCGCGACCGGCGCGTCTCCTGCCGAGCCGCCAGGTGAAGCGGGCGGGTGCTGTCGCTGGTTGGGGGCAGGTGGGCGTCCATCTGCCCCCAACCAGTACTAGGGCCACGACGGCCCCGGGGGCCGCGCGTGAGCCTCACATCACGTGGGCCAGGAATTCGCCGGTGTAGCTGCCTTCGGCCTTCACTACGTCCTCCGGGGTGCCCTCGGCGATCACCATGCCGCCGCCGGAGCCGCCCTCGGGGCCCATGTCGATGATCCAGTCCGAGCCCTTGATCACGTCCAGGTTGTGCTCGATGACGATCACCGAGTTGCCCTTGTCCACCAGGCCGTTGATCACGCCGAGGAGCTTGCGGATGTCCTCGAAGTGCAGGCCGGTGGTGGGTTCGTCGAGGATGTAGACCGTGCGGCCGGTGGAGCGCTTCTGCAGCTCGCTGGCCAGCTTCACCCGCTGGGCCTCGCCGCCGGAGAGGGTGGGCGCGGGCTGGCCGAGGCGCACGTAGCCCAGGCCGACGTCGACCAGGGTGGCCAGGTGGCGGTGGATGGCCTTGATCGGCTCGAAGAAGCCGGCCGCCTCCTCGATCGGCATGTCCAGGATCTCGGCGATCGTCTTGCCCTTGTAGTGCACCTCCAGGGTCTCCCGGTTGTACCGGGCCCCCTTGCACACCTCGCACGGGACGTAGACGTCGGGCAGGAAGTTCATCTCGATCTTGATGGTGCCGTCGCCCGCGCAGGCCTCGCAGCGGCCGCCCTTGACGTTGAAGGAGAAGCGGCCGGGCAGGTAGCCGCGGACCTTCGCCTCGGTGGTGGAGGCGAAGAGCTTGCGCATGTGGTCGAAGACGCCGGTGTAGGTGGCCGCGTTGGACCGCGGGGTGCGGCCGATCGGCGACTGGTCGACCTGGACCAGCTTGTCCACGTGCTCCAGGCCGCGCACCCGGGTGTGCCTACCGGGGACCTGGCGGGCGCCGTTGAGCTTGTTCGCCAGGACCGTGGCCAGGATGTCGTTGACCAGGGTGGACTTGCCGGACCCGGATACCCCGGTGACCGACACCAGGGCGCCCAGCGGGAACGAGACGTCGATGTCGCGCAGGTTGTGCTCGCGGGCGCCGACCACGGTCAGCTGGCGCTTCTTGTCGATCCCGCGGCGCAGCTCGGGCATCGGGATCTGGCTGCGGCCGGACAGGTACGCCCCGGTCAGCGACCGCTTGTTGCGCAGCAGCTCCTTGAAGGTGCCGCTGTGCACGACCTCGCCGCCGTGCTCGCCCGCGCCCGGGCCGATGTCGACGATCCAGTCCGAGGCGCGGATGGTGTCCTCGTCGTGCTCGACCACGATGAGCGTGTTGCCAAGGTCGCGCAGCCGGGTGAGGGTCTCGATCAGCCGGTGGTTGTCCCGCTGGTGCAGGCCGATCGACGGCTCGTCGAGCACGTAGAGCACGCCGACCAGGCCGGAGCCGATCTGGGTGGCCAGCCGGATCCGCTGGGCCTCGCCGCCGGAGAGGGTGCCGGAGGCGCGGTCGAGCGAGAGGTAGTCCAGGCCGACGTCGAGCAGGAAGCGCAGCCGGGCCTGGATCTCCTTGAGGACCGCGCCCGCGATCATGCTCTCCCGCCTGCCGAGCTTGAGCGCGTCGAGGAAGGCCGAGCAGTCGCCGATCGACATCGCCGAGACCTCGGCGATGGACCGGTCGCCGTCGCGGTGGCCGAGGGTGACGGCCAGGATCTCCGGCTTGAGCCGGGTGCCCCGGCACGCGGGGCAGGGCACCTCGCGCATGTAGCCCTCGTACTTCTCCCGCATGTACTCCGAGTCGGTCTGCTCCTGGCGGCGCTCGAGGAACGGGATCACGCCCTCGTAGGCGGCGTAGTAGGACCGCTCGCGGCCGTACCGGTTCTTGTAGCGCACGTGCACCTGGTCGCTGACCCCGTGCAGGACCGCCTTCTGCACCTTCGCGGTCAGCCGCCGCCACGGGGTGTCCATCCGGAACCCGAGGGTCTCGGCCAGCGAGGTGAGCAGCCGGATGAAGTACTCCGCGGTCTGCCCGCCCGCCCACGGCGCGATGGCGCCCTCGCCGAGGGACAGCTCGTCGTCGGGCACGACCAGCTCCGGGTCGACCTCCTTCTTCACCCCGATGCCGGTGCACTCCGGGCAGGCGCCGTAGGGCGAGTTGAAGGAGAACGAGCGCGGCTCGAGGTCCTCGACGCCGAGCGGGTGGCCGTTGGGGCAGGCCAGGTGCTCGGAGAAGCCGCGGATCCGGTGCGGGTCGTGCTCGGGCAGGTCGACGAACTCCAGCTCGACCAGGCCGTCGGCCAGCCGCAGCGCGGTCTCCACCGAGTCGGTGAGCCGCTGCTTGGAGCTCGCCTTCACCGCCAGCCGGTCGATGATCACCGAGATGTGGTGCTTCTCCTGCTTCTTGAGCTTGGGCGGCTCGGTCAGCGAGTGCACCGCGCCGTCGACCAGGGCGCGCGAGTAGCCCTGGGTCTGCAGGTTGGCGAACAGGTCGACGTACTCGCCCTTGCGGCCGCGGATGACCGGCGCGAGGACCTGGAAGCGGACGCCGGACTCCATCGCCAGCACCTGGTCGACGATCTGCTGCGGGGTCTGCTTGCTGATCGCCTCGCCGCAGGTGGGGCAGTGCGGCTTGCCCGCGCGAGCGTAGAGCAGCCGGAGGTAGTCGTAGACCTCGGTGATCGTGCCGACCGTGGAGCGCGGGTTGCGGCTGGTCGACTTCTGGTCGATGGACACCGCGGGCGAGAGGCCCTCGATGAAGTCGACGTCCGGCTTGTCCATCTGGCCGAGGAACTGCCGGGCGTAGGCCGAGAGCGACTCGACGTAGCGGCGCTGGCCCTCGGCGAAGATGGTGTCGAAGGCCAGGCTGGACTTGCCCGACCCGGACAGGCCGGTGAAGACGATCAGGCTGTCGCGGGGCAGGTCGATGTCCACGCCGCGCAGGTTGTGCTCCCGGGCGCCGCGAACGACGAGGCGGTCGGCCACTGAGGTCCCTTCGGTAGTGCTGTTCCGGTGCTGCTCTGAGATGTCGCTGATGTCGCTGGTGTCACGGGTCACGCGGGTCACACGGGTACCGCCGGTGCGCTGGTCGCCGGGCCGCGGCGGGTGCCGGGGCGCGGGCGCGCGCCAGGGCAACAGGCCGAGCGGATGGCGAGGTGCATGCTAGGGCGGGGCACCGACAATTCTCGCCGACGGCGGGCGGCGATGCACCCTCGGAGCGGTACGCGCCGGTAACCGGGCCAGCCTACGCTGGAGGTCGGAGCCGGTTGCTCCGATCACACCAGCGGCCGAGACGGTCACAACCACGTTCGGGGGTCGGTATGGGCACGTCGGGCACGCCCGCACACACATCGGTGCAGCGGCCGGGGTTCCCCGGGCAGCGGCGCGCCGACTCCGGCGCGGGCCGGGCGGTCGCGGGGCACCAGGCCGTCCGCGAGGCCTGGGTGGTGCTGCACCGGGTCGTCGCGGAGCTGCCGGACCAGGCGTTCCGCGAGCCGAGCGGGCTGCCCGGGTGGTCGCGCGCGCACGTCGTCTCGCACCTGGCCCGCAACGCCGACGCCCTGGTGAACCTGCTGACCTGGGCCAGGACCGGGATCGAGCACCCGGCCTACGCCAGCCGGGCCGACCGCGACGCCGACATCGCCAGTGGCGCCGAGCGGCTGCCGCAGGTCGTCCGCGAGGACCTCTACGCGGCGTGTGACCGGTTCCACACCGCCGTCGGGCGGCTCTCCGGCGCGGACTGGGACGCCACCGTGGCGCACCCGTCCGGCAGGCAGCTGGTGGCCGCCGAGGTGCCCGAGCTGGCCCTGTTCGAGGCCTGGAACCACCTGGTCGACCTGGACGCGGGCGTGGTCTTCGAGCAGGTCCCGGCGGCCCACCTGGACCGGCTGCTGGACACCGCCGTGCGCCCGTACCGGGCCAGGACCGACGGTGCGCCGCTGCGCCTGGTGGCCGAGCTGCCCGAGGGCCGTCAGCGCACCTGGGAGCTGGCGATCGCGACCCAGTCCAGCTCGCGCGAGGTGGCCGGGCCCGCGGCCGCGGTGCTGGGGTGGCTGACCGGGCGGGGCACCGGCACCGCCCTCTCGGGCACCCTGCCCGAGCTGCCCTCCTGGGGCTGAGCGGGCACCTGCGGCAGCTCGCGGATGGCGGCGCGGGTGGCCACCGCGGTGGCCAGCACCCGCCGCCAGAGCAGCGGCCCTTCCTGGGTGAGCCAGCGGTGGGCCGGGCGCTCGACCAGCCGGGTGATCGCCCAGCCGAGCAGCACCGCGAAGGCCACGCAGGCGACCAGCCTGCCGCCCGCGTCGACGCCGGCGTCGAGCAGGAACCGGGCCAGCACGAACCCGAGCTCCTGGTGCACCAGGTAGACGCCGAAGGAGATGCCGCCCAGCCAGCGGATCGGTCCGGCGAGCTGCCGGATGCCGGGGATGTCCCAGTCCGGGCCGCCCGCGGCGACCACGATGCCGAGCAGGACCACGCCGAAGGCGATCGTGGACCAGGTGTCGGCGAAGTAGGCGTGCGCGTCCTGGGCGACGAGAACGACGACCAGGTAGGCGGCCAGGTGCCCACCGGACATCCGCTTGTTCGCCCACAGCCAGATGGCGACGCCGACGCCGAAGAGCGCGACCCGGTGCAGGGCCAGCCCGTCGAAGAGCGACTTGACCCACTGCGCGGCGTCGTCCTGCCGCCAGGCGAAGCGGATCACCAGCGGGGCGAGCGCGAGTGTCCACAGCAGAACCGGGAGCCGCTTGCCGGTGACCCAGCCGCGCGGCCAGAGCAGCGCGGCGACCACGAAGGCCATGACCTGCACCGGGAGTGTCCAGTAGGACGCGTCGACCCAGTGGAACTGCGGCGACCACGCCTGCACGAGCAGCAGGTTGGCCACCAGGTCGGTGGGTGTGGGCAGGTACCAGCCAAAAGCGTGCGCCACAGCGCGGGAGACGCCGTAGGTGACGACGACGGCGACCAGGTAAGCAGGCAGCAGCCGGGCGATCCGGCTCCACAGCCAGCGCCCGGTACCGCCGCGGCGCACGGTGCCGCAGACGAAGTAGGCGGACACGACCAACAGCGTGCTCGCGCCGAACTGCAACGAGAGCACGAAGGGGTACGGGCCCAGCTCCGCGTGGCTGATCGGCGACTGGTGCGTGATGTGCTGGATGACGACCGAGAAGACGGCCAGCACCCGGATCACGTCCCAGCTGATCTTGCGCGGGGACCGTTTCTGGTTCGCTGTCTCTAGTGTCTGCACGAGCTCACAGGTGTCGGCGACAAGGGGCGGTACTCCAGGTAACGCTCGGATAACAAGGATAAGGGGCGAAGCTGAGGCCCGCCTGAGGAGGTGCGCGCGCAGGCTACCGTCGGCGACCGTGGACCTTGTCGACGACTACACCGGCCATGTCGAGCCCGGCGGCCCCGCCGCCCGCCGCACGCTGCCCGCGCTGACGATCACGAAGGTGTCCGTCGGCCCGATGGACAACAACGCCTACCTGCTGACCTGCCGGGCCACCCGCGACGCCCTGCTGGTGGACGCGGCCAACGACCCGCAGCGGCTCTCCGAGGTCATCGGCTACGGGCAGGACCGCCCGACGCTGCGCACCATCGTCACCACCCACCAGCACGGCGACCACTGGCAGGCCCTCGGCGCGACGGCGGGCGCGTTCGGCGCGAACACCATCGCGCACGAACTGGACGCGGGCCCGCTACCGGTCCCCCCGGACCGCTTCGTGGGACACGGGGACACGATCGATGTGGGTGAGGTCACGCTCGAGGTCATCCACCTGCGCGGCCACACACCGGGCTCGATCGCCCTCTTGTACCGCGACCCGACCGGCACCCCCCACCTGTTCACCGGCGACTCCCTGTTCCCGGGCGGCGTCGGCCGAACGAACTCCCCCGAGGATTTTCAGTCCCTGCTGGACGACGTGACGACCCGGGTCTTCAACACCCTCCCGGACAACACCTGGTTCTACCCCGGCCACGGCGACGACTCCACCCTCGGCGCCGAACGCCCCAACCTCGCGGAGTGGCGCACAAGGGGCTGGTGAGGGGCAGCCCCCATCGAAGAGCGAGTTCGTCGGTCAAGTGACACTTCATTTCTCCAGGCGCGTCCAATAGACCGAGCTCTCCAGGTCGACCACCACTGGTCACCGCTGCCGTACCGGTGAGCGTCACCCGTCCGGTCGGTGCGGTGCCGGGATCGACCTCGCATGATCGAGCGTGGTGATCACACGCTCGGTCGGCGGGCAGGGAGGCACTTGGTGCGGCTCAGGCCACTGGTAGCGCTGAAGAGCAAGACCGGTGAACTGGACGCGCTGTGTCGGCTACCGGAGTCAGCGACGGGACCCACGGCTGTCGTGGACCTTCTCGACTCGGTCACCGCGGAGAGGTCCGGACGTCTCCTGGGGCCGTTGGTGCGGGCCGCGGTGCGCCTGGCTTTACGGGGGACGCCGCTTTGGGTCGACGCGCACCGGTTGGCAGGGAGTGGTTCGCTGGCGCGGCAGCCTGGCGGGCCGCTCGGGTTCCTCGACAAACGGGTCGAGGCAGCGGTCGAAGACGAGTACGGCCTCTTCGCGGCCACGTTCACCGCGCTGATCCCGGTCGTGGCCGACACCGCGAGCGAGCGGGAGCTGAGCGAGGTGTCCCAACTCCTGGAGCACCGGCCGCGTGCGGTGGTGGTGCGCGTCCGGCAGGTGGACGCGCCGCTGCTCGACGTGCGCCGCCGGCTCCGAGGGATCGCCCGGACGGCCGGGGGCGAGGCAGCTCGGCTGCACGCCATCGTGGACCTGGGATTCGTCGACACCGTGCGGCAGGCGCGGGTCGACCAGGTGTCGCGACTCAGCGCGATGCTCGTCGACCTCCTCGGCCCTGACTCGACGACCCTGCTGGCGGGCTCGATCCCGGCCGTCCGGACCGAGTTCGCCACCACCGTTCGCGATCGGCTCGAGGTGACCCTGTGGCAGGAGGTCGCCAGCAGGGTGACCGAACTCCACTACGGCGACTACGGCGTCGTACACCCCGTGCCCCCGAGGACCGGGGAGCCTGGGCCGAGGAACATAAACCCCTACCTCTACTACACGATCCCAGGACGCACGGTGGCTTTGCGCAGGCGGCTGGCGCGCGACGAGGACAACAAGGTCATCAAGGGCGCGGCCATCGCGGCGTTCAACGATCTCGCGGAAGAACTCGTCACCCGGTCGGAGTTCGCGGGCAAGGACTACTCGTGGGGTGACCGGGAGCTGACGAACTGCGGACGCGGCGGCACGCGGACCGCAGGCACCGTACCGCGCTGGGTCGCCATCGCGACCTCGCACCACCTCGAGCACCTGACACGACATCCTGGGGAAGGCATTTGATCCAGGGCCGGTTCGCTGGTCGCACGGCGTCGAACGCCACTCGATAGGCTGCGCTCCTGACCGCTCCGGCAGCTCTTGGGAGGTGGCTGAATGGCTGAACGCGTCTGGCTGGATGTCCCCTATCGGGACAAGGACGAGGCCAAGGCGCTGGGTGCGCGGTGGGATCCGACGGGGAAGCGTTGGTATGCGCCGCGTGCCGGGGTGGTTGGGTTGGCGCGGTGGGAGGCGTTGCCGGAGGTGCCGGACCTGCTTCCCGGTGAGGATCGCGGGTTCGGGGCGGGGCTGTTCGTGGACCTGGTGCCCAGTTCCTGCTGGTTCACCAATGTCCGCTCGTGCGTCGACCAGCGCGACTGGGAACGGTTGCGCCGCATGGTTACCAAGCGCGCCGGGCAGGTGTGTGAAGCCTGTGCGCGGCGCGAGGACCCGCGGGAGAAGCGCTGGCTGGAGGTGCACGAGCGCTGGTCCTACGACGAGACCCGGCACGTCCAAGCCCTGCGCAGGCTCATCTGCCTGTGCACCGACTGCCACCGGAGCACGCACTTCGGCTTGGCGCAGCTCAAGGGCCTCGCCGACGATGCCTTCACACACCTGATGGCCGTCGCCGGCCTGTCCGCGGCGGAAGCGGACATCCACGTGGGGGAGGCGTTCTCGCTATGGGAGGAACGCTCCAAGGTTGAGTGGGCCCTGGACCTGTCCATCCTGATGACCTCGGGCATCACCGTGGTCCAGCCCCCGGCCGCAGCGGCTCGTCCGGACGCGGCACGGGCCGCGCTTTCACTTCGTCCCAGTCAAAACTAGCCGCAAGTACCGCTGGTAGGTGATGTCCTTGTAGGAGCCCACCAGGGTGGCCGCGTCGAGGAGTTCTCGCTGTGCTCGTTCGAAGGCGATCTTGCTCTCCGAGAGCTCGCGCTCGTGTGCGGCACGCGCTCTGGCGGCGGCCATGTCGGCCGCCCTCACTGTGTTCGCCAGGGCGCTCTGCTGGTCGACTAGTGTCTTGCGCAGTTCCAGCCGTCGCACCCGTTCGGACTCGTGCGCCCGGGCTTGTTCGGCCTTCAGCGCTACCGCGCGCTGCTCGAAGCGGTTCTTGAGAACCTGCCCGTCGTGGGGCGTGAGCGCGGTGGGCTGGGTCCGCATCGCGTTGTGCGCCAAGGAGAGCCGCCAGCTGTCCAGGCGTCCCGCCTTGACCTCGCCGACCCCGGGGACCCGCACTCGTGAACCAGAGGTGAGGACGAATCTCGCGATTCTGCTCTGGTACTGCCCGTTGGTGCTGTACTCGACCTCCAGGAAGTCGGCGGCGGTGCTGATCCCGTGGGAACGGAGGTTCGCCACCAGTGTCGTACCGATGCCGTCCACGCCTGCGGACTTGATCGTGAACCTCGCCAGGTACGACCGGGTGTGCTCCTGCTGCTTGGTGGTGAGCAACGCACGCTCGGCGAGACCGTGTTCGCTCGTCAGCGAGCGGACATCGAGTTCGACCTTGGCAACGGCCCGCTGGGTGGCCCGCTGCACGGCGGCCAGTGCTCGATCGTGCTCCAGTTGCAGGTTGGCTCGTTCCCGGTCGTGATCGGCCTTGGCGGTACCGGCGCTCCGAACGACCTGTCGGGTTCGGTCGTCAACCTCGCCATGGACCCGCGCGGCGGTGCTCTCGGCCCACTTCGCCCGGTTGTACTCGGCACGAGCCGTGCGCGCCCGCGCTGTCTCGGGTTGACGGAGGTAAGCCACCAGGGCGACTCCCGCACTCGCGAGCGCGGTCAGGAGCGCCCCGCCCACGGCAACCGCCGGGACGACAGCGGCCGAGACGACAAGCAGGACCCACGCCAGCAGGACCGCGGGCAGCGTCCACCTCAGTACCCCGGGGTACCGGTGGGAGAAGGTCACCGGCGGGAGTACCACGGGGTTGGCCTGCCGCAGGTGGCCCGCGATCCACGGTGGCAGCCCGCCGGTCCCCTCCGGCCTCGGTGCGGACTGGGGCAGCGGGGCGGTGACCGCGCTGCCGAGTGCGAGCGGCAGGCCCGGGGGTGAGTCCGGCTGCCGCACGAGCACCTGCCGGAACCGTTCGGCCACCTCGCGCAACTGTGGGTTCGGGTGGCTGAGCAGCGCGCCCAGCCGCAACGAGGCGTCGGGATCGGCGAAGTCGGCCTCGGCGAGGAGGAGGTGCTCGGCGTCTTGGTCGCGCAACCGCGCCCACAGCGAGGGATCCGCCGCCACACCTAGCAGGGACAGGTAGATCACCCAGGCCGAGAACCGATCGATGGTAGGACCGAACTGCGTGGTCGAGCGACCGGGTGACTGGTAGTTGCGGTGCCCCATCTCGGCGGCGGCCATGCCTGCGAGCGCGGGCACGTACATGCCGTCGTAGTCCACCAGCCGCATGCTCCCGTCGGGGGTCACCAACAGGTTGCCGTGCTGCAGGTCGCCGTGCCCGATGCCCGCCTCGGCGAGTTCGGTGACCAGTCTGCCGAAGCGCTCGCCCGCGCGGGCCAGAGCGGCGGGGTCGCCGAGGTTGCGCTCCACCCAGCGGGCGAGGTTGACCGCCTCAACCCACTCCATCCGTAGGATGGCGAACCAGTGGCCCTCGACCAGGATGCCCCGCTCGACGTAGTCGAAGCGGACCACCCAGTCGTAGGTCGAGCGGGCGAGGTGCTCGCTGATCGCCCGGTAGCGGACGGCCTGCGACTGCACCTCCCGGGTGAAGCACTTGACCGCGTACCGGACGCCGTCCACAGCCGTCAGCGAGAAGACGCTGGCGAAGTTCCCGGAGATGGGCCTCGGCCGCCCGAGGGAGTCGGTGGTCACCGCCGCGCCAGCCAGGTCGGTGCCGCGGAAACACAGCGATGTGTTCTGCAGCGCCTCGACATAAGTCGCACCGGAGGGCTGCGAACGGGGTCGTTGATCCACGAACCCCGCCCTACCCCAGGTCCACGTGCACGACGGTGACGTCGTCGTTGCCCATCGCGCCTGCCGAGCGCAGATCCCCCAGCCACGTCTCGAACCCGGCGAGATCACCGGATCGGGTGAAGTTGCACAGGGTCTCCCCCGGATGTCCACCGCGTTCGGTCTCGGCGAGGAACCAGGCGGCGAGCGCGTCGGTGCACAGGAAGAACTGGTCGCCCTGGTCCGCGGTCCCCGACGCGGTCTGGACGTGGTGTGCCAGCAGAGCGTGGTCGTGGCTGAAACCGTTGACCAGGCCCGGGGAATTGCCGAACGCCGCCGCCGACTCCAGCGGGAACGCGTGCAGCAACCGCGCACCCCTGGTGTGGAAGAGACAGGTGTCGCCCAACGCGGCCGCCGTCCAACTGGTGGATAGCGAGGCGGGGTGGTGGTCGAACCGCGCCGCCAGCACTGTCGCGTGTGGACCGCGGTCCAGCTTGGGTCGTTCGTACCAGGCGATGGGACGACCGTTCCCGACCCGACGCGCGACGTACTCGCCGACCCAGCGGCGCCACTGGACGGCGGCGTCCACCAGCGCCGAGGCCACGTGCCGGTCGTCGTGCAGGAGGTACTGGTCATCGCGGACGGCGTCGACGACCGAGTCGGTCAGCAGGGCGGCCCACTCCCCCGCCAACAGGCTCTCCGACGCGCCGTCGGAAATCGCCACCGACACCGGGTCGGTCAGCCAGGTCTCCGGGTCGGCGGGTGGGAAGGCAGCGACCGCGTCCTCGCACTCACGTGGGGTGCTCCCGCTCTTGGGGACGCGCAGCGACGAGATGAACACGCCCACGGATCAGCGCAGGTCTGTCGCGCGCGTCCCGATGTCCAGGAACTGCACGACCGAGGCGATATCGGCGTTGTAGACGAACCCGCGCGTGGCGTCGCTCGTGCCGAACCCCTGCTGCGCCGCGTAGGACCGCATGTGCGGCGGCAGCGGGCTCGACATCCCGAACAGCGTGCGCGAGTAGGCGTCGGGAAGCGAGGCGTCGCTGTCCGGGAAGGTGGTCGGCGAGGCGCCCGCACCCGAGACGTGCAGGTTGAACAGCAGGACCGAGCCGTCCGTGCTCACCTGCAGTGGGATGGTCGAGGCCGCGGCGGTGGGGTCGCCGTCGGTCGACTCGCCGTCGGTGAGGTTGAGCACGATCGGCGGGAAGCACCCGGGGTGCTCGGCGAGCCACCGGGACACCAGCGACTCGGCGTAGGACAGGGCCCGGCACATCGGGGTGCCGCCGTTGGCCACCGGGTCCAACCAGACCGGGAAGCTGCTGGCCGTCTCGACCAGTCCACCCGCGCCGTCGGGGACCTTCTTGCGGCGCTCCTCGACTCGCGCCGGGTTCTCGGCGACCTCGCTCAACGGCACCAGGTCGCGCCCCGCGAGCGTGCCGGTGAAGGCCGACCCGACCGCGTGCCCGTAGCCGATCACCGCGACGTGGAAGTAGTCCCGCACGCCCTCCTCCTTGGCGCACTTGACGCTCAGCTCGGTGAGCAGCCGGTTGATGGCGTCGGCCACCACATCCGCCTTGCGCTGCGGCACCTCGCCACCGATCGGGTCGCCCATCGAGGCCGACTGGTCGACCAGGAAGAGGAAGCAGGTCGGATTGGACCGGCTGATCTCCGCGGCGTAGGTCATGCGTGAATCCCACCTCTGCACTGCAACCAGCCGATTCCGGACCGACTCGATTGTGCCGACTCGACAAGCGCTACAGGTCGTACCACTGTGCGCGAGCGTAGCGCCCCCCGATTGCCGCTCCGGCGCCAAACCCGGATTCACATCGACGGCCCACCCAATCGGGGGGAAACCCCTACTGGTCTGGTCGACCGCGCACTCCTGCCATGATCATCTGCTGGGTGGGAGTGCGGCGAAAGGAGGGGAAATGGCACGGAAGAGGCGCCGAAAGCGAAAAAAGATACTTGAGGGTATGACCGCAGCCGCGTCCGTCGCGGTCGTGCTCGGCATCCTGTTCGTGCTGCGGCAGATCGAGCGGCACCCGGTGCTGTTCGCCACCGGCGGTCTGGTCCTGCTGGTGGGCGCGGCCCTGTTCGCCGGCTTGTGGCACCGCGGGCGGCGGGCCGAGGCCGCGCTGCGGGCGGAGCGGGACCAGCGGATCGCGGTCACCGACGGCATGAGCGGACACGACTTCGAACACTGGGTGGCCCGGCTGCTGCGGCGTTCGGGCTGCGCGGACGTGCGGGTGGTCGGCGGCGCGGGCGACGCGGGCGCCGACGTGGTGGCACTGAGCCCGGCGGGATCCCGCGTGGTGGTGCAGTGCAAGCGCTACGACCACGTGAACAGGAAGGTAGGCAGCAAGGAGGTCCAGCTGTTCACCGGCACGGCGTGGTTTGTCCACCACGCCCAGATCGCCCTGATGGTCACCACGACCAGGTACACGAAGCCCGCCGCGGAAGTGGCCGCGCGGGCGCGGATCACCCTGGTCGATCGAGACCTGCTCGCCGAGTGGGCGCGGTCGGGCACCGCTCCCCCGGCGGTCGGGCTCCACTAGAGCGTGTCCGCGGGCGCACTCGGACCAGTGCCGCGTGGCGGGACCTGCCCGTGCACTGCGACGTCACAGCACCAGTTCGGCGCGGACCACCCGGCCGCCACCCGGTGTACACCGCCGCGCCACGTGTCGGTTGCCCTGCGCGGTGGCTGGGTGCCGGGCAGCCGCGTCCGCGGTCAGCATCAAGATCGCCGGGCCGTTGCGGCTGTGTAGAGTCCGGGCCGTGACCTGCCGTTGCGTGCTCTGCGCCGACAAGCCGGACGACCAGCTGGCCGCCATCACCGACACGGTGCGGGAGCACGGGTGGTGCGCCCTGCGGATCGCCGCCCAGGTCGACTTCGCCTACACCGTCGGGCTGCGGCACAGCTTCCAGCGACCCGAGATCGTCATGTTCGGCCTCGACGGCGAGGACATGCAGAACTGGCTCAACGCCGCGGTCGACCTCGGGCGCGAGCACGGGTGGCCCGCCGACGACACCGACGTCGAGGGCGTCATCGAGGCCGCCCCGGTGCGGCTGCGCGCGGTGCACCCGTCGTGGCACGAGGCGCTGTTCGGCACCGCCGAGCGGTTCTACGACGGGGACGAGGGCCCGTTCCTGCAGCTGGTGTGGCCCGACGAGCACGGTCTGTGGCCGTGGGACGAGGGCGTGGTCGAGGGCTGCCGCACCCAGCAGGCGCACACGTGGCTGCCGGTGGACGAGCACCCGCCGGGCGGGTGGCGGCTGGTCGGCGAGCTGGCCCCGGACTTCGACCTGCCCGCGGCGCCGGACTCGTACGCGCTCACCACGCGGTCGGTGCTGGCGGGCGGCCAAGAGCCCGCGTGGATCGGGTTCGACGACAGCGTCTTCGACGTGCTCGACGAGCGCGGCCACGCCGCCGACGACCTCTGCCTGGCCTTCCTGGGTGAGCTCGTCGTGCGCTACCCCGGGCTGCGCGACTGCGACGTCATGGAAGAGGGACAAGCCCTGGTGCGGGAGAACGGCGGGTGGGTCAGCACCGACATCACCGCGGACGAGCGCGCGGCGAGTGAGCGGGCGTGGCAGTCGGTGCAGGAGGCCTGAGTGCGGACCACCGATCACCTCTTCACCGTCCCGCTCGACCACGCCGACCCGGGCGGCGCGCAGATCGAGGTCTACGCGCGCGAGGTGGGCGACCCGAGCCTGCCGTGGCTGCTCTTCCTCAACGGTGGCCCGGGATTCGCCTCACCGCGCCCGCTGGGTGACGAGGGCTGGCTGCACACGGCGCTGCGCCGCTACCGGGTGCTCCTGCTCGACCAGCGCGGCACGGGCCGGTCGACACCGGTCACCCGGCGAAGCCTCGGGGCGGTCGGCGAACCGGCGGCGCAGGCCGAGTACCTCACGCACTTCCGCGCCGACTCGATCGTGCGCGACGCCGAGCGGATCCGGCGGACGCTGGGCGACGGTGTGCCGTGGAGCGTGCTGGGCCAGAGCTTTGGCGGGTTCTGCATCCTGGCGTACCTGTCCACGGCGCCCGAGGGTCTTCGCGAGGCGTTCGTCACCGGTGGTCTTCCCGGTCTTGGCGTCACCGCGGACGACGTCTACCGCAGCCTTTACACCACCGTCGCCGCTAAGAACTCCGCGCACTACGAGCGTTTCCCCGCAGATGTGGATCGCGCGGCCGCGATCGCGCAACACCTGCGCGCTAACGACGTGCGCCTGCCCAACGGCCGCCGGTTGACCGTGCCAGTGTTCCAGTCTCTCGGCAACCTCTTGGGCGCCGCCACGGGAAGTGCTCGGTTGCACTACCTGCTCGAAGCGCCGTTCGACGGCGCGGAACTGTCCGACGCGTTTCTCTGGGGCGTCGACCGCGAGGTGTCGTGGGCGGCGGCGAGCCCGCTGTACGCGGTGCTGCACGAGCCCACCTACGCCGACGGTGACGGCGCGCTGAACTGGTCGGCGCAGCGCCTCCGGGCGGAGTTCCCCGAGTTCGACGCGGCCGAACCGCTGCTGTTCACCGGCGAGATGATCTTCCCCTGGACCTACGACGACCCGGCGCTGGAGTCGTTCCGCGCGGCCGGGCGGCTGCTGGCCGAGCGCGCCGGCTGGTCGCGCCTCTACGACCTGGACCGCTTGCGCGCCAACGAGGTCCCGGTCACCGCGGCCGTCTACGAGAACGACATGTACGTCGCCCGCGACCTCTCCCTCGCCACCGCGGACCTCATCGGCGCCCGGGTGTGGCGGACGGCCGAGTACGAGCACGACGGATTGCGGGTCAGCGGCGGTGCGGTGCTCGACGAGCTGTTCACGCTCGCAGCAGGGCCTGCACCCGCTGGACGAACTCCGGCGGCAGCTCCTCCGGCGGAGTGATCAACACCCGGCCGGCGACGGCCAGGGCGTTGCCCTGCAGGTGCACGTCGGCGTAGGTCGGCACCCCCGCCTCGTCGAGCGGGCCGAGCAGCGGCCGCAGCCTGCTGGAGGTCTGCCTGCCCAGCTCGCCGATGTCGCGGCCGGCCACCCGGACCGCCACCACGACGCTGGTCGAGCGCGGCCCGGCCCGTTCCACCAGGTGCAGGCTGCCCACCACGAGCGCCTTGCCCGGCAGGTAGGCGCTGTCGACCAGGGGCGCCAGCACTGCCAGGTGCTCGTCCTGGTGGGTGAGCTGGAACGGCCGCCCAGGCGGGATGCGCAGGGCGGCCGGGTCGATCTCGTTGAGCGGCACCAGGTATTCCGGCTCGGCGAGGTCGAGTGCGACCGTGCCCGCGAACTCCGGTTGGTCGCGCGTCCACCACACGCGCGCACGGCAGGTGCCCGCGCCGCGCACCCGCGCGAGCGGAACCCGGTAAGCCTCAGCGGCTTCCGGCGGTAAGACGCCTGCGGCGTGGCCTTCGATAAGAACCTGCACACCGTCGTCACGCAAGCGCAACTCCGCGGTGGTCGCGCGCTCTCCGGTGGAAGGCCCACCGGAGAGCACACGCACCGCGTCTGGGTCTTCCAGCACCTCTTGGTTGAAAAAGCCACGCCCCCGCAAGGGGACCGCCTCGTCCGCCGGTCGCGGACGCGGGACGTGCGGACCGCGCTGCGCGGCCAAGATGTCTTGCAGCCGCGTGAACTCCGCCTGGTGCGCCCGGGTGAACGCGAGCTGGTAGTGCCGCCCGTCGCGCAGCCGCAGGTCCATCCGACCGTTGCGCAGCGGGCCCGCGTCGTGCACGGTCACCGTCGCGATGTCGCGCACCGCCACCGAGAGCGGGCCGCCGCCCAGGGCGAGCCTGCCCACCGCGTTGGTCGGGGTGACGGACAACAGCCCGCCGTCGAGTCCGACGGAGATGCCGATACCGTCCACGCCCGCTCCTCACCCTCGCCGCGCCCGCGGGTCCGATGTTACGCAGGCGGCCGGGGTCACGACCCCACGTAGTCGCGCAAGTGCCGGGCGGTCAGCGTCTCCCCCTTCGCCACCAGGTCCGCGGGGGTGCCGGTGAACACGATCCGGCCACCGTCGTGGCCCGCGCCCGGGCCCAGGTCGATCAGCCAGTCGGCGTGCGCCATCACGGCCTGGTGGTGCTCGATGACCACGACCGTGTTGCCCTCGTCCACGAGCTGGTCGAGCAGCCCGAGCAGCTGGTCGACGTCGGCGAGGTGCAGCCCGGTGGTCGGCTCGTCGAGCACGTAGGTGGAACCCTTGTCCGCCATCCGGATCGCCAGCTTGAGCCGCTGCCGCTCGCCGCCGGACAACGTGGTCAGCGGCTGCCCCAGGCTCAGGTAGCCCAGGCCGACGTCGACCAGCCGGTCGAGGATCTTGCGCGCGGCGGGCACCTTGAGGAAGTCGCGCGCCTCGGTGATCGACAGAGCCAGCACCTCGCTGATGTCCTTGCCGTCGAGCTTGTGCGCCAGCACCTCGGCGGTGAACCGCCTGCCCTCGCACCGCTCGCACACCGAGGCCACGCCCGCCATCATCGCCAGGTCGGTGTAGACCAGCCCGATGCCCTTGCAGTTCGGGCAGGCGCCCTCGGAGTTGGCGCTGAACAGCGCCGCCTTGACCCCGTTGGCCTTGGCGAACGCGGTGCGCACCGGGTCGAGCACGCCGGTGTAGGTGGCCGGGTTGCTGCGCCGGGAGCCGCGGATGGCCGACTGGTCGACCACCACCACGTCGTCCCGTTTGGACAGCGAGCCGTGGATCAGCGAGCTCTTGCCCGACCCGGCGACACCGGTCACCACGGTGAGCACGCCCAGCGGGACGTCCACGTCGACGTCGTGCAGGTTGTGCAGGGCGGCGCCGCGGATCGGGAGGTGCCCCTTGGGGGTGCGCAGCACCTCGCGCAACCGAGCGCGGTGGCCCAGGTGGTCGCCGGTGAGCGTGCCGGACCTGGTCAAGCCGGGGAAGTCACCGGCGTAGCAGAGGTGCCCGCCGTTGGTGCCGGCGCCGGGGCCGAGGTCGACCACGTGGTCGGCGATCCGGATGACCTCGGGCTTGTGCTCGACCACCAGGACGGTGTTCCCCTTGTCCCGCAGGCGCAGCAGCAGGTCGTTCATCCTGGCGATGTCGTGCGGGTGCAGCCCGACGGTGGGCTCGTCGAAGACGTAGGTGACGTCGGTGAGGCTGGACCCGAGGTGGCGCACCATCTTCACCCGCTGCGACTCGCCGCCCGACAGCGTGCCGGACTCGCGGTCGAGGCTCAGGTAGCCCAGCCCGATCTCGACCAGCGAGTCCAGGGTGCCGCGCAGCACGGTCAGCAGCGGGCCGACCGAGGGGTCCTCGATCTTGCCGAGGAACGCGGCCAGGTCGCTGATCTGCATGGCGGCGCAGTCGGCGATCGAGCGGCCGTCGATCCGCGAGGACAGCGCGGCCGGGTTGAGCCGGGAACCGCCGCAGGCCGCGCAGGTGGCGAAGGTGGCGGCGCGGTCGACGAAGGCGCGGATGTGCGCCTGCATCGAGTCGCGCTCCTTGGACAGGTAGAGCCGCTGCACCTTCACCAGCAGGCCCTCGTAGGTGTGGTTGAAGGTGCCGTGCTTGACCTTCACCGGCTCCCGGTGCAGGAAGTCTGCGAGCTCCTGCTCGGTGTAGTCCTTGATCTTCTTGTCCGGGTCGAGGAAACCGGACTGGGCGAAGGACTGCCAGTACCAGGTGTTGACGGTGAAGTTCGGGACGGTGATCGCGCCCTCGTTGAGCGAGAGCTCGCGGTCGACCAGCTCGTCGACGTCAACCGCGGAGACCCGGCCGATGCCCTCGCACTCGGGGCACATGCCCTCGGGGTGGTTGAAGCTGAAGGCGCCCGCCGAGCCGACGTGCGGGGTGCCCAGCCGGGAGAACGCGATCCGCAGCAGGGTGAACGCGTCGGTCGCGGTGCCGACCGTGGAGCGGGCGTTGGCGCCCATCCGCTCCTGGTCGACGATGATCGCGGCGCTGAGGTTGTGCAGCGCGTCCACGTCCGGCCTGCCCTGGCTGGGCATGAACGACTGCAGGAACGCGGTGTAGGTCTCGTTGATCATCCGCTGGGACTCCGCGGCGATGGTGCCGAAGACCAGCGAGGACTTGCCCGAGCCGGACACCCCGGTGAACACGGTGAGCCTGCGCTTGGGGATGTCCAGGGAGATGTCGGCCAGGTTGTTCTCCCGCGCGCCGCGGACCTGGATCACGTCGTGGCTGTCGGCGGGATGGGCGTGCTGCATCAGGGAAGGTTCCTTTACGCGGTAAACTGACGGCGACGACCGCACTTTACGCCATAAGGAGATGCTCGTGGTGGTTTTCGCCGCGCAGGGCGACCCGCGTCGGACGATGGCCCTGCTCTGGCGCGCGGACCGCCCGGTGGAGAACCGGCCCGGGCCCCGACCCGGGCTCACCGTGGACGTGATCGTCGAGGCCGCGGTCGCGGTCGCCGACGCCGAGGGGATGGCCGGGCTGTCGATGCGCGCGGTCGGCGAGCGGCTGGGCCGGACCGCGATGGCGCTCTACACCTACGTGGCGGACAAGAGCGAGCTGCTGGACCTGATGTTCGACCACGTGCACGCCGAGATGGGCGCGGACCGCGCCGCGGCCGACTGGCGCACCGGTCTGACCCGGTGGTCGGAGGACCTGTGGGCGTTCTACCTGCGCCACCCGTGGGTGCTCCAGGTCTCGGGCGCGCGGCCGGTGCTGGGCCCGCACGAGAACGCCCTGATGGAGGGTCTCGTCCGGATCCTGCGCGGGACGGGCCTGCCCGCGCCGGTGCTGCGGGGGACCGTGGGCGCGCTGGTGTACTTCGTGCAGGGCGCCGCCCGCGGGGTCACCGAGTCCCGCCAGGCCGCCCAGGAGACCGGCCAGTCCGACGAGGAGTGGTGGTACGCCCGCTCCCCCGAGCTCCTGGAGGTCGCCCCGGACTTCGGCGCGCGCTTCCCGTCGCTGGTGTGGCTGGAGGAGGGCCGCGAGGTCGAACCGGTCGACGAGGAGGTGCCGTACATGGAGCAGGAGGCCCGGGTGTCGTTCACCGTCGGCTTGACCGTCCTGCTCGACGGCATCGAGGCGACCCGCGTCCGGCACGGCGGCCGCGCCGGCTGAGCGTTGGTGCTTCCGGGTGCGACCCGCCCCAGGTCCGATGATCTTGGTTACCGTGGGACCGACGGGTGGCGGCGCATCGGAGGGCCTGGTGGGACTGAGCGCGCACGCACTGCGGGAGGTCCACCGGGCGGCCGCGGCCGTGGTCGCCCGCGAGTTCAGCGGCCTCGCCCCAGACCGGCGGCGGGTGCTCACCGCGCTAACCGCCTGGACCGCCCAGGGGTGGCACCTGTTCGTCCGCGACGAACCCGCTGCCGGGCACCCCGACCTCTTCCTGGTCGGCCGCGCGGGCGTCTTCGCCGCGGTGATCGCCGACGGTGGCCCGGAGGAGACCGAGGCGCGCACGCTGGTGCGCCGCGCCGAGGAGCGCTTCGCCGACATCCGGGGCAGGCGCGGCCAGGTGGTCACCCGCAGCGCCGTGCACCTGGTGGCTATCCGGCCGGGCTCGGCGGGCACCGCCACCGCCGGGCACCTGTTCAGCACGGTCGGCGAGGCCGCCCTGGACCCCCGCGCGTTCGGCGCCGGGCACCTGCCGCGCGACCTGGTGGACACCATCGCCGACCAGGTCGCCCGCAGGCTCGGCGGGCACCGCAGGCCCTCGGTGCCGCGCCCTGATCGCGCGGGCGCGCAGGACGGCCTGCTCACCGTGGACGACGTCGCGGCCGAGGATCTCGCCGGCGCGTTGGCCCGGCCGTTCGGCACCTGGCTGACCTTCCTGCACCCGCACCAGCTGGCCGTGGTCAAGCGGCACTACAACGGTCCCGCGCGCATCAGCGGCCCCGCGGGCACCGGCAAGACCGTGGTGGCCCTGCACCGGATGCGCCACCTCGCCCGGCGCACCACCGGGCCGCTGCTGTTCACCACGTTCGTCGCCACACTGCCCGCGGTGCACGGCACCACGTTCGACATCCTCGCGCCGGAGCTGGCGGGTCGGGTCGAGTTCACCAACCTGCACGCCTGGGTCCGGGCCTTCCTCGCCGGGCGCGGCCACGACGGCGGGGTCGAGCGCGGCGCCGTGGGCACGCAGTTCAACCTGGCCTGGAAGCTCCACCGGTCCGCGCTCGCCGACCTCGACCCGGACGTGGCGTACTGGCGCACCGAGGTCGACCGGGTGATCAAGGGCCGCGGCGTCGACACCCTCCAGGAGTACCTGGCGGTGTCCCGGCGCGGGCGCACCCTGCGGCTGGACCCCGCGCGGCGCACGCGGGTGTGGGAGCTCTTCCAGACCTACCAGGACAACCTCGCGGCCAAGGGCCTGCAAGACCACAACGACGTGGTGCGCCGCGCGCTCGCCGAGGTCACCACGCGCGGCCCGGACGTGCCCTACGCGGCCGTGGTCGCCGACGAGGTCCAGGACATCACCCTGGTCGGCCTGCGCTTGCTGCGCGCGTTGGCCGGCGACGGCCCCAACGGCCTGCTACTGCTGGGCGACGGGCAGCAGCAGGTCTACGCGGGCGGGTGGCGGCTCTCCGAGGCCGGGATCCCGATCCAGGGCCGGGGCGAGGTCCTGCGGGTCAACTACCGCAACGGCGACGCGATACTGGACTTCGCCCGGAGGTTGGACGCCACGAACCTGGTTGACGACCTCGACGGGGCCACCGGCGTGACGCTGGCCCAGGCCGAGTCGGCCAACCCGGGCGGGCGGCGGGAGTTCTGGCTGGGCCCGGACGCGGACCTGCCCGCGGCACTGCTCAGCGCTCTGCGCGGCCTGCCGGTGCCACTCGGGGAGTGCGCGCTGATCGTGTTCCACCGGCGGGAACTGGAGCGCTGCCAGGCGATCCTGCGGTCGGCCGGGATCGGCTACCAGGCGCTGGAGAACTACACCGGCGAGCCGGGCGAGGTGCTCAAGATCGGCACCGTGCACCGGTCCAAGGGCCTGGAGTTCCGCGCCGTGGTCGTCGTCGGGCAGGCCGAGCGCCGGACCACGGGCCACGGCAGCGACCAGGAACACGACGAGCTGCGCGCGCGGCAGCACCTGGTCGCGGCCACCCGTGCGCGTGACTACCTGTGGTGGGGCGCCGTCGACTCGCCCTGAGCGGTGGATACTCGGGCCATGAGATTCCGGACCACTGTGGAGCTGGGCGGCAAGAACGCGACCGGGCTGCGCGTGCCCGCCGAGGTCGTGGCGGCGTTGGGGCCCAAGAAGAGGGTGCCGGTGACGATCACCGTCGGCGGCCACACCTACCGCACGACCGTCGCCCCGTACGGCGGCGATTTCATGGTGCCCCTGAGCGCGGAGAACCGCACGGCCGCGGGTGTGGCCGCGGGCGACGAGGTCGAGGTGGACATCGAGCTCGACACCGCGCCCCGCGTCGTCGAGGTACCAGAGGACCTCGCGACCGCACTGGCGGCCGAACCGGCGGCGCGGGCGGCGTTCGAGAAGCTGTCCTACAGCCACCAACGCGCGCACGTGCTGCCGATCGAGTCCGCCAAGGCACCGGAGACCCGACAGCGGCGCGTCGCCAAGACCATCAGCACCCTCCTCGGCGACTGACCCCGGCGCACCGGCTCGGACCGCCATCGGCGAGGCGGGCACTCGGGACGCTGCTCGTGAACGACCAGCCGTGCCGATCGGCAACCACCACTCGCGACGGTCGAGGAGCAGTGCGGCACCGGTAGCGAGCCGCTGGCGGAGTGGCGTGACGCCACGACTACGCACGACACCCACGGCGGCGCGGTGGTGGTGGCCCGGTAGCGGCGAGGCGCAATGGCGGTGCGGTGCGGTGCGGCGGCAGCGGCAGCGGCGGCGGCGGCAGCAGCAGCAGTGGCAGCAACAGTGACAGCGCCACAACGCCGCGGCGGCCGATGATCTCGATCAAGCCACCCACCGGCCCACCACCCCGACCCGCCGGCCGACCGCCCCGCCCCGCCCCGCCCCGCCCCGACCCGCACCGACCGATCCCGACCGCCCGCGGATCACCCCGACCGGCGCGAGGGGGACCCCCGATGTCAATTCTTCCAGGTGGGACCGACAACGGCGGCGGGCGGAGGCTGAGTTGTCCACAACCTCCGGGTGCCCTGTCGATTCGGGCCGGTGTCGTTCGACGCGTCAGCGCACGCCGAACCGAGAGGACCTGCCATGCCGAAGTTCGCCACCGTCGAGGAGTACACCGCCGCACTGGCCGAGCCGTTGCGGGAAATCGTCGAGGCCGCGCGCCCGGTGTTGGGCGCCGCGCTGCCCGAGGCCACCGAGGGGCTCTTCCACGGCGATCCCACGTGGAGCGTCGGCAAGAACCACGTCTGCCTGCTCAAGGCGTACACCTCGTACGTCACCTTCGCCTTGTGGCACGGGCAGTCCGTCGCCGACCCGTCCGGGCGGTTGGCCGCCGGGTCGCGGGACATGGCGTCGGTGAAGCTGCGCTCGGTCGCCGACATCGATGCCGCGTTGTTCACCGACTGGCTCCGGCAGGCCGCTGCGGTCGAGGGCTGAGCGGCGCGGATCGCGTGGAAGAACATTGGGACAGGCCCAAATCCAGTCGCCCGATCCGGGTTCGGACCTCTAGTTTCGCTTGCGGACCAGGGAGGACCGATGACCCACACCATCGCCCGGCACGGCGAGACCACGGTGCTGTACTGCTCCCCCGACGGGGCGCTCGTCGCGAGCGAGGCCGACGCCGTGGACCTGATCGGCGAGACCTACGGGACCGACGCCTCGGTGGTGGTGCTGCCGGTGGAGCGGCTGGACGACCGGTTCTTCACCCTGCGCACCCGGCTGGCGGGCGACATCGTGGCGAAGTTCGTCAACTACCGGATCCGGCTGGCCATCCTCGGCGACATCTCCGAGCGGCTGGCCGCGAGCGAGACGCTGCGCGCGTTCGTGCACGAGGCGAACCGGGGCAAGCAGTTCTGGTTCGTCGCCGACAACGACGAGTTGCTCGCCCGGCTCTGAGGGCGTGCCTGCCGGGACCGCGCGGTCCCGGCAGGCCCCCAGGGCTCAGCCCCAGATCGACGCGGCCCACTCCGGGTGGTCGATGAACGGGTTGCGGTTGTGCTGGTAGCTGTCGTAGATCACCTGGTTGCGCCGCTTCTCGAAGGTGTCCGGCGGGTCCTGGGCGTTCCAGCGCAGCAGCACCGAGAGCCTGCCGATGTTGGGGTTGCTGCCGTTGTTGACGCTGTCGTTGACGTCGAGGTCGACGTAGCCGTCACCGCCCTCGTAGCGGACGTCCATGTAGAGGATCATCCGCGCGACGTCGCCCTTGACCGCGTCGCGGGGTTCCCAGGAGTCGGCGTCGGTGAGGTTGCCCGGGGCCTCGGCCGCGGGCGAGCCGCCCAGGTCGAAGTCCTTGTTGCCGCGGTTGGAGTTCACCGAGACGTCCTCGGGGCGCAGGTGGTGCAGATCGGTGCCCGGCCCGGTGGCGGTGCCGAAGTCGCCGTGCGACTTGGCCCAGACGTGCTCGCGGTTCCAGTCGTTCGCGCCGCCGCCGTTGGTCGACTTGCTCTGCGAGCGGCCGCTGTAGACCAGGATGACGTTCGCCGGGTTGTTCGGGTCCTGGTCGGTCTGCTTGAGCGCGTCCCACACCTGGTCGTAGTTCAGCTTCGCGTTGGTGCGGATGATCTGGTTCAACGCCGACTTGAGCTGCGGCCCGGTCTTGCCGAGGGCGGCGCTGTAGTAGTCGTCGGTCGGACCGCCGGGGGTCGTGGTGGTCGGCGGCGTCGTGGTCGTGGTCGTCGGGGTCGTGCCGACGCGGGCGAACGCGGTGGTGGAGGTCAGGCCCGGGTGCGCGAAGTACGCGCTGAGGGCGCCGGTCACGTCGAGCTGCGCGCCCAGCAGGGACGGGTTGGTCTTGAGCCCGTACGCGGCGCGGAACGACGTGCTGATCTGCACGTAGACCATCCGCGCGGTGCCGGTCTCGGCGGCCGAGTCCGCCAGCGCGAGCGCGTAGTCGTTCGGGAAGCCGGAGCGCACCACGGTCGAGGTGGCGGTCGGCTGGCCGACCACGTAACCGCGCACGGTGGCCGACGACCCGTTCTGCCCGGCGATCGCCTGGGCCACGGTCAGCGGCGCGGCGGCGGGCGCGGCCTGGGCGGGCGGCTGCGCGCGCAGGCCGATCACCACAGTGGCCAGAGCGGCTAACAGGGCTAAGAGTGTCCAACGACGTTTCGGCACAGGCGGTCCTCTCCCCGACGGTCGACCACTGTCGACACAGCGTGACTGCTGTTCCACTATCGAGTGAAGATTGCCATGGATCAACTCACTGCCGCGTGAACGCGGTGGAGCTTTTCGGTGGCCGGCCGATGGCCCCTCGCCACCCCCCGGGGACGACCCGGGAAAAGAAGGCGCGGCCCCGCCGTCGGGGGGTGACGGGGCCGCGCCCATGGTGTCGCCACAGCCCGCGGCGGTGTTACCGACCTGTGTGGACCGGCACGGTGGATGGTGTCAGCCCAGCGGGATCCGCACGTCGAACCGGGCCCCGGTGCCCGGACCGGCGCTGTGCGCGGTCACCGTGCCGCCGTGCAGGGCGACCACCCCGCGCACGACCAGCAGTCCCAGCCCGAGCCCGCCGACATCGCGTGCACCCGGCTGCGCCGCCCGGGTGAACGCGTCGAACAGTGATTCGGCCAGGGCGGGGTCGAAGCCGAAGCCGTTGTCGCGCACGGTAAGTAGCGCCGACTCTTCTTCAGTCTTAAGAGTGACCGCGATCGTGGCGTCCGCTGGGCTGTACTTGACCGCGTTGACCACCAGGTTGCTGAGCACCTGGTCCAGCCGCACCCGGTCCCCGACGACGGTGACCGGCTCGTCGGGCAGGTCGAGCACCACCCGCCGCGCGCCCACCCGGACCGCGGCCACGCAGGCCCGCGCGACCTCCCGCAGGTCCAGCCGCCGCTGGTCGACCCGCAGCCTGCCCACCGCCATCCGGCCCGCGTCGAGCAGGTCGTCGGCCATCCGGCCCAGGGTGTCGAGCTGGCGCTCGACCACGGCCAGCGCCGGGTGCCCGGGCGCGTCGAGCCCGAGCACCTCGGCCGCCGCGCGCAGGGCGGCCAGCGGGTTGCGCAGCTCGTGCGAGAGGGCCGCGACGAACCGGTCCTTGGCCTCCTGCTGCGCGCGCAGCGCGGCGCTCGTCTCCGCCAGCCGGTCGTTGGCGACCTTGAGCTCGCGGGCGCGGACGAACAGGTCGACCTCCATCCGCTCCAGCCGCTCGGCCAGCTCGGTGCCGCGGCCGGTGACCAGGTCGGTCACGTCCTCGACCCGGTGCAGGATGTAGGCGATCCGCCCGTCGGGACCGATCAGCGGGCTGTTCACCGGGCTCCAGTGCCGCTCCTCGTACCCGCCGTCCGCGCCGACGGCGATGTCGTAGCGCTGCAGCGGCATGGTGTCCGGCCTGCCGGTGTCGAGCACCGCGCGCAGCGAACGGCGCAGGTTCCGCACGCCGTCGGCGGTCTCGTCGTCCGGGTTGTCCGGGAACGCGGTGAAGATGTGCTCGCCCACCAGCGCCGCCCGCTCGGTGCCGGTCGCCGCCAGGTAGGCCGGGTTGACCTCGACGATCACCAGGTCCGGGTCGAGCACCAGGTAGGGCGAGGGCGAGGAGGCGAACAGCAGCCCGAAGTCCATCACGAGTCCAGCCGGTAGCCGAAGCCGCGCACGGTGGTGATCCTGGGCTCGGTCACCCCGGCGGCGACCAGCTTGCGGCGGATCCGGTACACGTGCTCGTCCACCGTGGTCGCCGCCTGCCAGCGCGAGGACGAGCCCCACACGTGGTCGAGCAGCTGCTCGCGGGAGAAGGTCTGCCCGGGGGCCGCGGCCAGGAACTCGACCAGCCCGTACTCGCGCGGGGTCAGCGCGATCGGCGTGCCCGCGCGGCGCACCTCGCGGGCGCTGGTGTCGACCACCAGCCCGCCCACCCGGATGGCCGTGGCCGCGGCGGGCGCGGGCCGGGACCGGCGCAGCACGGCCCGGACGCGGGCCGCGAGCTCGCGCTGGGAGTAGGGCTTGACCAGGTAGTCGTCGGCGCCGAGCTCGAGGCCGACCACCCGGTCGGCCTCCTCGCCCCGGCCGGTCACCACGATCACCGGGACCGGGTTCTCCCGGGCGCGCAGGCCGCGCAGCAGGTCGAGGCCGTTGCCGTCGGGCAGGCCGAGGTCGAGCACGACCAGATCGATCCCGCCCGCCTCGACCAGTCGGAGACCGGTGCGGGTGTCGGCGGCGGGCCGCACCTCGAACCCGTCCCGGGTGAGGTAGGTGGTGGCCATCTCGGCCAGGTCCGGCTCGTCCTCGACCAGCGCGACGACCGGTCGGGTGGCGGGCGGCGGGGGGCTGTCGGGTTCCATCTCCAGCCTCGTTGAGCGAACGTTGATCCGGCGAGGACGGCGCGGCCAAGGCAGGACGGTATCACTGGGTGAACACAGACCGCAGTGGTCGGGTGACCGCCGATCGGGGACCCGAAAGACTCTCACAGCACGCTCTCACAGCAAGGCAGACCGACATGGCGACGCGCGCTCCGCTGGCCGAGGCACTCATCGAGCTCTCCGACACCCTGGCCCCGGGTTTCGACCTGGTGACCCACCTGCGGGCGCTGGCCGCGCACTGCGTCGGGCTCACGGGCGCCGACGCGGCGGGCGTGCTGCTCGCCGACACCGACGGCACGCTGCGCACCCTGGCCGCGGGGCCGGACGAGCCGGGCCTGGCCGAGCTGTTCGACGCGCAGGCCGAGGACGGTCCGGGCGTGGAGGCGTTCGCGACCGCGGCGCTGGCGCACGGTCCACTCGAGCGCCGGTCCGCGTTCGGCGCGGCCGCGGCGAGGGCCGGTTTCCAGCTGGTGCACGGCATCCCGATGCGGCTACGCGGTGTCAGCATCGGCGCCCTCTGCCTCTACCGGACGAGTGACCAGCCGTTCACGGTGGACGAACTGGACTCCGTGCGCGCGCTGGCCGACGTGGCCGCGGTGGGGATCAGCACCGAGCGCGCGGTGCGCGAGGGGCGACAGCGCGCGGAGCAGCTGCAGTCCGCATTGGACAGCCGGGTGGTGATCGAGCAGGCGAAGGGCGTGCTGGCCGAGCGCAAGGGCATCGAGCCCACCGAGTCCTTCCAGGAGCTGCGCAGGCTGGCCCGCAACCACAACCTCAAGATCGGCCAGGTCGCCGAGGAGGTGGTGCGCAGCGCGCTGCCCGCCAGGCTGACCGCGCGGGGCTGACCTCGGCGCGCAGGGCGGAGGGGTCCAAGAGAGGATGACTCGGACTGATCCGTCAGCAGAGGAGTCACACATGGCTTTGCAGAAGCCCGAGGTCGACCCGATCGAGGGTGCCGCGCCCGCCGACCTGGTGGTCGAGGACATCACCGTCGGCGACGGCCCGGAGGCCACCCCCGGTCAGCTGGTGACCGTGCACTACGTCGGTGTCGCCCACTCCACCGGCGAGGAGTTCGACGCCTCGTGGAACCGCGGCGACACCTTCGCCTTCCCGCTCGGCGGCGGCCGCGTCATCGCGGGCTGGGACCGCGGCGTCGCGGGCATGCGCGTGGGCGGGCGCCGCAAGCTGGTCATCCCGCCGCACCTGGGCTACGGCGACCGCGGCGCGGGCGGCGCCATCAAGCCCGGCGAGACGCTGATCTTCGTGGTCGACCTGCTCGGCGTCGGCTGAGCCACGCCCCATGGCTCGGTCGGGCGGCGGATCTCCCCGCCCGACCGAGCGGCGGCACACCCGCCGCCAGTAGTTCCGGTCAGCGCACGGCGTCGAGCAGCCGATCCAGCAGGGGAAGCAGGGCGGTCGGATCCTCCACATGCGCGTTGTGCCCGAGTCCCGGCAGCACCAGCGGTTCCGGTGTCAGCACGCGCAACTGGTCGGCGGGTGACATCGGGTCCAGCTCCCCCGCCGCCAGCACCACCGGACACCTGGCCGCGGCCAGCAGTCCCACCAGGTCCGGCCGTCCGACGCCGAAGGCCCCCGGGTCGACCGTCGCGCGCCAACCAGCCTCGGTCTCCACCACCGCGCCAGCGGGTAGGCCCGCGAGCTTGCCCGCCCAGGCGCGCGCCTCCTCCGCCGTGCCGAACACCTTCGCGGGCTTGGCGGCCAAGCTGCCCGCTCGCGCCAGGTCCTCCGGGGTCCAGCTGACCTTCACCCCCAGTGCCGCGGCCGCGACGACCTGACCGCCGAACCAGCCGGACGCGAGGGCCAGCGCCAGCACGCCGCCGAGGGAGTGGCCCAGGACCGCGACCGGGCGGCCGGGGTCGAGGTCCTCGGCGACCCGGGCGGCGAGGCCGCCGAAGGTGTAGCGGGGCAGCGGCGCGGCGCCGCCGTGGCCGGGCAGGTCCGGGGCCAGCCACGGCCCGGGCCAGTGCCGGTCCAGCTCGGGGCCTAGGCCCGCCCACACGTCCGTGCCGCCCGCCAGGCCGTGCAGCAGCACCAGGGTCGGGGTGTCAGGTTCGCTCACGGGGCCCGATCCTGCCGCACCGGCACAATGGCGGCCATGGGCACCGACGCCGCGCCGATCCTCGACCCGGACACCTACCTGAGCGGTGTCCCGCACGGGCTGCTCGCCCGGCTGCGCGCCGAGTCGGCCGTGCGGTGGGTGGACGAGCCGGGCGGTCCGGGCTTCTGGGCGGTGCTGCGGCACGCCGAGACCCGGCGGGTGTTGCGCACCCCCGGGGTCTTCTCGTCCTGGCTGGGCGCCACCCAGATCCGCGACCCCGCGCCGGAGGCGTTGGCCTACACCCGCAAGATGATGCTCAACCAGGACCCGCCCGACCACTCCCGGCTGCGCGGCCTGCTGACCAAGGCGTTCACCCCGCGGGCGCTGGCCGCGATCGGCGAGCGGATCAAGGGCTGGGCGCGGGAGCTGGTGGGCGGTCTGCGCGGCGAGTTCGACTTCGCCAAGGAGACCGCGGACCTCCCGCTGCTGACGCTGGCCGAGGTGTTCGGCGTGCCGGCGGCTGACCGGTGGCTGATGTTCGACTGGAGCAACCGGGTCATCGGCTTCCAGGACGCCGAGTACGCCGCCAGCGCGGTGGCCGGGCCGGACGTCACCGACCTCGCCCGCGCCGCGCTGGCGCTGCGGCCGACCCCGGACGCCGCGGGCGCGATGCCCGATCCGCGCACCCGGGCGGGCATGCCCGACCTCTACGCCTACGCCCACGGCCTCGGCGAGCTCAAGCGGCGCGCCCCGGGCACCGACGTGATGAGCACCCTGATGTCGCATGTGGACGATGTGGGCGGCCGGGTGTCGATCGAGGAGTTCGAGAACCTGTTCTGGCTGTTCTCCGTGGCGGGCAACGAGACCCTGCGCAACGGCATCCCCGGTGGTTTGGTGGCCCTCATGTCCTATCCGGACACCTACCGAGCGCTCAAGGCCGATCGGTCATTGCTGCCCGGGGCGGTCGAGGAGATGCTGCGGTGGTGGACGCCGGTCATGCACTTCCGCCGAACGGCCACTGTGGACACCGAGCTGGCGGGCACCCGGATCGACGCGGGCGACAAGGTCGTCGTCTGGTTCTCCTCGGCCAACCGCGACGAGCGCGCTTTCGCCGAGCCCGACGCCTTCGACGTGACCCGCGCGCCCAACGACCACCTGTCCTTCGGCCACGGCCCGCACTTCTGCCTCGGCGCGCATCTCGCCCGCGTGCAGCTGCGCGCGGTCATGAACGCCGTGCTCGACCTGCCCGGCTTGCTGGTCCCGGCGGGCGAGCCCGCGCGGCTGCGGTCGAACTTCCAGAACGGGCTCAAGCGGCTGCCGGTCCGGCTCAGCTGAGCGCGGCCAGCAGGATCGTCAACCCGCGGTCCAGGTCGTCCGGTTCGATCGTCAGCGGCGGCGTCACCTTGACGACCCCACCCGTCCGCCCGCAGGTCTCGACGATCAGCCCGTGGTCGAAGCAGTACCGCTGCACGGCGTCGGCCCGGTCCGGCCCGACCTCGACACCGAGCACCATCCCGGTCCCGCGAACCGGTGTCCCGGTAGCGGCCACCTGCCGCCCGAACCGGCTGAGCCGGTCGGCGTTGCGCGCGAGCCGGTCGAGGAACTCGTTGTCCCGCCACAGTTCCAGTGCCGCCGCACCCGCGACGAACGCGAGCTGGTTGCCGCGGAAGGTGCCGGTGTGCTCACCGGGAGACCACACGTCGAGGTCCGGTCGGATAAGCACGACCGAGATCGGCAGTCCGGCACCGCCGAGCGACTTGGACAGGGTGATCAGGTCCGGCACGATCCCGGCGGCCTCGAAGCCGAAGAACCGGCCGGTGCGACCACAGCCCGCCTGGATCTCATCGCAGATCAGCACGATGCCGCGCGCGGCGGTCAGCTCCCGCAGGTCGCGCAGCCACCGCGCGGGCGCGGGGTGGACGCCGCCGTCCATCTGCACCGACTCGACGATCACCGCGGCGGGCAACGGAAGCCCGCTGCTCGGGTCGTCGAGCTGGCGGGCGAGGAGCGCCACCGAGTCGAACTCGCCGGCCGGACCGTCCGCGTAGGGCAGGAAGACCGTGTCGTGCGGACCCACTCCCCCGGCGCGGCTCCCGGTCACCGCGAGGGATCCGCGCGACATCCCGTGGAAGCCGCCGGAGAACGCCACGACGGTGCGCCGCCCGGTGGCCTTGCGCGCGAGCTTGAGCGCGGCCTCCACCGCGTCGGTCCCGGTCGGACCGCAGAACTGGACCCGGTGGTCGAGCCCGCGCGGGGCGAGCACGACCTCGCGCAGCACCCGGAGGAACTCGCGTTTCGCCGCGGTGTGCAGGTCGAGCCCGTGCAGCAGCCCACCCGAGGTGAGGTAGTCGACCAGCCGGGCGATGATCCGCGGGTCGTTGTGCCCGTAGTTGAGCGCACCCGCGCCGCAGAAGAAGTCGAGGAACTCTCGGCCGTCCTCGGCGCACAGCGTGCTGCCGCGGGCGGTGGTGAACACCGCGGGGAACCGGCGGCAGTACAGCCGGACCGCGGACTCGAGCTCGTCGAACACGGCGGTGTCGCCGGACCGGGCTGGGTCGGCGACGAACGGGGCCAGCGTCATGGCGCGGAACGTACCGCAACAGTCACACGGAGCTACTGAGGGTCTCCTAAGACAGCGGCGACACCGCTGTCTTAGGAGAGCCCGGTCAGCAGCCGCCGCAGTTGTAGAAGGTCACGTCCCAGTGGTTGCTCTCCAGGTAGTAGATGTTGCCGCTGCCCGACCGCCACTGGTTGCCGCCGATGGCGGTGAAGGTGCCCTTGATGTAGTTGGTCAGGCAGCTGCTCAGCGCGAAGTCGAACTTGTAGCCGTTGTAGTGGCTGTAGGTGCCGTCGGCGTGGCCGACCTCGGTGCCGCCGGTGATGTTCAGCGCGCAGCCGGTCGCGCTCTTGAGCGTCTGGGCACCCTGCACGGTGGTCAGGTTGACCTGGGAGAACGAGGTGCAGTTGGACCGGGATCGATCAGTGCAACCGCCACTGGAGGACCAGGTGATGTTCGACGACCGTAACCGCGCGGCGGCGTCGGCCTGGGACAGCTTGGTCACCAGCGCGGACGCCGGGGCGACTGCCGGGGCATCCGCCGGGGCGATCACAGTGGCGACCGGGTCGTTCTCGCCCGCACCGGTCGCGGCGGAGGCGGTCGTGGCACCGAACAGGGCGCAGGTCACCGCCGCCGTCGCGACGACGGCCGTGCGGACAAGGGCTGTGCGGACAAGGGCAGAACGGACGAGGCCAGAGCGCATGGCTGCGTGCCTTTCGCGGGGGACTGGGGTGCACAGGGGTGTGATCGTCTGTTTCCAGCGAGTAGCGTAAGCATCAACTCACGCGATAGACCAGTGGTTAGACGGATATTTCCCACCATGCATGTCCCGGTCAGGCATGTCCCGGTCAGCCCACCGGAGCCGCCTCCCGGTCGATCTCCCGCTGCCGGTCGGCCCGCCAGTCGCGCACCGCGAGCAGCAACGCGACCAAGATCAGCCCGACCGCGGCGAACAGCGCCACCGCCAGCGCGCGCTGGTACTGCGCGGAACCGGCGAGCACCGCGTGGAAGATCGTCGCCAGGGTGGCCGTGCCGACCGCGGTGCCGATCCGCTGCCCGGTCTGCAGCACCCCGCCCGCCACCCCGGCCATCCGGTTCGGCACGCAGGACAGCGTCAGCGTCGTGTTCGGCGAGATCACCGCGCCGCCGCCGACCCCGGCCACCGCCATCGGCAACGCCATCCACAGCCCGACCGACGGCCCGTCGACGAACAGCCCCACCACCGCGACCCCGGCCAGCCCGACCGCGACGAGCACCAACCCGGCCACGGTGACCGCCCGCCCGAAGCGGGCCACCAGCCTGCCCGCGACCACCGCGGCGATGGCCCCGCCGATCGCGAACGGCGTGACCGCGAGCCCGGACTGCAGCGGCGTGTAGCCGAGCCCGGACTGGAAGAACAGCGCGAAGACGAGCCAGATCCCGGTGAACCCGCAGAAGTAGGCCATCCCGATGCCGATCCCGGCCACGAACCCGGGGACCTCGGAGAACAGGCGCACGTCCAGCAGCGGCGCCCGCCCGCCCGCGGTGGTCCGGTGCTCCCAGCGGACGAACAGCAGCCCCAGTGCCACCGCGACCGGGAACAGCCACCACAGCGCGGCCAGGTCGTCGGCCTCCACCAGGGGGAACAGCAGCGCGAACACGGCGGCGCCGAGCAGCAGCGCGCCCACCACATCGATGTCGGGCCGGGACCGGGTCTCCGCCTTGGGCAGCAGCCGCGCGGCGAGGAACAGCGCGACCAGCCCGACGGGCAGGTTGACGTAGAACACCCAGCGCCAGCCCTCGGGATCGCCGAACAGCGCGAGGATCACCCCGCCCGCCACCGGGCCGACCGCGGTCGAGATGCCGACCGTCGCGCCGAACACGCCGAACGCCCGGCCGCGTTCGGCGCCGCGGAACATGTCCTGGATCAGCCCGGAGTTCTGCGGGGTGAGCAGGCCGCCGGTGATCCCCTGCAGCAGCCGGGCCGCGATGAGCAGGCTCAGGTTCGGCGCCGCGCCCGCCAGGGCGCTGGTGAGCACGAACCCGGTGAGCGCGATGAGGAACATCCGCCTGCGGCCGAGCGCGTCACCGAGCCTGCCGCCCGCGACCAGCGAGAGCCCGAAGGTCAGCGCGTACCCGGAGATCACCCACTGGATGGCGCTGGGCCCGGCGCCCAGGTCGGCCTGGATCGAGGGCAGCGCGACGTTGACGATGCTGACGTCGAGCAGGGTCATGAACCCCGCCGCCTGGGTCACCGCGAGCGCTCGCCAGCGGCGCGGGTCGGGAGCGGGTTCAGTCACCCTGTGGTCCTACCCCGATCGGGGCCTCGCCGCACGACCAGTCAGAGCGAGACCGGCGACTTCTCGGCCGACGAGCGCAGCGCGGCCTCGATGGTGTCGACAAGATCCACCGTCTGGCCGAGCGGGACCGGTGGCGGTCCGTCACCGCGCAGGCAGGCGCCGACCGCCCGGTAGTAGCCGAGGTAGTCGCCGTCTTGGGTGGGCACCGTCTCGGTACCGGCGGCGGTGACGAGCTGTCCCCATTGCGCCGGGGGGTACACGCCGAAGCCCGGCTCGTCCGGCCGGACCCCCGCGCGGGAGGCCGCCTCCTGCGGGTCGAGCCCCCAGCACCGGTAGCCCGCGGTGGGGCCGGTGACGAGCAGGCGCGGGGCGGCGGGCGCGGTCAGCTTGCTGGCCCGCAGGTACGAGCGGACTCCACCGGTGTGGGTGAGCAGCACGGTCGCGTCCTCGTCGCGGGGGCCGGTCAGCTCGGCGGTGACGGTGCTCGGCCTGCCGAACAGCGCGATGGCCTGGTCGACGACGTGGCTGCCCAGGTCGTAGAGCACGCTCGCCAGGTCGGCCGGGTCTGTGCTGCCCTTCCAGCCCGACTTCACCGGACCCGCCGCGCGCTCGAAGCGGGACTCGAACCGGGTGACCTCGCCGAGCGCGCCGCCCTCGACCAGTTCGCGCGCGGTGCGGAAGTCGCCGTCCCAGCGGCGGTTCTGGAAGGCGGTGAGCATCTTCCCCGCGCGGTCGGCCGCCTCGACCAGCTCCCGGACCTCCCGCCCGGTCCCGGCGACCGGCTTGTCCACGACCACCGCGAGGCCCGCGGCCAGCGCGGCCTTCGCCTGCGGCACGTGGTGCCGGTTCGGGGTCGCGATCACCGCGAGGTCGAACTCACCCGCGCGCCGCCACAGCTCCTCCGCGGCACCGAGCACCTCGACACCGGGGTAGCGCTCGGTGGCCGCCGCGGCCCGCTCCGGGTTGCCGGTGACCACCGCGGTGAGCCGAAGACCCGGGGTCGCGGCGATGAACGGAGCGTGAAAGGCACTGCCCGCCAGGCCGAACCCGACGACCGCCACCCTGCTCTCGACCGCCACGCACCCTCCTCGGCTAGCGGGATTCGCCCCGGTGCGAGCTCCGACCGGCGCGTTCGATCGCTTCCTTACCACGCCACGGCTGCACGGCTTGGTACACGCACAGCATCGCCCACAGCTCCTGTGCGACGCCATGCGGATCCTGCGAGCGCAGCGCGACCGGCCCCACCTCGAGCGACTCGAACAGCGACTCGAACCGCCAGCGGCCCCGGTGCAGCGCGGCCAGCTCGGCCGCGGGCGCCTGGTCCGGGTCGAGCAGCGTGGTCACCAGTACCGCCTCGGCGCCCGGTACCACTCGCACGGCCAGCGAGCCGGCGAGCGGACCGTCCTCGGGCAGCAGCCGGGACAGGAACGAGCCGTCGGGCAGCACGTGCAGCCGCGGCAGCGCCGCGGGCTGGCGGACCCGCCAGAGCAGCTCCGCGCCGCGGTCGGCCGCCGCGCGCCACAGGTCGAGCTCGCCGCCCGAGCGGTGGGCCACCAGCAGCGTGCCCGGGCGGACCGAGTCGAGCACGCCGGTGGCGAGCCCGGCGCGGTGCGCGCCGACGGCCACGTCGAGCAGCGACCCGGTGTCCTGCCCGGCGAGCACCGACACGCCGACCCGCGGGTCGGCGAACGCGGCCAGGTTGGCGGCGGTGTCCGGGATGTCCACCGCGCCGCCGTCGAGGGTGCACACCCGCAGCCCGCGCCAGCGCGCCGCCTCGGCCCGGTCGGCCGCGGCCCGGCGCAGGAACAGCCTGCGCATCACCTCCGGGCCCAGCCGCTTGCGGGCCTTGGTGATCGACCCGGTGCTCGGCGCCGACCGGGTGCCGGTGGCTACCCCGGCCCAGTGCATGCCCGCGGTCAGCCGGGCCAGGACCGCGTCGTAGCCCGCGCTGCCGAAGAGCCATAACGCCAGGGTGAAGTAGACCATTGTGCGCGCGGGCAGGGCGCGCGAGCGCTGCTCGCGAGCGCCCGCGTCATCGATGGCGGCGTCGACCTCGTCCGGCGGGAAGGCCCTGATCAGCATCCCGATCGCCACCCGGTCGGACAAACGGTCCCGCGACGCCTTCGTCACGCGTGTAATTCCGCCCACAGAAAGGACCCCTCACCCGATGTCAACTTAAGGAAGTAGCGCCTTGTCGATCATGCCGACTAGCGCGGCGACATGAATAGCATCGGGGCCGGGCCGGGCGCCAGAGGCCCCGGACCGCGAGACAATTGCCGAAGACCTAGGCTCGCAAATGGCCCGCCCGCCAACCGCGGGCCCGCCAGGTTTTCACCTACACCCATTCGGCGGGTAAAGAAGCCGTCGAGAAGGAGTGATCCGAGATGTCGGCAAAGACCCTCGCCGTCGCGGGCGCGCTCGCCGCGGCCACCGCGCTGCTCCCGGCCGGGACCGCGGCGGCGCAGATCGCGCCCGTGCACGCGGTGCTCTACCTCACCGTCCACACCGCCACCGGCCACCGCGACGCGACCCTGGAGTGCGCGCCGGACCTGGGCTCGCACCCGGACCCGACGGGCGCCTGCGCGCGGCTGTCGCAGGTGAACGGCAACTTCTCCGCGCTCAACGTCAACCCGGACGCGTTCTGCACCCTGGAGTACGACCCGGTGGTGGTGACCGCGCACGGCCGCTGGGGCAGCCGGTTCGTCTGGTACGCCAAGCGGTTCAGCAATCCGTGCGCGCTGCGCGCCCAGACCGGGGCCGTGTTCGCGCTCTGATCCCGCCGCCGGACCGCGCGCACCCGGCCCGGCATTGTCGGCGGCGGACCGATGAGTAGTTCACTGCTCCTTCCGCCCAGCGTTACCGACACCATTCACCTCATCGGGTGTCACGACATCGAATGACACGACTGAATTCGCGTAACTGAATATCCCAGTTTTTCAGACAGTGATTAGCACCACTCCAGGCGGGCCGAATGCTCTTACCATGCCCGGTTCGGCGGCGTGCGCCAGGCAACGGACGCATTGCGGCCACGCCGTCGGGCCGGCCCCCGATTCCCCGGTGACAGTTCCGCCTTACCCCATTCGTGCAGTGCCCCGATCGAGTGAGAGTTGGTGGCGACAGACTGGGCCGCCGGTAGGTTCCCCCGGGTGACCGGTGAGATGTGGACGCTCCCCCGCCAGTTCGACGGCTCGACCGGCCCCGCCGCGGGGCGGGTGGGCGCCGGGCCGGGGACGGCGGACCCGGACGAGGCGGTGGCGTTCCTGGAGCTCTTCCACGCCGAGAACCCCGACGCCGGGCCCGCGCGCACGCGGATCTCCTGGGTGCTCGCCGAGATCGAGCTGACCGGCACCTACCAGCACACCAGCGCCGAGCTGGCCTTCGGCGCCCGGGCGGCCTGGCGCAACAGCGCCCGCTGCATCGGCCGGCTCTACTGGCGCGGCCTGCGCGTGCGCGACATGCGCGCGGTGCGCGGCGCCGAGGAGGTGGCCGCGCAGTGCGCCCGGCACCTGCGGCTGGCCACCAACGGCGGCCGGGTCCGGTCGATGATCACCGTGTTCGCCCCGGACGCGCCGGGGCGGCCCGGGCCGCGGATCTGGAACGAGCAGCTGATCCGGTACGCGGGCTACCGCGACCCGCTCGGCGACCCGCGCTACGCCGACTTCACCGAGGCGGTCCAGGGGCTGGGCTGGCGACCGCCGGCCACCCGCTCGGCCTTCGACGTGCTCCCGCTGGTGGTGTCCACACCGGACGAGCCCGCCCGGCTGTTCCCGCTGCCGCCGGACGCGGTGGCCGAGGTGGCGCTGACCCACCCCGACCACCCGTGGTTCGCCGAGCTGGGACTGCGCTGGCACGCGGTCCCGGTGATCAGCTCGATGCGGCTCTCGATCGGCGGGGTCAGCTACCCGGCCGCGCCGTTCAACGGCTGGTACATGGGCACCGAGATCGGCGCCCGCAACCTCGCCGACGCCGACCGCTACAACCTGCTGCCGGAGGTGGCGCGGCGGCTCGGCCTGGACACCTCCCGGGCGGCCACGCTCTGGCGCGACCGGGCGCTGGTCGAGCTGAACGTGGCCGTGCTGCACTCCTACGCCGAGGCCGGGGTGACGATCAGCGACCACCACACCGAGTCGGACCGGTTCCTCGCCCACGTGGCGAAGGAGGCCAGGGCGGGCAGGCGCTGCCCGGCCGACTGGAGCTGGATCGTGCCGCCGCTCTCCGGCGGCATCACCCCGGTGTTCCACCGCTACTACGACACCGAGCACCTGCGCCCGGAGTTCGTCACCGACGACGACGCGGTGCGCGCCGCGCTGCACGGCACGCCGTTCCCCACGACCGGGTCAGGCGCGGTGCCCGGCCCGCGGCTGTGGTCCTACCTGCGCGAGACCCTCGTGCCCGCGGCCCGTCAGCCGAACGGCAGCCACGCGAGCTGAGCCGCGGTGTCCAGGTCGGAGGCCAGCAGCCCGTTGCCCGACACCGTCCACAGCGCACCCGCGGCGACCAGCGACCGCTGCACCCGAGGGTTGGCGTGGCCGGTGGGCGGGTGCGCGACCCGACCCACCTCGACCAGCTGGTCGCCCGCGATCCGCAGCACCAGCGCCGAACCGGCGCCGCCGCGCTCGACCGACGACCGCAGGGGCAGCACCACCAGCCCGCGCTCCGGCCAGAACAGGAAGGCGTGCGGGTCGAACTCGGCCGCCGAGGAGGTCCCGGGCAGCTGGAACTGGGCGACCCGCCGCGCGGCGGGCGAGGTGGTGTCGAACAGCGAGACCTGGGTGCCGGTCGCCCGGCCCCGCTCGGTCGCCTCCTGGCCGACGCCCAGCAGCCTGCCCTCGGCGACCGGGTGCAGGTAGGCGGAGTAGCCGGTGATCTTGAGCTCACCGGTGACCCTCGGGTGCGCCGGGTCGCCCAGGTCCAGGGTGTAGAGCGGGTCGGTGCGCCGGAAGGTCACCAGGTAGGCGGTGTCGCCGACGTAGCGGACGGAGTGGATCCGCTCGCCCCGGCCCAGCCCGCCGACGGTGCCGATGACGACCAGGTCGGCGCCCCGCCGCTCGAGCACGCTGACCGCGCTCTCGCTGCCGGGGGTGCGGTCGCAGCAGCGGGCCGGGTCCTCGGTCGTGGTCGCGACCCGCAGCGCGCCCTCGTGCTCGGACAGCGAGTACTGGTTGAGCAGCGAGCCGTCGACCGAGCCGGACGCGGTGTAGACCGGCTTGCCCGAACGGGTGATGTCGAACTGGTGGATCTCGGTGCGCGCGGTGTCCGGCGCGGGCTTGCGCCGCCCGAACGAGGGCAGGATCCCGGAGCGGGACCACTGGTCGTCGGCCACGTAGAGGCTGGTGGCGGTGCCGTAGACGGTGTCGCCGTCGGCGGCGACGGCGAGCGGGTCGCCCTGGCCGAGCGGCGCGCGCAGGTCCAGGGACAGCACGGTGAGCAGCGAGGTGCCGGTGTAGTCGGCGGGTCTGCGCACGTCCGCGCAGTCGACCAGCCGCCCGGAGTCGTGCTCGCCGTCGGCGTCGAGCCGGAAGCCGGGCAGCCACCGGTCGATGCCCGCCTGGTTGATCACCTCGCGGTTGCGCCGGAGCGCCTCGGCGGTGTCGTCGCCGCCGGTGGGGTGGGTGAACTCCAGCCGCGGCCGGGACCGGAGCACGATCCGGGCGACCGTCCCGACCTGGCGGCCGTCGAGGTATCCGCCGTCGACGGCCAGCGTGCCGACGACCCGGGCACCGCCGGTGAGGTCCACATGGACCAGGGTGGTGCTCGGGACGTCACCGGCGCCCGAGGTGCGGACCATGACCAGCGCGCGGTCGTCCTCGAGCAGCAGCGCGGCGGGTTCCCCGGCGGGGAGCGCCAGGGTGGCGGTGAGCGCCCGGGTGACCGTGTCGACGACGCGCAGGTTGCCGTCGATGACCGTGACGATGCGCCTGCCGTCGGTCTTGACCAGGTCGGGCTCGTCGGCCGCGGTCTCGTGGTTGTTGGTCGTGGAGTGCCCCTGGTCGGGGGCGGCGGAGCGCTCGGCGACCCCCGGGGCGCCCGCCGAGTCCTGCGCGGGCGCGGGCATCGCGTCCATCGGCACCGGTTCGCCGTCGAGGCCCCAGGCGCTCACCCGGTCCAGGGCCGCGCGGCGCAGGTCGGCCAGCGCCGCGTCGCACGAGTCGTAGCCGACCAGGCGGACCGGGCCGCCGGAGATCCCCGTCGTCACCGTGGTCCCCGGCGTCTCCGGCATCGCCGCCCCATCGGTCCGGCCGACCCAGTACGCGCCCCCGACCACCAGGGCACCGATCACCGCGGTGGCCGTGGCCACCCACCCGCGGGACAGCCCGCGTCTCGCACCGCTCATACCTGGATGGACGTACCGGTGGCGGCCGGGCGTTGCACTAGGCTGAAACCACTGTCGGTGTTTGACTGTGAGCGGTACGTGTTGATCTAGGTGAGTTCTCCCACAAAGGCGCACGAACCCGCACAGGCGGGATACTCTAGGCGAATGACAGTCGCGCTGGAGCACGTGCTCGCCAAGGCAGGCCTGAGAATCAGCCCGGTCGAGTTCCTGGAGCTGGTCGAGGAGGCCGCGCGGCGGCTCTCCCCGGCCAACCCGGACCCGGCCGACTACTTCTCCACCGACCAGCGCGACGCGCTGACCGAGGTGGGCCTGGACCTGACCCCGCGCCGCGGCGAGGAGGTCGACTCGCGCGCCCGCGCGGTCGCCGCCCAGGCCGTGCTGCGCGACTCGGCCCTGACGGTGTCCGACGCCGCGCACGCGGTCGGCGTCGACACCAGCCGGATCCGGCACCGGCTGGCCGCGGGCAGGCTCGCGGGCTGGAAGGACCGCGGCGGCTGGCGGCTGCCCGCCTGGCAGTTCGCGCCCTCGGGGGTGCTGCCCGGGCTGGAGGTCGTGCTCGCCGCGGTGCCCGAGGACCAACCCCCGCTGGTGGTGGCGGCGTTCATGACCACCCCGCAGGCCGAGCTGCGCGTCGACGACGAACCCGCCACCCCCCGGCAGTGGCTGCTCGCGGGCGGCTCCCCCACCCGGGTCGCGACGCTGGCCGAGGTGCTCGGCACCCCCGCCTGAGCGCACCCCCGCCCGATCCGACGACTGGACCCCACCCCGCATGTCACGGCTCCCCCAGCCGCCTGCCCCCGACGAGCTCAAGCCGCTGCTGCGCGCCGACGAGGACGTGGTGGCGCTGCACGGCGGCACGCACCTGGTGCGCGTCTTCGCGGCCGCGGGCGCGCACCGGCAGCGCTGGAACTCCTTCCGCTACACCGGACCGCTGCCGCACGCCCGGTTCGACCCGCACCCGCTGGGCGCCGACGGCGGCCCGGCCACCGCGCCCGGGCACGGCACCCTCTACTTCGGACTGAGCGTGCGCACCAGCATCGCCGAGGTGTTCCAGCAGACGTCGGTGGTCGACCGCACCACCCGCAAACCGCACCTGGTGGTCTTCCGGCCGCGCCGGACGCTGCGCCTGCTCGACCTCGGTGGCCTGTGGCCGACCAGGGCGGGCGCCTCGCAGGAGATCAACAGCGGCACCAAGTCGGTCACCCAGGCCTGGGCCAGGGCGATCCGCCAGGCCCACCCGGAACTCGACGGGGTGTGGTACCGGTCCTCGATGGACAGTGGCGAACCGGCGGTGTGCCTGTGGGACCCGCCGGGCAGCGGCGCGCTGCCGCGCAGCCCGGACGTGCTGCTGCCGCTGGACTACCCCGGTCTGGACCTCCCGCTCGCCCGGGTCTGCGACGAGCTCAACTACACCCTGCTCTAGGGCCGGTGTCGAAGTCGATCAGAGCCATTCGTCGATCGCGGCGACACGCACGGTGGCTTCGTAGCGCACAGCGGGCTTGTCGTGGCGGGTGGCCACCGCCCGGTGGCGCTTGAGCCGGTCGATGCCACGTTCCACGGCGTGGCGCTGCTTGCAGGTCTCGGGTCGAAGGCCGGTGGACGACCGCCCTTCGACCCCTTGGCCACGTCTTTTATGCCAGTACCCAAGCGGGTGATGTCACCCGACGAGCGGAGCGCGGTGGGCGCGCCTCCCGGTTCGCAGCCGGTGGGCGAACGCCCTCGCCCACCGGCTGCGAACGGCCCGAGGTCCTACGCCGCCCCCGGGCCGCACCTGTGTGTCACAGGTGCCGCGACCACCACCGCAGCACAGCGTCGAAGCGCTGCTTGCGGTGGCGTGGCTTCCCCGACCGGCTCAGCTCGTGCCCCTCGCCGGGGAAGAGCAGCAGCTCGGCGGGCGTCCCGTTGCGGCGCAGGGCGACGTACATCCGCTGCGCCTGCTCGACCGGGCACCGCCAGTCGTGCTCGGAGTGCACGACGGCGAACGGGATGGTGATCTTGTCCGCGTGCGTCAGCGGGCTCCTGGCCGACCACTCCGCCGGATCGGGACCGCAGTAGTTCTCGGCGAACCACCAGCCGATGTCCGAGGTGCCGACGAAGGAGTCCCAGGCGTTGACCGCGCGCTCGCTCCAGGCGGCCACGAACCGCGAGCCGTGGTGGGCGGCCAGCCAGCCGGTCATCCAGCCGCCGTAGGAACCGCCCATGACGCCCACCCGCGCGGGGTCGACGTCCGGGCGCTCGAGCACCGCGTCGAGCACCGAGAGCACGTCGTCGACGTCGACGGTGCCCATCGCGCCGATGACCGCGCGGCCGTGCGACTCGCCGTAGCCCGCCGAGCCGCGCGGGTTCGGCAGCACGACCGCGTACCCGGCGGCGGCGTAGACCTGCGCCTCGTCGAACAGGCCCCAGCCGTAGTACATGAACGGGCCGCCGTGCACCGACAGCAGCACCGGGTGCGGGCCCTCGCCCTCGGGCAGCACCAGCCAGCCGTGCGTGGCGTAGCCGTCCGGCGCGGTGGCCTTGATCTCGTGCACCGGCCGCAGCCTGGGCCGCAGCTCGGCGGAGAAGTCGGTGAGCCGCCGGGTGGTCTCGTCCTCGACCAGCTCGACCTCGCCCGCGGTGTCCCAGGTGGACACCGTGCACACCACCCGGTCGCCGTCGGCGGCGAAGCCCTTGACCATCCCCTGCGCGCCCGCCAGCAGCGCGAGCTCGGACAGCGTGGCGCCGTCGGCCGCCAGCGGCACCCGGCGCAGCTCGATCGCGCCGCGGTTGCGCACGGCGACCAGCAGGCCGTCGGTGGTCTGGACCGGCCGCCCGGAGGTGGGCTCGATGTCGACGGTCTCGGCGTCGGTCAGCCTGCGCGGGGTGCCGGGGGTGCCGTCCAGTGCCAGCGGGACGGTCCACAGCCCGACGTTGCGCGCCACGCAATGGATTCCGGGGAACGCGTCGCCCAGGTAGGCCACGGTGCCGTCGTCGAGCACGACCGGGCGCTCGACCGTCCCCTCGCTGCGGACCACCAGGACGGGGTCACCGCCCGCGGCGGGCACGGCGTAGACGTCGGTGTTGAGCGACTCCTCGACGCCCCAGCCGCGCTTGGCGCTCACCACGACGTGCTCGCCCGAGGGCGTCCACGCGGGGCCCGCGGGCTCGGCCAGGCCCTCGGTCAGTTGACGCGGCTGCGCGCCGGGCTGTGCACTGTCCACGACGAACAGCTGGGGTGGACGGTCGTGCAGGAAGCCGATGTCGTCGAACCGGTACTCCAGACGGGTGATCCAGCGCGGTTCCTCCGCTGCTGCGTCCGGCGCATCGCCCTCCGGCGTCCGGGTGCCGTAGCGGCCCGGCTCGGGAACCCGCGCCACGAAAGCGATCCGCCGCGAGTCCGGGGCCCACACCGGCGCGCCCACGCCGAGCGGCAGGGCGGCGACCTCGCGCGCCTCGCCGCCGTTCACCGGGATCACGAAAAGCCGCGGGGCCGAGGAGGCGTCGACGCAGCGCAGAAAGGCGACCTGACTCCCGTCGGGTGAGATCGCGGGGGCGAAATCGCGGTAGCCGCGGGTGAACTCGACCACATCGGAACCGGCCGGACCGACCCGGCGCAGGCCGCCGCGGTAGGCGTTCCCGGCCAGGTCGGGAGCGGCGAGACCGACCAGTAGCAGGTCTGCGTGGAGGGCGGGCGCGCCGGGCGCCGCCAGCAGTTCGATGTCCTCTGGGCGCACGCGTCGAACGGTACCCGACGTTTAGCAAACCTCAGGACCGTCGATTATTACCACTCGTCCACAGAAAAGCGGGCACCGATTATCGGTGCCCGCTTTTCCATGCGTGATCGCGCATTGGCTAATGCAACGGGTCAGCGCCCGTGCTCGACCGGTTCACCCGACTCGAGCGGCTCGTCGACCACCGACGGGCCCTCGGCGGCGGCGTCCCGCTTGGACTTGAGCAGGCTGGCGATGGTGGTGATGGCCAGTACGCCGACGATCACGGTGAGCGAGACGACGATGTTGGGCACCCAGACGCCGAAGGGCTCACCGCCGTTGAGGAACGAGAGCGCGTTGGTGTGCAGCGCCTCCAGGATCAGCTTGACGCCGATGAAGGCCAGGATGACCGCCAGGCCGACCGAGAGGTACACCAGCCTCCTGAGCAGCCCGCCGAGCAGGAAGTAGAGCTGGCGCAGCCCCATCAGGGCGAAGGCGTTGGCCGAGAAGACCAGGAACGGCTCCTTGGTCAGGCCGAAGATCGCCGGGATCGAGTCCACAGCGAACAGCAGGTCCGCGGTGCCGATCGCGATCATCACGATGAACATCGGGGTGACGAACCGCTTGCCGTCGATCCGGACGAACGAGTTGGCGCCGTGGTAGGTGTCGGTGACCGGGAAGACCTTGCGGGCGACCCTGGTCAGCGCGTTCTCCTCGTACTCCTCGTCCTCGCCCAGGCCCTGCCGGGACAGGTTCCAGGCGGTGTAGATGAGGAAGAGGCCGAACAGGTAGAAGACCCAGCTGAACTTGGCGATCGCCACCGCGCCGACGGCGATGAACGCCCCGCGCATGACCAGCGCCAGCACGATGCCGATCAGCAGCACCTTGTGCTGGTGGATCTTGGGCACCGAGAACGCGGACATGATGATCAGGAAGATGAACAGGTTGTCGACCGAGAGCGAGTACTCGGTGATGTAGCCGGCGAAGAACTCACCCGCGTAGGTCCCGCCGGAGAACGCCCAGATCGCACCGCCGAAGACGACCGCGCAGCCGATGTAGAAGGCCACCCAGCGGCCCGCCTCGCCGACGGTGACCTCGTGCGGCTTGCGGTCCACGATGAACAGATCGATCGCGAGCAGCGCGATCAGTCCGCCGATCGTGGCGAACCAGACCCAGGCGGGGACAACCATTGATCAGACCTCCGGTGTACGGACAAGCGCCGACGACCGGAGGTCTCTTCCGCCGGGCTGCGCTCGGCCACCGGCCCCGGGACCCGGGGGTCCGTGCTGACGACACCGGTGCGAAGGAATACTCCCCTCCGACATGTTCTTTGTCCGATTCTTCCCTGTCCGGCCGCCGGGCACCAGTCGGGGGCCTCGGTGGACCGGTCCGGACCTGGCCGGACTCTCGCCCACCCGGCGGTCCTGACCTGCGGGGGACAGTTCCTGGACACGTCGTGACCAGCGGCGACGGTGTAGCCGACATCACCCGTCAGGGGCAGGCCGGTGGTACTGCCGGTGGTACTGGGAGCACTCTCAGGAAGTCTCCAATACGGTCCAGGTGTGCCCTCGATCCCAAGACCCCGACCGCGCCAGGTCGTCACCGCGCTGGTCGTGGTGGCCGTCGCGGCCGCTGGTCTGACCTGGCTCAACAGCGGTTCCGAGCCGCCCCGGGTCACCAGTTCCGACGCCTTCCTCGACCTGCTCAGCGGCCCCGGCCGCGACCAGCCCATCAAGGTCGACACCACCCTGTACCTGCCGGAGCGGACCCCCGCGCCCGCGGTGCTGGTGGCGCACGGGTTCGGCGGGAGCAAGGAGAGCGTCGACTCCGACGCCCGTGAGCTGGCCCAACGCGGTTTCGTGGCACTGGCCTGGTCCGCGCGCGGGTTCGGCCGCAGCGAGGGCAAGATCTCGCTGAACGACCCGGACTTCGAGGTGGCCGACGCCCGCGCGCTGGTCGACTGGCTCGCCACCCGGCCCGAGGTCGCCCTCGACGGACCCGGCGACCCCCGGGTGGGAGTGACCGGCGGCTCGTACGGCGGCGCGCTGTCGCTGCTGCTCGCGGGCACCGACAAGCGGGTCGACGCGCTCGCCCCGGTGATCACCTACAACGACCTGGGCCAGGCGCTGATCCCGAACTCGGCGGCCCCGAGCACCGCGGCCGGTGACACGGCGCCCGGCACGGCGGCGCCCAACCCGTACGCCCAGGACGGGGTGTTCAAGCGGTCGTGGGCGGGCATCTTCTTCGCCGCGGGCATGGGCGCGGCCGGGTTGGCGAACCCGACCGGCGACGCGACCGAACCCGGCTCCGAGGACGACTCGAGCGCGGGCGCGACCGGCGGGACCGCGGTGGACACCGGAGCCGCGGGCGGTTCCGGCGCGGGTAGCGGGGGCAGGCCGCAGGCGAGCGGCGACCCGTGCGGCCGGTTCACCGCCGAGGTCTGCCGCGCCTACTCGCAGGTGGCCACCACCGGGCGCGCCGACCAGGCGACCGCGGACCTGCTGCGCCGGGTGTCGCCGGCGTCGGTGACCGGAAAGATCACCCAGCCGACGATGCTCGTGCAGGGTGAGCAGGACACGCTCTTCGGCCTGGACCAGGCCGACGCCAACGCGCGGCAGATCAGCGCGGCGGGCGGAAAGGTCAAGGTCGTCTGGTACACCGGCGGCCACGACGGTGGCAAGCCCGGCCCGGAGCTGCGCGGCGAGATCGCCGACTGGTTCCGCGACACGCTCGACCCGGAGCGCCGGGGCGCGACGCGGGCCGGGTTCACCTACGCCGTGCAGGGGGCGCTGCGGGCCCAGGGCGCGCCTTCGGTGCGCACCGTCAGCACCGGCGCCTACCCAGGTCTCAGCGGTGGTGCCGCGACCGAGCGGCGGCCCCTGGCGCTCACCGGCGGTGAGCAGACGGTGGTCAACCCGCCCGGCGGCAACCCGGCCTCGATCAGCAGCATGCCCGGGCTCGGCTCGGTGATCAGCGGTTCGGCCCGGCTGGCGGGCCGCATCTCGATCGACCTGCCCGGCCAGGCCGCGCGGTTCAGCAGCCCGACGATGACCGGTCAGCTGCTCATCGCGGGCGCGAGCACGGCGCGGCTGCGGGTGGCGAGCGCGCAGGGGGCCGCCCCGGACGGCGCGGTGCTCTTCGCCAAGCTCTACGACGTCGGGCCGGACGGCGTGCGCACGTTGCCCGGGTCGGCGGTGTCCGCGCTGCGCACTCCCGCGCTCCCGGCCGACGGCAGCGCGGTGGAACTCACCGTGGCGCTGCCCGGGATCGTCCGGCCGATCGAGGCCGACCACCGGGTGGAGCTGGTGGTCTCGACCACCGACCAGGCGTACGCGACGCCCACCCAGGCGGCGGCCTACAAGATCTCCCTCGCCGGGGGCAGCCCGCTGTCGGTGCCGGTCGTGCCGGGCACCCGGTCGAGCACCGGGCCGCCGCTGGCGCCGCTGGTCGGCATCGCGGTGGTCCTTGGTCTGGTGGCCCTGGCGGTCCTCTGGGGCGCGCTGCGCCGCAGGCGCCAGGACGACGCGGACCCGGCGCTGGCCGAGGTGCCGCTGGTGATCGAGAACCTGTCGAAGTCCTACCCGGGCGGGCTCAAGGCGGTCAACGACCTGTCCTTCCGCGTCGGGCGCGGCCAGGTGCTCGGCCTGCTCGGGCCCAACGGCGCGGGCAAGACCACCACGCTGCGGATGCTGATGGGCCTCATCCAGCCGACCGAGGGCCAGATCCGGGTGTTCGGGCACCGGATCCGCGCCGGCGCGCCGGTGCTGTCCCGGATCGGCTCGTTCGTCGAGGGCGCGGGCTTCCTGCCGCACCTGTCCGGCCGGGCCAACCTGGAGCTCTACTGGGACGCCACCGGGCGGCCCCGCGAGCGCGCGCACTTCGACGAGGCGCTGGAGATCGCCGGGCTGGGCGCGGCCGTGGAGCGCAAGGTGCGCACCTACAGCCAGGGCATGCGGCAGCGGCTGGCGATCGCCCAGGCGATGCTCGGCTTCCCGGACCTGATGGTGCTCGACGAGCCGACCAACGGGCTCGACCCGCCGCAGATCCACCAGATGCGCGAGGTGCTGCGCCGCTACGCGGCCACCGGGCGCACGGTCGTGGTGTCGAGCCACCTGCTGGCCGAGGTCGAGCAGACCTGCGACCACGTGGTGGTCATGCACCGCGGCAGGCTCGTCGCCGAGGGCGCGGTGGACGACATCGTCGCCGGTGGCGGCGAGGCGACCTTCCGGGTGGACGACCCGGTGGCGGCGGCCGAGGCGCTGCACGGGGTGACCGGTGTGCGGGCGGTGAGCGTGGAGGGCGACCTCGTGCACGCCGACCTGGACGGGGTGCCGCGCTCGGCGGCGCTCACCGTGCTGGTGCGCGCGGGTGTGGCCGTGGAACAGGCCGGGCCGCGCAGGCGCCTGGAAGACGCGTTCCTCCAACTCGTCGGAGAGGAGCCCTCCGCGTGAGCGAGAACGGGCACAAGAGGCAGGGAGCCGTCGTGACCGGTCAGCCGCTCAAGCCGGGCGAGTCGGTCAGCACCGTGCACACCGACCCGGCGGCCATCGCCGAGATGGAGCTCGCGGCCAACCGGGAGGACACCGGGTACGACGCCGACGGCTCGGTGTCCGGGTTCCGCCAGCGGCGCACGCTGCCGCTGCGGGTGGAGCTGGTGCGCCAGCTGCGCAGGCGGCGGACCCAGCTGCTGCTCGGGTTCCTGGTGCTGCTGCCGTTCATCCTGTGGGCGGCCTTCGAGTTCGGGTCCAGCGACAACAGCCGCCGGTCCGGCGGGTTCGTCGACCTGGCGACCGCGAGCGCGCCGAACTTCGTGGTGTTCGTGCTGTTCGCGGCGGGCAGCTTCCTGCTGCCGATGATCGTGGCGCTGTTCTTCGGCGACACGATCGCCTCGGAGGCGTCCTGGTCGAGCCTGAAGTACCTGCTCGCGATGCCGGTACCGCGCGGGAGGCTGTTGCGGCAGAAGGCGCTCACCTCGGGCCTGCTGTCCCTGTTCGCCCTGGCGCTCTTGCCCGCCGTGGCCCTGGTGGTGGGGGTCGTGTTCTACGGCGCGGGCGAGGCGGTGAGCCCGACCGGTGACGCGATCGAGTTCTCCGACTCGCTGCTGGCGATGCTCTTCGCGGTCCTCTACATCTCGGTCAACCTGCTGTGGGTGGCCGGGCTGGCGATCTTCCTCTCGGTCACCACCGACGCGCCGCTCGGCGCGGTCGGCGGCACGGTGCTGGTGGCGATCCTGTCGCAGATCCTCGACCAGATCACCGCGCTGGGTGGCCTGCGGGACTACCTGCCGACGCACTTCAGCTTCGCCTGGTCGGACCTGATCTCCACCGACATCGACTGGTCGAACATGACCAGGGGCGCGTTCTCGGCGGTCACCTACGCGGCGGTGTTCGGGCTGCTGGCCGCGCGGCGGTTCCGCACCAAGGACATCACCAGCTAGGGCACCACCAGGACACGGCGGGCTGGGCCAGCCGGGCGGCGGGTTAGCCTGCCGCCCGTGGCGATGATCGTGGTGCACGCGGGGACCGAACCGCCCGCCCGGTGGGACGCGAGCCTGTTCCTGGCCGGGCCGACGCCGAGGTCGGCCGAGGTGGCCTCGTGGCGCCCGGCCGCCCTGGCCGAGATCGGCGAGCGCTGGACCGGTCCGGGCACGCTGGTGGTGTTCGTGCCGGAACCGGCGGGCGGTGTGTGGCCGGACTACACCGACCAGCGCACCTGGGAGCTGCGCTGGGGCGACCGGTGCGACGTCGTGCTGTTCTGGATCCCCCGCGGTCCCGGCCTGCCCGCGCTGACCACCAACGACGAGTTCGGCCGGTGGAAGGACAGCGGCCGGGTCGTGCTGGGCACGCCGCCGGGGGCCGAGAGCGTGCGCTACCAACGGGGTTACGCCGCCGACGCCGGGATCCCGACCTCGGACACCCTGGCGGGCACCGTCGAGTCGGCACTGTCCGCCCTGGGGTCCGGTGTGGACAGATCGGGTGGGGAGCGGTTCGTACCGCTGGGCATTCGGCGTACGCCGTCGTTCGACGGCTGGTACCGCGCGCTCGTGGCCGCGGGCAACGAGCTGCGCGACGCCCGCCAGGTGTGGAGCCACCGCTACGACGGGCGGATCGTGTTCTGGGCGCTGCACGTGGCCGTGTGGGTGGCGGCCGAGGACCGGGTGAAGGACAACGAGCTCGTGCTGTCCCGCCCGGACATCGCATCTGTGCTGGCTTACCTGCCCGCCGACGACCCGTGGGACACCGAGGTGTTGCTGGTGCGGGAGTTCCGCTCCCCCGCGCGCACCGGCGACGGGTTCGTGCTGGAGCTGCCCGGCGGTTCGGCGCCCTCGACGGCCGCGCCGGTCGAGGTGGCGGCCCAGGAGCTCGTGGAGGAGACCGGCCTGCGGATCAGCCCGGCGCGGCTGGTGCCGCACGTCCCCCGCCAGCAGGCGGCGACGATGTCGGCGCACCGGCAGGCGGTGTTCTCGGTGCGGCTCACCGCCGCCGAGATGGACCGGGTGCGCGGGCGCGGGCCGGTCGCCGCCGGGACGGAGATCACCCACCCGGTGGTGCGGCGGGTGCGCGAGCTGTTCGCCGACGGCCAGGCCGACTGGTCCACCCTCGGCGCGGTGGCCGGGGTGCTGCTGGGTCGATCCCCGAGTTGATCATGGGTGGCGCTACCGTTGTCCGGTGCCGATGGACGACGTCGACTACTACGAGCTGCTCGGCGTCCGCCGGGACGCCACCGCCGCCGAGGTCAAGTCGGCGTTCCGCGCACTGGCCAAGGTCATGCACCCGGACGCGGGCGGCACCGCGGGCACTTTCCGGCTGCTGAAGACGGCCTACGAGACGCTGTCGGACGCGCGTAGGCGCGCCGAGTACAACGCGGGCACCGCGGCCGAGGCACCCGCGCCGCCGCCCCGACCGGCGACCCGCCCCCGGCGGCGGATGTTCCGCGACGAGCCCGCGTTCACCCCGCGCGGCTGCGACGTCCCGCCGACGTCGCTGCCCTGGTGGCACCTCACCAAGCACCAGCCGCGGATCGGGTACGTGCGCACGCCGGGGCACGCGCCCGCGGCCGGGTTGGCCCTGGCGGGCCTGATCGCGCTGGTCCCGCTGCTGCTCCCGGCACCGCTGCCGCCCGCGGTCCTGGTGGTGTGGCTGGCGTTCGTGGCCGCGGCGATCGCGGTCGCGGTGCGGTTGGCGCGGTCGTACGTCGCCGCGGCGCGCGCGCACCGGGCGGCGCAGGCGGAGTTCGGCGAGCGCACGGTGTTCGGGGTCGCCGACAAGGAGCCCGTGGGTGAACGGCTCACCGCCGAGCTGCTGGTCAACTACCTCGCGCGGTTGCCGGGCGCGCGGGTCTTCCACGGGTTGTCCCGTCCCGGTTCGGTCTTCGCCGACGTGGAGCACGCGGTGCTGTGCGGGCACCGGTTGGTGCTGGTGGAGTCGAAGGTCTGGCTGCCCGGCCACTACGAGATCGACGACGACGGCTCGCTCTGGCGCAACGACCACCCCTTCCGCGGCGGCTCCACCGACCTGTTCGCCGCCGTGGCGTCCTTCGCCGAGCACCTCCCCGGGGTGCAGGTGCGCGGGGTGCTGCTGATCTACCCCAGCCGCGACGGCGTGCTGACCACCGACGACGCGCCCGGGCTCGACGTGTCGGCGATGGTCCCGACCTCCTTCGTGCACGACATCGGCACCTGGCTCTCCGCCGACGTGGCCACCGTGGACCACCACGTGCTGCGCGCCGTGCGCGCGCAGGTGGTCCGGGAACCGGCAGCCTGATGCTGGTCGAGCTCGCGGTCGGGGACGCCTACGGGGCCGGGTTCGAGTACGCCGCATCCGAGTTCGTGCTGCGGCACAACACCTTGCGCGGCTACGTCCAGCACGCCAAGCACACGAGCATCCGGCCCGGGCAGTACACCGACGACACGCAGATGACCTTGGCCGTGGCGGAGCTGTTGGCCGACGGCGGCACGTGGACCGCGGCAGCGCTCGCCGACCGGTTCGTCGAGGTCTTCCACCGGGACCGGCGCGCGGGCTACGCGGCCCGGTTCTACGACCTGCTGCGCGGCCTCTCCGACGGCGCCGACCTACTGGCCAAGATCCGACCGGACAGCGACAAGAGCGGCGCGGCCATGCGCGCGGGACCGGTCGGCCTGCTGCCCACCGTGCCGGACGTGCTGCACCACGCGGCCGTGCAGGCGCGGATCACCCACGACACCCCCGACGGGGTCGCCTCGGCCCAGGCCGCCGCGCTGGCGGTGCACTACTGCGACCGCCAACTGGGGCCGGTGGCGCGGTTGCCCGAGTGGATCAGCGCCCAAGTGGACGGTGACTGGGCGACGCCGTGGCGGGGCAAGGTCGGGTCCAAGGGCGTGATGAGCGTGCGCGCCGCCATCACCGCGCTGGCCGCGGGCGGCGGCCTCAGCTCGATCCTGCACGCGTGCGTGGCCTTCACCGGCGACGTCGACACCGTGGCGACGGTGGCCTTGGCGGCGGCGTCGCGCACCCCGGAGATCGCCGCCGATCTGCCCGCAGTGCTCCTGGACGGCCTGGAGAACGACGCGTACGGACGCGACTACCTCACCGCGCTCGACATTCGGCTCCTCGCGGTTCGCTAGGCGCTGTCCGGTGGGTCTGGTGCGCGGATTCGTGATCCGCGTGGTTCCTGGCCGCGCGGGCGGCAAGCCGCTCGTACCTGGTCGTACTTGGGTTTTCCGTCCGTGCGGTCAGGGGCCGCGCGGGCGCGGATAGCGCGTGCCGGACAGCGCCTAGGCGCTCAAGGCCGCTGAGAGCGGACCCAGTCCACCCAGGACACCTGCCTCGGCGGCGTGCTTGGCGAAGCGGGCCCGTTGCTCGACGGGGAGGGCGGCCACCGCGTCGGCCACTCGCGCGAGCCCGGGCTCGTCCAGCCGGGCGAACAGCGGCAGCAGGTCGTGCGCCAGGTCGTCGGGCGCGGTGGCCACGACCCGGGCGACCTCGGGGAGCCGGTCGTCGGCGACCATGGCGAACAGCTCGGCGAAGCGGTCGGCGACCTCGCTGTAGACGGCGGTCCGGAGGAGGTCCTCGGCCGCCAGCGTCTCGACCGTCGCGCGCAGCGCGGGGGGCGGCAACTGGCCGACGAAGCGCCCCATGGTGATGTGGTCGCCGCGGCGGACCAGCTCGCGGGCGACCTCGAGCATCCGGGCCACCGGCAGTACCGCCAGCACCCCGGCCACCCGGCGCGGGTCGAGCTCGGCGGCGACATCGGCCAGGAAGCCCACCGACAGCCGCCCCGCCAGGTCGACGGCGCGCGCCGGTTCCAGCACGCCCGCCACCCGGGCGCTGAGCAGCGCCCCGAACGAGCGCTGCGCGATCGAGGCGGTCAACGCCGCGGGCACCAACTTGCTCGCTGCGCCGATCCGCTCGAACAGCGCCTGGTTGGCGCCGAAGAGCACGTCGGTGGCCTGTTCGCGAAGCCGGCGCAGGTCCGCCTCCGGGACGTCGAGCAGGTAGTGGAACCGTTCCGGGTCGTCGCCGAGCAGGCGCGCCAGCTTGGCGATCTCCGCGCGCGCGGTCACCGGCCCACCCCATCGGTCGCGAAGCGCGGGCCGCTCACAGGCCGATCACCTTGCGGACCAACGGTCGCAGCAGCCGGGGCAGCTGGCGCAGCGACTCGTCGGTGGCCGCGACCAGGTGCTCGCCCTGCCGCCTGCGCGCCGAGCGCAACGCGCCGGCGAGGTCGCGCGCGGACTCGGCGTCGAGTGCCTCGACCCCGGCGGGCAGCGGACCCCGGAACTGCCTGCGCAGCTCAGCGACCGCGTCGGCCTGCTCGCTCACCTGACCTCCAACCTGGACCTACTCAACGGTAGGTCATCGCCCGCGGGCACCGCCCGCCGGTGTCCATCCTGCCCCGGCCCGAACCTCGCCGTCGGACAGGGCGTCGTGACCGAGAGCAACCAACCACACCGGTGAACGGTGGTTTGCCGGCCACCGGCCCAAGATCGGCGGCAACCCGGCCGCACTACGGCGAAATACCTCCGGCCTGCGATCTTGCCGGTACGCCCCGAGATCGACAGCGGCGCACCAGGGCCATAGGTCCCTGTTGATAGGTCGACCATCCACATAACGTGCGTGAACCCGAGAACTACGGAACGTGAGATCCGCGCATGCACGTCTTCATCAGCTACGCCCGCCGCGACCAGGCGTCGATCTCCGCGCTGCGCGCGGACTTCGAGCGGTTCGGCAACCGGGTGTGGTTCGACCGCGAGAGCCACGGCGGTCAGGACTGGTGGGACGACGTGCTCAGCCACGTGCGGGGGTGCGTGGTGTTCACCTTCGCCATCTCCCCCGACTCGCTGCGCTCCAAGGCGTGCCTGGCCGAGCTGCACTACGCCCAGGCGCTGCGCAGGCCGATCCTGGCCGTGCTGGTGCGCCCGGTGCCGCCCCGGTCGATCCCGGCCGGGCTGCCGCCGCCGGTCGACTACGTGACCCGCACCGAGGAGAGCGCGATAGCGCTGCGCAAGGCGGTCAACTCCCTGCCGGTGGCGCGCGCGCTGCCCGCCCGCCTGCCCGAGGAGCCGGAGATCCCCACCTCCTACCTCAACGCCTACCTCGCCCGCATCGACGCGCCCGAACTGGACGAGACGGCCCAGACCGAGCTGCTCGGCGCGCTGCGCGACCGGATGGCCGACGCCGAGGAGCGCGCGGGGGTCTGGGACCTGCTGGTGCGCCTGCGCGAGCGGCCGGAGCTGACCAGGACGGTCGCCGACACCGTCGAGGACATCCTGGCGCCCGGGTGGCAGCCGGACCCGCGCGAGAACTTCGAGGCGCGCTACTGGGACGGGCAGAGCTGGACCACCCTGGTCTGGCAGAACGGCCGGGAGTTCAACGACCGCAACCAGCCGCCGAGGGTGCACGCGCACCTGCCCTCGACCGGGCCGCTGCCCAGGGTCGTCGACCCCGAACCCGCGGCGCGGCCGGTCAAGTCGGCCCCGGCGCAGCACACCCACCAGCTCAAGCGCGGGCGACCGCGGACCCGCAGGCTCGCGCTGCTGGCCGCCGCCGCGGTGGTGGTGGTCGCCGGTGGGGTGACCGCGGGGCTGCTGCTGATGGGGGGCGGACCGGACGCGGACGCGGCCACCCGGGTGGCCCGCAACTTCGTCGACGCGGTCAACACCCACGACGAGAACTCGATGCAGCGCTACGTGTGCGCCAAGGACCGGGCCGAGAAGGCCCACCTCTACCACGGGTTCTTCGACACCGCGAACGTGACTTTGGAGAGCGTCGACGCGGAGTCGGCGGACCCTCGGTTTACCATTCTCGCCGCACGCACTGCGGGGAACTCCTCAGTGAGGTTGAGCATCCCGCTCACCGAGGAGGACGGTGAGTGGCGAGTGTGCGACATCAGCCGTGCGTTGTCGGGACGCTGACTGCGGAGTTGAGACATGCAGGTTTTCGTCAGTCACGCCCCGTCCGACCGCGACGCCGCGGCCCGGCTCCGCGCGGACCTCGCGCAGCTGGGCAGGCAGGTCGCGCTCGACCGGGGTGAGCCGGTCGGCTCGCGCTGGTGGGAGAGCGTGCTCCAGCGCGTGCAGCGCTGCGACGTGTTCATCCTGGTGGCCTCCCCGGCCGCCGTCCGCTCCCCCGGTTGCCTGGCGACGCTGCGCTACGCCCGCGCGCTGCGCAGACCGGTGCTGGTGGTCTCCGCGGTGCCCACCCCGCTGCCCGAGGGGGCCGACACCGCGCCGGTGTTCACCCCGGGCGCGGACATCAGCGACCGGATCCCGAAGCTGCGGGGCGCGCTGCTCAACCTGCCCGCCGCCCCCGCGCTGCCCGACCCGATGCCGCCCGAGCCCGCGGTGCCCTACCTGGAACCGCTGCGCCAGCGCCTCGACGAGCAGGCCTTGGAGGTCTCCGAGCTGCGCGAGCTGTTCCGCCAGCTCCGCCTGCGCCTGCGCGACGAGCACGAGCGCGCCGCGGTGTGGGGTCTGCTGGTGCGGCTGCGCTCGCGCCCGGACCTCCCGCAGCCACTGGCCACCAAGGTCGAGAAGGTGCTGGCCCCCGGCTGGCAGCCCGATCCCGAGCGCCGGGTGGAGAAGCGCTACTGGGACGGGCAGGCGTGGACCACCCTGGTCCGGCACGAGGGGCGCGAGTTCAACGAGCGCCGGGTCCCGCCGCCGGAGGCCACCTGGTCCGGCGACCCGGTCCCGGCCCGCCCCCGCCCGACCGCGACGTCGTCCGGTCCGCGCCCCGCGGTGCGCCCGCGCCCGGCGGTCCGCGCGCCGAGCAGGCAGCGGCTGCTGCTGATCGGCGGCGTGGTCGTGGTGGTGGCCGCGTTGACCGTCGGCGGCGTGCTGATCTTCAGCAGCTCCACCCCGGACGCGACCACCACGGCCCGCCGGTTCGTCGACGCGGTCAACGTCGCCGACGCGAGCGCGGTCCAGCAGGTGACGTGCGAGAAGGACCGCGGCCGGGCGGCGTTCATCTTCCTGCGCGGCCAGACCCGGCTGACCCTCGAGGGCGTCGACGAGACCACCGACCCGCCCACCCTCACGGTCCTGGCGACCGACTCGGTGACCACCAGCACCGAGCGCCGCACGTACCCGCTGGTCGAGGAGTCAGGCAAGTGGATGGTGTGCCCGGCCTGATCAGGGCAGCGATCCGGCCAGCCGCACCAGGTCCTCATCGGACACCGGACCGGACATCGCGTAGGAGACACCGTCGTCGGTGGTCCACACCAGCCTGCTGCCGGTGCAGAAGACCACCACCTCGTCTACCGGTTCGCCACCCGGCTGGTCGAGCACGTGAGACGACACCCGGTAGAAGCGGCCGTCCGCTTCGCGCAAGAGGTGCCCGGGACGTCGTCCGACGAGCACGTTGTCGGCCGGGGGCACCCCGGGCGGGTGCAGGTCGACGACCACGTTCGCCGGGTACCACTCGACGCTGATCAGCTTCCCGCGGAACTGGTAGGTCGCCATCGCCGCGCTCTCGGCTGACCGCGTCACACGTAGGAACAGCCCGTGCGGCTCGCCCAGTGCCGACGCCGACGGCGGCGTCCACCCGGTGCGGTCGGCGACCTCGGTCGCGGTCGCGGGCGCCATGGCCGCCCACCCGGCGCACTGCCCCCGCTGCGGCACCCCGGCCACCTCGACCCCGGTGGGGGCGGGCGCGCTCACCCGCGGGTTCGCCAGCCGGGTGACCTGGACGCTGACGGCGAGAACGGTTGCGGCCACCGAGACCACGAGCACACCTCGTCGGAGCCGGGACACCGGGGCAGGCACCGGTCGCGGCGCCTCGGCGACGCGCCGGGCCACCAGGCCGAGGATGGCGTCCACCTCGGCGCCCGACGGTGGCCGGTCCAGCGCACGCCCGAGTTCGACCAGTCCGGCCACTTGGCCCGGGCCCCGCGCGCTCGACACCTCGCTCACCTCGACACCTCGGATATCTCGGCGGACTCGGCGGGCTCGGGAGCGATCAGCTCGCGCAACCGGGTGAGCGCGCGCGAGGTCCTCGACTTCACCGACCCCAGGGGCCAGCCGAGCACCTCGGCGGTCTCCCGCTCGGACAACTCCAACAGGAAGCGACACCCGAGCACCTGCCGGTCCTTCTCCGGGAGCGCCCAGAGCGCCGACCACAGCGCCCGGTCGCGGTCCGCGAGCAGTGCCACCCGCTGCGGATCGGCCTCCCGACGGTGATCGGCTTCCCCGCGGTGCTCACCGAGCAGGGCCACCCGGTCCTGGAGCCGGAGCCGCCGGGCGCGGGACCGGTGCAGGTCGCGCGCCAGGTTCACCACGGTTTGCAGCAGCCAGGGGCGGAAAGCCGCGTCCAGCCGGAACCCGGCCAGCCCGTCGAAGACCCGCACGAACGCGTCCTGGACCACGTCCTCGGCATCGGAGCCCGCGCCGGACAGCAGCGCCATCCGGTGCGCCGCGGAGTGGTTCCGGCGGACCAGCACCTCGAAGGCACCCATGTCCCCCGAACAGGAGCGCGCCACCAACTCCCCATCCGACTCCCCGTCCCGGTACCCGTCGTCCAATGCCGCCCCTGGCTCGCCGCGGTGGAGCTTCCTCCCTGATCTACACCGCCGCGGCGGCAGGCGTTCCACACCGCGGACCACTCCACCACTGCCGATCACTGAACCCGTGGGGAAAAGTGGGAAGCGCTATGCCCCTTTGTGATCTGTTCCGCGCGGGTCGGCGCGGGCCACTGTTGAGTGATCCGGACACGAGTTCGCGAAACAGCGGCGGTGTTCGGTACTCGTAAACCAGCGCAGGAAAGGGGTCTCTCTTTGTCCCGAGCGAGATTCGTCCCAGTGTTGCTCGGCAGTGTCACCGCGATCGTCTTCGCGGTCGCGCCCAGCGCCAGTGCCGCGGCACCCGGCGCGAGCGCGGCACCCGCCACCCAGCAGGCCGTGCGCACGATCAGCTACGACTCGAGCCGGGCGGCCGAGTTGGCACCGCTGGTCGACCAGGCCGCGCAGGTCTGGAACAGCGGCGTCACCAACGTCCGGCTGGTCAAGGGCACCGGCGGGGTCACGGTGAGCACGGCCCAGAACGGGTCGGCGCCCGGGGTGGCCAGCTGCGTCGGCTGCACCCGCGGCTCGATCACCCTGTACCGCAACCAGATCAAGTCCTCCGGTGCGGGCACCCTGCGGGTGATCGTGCACGAGTTCGGCCACATCCTGAGCCTGAACCACCCGCAGGACATCGGTAACTGCGACAAGGTGATGGCGGGTGGGCGCTGCGACAACCCGCAGCCCAACGCCGCCGAACGGGCCGCGGTGGACCGGTTCTGGCAGGGTCGGCTGTCCATCGCCGTCGAGCCGGGCGGCCGCCCGGACGAGCGCGGCGTCTTCAACGTCCCGGCGCTGGCAGGTCGGTAGATCCGGCCCAGGGGGTCGCGCGGAAGATCCTTTCCGCGCGGCCCCTTGCCGTCCGTGAACTCCTTGCCGCGCAAGGGGCCAGCTCCGCGCCGGTGGTCACAGACCACCGCGTTGTCAGTGCCGCGTTCGGCGGTTGCGCAGGTAGTCGCCGACCACCGCCGGACCGAGCCCGTCGAGATCCGGGGCCACCACCCGACCGCCGCCGCGGCGGGCGACCACGTCGACGAACGCGGCCAGGGACGGGTTGTCGCCCAGCATGAACACCGTCACCGAGGCACCCAGCTTGGCCAGGTTGTCCACCTCGGCCAAGGTCTTGCGCAGCGTGCGCTGGGTGGTCGGGTACTCGAAGACCGCCTCGCCGTCGGGTTCCAGGTGCGCGGTGGGCTCGCCGTCGGTGACGATCAGCACCACCGGCCGGGCGCCGGGGTGGCGGCGCAGGTGCCTGCCCGCCAGCAGCAGCGCGTGGTGCAGGTTGGTGCCCTGCTCCCAGACGCCCTCCAGCGCGGTCAGCTCGGCGATGTCCACCGCGGCGGCGTGCCTGCCGAAGGTGATCAGCTGCAGCTCGTCGGAGCGGAACCTGGTGCGCACCAGGTGGTGCAGCGCCAGCGCGGTGCGCTTCATCGGGACCCAGCGGTCGTCCTGGACCATCGACCACGAGGTGTCCACGCACAGCGCGACCGCGGCGCGGGCCCGCTGCTCGGTCTCGGCGACCTCCACATCGGAGACGTCGAAGCGGACCCGCCCCGACCCGACCGAGGCGGTGCGCAGCACGGCGTTGCGGACGGTGCGGGCGACGTCCCACGGCTCGGTGTCGCCGAACACCCACGCCCGGGTGGCCCCGGTCAGCTCACCGGCCGCGCCCGCGCTCGCCGTGTCGCGTTCTCCCCGCTGCGCGCGCATACCCCCGACGACGTCAGCCAAAGCCGTCTCGCCCAGTCGACGCATCGCCTTGGGGGACAACGACAACGTGCCATCGGGCGCACGGTCGAGCAGCCCCTGCCTGCGCAGCTCACGCTCCAATTCGGACAGTCGACGGGCGTCCACACCGGCCTCGTCGCCGAGCTGGCGCTGCAACGCCTCCAGGTCGATGTCCTCCAGCCGGGCGCCCGGGTAGGACTGGCCGAGCTGCTCGGCCAGCGCGTCCAGCTCGGCCAGGTCGGACATCGCCTGCGCGCCCTCGCCGAGGCCGAGCGGGTCCTGGCCGCGGAAGCGGGCCGAGGAGGTCCAGTCCTCCCCCGGCCGCAGCGCGCGCAGGTTGGCGTCGAGGGTGGCGACCTGCTCGGCCAGCCGCGGGTCGCCGAAGGCGTTGCCCATCAGCTCGGCCAGCTCGGCGCGCTGCTGGGCGCTCATCGAGTTCATCATCCGCTGCGCGGCGGCGGCGCGGGCGGCCAGCGCGTCGACCAGCTCCGGCACGGTGCGCGGGTTCTCCGGGAAGAACTCGCCGTGCTCGGCCATGAAGCGCCGGAACCGTTCGTCGGTGTCGTCGCCGCGCAGGTGGGCCAGCAGCAGGTCGTTGAGGTCGGCCATCATCGCGCGGATGCGCTCGGTGTCCTCCGGGCGCATCTGGCCGATGGCCTGCTTCATGCCCTGGAACCGCGACTCCATCAGCTCCTGGCCGAGCTTCTCGCGGATCTGCTCGTAGGCGGCGCGCGCCTCCGGCGACCGCCAGTCGTACTCGGCCAGCTCACGCACCGCCGCGGCGGTGCCCGGCGGGAGCGCGTCGAGCTGGGCCTCGCGGAAGCGGGCGTCGTCGGACGGGTCGGGGAACAGTGCCGTCTTCTCGGCCTCGAGCGCACGGGCCAGCAGCTCGCGGACCTCGTTGAGGGTGCCGTCGAGGTTGTGCCTGCGCTGGATGCGCGACCGGCGCTCCCACAGCCGCCGGGTGAGCTCGTCGAGCCCCGCGGTGTCGCCCGCGCCCCGGCGCAGCAGCTCCTCCAGCGCGGCCCGCGGCGAGGACCCCTCCATCACGTCGCGCCCCAGCGCCTCCAGGGCCGCGCGCAGGTCGACCGGCGGGGCCAGTGGGTCGGGCCCCTCTCGCCACGGTCCGTAGCGGTAGCGGTCGGCTGTCACGGCCCGTACACCGCTTCCCCGTCGGAGGAGTCCTTGGCCAGTTTGCGGGTCAGGTACAGGTACTCCAGCGCCAGCTCGACCGCGGCGGCGATCCGGCCGGGCGGGTCGGTGGCCTTGACGTCCAGCCGGGCGGCGACCTCGTGCAGCACCGGCAGCTCAGGCAGCGCGGCCAGCAGCTCGCTGCCCGGCACCCGCTCGCCGGTGGCGACCAGGTGCCCGTCGACCACGGCGTCGACCAGCGGCCCCAGGTCCAGGCCCGCGAACCGGTCGCGCGCGGTCTCGGCGACCGCGCGGCGCAGCAGGTGGGTGAGGTGCTCGGTCTCCCGGCCCTCCTCCCCGGACTCGAACTCCAGCTTGCCGCGCAGCACCGCGGGCACCGAGTCCAGGTCGACCGGGCGGGCGATCGCGGGCTCCTCGCCGATCAGCGCGGAGCGGCGCAGCGCGGCCGCGCCCACGGTCTCCGCGGCGGCCACGGCGAACCGCGCCGAGACACCGGAGCGCTGGTCGACGGCCGAGGACTCGCGCAGGTTGCGCACGAACCGGGCCAGCACCTCCAGCAGCGGCTCGCCCACCTCGGCGACCAGCTCGGCCTCCTGGCGCACGACGTCGACCTCGGCGCCGACGCTGCGCGGGTAGTGCGTGCGGATCTCGGCGCCGAAGCGGTCCTTGAGCGGGGTGATGATCCGGCCGCGGTTGGTGTAGTCCTCGGGGTTCGCGGTGGCGACCAGCAGCACGTCCAGCGGCAGCCGCAGGGTGTAGCCGCGGACCTGGATGTCGCGCTCCTCCATCACGTTGAGCAGCGCGACCTGGATCCGCTCGGCCAGGTCGGGCAGCTCGTTGACGGCCACCACACCGCGGTGCGCGCGCGGGACGAGTCCGAAGTGGATGGTCTCGGGGTCGCCCAGGGTGCGGCCCTCGGCCACCCGCACCGGGTCGACGTCGCCGATCAGGTCGCCGACCGAGGTGTCCGGGGTGGCCAGCTTCTCGGTGTAGCGCTCGGACCGGTGCCGCCAGGCCACCGGCAGCTCGTCGCCGAACTCGGCGGCCCGCCGCAGCGACCGCGGCGTGATCGGCTCCAGCGGGTGCTCGCCCAGCTCCGAGCCCTCGATCACCGGGGTCCACTCGTCGAGCAGGCCTGCCAGGGTGCGCAGCAGCCGGGTCTTGCCCTGGCCGCGCTCACCGAGCAGGACGAGGTCGTGCCCGGCCAGCAGGGCGCGTTCGAGCTGGGGCAGCACGGTCTGGCCGAAGCCGACGATGCCCGGCCACGGGTCGCGGCCCGCGCGCAGCGCGGCCAGCAGGTTGTCGCGGATCTCGGCCTTCACGCCCTTGGGCGCGTGCCCCTGCGCGCGCAGCTCGCCGAGGGTGCGCGGGAGCGAGGCAGGGGGCGTGTTCACAACGGTCACGGTTCGACGCTACGCACGTTCGGCGGTCCGGTCGACGTGGAGTGGCTCCAGCCTGTGGACAACTCAGCCCGGGTGTCAGCCCGCGTGCTCCTCGTCGGAGTGCCGGATCTCCGCGCGGGTGCCCTTGTAGTGCACCCACTCGTAGCCGATCAGGCCCACGAGCGACGCGGTGAGCACCGTCAGCGCGAGCAAAGCGGGCAGGGTGGACATCAGCGGGGTGACCGCCAGGATCGCGATCCCCAAGCCGATCCGCTGCGGCTTGTGGTTGCGCGCGCAGCGCCACGAGATCGCCGAGTGCGCCAGCAGGTAGAGCGCCGTGCCACCGAAGAGCGCCCACAGCGGCACGCCGTGCAGGTGGTCGGCGGCCGAGTGCCCGTCGGCGCCGCCGACGTAGCCCAGGACCTTCTTCAGGCCGAGGGCGAGCAAAACGATCCCGACGACCAGCGGCAGGTGCAGGAAGGTGAACGCGCCGCGCGCCATGCTCGCGCGCTCGGCCCCGGTGACCCGGGCCAGGGCGCGCTCGGCGATGAGCACGTGGGTGTCGAAGTAGGCCCACCACAGGCACGCCGCGATGGCCAGCCCGAGCAGCGCCGCGGTGATGATCGGCCAGGAGATCGGCAGGTGGTTGACCCCCACGCCGATGGCCACGATCGACTCGCCGAGCGCGATGATCACGATCAGCCCGTACCGCTCGGCGAAGTGCGAGGCCGAGTTCAGCCGCCAGCCCGAGGCGCCGATGACGAACGTGCCGCCGTAGTCGGCGGCCACCGCGCCGACCCACAGCAGGATCTGCGCGGTGCCGCTGGTCTGCGCGGCGACCAGCAGCAGCACGGTGCCGCCGAGCATGCTGGGGGTGAACTTGACCAGTTGCCTGCGCAGCACGGCGTCGCCGTCGGCGACGATCCAGAACAGCACCAGGTGCACCGCGCGGACCAGGAAGTAGCCGACCGCGAACACCGTCGGGCCCGACACCCCGCCCGGGAAGTCGTGGAACGCCTCGGGGATGGCCAGCGCGATCAGGAACATCGCCGCCATGGCCGCCAGCATCGCCGTGCGGGCGTGCCCCTCGTCCGCCTTGACCAGGTTGGACAGCCACGAGTAGCCGATCCAGCACCACCACACCACGGCGAGCACGAGCGCCCCGCGCAGCAGCCCCAACCAGGTGGGGTCCTCGGCCATCATGGCGGTCACCTGGGTCAGCGCGAAGACGAAGACCAGGTCGAAGAACAGCTCCAGCGTGGTGGCGTTCGAGCTCTCGCCGACGCGTTCCAACCTGGCCCGATGCGGCTTGCCCATGGCGCAGATCGTGGCACGCCGCGGTTGGTGGCCCTACCGCGCCCGCGCGGTAGGGCGTGTCCGAGACGTGGGAGCGGTGATCCGCGTCGTTCGCGGGCCGGAAACCACCCGTCCTCGGGTTTTCGTCGGTGCGGCTAGGGTCTTGCCCGTGCGACTCCGCTGGGACCCGGTGCCCGCCGACTGGGCCGACGGCATCCGCGCCACCGTCCCGTTCGCCCGCCGGGTGCCCTGGTTCGCCGCGGCGTTCGGCGTGTTCTCCACCGTGCTGCTGGTGCTCGGCCAGATCTCGCCGGGGATCTTCGGCCTGGTGTGCGCGGCGATCATCGCCGGGCTGCCCGCCGTCGCGGTGCGCAGGGCGTTCCGCCGCGACCCGGTCGCGGGCCGCGCGGTCACCGCCGAGGTCGACGGGCGCTCGGTGCGGATGATGACCACCGACGGCAGCGCCTACAGCGACCTCGAGCTGGCCGGGCTGGCGGGCTGGGTGGAGACCGAGCGCGCGTTCGTGCTGCGCACCGGCCCCGGCGGGTTCCACCCGGTGCCGGGCCGCGCGTTCGACAGCGCCGAGGACATCGACCGGTTCCGGGACCTGCTCGAACGCCTGCTGGGGCCCGCCGACCGGAGCTGATCACCGCCCGCGACCACCGGTCGCGTACCCTCGGATCCCGTGTCAACTCCGAGTGCCACCTTCGCGGTGTGGGTTTCGGCGTGGCTGAACGGTTCCGCCGCAGCCGATGACGTCTTGGACTCCCTGGGCCACTGGGCCGAACTGCACGACGTGGTCGCCGTGGACGGGCAGACCGCGCAGTCCCTCGAGGTGCCGCTGCGCGGCCAGGCGGGCGGCCAGGTGGCCGCGCTGCTCGCCGCGCTGCGCCGGGCCGGGGTCACCGGCGGCAGGCTCGTGCTGCCGGTGGCGGGCGACGTGCGGGGGCTGGGCGGGCGCAGCGAGTTCGCCGGGTCGGCGCTGCACGCGGGCGAGGCGGTCGTGCTGCACGGCGCCCCGCTGGGCCTGGTGCCCGAGCCGATCGCCGACGGGGTGCTGCGCTGGACCGTCTTCGACATCGGCGACGCCCCCGCGGTCGAGCACGTGCCGCTGGGCGAGTCCGAGCACGAGCTGACCGGCGCCATGCGCGTGGCCGCGGGCGTGCTCACCGAGCTGGGGGTGGCCAAGCACCGCGCGGGTGTCCGCGAGGAGATCACCGCCCGGGTCGCGCACCAGTCGGCCGCGCCGTGGCCGGAGGGCACTCCCCCGCGCGCGCTGCGCGTGCTGCAGCGGGCCAACGAGGTCTCGGCGATCCTGCACCTGGCGAGCGAGGACGCCCCCGGTGGGGCGCTGTCGTCGTCCTCGGCCCGCAGGCGCGCCGACGCGCTGCGCCCGCTGTTCGACGCGGTCCGGATCGCCCGGCTCGCCGCGGTCGACGAGGCGGTGCGGATCTTCTCCGACCGCCCCGACAAGGAGCACTCCGACACCGACCACGTCGACAAGGACCACGCGGACAAGCGCTAGTCCCGTCCCGGCCGGTTACGCTGCCCCTCGTGCTGATCGAGCGGCGGCTGCACGACGGGATCCAGGACGGGTCGATCACTGTCCTCTTCCGACGGTGGCGCGCGCCGCAAGCCGTGGCGGGCAAGGTCTACCGCACGGCCGCGGGCCGGATCGTGGTCGACGAGGTCACCGTCGTGCCGCTCGCCCGGATCACCGCGCGCGACGCGCGGGCCGCCGGGTACCGCTCCGCCGACGAGGTCCGCGCCGACCTGCGCGGCGACCCGATGAGCCCGGTGTACCGCCTGCGCGTCCACCCCGACCACGGCACGGACCCGCGCGACGAACTGGCGGGTACCGCGGACCTGACCCCGGCCGACGTCGAGGCCATCACAGCCCGGTTGACCCGGTTGGACCGGGCCAGTGCGATCGGCCCGTGGACGGGTGCCACACTTCGGCTGATCGCCGAGCGGCCCGCCGTGCGCGCGGCCGACCTGGCCGCCTCGGTCGGGCGGGAGACCGCGCCGTTCAAGCTCGACGTGCGCAAGTTGAAGAATCTCGGATTGACCATCAGTTTGGACACCGGTTACCGGCTCTCCCCTCGCGGGCGGGCCTACCTCGCACACGCGGCGCACACGACCGGGAACCGCTGACGGCCGAAGATCTTTCGCGCGTCCAGCGGGGGAAACCCTTGCCCTACCCTTGAGGCCGGGCGAGCCTGGCGCGGATTCCCCGCTGGAACAGGGTAAACAGCGCGTCAGCACGGACATAACCCGGTGCTATGGGTCTTTGGGATGAGCGTCGGCGGCGGAAGTCGCCGATAGTGATCGCACTGGACCAACCGCTGTTACCGGAGTCACACCATGACCGCACAACTACTCGACCCCAAGCAGGCCGCCCGGCCGCTCGCGCTGGACACCAACCACCTCGGTGCCCTGCAGATGGTCGCGCGCGGCGAGGTCGGCGCCTACGGGGCCGGGTCGGCGCTGCGGCACCGCACCGACGACCTGGGTGTGCTGATGGTCAGCGCGCTGTTCACGCTGCGCCGCGACGGCTTCGTCGGCTTCGGCGAGGCCACCCCCGACCCGCGCGACGGCTGGCTGCGAGCGGGCCTGACCTCCGCGGGCGAGCGGCTGCTCGACATCTGGCTGCGCCGCGGCCGCCGTTCCCCGGACGAGGCCGCGCGCACCCGCGACTGGTTCGTCCTGCTGCGCTGCGCCCAGCGCGGCGACCTCGGCATGACCGAGGGCAACCAGGTGGTCGACCGCGGCAACCCCGTGGAGAGCAGGCTGGCGGCCCGGATGCGCGAGCTGGTGAGCGCGGGCCACCTGGTGGTCGGCTCGGCCCGGCTGCGCGACTGCCGGATGGTGACCCTCAGCGAGACCGGCAGGCAGCTGCACACCAGACTCGATCTCTCCCAGTCGAACCACGGGTGATGAAGATGATGACCAGGGATCCACGCGGCGAGGTGTGCTGGGGTACCAGTGCTTCCTACGGCGGCCGCGCGCACGTCGTCCTCATGAGCCGGACCACCGGCCTGTGCGGGCTGCCGGTCGACACGCGGTACCGCGAGCGCCCCAACGCGCGGACGGTGTGCCCGGAGTGCGCGATCGCCTACGTCGCCGCAGTTTTCCCCACCGAGGCGACTGCGCCAGACCTCCGGCACGAGGTCCGGCTGCGCGCCTGACGGGAAGCGGCGCCGGGGGTACCCCTGCACCCCCGGCGCCGCTTCCCCGCTTTGCCGCTCGCCCGGCGGGTACTACCGCCCCGGCCGCTTGGCGGGCTCGCAGCACGCGACCGCGCACGCGGCGCCGTTGAGGGTGCAGCCGCCCACCGCGAAGTCCGACAGCTTGGCCGGTTCCGCGCCCGCCAACTGCTCCCTGATCAGGTCCACCACCAGCTCGGCGAACCTCGGGTCGCCGTTGGGCGTGGCCGACCGGGCGAACGCCATCCCCAGCTCGGCCGCCTTCTCCGCCGCCTCGGTGTCGAGGTCCCAGACCACCTCCAGGTGGTCGCTGACGAAGCCGATCGGGCACACCACCACCGCGCGGACCCCGCGCCCGTGCAGGTCCTCGATGTGGTCGACGACGTCGGGCGCCAGCCACGGCACCTGCGGCGGCCCGGACCGGGACTGCCACACCACGTCGTAGTCGGCCACCCCGACCGCCGCCGCGACCAAGCGGGACGCCTCGGCCACCTGGCGGGAGTAGCGCCGCCCGCCCTCCTCCGGCGGACCGGCGGCGCGGTCGGCGGAGTCGGGCACCGAGTGCGCGGTGAACACCAATCGGTACCCGGCGGGCACGGTGGCCGCTGACGCGCGAACGGCGTCGGCGACCGCGGCGACGAACAGCGGGTGGTCGAAGAAGTGCCGCAGCTTCACCAGATCGGGCGCGTCGGGGCCGGTCGCGGCCCGCGCCCGGGCGATGTCCTCGTGGTACTGCCGGCAGGCCGAGTAGCCGCCGTAGGCGCTCGTCGGGAATACCAATGCCCGACGAACGCCGTCGGCGGCCATCTTCGCCACGGTGTCCTCGGCGAGCGGGTGCCAGTTCCGGTTGCCGAAGTAGATCGGCAGGTCCAGGCCCTGGCGGAGCAGCTCGGCGCGCACCGCCGCCATCGCCTCGCGGTTGAGCCGGTTGATCGGGGACACACCGCCGAAGTGCTGGTAGTGCGCCTCGACCTCGTCGAGCCGCTCCGGCGGGACCCCGCGCCCCCGGGTGACGTTCTCCAGGAACGGCCGGACGTCGGCCGGGGACTCGGGGCCGCCGAAGGACAGCCAGAGCAGTGCGTCGGTCATACCGCCGTTCTACATGCCCACCGCGTGCACGCCGCCGTCGACCCACACCATCGAGCCGGTGGTCGCGGGCAGCCAGTCCGAGAGCAGCGCGCAGATGGACTGGGCGACCGGGGTGGCGTCGTTGACGTCCCAGCCCAGCGGCGCCCGGGTGCCCCAGGCGTCCTCCAGCTCGGAGAACCCGGGGATGGACTTGGCGGCCATGGTGCGCACCGGGCCCGCCGCGACCAGGTTGACCCGGATCTTGCGCGGGCCGAGCTCGCGGGCCAGGTAGCGGTTGGTGGACTCGAACGCGGCCTTGGCCACGCCCATCCAGTTGTAGGCGGGCCAGGCGACCCGGGCGTCGAAGTCCAGGCCGACGATCGAGGACCCCGGGCCGAGCAGCGGCAGGGTCGCGGTGGCCAGCGACTTGAACGAGTAGGCCGAGACCTCCAGGGCGACCGCCACGTCCTTCCACGGCGCGTCCAGGAACGGCGCGCCCAGGCAGCTCTGCGGGGCGAAGCCGATGGAGTGCACGACCCCGTCGAGGCCGTCGACGTGCTCGCGCACCCGCTCGGCCAGCGAGTCGAGCTGCTCCTGGTTCTGCACGTCGAGCTCGACCACCGGGGCGGGCTGGGGCAGCCGCTTGGCGATCCGCTCCACCAGGCTGAGCCTGCCGAAGCCGGTGAGCACGACCTGGGCGCCCTGCTCCTGGGCGACCTTGGCCGCGTGGAAGGCGATGGACGAGTCGGTGATCACACCGGTGATCAGCAGGCGCTTGCCCTCGAGCAGTCCGGACATCGGTGGGGTTTCCTCCGTTTGTGCTGGTGGTGCGACTGGCTGTGCGGGGTCGGTGCCGGCTCGACGACCCGGCCCGGGTGGTTCGGCGGGGCTCGGTGGCTCAGTGGCCCATGCCGAGGCCGCCGTCGACCGGCAGGATGGCGCCGGTGATGTAGGCCGCGGCGTCGGAGGCCAGGAAGGTCACGGCGGCGGCGACCTCCTCCGGGGTGGCGTAGCGACCGGTGGGCACCGAGGCGAGGATCTGCTTCTTGCGGTCCTCGCTGAGCGTCTCGGTCATGTCGGTGGCCACGAAGCCGGGGGCCACCACGTTGGCGGTGATGTCGCGGGAGCCGAGCTCGCGGGCGATCGAGCGGGCCATGCCCACCAGCCCCGCCTTGCTGGCCGCGTAGTTGACCTGGCCGGGCGAGCCCATCAGGCCGACCACCGAGGAGATGTAGACGATCCGGCCGAACCGGGCCTTGAGCATGTTGCGGGTGGCCCGCTTGGTGACCCGCCAGGCGCCGGTGAGGTTGGCGTCGAGGACCCGGGTGAACTGCTCCTCGTCCATCCGCATCAGCAGGGTGTCGTCGGTGATGCCGGCGTTGGCCACCAGGATCTCCACCGGGCCGTGCGCGTCCTCGACCGCGGTGAACGCGGCGTCGACGGCGGCGTTGTCGGTCACGTCGCACTGGACGCCGAAGAGCCCCTCGGGCGCGCCGGAGCCCCGGTGGGTGATGGCCACCTTGTCGCCCTGCGCCACGAACGCCCGCGCGATGGCCAACCCGATCCCGCGGTTGCCGCCCGTGACCAGTACCGACCGTCCCATTCGCTGTTCCCCATCCACCCGACGACCTGTTCGGCCTGGAGGCTATCGGGCCTGCCTGACGTACCCCTGCCGGGGCTGACGCGCGCCGGGTCACCGCCGGTCGCACGATCCGGCGACGCACACCACCCGTACGTGGGCGGTGTCGCGCGGTCACCGCGGGTGGCCGCCCGGCGATCATGGCGGACACCGGGGGGCCGTCGACCGGAGAGGCCAGGAATGCGATTTCGCGCCCTTGTTCCAACGTTCGTCATGGTGCTGACCAGTGCCGCCATGCTGACCAGCGCCGCACTGCCCGCCGCGGCCGACCCGCCACCGGACTGCCCGGACGGCAACTACTGCTTCTGGTCGCAGGGCAGCTACCAGGGCAAGACCAAGGCCAGGACGCTGCCCGCGAACACCTGCTTCACCCCGGAGGTGACCTGGCCGGACGGCACGAGCTCGCGGATCGGGTCGGTGTACAACAACCGCACCGAGCGCAGCCAGCTGGAGGCGTTCGACAACCCAGACTGCGCCGGGGCGTCCTACGCGCGGGTGCGCTACCAGCAGGGTTCCCCGCAGGTGAGCGGCCGCGTCAAGTCGCTGCGGATCGCGCCGAGGTGTGACGTGGACCGGGTGTGCGTGTACGAGAACGCCGACTTCACCGGTGCCATGTGGCAAGTGGGTGTGCCGTACACGAACCGGTGCTTCCACGCCGAGGGCATGCGGGGCAAGGCGTACTACAACGCCACCGGCTACGCGGCCACGTTCTTCCGCAGCACGCTCTGCACGATCCTGCCCTACAGCCCGGTCGCTCCATGGAGCTACGGCTCGCTGGACGAGGCCGTGCAGCTGGTGAAGATCGACTGAGGGGTTCCTCCCCCGGTGCTCGTGCTACGGCAGGCGCTGGCCCAGCACCAGGGAGCCCGCGGCGGCCACCAGGGCCGCCAGGGTGCCCAGGATGAGCCACGGACGGCTGGCGTCGGCCTCCTTGACCTCGTAGCCGATCTGCTCGCCCAGCGTGTCGTAGACCTTGCGCAGCTGGTCGGCGGTCGCCGCCTTGTAGAAGTCGCCGCCAGAGAGCTGGGCGATCTCCTTCATGGCCGTGTCGTCGACGGCGACCGACTGCACCCGGCCCTCGATCTCCACGGTCCCGTCGGCGGTGCCGAAGGAGATCGTGGTGATCGGGATCTTCTTGTCCGCCGCCGCCTTCGCCGCGGTGAACGAGCCGCGCGGGTCGTCCTCCTGCTCGGTGGGGATGGTCTGCTTGCCGTCCGACATCAGCACGATCCGGGCCGGGGGCGGCCCGTCCGGGCCGCCGACCACCTGGGAGAAGCCATCGATCGACTGCAGCGCGGCGAAGATCGCCTCACCGGTCGCGGTGGACTGGGCCAGCTTCAGGTTGTCGATCGCCTTGGCGACCCCGCCCCGGTCGGTGGTGGGCGCCACCAGCACGGTCGCGGTGCCCGCGAAGGTGATCAGCCCGAGGTTGACCCCCGGGGTCAGGCCCTCGGCGAAGGACTTGGCCGCCACCTGGGCCGCCTTGAGCCGGGTCGGCGCCACGTCGGTGGACTCCATCGACAGCGACACGTCGATCACCAGCATCACGGTGGCCCGGTTGCGCGGGACCTTCTGCTCGGCGGTCGGCCCGGCCATCGCGGTGGTCAGCAGCAGCAGGGCGAAGATCAGCACGATCGCGGGCAGGTGCCGCAGCCTGCTCGGGCCGGTGGGGGCGACCTTCTCCAGCAGCTCCAGGTTGGTGAACCGCAGCGTCCGCTTGCGCCGGGAGCGCTGCACGAGCACGTAGCCGCCGACCAGCGCGGCGACCGCGATGAGCAGCAGGAACCACCACGGGGACGCGAAGTTGCGGAAGCTCATGCCACTCCCCCCGACCAGCGGCGCTTGCGGGCCACCACGAAGCGGACGATGTCGGCGATCCAGTCGGAGTCGGTGCGCAGCACCAGGTGCCCGCTGCCCGCGCCCCGGATGCCCTTGGCGACCGCGGCCCGGTGCTCGGCCGCCGCGGCGGCGAACTCCTTGCGCAGCAACGGGGACGCGGTGACCTCGCGCTGGCGGCCGCTCTCCGGGTCGGCCAGCACGACGGTGCCCACGTCGGGCAGGTCGACGTCGCGCGGGTCGACGACCTCGACCGCGACGAGCTCGTGGCGCAGCGACAGCGCGCGCAGCGGGCGCTGCCAGTCGGTGCCGCCGAGGAAGTCGGAGACCACGACCGCCAACCCGCGCCTGCGGGGTGGCCGCCGGAGCTGCTCGATCGCCTCGGCGAGGTCACCGCGCACGCCCTCGGGGGCGCGCGGTGTCTCGGCGACCTTGCGGACCAGGCCGCGGGCGTGCGCCAGCCCCCCGCGCGCGGGGACGCGGACCATCCGGTCGCCGGTGGAGACCAGGGCGCCGATCCGGTTGCCGCCGCCTCGGGTCAGGTGCGCGATCGCGGCGACCGCGGCCACGGCGAGGTCGCGCTTCTCGCAGCCCGCGGTGCCGAAGTCCAGGCTGGCGGACAGGTCGACCACCAGCCAGGTCTCCAGCTCGCGGTCGGCGACCGTCTCGCGGATGTGCGGGACCGTGGTGCGCGCGGTGACCGCCCAGTCCATCCGGCGCACGTCGTCGCCGGGCTGGTAGGGCCGCGCCTCGCCCGGTTCGGAGCCGGGGCCGGGCACCAGGCCGAGGTGGTTGCCCTGCAGCAGGCCGTCGAGCCTGCGCCGGACATCGATCTCCAGCAGCCGCAGCCCGGCTTCCATCCGGTCGCCGCGCAGGACCGGGGGGACCCAGTTGGGCCGCTCCCCCGCGTCGGGCTCATGCCTGCTCACGGCCTGCCGTTCACCCCGGCGGGGGCGGGGTGGCCGCCGACGGCCTGCGGCCGCGCGGACACCTGCGGCAGCGGCACGGTCTGCAGCACCCGGGAGATCATGTGGTCGATCGGCACGCCGTCGGCCAGCGCGTCGTAGGAGAGCACCAGCCGGTGCCGCAGCACGTCGGGGACCACGTCCACGACGTCCTGGGGCAGCACGTAGTCGCGGCCGCGGACCAGTGCCAGCGCCCGCGAGGCGGCGACGATGCCCAGGCTCGCGCGCGGCGAGGCGCCGTAGGCGATCCAGCCCGCGACGTCGGCCAGGCCGTGCTCGGCCGGGGTGCGGGTGGCCAGCACCAGCCGCACGGTGTAGTCGACCAGCGCGTGGTGGACGAAGACGTTCGCCGCGACGCCCTGCAGCCTGGTGAGCTCCTCGGGGGTGAGGACCTGGCTCGGCTGCGGCGGCGTGACGCCCATCCGGTAGACGATCTCCCGCTCCTCCTCCACCGTCGGGTACTCGACGATGATCTTGAACAGGAACCGGTCGCGCTGCGCCTCGGGCAGTGGGTAGACGCCCTCGTTCTCGATCGGGTTCTGGGTGGCCAGGACCAGGAACGGGGTGGGCATCGGGAAGGTCCGGCCGCCGATGGAGACGTGCCGCTCGGCCATCACCTCCAGCATCGCCGACTGCACCTTGGCGGGCGCGCGGTTGATCTCGTCGGCGAGCACGAAGTTGGCCACCACCGGGCCCAGCTCGACGTCGAAGCGCTCACTGGCCTGCCGGTAGATGCGGGTGCCGAGGATGTCGGCGGGCACCAGGTCGGGGGTGAACTGCACGCGGGAGAACGACCCGCCGACGACCCTGGCGAAGGTCTCCACCGCCAGCGTCTTCGCGACCCCGGGGACGCCCTCGAGCAGCAGGTGGCCCTTGGCCAGCAGACCGACGAGCATCCGCTCGACCAGGCGGTCCTGCCCGACGATCACCCGCTTGACCTCGAACACGGTGCGTTCGAGCAGCTGCGCGTCGCGCGCGGGGGTCGTGGGCGTCTCGCTCGCGAGCTCGGCCTGCCCAGGCTCGGTCACCGGCATCCTCCTCAACACGGATATCTCAGGCACCTACAGCCAACCGGACAGGCGGTGTGAGCCCTGTGAACTCACTCTGTGAACGGCGTGAGGTCGGCCGGGGTGTCGATGTCGGTGGACGAGCCGTCGACATCGGGTACCCGCGCCGCGCCCAGTCCGGACAGGACACCCCGCAGCGAGGCGTTCTCCACCACGACCGGAAGTGCTGCCCGCAAGACTCCCACGCGCCAGGCACTGAGCAGCCACTGGTCACGACCCGAGCTGTCGACCAGGACAGCCCCGGTAGCGCCGACGGCCGCGCGCAGCCTCGCCACGGTCGCCCGGGTAATGGTCGGGAGATCTGCCGCCAGGACGACGACCACGGCGTCGTCGGCGCGGTCGACGACCGCGAGGCCCGCGGCGAGGGCGGCCACCGGGCCGGAACCCGGTGTCCCCTCACGGGTCCAGCGCACCACAGTGCCAAGTGGACGGACGGGGCCGACCACGACGACCGGGTCGGCGCCCGCGACCGCGTCGACGGCCCGGTCGAGCAGGGTGCGCCCGGCGACGACGAGCGCGGGCTTGTCGACACCGCCCAGCCGCGCTCCCCGCCCGCCCGCCAGCACGACCGCGCCCCACATGACCCGAACCCTAGCCAAGACCACTGATTCATCCGCATGCCACACAGAGAAGTGCCCGGCTGGCGCCGTGCCGCTTTGCTGGCCGGGATCACACCAACGAGTGATCTTGACCGGGCGATCTCAGCCGGTGACCGGCTCGTCCCACTCGATGTGGTGGGAGTGCGTCTCACCGAACATCCGCTGCGGCGTGAGGAGCTTGGCCACGACCGGCGCGACGAGCGCGGTGACGGCGCGCGCCACCGGCCCCGCGGCCTTGTTCCGGTTGACCCGCCGGGCCGCGGCGGCGATCTTCTCCACCCGGGGCCGGCGCAGCCGTTCGTACGCGGCGAACGCGCTCGCGTGGTCGGGCAGGTCCCGCAGGCAGCGGGCCACCTGCACGGCGCTCTCGGCGGTGAGCGACACCCCCTGGCCGGAGCTGGGCGAGGGTGCGTGCGCGGAGTCGCCGACCAGCACCATCCGGCCGCGGTGCCAGCGCGGGACCGTCGGCAGGATCTCCAGCGAGCCGATGACCTGCAGGTCCCCGGCGCCGTCAAGCACGTCGCGAGCGGGAACGTCGTCGGCGTGCGCCGCGCGCAGCAGCCGCAGCCACTCGTCCTGGGGGACCGCGCGCGCCTCCGCGATCGACATCGCGCCCCGGTCGGGCAGGTTGCTGAACCAGAGCGTGCGGTCGGCCTCGGGATCGGCCCAGTAGCCGAAGAAGGCGCGCTTGCCCTGGGCGAAGTGCATGACCTCGGGGCCGCCCGTGCCGGGCACGGGCGGTCCGTAGCCCCCGATGCCGAGCAACCCCACCGCCTCCGGGCCGGGAGCGGACGGATCGATCAGGGTGCGCACCGTCGACCGGATCCCGTCGGCGCCGATGAGGATGTCGCCGGTCGCCTTGCTGCCGTCGGCGAACACCGCGGTGATGCTGTCCGGACCCTCTTCGACGGCGACGACCCGCTTGCCGTACTCGACCTTCACGCCATTCGCCACGGCGTGCTCGTTCAGCGCGCGGTAGAGGTCCGACCGCCACATCGTGCGGCTGGGCGGGAGGTCGGGCAGTCCGGGGAACTCCATCACCCGCTTGCCCCGCCCGTCCTCCATCACCATGGTGGTGGTCGGGTGGCCGAGGGCGCCGACGTCCACCCCGACCGCGCTGAGCGCGTCCAGGCCGTTCGGCGCGACCATCACCACCCCGCCCACGCCGTCGGCCGGGAGGTCGTAGGCCTCGAAGACGGTCGCCTCGACGCCCGCCTTGCGCAACGCCACCGCGGTGACCGGCCCGGCGATGCCGCCGCCCGCCACCAGTGCTGTCTTGATCATGTCTCCCCTTCCTCGAACACCGCCCGCCAGGCCCGGGCGTACTCCGGCGCCTTGAGCGAGTCGATGAGGGCGGTGACGAACCGGTGCTCGGCCTCGAGCAGCGCGAGCCGGTAGTCCTCCTCGATCAGGAAGACCCACAGCACGCCCTGCTCCTTGGCCGCGGCGGTGTCCGCGCGGATGTCGGCGGCCTCCCGGTCGAGCGCGGTCAGGCGCTCGCCGAGCAGCGCGGCCGCCTCGTCCGGCGCCAGCACACCGAGCAGGGACAGCGCGACCCCGAAGCGCGGGTACTCGTGCTCCGGCCGGGCCACCAGCTCGCGCATCCAGTCGTAGAGCTCGGCCCGCCCGCTGTCGGTGAGCGCGTAGACCGTGCGCTCCGGGCGGGCCGTGTCCCGCACCGTCTCCTGCTCGGCGATGAACCCGGCCTTGCCCAGCTGCTCCACGACCATGTAGAGCGAACCCCGGTTGTACTTGATGTTGCGGTCCTTGCCGGTCTCCTTGAGCCGCCGCCCCATCTCGTACGGGTGCATGGGCTCCAGCAGGAGTCCACACAGGACCGCCAACGCCAGCGGGTTCGCCACCGCGCGCCGCTTCACCACCACGCCTCATCTCTAGTCAGGACCAACTATCCCGACTCGACTAGTCAGTGTCAACTATTTGGGTGTGACCGTTTCGCCGACAGCCTGACAGCCGGGGCGGCTCAGCGCCGGTAGCCGTCCCGCAACGAACCACCGACGCGGCCCAGCACCTCGACCGCACCGGTTCGGGGGTCGGTGCGCAGCGTCTCGGCCAGCGCCGGGTCGTGGGCGTGAAGCCTGCGCCAGAGCCACTTGCCGTTGCCGAGCCACTGCCGGTCGCGCGCCAGGGCGAGCCGCGCGACCTCGACCAGCAACCGCGCGGAGACGAAGACGGCCTCACCGGGGTCACGTGCGCCGTCGAGGTCGTCGAGCAGGTCAGTGACTGCGTAGCGGGCGTCATCACGCTCGTGATCGGACAACGGCGGCGGCCCGGCGGCGAAGCGCCGCACGGCTTGAGCCTGGATCCCGGCGCCCACTGCGTCCCGGTCGCGCACCAGGACACCGGTGGCGCACATGTGCAGCAAGGGTGACCGCCGGAGCTCGGTCTCCCGATCGACGAACTCCCAAAGCGAGGCGCGGGAGTGCGCGAAGACCTCGACTAGTTGAGAACCGTGGCGGATGGTGTCTCGGTGCGCCGGGCCCGCGTGGATCACGACGAGGTCGATGTCCGAGGTGCGCGTCGCGGTGCCCGCCGCGTGGCTACCCGCCAGGAACGCCGCGAGGGCTCGGGGGTAGCGCTGCTCCACGACCTCGAGCACCAGCTCCCGCGCACGAGGGTTCATGGTGGGGATGGTTTCGGCTCGCCCACCTTCGGTGCAAGCTGTTTCCGCAGGTCGAACCGGCGGCTACGTTGTCGGTATGGCGACCAAGAGTCCGTCGGTAGAGGTAGCGGTCGGGGAGTTCACCGTCCGCGTGTCCAACCCGGACCGGGTGTACTTCCCCGCGCGGGGGGAGACAAAGCTGGACCTCGTCCAGTACTACCTGTCCGTCGGCGAGGGCATCGTGCGCGCACTGCGGGAGCGACCGTGCATGCTGCACCGGTTCCCGACCGGCGTCGCGGGCGAGAAGGTGCACCAGAAGCGCGTCCCGCACGGCGCACCCCCGTGGCTGGAGACGGTCCGACTGCACTTCCCCCGGTACAACCGGTACGCGGACGAACTGTGCGTCACCAAGCTCGCCGACGTCGTCTGGGCGGCCCAGATGTCCACAGTGGAGTTCCACCCCTGGAACTCCCGCCGCCCCGACCCGGAACGCCCGGACGAGTGGCGCATCGACCTGGACCCCATGCCCGACTGCGACTTCACCCGGGTCCGCCGCGTCGCCCACGTGGCCCACGAGGTGCTGACGGACCTGGGAATCACCGGCTGGCCCAAAACCTCCGGCGGCAGCGGCCTGCACGTCTACGTCCGGATCACCCCGGAGTGGGGCTTCGCCGACGTCCGCCGAGCCGCCCTGGCCTTCGCCCGCGAGGTCGAACGCCGCGCCCCCACCGAGGTGACCACCACGTGGTGGCGCAAGGACCGCGACCCCCGAGCCCTGTTCGTCGACTACAACCAGAACGCCCGCGACCACACGATAGCCAGCGCCTACTCGGTCCGCGGCGTCCCCGAGGCCACGGTCTCCACCCCGATCCGCTGGGACGAGGTCGACTCGGTCGAACCCCGCGAGTGCACAATCGCGACCGTCCCAACCCGCTACGCCGAACTCGGCGACCTGCACGCCACCATCGACAACCAAGCCTTCCGCCTGGACCAACTACTGGAATGGGCAGACCGTGACGAACGCGACGGCGCCGCAGACCCGGGCCAGCCAGACGCAGACCCCGGCCAGCCAGACGAATCCCCGTAGATCCGATCCCCGCAGAGCGACTTCCCTCAGAGCGACTTCCCTCAGGGCGGCTTCCCTCAGGGCAACTCCCCGCAGGGAGGGCCACTTCCCGTAGGGCGAGGAAGTCTCCCTATGTCCACGCAAATACCGGGGGACCCACCAAGCCGATCACCAGCCCACGCCCCCACCACGGCTCGGCCCGATCCGATCACCAACCCAAACCCCGGCTCAGCCCGATCGCCATCCCACAACCCCCGCTCCGGCGCTCCGGCTCGATCACCAACCCAAACCCCGGCTCAGCTCGATCACCAGGCCACGCCTCCACCCCGGCCTCGCCCGATCACCAAACCACACCCCACCCCACCCCGACCCTGCCCGATCACCAGCCCACGCCCCACCCCGACATCACCAGGCCACGCCCACCCCGACGCTGCCCGATCACCAAGCCATGCCCCACCTCGACGCTGCCCGATCACCAGGCCACGTCCCACCCCAGCACTACTCGATCACCAAGCCTCGCTCTCGACACCCCGGCTCCGATCGAGCGCGGGGCTCCGACCTGATCCGCCGAGGCAACTAGCCATCCGCCGGGGCAACTAGCCCGTGCGGGCGGATTGGGCGGGATCGCTGGCCCATCCCGGCGGACCAGGCTGGTCCATCCCGGCGGACCAGGCTGGTCCATCCCGGCGGACCAGGTCGACGCGAATCGGGTCGACCTGACACGAAAGCGAGTCCGCTAGGTCGAGTCCACGCCTTACTCGGGCCGCTGCCAGTCGGGGCGGTACATCGGGGGTCGCCGCTGCCGGTCGGGTCGGAACGTCCAGTCGGGTGCGAACATCGTCGGGTGGGAACATCGGGGGGCGGTGCTGCCAGTCTGGGCGGAGCGTCGGGGGTCTGGGTGGGGTGGTCAGTGGAGTCCGTCGGGCCCCCGCTCGCACCGACTTCTTGAGCAACGAATCGAACAGGCGTTCTAGTTCCGTATCCACATCGCTCGTTGGGGTGACATCGGCTCGTCGCCTGGGTGAGGGTGATCGTGGCTCGTCACTCAGGTGGGGTGCGACCGGTCACCCGGGTGAGCGGGCAGTCTCACTGGCGGTGGCCGCGTGGAGGGTTACGACTCCCCCATGTCTGCCGACAACCACCGCTGGGGCTGGAGGTAGATGGCGATCTGTTCGCCGTGGTTGGCGGTGGCGAAGGCCAGGTAGTCCTCCAGCTTCTCCGGGGCCACGTACCGTGCGCACATCTCCCGGAGGAGTTCGGCGGTCCCGGGCTCGGTGCGGGAGACCGGGCCCTCCACCGACACGTAGCGCACCGTGGGCTCGACCCGCTCAACCATCAGGGAGAACCGGTTCGCCGCAAGGATGAGCTTGGCCTTGCGGGACGTGGCGCCGGTCATCACCCACAGTTCGCCGCCGGGGGTGTACTGGTACCAGATCGGGATGGTGAGCGGGCCCCGGTCGGGTCCGGCGTCGACGGCCAGGGCGCCGATGTGCGGCTCGGCCAGGAACTGCTCTCGCTCGTCTCGCGTGAGTGCCATGTGCCCAAGGTAGGCCACACCACCGACAGCGCGGCCACGATCCGGCCGGGAACGGGGCCCCACACGACAAGCGATCCAGACCGACGGCACGACAGCCGCACCACCTCCCCAGAAACAACGGCGGGCCGCCAGAGTCAGAACAGCGGCCGGCCGCTGTTCTTCGCCGTCACGTACGCCTGCCAATCTGCGGTCACCTGATCGGCGTAAGACGTGGCGAACGCCCGAGTTTCGCCCTGCAGCCCGGAAACCGAGGTGATCGCGCCGTCGATGGCCGCGTCGGCCGAGTACGCGAGACCGGTGCCCGCGATGTCGCGGTCGGCCCGGGAGTGCGCGGCGGCCAGCAGCCGAGCGGTGTCGCGGACGGTGTCGTCCCAGATCGTCGACGATGTCAGGTCCGCGATGGCCAGGTCCTCGGCGAACGGCGACTTCTCCCGGACCAGCACCGGCACCGGGCCCACGCTCGCCCAGCCCGCCAGCGGGTCGGACTGCGCGGCCAACCAGCGCAGCGCCAGCGCGGGCCGCTGTCCGCCGGTGAGTGTGGTCGCGCCGGGCGCCAGTGGTTTGGGCGCCGGGTCGACCTCCTGCTTCAGCTCCAGGATCCGGTCGTCGGAGGTCGCCGTGGTGTCGCCTTCCACCAAGGCGTACCACCGGTAGCGGCCCAGGCTGCCGGTGCCCGCGCCGAGCCTGCGGCGGACGTCCTTGACCACAGCCTCGCCCGCGGACAGCGGATCCCCCGCCGTGCTGCGGTAGGCCACGACGGCGCTGACGACCTGGGAGCGTGTCGTGGCGGACACCGCCTGCAACTCGGGGTCGGACTTGAACACCCGGGTCGACCCGCTGGCGGAAGTCCAGCGGGACAACAGGTCCGCGCGCTTGTCGGCGGCCGCGGCGGCGATGAGGTCGTTGCTCAGGTCCGAGGTGTTGGCGTCGGTGAGCCGCCACCCGAGCTCGTCGTCGGTGCCGTGGAACTTGTCGATCCACTGCGCGTACTCGGCGACCAGCGTGTCCACGTCGGTGGCGGTCTTGGCGGCGGAGCGGCCGTTCGCCCGGCCCGCGAGCACCACCGACACCGCCTCGCGGCGCAGTTCCCAGGTCCAGGAGCCGCGCCAGGCGTCGTCGGTGTCGGTCAGCTGGTACTGCTCCACGTTGTCCGCGCCGCGGTCGGCGCCGGTGTTCTCCAGGTGCGCGTCGCCGGTGACCCACACGTCGCCGCCCGCGGTGGCGTAGGCGGACGGGGCCAACTCACCGAGATCGCGGTAGTACAACGGGGAGGTGCCGCGGAAGAACCCCCACGCGCTGGCGGCCAGCTTGTCCGTGCGGGTGCGCAGGTCGTCGTCGGTGGCCCCGCCGTTGAGCACGTGCAGGGCGTGATCGCGGTCGTAGATGACCGACACCGGGTCTCGGGAGAGGCGCGGCGCGGCGTGCGCGGGCACGCCCGTCGCCAGCACGACAACCGCGGACAGGGCCACGAACCGCACAGTTCGGCGCATCTCCTGTGCGTACACGCCGGACATGGCGGGGACGTGACCGCCCGTCGAACCCTGGGCGGCCACGTCCCCATCAGTCCTTAATGGACGCTCAGACCGGCTGCCCCTTCGGGCGGAGCACGACCGTGTTGATGTCCACGCCCTCGGGCTGGGTGACCGCCCAGGTGATCGACGCGGCCACCTCGTCCGAGGTCATGATCCGTCCCTCGGGCAGCTCGTGGTCGCCCCAGAACGGGGTCTCGGTGCGCCCGGGCGCGATCAGCGTGACCCCCACGCCGTCGGCGGTCACCGCGCGGCGGGTGTTCTCGGCCAGGCCGGTGACCGCCCACTTCGTCGCGCCGTAGATGTTGCCCGGGGTGTTCACGAACCCGGCGACGCTACCGACCAGGACTACGCGGCCGCGCGTCTTGCGGAGCTCGTCGATCGACGCGCGGATCAGCAAGGCCGGCCCGAGCACGTTGGTGAGCACCATGTCCCGCCAACCCGCCGGGTCGCCGTCCACGACCGAGTCGTGCGTGGCGAAGCCGGCGTTGGCGACCACGGTGTCGAGCCTGCCGAACCGCTCGACGGTGGCGCGCACGGCGTGCTCGACCGTTGGGAGGTCGGCCGCGTCACCCGGCAGCGTGAGCAGGCCGTCGGGCCCGCCCACCTCCGCGGCGAAGCGGGCGAGCCTGTCCGCGTCCCGGCCGGTGATCGTCACCCGCCAGCCGAGGTCGAGCAGTTGGCGGGCGGCCGCGGCACCGATGCCGCTGCCACCGCCGGTGATCAGCACTACTGGAGAGTCACTCACGAAAGCCCCCGGAATCCCTCTGGTTGGTACGCGTCGCGACGCTAGGCCCTGGAGCGCGCACCAGGTCAACCCGTTCGGTATAAGAGGGCGGTGATCATCGACGCGGGCAGCCCCGCCGCCGGTCCCCTCGCCGACCTCGACGCCGCCATCGGCGCGCCCCAGGTCGCCGGGCTGTGGCAGGCCCCGGACGGGCGCAGACTCGTCGTCGGGGTGGCGGTGCCCGACCACACCGGGACCCGCTACCAGCGGGCGCTGTGGGAGGTCGACCCGGCGGGCACGCGCCCGGCGCGGCGGCTGACCCGCGGCGCCGAGGGCGAATCCGGTGCGGGGTTCACCCCATCCGGTGATCTCCTGTTCGTCTCCGACCGCGCCGAGCCGGGCGCGGACGAGGCCACCTCACTCTGGGTGCAGCCCGCCGCGGGCGGTGACGCGCGGGTGGTCGCGACGGCCCCGAACGGCGTGCGGTCCGCGGTGGTCAGTGCGACCGGGACGGTCGTCTTCGGCTCGGACCTGCTGCCCTCGGCCGACTCACTCGAGGCCGACGCCGCGCTGCGGGCCCGCCGGGCGGACGCGACCGTCAGCGCGATCCTGCACGAGGGGTTCCCGGTGCGGCACTGGGACCGCGACCTCGGCCCAGACCGCACCCGGCTGCTGGTCACCGAGGCGGGCACGGATGGCGCAGCGGGCGCGGAAAGCACGGTGCGCGACCTGACCGGGCACGTGGGCCGGGCGCTGGGCCCGGACAGCGCGTGGGACATCACCCCGGACGGCACCGCGGTCGTGGCGACCTGGGCGGTCGGCGAGCCCGGCGGGGCGCAGCGGCACACCGTCGTGGCGATCGACGTGGCCACGGGCGCCCGGCGGACGCTGGCCGACGACGCCGACCACGAGTACGAGGGGCCGCGGGTGAGCCCGGACGGGTCGTCGGTCGCGGTGGTGGTGGTCCGGCGCAAGGACCCGCGCGACCCCGGTGACCGCTGGCTCGGGCTGGTCCCGCTGGCGGGCGGCCCGGTCCGCCACCTGACGCCCGCCTGGGACCGCTGGCCGCACTCGATCCGGTGGACGCCGGACGGGGCCGCGCTGGTGGTGGTCGCCGACGACAACGGCCGGTCGCCGCTGTGGCGGGTCGAGGTGGCCACCGGCGCGCCGACCCGGCTCACCCCGGACGACGGCGCCTACACCGACGCCCAGGTGTCGCCGGACGGCCGGTGGGTGCACGCCCTGCGTTCCACAATAGACAGTCCACCCGCGCCGGTGCGAATATCCTTGGCGGACGGTGCTTTCCGTCCGGTCCCCGGCCCCGCCGAGGCCCTCGGCCTGCACCCGCCGGTGCGCGGCCGCCTGGACGAGGTGACCACCACGGCCACCGACGGCACCCCGTTGCGCGCGTGGTTGACGCTGCCCGCCGAGGCCTCCCCCGACTCCCCCGCCCCGCTGCTGCTGTGGATCCACGGCGGGCCGGTGCTCTCGCGCAACGCTTGGTCGTGGCGGTGGAACCCGTGGATCGCGGTGGCCCGCGGCTACGCCGTGCTGATGCCCGACCCGGCCCTGTCCACCGGGTACGGCGTCGAGTTCGTCCGGCGCGGCTGGGGCGCCTGGGGCGGCACCCCGTACACCGACCTGATGTCGATCACCGACGCGGCGGTCGACCGCGCCGACGTCGACGCCACCCGCACCGCGGCCATGGGCGGGTCCTTCGGCGGCTACATGGCGAACTGGATCGCGGGCCGCACCGACCGGTTCCGCGCCGTCGTCGCGCACGCCTCGGTGTGGGACCTGGACAACTCGACCGACACCGCCGACCTGGCCGCCGACTTCCGCCGCGAGATGACCCCGGCGCTGGCCGAGGCCAACTCCCCGCACCGGCACGCCGACGCGGTGCGGACCCCGGTGCTGCTGATCCACGGCGCCCGCGACTTCCGGGTCCCGATCAACGAGGCGATGCGCGCCTGGTGGGACCTGTGCTCCCGGGCCGAGCGCGACTCGGGGCCGCACCGGTTCCTCTACTTCCCGGACGAGAACCACTTCATCCTGCGCCCCAACAACATCCGGGTCTGGTACGCCACCGTGCTGGCCTTCCTCGCCCAGCACGTGCTGGGCGAGCAGTGGCACCGGCCGGACCTGTTGGGCTGACCCGGGTGGTGCCCCCGCCGCGCGGGGGCACCACGATCAGCCGGCGCTCGCCCGGGCCATGATCTCCCGCACCACCGCGGTCTTGGCGTCGGCGTAGTTCTGCACGAACTTCCAGTCCTGGGACGCGAGTTCGCGCTTGGTCCGCTCGTAGAGCTCGCGGTCGTCGTCGTGGGCGCGCAGCCAGTCGCGGAAGGCGAGCATGCGGTCGACCTCGGGGCAGCCCGCGCTGAACACGTGCAGGTTGATGTCGGTGTCGGGGCCCTTGAGCAGCCGGTGCTCGAACCAGTCCGGCTCGCGCACGCGCAGCACGTACCCGGCCCGCTCCAGCGGTGCCGCGTAGGCGGGCTCGTCGGCCGAGTCGGGCACCACGAGCAGCAGGTCGATGATCGGCTTGGCGGCCAGGCCGGGCACCGAGGTGGACCCGACGTGCTCCAGGCGCAGCACCACCGGGCCGAGGATGTCGTACACCCGTTCACGTTCGCGGGCGAACAGGTCTGGCCAGCGCGGGTCCGGGTCGGACAGGGCGATGGGCGCGGTGAGCGGCGCCAGGTCCCCGATGATCACGTCACGCAGTTCGTCGTCGCTGATGGCCACGGTTGTGCTCCTCCTCCAAGGCAGCAGGCCAACATATCAGCCATCCGGTGTCCCCCGAAGTGCCGTCATCCGCTCCCGCGCGCGGCGCGGTGTACTGGCACCCGCCGACATCCGCCACGCCGCGCAAGGGGAGATGCCATGCGGCCACGCAGCAGTGCGTTGGGCGCGGTCGCGGTCTTGGCCGTCTGCACGACGGTCCTGGTCTCGAACACGCCCGAGCCACACCCGTGGACCCTCACCGGGGTCACGGAGGCACCGCCGGAGAGCGGCGACCCCGCACCGGTCAGCGCCCGCCCGGTCCTGCCGCCGCCCGCCCGGCCCTCGACGGCGTCGTCCGGCGAGGCCGACCGGTGCGCGTCCCCGCTGGAGCTGGACTCGCAGGTCCCGACAGCCGCCCAACGGCCCCGGGTGATCCACCCCGGTCCCCTGGTGATCGGCTTCCCGGCCGGGATGGCGTGCGAGCGGCCGATCGACCCCGCGGCGCGTGCCATGGCGTGAGCCCCCAGGGCCACTTCGGGAGACCGCACTCCACACTGGACCCCACCGTCAACCCCCTGTCCCACAACGCGTGCAGCACTCCACCCGCCTTCGCAGTCCACAGTGGAACCCGGTCCAGCGAACGCGAGTTGTCAATCCTTCGACGATAGAATTGTTCAACGATAGAACTGTTGGACAAGTGAATCATTCAATTGTTGAACAATTCAACACCGGCCGCACGACCCGACCCGGAACCACTGGACCACGCCGAGAGCGGGGACAAAGCCGCCCGGCGGGTCCCGGTTGCGCCGACGCGCGCCGGTCGGTATCCTCGGGCTGTCTCCTCCTGATGGATGCAGGCACACGTGCCCCCCAGGAGATTCCCCGCGTGATGGCCGAGTCCACGCGCGCACCCTTCCCGCTCGCCGCTCGCGGCGCGCTCTCCTAAGGATCTCGCATGCACATCAACGGTATCCTCGATATCGCCCACCACCAGGCCGTCCTGCGGGCCGACGGCTACCTGCCCGGCCCGGACGACGTCTCGGTCCCCCAGTCCCTGATCCGCTCGCACGGCCTGCGCCGCGGCGACACCATCAGCGGCCAGGCCCGCACCACCGACCGCGAGGACAGCAAGCGGCTGCCCGCGCTGACCCAGGTCGACACCGTCAACGGCCAGGACCCGCGGCACTCCGCCGCCCGGCCCGCCTTCACCGAGCTCACCTCGCTCTACCCCAACGAGCGGCTGCGGATGGAGACCGAGCCGCACGCGCTGACCGCCCGGGTCACCGACCTGCTCATGCCCATCGGCAAGGGCCAGCGCGCGCTCGTCGTCGCCCCGCCCAAGGCGGGCAAGACCACCGTGCTGCAGGACTTCGCGCACGGCATCAGCAAGAACCACCCCGAGTGCCACCTGATGCTCGTCCTGGTCGGCGAGCGCCCGGAGGAGGTCACCGAGCTGTCCCGCTCGGTCCCCGGCGAGGTGATCGCGGCCACCTTCGACCGCCCGCCGCACGAGCACACCTCGCTCGCCGAGCTGGCCATCGAGCGCGCCAAGCGCCTGGTGGAGAGCGGCCGCGACGTCGTGGTCCTGCTCGACTCGCTCACCCGGCTCGGCCGCGCCTACAACCTGGCCGCGCCCGCCTCCGGCCGGGTGCTCTCCGGCGGCATCGACTCCTCGGCCCTGCTGCCGCCCAAGCGCCTGCTCGGCGCCGCGCGCAACGTCGACGGCGGCGGCTCGCTGACCATCATCGCCACCGCGCTGGTCGAGACCGGCTCGGCGGGCGACTCGGTGATCTTCGAGGAGTTCAAGGGCACCGGCAACGCCGAGCTGCGGCTGGACCGCCGCGCCGCCGAGCGCCGGGTGTTCCCGGCCGTGGACGTCGCGCAGACCGGCACCCGCAAGGAGGAGCTGCTGGTGTCCACAAAGGAGCTGGCCGCCGTACAGACCCTGCGCCGGGTGCTGACCAGCCGGGACAACGCGATCGACACCCTGCTCGACGGGCTGCGCAAGACCGAGAACAACGCCGACTTCCTGACCCAGCTCACCCGCACCACCCCGCCGCGCTCGCGCTGACCAGCGCCCGAGCAGCGCGAGCGGGCCGGTTGCGCGGACCGTCAGCCGCGCAGCGCGTCGTCCAGTTCGGACAGCAGCCGCGCCTTCGGGCGCGCGCCCACGAACGACCGCACCGGCACGCCGCCGCGGAAGAGCATCAGCGTCGGCAGCGACATCACCTGGTAGTCCCGCCCCACCCCGGGGTTCTCGTCGGTGTTCACCTTCACCACGGTCAGCGAGCCCGCCAGCTCCTCGGCGATCTCGGCCAGCACCGGGGCGATCATGTGGCACGGCGGGCACCACTGCGCCCAGAAGTCCACCAGCACCGGCTCCCCGGCGCGCAGCACCTCCTGCTCGAAGGTGTCATCGGTGACCACTCGCAGGGCCGACACAACAGCCATCAACGCTCCTCAGTCGTTTCGGGCACACCACAGGTCCCCGGGTCGCGGGCCATCGCCCGCGCCAGCTTCGCCAGCAGCCCCGAGCGCACCGTTCCCAGCCGCTCCAGGCAGGCGTCCACCTCGGCCAGCTTGCGCCGGTAGACCTCGATCGAATCGGCGCACGCGTCGCCCGCCGGGTTCCCCGCGCGCAGGCACTCGACGAACGGCCGGGTGTCGTCCAGGGACAGCCCGACCGCCTGCAGCGCCTGGATCTCGCTGACCAGCCGCAGGTCGTCCTCGTCGTACTCCCGGTACCCGTTCGCCGCGCGCCGCGCCGCCAGCAGGCCCTGGTCCTCGTAGAACCGCAGCGCCCGCGTGGTCGTCCCGACGCGCTTGGCGAGCTCACCGATCCGCATGCCGCCGACGGTAAACCTTCACGCGCGCGTCAGAGCAAGCCAGCGAGCACGGTAAGCACAGTCAAGACGGCGAGGGCGGCTAGAGCACCCGGGTGGCGGAGGCGACGATCCCGCCGTAGCGGACCGGGGCGATCCGGACCCGGGAGCCGGAGTACGGCGCCTCGATCATCTGCCCGTTGCCGATGTAGAGCGCCACGTGGTGGATCTTGCCGCCGGTGGACCAGAACAGCATGTCGCCGGGCGCCATCTGCTCGAGCGGCACCCGCCTGCCCGAGGTGGCCTGGTAGCCGCTGTAGTGCGGCAGGTCGACCCCGGCGGCGGCGAAGGCGTAGATCATCAACCCGGAGCAGTCGAAGCCGACCTTCTGGTAGTCGCCGAAGCTGTCGGCGACCCCGCCGTCGCGGATGCCGCGGGTGGGCCCGCTGCCGTTGCCGCCGCCCCAGGCGTACTGCACGCCGAGCTGGGAGAGCGCCCGGTTGATCACCGCCTGCGCCCGGCCCGCCGCCGGACGGCCCGCGGGCGGCCTGGCCACCGGACCGCCACCGGTGTTGTTGTTGTTCGCCGCGGCCTGGGCGGCGGCGGCGCGACGGGCGTTCTCCTCGTCCTCGCGCTGCTTGGCCGCCAGCCAGTTCTGGTAGCGCTCGCGCTGGTTCTCCAGGCCGCCGACGGCGGCCTGGGCCTGTTCGAGCTGGCGCTCGTAGTCCGCGCGCGAGGCCTCCAGCTGCTCGGACTGGGCGACCTGGTCGCGCTGGGCCTGCTGGGCGGTGGTGGTGGCCGCGTCGGCGGTGCGCTTGGCCTCCTCGGCCTCGGCCTGCCGCTTGGTGGCCACGTCCAGGGCGGCGCGGGCGCGGGAGTCGGCGTTGGCCTTCTGCGTGCGGGCCCGTTCCATGCTCTCCATGGCGTCGAGCTCGCTGCCGCTGACCGCGTTGAGCAGCTGCGCCCTGGCCAGCAGGTCCTCCGGGCTCTTCGCGCCCAGGTAGGCCGACACCGAGCCGACGGTGGTGCCCTGCTTGAAGCTGCCCGCGGCGAACTCGTCGAGCCTGCCGCGCGCGTCGTCGACGGACTTGCCCGCGCCGTCGGACTCGTGCCGGGCGGCGTCGGCGTCGGCCCGGGCCCGGTCGGCGACGCCCTGGGCGGTGCGCAGGTCCACGAGGGCCTTGTTGGCGTCCTCCATCTTGGCCTCGACCTCGGCCTGCAGGGTCATCAGCTTGGACTCGGCCTCGGCGAGCTGGTTGGTCAGCTTCCCGACCTGACCCGCCTTCTCGTCGGCCGCGGCGCGGCTCTTGGACAGGTCGGCGTCACTGGGATTGGGCGGTGGTGGCGGTACGGCGGCGGCGACGGTGGTGGCCCCCAGCACCGAGACGAGCGCGAGCGTGGTGGCCACGACGGCTAGCGACAAACCTCGACGTGCGCTCACCGCACACACCTCCCTCGTCCGGACCGCCCCGTGTCCGGTTCGCCTCGACTGTGCCACTTGGGACACTTCCAGACCAGTCGTACCAGCAGAAACTTGGACAACTTAAACACCGGGTGCAACTCAGCGTGCACCGAGGTGTCGAAAGAGGACAGTGAAGGTCACCCGGACGAGGGTGGGTGTACCGGTCTCAGTGCCGGACTGCGAGCATTGGCGGCGTGTCCGTAAGGAACCCCTGGCTGCGCGTGGCGCTGCCCGCCGCCTGCACGGCGGTGGGCCTGGTGCTCGTGGTCGTCGGGATGTTCCTGCCGTGGTTGCGGTCCGGGACGGTGCTGCGGGACAGCTTCGAGGTGATCGGGGTGATCACCTCGCTCGGCTTCCTCGACGGCGACGTGCTCGAGCTGCTGCTCTACGCGTGGTTCGGGGTCATCCCGCTGGTGACGCTGAGCGTCGTGGCGTACGCGCTGGGTTTTCGCCGGGTTTCGGCAACGATCAGCGTGGTCACAGCGATAATCAGCGGAACCGTTTCCGGTGGTGCGACCGTCGAAGGCGGAGGCGGGGACAGCCCGCTCGGCATCGCGGCGGCCGGACCGACGACCACGCTCATCGGCTCCGTGCTGGCCGTGCTGGGCGCGGTCGGCATCGTCGTGAGCGGGCGCAGGAGCGCAAGCAGGATCGCAGGAGGGGAACCGTGACCTATCCACCCGGAGGCGGCGGCCAGTGGCAGCCGAACGACCCGTACCAACAGCAAGGTGGGCCGGGTAGCGGCCAGGGCTACCCGCAGCAGGGGTACCCGCAGACCGGTCAGCAGCCCGCTCAGGGTTACCCGCAGACCGGCCCGCAGCCCGCTCAGGGCTACCAGCCGACCCAGCAGTGGGGCGCCGAGCAGCCGCAGCAGCAGTTCCCGCAGCAGCCCTACGGCGGGCAGCAGGCGTACGGGTTCCCGGTGCCGCCGGAGCAGCAGCCCTCGAAGAAGCGCAAGGGCCTGGTCATCGGCTCCGTCGTCGCGGTGCTCGCGGTGGCCGCGGGCGCGGGCGTCACCGTGTGGGCGCTCAACCGCGGCTCCGCCCCGGCGGGCGCGGAGAACCCCACCGCCGCGGCGACCAGCCTGGTCAACGCCATCGGGCAGGGTGACGTGGCCGGTCTGCTCACCGGGCTGGCCCCGGCCGAGCGCGACCTGATGACCACGCTGAACACCCAGACCACGACCGAGCTGCAGCGGCTCAAGGTCTACAAGTCCGGGATCGACGCGAACAAGGTCGAGGGCTTCGAGCTCAAGACCGAGAACCTCGCCTTCGACGAGAGCGCCGCGGAGAAGGTCAACGACCACCTGACCATCACCAAGCTGGTCGGCGGCAAGGTCACGCTCAGCTCGGACGCGAGCAAGCTGCCCTTCACCAAGGAGTTCATGGACGCGGCGTTCCCGCGCGGCATGGGCGAGAGCAAGGCCGAGACCAAGACGATCGACGTCGCGGACTTCATCAAGGACGAGAACAAGGGCAAGCCCATCCGCATCGCGACCGTGAAGGTCGACAGCGAGTGGTACCCGAGCCTGTTCTACACGATCGCCGACTACGCCCTGGCCGACGCGAAGCAGGAGTGGCCGCGCCAGTCCATCGCCGCCAAGGGCGCCTCCTCCCCCGGCGACGCGGTGCGCGGCCTGGCCGACGCCGCGCTGGACGCGGACCTGTCCCGGGTGATCGAGCTGCTGCCGCCGGACGAGATGGCCGTGCTGCACGACGTGGGCCCGGTGCTGGTCGACCAGCTGGGCAGGCAGAAGCCGAGCGGGGCGAAGATCCTGAGCCTGAAGACCGAGACGCAGGACGTCGAGGGCGGCACGAAGGTGCTGCTCAAGGAGGTCGAGGTCGAGGCGGACGGGCAGCGCGGCAAGATCACCAAGGACGGTGAGTGCTACGCCGCCGAGTCCGAGGGCGAGACCAAGAAGTTCTGCGCCGACGACCTGGCGAGCGAGTTCGGCGGCAAGCGGATGAGCTCGGGGGCCAAGCAGGCGCTGACCAACCTGGTCAAGGGCATGATGGCCAACACCGGCGTGGTCACCACCAAGGTCGACGGCAAGTGGTACGTGAGCCCGATCAGGTCGGTCACCGAGCTGGAGATCACCGCGCTGCAGAGCCTGCAGCCCGACGACATCATCGCGCTGCTGAAGATGTCGAAGTAGTGACCGACGATCGGTGAACAATCCAATTGTTCAACAATCGGATTGTTCACACGTAGGATTGTCCAACAATTAACGGGTCGCGGATCTCGTGGCACGCGCAGTACCTCCGAACGGCCCGCCCTCACCGGCGGGCCGTTCGGCGTTGGCGAACCCCAAACCGCCCTGGCCTGGACCGAGGGCTGGGGGCTGAGGACCGAGAGGGGCGCGGCCGGCGGGCGCGCGGGTCGAGGCGTGCTGGATCACACGGTCTTCCTCGGCGCGCCCCCTTGAGAGCTATATAGGACAAGCGTACTGTTAACCGGGTGAGGCCGTCGACGCGCTTCCCAGCGGGGTGCGCGAGACTCACCGTCGAGTAACTGACTTGCGCCGCCACTGGAGTTGGACGTGACCACACCGAGTAAGGACAGCTTTGGCGCCCGTGCCACGCTGAACGTCGGCGACACCTCGTACGAGGTGTACCGGCTGGACGCGGTGGAGGGTGCCGAGCGCCTGCCGTACAGCCTGAAGATCCTGCTGGAGAACCTGCTCCGCACCGAGGACGGCGCCAACATCACCGCCGAGCACGTGCGGGCGCTGGCGGGCTGGGACCCGGCCGCCGAGCCGTCGACCGAGATCCAGTTCACCCCCGGCCGGGTGGTGATGCAGGACTTCACCGGCGTGCCGTGCATCGTCGACCTGGCCACCATGCGCGAGGCGGTGACCCAGCTGGGCGGCGACCCGGCCAAGGTGAACCCGCTCGCGCCCGCCGAGCTGGTCATCGACCACTCGGTGATCGCCGACGTCTTCGGCAGGCCGGACGCCTTCGAGCGCAACGTCGACCTGGAGTACGAGCGCAACAAGGAGCGCTACCAGTTCCTGCGCTGGGGCCAGACCGCGTTCGACGAGTTCAAGGTCGTGCCGCCGGGCACCGGCATCGTGCACCAGGTGAACATCGAGCACCTGGCCCGGGTGGTCATGGTCCGCGACGGCGTGGCCTACCCGGACACCCTGGTCGGCACCGACTCGCACACCACCATGGTCAACGGCCTGGGCGTGCTGGGCTGGGGCGTGGGCGGCATCGAGGCCGAGGCCGCCATGCTGGGCCAGCCGGTGTCGATGCTGATCCCGCGGGTGGTGGGCTTCAAGCTGCACGGCGAGCTGCCCCCGGGCGCTACCGCCACCGACCTGGTGCTCACCATCACCGAGATGCTGCGCAAGCAGGGTGTGGTCGGCAAGTTCGTGGAGTTCTACGGCTCCGGCGTCACCGCCGTGCCGCTGGCGAACCGGGCCACGATCGGCAACATGAGCCCGGAGTTCGGCTCCACCGCGGCGATCTTCCCGATCGACGCCGAGACCATCGACTACCTGCGCTTCACCGGCCGGTCCGAGGAGCAGGTCGCGCTCGTCGAGGCCTACGCCAAGGAGCAGGGCCTCTGGCACGACCCGGCCGTCGAGCCGGTGTTCTCCGAGACGCTGGAGCTGGACCTGGCCGCGGTCGTGCCGTCCATCGCGGGGCCCAAGCGCCCGCAGGACCGCATCGCGCTGACCGACGCCAAGAGCGCCTTCCGCGCCGCGCTGGGCACCTACGCCGCCGACGCCCCCGAGTCGGCCGGCGCCCAGTCCGCTGTGGACGAGTCGGGCGAGGAGAGCTTCCCGGCCAGCGACTCCCCCGCGATCGACGAGGTCGGCGGGGCCAACGGCGGCGGCGAGCCGTACGACTACCACTCGGCCGCGCGCGGCGCCGAGGGCCGCACCAGCAAGCCGACCAAGGTCACCCTGGACGGCGCCGAGTTCGTGCTCGACCACGGCGCGGTCGCGATCGCCGCGATCACCTCGTGCACCAACACCTCCAACCCGTCGGTGATGATCGGCGCGGCGCTGCTGGCGAAGAAGGCCGTGGAGCGCGGCCTGGAGCGCAAGCCGTGGGTCAAGACCACGCTGGCGCCGGGGTCCAAGGTGGTCATGGACTACTACGACCGCGCGGGCCTGACCCCGTACCTGGACAAGCTGGGCTTCAACCTGGTCGGCTACGGCTGCACCACCTGCATCGGCAACTCCGGTCCGCTGCAGGAGGAGATCTCCGCCGGGGTCCAGGAGTCCGACCTCGCGGTGGTCTCGGTGCTCTCCGGCAACCGCAACTTCGAGGGCCGGATCAACCCGGACATCAAGATGAACTACCTGGCCTCGCCGCCGCTGGTGGTGGCCTACGCGCTGGCCGGGTCGATGGACATCGACATCACCACCGAGCCGCTCGGCACCGGCTCGGACGGTCAGCCGGTGCACCTGGCCGACATCTGGCCGACCCCGCAGGAGATCGCCGAGACGATCACCTCGGCGCTGTCCGCGGAGAGCTTCGCCAGCAGCTACGCCGACGTCTTCGCCGGTGACGAGCGGTGGCGCTCGCTGCCGACGCCGACCGGCAAGACCTTCGAGTGGGACGCCGACTCCACCTACGTGCGCAAGCCCCCGTACTTCGAGGGCATGAAGATGGAGCCGACCCCGGTCGAGGACATCACCGGCGCCCGGGTGCTGGCGCTGCTGGGCGACTCGGTCACCACCGACCACATCTCCCCGGCGGGTGCCATCAAGCAGGACACGCCCGCGGGCAAGTACCTCACCGAGCACGGCGTGGAGCGCAGGGACTTCAACTCCTACGGCTCCCGGCGCGGCAACCACGAGGTGATGATCCGCGGCACCTTCGCCAACATCCGGCTGCGCAACCTGCTGCTCGACGACGTCCAGGGCGGCTACACCCGGGACTTCACCAGGGACGGCGGGCAGGCGTTCATCTACGACGCCGCGCAGAACTACGCCGAGGCGGGCGTCGGCCTGGTCGTGCTGGCGGGCAAGGAGTACGGCTCGGGCTCCTCGCGCGACTGGGCGGCCAAGGGCACCTCGCTGCTGGGCGTGCGCGCGGTGGTGGCGGAGTCCTTCGAGCGCATCCACCGGTCGAACCTGATCGGCATGGGCGTGCTGCCGCTGCAGTTCCCGCAGGGCGAGACCGCGTCGTCGCTGGGCCTCGACGGCACTGAGACCTACGACGTCTCCGGGGTCACCGCGCTCAACGACGGGGCCAGCCCGCCCACGGTCAAGGTCACCGCGACCAGGACCGACGGGTCCACTGTGGACTTCGACGCGGTGCTGCGGATCGACACCCCGGGCGAGGCGGACTACTACCGCAACGGCGGCATCATGCAGTACGTGCTGCGCAAGATGGTCAACAGCTGATGTGCTGTCGGTGGAGCGGGGGTCGTCCGGTCTCGGGCGGCCCCCGCTCCGCGTCGTGAGCACGGTGCTGGTGGTCGCGGGGCTGATCGTCCTGGTGGGTTCGGTGGTCCAGGGCGCGATCGGCTACGGCCTCAACATCATCGCGGGCCCGCTGCTCGCCCTGCTCGACCCGGCGCTGGTCCCGGTCCCAGTGCTCGTGGTGGCGTGCGCGCAGGCCGCCATGTCCACCCTGCGCGAGCGCGGCTCGGTGGACTGGGGCGGCGTCGGGTGGGCGATGCTGGGGCGCCTGCCGGGCAACGTGCTCGGCCTGGCGGTGCTGGCGACCGTGGCGGTGAGCGCGTCCAACGTGGTGATCGGCGTCTCGGTGCTGGTGTGCGTCGCGCTGTCGCTGGTCACCTGGCACCCGTCGCCGACCCGGCCCGCGCTGGTGGTCGCGGGCATCGCCTCGGGCACCTTCGGGACGGTGTCGTCGATCGGCGGGCCGCCGATCGCCCTGCTCTACCAGCACCAGTCCGGTCCGACGGTGCGGGGCACGCTGGGCGCGTACTTCCTGCTGGCGTCGGTCTCCTCGGTGGTCACGCTCTGGGCCGCGGGCCGGGTGCACACCGAGCACCTCGTCGCGGCGGCGGTGCTGGTCCCGTTCATGGTGGTCGGCTTCCTGGTGTCCGGGCCGCTGCGGCGGTTCCTGCACGGCGGCCGGGTCCGGGTCGGCGTGCTGGTGGTGGCGGCGCTGAGCGCGCTCGTGCTGATCGGGCAGAGCGTGTTCGGCTGAGCCGCTAGAGTCGATCACCGACCGACCGAGCGAGCAGGGGGCGGACGTGGACCAGCCCACCACCGACGACTGGGCCGTGGCCCGTGCGCTGCTGCCCGGACTCGTGCGGCGGGCAGCGCACCGGCCACCGGCGGTCCAGGTGCTGGGTGAGACCGGTGTGTCGCCGGTGGACGTGGTCGAAGCGCTGTCGGACGACGCGGTGCTGCTGGCAAAGGTGCGCGCCGCCCACGACGCGGTGCGGCGGAACAGTGTGAAAGCCGGCGCACCGCCGGTCCAGGGCTTGGGCGAGCACGAGGAGCGCCTGATCATCACCGCGGTGCTCCCCGCGATCCGCCGGTACGCGCGGGCGCAACGGGTCCCGCTCGCCTGCGGCACCCTCGGCGCGACCCCGACGGCCGAGCTGTACGCCGATGACGGCGACGACACCAGCCTGGTGGAGACCGACGCCGTGCGGACGCTGCTGCGCATCCTGTCCCGTTCGGACGCCGGTGGCGCGGTCGCCCTGGCGGGCAGGCGCGGCGCGGGCAAGTCGACCCTGCTGCGGGCGCTGCTGGGCGGCGAGCTGACCGTCTCCGAGCGACCTCCGCTGACCGTGGTCGCCTCCGCGCCCGCGCGCTACGACGCCCGCGACTTCATCCTGCACCTCTACGCGCTGCTGTGCCGCAAGGTGATCCACGAGATCGATGACCCGAGCGGCCACCCCGACACCGTGGTCGACCCGTACGTGCGCACCGAGCGGGCCCAGCGGCGACGGGCCCGCACTCGGTGGTGGGCCTTGCACATCGGGGTCATCCTCACCGGACTGGCGGCCACGGTGCTGACCACGGCCCTGGTCGCCAGGACCTCGGTGCCCGCGACCGCACTGGATCTGGCCAAGCAGGTCTGGGAGGCCAACCGCGCCATGTCCGTCGGCGCGTACTTCGCGGTGGTGTTCGCCGGACTGCTGGCGCTGGAGGTCCTGGGGTTCCTCTGGCGGGGCGGGTGCGGACTCCTGCGGGCGGTGCGGCGCGCGGTGCCCCCATCGCTCACCGGCGCCGACCGCGACCTGCCGGTGCTGCGCGCCTACGCCGTCGACCAGCTCGACCGCGTCCGCTTCCTGCAGACCCACACCACCGGCTGGTCCGGCAAGATCAGCACCCCGGGCGGTGGCGAGGTCGGCCGCACCAAGCAGGCGCAGCGGGCCGAGCAGCCGCTGACCCACCCCGAGATCGTCGAGGAGTTCCGGCGCTTCGCCGGTCGCGCCGCCGCGGTGCTGCGCGCGGCAGGCCGGTGCGACCGGCTGGTGGTGGCGATCGACGAGCTGGACAAGATCGGGCAGCCGGAGAAGGCGCACGAGTTCGTCAACGACATCAAGGGGATCTTCGGGGTGCCCGGCTGCCTGTTCGTGGTGTCGGTCTCCGATGAGGCGATCAGCAGCTTCGAGCGGCGGGGCATCGCGGTCCGGGACGCCTTCGACAGCGCGTTCTCCGAGATGCTGGTGCTGGAGCCGTTCACCCACGCGGAGACCGCGCAGTGGTTGGAGCGGCGCCTGCCGGGGCTCTCCCGCGAGTTCGTGGCCCTGTGCCACTGCCTCTCCGGTGGGGTCCCCCGCGAGCTGCGCCGGTGCGCGATCGAGATGCTCGACGTGAGCGCGGACCGGTACCAGCCCGACATCGCCGAAGTGGCGCGGCGGCTGGTGCACGCGGACCTTGCCCGCAAGATCGCCGCGTTCACGGACGCCGCCCGGGCCACCGAGCGCGACTCGGTGTTCCTGTTCGTCAAGGAGCTCGAAGAGGCCGCCGCGCACCAGGACCCGGCCGCGATGGCCGAGGCGTCCCGCGAGGTGGTCCTGCGGTCCTCCGGCGAGCTGGAGCGGGTGAGCGGCCAGGCGTCGGCCTTCCTGGTGCTCTGCGCCACGACCCTGCAGGTCTTCGACACCGACAACGCCGCCGCGGTGGAGCCCGGGCAGGTGGCGTTCCTGGCCGGTGCGCGGCGGCGGTTGGGCCTGGATTGGCAGGTCGCCTCGGACGAGCTGTGGCAGTACCGCAAGACCCTCGGCCTGCCCGGGACCGGGTGACCCGGGTGGCGAACCACCCGGGTCACCCGGCAGGCGGCTCCGGACTGGTCAGTCGAACGGGCGGCGGTCGGGCAGGCAGACCTGGCCGGGGGCCGGGGCCCTGAGGTTGATCAGGTAGTCGGCGGCGATCAGGCCGACGCACTTGCTGTTGCCCAGGATGCAGTGGCCGAAGGCGTCCACGCTGACCAGGCGGGCGTCGGCCAGCTGCGCGCTCATCCGCTGGGCGAACAGGTAGCGGGTCGCCGGGTCGTAGTAGTTGCCGAGCACCAGCAGCGGGTTGGGCGTGGCCCGGTTCCACGGCCCGGTGTAGCGGTCCGGGTGCTCGACCGGCCAGTCGGCGCAGATGGCCGTGTCGCCCCAGACGCCGTAGCGGCCGAAGTTCGGCAGCTCGGCCTCCCAGCGGTCGGCGACCTTGGGCACGTCGCGCGCGGGGGTGTGGAACGGCTTGTCCGAGCAGTTGACGGCCGCGTACGAGTCGTCCGCGGTGTACGGGGTGTCGGGGTGGCTGTCGCGCCTGCCCTCGGTCGGGGACGCGAAGAGTGCGTCGGTCGTGGCACGGTCCAGGCCCGCGGTGCGCGCGGTCGGGTGCAGGACGGCGTAGGCCTCCTGGAGCGCCTTGGCGTAGTCGACGAAGCGGGACGGGGAGTAGAGCCTGCTCGCCGTGGTGCCGATCCACTGCTCGTAGCCGACCTGACTGCCGTTGGGCAGCGTCAGCGGGCCGTGTGCCTTCAGGTACTCGCGGACCTCGACGAACTTCGCCTTGGCGCCGCCGCTGAACGCGCACTTGGGCCCCACGCGGTCGCACTCGGCGAGGAACCCCGCCAGCGCGATCTCGATGCCCTGGGTGCGCTGGTGGTCGTACTCCAGGCCGTCGGCCAGGCGCAGCCTCGGGTCGACGTTGCCGTCGAGGATGATCGCCCGCGAGCGCTGCGGGAACAGGTTGGCGTAGGTGGCGCCGAGCAGGGTGCCGTAGGAGAAGCCGACGAAGGTCAGCCGCTCGTCGCCGACGGCCTCGCGCAGCAGGTCGAGGTCGCGGGCGACCGCCTCGGTGCTCGCCTGGCTCAGCAGGGGACCAGCGAACCGGGCGCAGAAGCGGCCGTACTCGCGGTTGGCCGCGATGGTGTCGCGCTCCTGCTGCCCGGTCAGCGGGATCGCCGCGGCCTTGCCGAAGACCGCGTCGTAGTCCTCCTGGGTGGCGAAGCAGCGCAGCGGGGTGCTGCGGGCGACCCCGCGCGGGTCGAACCCGATGAGGTCGAAGCGGTCGAGCACCGGCTGTTCGAAGCGGGCGGCGGCGTTCTTGGCGAAGTCGAAGGCGCTGGCGCCCGGACCGCCGTTGTTCAGGAACAACGAGCCGATCTTGGCCGACGGGGTACCCGCGGCCCGGCGCAGCAGCGCGAGGTTGATCGTGCCGAGCCGGGGCCGAGCGTGGTCGAGCGGCACGGCGTAGTCGGCGCAGCTGAACCTTGCCCGGTCGCCCGCGGGGATGGTGGCCAGTTCCGCGGGTGGGCACTCGTGCCAGACCACGGGCGCGGCGGCCGGGGCGGGCGCCGGGGCGGCGGGCGCGGCCGCGGCGGGGAGGGCCGCAGCGGTACTGGCGACCGAGGCGAGCACGGCGGCGGTGAGCACGACGGTGCGCAGCGCGCTGCGCGCGGAATGGAGGGCCACGTATTCTCCCTGGCGAGACGAAGTGAGCGACAATGGCAGACTCACATGTCCGAACACCGGGGGAAATAAGCGATACGCAGCAATCGGCGCCGACGTTCAGCCGGGGCCGCTCCTCGTGCGCCGAATGGGTGTCCACCAGTCGTGGACACCCATTCACAGCGTACTATTCCGCTCGGGAAAGGGATAGGGCGAAACGGCCCTCTTCGTCCGTCCACCAGCCTTCCAGGCCGAAGCCCGCCGCCGCCAACTCGGTGGCGACGCGCTCGCGGCGGAACTTGGTGGAGACCTCGGTGCGTATTTCCTCGCCCTCGGCGAATGACACATCGATACCGAGCGCCGGAATGGTGGCGGTGAGCGCGCGCCGGGCCCGCAGCCGCATTTCGATCCATTCGTGGTCCGGGTCCCAGCGCGCGACGTGGTCGAAGTCGGCCGGGTCGAAGTCCGCGCCGAGCTCCCGGTTGAGCACGTGCAGCACGTTCCGGTTGAACTCGGCGGTCACCCCGGCCGCGTCGTCGTAGGCGCGGACCAGGGTCTCGGGGTCCTTGACCAGGTCGGTGCCCAGCAGCAGCCACTCCCCCGGCTGGAGCACCTCGCGGATCGCGGCCAGGAACTCGGCGCGCTCGGCGGGCAGGAAGTTGCCGACGGTGCCGCCGAGGAAGGCCACCAGCCGCGGCGGCTCGCCGGGCAGCAGGCCCAGGTGCTCGGTGAAGTCGCCGACCACGCCGCTGACCTGCACGCCGGGGTACTCGGCGGTGAGCGCGGCGGCGGCCTCGCGCAGCGCGGTCTCAGACACGTCGAGGGCGACGATGTGCGCCAGGGTCCCGGCGCCGCGCAGCGCGTCGAGCAGCAGCCGGGTCTTCTCCGACGAACCGGAACCCAGCTCCACCAGCGTGTGCGCGCCGGTCACCGCGGCGATCTCGTCCGCGCGGGCGGCGAGGATGGCCCGCTCGGCCCGGGTCGGGTAGTACTCGGGCAGCCGGGTGATCTGCTCGAACAGCTCGCTGCCGCGCGCGTCGTAGAACCACTTGGGCGGCAACGTCTTCGGGGTGGCGCCCAGGCCCTCGCGGGCGTCCTTGGCCAGCGCGCGGGCGGCGTGGTCGTCGGGCAGGTGCACTTCCACGGGATCAGGCCGGGAGTCGGTCATCTGCTGGGTCCTTTTCGGCGGTTCGGGGTCCGAGCGGGCGCACGCGCACGTCCGGGGTGGGGTGCAGTTCGGCGACGACCAGCGCGCGGTCGCCCACGGGAGTCCACTGTGGATCGTCGTCCCACGGCTCGGAGGCCAGCACGACGGAGTCCGGTCCGCGCAGCACCGACAGCGAGTGCCACCAGGTCGTGGCGGCGAGGGTGACGCCATCGGTGAGCATCAGGTTGAGCCGGGAGTCAGGCGCCACCGCGCCCACCTCGACGGCCACGGCCTCCAGCGCCTCCTCGGCGGAGGCGCCCGCGCGCAGCCGGTGGCGCACCAGCGCCCACAGCAGCGCGCTGTCGGTGGGCGCGTCCAGGGTGATCAGGTCGACGGTGGGCAGCGCCGCGGCGAGCCCGGCGACGCTGCCGGGCCAACCGGTGACGACGCCGTTGTGGCTGAACAGCCAGCGCCCCTCGGTGAACGGGGCGCACGCGGTCTCGGTGACCGGCATGCCCACCGTCGCCGAGCGGGCGGCGGCGAGCACCGCGTGGCTGCTGGTGGCCGCGGCCACCGCGGCGAACGAGGCGTCGGTCCACATCGGCACGGCCCGCCGGTAGCGCACCGGCGGCGAGGTGTCGTCGGTGTACCAGCCGACGCCGAACCCGTCGGCGTTGACCGTGCCCCCGCCGCGCATGTCGGCGGGGGCCCAGGTCTGGCGCAGCAGGCCGGTCGGCCGGTCGGCGAGCAGACCGGCCAAGGGCACGGCGGGGCCCAGGTAGCCCAGATGACGGCACATGCCCTCAGCGGGCCTCGGCCGCTGGGACGTCCCGGGCGCAGCGGAACCCGGCGAAGATCTGCCGCCGGATCGGGTGGTCCCAGTTGCGGAAGGTGCCGCGCACGGCCGAGGCGTCGGTGCCGAAGGAGCCACCGCGCAGCATCTTGTAGTCGCCGCCGAAGAACACCTCGGAGTACTCCCGGTACGGGAACGCCGCGAACCCCGGGTACGGCTGGAGGTCCGAGTCGAGCCACTCCCAGACGTCGCCCATCAGCTGGCGCACCCCCAGCGGCGACTCGCCCCTGGGGTAGGAGCCGACCGGGGCCGGGCGCAGGTGGCGCTGGCCGAGGTTGGCGTGCTCGGGGCCGGGGTCCTCGTCGCCCCAGGGGAAGCGCCGCGAGCGGCCGGTGGCCGGGTCGTGCCGGGCGGCCTTCTCCCACTCGGGCTCGGTGGGCAGCCGCTTGCCCGCCCACTTCGCGTACGCGGCGGCCTCGTGGAAGCACACGTGCACGACCGGCTCGTCGTGCGGGACCGGCTCCACGACGCCGAACCGGGTGCGCGCCCAGCCGTCGCCATCGCGCGACCAGAACCGCGGTGCGGTCAGCTTCGCGTGCTGCCGGTAGGCCCAGCCCGGCTCGCTCCACCAGCGCGGGTCGTCGTAGCCGCCCGCGTCGATGAACGCCAGGTAGTCGCCGTTGCTCACCGGCACGGTGTCGATGTAGTAGGCCTCGACGTGCGTGCGGAACGCGGGCCGCTCGTTGTCCAGCGCCCACGGCTCGGTCGTGGTGCCCATGGTGAACTCGCCCGCGGGCACCAGCACCTCCCGCGCCGCCGGGGCGGTGGCCGGGGCCGGGTCGGGCGCGTGCAGCACCGGGGCGCCGACCCGGAGCTGGTGGGTGGCCAGCATGGTCTCGTCGTGCTGCTGCTCGTGCTGGACGATCATGCCGAAGGCGAAGCCCTGGTCGACCAGCCGCCGCCCCTCCAGCGGGACGCGCTCGAGCACGTCGAAGACCTTGTCGCGCACCTCCCGCACGTAGCCGCGGGCCTCGGCGGGCGGCAGCAGCGGCAGCGCGGGCCGATCGGCCCGGGGGTGCTGGAACGCGTCGTAGAGCTCGTCGATGTCGCTGCGCACCGGCTCGCGCCCGCCCACGTCGCGCACCAGCCAGAGCTCCTCCTGGTTGCCGATGTGGGCCAGGTCCCAGACCAGCGGCGACATCAGCTTGGAGTGCTGGCGCACCAGGTCGTCCTCGTCGACGGCCCCGGTGAGCGCCTCGCTGCGCGCGCGGGAGCGGGTCAGCTGCTCGGCCACCCGGGCCCGGACTTGGTCCGGCCCCAGGAGGCGGTCCTCGGTACTGGTCACGACAGCCTCCCGTACGTCGTGGTGTCGTCCCGCAGCCGCGCCAGGCGTTCGGCGACGACGGCGTCGAGCTCCGGCGGCAGGCCCAGCCGGGCCACCGCCGGGATCCCCAGGTCGAGCACCCGCCGGGCGGCGAGCGCGGTGGGCTCGTCGGCCAGGCCCGCCCGGGCCGCCGCCAGCCACCGGTCGGCCACCGGGGCGCAGGCGTCGACGACCGCGTCGACGGTGCGCTGGTCGGCCATCAGCGCCACCAGCAGGGCGGCGGGCACGGCCCAGCCGGTGCCGTCCTGGGCGTCGAGGTAGCGGACCTCGAGGTAGCCGTGCGGGCGGACCGGCGGGAACAGCGTGGACATGTGGTAGTGGAGGTCGTCCACAGTGGGCGGCTCGGGCAGTGCCCCGCCGACCCAGTCGGCGAAGGTGACCCCGGCCGGGGCGTCCCAGTTGGCGCCGGGCCTGCGCACGCAGATCACCGGCGCCTCCAGCACATAGCGCACCCAGGCGGCGGCCGGGTCGTCGGTGACCGGGACCGGCCTGGACCGCGCCGGGTCCACGGCGAGCACCGAGCGCAGGCGGGCCGCGGCCCACCCGGTCGCCGAACCGGCGAAGTCGGGCGAGTTGGCGAACAGCGCCACCAGGACCGGGCCGAGCGAGCTGACCGCGGCGAAGCGCGCGGCGACGTCGCCGCGCTCCCCCACGTCCAGGCAGACCTGCAGGCCCGCGCTGGCGCACATCATGGTGATGCCGTGGGGACCGATGGGGGTGAAGGCCCGTTCCATCGCCGTGTAGCGCGGGCTGTCGACCACCAGTCGGGGCGTCCGGTGGGCGTCCAGACCGCGGCGGCTGAGCTCGAGACCGGCCCGGGCCAGCAGGTCCGACAGGTAGCGGTGGTCGGTGTCGACCGCGGTGAACACGGTGTCGAACGCGGGGGCGGGCAGCGAGGAGATCTCGACCTGGCCGCCGGGCTCGACGGTGAGCGGGGACCCGGCCGGGAGGGGCTGCTCGGGGCTGTCCGGCCGCAGGGTCCGCGGGGCGTGCGAACCGAGGGCCGCCGCGAGCAGTTCGGGCTCGAGCCGCCGCCGGGGGTCGTCGCGGTGGTGCACGATCCATTCCAGTTCCACACCGAGCAGTCGTGGCGGTCCGTGCTTGAAGCAGACCGAGGCGACGTAGGCCTCGACCTCCACTCTGGCCCGCAGCCGCCTGCCGTCAGGCTCCACGGGTTCACACAGGGCGGACACCGGATCCAGCTCCTTTCCGCACCGTCAACGGTCTTCTGGGCCTTCTGGGCGTTCCTGGTCTCTCCAGGGTCTGGCGAGGTCTCGCGGCACCAGGACCCTGAGCGCACACAGGTTCCGGAACACGCGCCGGTCGATACCCGAATCGACGCTACACGCGGCCACCGACAGTCGCACGAGACTTCGGTCCCGCCGACCGGGTACCCGGGATGTGGGCGTGATACCCAATACGTACGTACGGATTGCTTCCTGCGGGGCAGGCTGACACCATCGACGAGTGCCCAGGGTGAGCCAGGACCATCTCGACGCGCGCAGGCGCCAGATCCTCGACGGCGCCCGCTCCTGTTTCGCGCGTCACGGCTACGAGGGCGCCACGGTGCGCAGGCTGGAAGAGGCTACCGGACTCTCCCGCGGTGCCATCTTCCACCACTTCCGCGACAAGGAGTCGCTTTTCCTCGCCCTGGCCGAGGACGACGTGCTCCGGATGACCGAGGTGGTGGCCCAGCAGGGCCTGGTGCAGGTGATGCGCGAGCTGCTCTCCACCCGCCCGGCGGCCGACGGCGAGGCGCTCAACCCGGCCGACTGGCTGGGCACCCGGCTCGAGGTCTCCCGCAGGCTGCGCACCGACCCGGAGTTCCGGGCCCGCTGGGCCGAGCGCTCCGAGCAGCTCACCGTGGCCACCCGCGAGCGGCTCACCCGCCAGCGCGAGGCCGGGAACCTGCGCGACGACGTGGACGTGCACGTGCTCACCGCGTTCCTGGAGCTGGTGCTCGAGGGCCTGGTGTCGCACCTGGCGATGGGTCTACCCGCCGACGACATGGACCCGGTGCTCGACCTGGTCGAGGAAACCGTCCGACGGCACCGCCGTTCGCCTTAGGCGATCCCCCGTGCGCGCCTACATCGCCGCCGCGGCGCTGGCCCGGACCGCGGACGACATGGTCGGCGTGGCCGTCGTGCTGCTGGTCCTGGACCGGACCGCGAGCCCGGCGCAGGCGGGCGCGATGGTCACCGCGTACACGCTGCCGTCCATTGTGTCCGGTCCGCTACTGGGTGCCTGGCTCGACCGCACCCGGTTCCGACGAGCGGTGCTGGCCGGTGGCGGCGTGCTGCTCGCGGCCACCTGCGTGGGTCTGGTCTGGTCGGTCGGGCGGACACCGGCGGTGGCGTTCGCGTTGGCCGCGCTCACCGGCTTGGCGCTGCCGCTCACCAGCGGCGGCTACTCCAGCATGGTGCCGCACCTGGTCCCCGCCGATCGCCTGACCAGGGCGAACTCGTTGGACGCGGCCACCTTCAACCTCGGGTCGATCGCCGGTCCGGCGCTCGCCGGGACACTCGCGGCGACGGCGGGACCAGCCGTCGCGGTGCTCACGATCGCCGCCCTGGCCCTGTCCGGCGCGCTGTGCACGGTCGCGTTGCCGACTGTCGCGGGCGGTGCGCGCGGGCCGGTGTTGCGGACGGTCCACGCCGGACTGTCGCACCTCGTCCGCACCCCACCGCTGCGCGGCGCGACCCTGACAACCGTGCTGGGGATGGGATCCGCTGGGGTGCTGGCGACAGCGTTGCCGCTGTGGACGGCGGAGACCGGCTCGGGCGCGGCCGCGGCGGGTTACCTGTGGACGGCGCTGGAGGTCGGGTGCCTGGTGGCCGTGGTGGCGTTGGGCAGGCTGCTCGGGGCGCGGCCGGAGCGGGTGGTGTTCGCGTGCACGGCGGCGTACGGGCTGGTGATGCTCACCTGGCCGCTCGCGGGCGGGTTCGCCTGGATGCTCGCCCTGGTGGGCTTGGCGGGCGTCGCCGAGGGCCTGGCCCTGCCCGCGATCATGGGCGTCCGGCAGCGGCACACCCCGCCTCGGCTGCTGGCCCAGGTGTCGACGACCGGAGCCAGCCTGAAGGTCGGCGGGTACGCCTTGGGCGCCGCCGCGGGTGGCTGGCTGGTCCCGGCGGCGGGCCCGACCGCCGCGATCACCGCAGTGGCGCTGGCCCAACTGGCCGCGGCGGCGTTGGGCCTGCTGGCCGCGCGCGGTGGCGAGCGCGACCCGGGTTTGCTGGACTGAGCGAATGGATCTCCGCGACGCGCACGACCGGTCCCGCGACGTCTTCGACCGGGCCGCGCACCGGGTGAGCGACTGGGCGGCCGCCACCCCGTGCGGCGACTGGACCACCCGCGACCTGGTCAACCACCTGGTCTCCGAGCAGCTGTGGGTCCCGCACCTGGTCGGCGGCGAGACCGTCGAGCAGGTCGGCGACCGCTACGACGGCGACCTGGTGGGCAGCGACCCGGTGGCGGCCTGGGTCGCCGCGGCCGAGACGGCCCGGGCGGCCTGGGCCGAGGTGCCCGACGACCGGCCGGTGCACCTGAGCTTCGGCACGGTGCCCGCCGCCGAGTACCGCTGGCAGATGGTCATGGACCTGGCCGTGCACGGCTGGGACCTGGCCACCGCCACCGGCGGCGAGGCGCTGGTCGGCGAGGAGCTCTCGACCGCGCTGCTCGACGAGTTCACCGACCAGGTCGCCCAGTGGCAGGGCACCTCGATGTTCGCCCGCCCGGTGCCGGTGCCCGGACGACGCCCCCGCTGAGGACCGGCTGGTCGCCCTGCTGGGCCGGGACCCGAACTGGCGCCCCGCCTAGACCCGCCCTGGTGCTGACCCGGGAGCGTCGAACGGGCCCGGTCCAGGTGCCGGACCTGCCCCTCGACCGGGTGCACGGGAGTGATCCGGCACCGAACCGCCGAGTTGGGCGGACGGACCAGGGGTGAATGGCTCTAGAATGGGCCGGTTCATCGAGGACGTCCGCCAGTAGCCGAGGAGTACCGCTTCCGTGCGCAATGCGCAGTCCCCGGGCCGCAGTAGCGGGCCGGGAGAGAGTCCCGGCGACCATATCGACCCGGTGACCGAGCGGGGTGCTCGGTGACCGGGCCCCTGCTCAGCGTCCTGGGCCTGCTGGCCGTGTGCGCGCTCACCCTCGGCACGGCGCTGTTCGTGGCCGCCGAGTTCGCCCTGACCACGCTGGAGCGCAGCCAGGTCGACCACCACGCCGAGGTGGTCGGCGACCGGCGGGCGCTGGCGATCCAGAAGGCGCACCGGTCGCTGTCGTTCCAGCTCTCCGGCGCCCAGCTCGGGATCACCATCACCACGCTGATCACCGGCTACATCGCCGAGCCCGCGCTGGCCAACCTGATCGAGCCGCTGCTCGGCGCGGTCGGCCTGCCCGAGGGCGCGGCGACCGCGATCGGCATCGTGGTCGCGCTGCTGGTGGCGACCTCGCTGTCGATGGTGTTCGGCGAGCTGGTGCCGAAGAACCTGGCCATCGCCCGCCCGCTGCCGACCGCGCGGGCGGTCGCGGGGGCCCAGGCGGTGTTCTCCTCGATCTTCCGCTGGCTGATCAAGGGCCTCAACGGCTCGGCGAACTGGGTGGTGCGCCGCCTCGGTGTCGAGCCGCAGGAGGAGCTGCGCTCGGCCCGCACGGCGCAGGAGCTGGGCGGCCTGGTCCGCTCGAGCGCCGCCTCCGGCACCCTCGACACCGGCACCGCGACGCTGCTGAGCCGGTCGCTGCGGTTCGGCGACCGCACCGCCGACGAGTTGATGACCCCGCGCGTGCAGGTGCAGGCGCTGCCCGCCGATGCCACCGTGCTCGACCTGATCGCCTTGGCCCGCACCAGCGGGTTCTCCCGCTTCCCGGTGCACGGCGGCGACCTCGACGACGTGCGCGGGGTGGTGCACGTCAAGCAGGTCTTCAGCGTCCCGGCGGCGGCGCGGGCCACGACCCCGGTGCTCTCCCTGGCCCGGCCGGTCCCGACGGTCCCGGAGTCGCTGGAGGGCGACGTGCTGCTGGAGCGCCTGCGCGGGTCCGGCCTGCAGGTCGCGCTGGTCGTCGACGAGTACGGCGGCACGGCCGGCCTGGTCACCCTCGAGGACCTGATCGAGGAGATCGTCGGCGACGTGCGCGACGAGCACGACCGCGGCGAGGTCAGCCCGGTCCGGCCGCTGGGCCGGGGCAGCTGGCTGGTCTCCGGTCTGCTGCGCGACGACGAGCTGGCCGAGGCGACCGGGTTCCGGATGCCGGCCGGGGAGTACGAGACGGTGGCGGGCCTGGTGCTCACCCGGCTCGGCCGGATCCCCGAGGTCAACGACGAGATCCGGGTCGACGGCTGGCGGATCACGGTGCTGCGGATGGACCGGCACCGGGTGGCCGAGCTGCGCGTGGCCAAGGTCGCGGCGCGGGTGGAGGCGGGCGCGTGAGCGACTTCTGGGCGTTGGCCCTGACCCTGGTGCTGCTGCTGGGCAACGCGTTCTTCGTCGGCGCCGAGTTCGCGATCATCACCGCCCGCCGCGACCGGCTGGAGACCCTCGCCCGCGAGGGGCAGCGCCGGGCCGCGGTGGCGGTCGAGGCGGGCAGGCAGCTGCCGCTGCTCATCGCGGGCGCGCAGCTGGGCGTGACGGTGTGCTCGCTGGGGCTGGGCGCGCTGGCCGAGCCCGCGATCGCGAACCTGCTGGAGGGCCCGTTCGGCGCGGTGGGGCTGCCGGAGGCGGTGGTGCACGGCGCGGGCTTCGCGATCGCGTTGGGCATCGTGGTCACCCTGCATACGGTGCTCGGCGAGATGGTGCCGAAGAACCTGGCCATCGCGGGCCCGGAGCGGGCGGCGATGGCGCTGGTCCCGGTGCACCTGGCGTTCTGCAAGCTGGTGCGGCCGCTGCTGGCGATGTTCACCGCGGTGTCCACGGCGGTGCTGCGGATCTTCCACGTGGTCCCGAAGGACGAGCTGGAGACGGCCTACACCCCCGACGAGCTGGCGAACATGATCGCCGAGTCGCGCCGGGAGGGCCTGCTCGACGACTCCGAGCACCGGCGGTTGACCAATACGCTGTCCTCGGCGGAGCGCACGGTCGCGGAGGTGTTGGTGCCGCTCGCGGAGCTGAAGACGGTGCCCCACCCGCCGACGGTGGGCGCGGTGGAGGCGGCGGTCGCCGAGACGGGCTTCTCGCGCTTCCCGGTCCGCATGCCGGACGGCTCGCTGAACGGGTACGTGCACGTCAAGGACATCCTGGACCAGGTGGACGCCGATCCCTCGGCCCGGGTGCCGTGGTCGCGGGTGCGCGGTCTGCCGGAGCTGCCCGCGGACTCGCGGTTGGACGAGGCCCTGGCCGCGCTGCGGCGCGCGCAGAGCCACCTGGCCAAGGCGGTCTCGGCCGACCGCGAGGTGTTGGGCGTGGTCGCCCTGGAGGACCTGGTGGAGGAGTACGTGGGCACGGTGCGCGACGGGACGCACATCGGCGATGCCTGAGCCGCTGACCGGGGCGCCGGTCGACGCCGCGCCGGTGACCACCCTGAGGCCGATGATCACCCTCACCGAATCGGAGTGGCGCGCCCGGCGGGACGCGCACGTCCAGCGGGTCCGCCGGTGGACCGTTCCGCACCAGGAGCGCCGCTCGCGCGGCGAGAAGCACCCCGTGCTGGACTTCCTGTTCACCTACTACTCGCACCGCCCGGCCCACCTGGAGCGCTGGCACCCCGGCGCGGGCGTCGCGCTGGTGGGCGGCGAGGAGTACCTGCGCTGGCCCGCCTACCGCTCGACACCGCGCGGCGTCGCGCTCGGGGCGCTGCCGGACGGGCGGCGCTCGACAGTCGAGTTCGTCCGGGACCTGTTGTCCGCCACGGCTTCCCGGCCGCCGCGGCTCGGGTGCTTCGGGCTGCACGAGTGGGCCATGGTCTACCGGGCCCGGGAGGTCCGGCACGGGAGCTGGCCGCTGCGGCTCGGCCCGGCGGGCACCGACCGGGTGGTCGAGTCCTCGACGATCAAGTGCAGCCACTTCGACGCCTACCGGTTCTTCACCGAGCCCGCGCGGCCGCTGAACACGCTGCGGCCCAGTCGGGAGGGGCAGGTCGAGCTGGAGCAGCCGGGCTGCCTGCACGCGACCATGGACCTGTTCAAGTGGTCCTACAAGCTCGACCCGTTCGTGCCCTCCGAGGTGGTCGCGGACTGCTTCGAGCTGGCGGTGGACGTGCGCGAGATGGACATGCGCGCCAGCCCGTACGACCTCGCCGCGCTCGGCTACGAGCCGGTGCGGGTGGAGACCGAGCGCGGCCGCGCGGAGTACGTCCGCGCCCAGTCCGAGTTCGTCCGGCGCGCCGAACCGTTGCGCGCCACGCTGATCACGCTGTGCGAGGGATTGCTGGCCTGAGCCGGTCGCGTCGGAATGCCGTGCGGGCAAGGACTGCGGCCCGTTTCGGTGCAAGAACCACTTTTCTGTTGCACCGGTGATAACCGTGTAAAGGCCGTGCCCATTGACACTTGCCACTTTGTCTTGCGGGACAGCGGGTTTCCGCAGGTAGGCGCACTGCCGCCGGACCCACCCGGCGGGACCGCGCGGCGATCGCCGTGCGCGCGCTGAAAGTCCTTGACGCTATCGCCCGCGGGAATAGGCTGCGTTTCGCCATGCGATCTTGACCCGGCACTGTCGAGATCGCGGGAAGGAACGTGATGCCTCGACACAGCAGTCGACGCCGGGTGCGCTGGTCACTGGTCGCGCTCGGACTGGTGGCGCTCCTCGTGCTGGGCTGGTCCGGCTGGTCGTGGTTGCGCGACCGGATGGGCGAGCGGCCGGGGCGGGCCGAGTGCGCCCAGGGCGAGACGAACCTCAAGGTCGCCGTGACCCCGTCGGTCGAGCAGCCGGTGCGCGAGGCGGCCAACCGGTGGAACACCAACCGGACCGTGGTGGCCGAGCACTGCGTGCAGGTCGACGTCAGCTCGGTGGAGTCGCCCGCCGCGCTGGCCGGGCTGGCGGGCCAGTGGCCGACCCGCGAGCTGGGCGACCGGCCCGACGCCTGGTTGGCCGAGTCCACCCTGTGGACCGACCGGCTCTCCGCGACTGACGACGCGCTGCTCGCCTCGGCACCGGAGTCGATCGCCACCAGCCCGGTGGTGCTCGCCGCGCCGGAACCCGCCGCGCGGCTGTTCGGCGGGCCGGTCGGGTTCCGGTGGGGGGCGCTGCCGGAGCTGACCGGCGACACCACCGGCTGGACCCGGTTCGGGCAGCCGACCTGGGGGCGGCTCACCGTCGCCATCCCCTCCCCCGCGGCCAGCACGGCGAGCGCGCTGGCCGTGCAGACCGCGCTCACCGGGGTCGCCAAGCAGAGCCCGATCTCCCAGCAGTCCCTGGCCAGGCCGCCGGTCGCGGCCGCGCTGAGCGCGCTGGTGGCGGCCCAGCCCGCGGACGTGCCGGACAGCACCCGGTCGGCGCTGGCCAAGCTGGGCGAGACCGCCGACATGATCACCGCCCCGTACAGCGCGGTCCCGGCCCTGGAGGTGGACCTGCACCGCCGCAACCTCGCCGCCGACGGCAGGCCCGCGGCGCGGCGGCCGCTGTTCGAGGTGGTGGCGGCCGGTCCGGGCGCGGTGGCGGACTTCCCCTACGTCACCCTCGGGGGCGGGCAGGCCGACGGCGCGCGCGACGCGGCCGCCGACCAGTTCCGCCGGTACCTGCAGGAACCCGCGCAGCAGCGCGAGTTCGGCCGCGCGGGCCTGCGCGGCACCGAACGCGCCGAAAAGCCGCCGAACTCCCTGGGCATGACCTGGGGCGAGATCGCGCCCGGCTTCGTCCCGGCCGACCGCAACACCGCCCAGAAGATCGCCTCGACCTGGGACAACGCCGCCGAGGGCGGCGGCATCGTGACGATCATGGTCGACGTGTCCCGGACGATGGGCGCCGACGGCGGCGACGGCCGCAGCAGGCTCGACTGGGTCAAGGCGGCCCTCGACGACTACACCGACTACACGGTCTCCGGGTCAGTCGGGCTGTGGCCGTTCTCGCACGGGCTGGACAAGGGGAAGCCGTACGCGGTCGCGGTGCCGACCGGGCCGGTGGCCAACCGACGGGTCCAGCTGCACGCGGCGGTCGCCGCCCTCAAGCCAGCCGGGGCGACCGACTTCTCCGAGTCGGTGGCCGCCGGGTACCGGTCGGCGGTCCAGGGGTACGTGCCCAACCGGCGCAACCAGCTGGTGGTGATCACCGACGGCGGCGCCGACGGGGCCATGTCGTTGGGGCAGCTGAAGAACTCGATCCGGGGCCTGGGCGACAAGGCGAAGCCGATCCGGGTGGACGTGATCGCCATCGGGCGCGACGCCAACCGGGCGGACCTGCGGGACCTGGCGAACTCCAGCGGCGGGACCCTGGCGGTCTTGACCGACGCGCGCGGCGTGGTCGCCGCGTTGGGCCAGGCGGTGACCGCCCGGTAGGCCGCGCGGGCGGTGTGCGTGAACCGCTCTAAGATCGGTGGCCATGCGAACCCCGTTGGCCCGGCTGTTGACCGCGTTGCTGCTGTTCGCCTTGGCCGCCTGCGGTTCTGACACCGTGCCGGGCAAGGCCGCGGCGGAGCCCGGCAGCGGACCCGTGCAGACGCGGGTCCCGGTGGACCTGCGCCCGGTCACCGCCGTCGCGCAGGGCACCGAGCCGACCGGGCCGGACGAGTTCGCGGGCGACGACGGGTCGCTCTACACCGTCGGGCCGTCCATCGCCGACATCTCCCGGCTGGAGGACGTCAAGGCCGAGTCGACCGAGAACGGCACCGGCTGGGTGGTGACCATCAAGCTCTCCGCCGACGCCGCCGCGAAGTTCGGGTCGTGGACCGCCGAGCACGTGGGTGAGCGGCTGGCGATCGTCGTCGACGGCAAGCTCGTCTCCGCACCGCAGATCGCGAGCCCGATCCCCGGCGGCGAGGTGCAGATCTCGGGCAACTTCACCGAGAAGTCCGCCAAGCAGCTCGCCGCCGACATCTCCGGGAAGTGACCGGGTGATCGTCGAGATCTACACCGACGGCGCGTGCGTGCCCAACCCCGGACCGGGCGGCTGGGGCGCGCTGCTGCGGTACGGGACCCACGAACGCGAACTCCGCGGCGGCGAGGTCGAGGAGACCACCAACAACCGCATGGAGCTGATGGCGCCCATCCAGGCGCTGGAGACGCTGACCCGGACCTCGACCGTGCGGATGTACACCGACAGCACCTACGTGCGCAACGGGATCACCCAGTGGGTCGCCAAGTGGCGGGCCAACGGCTGGCTCACCTCGGCCAAGCAGCCGGTGAAGAACGTCGACCTGTGGCAGCGCCTCGACGAGGCGGCGTCCCGGCACGACGTCGAGTGGCACTGGGTCAAGGGCCACAGCGGACACCCGGAGAACGAGCGCGCCGACCGCCTCGCGCTGGCCGGGATGCAGGAGGCGCTGCTGGCGGCGGGGCGGCCGGTGCGCTCGTGAGCTACGGCACCTGGACGTGGACCAGGAAGTAGACCGGTCGCGACGTCGGGAACAGCAGCCGCCCGGCGGCGTCGACCATCTTCCACTCGACCACGCAGGTGGTCGGCGCGTCCGGCGCGGTGACCTCGACGCTGATCTTGACCCGCTGGTTGGCAGCGTGTCGCCGATGGCGATCGCTCGGCCGTGCGGCAGCCCCCTCGGGCGGAGCGATACGTGGGTGCAGGACCCGGGCCAGTACGGGGAGTGCGCGGGCCCGGTGCGCCGAACGGCGCCCGACGTGTGCGTCGAAGGGGCGGGCCGTCGGGAACTCGACGAACACCAAAGTGGCGCACCAACTGCGGCTAGGCCAGGGCACGCCGCGGGCCGAGGGGTCGGCCCGCGGCGGTCGGCTAGCCGTTGAACCTGTCCGGGTCCGGGCCGACGCGCTTGCCGTTCTCCAGGCCCGCGAGGGTCTCCAGGTCGGCGGCGTCGAGCTCGAAGTCGAACACGTCGATGTTGGCCCGGATGCGCTCCGGGGTCACCGACTTCGGGATGACCACGTTGCCCAGCTGCACGTGCCAGCGCAGCAGGACCTGCGCCGGGGACTTGCCGTGCTTGGCCGCCAGGGTCGCCAGCACCGGGTCGGCCAGCAGCTGACCCGAGGCCAGCGGGCTCCACGCCTCGGTGGCGATGCCGTGCGCGGCGTGGAAGGCGCGCAGCTCGCCCTGCGGCAGGTTGGGGTGCAGCTCGATCTGGTTGACCGCGGGCACCACGTCGGTCTCGGCCAGCAGCCGGTCCAGGTGCGGCACGTGGAAGTTGGACACGCCGATCGAGCGGGCCCGACCGTCTGCCTTGATCTTCTCGAAGGCGCGCCAGGTGTCGACGAAGGCGTCCCGGGCGGGCGCGGCCCAGTGGATCAGGTACAGGTCGACGTAGTCCAGGCCGAGCTTGGCCAGGCTCGCGTCGAACGCGCGCAGGGTCGAGTCGTGGCCCTGCTCGGTGTTCCACAGCTTGGTGGTGACGTAGAGCTCCGCGCGCGGCACGCCGGAGCGGGCGATGGCCAGGCCGGTGCCGGTCTCGTTGCCGTAGATGGCCGCGGTGTCGATGCTGCGGTAGCCGGCGTCGATGGCGGTGGTGACGGCGTCGACGACCTCGTCGTCGGGCACCTGCCACACCCCGAAGCCGAGCTGGGGGATGGTGCTGCCGTCGTTGAGCGTGACGTCGGGGACGTTCGGCATTGCGCGTGTTCCTCCGGTGGGATCGGGGTCTTCCACCGGTGCCAACCCCGGGAGCTGCGCCTTTCTTCCCCCTGACGCGAGCGCGGCCCGCCCGGTGCACCCGGGCGAGCCGCGCTCGAGCACCTCGGTCAGCTGCTGTAGGCCTCCAGCGGCGGGCAGGAGCAGACCAGGTTGCGGTCGCCCTTGGCGCCGTCGATCCGGCGGACCGGCGGCCAGATCTTGGGCGAGTGCTGCCCGGTCGGGAACACCGCGACCTCCCGGCTGTACGGGTGGTCCCACTTACCGGCGATCGACGCGGCCGTGTGCGGGGCGTTGGCCAGCGGGTTGTCCGCCAGCGGCCACTCCCCCGCCGCGACCCGGTCGATCTCGCCCTTGATCGCGATCATGGCGGCGCAGAACCGGTCGATCTCGGCCAGGTCCTCGCTCTCGGTCGGCTCCACCATCAGCGTGCCCGCGACCGGGAACGACATGGTCGGCGCGTGCAGGCCGTAGTCGGCGAGCCGCTTGGCCACGTCGTCCACCGTCACGCCGGTGGCCTTGGTGATCGGGCGCAGGTCCAGGATGCACTCGTGGGCGACGAAGCCGCCCTTGCCGGTGTAGAGGACCGGGAAGTGCTCGTCGAGCCGCCGGGCGATGTAGTTCGCCGAGGCCACCGCGGTCAGCGTCGCGCGGCGCAGACCGTCGGCGCCCATCATCCGCACGTACGCCCAGGAGATCGGCAGGATCGACGCGCTGCCCCAGGGCGCCGCGCTGATCGGGCCGACCCCGGTCGCCGGGCCCGCCGCGGGCTGCAGCGGGTGGTTGGGCAGGAACGGCGCCAGGTGCGCGCGCACGCCGATCGGGCCGACGCCGGGGCCGCCGCCGCCGTGCGGGATGCAGAAGGTCTTGTGCAGGTTCAGGTGCGAGACGTCCGAGCCGAACTTGCCGTAGCGGGCCAGGCCGATGAGCGCGTTGAGGTTCGCGCCGTCGACGTAGACCTGGCCGCCCGCCTCGTGCACCAGGCCGCAGACCTCGCGGACGGTGTCCTCGTAGACACCGTGCGTGGACGGGTAGGTGATCATGATCGCGGCGAGGTCGGCGCTGTGCTCGGCGACCACCTTGCGCAGGTGCTCGATGTCGATGTTGCCCGAGTCGTCGCACCGCACGACGACCACGCGCATGCCCGCCATGACCGCGCTGGCGGCGTTGGTGCCGTGCGCGCTGGACGGGATCAGGCAGACGTCGCGCTCGCCGTGGCCCTGCGAGCGGTGGTAGGCCCGGATGGCCAGCAGACCGGCGAACTCGCCCTGGCTGCCCGCGTTGGGCTGCAGGCTGACCGCGTCGTAGCCGGTCAGCTTGGCCAGCCAGTCCTGCAGGTCCTCGACGACCTGGAGGATGCCCGCGGCGTCCTCGACCGGCGCGAACGGGTGCAGGTCGGCGAAGGCGGGCCAGGTGATCGGCTCCATCTCCGCGGTGGCGTTGAGCTTCATCGTGCAGGAGCCCAGCGGGATCATGCTCCGGTCGAGCGCGACGTCCTTGTCCGAGAGGGTGCGCAGGTAGCGCAGCAGCGCGGTCTCGGAGCGGTGCGTGGCGAACACCGGGTGGGTCAGGTACTCGGAGGTGCGCCGCTGCTCGGCGGGGATGGCGTCGGCGGTCTCGGCGTCGAGCGCGTCGACGTCGCCGCTCACGCCGAACGCCTGCCACACAGTGGCCAGGTGCGCGCGGGTGGTGGTCTCGTCGGTGCTGATTCCGACGTGGTCGGCGTCGGCCAGGCGCAGGTTGACGCCCAGCTCACGGGCGGCCGCCACGACCTCGGCTGCCCGGCCGGGCACGTGCGCGTAGACGGTGTCGAAGAACTCGCTGTTGGTGATCTCCACGCCGCCGTGGCGCAGGCCCTCGGCGAGGACCGCGGCCATCCGGTGCACCCGGGTCGCGATCGAGCGCAGGCCGTCGGGGCCGTGGTAGACGGCGTACATCGAGGCGACAACGGCCAGCAGCACCTGCGCGGTGCAGATGTTGGAGGTGGCCTTCTCCCGGCGGATGTGCTGCTCGCGGGTCTGGAGCGCCAGCCGGTAGGCCAGCTTGCCGTCGGCGTCCGTGCTCACCCCAACGAGGCGGCCGGGCAGCTGCCGCTCCAGGCCGCGGCTGACGGCCATGTAGCCCGCGTGCGGCCCGCCGAAGCCCATCGGCACGCCGAAGCGCTGGGTGGTGCCCACGACCGCGTCCGCGCCGATCTCGCCCGGCGCGCGCAGCAGCGTCAGTGCCAGCAGGTCCGCGGTGACGGCCACCTTGGCGTCGCGGCCGTTCGCCTCGCGGATCAGGCCCTCGAAGTCGCGGACCGCGCCGGTGGCGCCCGGGTAGGACAGCAGCACGCCGAAGAAGTCCTCCAGCGGCAGGCCCTCGGCCAGGTCGGCCACCACGACCTCGATGCCCAGCGGCTCGGCCCTGGTCTCGATCACCGCGATGGTCTGCGGGAAGGTGTCGGCGTCGACGACGAACCGGTTCGACTTGGACCGGCCCGCCCGGCGCAGCAGCGTCATCGCCTCGGCCGCGGCGGTGGACTCGTCGAGCATGGACGCGTTCGCCGTCGGCAGGCCCGCCAGGTCGGCCACCATGGTCTGGAAGTTCAGCAGCGCCTCGAGCCTGCCCTGGCTGATCTCCGGCTGGTACGGGGTGTAGGCGGTGTACCAGGCCGGGCTCTCCAGCACGTTGCGGCGGATCACCGGCGGGGTGACCGTGCCGTGGTAGCCCAGCCCGATCATCTGGGTGAGCGTGCGGTTGCGGGCGGCCAGCGCGCGCAGCTCGGCCAGCGCGCCGACCTCGGTGGCGGGCGCGGGCAGATCGATGGCCAGGTCGCCCTCGCGGATCGACTCCGGCACCGCGTGCTGGGCCAGCTCCTCGAGCGACCCGACGCCGATCACGTCGAGGATCTTGGCCAGCTCGGCGGGCCGGGGACCGACGTGGCGGTCGGCGAAGGGGGTGCCGTGCTCAAGGGCGGCGAGCGGGATCCGGTCGGACGTCATGGACGAGCTCCTCGGGCAGTCGGGTGGGGCCACTGGCGGGCGTGCCCGCCGGCCCTCCCCCTCTGTCCGTGCCCCGGGGGGCGCCTGAGAGCTTCATCCGGGGTCCCGGACTTTCACCTTCGGCGGGGTCGCCCGGCACGGCCGGGAAACCCACTTTCCAGAGGCGTCTCGCCCACGCGGTCCGTTTGCCTGAGAGGTTCCGGGGAGGATTTGCTCCTTCGGCGTCGGCTCCGGTCCGGGGACCGGTCGACTCTCCCGCGCGGGTTCAGCGACGCCCGGTGAGTCTAACCCCATCGGCGGGAAACCGGTTGCGGGCGCGGCCGACTTCACGGTCGACTCGTGGGATGGACACCGCAGCCGTGCTCGCCGCGTTCGACCAGCAGCTCCGACGGGACCTCCCGCCCTCGACCGCCACCCTGGACCGGGCACCCCGGCTGACCCGGCACCTGGGCTCCGGCCCGGACGGGTGGTCCGGTGTGGTCTGGTCCGACCTGGACACCGACACCGCCGACGAGGTGGTCGCGGGCGCGGTGGCGTGGCTGCGCACCGTCGAGGGGCACGGCGAGTGGAAGCACTACGAGCACGACCGGCCCGCCGACCTGCCCGAGCGGCTGCGGGCGGCGGGACTGCGCCCGGACGAGCCGGAGTCGGTGATGATCGCCGAGGCCGCGGCCGTGCCGGACTTCCCCGCCCCGGCCGGGACGCGGGTGGTGGACGTCGAGGACGACGACGGCGTCGAGCTGGCGGTGCGCGTGCACGAGCTGGCCTTCGACGCGGACTTCGCCTGGCTGGGCAAGCGGATGCGCGCGGGCCTCGCGGCGGGCGGGATGGACGTGGTGGTGGTCATGGCGGGCGACGAGCCGGTGAGCGCGGCCCGCACCGACTACTACCCGGGGACCGAGTTCGCGGGCCTGTGGGGCGGCGGCACCGTACCGGCGTGGCGCGGTCGGGGCGCCTACCGCGCCCTGGTGAGCCAGCGGGCCCGGCGTGCCCAGGCCCGGGGCATCCGCTACCTGCAGGTGGACGCGGCGCCGACCAGCCGCCCCATCCTTGAGCGGGTGGGCTTCACCAGGCTGACCGGCACCACGCCGTACACGCTCTAGCCGGATAGGTCCGCTAGCCGGCGTTGCGGGCCTTGCGGCGTTGGGTCAGGTCGTCCTCGACCGGCAGCTCCACGCCGTCGGCGCGCTCGGCCGGGAACTCGTGGATGGTGCCGCTGATCTCGCGGATGGCGCCGCTGACGGCGATGCCGAACACGCCCTGGCCGCCTTGCAGCAGGTCGACGACCTCCTCGGGCGAAGTGCACTCGTAGACCGTGGTGCCGTCGCTGAACAGCGTGATCCGGGCAAGGTCGCGCACGCCCCGGCGGCGCAGGTGGTCAACCGCGACGCGGATGTTCTGCAACGACACCCCGGTGTCGAGCAGGCGCTTGACGACCTTGAGGACGAGCACGTCCTTGAACGAGTACAACCGTTGCGAGCCCGAGCCCTGCGCGCTGCGCACGGTCGGGACCACCAGGCTGGTGCGCGCCCAGTAGTCCAGCTGCCGGTAGGTGATACCCGCGATCTGACACGCGGCAGGACCCCGGTAGCCGACGAGCTCGTCCGGCAGTGAGGCATCCGGGAACAGTTCGCCCTGTTCTCCGGCGTCAGCCCCGACGGGACCTTCCTCGAACACGCCTGCCTCCCCTCGTCCGGCCACTGCTGGCCGGCGAACGAGACCGCCCGTTCCGCCTTGGGGAACCGTCGGCCGAGCTGGTCGCGCCCGCGGTCGTTACGCGGGACGCGGCACCCGGGACGACAACGGCGCGATTCGCTCGTCCTTGACGGTAAGACGGGGGCGCGGGCAGGTCAACGCGACGCGCGGGTCGCCGGGCCGAGACCTCACCGGGTCCGGTCCCGCGCTCAGGTGTCGGCGCCGCGGAAGTCCTCGGGGGAGATCGAGTCCAGGAACTCCCGGAACTTCTCGACCTCGTCCTCCTGCTCGTCCGGGATGATCAACCCGGCCTCCTGCAGGACGGAGTCCTCGGCGTGGATCGGCACCCCGATCCGCAGCGCCAGCGCCACCGAGTCGCTGGGGCGGGCGGAGACGCGCACGTCGCCGTCGAACACCAGCTCGGCGAAGAAGGTGCCCTCGCGCAGGTCGGTGATCCGCACCTGTTCCAGCTCGCGGCCCAACGCGCCGATCACGTCCTTGAGCAGGTCGTGGGTCAGCGGCCGGGCGGGCCGCACGCCCTGCTGCTCCAGGGCGATCGCGGTGGCCTCCACCGATCCGATCCAGATCGGCAGATACCGCTCACCCTCGGTCTCGCGCAGCAACAAGATCGGCTGGTTGGCGGGCAACTCCACCCGCACACCCACGACGCGCATCTCGCTCATCGGGCTCGCCTCCCTCCGCTCGCTGGGGCATCGGCGTCCCGTCGTGTCGAGGATCGCTCATCGCCTACATCGACGCTACCCGCCATCTGGTCCCCACGCCGGACTATTCCACGGTGATCAGATCACAAAGAGCAACGCGTCGGGACCGGGACTATTTCCCGGTGACCCGGCGCAGACCGGCTTTCACGAGCAACGAGTGCAGTGCGGCGGCGAGTCCCGCCAGGTCATCGGCGATCTCGTCGGCGCGGCTGCGGCCCGCGGGGTCGCGTTGCCGGTACATCGGCGCGACCACCTGCTCGAGCAGGGCCACCTCGCGGTCGGCCGCGGCGCGGAAGGCGCGCAGGTGCCGGGGTTCGATGCCGTACTCGGCCAGGGCCGCCGCGATCCTGGCCACCGAGACGGTCGGGGGTTCGAACCACCCGTCGTCCTCGGCCCGCACCAGGCCGTACTGCTCCAGGTCGAGCAGCGCCTCGGCGCTCATCCCGGTGTCCTCGAGCAGACCGGCCCGACTCAGCCGGACCGGCGGTGGCGGCGGGTCCTCCGCCGCGGCGGGCACGGCCACCAGGTCGCGGACCGGCCTGGCCACCGCGCCGAGGACCGGTGGCGGGCCACCGGTCCGGTCCAGCTCTTCCTTGATCACCTTGAGCGGCAGGTAGTGGTCGCGCTGCGCCGCCAGCACGAAGCGCAGGCGCGCCACATCGGCCTCGGTGAACCGCCGGTAGCCCGACGGTGTGCGGTCCGGGGTGACCAGCCCCTCCGCCTCCAGGAAGCGGATCTTGGAGATGGTCACGTCCGGGAACTCCGGACGCAGGTGCGTGAGCACCGCGCCGATGCTCAGCCCGGCCCGCCCGGGCCGACCGGCAGCCGTCACCCCTGCCCCTAGGCCCCCGCGCCGGGGCCGGTGAGGAACACCAGGCGGAACTTGCCGATCTGCACCTCGTCACCCCCGGCCAGCACGGCCTGGTCGACCGGCTCGCGGTTGACGTAGGTGCCGTTGAGGCTGCCCACGTCGATCACCACGAACTCCCCGCCCTCGCGGCGGAACTCCGCGTGCCGCCGGGAGACGGTGACGTCGTCGAGGAAGATGTCGCTGTCGGGGTGCCGCCCGGCACTGGTCGTGTCCCGGTCCAGCAGGAAGCGGGAGCCCGCGTTGGGGCCTCGCTTGACCACCAGCAGGGCCGATCCGGCCGGAAGGGCGTCAACGCCGGCGACCGCGGGTTCGGGGGCCGGTGCGGCCTCGCGCCCCTCGGCCTCGGTGAGGAAGTCGGCCCGGAAGACCGAGGTCCGTTCCGGAGACTGCTCCGGCGGGACGCCGGGCCCGTCGTTCGTGCTCACCTGAGCTCTCCTCCTGCTGGTCAATTCACTGAACGGTTGCCAACGTACCGTGCGCGATCAGGCGCCGGGCTATTGGTCCCCCCGAGCGCGGCCTGGGCCGCGCCGGGGCGGGTCAAGATCGTCGCACGCCGCTCACCCGGCGGTGAGCGCCTGGTAGGCGTCGGCGTCGAGCAGGGCCTCGAGCGCGTCCGGGTCGTCGAGCCGGATCTCGAAGAGCCAGCCCTCGCCGTAGGGGTCGGAGTTGAGCAGCTCGGTCTGCTCCAGCAGGGCGTCGTTGACCGCCACGACCTCGCCGGAGAGCGGGGCGAACAGGTCGGACACGCTCTTGGTGGACTCGACCTCGCCGACGCCCGTGCCCGCCTCCACGCGGTCGCCCACCTCGGGCAGCTGCACGTGGACGACGTCGCCGAGCTGCTGCTGGGCGTAGTCGGTGATGCCGACCCGCACCAGGTCCTCGGTCTTCGAGGCCACCCATTCGTGTTCGTCGGTGTAGCGGAGCTCTTCGGGAATCACGCCATCGCCCTTCAGGACTGGTCGGACACGGTGCCGGAGAGCCTAGTGGCGGTGGACGTGAGCGCCGCACGCGTCTGCACCACGTAGAGCACCCCGGACCAGAGGAACAGCAGGCCGCCCCAAATCGCGAAGGCGTAGGCGACCGGGCGGGCCAGGGTCGCCGCCGTCGAGCCGCCCTGTGCCAGCAGGAGCAGCGGGAAGGCGTACATCAGGTTGAACGTCGCGGCCTTGCCGACGTAGGTGACCTCCGGCGGGGCGAACCCGTTGCGGCGCAGCACGAGGATGCACACCGCGACCACGGCGTCCCGGGCGACCAGCAGCGCGGCGACCCACCACGGGACGATGTCGCGCAGCACGAAGGCGACGATGGTGACCAGGGTGTAGAGCCGGTCGGCGGCCGGGTCGAGCAGCGCGCCGAGCCTGCTGGTCTGGTCCAGCCAGCGGGCGATCTTGCCGTCCAGCCAGTCGCTCAGCCCGCTGAACAGCAGCACCACCAGCGCCCAGCCGTCGTACTCGGGGCCCAGCAACAGGTAGAGGAACAGCGGCACGCCCGCCAGGCGCAGCATGCTGAGCACGTTCGGGATCGTCCACACGCGATCCTGGAGCGGGGCCTCGGACATGCGTGGAAGGGTAGGCCAGGCGACCCACCCGACCACGCGGCGGCTCGGCTGGCCCGCGGCTCGATGGGCGCGCGATCGGTCTGACGGTCGCCCGGCGGGCGGTCGGTCAGTCGTCGCGGTGGTGCGACCAGCCCTGGCGGCGCAGCGCGGCCGGACTCATCGCCTTGGGCCTGCCGAAGGCGTCGAAGCCGACCCAGCGGCCAGCGCCGCCCGCGTACTCCAGCACGAACGCGTGGCCGTGGCTCCAGACCACGCTGCACGGGGCCGTGGGCAGGTCGCGCTCGGCGTCGGTGGGGATTGTCTCGGTGCTCATCAGGGTCCTACCTCCGACCTGGACGTCGGTCGGGTCGTTCGGCGTGTTAGCTCCCCCGGGCTCTGAACCGGTCTCTGGACCGATCCACCTCACTTCGCGAAGGTCTCGACCAGCGTCGCGCAGAAGGCGGGCAGGTCGTCCGGGTTCCGGCTGGTGACCAGCGGCGAGCCGGTGTTGTCCACGACCACCTCGCGGTCGACCCAGTCGGCCCCGGCGTTGCCCAGGTCGGTGCGCAGGCTCGGCCAGGAGGTGACTTGGCGGCCGCGCACGACGTCGGCCTCGATCAGCGTCCACGGCGCGTGGCAGATCGCGGCGACCGGCTTGCCCGCGTCGAAGAACGACTTGGCGAACGCCACCGCGTCCGGGTTCGTACGCAGGAAATCCGGGTTGGCCACGCCACCGGGGAGGACCAAGCCGTCGTAGTCGGCGACCGACGCCTGGTCCACGGTCTTGTCCACCGGGAAGGTGTCGGCCTTGTCCAGGTGGTTGTAGGCCTGCACGGTGCCTGGGTCGGTGGAGACCAGCACCGGGGTGCCCCCGGCCTGCTCCACCGCCTTCCACGGTTCGGTCAACTCGACCTGCTCGATCCCCTCCGGGGCGACCAGGAAGGCGATCGTGCGGTCGGACAGCGTTGCCATGTCCCATTCCCTCCACTCGGTTACCGGGGTTGGGTGCCCATCAGGGACGATCCCAATCATCGGGAGCGGCTTTCGGGGAGGCGCGGTGGAACTGGCGGGCGAGCTCGCGGCGGTGGTGGGGCGGGCGCACGTGCTGACCGACCCTGCCGTGGTGGCGGGCTACTCGACCGACTGGACCGGCCGCTACCACGGCCGCGCGCGGCTGGTGGTGCGCCCGGCCGACCGCGACGAGGTGGCCGGTGTGCTGCGCGCGTGTTCCGCCGCGGGCGCGCCAGTGGTGCCGCAGGGCGGGAACACCGGTCTGGTGGGCGGTGGCGTCCCGCACCACGGCGAGGTCGTGCTGAGCCTGGCGCGGTTGGACGCGCTGGGCCCGGTGGACCGCGCGAGCGGCCAGGTCAGCGCGGGCGCCGGGGTGACGCTGTCGACGCTGGCGCGGCACGCTTCCCTTGCGGGGCTTGACTTCGCGATCGACATCGCCTCCCGGGACTCGGCCACCGTCGGCGGGCTGGTGGCCACCAACGCGGGCGGCCTGCGGGTGCTGCGGTGGGGGCAAATGCGTGACCAGGTGGCGGACGTGGAGGCGGTCCTGGCGGACGGGCGGGTGGTGGGTCGACTGTCCGGTTTGGACAAGGACAGCACGGGCTACGACCTGTCGGGCGCACTGGTCGGCAGCGAGGGAACCCTGGCGGTGATCACCGCCGCCCGACTGCGCCTCGTACCCCGGTTCACCGAGCACGCCACCGCGACCCTGGCTTTCGAGTCTACAGAGGACGCTATCCGCGCGGTGACCGCCTTGCGCCCCTTGCCCTCCCTCACCTCAGCCGAGGTGTACTACGACGAGGGCCTTCGACTGGTCCGCGCCCACCGCGACCTGGCGCCACTGTTCAGCGAGTCGCACCCGGTGTACCTGCTGGTGGAGTGCTCGGCCACGACCGACCCCACCGACGACCTGGCCGCGGCGGTAGCGGGCCTCACCGGGGTCCGGGACACCGCACTGGCGCTGGACCCCGCCACCCGCCGTACATTGTGGACATACCGCGAGGCGCACGCGGAGGCCATCAACGCCGTTGGCACACCGCTGAAACTGGATGTGGGCGTCCCTCCCGCGCTTGCCGCTGCTTTCGAGGCGGAGGTGCGCGCGGTCGTGGCACAGCTGGCACCGCCGGCCACGCTGGTGCTGTTCGGCCATCTCGCCGAGGGCAACTTCCACGTCAACATCCTGCACGCGGGCAACGCCGAGGAATCCCTGACCGAGTCGATCCTCACGATCGCTGCAGCCCACGGCGGCACAATCTCCGCCGAACACGGCGTCGGAGTGGCCAAGTCGGCCTGGCTGCACCTCACCCGCACGGCCACGGAACGGGAGCTTTTCGCAGCGATCAAGCACGCCTGGGATCCAGCGGGCCTACTCAACCCGGCGGTGCTGTCCGGGCGGTAGACCTGACAACAGGACCCGGACCCCAATGCGGCGCTGCTCGCCGAGCTCAAGGAGCGCGGGCTTGGACTACGCGTGTAGGACATGCACGCGCGGGTCGGACCGGCGGCCGCCGACGGCGAGTTCCTCGACCAGCGCGTCGACAAGCTCGCCGCGCGCTTGGACCTCGACCCGCCGGTGACGATCGAGCGCAGGCTCATCACGGCTACCGTCGACCGGCTCGACGAGGTCATCACGACCAGCACGACCTCCGGCGGGCCCAGCGCGCACCCGCTGCGCGCGGACGTGCAGTACGGCGGTCGGCTGACCGACCTGACCCGCGTCAGCAAGAGCCACAGCCTGATCACCGTCGGGCTGCCGCGGCCGCTGGCCATTGGCGAGTCGCACGAGTTCTGCGTCGAGTTGAGTGCGCACCCACGCGCGCTGATGCAGCGTTACCACGTGCTCAACCCGCTCCGCCGCTACGAGGACTTCACCTTGCGCGCCCGGTTCCCCCCGGACCCCGCACCCCGAGGCGTCTGGCGCATCGAGGGGATCCCGCTCGACGCCGTGGACGAGTACGAGCCCGTCGGTGCCGCCTTGGGGCTCGACGGGGTCGGGGAGGTCGAGGTCAGGTTCGCGTACCCGCAAGTGGGCTTGGCCTACGGCGTGCAGTGGCAGTGGTGACCGTCAACCCCGCAGGTCTGGGAAGTCCTCCTCCGAGTACTCCCCGCTGACCGGGCCCGTGCCCGAGTGCAGGTCGTTCTCCCGTCCCCGCAGCTCCACCCGACGGATCTTGCCGGAGATCGTCTTCGGTAGTTCGGCGAACTCCAGGCGGCGGATTCGCTTGTACGGCGCCAAGTGCTCCCGGGCGAACGCCAGGATCGCCCGCGCCGTGTCGGCCGTGGGCTCGTGGCCCGCGGCCAGCACGACGTAGGCCTTGGGGACCGCCAGCCGGATCGGGTCCGGGGACGGGACGACGGCGGCCTCGGCGACGGCCGGGTGCTCGATGAGCACGCTCTCCAGCTCGAACGGGGAGATGCGGTAGTCCGAGGCCTTGAACACGTCGTCGGCGCGGCCGATGTAGGTGATGTAGCCGTCGGTGTCGCGGGAGCCGACGTCGCCGGTGTGGTAGTGGCCCTCGCGCATCGCTTCGGCGGTGCGGGTGGCGTCGTCGGCGTAGCCGGTCATCAGGCCGACCGGGTGGTCGGACAGGTCGACGCAGATCTCGCCCTCGTCGGCCCGCTCACCGGTGGCCGGGTCGACCAGGGCGATGGTGAAACCGGGCAGCGGCCTGCCCATCGAACCCGGCTTCACCGGCTGGCCGGGCGTGTTGGCCACCTGCACGCTGGTCTCGGTCTGCCCGAAGCCGTCCCGGATCGTCACGCCCCAGGCGCGCGAGACCTGCTCGATGACCTCCGGGTTCAGCGGTTCCCCGGCGCCCACCACCTTCGTCGGCGGGGTGCGCAGCTGGGTCAGGTCGGCCTGGATGAGCATCCGCCACACCGTGGGCGGCGCGCAGAAGCTGGTCACCCCGCAGCGGTCCATCTGCGACATCAGCGCGATCGGGTCGAACCGCGTGTAGTTGTACAGGAACACCGTCGCCTCGGCGTTCCACGGCGCGAAGACGTTGCTCCAGGCGTGCTTCGCCCACCCCGGCGAGGAGATGTTGAGGTGCACGTCGCCCGGTCGCAGCCCGATCCAGTACATTGTGGACAGATGACCCACCGGGTAGGACACGTGCGTGTGCTCCACCAGCTTGGGCCGCGCCGTCGTCCCCGAGGTGAAGTAGAGCAGCAGCGGGTCACCCGCGCCGGTCGGCCCGTCCGGGGTGAACCCCGCGGGCGCCGCCGATGAGTCCGAATAGGACTCCCAACCCTCGACCGCCGGGCCGACCGCGATCCGGGTGTAGCGCCCGGGCACGTCGTCGAACTTGGCCGCGTCCACCGACCGCGCGACCACGTGCTTGGCCAGCCCGCGGTCCACCCGGTCGCGCAGGTCCCCCGCGGCCAGCAGGGTCGACGCCGGGATGAGCACCGCGCCCAGCTTCACCGCGGCCAGGATCACCTCCCACAGCTCACCCTGGTTGCCCAGCATCAGGATCAACCGGTCGCCGCGGCCGACCCCCAGCCCGCGCAGCCAGTTCGCCACCTGGTCGGACCGGCGGGACAGCTCGGCGAAGGTCCACTTCCGCTCGGACCCGTCCTCCTCGACGATCCACAGCGCGGGCCTGCTCGCCGTCGGCTCGCCGGCGGCCACCACGTCGAACCAGTCCAGCGCCCAGTTGAAGCTCGACGGCCGCGGCCACCGGAACTCGGCCCGGGCGCGCTGGTAGTCGTCGCCGTGCGCGATCAGCAGGTCGCGGGCGGCGCGGAACTCGGCGGTGGCCTCCGACAATGGTTCCTCCTCGGCGGTGGGGCAGACCCGCACGAGCCTGCCCCAACGGCGCCGCGCCCGCCAGATGCCTACTCGCCGCGGAACTCCGGCGGTCGCCGTTCCAGGAACGCCTGCACGGCCTCGCCGAGGTCCTTGCTGGGCAGGAACGCCGCGTTCCACGCGGCGACGTAGCGCAGGCCGTCGGCCACGGTGCGCTCGCGGTCGTGGTTGAGCACGTCCTTGGTGCCCTGCACGACCAGCGGCGGGTTCGCCGCGATGTCGGCGGCCAGCTCCCTGGCCGCGGCCAGCGCGGCGGCCTGGTCCGGGTGGACGTCGTTGACCAGGCCGATCCGCTGGGCGCGTTCGGCGTCGATGTCCTTGCCGGTATAGGCGAGCTCGCGCAGGTGGCCCTCGCCGATGATCCCGGCGAGCCGCTGCAGGCTGCCCAGGTCGGCCACGATCGCGACCTTCACCTCGCGCACGCTGAACTTGGCCTCGGCGCTGGCGACCCGGATGTCGGCGGCTGCGATCAGGTCCACTCCCCCGCCGACGCACCACCCGCTGACCGCCGCGACCACCGGCTTGCGGCACGCCGCGACCGCCCCGACCGCACCCTGCAGCGTCCGCACCACGTCGAGGAACCGGCTGCGCGGCGCGGCCAGCGAGTCGGGGCCGAGCAGCTCGCCCCAGGACGGCATCATCGCGGGCAGGTCGAGGCCGTAGGAGAAGTTCGCGCCGCTGCCGGTGAGCACGACCGCGCGGATCTCGGGGTCGGCGTCGAGCTCGCGGAACACGATCGGCAGCTCGCGCCAGAAGTCCGGGCCCATGGCGTTGCCCTTGCCCGGGCCGAGCAGGGTCACCTCCGCCACGCGGTCGGCCACGTCGACGCTCAGGGACACCAGGTTCGCGGTCATGCCCCCAGTATTACCCATCGGTAACTTCACTGTCAGCCCCCGGTGGGTTCTACGCCTGGCGCCACTGGTGCGCCACCAGTTCGCCCGATCGTGTGGCCGCGCGCGGGCCTGGCCGCACCGGCCGCCGGGGTAGGTTCCACGTCGAGCCAGGTAGCGAGGGAGTCCGGATGGCGAACCAGAGCGTGATGTCCACGCCGATCTTCGACGAGTTGCTGCGCGAGATGACCGAGGGCGCCGCGGCCGAGGAGTCGAAGACCGAGGACGAGGACCCGGCCAAGGCCAAGGCGCCCACCCCGGGCGGCGGACGGCGCAGGCACCGCTCGGAGTGACCCGCCCGCGCCGGGCCCGGCGCGACCCGATCCATCCGTTCGGCCACCCCCGCGTGCTCGCGGGCGCGGTGCCGGGAGTCGATCTCCAGCGACGCGGGTCCCGGCCGGACGGCGGTCGGATCCGACCGCACCATAGTCATTTGACACGGTCGGTCCCCATTCAGACACTCGCGGTATGAACATGGGGGATACACGCTCGACCTTGCACGGGATGCGCGCGCTCGCGCACCCACTCCGAATGCGCATCCTGTCCCTGGTGACCGGTCGCGCCATGAGTGCCGCCGAGGCTGCCAGGGAACTCGGTGACAGCCAACCCAATATCTCCTACCACCTGCGCAAGCTCGCCGACGCGGGGCTGGTGGAGATCGTCGAGGAGGTAGCGATCCGCGGTGGGATCGCCAAGCGGTACCGGCACGACCCGCCCGCGGTGGCCGCCCCGCGCGGGCCGGACGAGGACACCATGCTGGCCAAGGCGCTGGCCGCGGGCCTGGGCACGCGGACCGCGCAGCGCAAGCGGGGCACCAGCGAGACGATCACCGACGCCGAGCTGTGGGTCGACCCGGCGGTCTGGCAGGACCTGGTCGAGCACGTGCGCGACCTGAGCCTGAAGCTGCACGACGCGGCCCAGCCGCCGCGCACGCCCGGGACGGTCCGGGTCAGCACGACGATCTCGATGTTCGAGATGGACTGCCGGTGAGCTCGGCCGGGATGTCCGCCCCGTTGCGGGAGCCGATGTTCCGCAGGCTGGCCATCGGGCGGGTGACCACCTACATCGGCAACGCCGTCGCGCCCGTCGCGCTCGCGTTCGCCGTCCTCGACCTCACCGGGTCGGTGGTGGCGCTCGGCCTGGTGGTCGGCGCGCGGTCCATCGCCAACGTGCTCCTGCTGCTCATGGGCGGCGTCCTGGCCGACCGGCTCCCCCGCGGCGTGATCCTGCAGGGCGCCAGCCTCGCCGCCGCCGCCTCCCAGGCGGTGACGGCGCTGTCGGTGCTCCTCGGGTTCGCCTCGGTGCCGTTGCTCGTGGTGCTCAGCGTGGTCAACGGCGCGGTCTCGGCCGCGTCGTTGCCCGCCGCCTCGGCGCTCACCCCGCAGACCGTGCCGCCGGGCCTGATCCGGCAGGCCAACGCGGTGGTCCGGATCGGCATCAACACTGCTCTGATCACCGGGGCGTCGCTGGGCGGCATGGTCGCCGCGCTGGCCGGGCCGGGCTGGGCAATGGCGGGCACCGCGGTGGTGTTCACCGTCGCGGCGTTCTTCTACTCCCGGGTCCGGGCGCCGGAGATCGCCGCGGCCGAGCCGACCCGCCCGCTGGCCGACCTGCGGGCGGGCTGGGCGGAGTTCACCTCGCGCACCTGGGTCTGGTCGATCGTGGTGGCGTTCATGCTGGTCAACGCCGCTGTGGTGGGCGGCCTGCAGGTGCTCGGCCCGGCCATCGCCGACACCACGATCGGCAGGCTGGCGTGGGGGTTCGTGCTTGGCGCGCAAACCCTCGGCGCGCTGGTCGGCGGGGTCCTGGCCAGCCGGTGGCAACCGCGGCGGGCGCTGCTGTTCGGCACCGCGTTGGTGGCGGTGGAGGCGGTGCCGCTGCTGGCCTTGGCGCACGCGCCGCAGCTGGTCCCGTTGCTGGTGGCCAACTTCCTGGGCGGTCTCGCGGTGGAGCAGTTCACCATCGCCTGGGACGTCTCGCTGCAGGAGAACGTGCCGCCGGACCGGCTGGCCCGGGTGTACTCCTACGACGCGGTGGGCTCGTTCGTGGCGATCCCGCTCGGCGAGATCGCGGTCGGCCCGCTGGCGGGCTACTTCGGCACGGCGGCGACGCTGTCGATGCTGGCCGGACTCGTGGTGCTCGCGGTGGCGGGCGCCGCGCTGGCGCCCAGCGTCCGCTCGCTGGTCCGCGGGGACACCCCCCTGGCGCCTGCCTGATCCCGGCTGCCCTGGTCCTCGGCACCCCGATCCGCACTGCCCTGATCCACACAGTCCTGATCCGCACTGGCCCGATCCACACTGGCCCGATCCCGGCTGGCCCGCTACCAGCGGACTTGCTCGCGGGTGGTGCGGCCACCGCCGGGGCAGCCGCACCCCCCGGGACCGCCGCTACGCCCGGACGAACTTCCAGCGCTGGTTGTCCGTGCCCGCGCAGGTGTACTGGATCACCCGGGAACCGTCGGCCGACGACCCGCCCTGCACGTCGGCGCACTTGCCGCTGTGCGCGGCCTGCAGTTCGAAGCTGCCCGCACCGGCGTACACCAGGTACCAGACCTCGTTCCCACCGCTGGTGTGGCATGACCACTGGATCAGCGGCGCGCCGTCGTCCAGGGAGGCGCCCTCGACGTCCAGGCACCGGCCGCTGTGCACCTCCTGGATCATGAACTTGTCGGCGTCCTCCTGCACCCGCCACTGTTGGTTGGAACCGCCGTGGCAGGTCCACTCGATCACCGGGACCGAGTCGCCGAGCCCGTCGGCCTGGACGTCCAGGCACTTCCCGCTGTGCTGCGCCCGGATCGTGTAGACCGCACCGTCCTCGGGCAGGTCCAGCGCGCTCGCGCCCGCGGGCAGCGCCGCCGCCGTCAGGATCCCCACGCCCACCATCGAACTGAACAACGCCGTGCGCAACCTCATCAGGAACTCCCCGTCATCTCGATTGTCCGAATGGGACAGATCCACCCGGATCCGCCCGGACCACAGCCTGGCCGACCCGGCGCGCGGTGCCGATCCCTCGGACGGCTGGCGCCCGCCCCCGAACAGGGGAATCGGTGAGCACGCCGTCGGGCCGGAGTCCGATGTGGCGGATCGCCGCACCGGGCCTGGCGCGGGTTGGCATGATGTGCTGGTGGAAGGAACCGGGCCGTACCAGCACGTGTCCCAGGCGCCCACGCTGCCCGGGGGCGCGCACCCGGCGGCGGAGGCCGAGGAGTTCGACGTGGCCGCGCTGTACGCGGGCCCGCTGGGCACCGACGGCGCGGGCGCGCGGGCGCTGCCGCTGGACGAGAAGCTGCGCCAGGCGTACTTCTGGATCGTCAACCACGCGATCATCAGCCCGCACTACGACGTGGAGTTCGCCGAGGGGCCCAGCCCCTCGGTCACCCTGGGCGACAGCAAGGCCCGGCTGACGCTGCCGAGCGGGCAGAGCTACTCCAGCTTCGTGCTCATCCCGCTGCTGACCTTCGCGGTGCGCAGGCGGTGCCTGCTCGTCGGCGGCCCGGGCCGGGGCAAGACGGCGAGCGCGATCCTGATGGGGGTGCTGGCGGGCTACCCGCTGCGCGAGGTGCGCCGCGCGATGCAGCACGGCCACCCGCAGCTGACCATCGCCGACCTGCTGGGCACCCCGCTGCCCGCCGACCTGATCAAGGCCGAGCGGATCGGCGACATCGACATCGCCTGGCGCAGCTGGCTGTCCATGCGGGTCAAGATCGTCGACGAGTACAACCGGATCCCCACCCGCACCCAGTCCGCGCTGCTGACCCTGATGTCCGACGGCTACGCCGAGGTGTTCGACCAGATCTACGAGGCCACCGACTCGGCCTGGTACCTCACCGCCAACGACGACGGCGGGGGCGGCACCTACCAGGTGATCGAGGCGCTGCGCGACCGGATCGACGTGGTGGTGCACGCGCTGCAGTTCAACAGCCGCTTCCTCGGCGAGCTGGTCACCCGGATCGAGCAGCGGCTGCGGCCCGAGGAGCTGGTGCCGCCGGAGATCGTGTTCAGCGCGGCCGAGCACGAGCGGGTGTCCGCGGAGATCCTGCGGGTGCCGCTGCCGGTCGGGGTCCGGCGGCGGCTGGAGTTCTTCGCCGCGCAGTTCGAGCTGCTGGAGAGCGCGGGCGAGCAGTTCGAGTACCGCACCAAGGACACCGCCAAGCTCGCCGGGGTCGACCCGCACCTGCTCGCGGCCACCGAGACCGGCCGGGACCGGATCGCCGACCTCGGCGCGCAGTCGCTCAACGGGCTCTCGGTGCGCGCGCTGCAGTCGGTGATCTCCTACGCTAAGGCGCTGGCCTACTTCCGCGACCGCGAGGAGGTCGGGCTCGACGACCTGCGCGCGGTGCTGCCGTTCGTGCTGCACGACAAGCTGGTGCCCGACGACGACTCGCCCGCGTTCGACGAGCCGGGCCACCGTCCCTACCGGACCGACCGGGTGAGCTGGATCCGGCAGCTGTTCGACCGCGCGTGCGCCGAGTACGACCGGCTCGACCTCGACGTCGACGACCCGGTCGGCGCGCTGCTGGCCGAGTTCGACCACGGGCTCGACGGCCTGGGCGAGGCCGAGGTCACCGCGCGGCTGGCCCGGATCGAGGGCCTGCTGGCCGAGTGGGCGCGCGACCGCAAGCTCTACGGGCACGTCTACGACGACGCGCTGGCGCTGAAGTACCTGCACCAGCGGTACGTGAACTACCGGGCCTGGCTGCGGTGGCGACCCTGACCCCGTTCCAGCGGGCGCTCGCCGCCGGGCGCGACCGGTACAACGCCCGCTACCGCCAGGCCCGCCGCCGCGACCCGGCCGCCTTCCTGGCGCACCTGCGCGACCGGGTGGGCCCGGTGGTCGACGCCGCCGGGGTCGAGGCCGACCCGGTGCCGCTGACCGACGTCCTGGTCGAGCTGTCCCTGCAGGTCGGCGAGCTCGACCGCGCCGAGGCGGGTTTCGCCCTGCTGCGGGAGCTCGCGCCGTTCGCGGGGGTCGCGCCGCGCCGGGTCCCGGCCGCGGTGTTGAACGCCCTGCGCCACCTCGCGGACTCCCCCACCGGCGACCCGGTGGCCTGGTCGGCCACGGTGGTGGAGCTGGCCGCGCGGATACCGGCGCGCGACCCGGACACCCTGCTGGCGGCGGGCGGTGTCGCCGCTTGGCGGCACGGGCTGGCCCGGCTGCGGCCGTCCGCCTTGGCCCGGGCCGCGGCGCTGCGCCCGGACCTGTTGGGTATCGCCCTGGGCACGACGTCCACTGTGGACTTGTCGGCACTGGCGGCCGATCCGTGGGCGAGCCCGGCGGCCGCGGGTCGACCCCGGCTCCAGGTGGTCCGCCGGGTGGGCGCCTTCACCGGGTTCGGCGGCGCCTTCCGGCGCCCACCGCTGATCCACGCCGCCGAGGGGCGGTGGTACGCCACCGTCGACGAGCAGACCTGGGAGATCACCACCGACCGCTTCGGCCACGCCCTGCGCCGCGTCGCCGAGGCACCGACCGGCCCCGCCACCGGCGACCTGACCCTGCGCCCGGGTGGCCGGGTCGTCGACGGCCGCGACGCCTTGGACGTCCCGGAACTGGCCACCGCGACGAGCGTGGCCGCGGTCGGTGCGACGCTCGCCGCCACGACCACCTTCTCGCACAGCATCGTGTTCGTGGCCAGGACAACGGGATGACCGCCGACTTGGCCGCCCGGTGGCGGCAGCGCTGGCCCGAGGCGCTGCGGGCGTGGGGCCGCTTCACGAACGTGCACGAGCCGCTGATGTGCACCACCGAGGAGGCCAGGAAGGCGGGCCTGATCGGCAGCTTCGCCATGTTCCGGCTCACCGACCGCACGGTCGTGCTCGACCTGGAGGCCGCGGCGGACCTGGGGCTGGGCGAGCTGGCGGTGGAGGTGATGGCCCACGAGATCGGCCACCACGTGCTGTGCCCGGCCGACCTGTCGGACAACGCGCGGCTGCTCGCCCGCACCCGCCGCGCGCTGCCGAACCTGGAGCAGCACGCCCGGCTGGTGGGCAACCTCTACGCCGACCTGCTGATCAACGACCGGCTGCAGCGCAGCCGCGGCCTGGACATGGCCGGTGTCTACCGGCGACTCGCGACCGGGCCGTCGAATCCACTGTGGACGTTCTACCTACGGCTCTACGAGATCCTCTGGGCGCTGCCCAGCGGCACGCTGACCCCGCCGGTCGACCAGGACACCGACGGCGACGCCCAGCTCGGCGCCCGGCTGGTCCGGGTCTACGCCGCCGACTGGCTCGCGGGCGCGGGCGGCTTCGCGGCGCTGTGCTACCGCTACCTGGCCGAGGTGGACGACGGCGAGGCCACCCGGCTGCTACGCCGCACCTGCCACAGCGCGGTCGCCCCGGACAGCCAGGTGCCCGGCCTGTCCGCCGCCGACGACGGGGACATCCGGCACCCGGCGCTGGACCCGAGGGTCAACGACTTCGCCGACGCGATCGCCCCGCCCGAGGAGGGCGAGCCGGTGGTGTCGGAAGGGCAGTACCGGGAACCGTTCGAGTACGGGCAGATCCTGCGCGCGCTGGGCGTGGAGGTGTCCGAAGAGGACATCGCCGCCCGGTACTACCGCGAACGCGCGACCCCGCACCTGGTCAGGTTCCCGGTTCGGCGGCGGCCGGTGGTGGCGGAGCCGCTGCCCGAGGGGCTCGGGCTCTGGGACGTCGGCGAGCCGCTGGAGCGGGTCGACTGGCTGGCGACGGCGCTGCGGTCGCCGGTCGTGCTGCCCGGGGTCACCACGGTGCAACGCCTCGAGGGCACCATGGACGGCGCGGAGAGCGCGCCGGAGCCGGTCGACCTCGACCTGTACGTCGACTCGTCCGGTTCGATGCCCGACCCCCGGGTGCAGGTGTCGTACCTGACGCTCGCGGGCGCGGTGCTGGCGCTCTCGGCGCTGCGGGTCGGCGCCCGGGTGCAGGCGACGCTGTGGAGCGGCACCACCCAGGTGCTGCGCACCGACGGTTTCGTCCGCGACGAGCAGGCCGTCCTGCGCGTGCTGACCGGTTTCTTCGGCGGCGGCACGGCTTTTCCGCTGCACGTGCTGCGCGACACCTACGCCGAGCGCACCCGCCCGACGCACATCGTCGTGATCTCCGACAACGGCGTGGACACCATGATCGAAGCCGTCGACGAGGAAGGCAGGCCGGGCGCCGACATCGCCGCGCGCGCCCTGGCCGCCGCGGGCGCGGGCGGCACCCTGCTGCTCAACCTGTGGTCGGACGCCGAGCAGTCCCGGATCGCCGGGCTCACCCCGGGGTGGGACCTGCACCGGGTCACCGACTGGCCGCAGCTGGTCGACTTCGCCGCCGCGTTCAGCAAGCGTGCCTACGACAGGAGTGGCCGATGACCTCGGTACCCGCCCTCACCCGTCGGTTGGCGGACACCCCGCCCGACTTCTTGGCCGACGACGTCTCGGTCGCCGCCGTCGTGTCCGACACCCTGGTCGCGCTGGGCGGCCCGCCCTTGGCCCACTGGCCCGAACGCGACGCCAACCTCTCGAGGCTGATCCTGGTCACCTGCTGGCTCGCCCACGGCCAAGACCCGGCACCGGACCGCGCCGAGGCGCTGCACGCCCTGTGCACGGAGCTGGGCACCCTGGCCGACCTGGTGGACGCCGCCAGGTTCACCACCGACCCCGACCGCCGGGAGGAACTGGCCCGCCTGCTCCTGCGGGCTTGGCGGACCACGCCGGCGGGCGAGACCCCGGCCCAGGCCGAGGACAGACTGTCGACTGTGGACAGTGTGCGCAGGCACCGCGTCCTCGCCGAGTCGCGCGCCGCCGAACAGCGCGCCGAGGCGGTGCGGCAGGCCATGGCCGACCGGCGGGCCGAAGAGGCCGCCGCCCGCTACAGCCAGGTCTGACCATGACCGACCACAGCACTCCAGAGCAGCCCGGCGGCGGAAGCCCCACGCCGCACGCGACTACCGCCACCGGCGCGGCACCCGACCGCACCGCTGCCCCCGACCAGCCCGCCGCACCCGACTATCCCGCTACACCCGACTATCTCGATATGCCCGACTACCCGGTGGCCGCCTACGTCCCGATGGCCGCCACCGCGCTGACCGACCAGGAGCGCTGGCCCGCACAGACCCCGGAAGCGGAGGCGAACCTCGCCCGCCTCAGGACCCACCCGAAGGCCCCGCTGTACAACCACACCTGCGGCGACCGCCTCACCGCGCAAGCGGTGAACCGGCTGCGCGACTACGCGAAGTCCACAGTGGACGCCAATCCGATCGGCGCCACCCCGGCCACCCCGGCCACCCCGGCCACCCCGGCCACCCCGGCCACCCCGGCCACCCCGGCCACCCCGGCCACCCCGGCCACCGACTGGATCATGCCCCTGGTCGAGCGGGTCTACGCCACCGTCCCCCGGTATCGGCGGCTGCCCGTGCCCAGCTCGCTCAGCGAGGTCCCCGTCCTCACCCGGCACGACCTGCTGGTCCGCGCCGAGCAGCAGGTCCCCGACGACGCAGACCTGTCCGACCTGATCGTCTACCGCACCTCCGGGTCGCGCGGGCGGGCGGCGACCGTGCCGATGAGCCCGGAGTTCTGCGCGCTCGACCTCCCGCTCATCGAGCACGTGCTCGGGCAGCTCGGCGTCACCGTGGCAGGCGGGCCGTCGCGGGTCTCGCTGGTCAACGTCTACCAGCAGCCGGTCGCCTACCAGTTCGCCTCGGTGTCGTCCTACTGGGACGGTGCCGGGGTGCTCAAGGTCAACCTGCACCCCTCGGGCTGGCGCTCCCCCGGCGACACCGTCGGGTTCCTCGACGACTGCGCGCCCGAGCTGTACACCGGCAACCCGATCTCGCTCGCCGCGCTGGCCGAGTTGGACCTCACCACCCGTCCCAAGGCCGTGCTGTCCGGCGCCATGGCCCTCGACCCGACGACCCGCGAGCGCTTGGCCGCGCGATTCGGCTGTCCGGTGATCGACCTCTACGGCATCACCGAGGCGGGCCTGCTCGCCTGGCGCACCGACGGTCCACACCGGCTGCTCCCACGACGGGTGCACGTCGAGATACTCGATCCAGCAGGACAACCGGTCGCCCCTGGTGACGTCGGCGAGATCACCGTGACCTGCGGGGAGAACCCCCTGCTGCCACTGCTGCGCTACCGCACCGGCGACTTCGCCGCCTTGGAGGGTCGGACGCTGACCCACTTCCAGGGCCGCGAGCCGGTCGTGTTCACCGTTGCTGACGGCAGGGCGGTCAACTCCATCGAGCTGACCCACGTCCTGTCCCCGCTGGGCATCGTCGCCTACCGGCTGCACCAGGGCGCCGACAACGCGGTGTCGATCGAGATCCACCACGTCGGCGCCCCCACACCCGGCGCGGTCACCTCGGCGGTGCGGTCATTGCTGGGCGCGGTGCCGCTGATCGTCACGCCCACTGACCTGAGCCAGGAAGCCAAACCCCAGCGCTACTCCCGCGACTGACTCCCACGGGTCTGTGGCGAGCGGTCCCAGAATCACTTCTTCGCAGGCAACGTCGGGACCAGCGGCAGGGCGGTCGAGCGTCAGCAGGCGCCGCGCTCGATGACCTCGGCGGCGGCGTCGCAGGCGGACACGCAGTCGGCGGCCTCGCGGGTGGCCAGCTTGCGGAGCAGCTCGCGCAACACGTGGCGTTCGTCCTCGGCGAGCGGCGCGAGGATGTGCTCCTCGGCGCTGCGCAGCGCCGCACCGGTCTCGACCAGCCGCTCCCGGCCCGCGTCGGTGGCCACGAGCAGCCGCGCCCGCCGGTCGGCCGGATCCGGGTGGCGCTCGACCAGCCCGGCCCGCTCCAGGTCGTCGATCAGGTAGGTCATGACGGTCTTGTCCACCCCGAGCCGCTGGGCCAGCACGAGCTGGCTGCACCGGTCGTTGCCGATGGCCGAGGTCAGCACCTGGTAGCCGCGCGGACCACCGGGGATGTCGGCCAGCACGGAGTCGGCCGCGCGCAGGTAGTCGCGGAAGACCGCACCCAGCGCCCAGCCCAGATCCGACTCCACGCTGGGTGTGCGCACCGTCGCATCGTACGTCATGGCATGGACAACCAGCACGGTCTGCAGGCAAGATAGTCTGTGTTACAGAACATCTGACCAACCGAACATCCGGGAGAGACCGATGAGCTTGTTCCGCGTCGACAGCAGCATCCGCCAGGAGGGCTCCGTCAGCCGCGCCGTCGCCGACACGGTGACCGCGAACTGGCAGGCGGCCCACCCCACCGGCGAGATCGCCCGACGGGACCTGGCGACCACCCCGGTCCCCACCGACGCCTGGACCGACAGCATCGCGGGCAACTACGCCGGCGACGCCCGCACCCCCGCCCAGCAACAGGCCAAGGACCTGGCCACCGAACTGGCCGACGAACTGGTGGCCGCCGAGTCGATCGTGATCGGCACCTCGCTCTACAACTTCGGCGTCTCACAGCACCTCAAGTCCTGGATCGACCTGCTGCTGACCGACCCCCGCTTCGCCCCCGGCCAGCGCCCGCTGACCGGCAAGACCGTCGCCCTCGTCATCGCCCGTGGCGGCGGTTACGGCCCCGGCACCCCCCGCGATGGTTGGGACCACGCGACCCCGTGGCTGGTCCGCATCTTCCAGGACGTCCTGGGTGCCGAGCTGACGACCGTCGCGGCTGAACTGACGCTGGCGGAGGTCACCCCGGCCATGGCGGAACTGGTCCCCCTGGCCAAGCAGTCCCAGGCCGCCGCACACGAACTCGCGGCCACCACCGGCAAGGCCTTCGCTACCCGCCAGACCGCATCGGTCTAACCACAACACCAGCCCACCCACACCACCAACCGACCCGCACCACCCCGGCCCACCACCCAGCCCGCTCTCCCAGATCCGACCCACTCACCCAGATCACCTCCCCCGCCCCACTCTCGCCCCACGCCCTTCTCTTTCTCTATCTCTAAATGCCGAGCCCGCTGGTACGCAACACCCGTTACGTTTGTGCTCGATTGGGTGGACTGCCTTCGTGTGGGGGGAGAGTGCCGCTAAACTTGCCGTGGGTGGGGATGCCCTTCACCCCACGCTTTTTCCCCACCGCGGTGCTCTAGGGGCCCCACGCGAAGGTAGTCCAGCCAATCGAGCCCCGCTCTTACTCGGGCAGCTCGTGGGGTGTGCCGCACACCGACCTACGGTCGACCGTCTTCGGCGGCTCATCGCTTGGGCTGCCCGAGGAAAAGATAGGGGCTCGATCTAGTGAACTCGCTTCGCGCGGGGCCCCTAGAGCACCGCGGTGGAGAGAAAAGGGCAGGTAAGGGCATCCCCACCCACGGCAAGTTTAGCGGCACTCTCCCCCCACACGAAGCGAGTCCACTAGATCGAGCATCCGTAACGGGACTTGCGTACCAGCGGGGTCGGCCTCACCGCTGCGGTTAGCTGGGGGGCGGGATTCGCTTGGGTGCCAGCGGGGTCGGCCTATCCGCTGCGGGCGGGTGGATGGCGAGGGCGCCTTTCCGCTGCGGCGGGTGGTGGGTGCCAGGGCAGCCTTCCGCTGCGGCTGAGCGGGTGGGGCGGCCTTCAGGTCGCAAGTGGTGGGTCGCAGGTGGTGATTGTGATGCGCGGATCCATGGCGGGGCGGCTGCACCAGCGCGCTTGGGGTCCTGCTGCGGTCTGCTGGCAGGTGGCAGCAATCTCTAGAGGCAGTCGGCTCTCATTGGGACATCCGAGTGCGCTATTGATGCAAGCCTGCAACTGAGACAGGTCGGTCGCCCCTCCTTCTTCGGGCGACCGACCTGTCTTCGTGCCGTTACTTGATGCCTGCGGCGTCCATTCCTCGGAGTTCGCGTTTGAGGTCGTGGATCTCGTCGCGGAGGCGGGCGGCGAGTTCGAACTGGAGGTCGCGTGCGGCGTTCATCATCTGGTCGGTGAGTTGCTGGACCAGGTCTGCCAGGGCGGCGCGGGGCATGGTCTTGACGTCGCGTTCGCCGACGATGCCCGCGCTGCGGGCCTTGCCTGCTTCGCCGGTGGCGCGTTTGCCCCGGGACGTGTTGCGGCCGGAGCCGCCCACGGGGACCGTGTCGTCGTCCTCTGCCTCGGTGAGGACGCGGTCGAGGATGTCGGCGATCTTCTTGCGGAGCGGCTGGGGGTCGAGGCCGCGCTCGGTGTTGTAGGCGACCTGTTTGACGCGCCTGCGGTCGGTCTCGTCGATCGCGTGGCGCATCGAGTCGGTGATCTTGTCGGCGTACATGTGGACCTGGCCGGAGACGTTTCGGGCGGCTCGGCCGATGGTCTGGATCAGGGACGTTCCACTGCGGAGGAAGCCCTCCTTGTCTGCGTCGAGGATGGCGACCAGGGAGACCTCGGGCAAGTCCAGGCCCTCGCGCAGCAGGTTGATGCCGATGAGGACGTCGTAGTCGCCCTGGCGGAGTTGCCGCAGGAGTTCGACGCGGCGGAGGGTGTCCACTTCGGAGTGCAGGTAGCGGACGCGGATACCCAGTTCCAACAGGTAGTCGGTCAGGTCCTCGGACATCTTCTTGGTCAGCGTGGTGACCAGGACGCGCTCGTCGCGTTCCGCGCGGACGCGGATCTCGTGGACCAGGTCGTCGATCTGGCCCTCGGTCGGCTTGATCACGACCTCCGGGTCGACCAGGCCGGTGGGGCGGATGACCTGCTCGACGAACTCGCCGCCCGCCTGGCCCATCTCGTACGGGCCCGGGGTGGCCGACAGGTACACCGTCTGGCCGATCCGCTGGGTGAACTCCTCCCAGGTCAGCGGGCGGTTGTCGACCGCGCTGGGCAGCCGGAAGCCGTGTTCGACCAGGTTGCGCTTGCGGGACATGTCGCCCTCGTACATGCCGCCGATCTGCGGCACCGTCACGTGCGACTCGTCGATCACCAGCAGGAAGTCGTCCGGGAAGTAGTCGATCAGCGTGGCCGGTGCCGTGCCCGCGCCGCGGCCGTCGATGTGGCGGGAGTAGTTCTCGATACCCGAGCAGAAGCCGACCTGGCGCATCATCTCGACGTCGTAGCTGGTGCGCATGCGCAGCCGCTGGGCCTCGAGGAGCTTGCCCTGGCGCTCCAGCGTCGCCAGCCGCTCCTCCAGCTCCTCCTCGATGCCCTTGATCGCCCGCTCCATCCGCTCCGGACCCGCGACGTAGTGCGTGGCCGGGAAGATCCGCAGCTCCGCGCACTCGCGGACGATGTCACCGGTGAGCGGGTGCAGGTAGTACAGCTTGTCGATCTCGTCGCCGAAGAACTCGACCCGGATGGCCAGCTCCTCGTACGCCGGGATGATCTCCACGGTGTCGCCGCGCACCCGGAAGGTGCCGCGGGCGAAGGCGATGTCGTTGCGCGCGTACTGCACGTCGACCAGCGCGCGCAGGAACATGTCCCGGTCCAGCTGGTCGCCGACCTTGAGCCCGACCGAGCGGTCCAGGTAGGACTGCGGGGTGCCCAGGCCGTAGATGCAGGACACCGACGCCACCACGATCACGTCGCGGCGGGAGAGCAGGCTCATCGTCGCCGAGTGCCGCAGCCGCTCGACGTCGTCGTTGATCGACGAGTCCTTCTCGATGTAGGTGTCGGTCTGCGGGATGTAGGCCTCGGGCTGGTAGTAGTCGTAGTAGCTGACGAAGTACTCCACCGCGTTGTCCGGGAAGAACTCGCGCAGCTCGTTGGCCAGCTGCGCCGCGAGCGTCTTGTTCGGCGCCATCACCAACGTGGGCCGCTGCACCCGCTCGATCAGCCAGGCCGTGGTGGCCGACTTGCCGGTGCCCGTGGCGCCGAGCAGCACCACGTCCTCCTCGCCGCCCCGGATGCGCCGCTCCAGCTCGTCGATCGCGACCGGCTGGTCGCCCGCGGGCTGGTAGTCGGCGACCATGCGGAACTTGCCCGTCGCGCGCGGGATGGCGCTGACGGGTCGGTGCTCGGAGTGCGCCAGGACTGGGTGCTCGGTCGGGAAAGCCACGAGTCGAGGCTACGCCCGCCCACCGACAATCCCCGGTGGGCGGGGGCCGACCTCAGCAGCTGCAGTCGCAGCAATCGCAGCAGTCGCAGCTCGAGCAGCAGTCGCACCCGTCGCAGCAGTCGCAGTTCTGGCACCAGCCCTGCTTGGGCTCGCCGGTCCACGGGTCGTGGTACGGGTCGGCGCAGCAGTACTGGCAGGAGCAGCACAGCGCCAGCGCCACACCGCAGCCCGCGAGGGTGCCGCGGCGCTTGCCCCACTGCGGCCCGTCCGGCCCCTTCGGCCCGTGTGGACCGTGCGGTTCGTGAGGTCCGTGCGGGCCGGGGTTGACCGGCGGCTGCCACCCGGGCGGCGGCGGGCCGGGCTGCTGGCGGTGCGCGTCGAGGTGGCCGAAGGTGCGGGTGACCGCGGTCGAGAGCTCGTGCACCAGCAGCGCGTGCACCAGCTTCTGGTCGTCGAACTCGGCCTCGCGCAGGGCGAGCTTGACGCCCAGCACCGCGTCGTCGCACAGCCTGCGCGCCTCGGCGAGCGTCGTACCGGTGGCCGCCAGCGGGTTCCAGGCACCCGCCTCGGCGTCGTCGTCGATGTCCTCCACCGCGTCGAGCAGGTGCGCGACCCGGCCGAACAGCCTGCCCGCCTCGGTCAGCGGGGCGATGTTGCCCGAGCGCCCCGCGAGGACCGCCGTGTGCGCGAACGCGGCCGCCGTGGCGGTCTCGGTCGGCTCGGTGGCCAGCAGCACCGACGAGCCGGTGAGCAGGCTCGACTCCAACTCCCCCTGCCTGCCGACCGCGTCCAGCAGGACCGCGGTGGAGAAGCCGATCCGCTCCCCCGTGACCGCGCCCTGCTTGGCCCACCTGGTCGCCACCCGGCGCGCGACGCCCGCCACCGGCCTGCGGCGGAACGGGCCGTCGCCGTCGTCGACGTGGTCGCGGACCTTCGCCGAGGCGAGCACCAGCGACACCGCGGCGGCGAGCCGGGCGCCCGCACCCTCGGCGACCGGTGCGGGGCGCATCCCGCGCAGCGGGCACGGGCCCGCGACGCGCCGCCCGCCGACGGTGGGTGACTGCGCCTCGACGAGGGCGGAGATCACCAGTCCGTCGTAGTTGGTGACCGTGCGCGCGAGCTGCCCGTGGTCGTCGCGCAGGGCCAGGCACAGCCCGCACAGGTGCGCCATCCACGAGGTGCGCAGCACCGGTGACAACCGGTGGCGGCAAGGCCGAATGATTCCGAACACGATCCGCTGACCTCCGCGAACTCCCACGACCCGACCGGCGCGGAGCTTAACCGGGTTCACCCGTTCAGCGGTGAGAAACCCGCCGAAAAGACTGGGCCTGGACGGGGGCGGCTAGGCAGGATGGGGCATGCGCACGAACTTCCCGGTCCCGGTCCCGCCCGCACGCCGCGACGACGTGCAGCACGAGGTCCACCCGCCGAAGGTCGAGCTGTTCGACCTCGCGGCGATGACGAACACCGACCCGAAGGGGTTCACCCGGAGGGTGCAGGAGTACCGGGAGACCGAGTACGGCCTGTACATGTCCCGCCCGGTCGTCGGGCACCGCCGGATCGCGCACTTCGAGTCGCTGCTGCTGCCCGCGGCGGGCCTGCGGGTGTCGCGGTGGCGGCCCCGGCGCGGCGTGGACCTCGGCCACGACTTCTACATCGACGTGGTGGACGCGACCGACGGCCCGGTGTGGCGCACCGTCGACCTCTACCTCGACGTGCTCGTGCGCACCGGCCGCGACCTGCGGGTGGAGGACTCCGACGAGCTGCTCGCGGCGCTGCGGGCGGGGCTGGTGGACCTCTCGACCGCCCAGCGCGCGATGGAACGGGCGTACGCGGTGGTCGAGGGCGTCTCCCGCGCCGGGTACGACGTGGACTCCTGGCTGGCGGTTCACGGTATCGCCGCGCCGTGGGAGACCCCCTAGTCGCTGGTGTGACGTAGGTCAACTCTCCGTCAGCGTCCACACCAGGAATTAGCTCGAAAGATACCTGAGCGTACATGACTCGTGACATAACGAATTGACCCCGATGATCACGGACCGCATGTCCGCGACTACCCTCTGGCGACGTGGGCACGGCCATCACCCCGCAGCTGGTCGACATCGTCGACACGGTCACCGCGGTACGCAGCTACTCGTCCGGCATGACGCGGACCCTTCGAACCTGCCAGGTCGAGCGGTGGGGTCTCCGGATGGAGTGCCCGACACCGGAGGACCCGTTCTACGACGCCGAGGTGACCTGGCTGCTGCCGCACCTGAACCTGCGGCTGACCCAGCAGAAACCGCGCTCCCGGCACGCCAAGGGCGGCCCGAGCGTGCTCACCGCCGTGCGCGTGCTGCGCGACGGCCGGGTGTGGCGGACCACCGACCTGCTGCTCGGCCTCGCCGCGCCGGGCGGCACCACCGCGCGCATCGTGCGCTCGGAGGAGTTCGCCGCCGCGGTCGCGGGCCGGGTGCTGCGGGTGGGTGACGCTGACCTCGCGCTGTGCACGGTGCACCAGACGCTCGAGGAGCTCAGCCGCTTCCGGCACGACCTGTCCTCGTGGCTGGCCTACAAGCACGTCTTCGAGGTCTGGCCGCCGTACTAGCCCATTGTCGAGGGGGTCCAGCCGGACGCGCGCGCCCAGCCCTCCGCGCGCGGGATCGCCCGGTCGAACCATCCCTCCTTGGCCACCGCGTACTCCGGCGCGTTGTCGAAGTGTCCCGCCAACCCGCGCTTGACCGCCTCGTACTCCGCCCGGGCCACGTCGTCGGCGCGCAGCCAGGCCGGGAACAGCAGGCTGTAGCGGGCGAACGGCGAGCCCTCGACCCGGACGTGCACGTTCGCCCAGCGCACGGGATCGGCGGAGACGTGGGTGCGCTTGGGCGTCTCGGGGCCGCCGGGCGGGTGCGGTGAGTCGAGGTTGAACGCGGGGTCGCGCGGGAAACCCGCCGCGGCCAGCGGCTCGTCGAGCCGGTCGTCGAGCGCGTCGACGGTGATCTGGAAGTCGAGCACGTCCTTCGCGGCCAGGCCGGGCACCGAGGTGGAGCCGATGTGGTCGACCCGGACGGCGCGGTCACCGACCGCGAGGCGCAGCCTGGCCAACACCCGCGCGGCCTGGGCGGGCCAGGTGGGGTCGTAGTCGACGATCACCGGCGCGCCGCGCGGGATGTGCGCGCGGCGGCGGATGCTGTCGCGGAACGGCTCGAGCCGATCAGCCCAGAGGGCGTCGACCTGGGCCTCGACGGCCGCGCGCTCGCCGCTGTTGTCGAGCCAGACGTCGGCGGCGGCGCGGCGGGCCTCGTCGGTGGCCTGCGCGGCGATCCGGGCGCGGGCGTCGGCCTCGGCGACACCGCGGCCGAGCAGCCGCTCGACCCGGCGCTCCACCGGCGCGTCGACCACGACGACCAGGTGGTAGAGCGCGCCCATACCGCCCTCGACCAGCAGCGGGACGTCGTGCACGAGGACCGCGTCGGCGGGCGCCTGGGCGATCAGCTCGGCGGTGCGGTCGCGGATGCGCGGGTGGGTGATCGCGTTGAGCCGCTGCCGCGACGGCTCGTCGGCGAAGGCGATCGCGGCCAGCCGCGCGCGGTCGAGGGCACCGTCGGTGATGATCTCCGGACCGAACGCCCCGACCAGCTCGGCCAGGCCGTCGGTGCCCGGTTCGACCACCTCCCGGGCGACCCGGTCGGCGTCGACGACCACCGCGCCGAGGGTGGCCAACCGACTGGCCACAGTGGACTTCCCGGACCCGATCCCGCCTGTGAGGCCGACGCGCAGCATGATCGGCATTCTTGCAGCCGCGATCGAACAGTTACCTCCGGCGTGGGTGACACGCCGCTCGGGTCCGGAGTTCTCGCACGTCGAGTGGCTACGGTGGCGCCGGAGTCGGTCACCCAGACGGAGGAACGCCATGCTCGACAACAGCCACCCGGGACGGCACCGGCTGGGCACGCCGGGTCTGGTGCACTGCCGCACGCACGACGCGGTCGCCGCGGCGCTCGAGGGTCGGACGCGGACGTGGTGGTCGGCGTTGCTGGTGCCGGCGCGGCACACGCTGGCGGGGTTGCGGCGGCGGGCTGGGGTGGCGGCGGTGGAGCGGGCTTGGGTGGTTCGGGTTCGCCCTGCTTGATCTTGTTTCGCTTGGGGTGCTGCTCTGGGGTCGCTCGTCGTGGGTACGCGAGTGAGTGGTGAGTGCTGGATTGGGTGGAGTGTCTTTGCGCGGGGCCCCTAGGGACCCTGCGTGGGGAACAAAGGGCGGGGTGAACAGATCCCCACGCCCACCGAGAGTTTGCAGGGTCCCCCACCCCACACAAAGACACTCCACCCAATCCAGCACACGCGTCACGCGCGTCGCGTACCAGCGGAAGCGACACCCCCTGAGACGGACAACCCGGGTGGGCGCAGCTCAGGATGCAGCTCTGGTGGGCGTGGGTTGAGGGGTACGGCTGCGCTGGGTGCGGCTTGAGGATGCAGGTCCACTAGGCGTGGCTTGAGGATGCGGCGCACCTGGGGTGATTCGAGGGGTACAGCTCCGGGGAACGCAGTCGCGGGCGTGCGACATAGGAGACGCGACTCGGGCAATGCGGCTTGAGTTGGTGTAGCTCGCACGACAGCTTCGTGGCGCTGTCTGGAGACGTGCCGCTCAAGGTGGCGCAACTCGGCTCTCGTAGGTGGCGGGGCTATCCCGGAAACAGGACGAGGGCCCCGCACCTGGTGGTGCGGGGCCCTCGGGTCCTCGGTCTGGCTACCGCGCTGTCGCTAGTGCGGTGTGGCTACTGCCTGGCGGTCAGACGCCGCCGGACAGCTTCTCGCGGAGGGCGGCGAGCTGCTCGTCGCTGGCGAGGGTGCCGCCACTCTGGGCGGGCTTGTCCGAGCCCGCCGAGGAGTAGCTCTGGTCGCCGGTGCTGGTGCTGCCACCGGTGGCCGCGGCGATGACGCCCTCGGCCTCGGCGGCCGCGTCGGCCTCCGCTGCCTTGACGATCTGCTTCATGTGCTGCTCATAGCGGGTGTGCGCCTCGGCGTACTGGCGCTCCCACTCCTCGCGCTGCTTCTCGAAGCCTTCCTGCCACTCCTGGGTGTCCGGGTCGAAGCCCTCGGGGTAGATGTAGTTGCCCTCGGGGTCGTACTCGGCGGCCATGCCGTACTGCGTCGGGTCGAACTCGGTCTCGGTCGTGAAGCCCTCGTTCGCCTGCTTGAGCGAGAGCGAGATCCGCCTGCGCTCCAGGTCGATGTCGATGACCTTGACCATGACGTCGTTGCCGACCTGCACGACCTGCTCCGGGATCTCCACGTGGCGCTCGGCCAGCTCGGAGATGTGGACCAGGCCCTCGATGCCCTCGTCGACCCGGACGAACGCACCGAACGGGACCAGCTTGGTGACCTTGCCCGGCACGATCTGGCCGATCGCGTGGGTGCGGGCGAACTGGCGCCACGGGTCTTCCTGGGTCGCCTTGAGCGAGAGCGACACGCGCTCGCGCTCCATGTCGACGTCGAGGACCTCGACGGTGACCTCCTGGCCGACCTCGACCACCTCGGAGGGGTGGTCGATGTGCTTCCAGGACAGCTCCGAGACGTGCACCAGGCCGTCGACGCCACCGAGGTCCACGAAGGCACCGAAGTTGACGATCGAGGACACGACGCCCTTGCGGACCTGCCCCTTCTGGAGCTGGTTGAGGAACTCGCTGCGCACCTCGGACTGGGTCTGCTCCAGCCACGCGCGGCGGGACAGGACCACGTTGTTGCGGTTCTTGTCCAGCTCTATGATCTTCGCCTCGAGCTCGCGGCCCACGTACGGCTGCAGGTCGCGCACGCGGCGCATCTCGACCAGCGACGCGGGCAGGAAGCCGCGCAGACCGATGTCCAGGATGAGACCACCCTTGACGACCTCGATGACCGTGCCCTTGACCGGCTCGTCCGACTCCTTGAGCGCCTCGATCGTGCCCCAGGCGCGCTCGTACTGCGCGCGCTTCTTGGACAGGATCAGGCGACCCTCCTTGTCCTCCTTCTGCAGGACGAGGGCCTCGATCTCGTCGCCGACCTTGACCACGTCGGCGGGATCGACATCGTGCTTGATCGACAACTCGCGCGAGGGGATGACGCCCTCGGTCTTGTAGCCGATGTCGAGCAGGACCTCGTCCCGGTCGACCTTGACGATCGTGCCCTCAACGATGTCGCCGTCGTTGAAGTACTTGATCGTCGCGTCGATGGCGGCGAGGAACTCCTCCTCCGTCCCGATGTCGTTGATGGCGACCTGCTGCTTCGGCTTGGACGCAGCCGGGACAATGGTGGTGTCGGTGGACATTAGGTAGGTGGCTCCGGTACGGATTGGGGTCGCTGGGTTCAGTTCAGTGATCGGGCGCGGCGGGACCGATGTCGCCGGCGGACACCCGGATCAACAGGAACCAAGACCGCCAACGCCGCACCGCCTGTGGTGATTCCCGGAGTTCAGAAACCCAGGCAGCGCGATACCACTGCGCGGATGTATCCTACGCGGCCCCGCGAGAACCGGGCAAACCCGGGGGTACCCTCCCGCACCCGCGCCCGCCGCCGGGGCTGAGAGGATGGCCCGGTGTCGAGCAACACCAGCGCCGAGCTCAGTCTGGGGACCACCGGCGTCGCCCGCCGCGCGGTCGGGTCGCGGGAGTCGGTGGCGGCCAACATCGCCTGGTGGGACGCCGACGCCGACGACTACCACCGCGAGCACGGCGACTTCCTCGGCGTCAGCGACTTCGTGTGGTGCCCGGAGTCGCTGCGCGAGTCGGACGCGGGGCTGCTCGGCGACGTCGCCGGGCGCACCATCCTGGAGGTGGGCTGCGGGTCGGCGCCGTGCGCGCGCTGGCTCGCCGACCAGGGGGCCCGCGTGGTCGGGCTGGACCTGTCCTCGGGGATGCTGCGCTACGCCGCGGCGGCGAACCTGGCCACCGGCACGCACGTGCCGCTGGTGCGGGCCAACGCCGAGCGGCTGCCGTTCGCGACCGGGTCGTTCGACCTCGCCTGCTCGGCCTTCGGCGCGGTGCCGTTCGTGGCCGACGTCGGCGCGGTCTTCACCGAGGTGGCCCGGGTGCTGCGCCCGGGCGGCACCTGGACCTTCGCGGTGACCCACCCGATGCGCTGGATCTTCCCCGACGACCCCGGCCCGGACGGGCTGCGGGTGACCGGCTCCTACTTCGACCGGACCCCGTACGTGGAGGTCGACGCCGCGGGCACGCCCACCTACGTCGAGCACCACCGGACCATGGGCGACTACGTGCGCGCCCTGAACGCGGCCGGGTTCGAGCTGTTCGACCTGCTGGAGCCGGAGTGGCCCGAGGGGCACACCCAGCAGTGGGGCCAGTGGAGCCCGCTGCGCGGCGAGCTGTTCCCCGGGACCGCGATCTTCCGCTGTCGCCGATGACCGCTCCGCTGCTGCACGCGCAGTCGGCCCGGTTCGCCGGGCTGGACCCGCTGCTGCCCGCGGCGGTCGAACCACCCCCCGGCGACACGCTGACCGCGGCGCTGCCCGACGGCAGGCGGGTGGCGGGGGTGCTGTGCCGGACCGTGCTCACCCCCGGCACCCCGCAGACGCTCTGGTCGGCGAGCGAGGTCTGGGAGCTGCACCCGCTGCTGGGCGCCGCGGGCGGGTCCGGGATGGCGGCGCTGCTGCGGCGGTGGCCGTCGGTGCTCGCCCGGATGTCCCCCGGCCTCGACTCCGCGTGCGTGGTCAACTGGCCGAGCCGGGACGCGGAGTCGACCGGGGCGTTGCTGGCGCACGGTTTCGTGCCGCTGGCGGTGCTGGCCGTTCGGACGGGCCTGGCCGAGCAGACCGCGCCGGAAACCGGGGTCCGGGTGCGCCGCGCGGTGGCCGGGGACCTCGATGTCCTGGTGGACTCGGCGATGGCCGAGGTGCGCTACTCCTCCCAGGTGGGTGGCGCGGTCCCCCGCCCGGGGGCGGAACGGATCAAACGCGAGACGCTCCGCGCGCACCTGGCCCAGGCCGACCCGATGTGGGTGGCCGAGCGGGACGGGGTGCCGGTGGGGCACGTGGAGGGCTGGCACACCACCTCGACACCGGGTTCCTGGGCCGAGACACGGGTGCCGCACGGGCGCTGGGCGTATGTGAACTGCCTGTCGGTGCTGCCCGAGGCGCGTGGTTCAGGGGTGGGTCGGGCGCTGATGGCCCAGGCGCACCGGGAACTGCTGGTGCCGGGCACGGCGGGCGCGTTCCTCTACTACAACCCGCCGAACCCGCTCTCCCCCGTGTTCTGGGCCCGCCAGGGCTACCGGCCACTGTGGACAGTGTGGGAAGTCCGCCCGGCTGGCGCCCTGCGCTGAGGCGGCCGGGCGCTCGGCGTCAGCCGAGCAGACCGAGGCTGTAGACCACCTGGACAGCGCCCGCGAGTCCGATGACCACCGCGGCGATCCGCCACTTCGGCGCCTTGTCCGCCTCGGTCTCCCACTTCATCGCCATGGACCAGGCGATGGCGATGGCCCCCAGGCCCGCGATGACACCGAGGACGTTCAACTGCTGGTCGACGGTCACCCTGCCGTTGACGGTGACCGTCTGGCTCGCGCCGATGAAGAGGAAGTAGGGCAGGACAGCGCACACGACGCCGCCGATGAGGAGCTTCAGCTGTCTTGGCATGCGGCTCAGATGACCCCCTCCGAGGTCCGGTTCCCCCGGTTTCCACCGGCTTCCACCCGTTGGTCCGCTTCCGTCCGGTCTTCACCCGATCGGGTCACGCGGATCACTCCGGGTCCGCTTGCGGTCCCCGCCGATCGAGCGCACTATTTGAACTGACCAGTCAGTTCAAAGGAGGCGGCATGGACGTCCACGCGGACCGGGTCGCGGTGACCGGGGCCCACGGTCCCCTGCTGGCGGCGACGTCGCTGCGGGTGCGCCCGGGTGAGCTCGCGATCGTCGCGGGCGAGCCCAACGACGGCCACACCGCTTTCGGGCTGGCGATCACCGGCCGCATCACCCCGTCGGCGGGGGCCGTCAGCCCGCCCGCCGCCGACCTGCGCGCGCACGCCGTGCTGGTCGACGCGCCCGCGGTCACCGAGCCCGAGCCGAGCCTGCGGGTGGCCGACGTGGTCGCCGAGGAGCTGGCCCTCGCGGGCGCGCCCGCCGGGCGGTCGGCGGTCAAGGCGGTGCTCGACCGGCACGGGCTGGTCCCGGACACCCGGTTCGAGGCCGTCGCCCCCGCCCAGCGGGTGGCGCTGCTGGTGGGGCTGGCGGCCACCCGGCCCGGCACCGAGCTGCTCGTCCTGGACACCCCCGACCGGCACACCGGCGACCCGGCCGACTGGTGGGACACCGCCCTGGCCCAGGCGCGCGACGGCCACGCGGTCGTCGTCCTGTGCGGCACCGCCACCGCGCTGCGGCTCCCCCTGACCCCGGCCCGGCTCGGCGAGTCGGACCAGCCCGCACCCCTGGAGTCCCTGTCGTGAGCGTCCTGCGCCTGGCCCGCAACGAGTTCCGCCGGATCAGCTCCGGCACCCTGCCCAAGCTCGCCGTGCTGGCCCTGGTGCTGGTGCCGCTGCTCTACGGCTCGCTCTACCTCTACGCCAACGCCGACCCCTACGACCGGCTGGACAAGATCCCGGCCGCGCTCGTCGTGGCCGACACCGGCACCACCCTGGCCGACGGCAGCCGGCTCGACGCGGGCCACAAGGTCGCCGACAACCTGCGCGGCTCGGGCGCGTTCGACTGGCACGAGGTCGACGCCGCGGCCGCGGAGGCGGGTGTGCGCACCGGCCAGTACACCTTCTCGATGACACTGCCCGCGGACTTCTCGCAGGCGCTGGCGTCCTCGGCGGAGTTCGCACCGCGCCAGGGGATGATCACGGTGACCACCAACGACGCCAACAACTACCTCGTGGGCACGATCGCCGACCGGGTGGTCAGCGAGGTGCGCAAGTCGGTGGCGGCCGAGGTCGGCACGGACGCGGCGGAGAAGTTCCTGGTCGGTTTCGGCACCGTCTACGAGCGCACGCGCGAGGCCGCCGACGGCGCGACGAAACTCGCCGACGGCGCGGGCCAGGCGAACTCGGGAGCCGCGCAGCTGGCCGACGGTCAGCGCAAGCTGCTCGACGGTGCCACCCGGCTCGCCGACGGGACCTCGACCGCCGTCTCCGGCGCCAACGAGCTGGCGACCGGCCTGGGCACGTTGAAGGACAAGACGAAGTCCCTTCCGGCGCAGACCGCCCAGCTCGCCGACGGCGCCCGGCAGGTGGCCGACGGGAACGAGCAGGTGGCCAAGACCGGCGAGGTGGTCGCGGGGGCCGCGCAGGACGTGGTCGCCAAGCTCGGCGACATCGACGCGGAGATCTTGGCCAAGCTGCGCCAAACTGGCGTCCCGGAGGAACGGATCACCCAGATCATGGCCGACCTGCGCGCCCTGCGGGCCCCCGTCGACCAGGCCAACACCAAGGTGCAGAACGCTTCCACCCAGCTGCGCACGCTCGCCGACGGTGCCGACAAGGTCGCCGACGGCGCGAGCACGCTGGCCGCGGCCACGCCCGCGCTCACCGACGGCATCGCCAAGGCCGCCGACGGCTCGCGCCAACTGGCGGCCGGTGCCGTGCAGCTGCGCGACGGCGCCGCCCAGTTGCGCGACGGCGAGCGGACAGCGGTGGAGGGGACCGACAAGCTGGCGGCAGGCACCAAGACCCTGGCCGACGGCACGGTGCGGCTCCGCGACGGTCTGGTCTCCGGTCTCGACCAGATCCCGCACCCCGACGACGCCACCCGGGACGCGACCGCGCAGGCCATCGGCGACCCGGTGTCGGTGCGCACCGTCGGGGAGAACAGCGCGGGCAGCTACGGCGCCGGGCTGGCCCCGTTCTTCCTCGGCCTGGCCACCTGGATCGGCGCGTTCGTGCTGTTCCTGCTGGTCCGCCCGCTGTCGGCGCGGGCGTTGGCGGCCGGGCACCCGGCCGTGCGCACCGCGCTGGCGGGCTGGCTGACCCCGGCGGCGCTCGGCGTGGCCCAGGTGGTGATCATGTACGCGGCGGTGACCACGCTGATCGGCATCCACCCGGCCCGACCGCTGGCGACGGTGGCGTTCCTCGCGCTGACCTCGCTGGCGTTCGTCTCGGTGGTGCACGCGCTCAACGCGTTCCTCGGCCCGGTCGGTAAGTTCGTCGCGCTGGTCGTGCTGATCCTGCAGTTGATCAGCGCGGGCGGCACGTTCCCGTGGCAGACGCTGCCGGACGCGCTGATCCCGCTGCACAAGGTCCTGCCGATGGGTTACGTGGTCGACGGTCTGCGGCACCTGCTCTACGGCGGGCCGCTGTCCGGTCTGGGCGTGGACGTCGGGGTGTTGGTCGCCTACCTGATCGGAGGGCTCGTGGTGTCGACGATCGCCGCGCGCAGGCAGCGGGTGTGGACCGCCGCGCGGCTCAAGCCGGAGCTGGTGCTGTGAAACCCGCCAGACCCCAGCAGGCCCGGCGGGGCGCGACCCAGCGGAAGCTGTTCGACGCGACCCTGCGGCTGGCGGGCAGCCGCGGCATGGTCGGGCTGACCGTCGACGAGATCGCCGCCGAGGCCGGGGTCGCCAAGGGCACCGTCTACTACAACTTCGGCAGCAAGGACGGCCTGATCGACGCGCTGCTGCGCTACGGCGTCGACCTGCTCGCCGACCGGCTGCGCGCGGCTGACGGCGCGGTCGAGCCCGCTGACACGCTGTCCCTGCTGGTCGACGGCATGCTGGCGTTCTTCGCCGACTACCCGACCTTCGCCCAGCTGCTGGTCAGCGAGCTGTGGCGGACCCCGGGGCAGTGGCAGCAGACGCTCACGCTGCTGCGCGAGCAGGTCACCGCGATCATCCGCGCGCAGCTGCAGCGGTTGGCCGACGCGGGGCAGCTGCCCGAGGGCGTGCGGGTGAAGACCGCCGCCGCGGCGCTGTTCGGCACGGTGCTGGTGGTCGCGCTCGACTGGCAGGTCTTCGCCCCCGACCAGACCCGCGACGAGGTCAGGGAGTCGGTGCTGGCGCTGGTGCGCGGGCTGCGCGGTACGGCGTAGATCCACCGGGAACCCGCGGCGCCGCTCGTGCCTCTTGGTGGTGGGGAGGTAGCGCCTGGTGTCCGAGCAGGAGTGGTTCGAGCAGCTGTACCGGTCCGGGTACCGGCGGCTGGTGCTGTCCGCTTACGCCGTGCTGGGTGACCTCGGCGAGGCGGAGGAGGTCGCGCAAGAGGCGTTCGCGGTCGGGTACCGCAAGCGGTCGACGCTCGCCGCGGCGGACAGCCCGGAGGCGTGGCTGCGCACGGTCGCGGTGAACGCGGCCCGCAGGCGGGCCAAGCGGCGGGCGATGCTCGACCGGATCATGTTCCGCGAACCGGCGCTCGGCCTGGTGGCCGCCGCGGGCGAGTACGCCGACCTGCACGACGCGATCCGCGGTCTGCCGGTCGACCAGCGGTCGGTGGTGGTGCTGCACTACCTCGCCGACCTGCCGGTGGCCGAGATCGCCGAGCTGCTCGGCATCGCGCCCGGCACGGTCAAGTCCCGGCTCTCCCGCGCTCGGCAGTGCCTGGCCGAGCGGCTCGACATCCGGACCGCGGAGGTGGACCGTGCCTGAGCAGTTGGACCACCGGTTGAGCGGGCTGCGCGAGTGGCTCGGGGCGGCGGTGTCGCAGCCGGACCTGGACGTGGTGCTCGGTCGCGCGCGAGCCCGGCGAACCCGGCGACGGGTGCAGCTCGCGACGGTCCTCGTCGTGGTCGCGGCCACCGCGACGGTCCCGATCCTGCGGGTGCCCGCGGTGGCGCCGGTCGGCGACCGAAGCCCGATGTGGGTCGAGGAGACCTACCAGATCGCGGTCGGCGACGCCCCACGCCTGTACGCGCTGCGCCTGCAGTGCCTGGCACCGCGATGTCAGATGGACTTGCGGGCGGCACCGGACGGGAAGACCTGGGAGGCCAGGCCGACGCCGGTGCGCGATCGGGAGGCCACCACCGACTACCGCCCGGTGGTGACCCCGCTGCGGGGTGATCTCCTGGTGGCGGACAGCATGTCGCTCACGACCCTGCCGAGGCGGTTCTTCAGCACCGACAGCGGCCGCACCTGGTCCGAGGTCGCCGCGCAGATCAAGGGTTCGCAGCCGCGGATCCAGCCGGGCACGGTCCTCGAGGCGCGCTGCGTGGGCCACGAGCTCGAGGCCTGCGTCACGCGGGTGACGGTCACCGACCTCGGTTCGGGCGAGCGCCGGTTCCTGACCGGGCAGCCCAACCTGTACGACATCTCCGCGCAGCGGGTACCGGCGGGCGACGGGAACTGGTGGATCAGCGGCACGCTGCCGGGCAGCACGACCTGGGTGACGTCGGTGACCCGCGACAACGGCGCGACCTGGGAGACCGCGGAGTTGGCCCCGGTCCCGGGGGTGGTCAGCGGGGTCGAGGTGTCCGGCTGGGGTTCCACGATGTACGCGGTGCTGCGGATGCGCACCGGACCGTCCTACGTCCAGCGCTCGAATGACGACGGCCGGAGCTGGACCAGGCTCGGGACGGTCCCGGACACCCCGACCGCGGGGCCGCTGGTGGTCGGGCGGGACGGCTCGCTGCTGGCGGTCACCCACGCGGGCCGGCGGTTCCGGTGGTCCCCGGGGATGCCGGACTTCGCGCCGGACGCCGCCGGGCCGGAGATCGACTCCGTGCGGTGGACCCGGTCGGGGTACCTGGCCACCATCCCGGGCCAGACCAGGCAGGCCCGGCTGTCCGCCGACGGGATCGGGTGGCAGGACGTGCGCGCCGGCTGAGGGTCCGTACCTGTTGGGGTTGCTCGGTTGTTGGGGCTGGGGAAGCCCGGCGGGGCCTCCCCGGCGGTCACGAGGCCCGGGCGCGGCCCTCGCCGAGGTGCTGGACGGCGGGGGTCCGGCCGTTGAGGGCTCTGCGGACACCGTCGAGGACGCCGGTGGTGATCTCCTCGGCGGTGAGCCAACGGGTCCGGCCCGCGTAGCTGACCACACCCAGCACCACGTGCTGGGTCGGGTGGTCGCGCAGCACCGGGGCGGTGCCGTCGGGGGTGCCGTGCACCTCGACGACCGGCGCACCGGGGGCGAGCAGCGGCTCGACCGCGGTGAGCATGGGGACCCGGGCGTCGCCATGCACCCAGGCGATCAGCAGGTCGGCGGGCCCGCCGAGGGCGCGTGCCGCCCGGTCCGCCAGGGCGGCGGGGTCGGACCAGTCGGCCTCGACCCAGAGGGCGCGTCCCGCGCCTGTCGGCAGGTCGGTGGCCAGTGGCGCGTGGCGGCGGCTGGGTAAGACGACGTGCCAGCCGTCGGCCACGAGCCGGGCGGTGCACCCCGCCAACATCCCCGTGCCGCCCAGGACCAACGCCCGCTTCGCCGCCATGCTGCCTCCGTCCGGATCAGCTGGAGCCCCCAGGCTACCGTGCCCTCAAAGATCTCTCGGGGTGTAGCGCTCGTGGTGGACCACGTCCTCCAGCGGCATCCGGCCGCGCCACCCGTGCCGCTCCAGGTCGGGCACCTCCCGAAACCGCCCGACCGGGCCGAGGCACAGCCAGGCGACCGGACGCACCGAGGCCGGGATACCCAGCAGGGACCGCAGGTAGTCCTCCCGGTAGAAGCTGACCCAGCCGACGCCCAGGCCCTCGGCGGTGGCGGCCAGCCAGAGGTTCTGGATGGCCAGGCACACCGAGTAGAGGCCCGCGTCGGCGATGGCGTGCCTGCCCAGCACCGCGGGTGAACCGCGGTCGGGGTCGTAGGTGACCACCACCGACAGGGTGGACTCCAGGATCCCGTCGATCTTGATCCGGTCGAAGGTGGCGGCCCGCTCCCCGCTCAGCCCGGCGGCGAAGCGGGCCCGCTCGCCCAGCACGTGCCCGTGGAAGGCGGCCCGGGTGACCGGGTCGCGCACCAGCACGAAGTCCCACGGCTGCGACATGCCGACGCTGGGCGCGGCGTGCGCGGCGGCCAGCACCCGCCCCAGCGCGGCCTCGTCGACCGGCTCCCCGGTGAACTCGGCCCGCACGTCGCGGCGGCGGCCGATGACCTCGTAGACGTCCACCGGGCCAGCCTATGGCTCACCCGGCCGGGTAGAAGTCCTTGTGCTGTGTGAGGCTGAACCAGTTCCCGGAGTCGTCGCGGAACATCGCCTCGATCCCGTAGGGACGGTCGGCGGGCTCGCTGAGGAACACCACGCCGCGCTCGCTGAGCTCCCGGTAGGACTTGTGGCAGTCCTCAGTGGTCATCACCCCGGGCCCGAGCGCGCCCTTGGCCACCAGCGCGCGGATCTGCTCGGCGGTCTCCGGGTCGTGCCCCATGGCCGGGTGCGCCAGGATCAACTCGGCGCCCGGCACGCCGGCCGGGCCGACCGTGAGCCAGCGGATGCCCTCGGCACCGCCCTCGACGACCTTGCCGATCTCGACGTCCGAGCGCAGCTCGAGGCCCAGGGTCTCGGTGTAGAAGGCCTTGGCGGAGTCCTGGTCGAGGACCCAGACGGTGGTGTGGGTCAAGGCGATGCCCATGGTGTTCCCTTCCGAACGTGTTTGCTCGACTCGTGTCGGCCCGACGCTACGGCGCGCCGGGGTCGGCGGGCTTCTCCTGGATTGCGGGCCTGGTCCACGCGATCACGAAGCAGCCGGGCACCATCGCGGGCTCGGCGCGGCCGCGGTAGTCGGTCGGGGAGCAGCCGACCAGCTCGGTGAAGCGGGTGGAGAACGAGCCGAGGCTGCTGAACCCGACCAGCCCGCAGATCTCGGTGACGGTGAGGTTGGCGTTGGCGAGCAGGTCCTTGGCCCGCTCGACGCGGCGCCTGCTGAGGTAGGCACCGGGCGGTTCGCCGAAGGCGGCCTTGAACTCGCGGGCGAAGTGGTAGCGCGAGAAACCCGCGGCGGCGGCCAGGGTGTCGAGGGTGAGCGGGTCGGCGAAGCGGGCGTCCATCAGGTCGCGGGCCTTGCGGAGGTGGATGAGGACGTCTGTCCGTTGCGCTCGTCGCACGTGGCCGTCCTGGGTGCGGTGTTCGGTCGGTGTCCTGGGGTGCGGCTCCTGCCTACCAGGTGTCCCGGCGACGTGCCGACCTGGCAGGATCGCGGCCATGGAACGTGTGGTCGGCATCGGTGGGTACTTCCTCCGCGCGGCGGATCCGGCGGCGCTGAGCACCTGGTACCGGGAGAACCTCGGCCTCGACATCGACGAGAACGGCCTGTGGCAGCAGGCGGCCGGGCCTACTGTGTTCGCGGCCTTCGAGGCCGACACGGACTACTTCGGATCGCGCTCGCAGGGCACCATGCTCAACTTCCGGGTGCGCGACCTGGACGCCATGTTGGCGCAGCTGCGCGATCTTGGGGCTGAGGTGGCGGCCGAGACCCAGGACTTCGAGGGCGTGGGCCGGTTCGGGTGGGTCACTGATCCGGAGGGCAATCGCGTGGAGCTGTGGCAGCCTGCTGGCTGAGGCTCTGCTTGCTGCTTTTAGGGCTGCTGCTTGAGGTTGCTGCTCTGGGGTTGCTGCTGGGGTCGCTCGTCGTGTGTACGCGAGTGAGTGGTGGGGCTGGATTGGGTGGAGTGTCTTTGCGTGGGGCCCCTAGGGACCCTGCGTGGGGAACAAAGGGCGGGGTGAACAGATCCCCACGCCACAGAGAGTTTGCAGGGTCCCCCACCCCACACAAAGACACTCCACCCAATCCAGCACACGCGTCAGGCGCGTTGCGTACCAGCGGGAACGGCACACCCGGAGACGGACGGCTCGGGTGGGCGCGGCTTGAGGGATCCCGCCTGGGCGGGCGTGGCTTGAGGGACTCTGCTTGGGTGGGCGTGGCTTGAGGGATGCAGCTCCGGTGGATGCAGCTTGAGGGGTGCAGCTTGGGCGGACCCTGCTTGGGTTGGCACGGCTCGACTTGAGGTGGGTGCGGCCTGGGGAATGCCGCTTGAGCCGGTGCGGCGCGCGCGGGCCTCGCCTGGGCACCGCCCACTCCCCCGCTCTCATTCCTCCATGGCCTGTTAGTGGGCGGCGGCGTTCCAGCTGTGTCCGAAGCCGACCGAGATGTCCAGGGGGACTCGGAGGTGGTAGGCGGCGGCCATCTGGGTGCGGACCAGGTTCTCGACCTGGTCGTGTTCGCCGTCGGCGATGTCGAGGACCAGTTCGTCGTGGACCTGCAGGAGCATGCGGCTGCGCAGGGACTGGGCGTTGAGTTCACTGTGGACACCCAGCATGGCCACCTTGATGATGTCGGCGGCGGTGCCCTGGATGGGGGCGTTGAGTGCCATTCGCTCGGCCATCTCGCGGCGTTGGCGGTTGTCGCTGGTCAGGTCCGGCAGGTAGCGCCTGCGGCCGAACAGCGTCTCGGTGTAGCCGTCCTTGCGGGCCTGGGCGACGACCTCGTGCAGGTAGTCCCGTACGCCGCCGAAGCCCTCGAAGTAGTCGTCCATCAGGGCGCGGGCTTCCTCGGTGGTGATCCGGAGCTGCTGGGACAGCCCGTACGCCGAGAGGCCGTAGGCCAGGCCGTAGTTCATCGCCTTGATCTTGGCGCGCTGTTCCTGGGTGACCGCGGTCGGCTCGACGGTGAAGACCCGGGCGGCGGTGGCGGCGTGGAAGTCGAAGCCGGAGTTGAACGCCTCGATCAGGGCCTCGTCGCCGGAGAGGTGCGCCATGATGCGCATCTCGATCTGGCTGTAGTCGGCGGTGAGCAGTTCCGCGTAGTCCTTGCCGACGACGAAGGCCTCGCGGATCGTGCGGCCCGCCTCGGTGCGGATGGGTATGTTCTGCAGGTTCGGCTCGGTGGAGGAGAGCCTGCCGGTGGCCGCGATGGTCTGGTTGAACGTGGTGTGGATGCGGCCGTCCTCGGAGACCGACTTGATCAGGCCCTCGACGGTGACCCGGAGCCGGGTGGCGTCGCGGTGTTCGAGCATGTGCGCCAGGAACGGGTGCTGGGTGACCTCGAACAGCGTGGTGAGGGCCTCGGCGTCGGTGGTGTAGCCGGTCTTGGTGCGCTTGGTCTTGGGCATCTGGAGCTCGTCGAAGAGCACGACCTGCAGCTGCTTGGGCGAGCCGAGGTTGATCTCCTTGCCGATCACGTCGAAGGCGGCGCGCTCGGCGTCGCGGACGCGGGTGGCGAAGTCGGACTCCAGGACCTCCAGCCGCTCGGTGTCCACCGCGATGCCGACGGCCTCCAGGTCGGCGAGCACCCGCAGCAGCGGCAGTTCCATCTCGGTGAGCAGCTTGGCCTGGCCGGTCTCGACCAGGGCCTTGTCCAGCGCGTCGGCCAGCTCGGCGATGGCCCGGGCGCGCAGGATCTCCCCCGCGGCCAGCTTTCGGTCGTCCTCGCCCTCGTCGTCGAGCAGGGACAGCTGCTGCTCGCCGTCGCCGTCCTCGACCCGCAGCTCGCGCTGCAGGTAGCGCAGCACCAGGTCGTCGAGGGTGAAGGTGCGCTGGCCGGGGCGCACCAGGTAGGCCGCGAGCGCGGTGTCGGTGGCCAGGCCGGCGAGCTCCCAGCCGCGGTGGCGCACGGCGTGCAGGGAGCGCTTGACGTCGTGGGCGAGCTTGGGCGAGTCGGCGTCGGCGAGCCAGGCCCGGAACGCCGTCTCGTCCTCCTCGGAGAGGGTGGTGACGTCGACGAACACGCCCTCGCCCTGGGCGGTGGCCAGCGCGACCGAGCGCAGCTCGACGGCCTGGCCGGACACCCCGGTCGGCACCTCGCGGAAGGACAGCCCGATCCGGGTGCCCCTGGGCGCGTGGCGGGTCAGCCAGCCGGGCAGCTCACCCGGGGCGAGCGCGCCGCCGGTGACCTCGAAGCCCTCCTCGGCCTCGGGTTCGGCGGTGGACAGCGTCTGGAACAGCCGGTCGCGCAGGACGCGGAACTCCAGCTCGTCGAAGAGCCGGTGCACCGCGTCGCGGTCCCAGTCGCGCACGACGAGCTCCTCGGGCGCCACGCCCAGCGGCACGTCGCGGACCAGCTCGGTGAGCTGGCGGTTGAGCACCACGGCGGACAGGTGGGTGCGCAGCGACTCGCCGATCTTGCCCTTGACCTCGTCCACCCGGTCGATCAGCTCGCCGAGCGAGCCGAACTGCTGCATCCACTTGGTGATCGTCTTCTCGCCGACCCCGGGGACCTTGGGCAGGTTGTCGCTGGGGTCGCCGCGCAGGGCGGCGAAGTCGGGGTACTGGGTGGGCGTGACGCCGTACTTGGCCAGCACCAGCTCGGGGGTGAACCGGGCCAGCTCGGAGACGCCCTTGACCGGGTAGAGGACGGTGACCTCGTCGGTGACCAGCTGCAGCGCGTCGCGGTCGCCGGTGCAGATCGCGACCTGGTAGCCCTCGGCGGTGGCCTGCGTGGTCAGCGTGGCGATCAGGTCGTCGGCCTCGAAGTTCTCCAGCGCCAGCTTCTGGATGTTCAGCGCGGTGAGGACCTCCTCGATCAGGCTGACCTGGCCCTTGAACTCGTCCGGGCTGGCGCTGCGGTTGGCCTTGTAGTCGGCGAACTGCTCGCTGCGGAAGGTCTTGCGGGAGACGTCGAAGCAGACCGCCAGGTGCGTCGGCGCCTCGTCGCGCAGCAGGTTGATCAGCATCGAGGTGAAGCCGTAGACGGCGTTGGTGTGCTGGCCGGTGCCGGTCTGGAAGTTCTCCTTGGGCAGCGCGAAGAAGGCCCGGTACGCCATCGAGTGCCCGTCGATCAACAGCAGCCGAGGGGTCGGTGTGGGCGTGGCGGGAGTCTCAGTCTTGGCGGGCACGGTGCGAGTCTAGGGTGGGGCACCGACACCCATCGGAGGACCCATGAGCGGCATCGACCCCAGCAGGCTGCCCGGCGTGCGGCCCGAGGTGGCCGACCAGTTCCTGCCGGACAAACTCGGTATCGAGATCACCGACTGGGACCCGAAGCGGCTGGTGGGCACCATGCCAGTGAAGGGCAACCTGCAGCCGTACGGCCTGCTGCACGGCGGCGCGAACGCGGTGCTGGCCGAGACGCTGGGCTCGGTGGCGGCGGGGTTGAACGCGCCCGAGGGCAAGCTGGTGGTCGGCCTGGAACTGTCCTGCACCCACCACCGCGCGGCACGCGCGGGCATCGTGACGGCTGTCTGCACGCCGCTGCACCTGGGCCGGAGCACGTCGACGTTCGAGATCGTGATCACCGACGAGAACGACAAGCGCACCTGCACGGCGCGGTTGACCTGCGTGGCGCTGGACCGAGCTCCCGGGGACAAGCAGTAGGGACTCGCGCGCCGCACACAGTGGACAGTCGGATTCACGCCATCGCCCAAGTCGGGCGGGCAGGTGATCCCCCGGCACGTTCACCCATGACCTGGGACCAGGGCTGTACCGGGTGGCCCCCGGCGGCAAGGTGGGGCAGGGGTGGAACGGCCGTGTGGGCCGCCCCCGAACCCAGGAGCGGCCCACACGATCTAGTGAACTTCTAGTCCTCGCCCAGGTAAGCGGCGCGGACGCGTTCGTCGGCCAGCAGCTCGTGGCCGGGCCCCTCGAGCGTCGTGCGGCCCAGGTCGACCACGTAACCGCGGTCGGACAGCGCCAGCGCGGCCAGCGCGTTCTGCTCCACCAGCAGGATCGTGGTGCCCTGCGACTGGAGCTCGCGGATGGTGTCGAAGATCAGCTGGGTCATGATCGGCGAGAGGCCCATCGAGGGCTCGTCGAGCATGAGCAGCCGCGGCTTGGACATCATCGCCCGGCCGATGGCCAGCATCTGCTGCTCACCGCCGGAGAACAGGCCCGCCTTCTGCTGCTTGCGCTGGCCCAGCACCGGGAACAGCTCGTAGACCCGCTCCATGTCCTTGGCCACCCCCTCGTCCTTGCGGACGTAGGCGCCCAGCTGCAGGTTCTCCTCGACCGTCATCCGGCCGAAGAGCCTGCGGCCCTCGGGGCAGTGCGCGACCCCGCGCTCGAGGATGCTGTGCGCGGCCAGGTCGCCGATCGGCTTGCCCTCGAACAGGATCCGGCCGGACTTGGGCCGGATCAGGCCCGAGATGGTGCGCAGCGTGGTGGTCTTGCCCGCGCCGTTGCTGCCGATCAGGCTGACGATCTGGCCCTGCTCCACGGCGAAGGACACATCGCGCACCGCCTCGATCGCGCCGTAGGCCACGCTGAGGTTCTGCACCTCCAGCAGTGCGGTCACCGGTTGCCTCCCTCACTGCCGCCGTCGCGCTCGCGGACCGGCGGGATCACCATCGTCGACTCCGCCGCCGAGGGCCTGCCCGCCTCCTCGGCATACTGCCGGACCTCGGCCTCGACCTCGTCCGGCGGCTTGCCCAGGTAGGCCTCGATGACCCGCGGGTCGCCGCGGACCACCTCGGGGGCGCCCTCGACCAGCAGCTGGCCCTGCACCAGGACCGAGACGTGGTCGCACAGCGAGAAGATGAACTTCGTGTCGTGCTCGATGACCACCACGGCCACGCCGGTCTCGCGGATCGCGAAGATCAGCTGCCGGGCCGCCTCGGTCTCCTGCGGGTTCATCCCCGCGGTCGGCTCGTCGAGCAGCAGCACCGCCGGGTCGGTCGCCAGCGCGCGGGCGATCTCCAGGCGGCGCTGGTCGCCGTAGGGCAGGTTGCGGGCCAACTCGTCGTCCAGACCGGTCAGGCCGACGAAGTCCAGCAGCTCCAGGCTGCGCGCGCGCGCGTCCGCCTCGCCCTTGCGGTAGGCGGGCCCGTGGAACAGCGAGGCCAGCGGCCCCTGCTTCATCCGCGAGTGCCGTCCCACCATGACGTTCTCCAGCGCGGTCATGCTGGGGAACAGGCGGATGTTCTGGAACGTGCGGGCGATCCCGGCGACGGTGACCGCCGCCGGGTCGCTGGGCAGCGTGCGCCCGCGCAGGGTGACCGTGCCCCTGGTCGGGGTGTAGAGCCCGGTGAGGCAGTTGAAGAACGTGGTCTTGCCCGCGCCGTTGGGCCCGATCAGCCCGAGGATCTGGCCCTCGTGCAGCTGGAGGCTGACCTCGGAGAGCGCGGTCAGGCCACCGAAGACCATCGAGACGTTGCTGGCGGAGAGCACCGGGGTGGCGGTCATCGGGCCACCGCCGTGCTGCCGCCGGGGGTGTCGTGCACGTTGAGCTCCTCGATCGGCACGCCTTCCGCGCCCTCGTCGGCCAACTCGGCCCGGCGGTGCCGGTCGGGCACCAGGCCCTGCGGCCGGAACCGCATGATCAGGATCAGCGCCAGGCCGAACAGCATCAGCCGGTAGTCGGAGAACTCGCGCAGCTTCTCCGGCAGCACCAGCAGCAGCGCCGCGCCCAGGACCGCGCCCGGGATCGACCCCATGCCACCGAGGATGACCGCGGCGAGCAGGGTCACCGACTCGATGAACTGAAAGCTGTCGTAGGCCACGGTGGAGGTCTTGTGCGCGAACACCGCGCCCGCCAGGCCCGCCAGCGTCGCGCCGATCAGGAAGGCGAGGATCTTGGCCTGCCCGGTCTTGATGCCCATCGCCCGCGCGGCGTCCTCGTCCTCGCGGATGGCGATCCAGGCCCGGCCGATGCGCGCGTTCTTCAGGTTCGCGAACACCACCATCACCAGGGCCACCAGGACGATGATGAGGACGTAGTAGAGCACCCCCGAGGGCAGCTCGAGGCTGCCGATGGTGAGCGACTTGTCGAACGACTGGCCGAACCAGTTGATCGGCGGCACGTTCGGGATGGCGTTGGCGCCGCCGGTCAGACCGCCGATGTTGTTCTGCGCGGCCTTCTTGAAGATCTCACCGAAGGCGAGGGTGACGATCGCCAGGTAGTCACCGCGCACGCGCAGCGTCGGCGAGCCGACGATGGCGCCGAAGATGCCCGCCACCACCGCGGCGATGATCGCCGCGAGCACGAAGGGCAGCTCGACGCCGAAGGCGGCGGCCGCGGCACCGGAGAAGTTCGCCGCGACGAACGCGCCGATGCCCAGGAAGGCCACGTACCCGAGGTCGAGCAGGCCCGCCAGGCCCACCACGATGTTCAGGCCGATCGCGGTCGCGGCGTAGATGCCGATGTTGGCCGCGGTGGTCATCCAGTAGTCGGTGCCCGCCTCGGTGAACGGCAGGGCCAGCGCGCAGAGCACGAGCACCGCGACGCTGAACACCTTGTGCTGGTCGGAGAGCTTGGAGATCCAGCCGGTGAGGCCGACCCCGTGCAGCGCGCCGAGCGCACCGGCCAGGAAACCCAGCAGGGACAGGAAGATCGGGCCCGCGTACGGGTTGCCGACACCGCCCTGGCCGCCCGCGTTGAGCATCATCGCCACGAGCAGCAGCAGCACCACGAAGGAGACCAGCAGCACCAGGTAGGCCACCGGGGTGGCCACCTTGGCGCGCCAGACGTGCACGTGCTCGATGCCACCGGCGATCCCGGCCAGGATGGCCAGCACACCGGCGACGACGCAGGCGAAACCGCCGAAGGCGATCGCGCCGTCGGCGGCGGTGACCGCGCCGAGCCCGCCACCCTCGACCGCGGCGAAGACCGTGTTGATGACGCCGACGGCGACCAGGCCCCAGCCCAGGGCCCGCAGGACGCGGTGCCGGGCCGGGACGGGCGCCAGGGCCACCACGACGACGACCACGCCCAGGATCAGCGTGTGCAGGCGGTAGCCCTCCAGCTGGAACGGCGCGTCGAAGAACTGCAGCGACGCCGCTGCCGGGTAGTTGTCACCGCCGTACTGCGCGAACTTGTAGGTCACCCAGGGCAGCAGCGCGGCGATGACGGCGAGCACGCCGCCGCCGACCGCCAGCGGCCGGGCCAGCCCGGGCTTGAGGACGTCCTTCAGCTGGCTCATGCGCGCACCCTTTCCGGCTCGCCGAACAGACCCTGCGGCCGGAAGACCAGCACCACGATCAGCAGGATGAAGATCCACACCAGGTCGTAGGACGTGCCACCGGGCAGGTACTGGCCCGCCAGCGACTTGATCAGGCCGATCGCGAAGCCGCCGATGACCGCGCCCTTGATCGAGCCGACGCCGCCGAGCACGGCCGCGGTGAAGGCGAAGATGCCGTAGAGGAAGCCGACCTCGGTGTCCACATTGGTGTAGTGGATGCCGTAGAGCACGCCCGCGATGCCCGCGAGCGCGGCACCGATGGCGAAGGTCAGCACGATCGTGCGGTTGGGGTTGACCCCCATCAGCCGGGCGGTGTCCGGGTCCTGCGCGGTGGCGCGCATGGCCCGGCCCATCCGGGAGCGGGAGATGTAGGTCTGCAGGACCACCGCGCCGATCAGCGACACGGCGATCATGAGCAGCGCGGTGGAGCCGATGGTGATCCGACCACCGAACGCCTCGACGCTGAACTGCTTGTCGACGAACGCGCGCGGGTAGGGCACCGGGGCGGTGGCCCCTGGGTACCAAAGGCGCACGGCCTCCTTGAGCACGACCGACACACCGAGCGCGGTGATCAGCGGGGCCAGCCTCGGCGCGTTGCGCAGCGGGCGGTAGGCGAACCGCTCCATGATCACCGCCAGCACCACGGCGACCAGGGCCCCACCGACCGCCATCAGCGGCAGTGCGAGGTACCAGTCGCTCTTCCAGCTGTCCGGCAGGACGTAGGAATAGGTGGCGAGCGAGGCGAAGCCGCCCACCATGAAGACCTCGCCGTGGGCGAAGTTGATCAGCTGGATGATGCCGTACACCATCGTGTAGCCCAGCGCGATGAGGGCGATCGCTGCGCCCAGCACAAGACCGTTAATCAGCTGCTGTAGCAGCGTGGCCACGTCTACCTCCAAGAGTGGCGGGGGCAGGCTGGTGCGCCTACCCCCGCCACGTCCGTCCTATGGACCGAAGTACTCGGTCAGCCGCTGTAGGTGCCGGTCTCGTCGGCGACCCACTTGCCACCGGAGACCTTGTAGACGGTCAGCAGCTTGTTGGTGCTGTCGCCGTACTCGTCGAACTTGATCTCACCGGTCGCGCCCTGGCCGGAGTAGGCCTGGACGTTCTTGATGAGGTCGGCCCGCTTCGAGTCGCTCCAGTCGCCGCCCTCGACGGTCTTGGCCAGCGCGCCGATGATGGAGTTCGCGGCGTCGTAGGAGAAGGCGCCGTACGCGCTGAAGTCGTCCTTGAATGCCTTGGCCTTGTAGGCGTCGACGAACGCCTTGGCGGTGTCCAGGGTCTCGGTCGGGGCACCCACCGAGGTGGCGAGGTCACCCTCCTTGCCACCCAGCTCGATGAACTTCGGGTCGTAGATGCCGTCGCCGCCCATGACCGGGATGTTGAGCCCGGCGTCCTTCATCTGCTTGGACAGCGGACCCGCCTGCGGGTACTCGCCGCCGTAGTACACCGCGTCCGGCTGCGAGCCGGTGATGGTGCCGATGACGGTGGAGAAGTCGGTGTCGCGCTCGCCGACCTTGGCGGTGGCGGCGATCTTCGCGCCGTCCTTCTCGGCCTGCTTCTTGAACTCCGCCGCGAGGCCCTCACCGTAGGTCTTGCCGTCGGTGATGATCGCGATGTTCTTCTTGCCCGCCTTGCCGACCAGGTACTTGGCCGCGTAGGGGCCCTGGTTGTCGTCGGTGGCGCAGACGCGGAAGTAGTTGTCGAACTGCCGCTTGGGGGCGGTGCCGTAGTCGGCGCCGCGGGTCAGCGACGGGTTCGTGTTCGCAGGCGAGACCTGAACGATGCTCTTGTTCTTCAGGATCGGCTGCACGCTCTGCGCGACCGACGAGTTGAGCGTGCCCACCACGCCGACCACGTTGGCGTTGGAGGACAGGCGGGTCGCCGCCTGGGCGCCGACCTGCGCGGTGGCCTGGTCGTCCTCGGTCTGGACCGCGAGCTTGTAGCCCTTGACGGCGCACTTCTCGTTCGCCTGGTCGGCCGCGAGCTGAGCGGAGTTCTTGATGCCCAGGCCCAACGCGGACAGACCGCCCGACTGCGGCGCGATGACGCCGATGATCAGGGTGCCCTTGCTCTGGTCGCAGGATCCGCCGTTCCCCGAGGTGGCACCACCCGATTCGGTCTTGTTGGTGCCACATGCTGCGAGCAACAACGCACCGGCGACCAGGACCGCGGCCTTCACCGTCTGGTTTCGCACGTGATGTCCCTTCTCCGCTTACGTCCGGACGATGCGTGTAAGCACGCCGAACCTCGCCCTCATACCTGTTGGAGGGTTGCGCCGGAACGTAGTGACCGAATGCGATGGAGTCACGCACCTGGGGCCCTCGTGACCAGACTGCAACGAAAGTGAGCGGGTGTGTTCGCACTCCGGACATCGGGTGCGGAATCGGAAGGCGCGCGGGGTCTCGACTTCACAACGAGTTGTCACCTTGAGTCACGGGTGCGCCTAGGGTTTCGTGAGTGCGCCACCACAAAAGAGTGCTGGCCTGGGTGTTGGGCGCCGTCCTGCTGGGACTGGCGGTCGCGGTGCTGCGGGTGTCAGATGACGCACCGCAGTCGGCGGAGCCGTTACCTCCCCCGGTTTCCCGCCCGGAACGGGTGATCCGCTACGCCGCGCCCGACGTCGTGGCACCGCGGCCGGGCGCCGCGCCCAGTACTCCGCGTGACATCGCCGCAGCGGGCTCGCCGGGGCGGGCGAGGGTGTCGTGGGCGGCGGTGGACCGGGCGGCGGGCTACGAGGTCCGCTGGGACGGCGGCCGCAGGCTGGTGGCAACGGCGGACACCGAGATCAGCGGCCTGACCGACGGGCGCGCCTACCGGGTGGAGGTCCGCGCGGTCGACGCCTACGGGCGGACGTCCGAACCGGTAGCGGTGTCGGTGGTCCCGGGCCCGGGCGACACGTCGTGGCGGGCAGGCCTGACCGGTTTGCTCGACGACTTCCCGAACAACACGATCGAGTCGTCCTGGCACCTCTCCGGCTACCGGGGGTGCGTGGACCTCGGCGCGCGGTCACCCGGTGAGGTGGGACTGCCGATCGACCTGGGGTGTGGGTCCGACGAGGCCGTACTCCGCGCCCGCCAACCGATGCGACTGCCGGAGGACTCCACACAGGACGGTCGGGTCGCGGTGTCGACCGACGCGGCGGGACCGGGCGGGCGGCTGACGCTGGAACTGGTCCCGGGCCCGGCCGACCGGCTGAGCCCCACTCCCCCGCCGGGCGCGGTGCGAGCGGTGCTGGACGACGCGGGGGCACGGATCACCGGGGACAGGACCGTGACAGCACCCGCCCCCATTCGCGGCGCGGGTTCGTTGCACCTGGTGGAACTGAGGGTGACCCGCGATGGGGTGACCCTGCTGCAGGACGGTCGGGTGGTGGTGTCGGCACCGGGCGGGCCGAGGTGGCGGGAAGCGTCGGTGCTGATCGGGATGCGCGGACCGGAGGGGCGACGTTCCCGCGTGCACCTGGCGGCGGCGGGCTTCAGCGGACCACGCACCGCGGCGCCGCGAGTCGTGGAGTCCCCCGTCAACCTGGCGACCCGACAGGTGCTGGAGCCGTCGGCCGTGGCCCCCTCGGCAGGGATCGTGCGACGCCCCCTGACAGGCGCCACAGCGGCTCGGGTGGTGATCACGATGGCCACCTCCCCCGGCATGGACCTCGAGGCGGTGCGGGTGCAGTTGGGGACGGACCTCCTCGTGGCCCGACAGGCGGTACCCGGCGCGGTGGGAGTCGTGACGGTGCTGGCTGACATACCAGCCGGGCTGTTGGGGCCATCGGGGCCCGAGTCGCTGACCCCGTTCGTGGTGCGGGCACCGGGAGCGGGCGCGGGGGCGCTCGTGCAGGAGAGCTACCTGGAGATCACGTCTGGGGGCGCGGTCGACGTGCGGCCGTCGGGGGCGGCACGAACGCGGCCGGAGGCGGACGCACTACCGGTGGCGACAACGTCTCTTAGCGACTCAAGTGGAGCGCCCCGACTTACGGCGGGCGCGCGGTTAGTACTAACGGTGACGTTGAACGGCACGGCGGCGCAGTGGGATACGGGCGGATTGGAGGGGGTGCAGGGATTCCAAGTGTGGCTGGACGGCAGGTTGGCGGCGGGCCTACCGACAGCAGGGGCGGCAGGCGGGCGATACACCTTCGGACTCGGCGCGCTGCCGATGGGACCGCACGCGGCGGAGACACGGGTGTTCGGGGTGGCGGGCAGCCAGTCATCGACCCTGACCCCGTTCACAATCGAGTAGGGATCCCACGGGCCGGTCGTTCGCGTCACGCACGCGGTTGTCGGCGCGCAGGAGCTGTCAACGCGGTGCGTCGCACAGGTGTTGCCATCTGCGCGTTGTCGTCCGCACAGGTCGACACGCACGTGCAGTCGCGCAAGAGTGTTGCGGTCTGCCCATTCTTGCCCGCGCGGGTCGCCACGCAGGTGCGATACATGCGTGGCGACCCGCAAGTACCGTCGGCGCACTCGTCGAGCAAAGGGTCGCCACTCCCGCACTGATGTCCGCACAAGACGACGCGCACGCCCTCACCACTACGCGTCCCCCGAACGAGCCGCGACCCGCACGTCTCGTCCACGCGAGTCGACACGAAAGTGCCCTCCGCGCAGGACGTCACGCAGATGCCGTCCTGGCGTGAAGACCGCGAGTACCGTCGGCGCTTCTTGTCGAGCAAGGGCCGCTACGCCGTGCTGCTGTCCGCACAGGGCGACGCGTACACGCTCTCAGCGCGCGTCGAAGTAACGTGCCGCGATCTGTACGTCTTGTCCAACCGAGTGCACTCGGCGCGGCTCGTCACACGGATGCCGTCCTCGCGGGACGACCCGCGAGCGCGACTCGGTACGCAACTGTTCGCAAGTCGGAGTCGCCGTGTGCGGCCACAGATCAGTCAGACCTGCCCCACCGGCGCCATCCTCGGGGCTCAGGGGCCAGCAGGTCGCCCGCCGGTGGCGCTCGACGGTCCCCGAGTCAGGTGATGTTGTCCACGACCGCCTCGGCGACGGCCTTCATCGTGGTGCGCCGGTCCATGGCGGTCCGCTGGATCCACCGGAACGCCTCCGGTTCGCTGAGGCCCTGCTTGGCCATCAGCAGGCCCTTGGCCCGCTCGATCACCTTGCGGGTCTCCAGGCGGTCGGTGAGTCCGGCGACCTCGTTCTCCAGGGCCTGCAGCTCGGCGAAGCGGCTGACCGCCAACTCGATGGCGGGCACCAGGTCGTGCTTGGCGAACGGCTTGACCAGGTAGGCCATCGCCCCCGCATCCCGGGCCCGCTCCACCAGGTCCCGCTGGCTGAACGCGGTCAACATCACCACCGGCGCGATCCGCTCCCCCGCGATACTCGTGGCGGCGTCGATGCCGTCCATCTTGGGCATCTTGACGTCGAGGATCACCAGGTCGGGTCGCAACTCCCCGGCGAGCCGCACGGCCTCCTCGCCGTCGCCCGCCTCGCCCGCGACCTCGTAGCCCTCTTCGCGCAGCATCTCGACCAGGTCCAGCCGGATCAACGCCTCGTCCTCAGCCACCAGCACACGGCGCGGGGTGGGCTGGGCCTCGGCAGCCAGTTCGGTCACCGGGGTCCTCCTGTCGGTAGCGGCGGCAAAGCGGAGCCTGCAGACTACCGCCGCACCGCGGGCGACCACGGACCACCACAACGTGATCGCGCTGACATCACCCAACAGCCTGACACCTTCCGAACACCCCCCAAACCTGATCGCGTAGAGTCTCCGGCCGACGCCCCCGTAGCCCAACCGGCAGAGGCAACGGACTCAAAACCCGTCCAGTGTGCGTTCGAATCGCACCGGGGGCACGTACAGGACGCACACTCGTCCTGGCCTGCTGACTCCTGACACTCGCCCGCGTGGCTGACCTATGCGGTGTCCGCGCTGTGTGCGAGTTCGGAGATGGCGCTCAGGTCGTCGGCTGGCAGGGTGATCTTGAGGGTGGCTTCGTTGGTGGCGTGGTGGCCCCGGACCGTGAGGTGGTCAGATCGAACAATCGGTCGAGCAGCTCCTCTGGTGCGCCGGTCAGGGTGCTCGCCAGATGGGGCAGCGCGTCGAGCAAGGTCACTTGGTTGACACCGGGTCGGGCGGGCTCTTGTCGCTCGCGCGCGTCAAGTTGGACGATGCTGCCGCGTAGGGCTTGGCGTTCGGTGTCCAGGTCGTTGTAGCGCTGCCGCAGACCTTGGGTGAACGGGTCTCGGGGGTCTGCGTCCTCGGCTTGGCGCAGGGAGTTGTCCTGCTTGCGGGTGATGTCGGCAAGTTTGCTGCGCAGCAGCTGATCGTGCCGATCACGCTGGGCGCTGTCGTCGATCTGCGGGAGGTGGCGCAGGAACCCTTGGCGTCGCTGCTGTCCGAACACCCGCTCCGCGACGAAACTGTGCACAGCGTTGATGATCAGGTCCTCGCGCATGTAGACCGTGGCCGGGTGCCCTTCGTACTTGTCCGGCCTGCCCCTGTTGTTGTTCCCGGATGACAGCGGTAGTAGGTGACCCCGTTGCGCGGGTTGCCGGTCATGCTGCGACCGCACTCGCAGACCACCCGCCCGCGGAACCGATTGGTACGCGTGGCACGCGGGTCCTGCCCTAACACGCAGGCGGCGCGAGCCAGCACGGCAGCGCATGGCCGCTGTGCAGGCGACGGAGAGGGAACCAGCGCTGTTGTGCCACGTCCCAGCCAACTCGGGGGACGAGCGCCGACCTGCGGGGTCGACCACGCGGTTGGTCTCGGCGGCGGGATGGCGCCAGAGTCCGGCGCTGCCTGGCATTTGCAGGGTGGGTCATCTCGCGCAGCTCGGACCGGCCAGCGGTGCAGGTTGCTGCCGGCGCATGAGGTCGGTGTCCGGACAGGCCCGACAAGCTGGCTCCGCGGCAGCGGGAAGGTATCGCCCACTGTGCGCCGACGACCGGCGCGGCATCTGCTCGATGATCACCGAGCACGGGCGGGAGCGCAGGCGCTCGGCCGAGCCTGCCTACGCGCGCCTCACCACTGCGCTGGACCAGGCCGTCGAGGACCGGCCGTGGCCCAACTGGTCGCCCTGCTGCACTAGGAGACGACGAACTCCGCGCGGACGACCCAGCGCCAGCAGTCGTAGGTCACCGCGTAGCGGCCCGGTGTCGCGGTAGCGGGACCGGTGCCGGTCCTGCGGAAGGCTCGGCCACCGGTGCTACCGTCGCCCGCCTCACGCAGCGTGATCGAAGTGGCGAAGCCGGGCGAGGTGGCGGTGGGCGCGAGCGGAGGCGCCTCTGCGGGGCGCAAGCAGTAGATGTCCACCGTCACCGCCGCGTGTGTGGCGACCGGGTCGGGCGTGACGGCGATCTGCGACGGCCTGGTCGCCCCGGCCTGACTGGTGCCGACCAAGGTCAGGACGGCGGGAGGATCACCGCGGTGTGCGTGCGGTTCGCCTTCTCCCCGAGGGTGTCGACGAACCCCCAGGGAACACCACGCGAGCCCGATCGGTGGTCGTCTTGGCGCGTGATCCCCTGTCTGCCGCACCCCGACGCCGAAAATCAGCGCTCTCTCGCCCGTTACGCGCTGGTTGCGGGCGAATTTCCAAACCCCGCCCGTTCGCCTGACCGGTAGCGCCTGATTACCCCACCCAGGTTGTCCCACTACGAAATTCGAGTGACCTTCCAGGATCATCCTACCGATTTTTCCGAGCGGCCTGATATTCCTTGTCGGGTACCCGCTGAAAACCCACGAAGGAGCTCCATGCGCTCGCTCGTCAAAAGGCTGTTCGCCACCGCCGCCGCGGCCGCGGTGATCCCCGCGGCGATGGTCGTCTCGGCGTCCACCGCGTCGGCCGACACGCCGTACCGCTCGATCAGCACCCCCGCGGGCGCCATGTGCCTCGACATCCCCCGGGGGACCACCGACAACCACGTCGCGGTCCAGATCTACTACTGCAACGGCGGCACCAACCAGCAGTGGATCTACCGCCCGAGCTCCGTCCCCGGCTACGGCCAGCTGGTCAACGTGGCGAGCGGCAGCTGCGCGGACGTGCCGCGCAACGACCTCAACGACTTCGCCCCGGTCGAGCAGTACGTGTGCGGGCCGTCCTCGGCCAACCAGATGTGGAGCTTCGACCCCGCCTCCGGCCAGCTGCGCGCCCTGCACAGCGGCAAGTGCCTGACCATCAGCAGCTACGCCTACAAGAGCAAGACCTTCCAGTACACCTGCGGTATCGCCTACTCCCAGCGGTGGCAGCTCAACGTCTGATCCGTCGCGGGCCCGCCATGTCGATGGCGGGCCCGCGCGCCCCATTCGCCGATTCCCACGCGACCTTGACCCCCGTTCGGGGGTCTTTGTATTTCTGATGACCCCCGAACGGGGGTCACAATTCTAATGACCCCCGTTCGGGGGTCATGGTTCGCCGATGACCCCCGTTCGGGGGTCTTGTCTCCGGTCTGCGATATGTGACGAAGAGAGAAAACCGGGAATGGATGACTCTCTTTGCCCTGGCGCAAATGATCGGCCGATCAGCCGGCGAGCACGCGGCAACCGCCGTGGCGCGTCCCCAGCACCCACAGCGCCCGCAGGCACCGCCGGCAGGCGCGGGTGATCCACCTGGCCGAGCCGCCCGAGCAGGGGCGCGCCGGTGACCGGGGTCCGCCCAGGACGGCGGCCAGGCCGGGCTGGAGCGACGATCATGACCAGACCGAGGCCGGCGCGGTTGAAGCGTGACGGTGACTGACCGTGATCACCACACAGGGCCACTGACGTTGGGACGAGGACGGCAAGCCCGGCGCACCCGATAGCCAGACGTCGCCGCTCGGCACTGGGCTTGTCATCCATCACCCGGTTCGCTGACCAGGGACCGGGCTGGACGGGATGACGGGCCAGGTGACTCCGCCGACCGGGGTGGACCGGTCGCACAGCGGGGACACAGGCCTGGAAGGCGCTCAGGTCCGGGGCGGATCGTTCCGCACTGGAACCCCTGACCCGAGAGCACACCCTGCGCGAGACGAGAACACGACCACGGACGGACGCAACAGCCACCGAGCAGCTGCCCGCCTCCGCCGCGGTCGAACCCCGGCCCGCGACCGCCGATCCCCCCACCGCCGCCGCCAGTCCCGCCGAAGGCTCCGGTCCAGCCCGCCCGGCGGGGTGGGCGCGAGGTGAATCGCGCGGTCCTCGCCGGAGTGGCGGCCAGGCTTGGGATGGCCCTGCCGAGGACGTCCAACGCCGCGAGCGCCGGTGTCACGAGCGCGTTCGCCACGCACTGGACCGTCAGCCTGATCACCGGCTCGCCCGCGCTGCCGGACAACCGCGTGGTCACCCTGAACCTGGTCACCCTGGCGACCGAGTTCCTGCCGGGCCCCGACACCTCGCTCCCCCATTGCCCTACCTGTCGGTGAGCAGCGCGCCGTCCGGGCGTGCAACTCTTGTGCGCGCGGGTCGCCTGCCGCGTCGAGCAGGGTGATCGCCTCCTCCAGCAGGGCTCGGGCCCGGACGAGGTGCCCACCAGGGAGCGTGCCACGGTGTCCAGGGCGTCGGCCAGGTACCGATCGGTGACCGGGGTCCGCCGGTACAGCTCGATCGACCGTTCACCGTGGTCGATGGCACTTTCGTTGCCTCCCAGCCCTTGGCACGCGACGGCGAGGTTGTGCAGGGCGTACGCGATGCCCGCGCTCTCGCCGCTTCCGTGCGAAGCGCCAACTCCCGCTCGGCGTGGCGGGAGGCGGCCTCGTGGTCACCGAGCTCGGCGTCGATCCGGCTCAGGTTCGACTCCACCACGGCCTCCACGTAGCCGGACCCGCGGACCATCGGCAAGGCGCGCTCGCACTGGACCCGAGCCACTGCGAAGCGTTGCGGCACAGCATCTGAGCGGTGTCCGCCCGCCTCCGCAACAGGACAACCTCAGCGGTCCGGTCCCCGATGGCCCGGGCGGCGGCCAGACCGGCGGTCTCGACGCGCAACCGCTGCGGCCAGAACGACCGCGGTCGCAGGACCAGCGATCTCGACGCGGTGGCGAACGCGACGACCAGGTGGTGCCTGCCGTCGGCTACCGCGAGGTCCAGCGCCGCGAGGACGGAGTGATCGACGTAGCACCACGACCACGCCGGCACCCGGTCTGCAAAGGCTGCGGGACACTCGACTGCCCCAAGTGGACATCAAGCCAGGACCTGGAAGTCCACTCAGCCACAAGGACTTGGCTAGCCGCAATGGGCTACAAGCCGCACATCTAGCCCCGGCCGCCGACGGACCCGACGACCAGTATCGCTTCGACGGAGCATGGTGCAACTGGTCTGCGGTCCGCCAGGTGGATCCGGACGGTTCGTTGTGTGGTTGTCCGGATCCACTTGGCGGAATCGGGGTCACTGGAGGTCTGAAGAGGTGTGACAGCTGCTCGTTGCCGATGGCCGAGCAGACCTCTCACCGCCCGCTTCCGTTCGTCCCTGCTCCGGGGGCGGACGGAAGCGGACTCAGTTGCAGCCGGTGTACTGCAGCGCGGCGTCGGCCATGTTCCTTGTGTAGCCGTTCCAGAACACCCTGGTGTTCCCACCTGAGGTGCCCCCGGTGGGCCCATCGATGGTGTTGCCGTAGTGGAGCGCGGCCACCGGGTTGCCGTAGTCGTCGTAGATGCCTGCTTCGCTCCAGACGACCGTGAAGTGGCTCACGGAGCACGGGATGGCTACCGCCTGAGCCGTTCCGGCGCCGACGACCCCGGTCAGAGCGAACGCGCACGCGGCGACGATCGCAGCGATCTTTCGCATGGATCCCCCTTCTCGGTCGCGCAGCACCCGCAGCGATGTTGCGCATTTACTCGATCAGTCAACATGTTGACAATCCTTGGCTGACTTCAAGTTACGTACGTCGTACCGAGTGGGGTATCCCCCGTCCGGGTGCTCTCCCCAGGAGCGCGAGCGCGCCTCACGGCGGCCTCGACAACCACCTACCTCCAAACACCGACGGACACCGGCGACTTCGGTCGGACGAGACAATTCGGGAGAAGTGGACGAGTGAGCCGACGTGCTGTCGCTCTTGCCGCAGCCGTTCCTGGCCCCGGACGCGGCGGTGTTGATGGTCGAGTCGACGGTGTACCGGTCGATCAGGGGATCCGCCAGTGTTCCTGGCGTCCTGGCTGTTCCCCGAACCAGCGATGGGGTCGGAGGATCCGTCCTGGCTGGGCTGCTGGTCGGGACGTGGTCGGTGTTCGGGGAAAGCGGCAAGTGGATCGGCGTCACAGCGGTCCTTGGTCCTGACCATCAGCGGGGCCAGCCGGGACGTGATGCTGCTGGACCGGCTCATCGAGACCGCGCCGGGCGCGGTGCTGGGCACGCTGATCAACACCCTGGTACTGCCGCCGACCTATGAACGCCGGGCCCGCGAGGCGACCGCGGAACTGCACGCGGTGCTGCTGCCCGTCCGGCTGGCGCTCGACGCCCTCACCCGCTAGTCGCCCACCCGGCTGCTCTCGGTGTCCACCTTCGCTGGTTCACCGGGCAGAGACGGCGACCAGGGTGCTCACGTCGGTGTCGGGGTCGGTGGTCAGGCTCATTCGGTCGGTGATCTCGCGCATCACCCGCAGCCCGTCGACCGAGCCGGGAACGCGCCCGTCGTCGGTCCAGGCGAGGTGGTCCCTCGCGGTCAGCACGAGGACCTCGGAGTCCACGTGCAGCGTCACCGTCGCCTCCGCGGACCCACCACCCCGGCGAGCGCGCAGGTGGTCGACGGCACTGCTCAACGCCTCACTCGCGGCCCACACCACGTCATGGCGGGCGTGGTGGCCGATCTTGCAGTCGGCCCACCCGCGCACCCGGGCACGGATCATGGCCAACTGCTCGACCCGCACCGGAACCGTCGCGGTGAACACCGCCCACTCGACCATGGTCATACCCGCCTGAATGCCCCACCTCCGCCCTTTCACGCCCCACTGTCGCGAACCGGACGGAACACACCCGGCGACGAATCTGTCGCGGGGCCCTCGATGGCGCGATTGGGTCGAGGCGTGAGGGAGCGCCAACTCCCGCCCACCAGGACACCCACACCGAGAACGGCGTGGTCGTCGTGTCTGCGTGCGGCGAAATCGACTCGGGCACGGTGGCCGACCTGGTCGAGCAGTCGACCCAGACGATCGAGCAGGCCGCGCAGACTGGAGCGGACCTAGTGCTGGTGGACCTGTCCGGCACCACCTTCCCGGGATCGGCGGCGGAGCCAGCTGCCCTGATGGAGGCCACCTCTTCCGCACGGGATGCGGGCGTGGAGCTACGGGTGATCATCGGGAGCGCACACGCCGCGCTTCGCGCTGGGACGCGGCGAGTCCTGACCCGCCCAGAGACACCGGATGCCCAGGATCACCGAAACCTCACCGTTTCATGGTCCTGCTTGTCCTGGTGTCATCGTCGTTCGGTGCGGTGGCACAGTTGTCTCCGTAGCACAATCCCACGATGGTGTTGATTGTGTGCAGGTCGAGGGAATTAGAGACAGAGACAAGGTCGGGGTCCGGGTCGGCAGACGCGCCCGGCGCACCGACGAAGAGGGCGAGAACCACGGTGGAGGTGACGCCGAGCAGCTTGATCACACGGGACATGGGATGCCACTTTCGGAAGAACCCGTTGGGACTCCAGAGGTCTACCGAACCCCGCCGCCCGGTTCCACCTGTGCGACCCGTTAGGCAACAGATTCATCCGTTCAGGTCGCGAGCGCACCCGCGCCCTCCGTCTGACACGGAGCCCCGGGTTCCTTCGCGGGAGCCACGTTCGCCGCGTTTGACCAATAGGTTGCCTGCGGGTAGTCCTGTTCCCTCTGGCCAGTGGCACGATCGGCAACTCCTGGGGTCAAGCGGTCGCAGGTTCGCGAAGGCCGGCCCGAGTGGTGTTCGGGCCGGCCTTCGAGCCGGGTCGGCTGCCGGGTTTCCGACCCCGGATCTACGGATCGGGGAAGGTCGTGGGGTTCGGCGGGCCGGTGTCAGGAGATGGTGAAGACCGATGCCCATTTCTGGCTGGTCGAGGTGGCGGAGGCGGTGTTGGCGGTGACGGCCTGGCCCGCGGTCGCGTTGCCGTCCAGGGAGAATCCGGTGGCGGGGTTGGTGAGGGTGTAGGTGCCGACGCTGTTGCGTGTGACCTGCCAGCGCTGGTTGGCGGCACCGAGGTTGACGGCCTGCAGGAGGACCTGGCCGCCCGCGGTGGTCGGTGCGGTCAGGTAGAGCGGGACCAGGCAGCTGTCGTAGATCCGCACGGTGCCGTCGCCGTTGGCGGTGAACTTCCAGCGCTGCGAGGCGCGGGAGGTGTCCAGCGCGGCGAACTCGGCCACCGACTGGAGGACGACGTTGCAGGTCCCGCCGTGCTGCAGGGCGACGCCGCCGCCGTTGCTGAGCGCGTGGTAGGCGTTGTCGTCGACCACGGTGGGGCCGTAGTTGACGGCGTGCGAGTCCAGTGCGGTCAGTGCGGCGCCGGTGGTGGACAGCGGTGGTGTGGCGGTGGGGCGGACGTTGGTGAACCAGTCGGCGAAGGTCGCGGGGGTGTTCGCGGCCAGGGTCTTGATGGTGCGGTCCCAGCTGCCGTCGACCTGGTTCCACAGTTGGAGCAGCGAGCCGGCCACGTTGCCCTGCACGTGGTCGCCGGTGTGCCACCCCGCGGCGGCGGTGAGCGGGTAGGAGAAGCCGTTCGGGAACACGTAGCGGTTGTCGCCCAGCAGGTAGGCCGCCACGGCGTCGCCGAAGCCCTCGGTCCAGGCGCAGGTGGCTGAGGACGCTTTCTCGATGTAGTGCGGGTTGCAGTCGGTGACAGTCGGGAACGTGCTGTTGTACAACCGGTTCTGGAAGAAGTGGCCCGTCTCGTGCAGCACGGTGTGCTCGGAGTCAGGGTCGGCATCGGCCAGGTGCACGGTGTTGGCCAAGTCGTAGTACGGGCCGTCGGCGGACCCGGTCTGCCACCGCACCGTCAGCGTGGTGCAGGTCGCGGCGGTGGTCTCGGCAGTCGTCCAGCACGGGGTGGTCGAGTTCGCGCGGCGCGTCCAGAGCAGGTTGACGGTGTCGAAGGCATGCCAGGCGCGGGCCGCGGCGGTCGGTTTGACCACGCCGAGCGCGACGCTCGCCGACACGTTCGTCTGCGTCGGCGTGGTGTGGGTGTAGACCGTGCCTGCGGAGTCGGCGACGCGCCACACCTGGTTGTTACGGGTGGCGAAGCGCACGAACAAGTGGTCCATCGTGGTGGTGGTGACCGGGGTGTGGCAGAGGGTGAACGAGCCGTCGGCCGCACCGGTCAACTGGGTGTCGGCGTTGAGCTTGTGGTCGGTGTCGGTCGACTTCTCCCGGCCCCAGAGCTCGACCGAGGCGTTGCGAGCGGCCCTGGTCAGGGTCGGCTTGGCCGTGCCCGCCTCGGCGGACTGGTAATCGAACTGGAGGTTGCCGCTCAGACAGATCGGCGTCGCGGCGGAGGCGACACCCGCCGAGAGCGGCACGATGACGCCCGCGGCGAGCACCACCGGTGCCAGCAGGCGGAGCAGGAAGGTAGGCCGGATTGACATGATCGTCCTTCCGAAAATGTCGTGGTCGGTCGACGCTTCGGATATGACCTGTCCGCTGGGAACGTCGACGTCTGCGCAGCGTGCACGCAATCATGATCACGTCACAAGCCCCACCCGAAGGAAGTCACCCGAAGAGGCGCGCCACACGCACTGTCGGTATGCGTCGCCCACAACCAGGACCGCACTATTCGAGAAACACCAGAGTCCTCATACCCTGTGCCATCGAATGCGGTCCGCCCCCGATCGCGGGCATGTGACGCGCCGACCGCCCCTTCGGGCGCTTGGTCCGGCAACGGCGGCACCGCGCCCAGTGCAGACCCGGGGACGCCCGCAGGTGGATGCTCGCCCGTGGTCGAGAGGTTCCCTCCGGGGAAGACCGCCGGGCCGTCGCGGGGAGCCCGACCGGGGTCAGTGCGGATCGGTGCGGCCCGGTAGCTGATGCGGACGTACTCGGCCTCGACCGGGAATTCGTAGGTGCCGTACGGGTTGACGTGTTCCATCAGCGCCGGGCAAATGCGCGAGTAGGTGGTCAATCCGGCCGCGCGGCGGCTTGGCCATCCGCTTGTGGCCGTCCTGACCACTCCCCTCGGGCCGGCCCGAAGTTTCCAGTTCGGCAGGAAGGTGAGGTGAACTCGGCGCCTGGATCGATCCTCAGAGGTAGTCGGGCATCCGACGGCGTGCCTCGAACGTTGTCGATTTCGGGGTTCAATGAAAGATCACTCCATCGTGGACGTTTGATCCTCCATCATCCCCGTTCGAGGGATATCCGCTACGGCGCAGACCCTGAAAGCTTGCCGACTGGCGCCAGTCCGCGCCCCAGTCGATGCGTTGCCTGCAGAAGAGGAACCCATGAAGGTCCTTGTGAAGCCCACCCGTGCACGGGTCGGTGTCCGCGCGTTCGGTCCCCACCGCGCACTTCCCGTCGCGGTGGCGGTGGTGCTGGCCGTGTTCGTCCCCGCGTTGCCCGCGTCGGCCAGTCCCAGCAACTGCACCGTGAACGGCGCCACGCAGAGCGGGACCGTCATCAACGGCACCCCCGGCGACGACACCATCGTCTGCGCCAACGGGATCAACAGCGGAACCACCGTCAACGGCTTGGACGGCAACGACACCGTCACCACCAACAACAACATCGGCGTCGTCAACGGCGGAGCCGGCCACGACACGCTCACCCTCACCAGCCTCAACTACGGCACCGCCAACGGCGGCGACGGGGACGACAAGATCTCCACCCCGGACAACGCCAAGACGCCGTACGTGACCGGCATCATCCACGGCGACCTCGGCAACGACACCCTCACCGTCACCGCGAACAGCGGCATCAACAGCAGCACCATCTACGGCGACGCCGGGGACGACACCATCAAGGTCCGCACCAACTACATCAAGACCGGACAAATCCTCGGCGGCACCTGAGTCGACACGATCACCGTCGACAACAACGAGGGCTCCGTCCACGGCAACGAGGACAACGACGTCCTCACGGTCACCCAGACCACCAACACCAGCACCCCCAAACCCACCACCTTCGGTGACGCCGGGAACGACACCATCAAGATCTCCCGCGACCTCGGCACCGTCAACGGCGGCGCCGACGGCGACACCATCACCGTCGACGAGTTCCACCGCTACGGCACCGTCGACGGCGGCCCCGACACCGACAACTGCCTCGTCAAACACATCTCCGACCCCTCCGGCGCCAAGATCCTCAACTGCAACCCCTAGTCCGGTCGAACACCGCGGTCCGCCGGCAGACCGCCGGCTCGGCAAGGCCCAGCAGACGGCAGGCTCAGGCGGTGAAAGCATTGCTTCGAGGAGTTGGGTGAATACCTCGCTGGGCTTCTTCCAGCCATGGGTCTTACGGGGTCGGTCGTTGATCTCCGCTGCGATCGCGGCCAGGTAGGTCGGGTCGTTGGTGATCTCGACGCCCTTGGGTAGGTGCTCGCGGACGATGCGGTTGAGGTTCTCGTTGCTGCCACGTTCCCACGGCGAGTGCGGGTGGGCGAAGTACACCGGCAGCCCGGTGGCGGTGACTTCCTTGTGCAGGGCCATTTCCGTACCGCGGTCCCACGTCAACGACCGCTTGACCGTCGCCGGGAGCCCACCGACTGCGGAGATGACGGCCTGGGTGCGGCGTCAGCGAGTCCCGACCGGTGAGCGGGACCAGGATGAGGAACCGGCTGGTGCGCTCCACCACGGTCGCGACCGCCGACGTGCCGTCCTTGCCGATCACGAGGTCCCTATTCCCAGTGACCGCGCACTGCCCGGCCTTCGACGTCGTCGGGGCGCTCGTCGAGGTAACGGGGCTCACGGATCCGCGGCGCCGGCGTCGGTCGTGGACCGGTGCGTCGGGTCCGTCCGGTGCGTAACGTGACCAGCTCCCGGCGCAGGGTCGCGACCGGTTGGGCGTAGACCCACTGGTGGATGGCCTCGTGACTCACCCGGCAAGGGTCCCCGACCCGATGGTCGTATGCCAACCGGCCCGCGATCGAGGCCGGTGACCAGCCCAGAGGCAACAACGACCACACCCGTGTCGGTGTCCGAGCCGACCGGTCGCCCGCCATCACCTTTGGCCGGGACCGATCCACCGCCGCGGCGGCCTCAGCCGACACCGCCCAGTAGGCGTCCCGGCCACCGTGACGGGCCACCTCACGTGAGACAACCGACGGATCACGACCGATCCGCACTGCGATGTCCTTATATTCCAACAGCTCCACCAGGCCGCGGGAGATCTCCTCCCGATCAGCCAAGGTCAACATCCTGCGCACGACAGGGAATCCTTCCCCACCGAACACCAAGATCAGCTGCTACCACCGCCTGGATTCGCCCACGGCTTGGGTGCGGCGTTCGAGGAGGACGGTGTCGCGCCAGGTGTTGTGGTGTTGGGCGATGCGTTCGCGGACGCCGACGGTGCGGAAGCCCGCGGAGTGGTGCAGCGCGATGCTGGTGCGGTTCTCGGGGAAGATCGAGGTTTGCAGGGTCCACAGGCCACTGGTGTCGGCGGCGGTGACTTGCCTGTGCAGCAAGCTTTTGCCCACGCCTCGGCCGCGGCGGTTCTCGCTGACGTAGACGGAGGTTTCGGCGACTCCGGCGTAGCAGTCACGGGTGGAGACGGGGGTGGCCGCGGCCCAGCCCGCCATCCGGCCGTCGATCTCCGCGATCCAGCGGTGATCGGGAAGCCATCTGGTGTCGAGGGTGCGGCGGCTGGGCGTCTCGGTCTCGAAGGTCGCGTTGCCGGTGGCGATGCCTTCGCTGTGGATGCGGCGGACGTCGGCCCAGTCCGCGTCGGTCATCGCGCGGACGGTGACGTCGGTCGGGAGGTCGGTGGGGCAGCAAGGGCGGGTGGTGACGGTGCCCATGACGGCGTCGGCGGCGTGCGGGAGGCCGGTGCAGCACGTGGGGTTGATCGACACCAGCGTGGCGGTGCCCTCCTTGCGCAGGCGGACGAAGCCCACGTCGGCGAGTTTGCGCAGGTGGTGTGAGCAGGTGGGTTGGCTGACGCCGATGGCCTCGGCGAGGGCGCCGACAGCGATCTCACCGGGGGCGGTGGCGACGGTGTGCAGAAGCTTGACGCGGGTGGGGTCGGCCAGGCAGGCGAACCACCTGGCGTAGGTGTCGGCGTCCTGGTCGTGCAGCCCGGCGGCGGTCGTCAACGTCACGAACAGAGTGTATAGACCCACGTCGATGGTTGCATCCATAGAGACACGTCGATACAGTCCCGGGCATATTGATAGACATTGTTCGATGAAAGGGGTTCGTGGTGGATGGGTTGCCGGTAGTCGTGGTCGGTGCTGGACCCACGGGATTGGCCGCGGCGGCGCGGCTGGTGGAGCGTGGGCTGTCGACCGTGGTGCTGGAGGCAGGCGGACAGGCGGGCGCCGCTGTCGCCCAGTGGTATCACGTGCGGTTGTTCTCGCGGTGGTCGGAGCTGGTGGACCCAGCGGCCCGTGCTCTCCTGGAAAGCGAGGGCTGGACCGCGCCCGAGGGCAACCGGTATCCGACTGGAGCGCAGTGGGCGGCGGAGTACCTGGTGCCGCTGGCCGCCGCGCTCGGGGATCGGGTGCGGCTGGGTGCCCGGGTGGTCGGGGTGGCCCGGCGGGGCCGCGATCGGGTCGTGGACGCGGGCCGGGACAGTGAGCCGTTGACGGTGCACGTGCGCACCGCGGGCGGCGAGGAGCGGATCGCGGCTCGTGCGGTGATCGATGCCTCCGGAACCTGGACGACACCGAACCCGCTGGGCGGTGACGGACTTCCGGCACTCGGTGAGCAGGCCGCGGTCGACCGGATCGGCTACCGGGTGCCGGACCTGGCGTCAGAGGCTGGGCGGTACGTGGGCAAGCGGATCGCGGTCGCGGGCAGCGGGCACTCCGCGTTGACCGCCCTGGTCGCGCTCGCCGAGCTGGCTGAGCGGCACCCGGGCACGCACGTCACCTGGCTGCTGCGTCGTGGCCAGGTCGGGGCGGTCTTCGGCGGTGGCGAGGCCGACCAACTCCCCGCCCGCGGCGCCCTGGGTCTCAAGGCGCAGGAAGCGGCCCGAGCCGGGCACGTCGAGGTCGTCACCGGGTTCCGAACGGAGTCGGTCGAGCGCGACGGCGACCGGGTGGTGCTGGTCTCGCAGGACGGGCACCGGCTCGAGCCGGTGGACGAGGTGGTCGTGCTAACCGGGTTCCGGCCGGATCTGACCTGGCTGTCGGAGGTCCGCCTTGACCTGGACCCGGTTCTGCAGGCGCCCAAGGAGCTGGCGCCGCTGATCGACCCGAACGTCCACTCCTGCGGCACCGTCTACCCGCACGGCGCCGCCGACCTGCGCCACCCCGAACCGGGCGTCTACCTGGTCGGGATGAAGAGCTACGGCCGGGCGCCGACGTTCCTGGCGTTGACCGGCTACGAACAGGTCCGCAGCGTCGTCGCCGAGATCGCCGGAGACCACGAAGCCGCTGGGAAGGTCGAGCTGACGCTGCCCGAGACCGGTGTGTGCGGTGGTTCGGGTGTGTTCGACGCACCCGCCGAGCAGGTCGGCGGCTGCTGCGGCGCTCCTGCCGGTGCGCGGGAGTTGACGCTGACCACGCGGCCGGGACTGCCCCGGGTTCGGTTGACACTCGGGGTTGATGGTTCTCAAGCCGCCTGAGCGGCCTTGTAGATGGTCTCAAACTCGACTGGGGTGAGTCGCCCGAGGCTCCGTTGTCGGCGTCGTCGGTGGTATTTGGTCTCGATCCAGGTGACGATCGCCAACCGGAGTTCGTCGCGGGTGTCCCAGCGTCGGCGGTCGAGCACGTTCTTCTGCAGCAGGGCGAAGAAGGATTCCATCGCGGCGTTCTCGGCCGCGCGACTGGTCGGTGGCGTGGTTGGTATCCCGGTCGGGCGGTGGATCGACCGACGCGGACCGCACGGGGTGACAACGGCGGGGTCGGTGCTGGCGGTGGCTGTCGCGTTCGCCACCGCACCTGACCCGGTGTGGTTCGTGGTGGTGTGGCTGGGGGTCGGGGTGGCGATGGGCGGGGTGCTCCACCCTGCCCGCCTTCGCCGCGTTGACCCGGTGGCACGCCCCCGACCACGTCCGGGTGCTCACCGCTCACGCTGGCCGGGGGACTGGCCAGCACGACGTTCGCCCCGTTGACAGCCTGGCTGGTGAGTCACCTGGACCGGCGTGGCACCTACCTGGTCCTGGCCGGGATCGTCGCGGTGGTGACCGTCCCGGCGCCCTCCCGCTCGTTTGTGTTGATCATCGAGTCGGAGGTGAAAAGATCAGAGCCAAAAGCGTGAGCGAGGCGCTCGTGGGCCGAAAAACTCGCGAATCACCGATCAATTTCGGAAATATTCACCCACACGAGTGGGATAAACTCAACACTATTGGGTGACGTAGCTATGCCATACGTTGCTATTCGATACCGATGGGCCAGACATTCCGCGCGACCCGTACACCAGTCATTTTCGCGCCTTCTCCACCCTCGCATCCGGGTGGAACATGCCCTACGCTCTGAACACGATCGCGAGAGCGCGAATATCATGGTGGGAGGGGAATGGCGATTTCGCAGTCGGCCCCAGCGATGAGCGGGGCCGTTCACCGCGCCCTCCGAATCGGTGTCGTCACGGCCTTCCCTCCCGGCCGCAACAGCCTCAACGAGTTCGGCCTGCACCTGGTGCGGCACCTCTCACGACTGCCCGAGGTCGGTGAGGTGGTTGTCTACTCCGACCGCACGGACGCGGGCGCGCCGGAACCCATGCCGAAGGTCTCGTTCCGTCCCTGCTGGCGGTTCAACGACCCGGCGAACGTGCTTCGGGTACCCCGGGAGATCTCGAGGAGCGGACCGGACGCCGTCCTGCTGAATCTCCAGTTCGCCTCCTTCGGCGACAAGCGGGTCCCGGGGGCACTGGGTCTGCTGATCCCCGCGTTGCTTCGCGCTCGGTCCGTACCGACGCTGCTCGTGCTGCACAACCTGGCCGACAACGTCGACATGAAGGATGCGGGTTTCGCCGGATCCGCGATCACCGCGCGGTTCCTGACGTTCGCCGGTCGCGTGCTCACGCGCTGTCTGCTCCGGGCGGATCTGGTCGCGCTCACCATTCCCCGCTACGTGGAGTTCCTCCGTTCGAGCTATGGCGCCGAAAACGCCATCCTCGCTCCGCACGGGAGCTTCGAGGACGTCGCCACGCCTTCCTTCACCGTCCCGCCCGGGCGCCGGACGATCACCGCGTTCGGCAAGTGGGGCACCTACAAGACAGTCGACATGCTCGTCGCCGCGTACCAGGAGCTGCTCCGGCGCGGCTACGACGATCTGCGGCTCGTGCTCGCCGGAACGGACAGTCCCAACTCCGGCGGGTACATGTCCGCGGCCGCCGCCAGGTACGCCGACGTCCCGCACGTCGAGTTCCCCGGCTACATCGCCGAGGACCAGGTTGCCGGGATGTTCCTCGCGGCCTCCGTCGTCGCGTTCCCCTACACGTCGACGACGGGCAGCTCGGGCGTCCTGCACCAAGCCGGTGAGTACGGGCGCGCGGTCGTGCTGCCGCAGATCGGCGACCTGGTCGACGTCATCGAGGAGGAGGGGTTTCGCGGCGTCTACTTCGCACCGGGCGACCCGATCAGCCTCGCGGACGCTCTCGCCGAGGTGCTCGACGACCACGTCAAGCGGACGGCGCTGGGTCGCCGCAACTTCGCCGCGGCGACCGGCATCCCGATGTCCGAGGTCGTGCAGTGGCACCTCGCCCACATCGAACGACTGCTTGAACGTCGGGCGCGCCGATGAGACCGGACGGGGAGCGCACGACGAGCACGGGCCGCGGGTTGGCGACCGGCGGGTCGATGCTGGCGGCGGCCATGCTGGTCGCCAACGCGGGCAACTACCTGCTGAGCCTCTTCCTCGGTCGGGTCCTGACCCCGGCCGAGTTCTCGGACGCCAACCTGATGGTGACGACGCTGTTCGGTCTCACCTCGGTCGCGCTGTGCCTGCAGCTCGTGGCGGTGCGGTTCATCGCGCGGTCGGACGAACTGGGCTTCCCCGGCGACTCGGACCTCCTGGCTCGACGACTCCGCCGCGTCGCGCTGGTCTCCGGCGCCGTCGCGGGCCTCGCGCTCGGGCTCGGCGCGCCGTGGTGGTCGGCGACGTTCCAGACCGCCTCGCCGTGGCCGTTCGTGATCCTCGCCGCGGGGATCCCGTTCTGGCTGGTCCAGGCCGTGGAGCGCGGTGTGCTGCAAGCACGGCTCCGGTTCGCGCCCCTCGCGCTGTCCTTCGTCGTGGAGATGGTCACCCGCGTCGGGATCGGCGTGCTGATCGTGTCGCTGGGGGGCGGTGTGCCCGGCGCGACCGTCGCCCTGTCGGCGTCGTTCGTGGCCACCTACGCCGTCGTGCGGGTCGCGAACAGCTCGCGCAGCGACCGGACCGGCGACGGGATCAGCCTCGCCGAGGTCCGGGCCTACGCGGGGCTCGTGTCGGTGCTGCTGATCGGCCAGATCATCGTGAACAACAGCGACATCTTCGTCGCGAAGGCATTCCTCACCCCGACCGAGGCGGGCGTCTACGCCGCCGTGGCACTGGTCGGCCGGGCCGTCTTCTTCCTGGCCTGGTCGGTGGCGACGGTCGTCTTCCCCGTCGTCGCGCGGCGGCACGCGGCCGGGCGTGAGTCGCCGGAGGTGGTGCGGACCGGCATCGCGGCGGTGGTCGGCATCGGTGTGGTGTGCACCGCGGGAGCGCTCTGGATCGGCGGACCCGTGCTCGCGGCGGTACTCGGGCCCGCGTACGGGGGCCTGTCGGTCCCCATGGCCGCGTACGCGGGCACGACGACGCTGTTCGCGGTGGGCAACCTCGTCGCCAGCTACCGGCTCTCGCAGTCCCGGGCGACCGAGTCGTGGCTGCTCCTGTGCGCCTCGCTCGTCCAGCTCGTGCTCCTGCTCGTCTGGCACCGGGACATGGCCGCGCTGATCGCCGTCCAGTCGATCACCATGGCCGTGCTGGTCACCGTGCTCGGGGCACGGGCGCTCGCCGGTCGGGGGACGACGACGCCCGCCCGCGCTCCCCAGGAGGCCGTGTCATGACCGAGGTGCTGTCCCCCTACCGCGCCTATCGCGCCTGGGTCACCGAGCCGCTCCCCTGTCCGCCGGTCGTGTCCGTGGTGATCCCGGCGTACAACGAGGAGTGGCGGATCCTGCCGACGATCGGCGCGATCGCGACCCACATGAGCACGCGCGGGCAACCCTGGGAACTGATCATCGCGGACGACGGCTCGACCGACTCGACGATCTCCCTCGTGCGCGATCTCAGGTTCGCCAACCTGCGCCTGCTGGTCGCCGAGCGGAACAGGGGCAAGGGAAGCGCTGTGCGACGCGGTGTGCTCGCCGCCCGGGGCGAGCTGGTGCTGTTCGCCGACGCGGACCAGTCGACCCCGATCGAGCAGTTCGATCGACTCGCCGCGCTCGTGGGCGAGGGGTTCGACATCGTCGCGGGCTCGCGCGGGGCCGACGGCGCGGCGGTGAGCGGCAAGAGCCTGACCCGCCGAGTCCTCAGCCGCGGCCTGCGGGCGGTGGTGTCCCGGGGGTTCGGGATCACCGTGAGCGACACGCAGTGCGGGTTCAAGCTCTTCACGCAGGACGCCGCCCGGGCGCTGTTCTCGACGCAGCTCGTCGACGGGTTCTCCTTCGACCTGGAGGTGCTGTACCTCGCGCACCACCTCGGCTACCGGGTGGCCGAGGTACCGGTCGAGTGGATCGACGCGCCGGGGTCGACCGTCGACGCCGCCAAGGTGAGCGCGCAGTTCCTGCGCGACCTGCTGGTGATCCGCCTCAACGACATCCGAGGCAGGTACCCGCACACCCGGCCCGCCGAGGGGCGCGACGCCTAGGCCACACCATCCACCGATTTCGACAGGGGCCCACCCGTGATAATCCGCACCGAACTCGAACCGTCGCGTCGCATCGTGCACCTCGTCGGCCGTTTCGACGCCCACGAGGCGAAGGCGTTCCGCGGCGTCGTCCACCCGCTCGTCACCGCCGAGGCGAATGTGCTGCACGTCGACCTCGCACAGGTCGCCTTCGTCGACTCGACCGCGCTGTCCGAACTGGTGCGGCTGCAGAAGGCGGCGCGGGCGGTGGACGGCGAGGTGGTCCTCGTCGACCTGTCCGACCCGGTGCGGGTGATCCTCGAGATCACCGAACTCGCTCCGCTGTTCACCATCGAGCACACCTCGACGGAGGCGCTGTGACCTCCAGCCGGCAGGCATCACAGGTCAACCACCCCGAGCGCACCGACGCGGCGCGTCCGCTCTCCGCCGATGCCGCCATCGAGCTGCTGCTCACCGCCGCGTCGTGCGACCGGCTCTCACCACCCCGGTCCACCGTCGCGGCCCACCGCGCGGCGGCGGTGGTGCGCGGAGCCATCCGCGACCTCGAGTCGCTCCAGGCAGCGCTCACCGAAGCGCTTGTCGCGAGCCAGGACCGCCTGCTCGCCATGAAGACGATCGCGAAGGTGGACTTCCAAGGCGTCGCCAGTGACGAGGCGATCGGTCTGCTGCTCGGCAGGGCGCTCGCGCTCACGGACGCGTCCGCGGTGCTGCTCCTGCAGGCGGACACGGTGGTCGACGCCGCAGGCGACGCCTCTGCGGTCGAGGTGTGCGCGGAGGTGGCACGCCAGGCCATCGCCCAAGGGCCCGGCGAGCTGCTGCGGACCGTCGCGGGCGACAGCGCGATCGTCGGCAGCCTCGACGTCGACATCACGACCGGTTGGCACGTGGCCTACTTCCGCCCGACTGATCGCCCGTTCGTGACGACCGACATCCCGCTCGTCGAGGCGATCAACTCGGCACTCGGGGTGCTGCTCGCCTTCAACGAGACGCACCGCCGGGAACAGGTGGCCGCCACCGTCGCACGCGAACACGAGCTGGCATCCGTGCTCGCCCAGTCCGTCATCACGGACGCTCCCCCGACGTCCGCGACCCTCGACATCTTCGCGAGAACCGAGCCCGCGTCGCTCGCCGGGGGTGACTTCTACGTGTTCGGGCAGACGAACGAAGCGATCTGGTTCGCGGTGGGCGACGTCGCAGGCAAGGGCTTGCCCGCCGCGATCCTCATGACGCGGGCGGTCACGACCTGTCGGGCCACTTTCCTCTCGCACCGCGGGAGATCGGTCATCGACGCCTACGCCCAGCTGGAGGACGAACTCTTCGACCACCTCGACGACGCCGGGCTCTTCGTCACCCTGGTGATGGGATTCGTCTGCGAGGGCAGCGGCACCGTGTCGCTGGTGAACGCGGGCCACTCGCCGGTGGTCCACGTGCACGACGGGATCGCAAGTGCCGTTCCCGCGTCCCTGCCGCCGACGGGCATCGTCCGCCACCGGGTTCCCGCGCTCTCGACCTTCACCCTCCGCGGCGACGACTGCCTGGTCATGGGCTCCGACGGGCTCGTCGAGCAGGCGGACCCGGCGGAGGCGATGTTCGGGTACGACCGGTTCGACGCGCTCTGCCAGCGCACCCACGCGTTGCCCGCGTCGCGGATCGGCGACAGCGTCTTCGACGCGGTGGCCGAGTTCGCGGCAGGCACGCCCGCCTCGGACGACTCGACACTCGTCGTCGTGAAGCACCGGGGCACCGCGTCATGACGAGCGTGACGACCGCGACGCTCCGGCTCGCGCCGGACGTCCTCTCCACCCGCGAGATCGGACCATGGCTGCGAACCGCGATGCGGCACGTCGACGCGGAGACCGCGGACGCGCTGCTGTCCCGGATGGAACTCGCGGTGCACGAGGTGTGCATGAACGTCGTCGACCACGCCCACCTCCCGGCGGACAGCGTGATCGAGCTGAGCCTCGTCCTCAGCTCCACCGACCTGACGGTCTGGGTCCGGGATCGCGGCGCGGAGTTCGACCTCGCCGCGATCCCCGACCCCGCCGAGGGAGTACTGCAGGAGCGCGGCTACGGCATCAAGATCGCACGCGCCCTCGTGAGCGAGCTCAGTTACCGCCGCACCAGGTCAGGCAACGAGCTGGCGCTGCGCATCGACCGAGGGGGCAGGGATGGCGGACTCTGACGACGGCACCGACGCGGGCCCGCCACGGCTGCGGCTGCGTGTCACGCGCTCGGCCGCGGACCGCACGGTCATCGCCCTCGCCGGGCGGTTCGACGCGGTGGAGGCCCTGGCGGTGCGCGAACGCCTGGCGCGGGCCGACATCACCGGCGCGGGGCACCTGGTGTTCGACCTCGCGGACGTCACCTTCCTCGACAGCGCGGGGTTGGCGGTACTCGTGCGCACGCGGCAGGACCGCATGCGCACGGGCGGCTCGGTCTCGCTGATCCGACCTGTCTCCGAGGATTCCATGCGCGTTCTCCGCCTGACGCAGTTCGACCAGATCTTCACGATGGTGGACGGCCGAGCGCGTGGGACCACCTGATGCCGCGCCGAGCACTCGTGGTGGATGACGACGCCGTGTCGCGCCTGGTCCTGTGCCACATGCTCCGCGGTCTCGAATGGGCAGTCGAGCAGTCCGCGGACTCGCCGGAGGCCGCCGCCCGGCTGAACGCCGCGGACTTCGACCTGGTGATCTCCGACTTCCGACTCCCCTCGGGTACCGGTATCGATGTTCTCCGGGTGGTGGAGCGGTCTCCCCACCCGGCAGCGTTCGTCCTGCTCACCGGCATCATCGAGTACTCGTCGCTACCGGCCGAGACGACGGCGCGGCTGGCGGGCCAGCTCACGAAACCGGTCAGCTCGGAGACGCTGCGCGGCATGGTGCGACAACTGTTCCCCCCGAACGGCGGCTGACGCCGCGTTCGCCGCCGCGACCAGTGGAGGAATGAGGTGCGGCAGCAGTCGTGACGAGAATGGTGCACTACTTCGAGTCCCGGTCCCAGTGCCTACGCGGGTCGTTCGCCGCGTTGTCCGCGCTGACGGCGGTCTACGGGATCTCCTTGTGGACGTTGCCGTCGTCCGCCTCGGCGCAGTGGTGGAACGCCGGGTGCAGGCTAGGCATCGGGTTCGCGTGCGCCGCGCTGCTGGGTGCGCGGGCGGTCGTCATCGCGCGGGAGCGGACGGGCTGGGCACTGATGGGGCTGGCCGTGGCCGCCCTGGTGGCGAGCGACGCGGCCGACACCGGTCTCCTCGGCACCGGCGGGTTCAGCTCGCGATCGACGGCGTCGCTGGTCCGCTACCTGGTCTTCTCGGTCAGCCTCGTGCTCGCCATGGTGCTGATCACCCGTGCCCGGGTCTCGCGGCGGTCGCCGACGGTGTGGCTCGACGGTGCGCTGGCGACGCTGAGCCTGATGGCCGCGGTCTTCTACCTCACCCTGGCCCCGGGCGAACAGCTCGGCGGGAGCGAGCTGGCCAAACTGCTCTACCCGTCCGCGCCCCTGGCCTTCATCGCGCTGCTGGTGGCGAAGGTGGCCGCGATCGACCGCAGGCTCACCCGTTCCTGGTGGCTGCAGATGGCGGCCGCGCTGCTCCTGGTGGTGTGGAGCATCGCGCGGGGCTCGGCGCTCGCGGGCGGCGGCTACCCTGACAGCTCCCCACTAGACGTGCTCGTCCCCCTCGTGTCCGTGCTGATCGCGCTGTCGTCGTGGTGCGCCCCGACTCCCCCGATGCGCAGAACCGGGGAGTTCTCCTACATCGTCTTCGCTCCCACCGCGTTCTCCAGCGTCGCCCTGGCGGTGCTGGTCCTGAACGAGTTGACCAGCCAGATCCTGCTGCTCGAGTTCATCGCGTACGGGGCGCTGGCGGCGAGCATCGCGCGGCTGCTGCTCTCCGTCGTCGCCGCCGAACGACTACGGCGGCGCGAGGTGGAGCTGAACCTGAACCTGCAACAAGCCCGCGACCAGGCGGTCGCGGCCGCATCGGCGAAGAGCACCTTCCTCGCGACGATGAGCCACGAGATCCGGACTCCGCTCAACGCCGTTCTCGGGATGAACGAACTGCTGCTCGACACCGACCTCGACCAGACCCAGCGGGACTACGTGGAGAAGGCCGCGCTGAGCGGAACGCTCCTGCTGGAGATCATCTCCAACATCCTCGACTTCTCGAAGATCGAAGCAGGCGCGATCGAACTCGAGCGGCGGCGACTCGATCTCGACAGGCTGGTCACCGCGAGCGTGACCGTCATCTCCCACGCCGCGGAGAGCAAGCAGCTCCCCGTCGTGGCGGACTTCGCCCCGGACTGTCCCCACCTGGTCATCGGGGACGCCGCGCGGCTGCGCCAGGTCCTGGTGAACCTGCTGGGCAACGCCGTGAAGTTCACCTCGAGCGGTGAGGTGCGCCTGCGCGTGTCCCGCGGACACGACCCCGGCGCGATCCGCTTCGAGGTCGTGGACACCGGGATCGGGATCAGCGCGGATCAGCTGGGGCGGCTGTTCGAGCCGTTCACCCAAGCCAACGACGCCATCACCCGGGTGCACGGCGGCACGGGCCTCGGGTTGTCGATCTGCCACTCGCTGATCGGGCTGATGGGCGGGCGGCTGCGCGTCGAGAGCACGCCGGGTGTGGGGTCGAGGTTCTGGTTCGAGATCCCGATGGAGGAACTGCCGGTGCGGGCGGCGGACTCGAACACCACACCGCGGGCTCCGCGGCCGCTCGCGGTCGACAGCGCGCGGCCGGCGCGGCGCAAGTTGCGAGTGCTGGTAGCCGAGGACAACGAGTTGATCCTGTACCTGTCCACTCGACTCGCCGAGAAGCTCGGCCACGCGGTCACGACCGCGCCGAACGGCGTGGTCGCCGTCGAGGCGGTGGCATCGGGTGACTACGACGTCGTGCTGATGGACGTGCACATGCCGGTGATGGACGGGATCGAGGCGACGCGACGCATCCGCGCGGCGGGCGGGGGCGTCAAGCAGCCGCACATCATCGCACTCACCGCGGGGGCGACCACCCACGACCGCGACGACTGCCTCACCGCGGGCATGGACGACTACATCGCCAAACCCTTCACCTCGCACGACCTGGAACTGGCTTTCCTCGGCGTCGAGGTCCGGTCGCCCGCGGAGGACGGACCGGGTCCGGCCGACCTCGGCGTGCCGTTCAGCGCACTGGACGAGGTCGGCCCGGAGGCGAAGGCGGAGGTGCTGCGCGCCTTCGTGGTGCGCGGCGCGGACGACCTGCGGCTCCTCGAACGCGCGGTGGCCGAGGGCGAGGCGGGCGACCTGCGCTTCCTCGCCCACCGCCTGCGCGGGTCGAGCCTGGCCATCGGGGCCACCGAGCTCGCCGCGGCCTGTCTGGCCATCGAGACGGCATCCGACGAGCAGGTCGACGACCCCTCGCGGTTCGCCGCGCTGCGCGACGCGCTCGAAGCCGTGACGCACCAGGTCGAAGCGGAGACGCGTGCGCGGCCGTCGTCGTAGCGGGCACGCACGGCCCCCGGAGGTCGCGGCCGACCCGCGCGAGTCCGCGGCGGCACCTCCGACGCGGCCGGGCGGCGCCATCGGGCTCAGTCCGCGGACCATCGCCCTGCTGGCGGGCCTGGCCTACTACGTCGCCGCGCTGGTGATCTTCCGCGACGTGTTCTGGGCCATCCCGTCGGTGATCCGGGGCGACGCGGTCGTCGCGGGCGACGAGCTGGTGCCGTTCTTCAACTGGCACAGCCAACTCCTGGAGCAAGCCGCCGGCCAGTTCAACGACCTGGTCAACGGCTACGAGTTCCGGGTGCGCTACGCGTTCCTGACGACGTGGCTGCGCTACTACCCGGTTCTGCCCTTCGCGATCCTCATCGTGATCCCGTCGCTGTTCTGGGCCGCGTACCTCACCGTCGCCCGGTTCGCGGACCGCGTGTTCACGTCGCTGTCGTCGCAGGCGGTCTACCTGGCGACGTTCTTCCCGGTGTCGCTGATCTACCTGATCATGGTCTACTCGAAGATCACGCACTTCTACACGCTGATCCTGGGTCTGGTGCTCATGACCGTCTCGGCGTTGTGGATGCTCTACGCCCTGCTGTTCGCGGGACGGGCGTGGAAGCGGTACATGGTGATCGCGAGCGTCGCCACGCTGCTGAACCCCGCGATCCACTACCTCATCCTCTTCAGCCTCTTCCTCGGGCTGACGGTCCTCACCCTGTTGCTGGGCGAGATCGGCCACTGGCTCCGCCGGGGCGGCCCGGCACGCCTGGTCCTGCTGCCCCGCCGCGTGTGGACACTGACCGTCGGGTCCGGGCGGGGGCGACGCCTGCGCGCGTGGCAGCGCCGCTTCAGCACCACCACGATGGGCCGGGTGTCGATCGCGCTGGCGATATACGCGACGATCACCCTCATCCCCTACGCGCTGTTCGTCAAGTACGTGGCGTTGGCAGGGGTGTCGAACCTGACCGACACGGTTCCCGGTGACTACTACTTCATCCGGGACGCTTCGGTGTCGTGGCTGCACGAGCTGTCCTGGGACCTGGCGGGCATCACGGACAAGATCCTCTACGGCGACTACCTGGTGAAGGTCCCCCGGTACCCGGACGCCGTCTACACACTGCTGCTGTTCGTGCCCCTCGCCGTGCCGGTGGTGCGACGGCGGCTCTTCCGCACGCGGGCCCACCGGCAGCTGCTCGGCGTGATCTACGTGGCCGTCGCCTTCGCGCTGTGGGCGACGATCGGGTATGGCGAGCCCCTGTGGTTCCCGACCTTCCACCGAACGCTGGCCGCGCTCGCGATCACCGCGAACGACAGCCATTCCGCGATCGGGGACCTCCTCGTCACGGCGGCGGGCACCGTCGTCCAGGTCCTGCGGTTCCCGCACCGGTTCCAGCTGATCCTCTTCATGCTGGCACCGCTCGTCATGTCGTTGACCCTCGCCTACCTGATCGATGTGGTGAGCGGCAGCCGGCCGCGTGCGGGCCTGCCACGCGCGACGCGTCCGCGCACGCGGAAACGGCCTTCGGCACACCGGTCGCTGACCGCCGCGCTCGCGCGTTTCGCCAGTGGCGAACTGGCCCTCAAGCTGGTGGCCACCGCGTGCATCGGCGCGGTGTTCTTCTCGCCCTTCTGGTCCAACGACGCGTACCGCAGCGTCTTCGCCTCGGGCGACATGGCGGGCTTCCTCGCGCCGATCCCGCTCGACGACCTCAAGCACCTGAAGCAGGCGCTCAACCAGCTGCCCAAGGGGAAGACGGTCGTGCTCCCGCCGACCGAGACCGCGAAGCTCGTGACCGACGCCAACGGTGTCGACCACAAGTTCATCGACAAGTTCTTCATCTACTACCTCGACAAGCCGAGCTACTACTACGGGCTCACCGGCGACGTGAAGAACAAGTTCGAGTTCTTCCTCATCCTGCGCGGCCTGTACTACCAGCAGGACTGGTGGATCAACGTGGCACGCGACATCGAGGTGCGGTACGTCGTGGTCAACCGCCGCATCCACTCGAACCGCGGCGTGGGCGCCGAGTACCTGCCGAAGGTCGAGGGCTACGTCGAGCCCGCTCTGGCCCGGCTGCCCGACGACGTCGCGCTGCGCTTCGAGAACAGCAGCTACGCGCTCTACGAGATCACCGATCAGCCCAAGGCCGATCGGCCGACGCTGCTGGTGGACTCCAGTTGGCAGAGCTACCTCGACCTGGTGTTCAGCAGGCGCGACCTGAGCCGGTGCTACACCTTCGAGTTCACGCCGTACGCCGACCCGGAGCGGGTCCTCGACGGGGAGCGGACCATGCTGCTCACCGACGACCGGCACACCTCCGCGCTCGACCTGTACCTGCTCCGGCACCCGGAGGCATTCTCCGGGCCGGACGCGCGCATGTTCGCCTTCAACGCGGACGTGGTGGCGTCGAGCTACTACCTCTCACCGATGTTCCGGTCGTTCCTGCTCTTCTCGAACACCAAGTGGAACCGCACCGGAATGATCACTCCCGGGGTGTTCGGCACGCTGCGCGGCTCCTTCATCGGGCTGCCGCGGGCGACGCAGGTCAGCGTTCCGGTGAAGCTCGCCGAGCCGGGGAGGTACCGCGTGCTCATGCGCACGGCCAACACCGCGAACACCCTGCACGTCACCTCGGCGTCGCTCTCCTACGACCGGACCCTGGAACTGCGCTCTCCGGCGGCGGAGGTGAAGCTGTTCCCGGCCGCCGACGTGTACGACAAGGACAGGGTCGCCGTCGACATGTCCGGGATGTCCGTCGAGCGGTTGGAGGCCGCGATCCCGGGCGAGTTCGTGCCGGTCAACTCCGGCTACGGCTTCCAGGACCTCGGCGTCGTCGACGCGAGCGCCGGAACGCACACCTTCGCCATCGACAAGACCGACACCAACCCCATGCTCTTCGAGGGGATGGTGCTCGTCCCGGAAGACGTCTACCAGTCCCTGGGTCTGCCCGCGAACGTCACGCCCATCACGGACCCGAACACACTGGAGTGCTCGGAACACACCACGAGCACCGGCGCCAACGACGGTTACGTCGACCCCGCCGCCAATCCCGCCCACGCCGATCTCACCCAGGACGAACTGCTCGCCCTGGCAGCGGCTGATGTGCAGGACCTCGTGCCGCCCGAGGGGGGCGTCGTGGGCTCGAAGTGGACGGGCATCGGACTGACCCTCCTCCTGCTGGTCCTCAGCGGTCTGCTCGTGCGCCGGCGCGCACGACTCCAGCCCGACGATCCCGACGATCCCGAGGACGTCGAGGGTGAAGCGCCACCGCACGATGACCACCACGACCGAAGTGGACGGTCGCCTCGACCGAAGGAGCCACCGTCATGACCACGCGGCAGCGACGCATCGTCTTCCTCGGAACGCACGGACAGCACAACATCGGCGACGAGCTGCTGCTCGAGACGTTCCTCACCCGGCTCGGCACCGAGCACCACTACGTCGTCAACAGCTACGACCCCGCCTTCACCCGAACCCAGTTGGCAGGCCGTTTCGACGTGACTGTCATCGACACCGCGGCCGACCGCACGCGGTTGCTGCGCGCCCTGGTCGGCTGCGACGCCCTGTGCTTCGGCGGTGGCTCCATCATCAAGGAGCTGAACGCCGGCACTGGGCGAAACCGGTACTCGACACTGCTCATGATCCTCGCGATCGTCACGTTCACCCGGCGCGTCGCGCGAAAGCCCATCGCGATGCTCAACGTGGGCGTCGGTCCCGTGCGCACGCCGCGCGGGCTGCGTCTCTCCCGGATGATCCTGTCCCAGGTGGACGAACTGACGGTGCGCGACGAGCGGTCGCTCGCGCTCTGCCGCTCGATCGGCGTCGAACCGCGGCCTGCCACCGACGCGGTGTTCTCGGTCGATGCCAAGTCTCTGCTCGGCGACGGGCAGGACTCCTCGCGCACCGAGCAGGCCGCGTCCCACGGCTCGCCCGCGCCGGTGCGGGTGGCGCTGAACCTCAACTTCGACGTCGAGAACCCGGCGAACTGGGAGCTTTTCCTGTCCCGGCTCGCACAAGCCCTCGAATCCCTCGACGCACGACATCCGATCGAGCTTCACGCGCTGCCCATGCAGACCGGTTTCAAACAGCACGACGACGCCGAGGTCCTCGCGGGGTTCGCCGCCCGAGTCCCCTCGATCGCCTTCGTTCAGCACGAGCTCTCGACGCCCCGGGATGCCGCGCGGGTGATCCAGAAGTGCGACATCGTCGTCAGCGAGCGCTTGCACGCGATCGTGATGGCGTCGATCCTCGGAGTTCCGCCGTTCGCTCTCGTGTACGACGTGAAGGTGGGGGAACTGGCCGCGATGCTGCGGTTGGCGCACTGGAGCGTCGACATCAACGAGCCCTTCGACGCGGCGGAGTTGACCGAGAAGCTCGCGCACCTCATCCGGGAGCGGGCGAGTGTCGCAAAGCAGGTGGCCGAGACGAGCGCGAACCTGCGGCGCGAGGCGTGCGACAACTTCGACCGGGCGCGGCGGTGGATCGCGGGCCTGGGTGAACCGCGACCGAGGCGAAGGGCGCCCGCTGAGCGGTCCGGCGGGCAGCGGTGATCAGGGCCGCGCCGCCGGAGCCGGGACTCACGCACCGACAACCCCGGTCGGAGTGGGGAACACGCCAGGTCCGCAGCGTCGTCGGGACGCACCTGTTCCGCCCCGTCCCGACGGGCACGTCTTACCCGATTCTCACCGCGGTCACATCGAGCGCTCACCCGATTGCGCAACGGTGATCAGCGACGTCAAGACCCTGCCGCGAAGGAAGTCCATGAGCACTCTCAACGGCCTGCCTGCCCACATCCTGCTCGTGCACGCGATCGTCGTGCTGCTGCCGTTGAGCGCGCTGCTGCTGGTCCTCTGCGTTGCCTGGGGGAAAGCGCGGCGCGCGCTCGCCGGGCCCAACGCGCTCTTGGCGGCGTTCGCACTGATCCTGGTCCCGATCACCACCGACGCGGGCGAATGGCTCGAACGGCGCGTCACCCGCTCATCGCTGCTCCAGGCCCACACCGAACTCGGCGACACGGCTCTGTACGTCGCCATCCCGGTGGCGGTCCTCGCTCTGGTCGTCTGGTGGCGCCAGCGCGAGAGCACCGCCGCGGCACGACCCGCCGCGTCCGATGCGGACGATTCGCCGAAGGTCGCCCCCGCGGCGAAGTCCGTGGGCCGCCGAGCGTTCCTGGCACCCGCCTCCCGGCCGGTCACCACGGTGATCGCGGTCCTCGCCGTGCTCGCCGCCGGTGGAGCCTGCTACCAGGTCTACCGCATCGGTGACTCGGGTGCGCGCGCCACGTGGCAGGACCAGTTCAGCACCGAGCCCGCACCCCCGGGCGGGCGCTAGGCGGGGTGGCCGGAACCCGGAGTGGACGTGCGAGCGGTCCAGCCCGGCCGGGAGGTCAGCTTGACGGCATCATGGTGCGATGCCGTGCAGAGTGCTGGTCGCCGACGACGACCGGGCGATCCGGGAGTCGCTGCTCCGAGCGCTGGAGCTGGAGGGCTACCAGGTCGTCGAGGTGGGTGACGGGATCGACGCGCTGGCCACAGCCCGGCAGGAGCGGTTCGACGTGCTGATCCTGGACGTGATGATGCCCGGCGTGGACGGCTTGGCCGTGTGCCGGGTGCTGCGTGCCGACGGGGACGGCACGCCGATCCTGATGCTCACCGCGCGGGTGGAGACCTCCGATCGGGTGGCCGGGCTCGACGCGGGGGCGGACGACTACCTGCCCAAGCCGTTCGAGCTGGACGAACTGCTGGCCCGGTTGCGCGCGCTGCTGCGCCGCGCCGCGCCCGACGCCGCAGGCGGTCCGGCCCAGCGGCTGCGCCTGGACCGGCTGACGGTCGACCCCGGGGCCCGGCGGGTCTGGTGGCTCGACACGGAGATCACCCTGTCCAAGACCGAGTTCGACCTGCTGGAGCTGCTCGTCCGCAACACCGGGATCGTGCTGGACCGGGCAACGATCTACCAGCGGATCTGGGGCTACGAGTTCGGCGCGGAGTCGAAGAACCTCGCCGTCTACATCGGCTACCTGCGCCGCAAGCTCGACCGGGCGGGAGCCGTCGAGCTGATCCACACCGTGCGCGGCGTCGGCTACTCGGCGCGGTCGAGGTGAACCTGGCGGCACGGCTCGCACTGGCGTTCGCGGCTGTCGGCGCCGTGGTCGCGGTGCTGGTCGGCGTGCTCAGCTACCGGACCGCGGCCGACCGGGTGCACGACGAACTCGACCGAACGCTGCTCACCACGGCGGCGGAGATCACAGCGGGGGCGACCGCGGTGCTCGCGCCCAACACCGCGATCGCCGGATCGGACGACGACCACGACGAGGCGCAGCCGATGGTCGCCCAGATGATCGGCCCCGACGGGAGCGTCCGGCGGGTCGGGGGACGCCTGGTCACCCTGTCGACCACCCCGGACGAACTCGCCCTCGCCAGGCGCGGCGGGCTCGGCGACCACCTCTTCCACGACGTCACTGCGGGCCGCGACGACTACCGGGTGGTCACCGTCGCGCAGCACCCGCACGGGGGTGCCCTCCAGCTGGCCGTCGACGTCGACGAGACGCGGCACGTGTTGTCCTCCCTGGCCACCCGGATCACGCTGGTCAGCGCGCTCGTGCTGGTGGTGGCCGCGGCGGCGGGCTGGTTCATCGCCCGCCGCGTCACGCGCAGGCTGGTGCGGTTGACCGGGCTGGCCGAACAGGTCAGCGCCAGCGGCAGTCTCGACGTCGAGGTGCCCATCCACGGCCGCGACGAGGTGGGCAGGCTCGCCATGTCGTTCGACGCGATGCTCAGCAGGCTCGCCACCTCTCGGGAGGACCAGGAACGGCTGGTCCAGGACGCGGCACACGAGTTGCGGACACCGCTGACCAGCCTGCGCACCAACGCCCGGGTCCTGCGCCGCTTCGGCGAACTCACCCCCGGCGCGCGGGAGCGGCTGCTCGCCGACGTCGACGGCGAGACCCGCGAGTTGTCGCACCTGGTGGACGAACTCGTGGAGCTGGCGACTCGCCGCAACGAGGCGGAACCGGTGGCGCCGGTGGACCTGGCCGCGGTCGTGGCGCGTGCCGCGCGAGGGGTTCGGCGCCGGTCCGGGCGGGAGATCGAGGTCGACGCCGAAGCGGTGTCCGTGCTCGGGTCGGCCCGCTCGCTCGAACGGGCGGTGACGAACCTGCTGGAGAACGCGGTCAAATTCGCCCCCACCGGACCCATCGACGCCGTGTTGCGCGGTGCCCGCGTCGAGGTGCGCGACCGGGGGCCCGGGATCACCGAGGCGGACCGGGCGCACGTGTTCGACCGCTTCTACCGCGCCGAGACCGCACGCGCCCTGCCCGGGTCGGGGCTGGGGCTGGCGATCGTGCGGCAGGTCGCGCTGACCCATGGCGGCGACGTCGTCGTGGCGGCCCGGCCCGGCGGTGGCGCCGTGGTGGGCTTCACGGTGGCAGACGACCGGCTCTCACCGGACTCTTAACCACACCACGCCCGCCTCTCACCCGGCGAGCGCAGTGTTGCGGCAACCGACCCAGGAGCCGCTGTTGACCGCCACCCTCCGCGCTTCCCCCTCGCTCGAGCCGAGACACCCGGCTCCGGCCCGGGGGTGGTGGCGCGACGCCTGCGGCCTGGTGGTCTGGCTGAGCGTGCTGTCCGTGGTGGCGCTGTGGGTGTCCGGCCGGGGCGTGCAGGACCTCTCGACCGACCCGCTGACCTCCCTGGGCAGGCTGACCGGTCTGGTGTCGGCGGACCTGCTGCTGCTCCAGGTGCTGCTGATGGCCCGCATCCCGTGGGCGGAACGCGCTTACGGACAGGACGAACTCGCCCGCCGCCACCGGCTGGTGGGGTCCGGCTCGGTGACGCTGGTGCTCGCGCACATCACCCTGATCAGCCTCGGCTACGCGGCCACCGACCACAGTGGTCTCCTGCGCGAGGGGTGGGAGCTGCTCACCACCTATCCCGGGATGCTGCTGGCCGGGGCCGGGACGGTGGCCCTCCTCGTCGTGGCGGTGACCTCGGTGCGGGCCGCCCGCCGGAAGCTGCGGTACGAGTCCTGGCACCTGCTGCACCTCTACGCCTACCTCGGTGTCGGACTGGCGCTGCCGCACCAGCTGTGGACCGGCGCGGACTTCACCGCCTCACCCGTCGCGACCGCGTTCTGGTGGACGGCTTACGCGCTGGCCGCCGGGGCGCTGCTGCTGTGGCGGGTCGTTGTGCCCGTGGGTCGGAACCTGCGGCACCGGCTGGTCGTCGACCGCGTGGTCGGTGAGGGCGCGGGCGTGGTGTCGGTGTACCTGCGCGGGCGGGACCTCGGGCGGCTCCCGGTGGCGGCGGGCCAGTTCTTCGTGTGGCGGTTCCTCGACGGCCCCGGGGCCAGCCGCGGGCACCCCTTCTCGCTCTCAGTCGCGCCGGACGGCACCGGGCTGCGGATCACGGCGAAGGACCTGGGCGACGGCAGCGCTCGGCTCGCCCGGCTGCGTCCTGGCACCCGAGCGCTCGTCGAAGGCCCGTACGGCAGGCTCGGCTCGGTACGCGCCGGTCCGAAGATCACGCTGATCGCGGCCGGGGTCGGCATCACACCGCTGCGGGCGCTGCTGGAGGCGATGCCCTACCGGCACGGCGAGGCGGTGCTCCTCTACCGCGCCGGCTCGGCCGCCGACGCCGTGTTCAGCCGCGAACTCGACGCGATCGCGGCACGGCGCGGCGTCCGCCTGGCCTACCTGCACGGCCCGCGGCCCCGTGACCGGGTGTCCTGGCTGCCGGACCGGTACGGAGGCGCCCCGGACGCGCACGTCATGCGGCACCTGGTCCCCGACATCGCCGAACACGACGTCTACGTGTGCGGCCCCGCGGCGTGGACCGCCGCCGTGATCGCCGCCGCGCGGGCCGCAGGTGTCGCCCGCGGCAGGCTCCACACCGAGAGTTTCGCCTGGTAGGGGAGGAACGACTAATGCGCAGGATCGCCCTGGTCTTCGCGGCCACTGTCTCGGCCGTCGTGCTGTTGTTCAGCTACCGCACCAGCACCCGGCCGGACGCGCTCGCCGCCGCCGGGACGCGGCAGCGGGTGCCCGTCGGCACGGCGGTGCCGAACCCCGCGCCGGGCGCGGCGTCCCCGGGCACCACCGCTCCCCCCGGGACGCCGGGTGCCGGTGTGAGCGGCACGTACGACGGTGGCGCGGTCGACACCCGCTACGGTCCGGTGCAGGTCCGGATCACGCTGTCCGGTGGGCGGATCACCAGTGCCCAGGCGCTGCGGGTGCCCAGCGAGAGCCGCCGTGACGTCCAGATCAACAACGCCGCCGTGCCCGTGCTGGTGCGCGAGACCCTGCAGGCGCAGAGCGCCGGGATAGACACCGTCAGCGGCGCCACCTACACCTCCGAGGGCTACATCGGGTCGTTGCAGTCCGCGATCGACGCGGCCCACCGGTGACCGGGCGTCGCGCCTGGGTGGAGCAGGTCATGGGCATGCCGGTCAGCCTGCACCTGCGCGGCCCCGGTGTCCGCGAGGACCCGGGCCTGGCCGCCGCGGCCGAGGGCGTGTTCGCCGTCCTGCGCGACGTGGACCGCCTGTTCAGCACCTACCGCGATGACAGCGAGGTCAGCGCGATCCGCCGGGGCGAACCCTCTCGTCACCCGCTGGTCCGGGACGTGCTCGGGCTGTGCCGGGAGGCCCGGGACCGTACGGATGGGCTGTTCGACCCCTGGCTGCTCCCCGGTGGTTTCGACCCGTCCGGTCTGGTGAAGGGCTGGGCGGTCGAGCGCGCCGCGGCCACGCTGCACGCCCTGGGCGACGTCGACCACTGCCTCAACGCCGGGGGCGACATCGCCCTGCACGTCGCCGCGCCGTCGCGACCCGCGTGGCGGGTGGGCATCGAGGACCCCCGAGACCGCGGCGCCCAGCTCGGCGTTCGGACGGTCCGGACCGGCGCGGTCGCGACGTCGGGCACCGCCGCCCGCGGCGCGCACATCGTCGACCCGCGCAGTGGTGCGCCCGCCACCGGCCTGCTGTCGGTGACCGTGTCCGGCCCGTCACCGCTGTGGGCCGACGTCTACGCCACCGCGGCCTTCGCCCACGGCCCCGGTGCCGAGGCCTGGCTCCGGCGACGGGCACCGGAGTACGAGATCACCGTGGCCGTGTGAGCGGCGGCGTCAGGTGTCCGGATCGCGGCGGCGGAGGGCTGTGGTGGCGGCGGTGGTCCCCGGGGCGATCACCGCGAGCAGGGCAGCCGTGCCGAGGACCGGTAAGGCGTTGGTCAGCGCGTCGCCGGGGGCCGTGAACGCGAGGGGCGAATGGGCGAGGTCGCGGCCCAGCACCCGAAAGCGGCCCGCCGTCGGGCGGATGAGGTCGACGAGCATCCGCAGGATCGTGGTCTTCCCCGCGCCGTTGGGCCCCAGGAGTCCGAACACCTCCGCGCGCACGCGCGGTCCACTCGGCGCACGGCCCGTCGACGACCGTGGTCCTTGCCCAGTCCGGGGGTCTCGATGACCGGGTCAGTCCCCGTGTGAGTCCGCCGACCGGTGTGCCGCGACCGCGATCCGCTGCGCCCAGGAACGGATCCGGTCCCAGTCGCGGGCGTCGCCCGGCATGCGCCTGGCGAGTGCGCGGTCGAGGAAACCCTTGGCCAGGGCCGGGTCCAGCCTGCCGCCGAACACGGTCGGCACCGCCGCGCCGATCTTCGCCGCGCGGGCGCGGCCACCGCGGGTGGCGGTGACAGCCACCGGTCGCTTGCCCACCCAGCCGCTCTCGAAGAGCCAGACTTCGCGCCGTTCGAGCTCGTCCGCGTGGGCGTGGACGAACCGGCCGGCCGGGCGCAGCCACCGGCCCGCGTAGACCGCCGAGCCCAGCACGACCGCGTCGTAGTCGCGCAGGCTCCGCACCGCGCCGACGGCCACGACATCGACGGTCAACTCCCGGGCCACCAGTTCCGCACCGATCACGTCGGCGATCTCCTTGGTGGCGCCCATCTTGCTCGCGTAGGTGACCAGCACTCGAGTCATGTGAGGACTGTGCGCCCTCCGACCCGGCACCGGCAGTGCCGTTGCTCCCGCCGAGCACGGACCTTGGGCACTGCCCGGGCGACTCGGCGGTGCACAGGCTGGTGGCACACCGACGAAGTGGAGGAACGTCATGGACAGGTTCGAGGGCAAGGTCGCACTCGTCACCGGCGGCGCACGCGGGATCGGCGCGGCGGTGGCCGCGGCGCTGGTCGCCGAGGGGGCGTGGGTGATGATCACCGACGTGCTCGACGAGGAGGGGCGGGCGGTGGCCGGCTCGCTCGGGTCCCACATCGGCTACACCCACCTCGACGTCGCGTCCGAGGAGGACTGGCGGAACGCGGTCGCCGCCGTGGAGGCGGCGATGGGGCACATCGGGCTGTTGGTCAACAACGCGGGCGTGCTGGAGATGGGTCCGATGGAGGCCCAGCAGCCCAAGGCGTTCCAGCACGTCCTGGACGTCAACTTGATGGGACCGTGGCTGGGCATGCGAGCGGCGGCGCCGTCGCTGCGGGCCGCGGGTGGCGGGGCGATCGTCAACATCTCCTCGACCGCCGGGCTCACCGGCTACCCGGGCCTGGGTGCCTACGTGGCGAGCAAGTGGGGCCTGCGCGGCCTGACCAAGACCGCCGCGCTGGAGTTGGCCGGGGACGGGATCAGGGTCAGCTCGGTGCACCCGGGCCCGATCCGCACGCCGATGACCGACGGCTTCGCCGACTCCGCCGTCCAGGGGCAGCCGATCGCCCGGTTCGGCAGGCCCGAGGAGGTGGCGGAGATAGTGCTGTCCGCCGCGGCGGCCACCTACTCGACCGGCGGGGAATTCCTGGTGGACGGCGGGGCGCTGGCCGGTGTCGGCGCGCGGTCGGTCGACCGGTGATCGACGGGCGGCGGAGGCGGCGGCTCGCCCGCTGACCGGGACGCCGTCGACCAGGCGTCGGCCAGGGGTCGACCAGGCGTCGACCAGGCGAGGTGGCAGGCCGTCGACAGCGGATCGCGTCGGCCGTCCGGCCGGCCCGCGATCTGGCGGTGCGCCTGCTGTCCACGGGTGGCCCCAGGGCGCGCACCGGTCGAGTGACGCGCGCCCACCACGGTGGGGTGCGGGCGTTCCGGTTTCCGGGTGGACCCGCCCCGCCCGGTCGCCGTCCCTCCGGCGGACCCGGGCCGCACGGGTCGAAGGTCCCGCCCGGGACGGGCCGGCGGCCGCTGCCCGCGGCGGCGCCGTGTCGAGAGGATCGAGTCATGCCCCGATCCGAGGAGTCCCGATGACCGCCAGTCCGCTCCGACTCGACGTAGCCAGTCGCGGTGGTGCGCTCGACCGCCTTGACGCCTGGTGGCGGGCGGCGAACTACCTGGCCGCGGGCCAGATCTACCTCATGGACAACCCGTTGCTCACCGAGCCGCTGCGACCCGAGCACGTCAAGCCGAGACTGCTGGGGCACTGGGGGACGGTGCCCGGCCTCACCCTCACCTACGCCCACCTGAACCGGGTGATCACGCGCGAGCGGATGCCCGCGCTGTTCGTCGCGGGCCCCGGGCACGGCGCCGCCGCGCTCAACGCCGCGGCGTGGTTGGAGGGCACCTACTCCGAACTGCACCCCGGGGTCGGCCAAGACCTCGACGGGATGTGGCGGCTGTTCCGCCAGTTCTCCTTCCCCGGCGGCGTGCCCAGCCACGCGTCGGCGCACCTGCCCGGGTCCATCCACGAGGGCGGCGAGCTCGGCTACTCCCTGGCCCACGCGACCGGCGCCGCCCTCGACAACCCCGGTCTCCTCGTGGCGTGCGTCGTCGGTGACGGCGAAGCCGAGACCGGACCGCTGGCCACCAGCTGGCACGCGCCCCGGTTCCTGCACCCGCGCCGCGACGGCGCGGTGCTGCCGATCCTGCACCTCAACGGCTACAAGATCGCCAACCCCGCGCTGTGGTCCCGGGTGCCCGCCGCGGACCTGCACGCGATGCTGGCCTCCTTCGGGTGGCAGCCGGTCGAGGTCGCGGGCAGCCACCCCGTGGAGGTGCACGAGGCCTACGCCGCGGCGCTGGACGACTGCGTCTTGCGGATCGCCGACGGCGGCAGGCCGGTGGTCGTGCTGCGCACCCCCAAGGGCTGGACCGGACCGGCCACTGTGGACGGTCTGCCGGTCGAGGGGACCTGGCGTTCGCACCAGGTCCCGCTCACCGACGTGCGCACCGACCCGCACCGGCTGGCCGCGCTGGAGACCTGGCTGCGCGGCTACCGCCCCGAGGAGCTGTTCGAGTCCGACGGCTCCCCCACCCGGCTCGTGGGCTGTCTGCACCCGGGCGGTGACCTGCGGATGAGCGCCAACCCGATCGCGCACGGCCAGGTCCAGCGCGAGCTGCGCCTGCCCGAGGTCGGCGCGCACACCGTCGAGGTGCCCGCTCCCGGCGCCGTCCGGGCCGAGGCGACGCGGGTGCTCGGCGGGTACCTGCGCGACGCCATGGCGCTCAACGCCGAGGCGCGGAACCTGCTGTTCTTCTCCCCGGACGAGCACGCCTCCAACCGGCTCGACGCCGTCTTCGCGGTGACGGGCCGCCGCTGGGGCCTGCCGACCGAACCGGGCGACGACCACCTGGCCGCCGATGGCCGGGTCTTCGAGGTGCTCTCCGAGCACCTGTGCCAGGGCTGGCTGGAGGGCTACCTGCTCACCGGCAGGCACGGCCTGTTCTCCACCTACGAGGCGTTCGCGCACGTGGTGGACTCGATGGTCGCCCAGCACGCGAAGTGGCTGCACACCGCCGCCTCGATACCGTGGCGGCGGCCGATCCCCAGCCTGAACTACCTGCTCACCTCGCACGTGTGGCGCCAGGACCACAACGGGGCGTCGCACCAGGATCCCGGGTTCGTCGACCACGTGCTGTCCAAGCGCCCGGAGGTGAGCCGGGTCTACCTGCCGCCGGACGCGAACTGCCTGCTGCACGTGGCCGACCACTGCCTGCGCGGGCACGGCCTGGTCAACGTGATCGTCTCCGGCAAGCAGCCCGTCGCCCAGTACCTCACCGGCGACGAGGCGGCGGCGCACTGCGCCCAGGGGCTCGGCGTGTGGGACTGGGCGAGCACCGACCAGGACGGCGGCACCGACGTCGTGCTGGCGTGCGCGGGCGACGTGCCGACCCAGGAGACACTGGCCGCCGTCGGCGTGCTCCGCGAGCTGGTGCCCGACCTGCGGGTGCGGGTGGTCAACGTCGTCGACCTCGCCCGGCTGTTCAGCCCGGAGCGCCACCCGCACGGGACCACCGACCGCACGTTCGCGGAGATCTTCACCGACAAGCCGGTCATCTTCGCCTTCCACGGCTACCCGTGGCTCATCCACCAGCTGACCTACGACCGGCCCGGGCACGACGACCTGCACGTGCACGGCTTCCAGGAGAACGGCACCACCACGACGCCGTTCGACATGTGCGTGCTCAACGAGATCGACCGCTTCCACCTCGCGCTCGCCGCGCTCGAACGCGTACCCCGCCTCGCCGACCGGATCGGGCACCTGCGCCAAGACCTGCTGGGTCGACTCGCCCGGCACTCCGCCCACATCCGCCGCACCGGTGACGACCTGCCCGAGATCCGGGACTGGACGTGGTCGCGGTGACCCGGGTCCTCACCGTCAACCCCGGTTCGTCCAGCCTCAAGCTTGCCGTCGTCGACGGCGATGAGGTGACCGAGCGGCGCACCGTCGACAGGTGGGACGGCAGCGTCGACCCGCTGGCGGAGTTCACCAAGCGGGTAGGGATCGATGTGGCGGCAGTGCGGATCGTGCACGGCGGCGACCGTCGCGGACCCACCAGGCTGACGGGGGCCGAACTCGCGGCGCTGGCGGTGTTCTCCGATCTCGCGCCGTTGCACCAGCCCGCGGGACTCCGGCTGGCGACCGCCGCGGCCGGGCTGTTGCCGGACGTGCCGCTGTTCGGCTGCTACGACACTTCGTTCCACAGTGGGCTTCCCGAGCGGGCGCGGGCGGTCCCGGTGCCCGCCGCGCTGGCACGGGAGCTGGGAATCCGCCGACACGGGTTCCACGGCTTGTCGGTCGCGTACGCGGTTCGCCGTGCCGCTCGACTGCTCGGGCGCGCGGTGGACGAACTCCGGTTGGTCGTGGCGCACATCGGCTCCGGGGTCTCGATCACCGCCGTCGACCGCGGTCGCAGCGCGGACACCTCCATGGGGTACAGCCCGCTCGAGGGCGTCCCCGGCAACACGCGCAGCGGATCGCTCGACCCGGAGGTCGTGCTGGCGCTGCTGCGCGCCGGCCGAGGTCCGACCGAGGTGGACGACCTGCTCACCCGCCGGTCCGGGCTGGCCGGACTGTCCGGATCGGACGGTGATGTGCACACGCTGCTCGCGGCCCGCGCCCGCGGCGACGCACCCGCCCGCACCGCGCTCGCGGTCTACACCCACCGGATCGCCCGGGAGATCGCCGCGGCCAGGGTATCGCTGGACGGCCTCGACGCTCTCGTGTTCACCGGCGGGGTGGCCGAGCACAACCCGGGGCTGCGCGCGGAGGTCCTGGCGGCATTGCACCACCTCGGCCTCGCTGACGGCGACGCCGAGTTCGCCGCGGACGACGAGGTCGTCACCGCGCCCCCCGCCGCCGCGGTACTCACCATCCGCGCCAGGGAAGAACTCGAAATGGCTCGCCAAGTCCACGACCCGGCGATGGCATCGGCCGGGGACAGGAGGACGTCATGACCGAACACATCACCGTCGGCTTCGACGGCTCACCGGTGGCCCAAGCGGCGCTCGACTGGGCGGTGGGGGAGGCGCGCAGGCGCGAGCTGCGCGTCCAGGTGGTCACCGTGCACCAAGCCGACGACCCGGAACTGCGATCGCTGCGTGCGCAGATCCACGTCGTGGCCGAAGCCAACCCTGACGTCCTCTTGTGGCACCGCGACATCACGGGTGCCCCCGGCGTCGAATTGGTGCGCTTGGCGGGCAACTCGGAACTGCTCGTCGTGGGCAGCCACGGCATAGGCCGGGTCACCTCGGCCCTGCTGGGCTCGGTGAGCGCCTACTGCGTCCGGCACTCGCCGTGCCCGGTCGTGGTGGTACCCGCCGCGATGGCCGAGCAGGAGACGCACGATCAGTTCCTCACCCCGGGCCCACTGCTGTGACCGCCGAGCACGACCGGGCGGTCCGCGTCGTCGCCGCGGCCGCCCACGACGCCACCGATCTGCGCGACCTGCTGGACATGCTCGGCCTGAACGCGAGCGACGAGCCAGAACCGCCCACCGGAGCCGATCGCGCGGCGGGGAACCGCCGGCTCGCTGTCCGACTCCTCGCCGACGTCGGGGCCCACCTGCCCGGTCGGTCGGCGTGACCGCGCCCGGTGTGCGGGCGGTCATGCGGGACCAGGTGACCGGGATCGTGCCCGCGGCCTCGTCGGAGGTCGCACTGCGGCTCATGGCGGGGATGGCCGTGCGGCACCTCCCGGTCATCGTCGACGGCTCGTGCGTCGGTGTGGTCCACGAGTCCGACCTGCTGTGGCACGCCTGGGCGACCGGGAGTGGCAGCACCCTGGTCGAGACCCTGATGCGGCCCCTGGCACCCGCCGTGCCGCTGTCCGCGGGGATGCGGGAGGCCGCCGCGGCGATGGTCGCGGCGGGCAGCGACGTCGTGCTGGTGCTCGACGGGAGCCGCATCGAGGGCATCCTGACCGCCACCGACCTGGTGCGCTTCCTGGCCACCTGACCGGCACCGATGCAGGTTGCCCCGCGGACAACGCTCCTCGGGGCAACCTGCCGTCACGCTGTCGTGGGCCGCCGGTCACCAGTCCGGGACGATCACGACCGGGCAGCGGGCGTGCCGCAGGCAGTCGGCGGCGAACGCGCCGACACCGGAGGCGAGGTAGGCGGGCGAGTGGTGCGCCCCGATCGCGATCAGGTCCGCGCCCGCCGCCGCCTCGGCCAGGACCCGGCCGGTGCGGCCCTCGACCTGGGCGATCGCGGGCGCGGGGCAGCCGAGGGAGTCCGCGAGCTCAGCGACCTCGTGGGCCAGGTCGTCGACATGGTCCGGCCGGGTCCGGGGCGGGCCGCCGTACGGTTGCGGGGCCATCGGGGCCGCGGGGACGAAGGCCACCCGCGGTGCCAGCACGCGCACGATCGATACCTCCGCACCTGTGGCCTCGGCCTCGACGAGAGCCCACCGCAGGGCGCTCCGGCTCCGCGGTGAGTCGTCGAACCCGACGACGATGTGCCGTGGAGTGATCATGTCCGTTCCTCTCCGTGCGAGGTCTCGACTCGGGTGGTCCGAGCCGGTGCCGCCGACCGCGCCGAGGCGCGGCGGACGGCGCTGATGACGATGGCCGGGCCGCCCGCCATCGCCGGGCGCCCGCGACCAGCAGGCCGGTGGCGATCCAGGGCACCGCGGGCAGGGTGGCCCCGACCGGCGCGCGGACTCCGACGGCCTGACCCGCGTCGGCGTTCATCACGAGCACCGTCCACTCGCCCCCGGCGGTGACCAGGTGATCCACTGCTCGCCGGAGCCGGTGGCCCAGTCGGTCCAGAAGCGCTCGTCACCCGGGGGCCGGATGGCGCGGTCCCGACCACGTCGGCCGTGCCCCTCGTCCGGCCGAGCACCCCGGCGACGGCCGTCCAGTCCACATCGGACCGCAGCGCGAGGCGGTCGGTGGTGACCGCGTACCCCGTGCTGGAGACCGCCGGTGAACAGCCGGACCACCCCGGCGACCAGGACGAGCAGGCCGACGAGACCGCCCGCCGCCCAGTGGAAGCCGTGCGAGTCGTCCCGGCCCGCCGTCCACGCGCCGCCGCCGACGAGCAGGCCGACGACCAGGTAGTGCGGCACCCAGCAGCGGCCACTTGACCAGCCACAGTCCGCGGTCGGGCTTCTCCAGCACACCGGTGACCCGCACCGGGTAGGGGCGATCGGGCATCGCACGGCTCCTTGTGGTCGCGTGCCGATTCCCACCATCGCGCCGCCGGGGGCGTTCCGACACCGACCGAAGACCCTGTCGCACCGGGACGAACTGAACGATCCACAGTGGACGCTCGGGGACCCCTCGTGCGGGACCTTGGTCCCTGCGCACTGGGGCCGCGAGCCGGTGCCCGCCCGCACCGCCACCGGGCAGGCTCGGTGGGGAACGGAAAGGACCCGCCATGACCACCACACCGACCTCCACCCGGGTCGACCCCGTGCTCCGGCGGGCGCTGCTGGCCGCGACCCGGGCGCCCTCGCCGCACAACACCCAGCCGTGGCGCTTCGAGGTGCGCCCCGACCGGGTCGACGTCCGGCTCGACCGCACCCGCGTGCTGCCGGTCGCCGACCCCGACGCCCACGAGGCGCGGCTGTCCTGCGGGGCGGCGCTGTTCAACCTCCGGCTCGCCCTGGGGGCGGCGGGCCGCCGGACCACGGTCGCGGTACTACCCGACCGCGCGGACCAGGACCTGCTCGCCACGGTGACCACCACCGCGCGGCACCGCCCGACGGTCGACGAGCGCACCCTCGCACCCGCCATCGAGCGCAGGCACACCAACCGCAGGCCCTTCCTCGACCAGCCGGTGCCCGCCTCGACGCGGGCCGCGCTGGTCCGCGCGGCCGCCGAGGAGGGAACCCGCCTGCACCTCGTCGACCGCCCCGAACTGCTCGGCCCGGTGGCGGACCTCATCCGCCGGGCCGACCACGTCCAGAGCCAGGACAGCGCCTTCCGGGCCGAGGTGGGCTCCTGGCTGGCCGGAGAAGGTCGCCCGGACGGACTGCCCGCCTCGGCGCTGGGCCGGGCACCGTCCCCCGACGGACTGATCGCCCTGCGGGACTTCGACCCGGGTGGGCGGCACGTGGCGTTCGAGCGGCAGCCGCTGATCGCGGTGCTGACCACCGTCGGCGACACCGTCGGCGACCACGTCGCGGCGGGCCAGGCCATGCAGCGCGTGCTGCTGGTGGCCGGCGCCGCCGGGCTCGCGGTGTCGTTCCTGTCCCAGCCGGTCGAGGTCCCCGCGGTGCGCCGCGTCCTGAGCGCCGTCATGGGCGGCGCCGTGCACGTCGTGCTGCGCATCGGGTTCGGCTATCCCGGAGCCCCGACACCGCGGCGTCCACTCGAGGACGTCACCACCGTGCTCGCCGACACCGGGTGGGCGGGGGCGGGGCGGTGACCGACGCGCGACGGTGGACCCAGGCCGAGGTCGCGGTACTCGCCGCGGCGATGAGCCGGGCACCGTCGGTGCACAACAGCCAACCGTGGCTGTTGGAGCTGCACGGCCGCTCGGCTTCGGTGCTCGAACGCGCCGACATCGCACTGCCCCGGCACGACCCGCTTGGCCGGGACCGGCTGCTGTCCTGCGGTGCGGCGGTGACCAATCTCCGGCTGGCCGTGCGCCGGCTGGGCTGGACGGCGCCGTGGAGCCGGTTCCCCGACCCGGTGCGGCCCAACGAGGTCGCACGGGTACGGCCCGGCGAGCGGCTCGAACCGACCGACACCGAGCTCGCGGCGTACCGGGCGATCAAGTCCCGGCACAGCCACCGCGCCCAGTTCACCGCCGAGTCCCTGGCACCGGAGGTGGTGCGCGGTCTCGCGCACGGCGTCGACGTGCCGGGGGTGTCCGCCCGGGTCGTCGACGGCGCGGCCGCGGCGGAACTCGCGCACGTCCTGGTGCACAGCGCGTCCGTCCTCCGCCACGACCGCGCCTACCAGCGCGAGCTCGCCGCCTGGACCGCACCGGGCAGCGGCCCGGCCTCGGGTGACGGCCTGTCCCCGGTCGCCGAACACCGGTCGCTGCCGTGGGCCGGGCTGGTGGACCGGCACACCCCGATCCCCGACGACGAGGTCCTCACCCGCCGGGTGGCCGCCGAGACCTACCTCATCGTGACCACCGCGGGCGACGGGCGCGGCGACCACCTGCACGCCGGGATGGCCATGGAGCAGATCTGGCTCGCCGCCACCGCCGCCTGCCTGGCCGCCTCGGTGCTGACCCAGCCGCTGCACGTGGCCGAGTCCCGGGCAGGCCTGATCGAGCACCTCGAACTAGCCGGCTACCCCCAGGCCCTGCTGCGGCTGGGCCACCCCACCGAGACGACCACCCCGAGCGCGCGCCGACCGCTCGACGACCTCGTCCGAACCCGTGAACAGGAGACCACACCATGAGCACACCGAGCCCGGTCCGCCCGCCGGTCGTCGTCGCGGTCGACGGCTCCGACTCCGCCCTGGCGGCGGTGCGGTGGGCGGCGTGCGAGGCGTCCGCGCACAACCTGCCCCTGCGGCTGGTCCACGCCTGCGTCCCGCCGCCCATCCGCTTCCCCACCGAACCGCGGGTCCAGGCCGACTACCTCGACGCGTTGTCCGACCACGGCAGGCACTCGCTGCGCGAGGCCGAGGCGTTGGCCGGGCGCACCCGGCTGGGCCTGGACATCCAGCAGGACCTGCGCGTCGGCGAAGCGGTCGAGGTGCTCCTCGACGCCGCGCGCGGCGCGAAGCTGCTGGTCACCGGGAGCCGGGGCCTCGGCGGGTTCCGCAGCGTGCTGCTCGGATCGGTGTCCGCGGGGGTGACCGCGCACGCGCCGTGCCCGGTCGTGGTCGTCCGCGGCGACACCCCGGCCGAGGACTCCCCCGTCGTCGTGGGCGTGGACGGCTCACCGACCAGCGAGGCGGCCGTCGCCCTGGCCTTCGAGGAGGCCTCCCTGCACCGCGTCCCCCTCGTCGCCGTGCACACCTGGAGCGATGTCGCGTACGAGGGCCTGTGGACCGCCGTCCCGATGATCGTCGACTTCGAGGCGCTCGCCGCCGACGAACGCCGCGTGCTCGACGAGCGGATGGCGGGCTGGCAGGAGAAGTACCCCGACGTCGCGGTCACCAAGGTGGTCGAACGCGACCGACCGGTGCGCGCACTGCTCGCCCACGCCGCTCGAGCACGCCTGCTGGTGGTCGGCTCCCGGTCGCACCACCCGTTCGCGGGCATGGGACTGGGGTCCACCAGCCAGGCCCTGGTCCACCACGGGAACTGCCCGGTTGTGGTGGTACCCGCCGAAACCGAGTAGGCGCGACGGTTGGTGCGGGGTGCCGGAGTGCGACACACCGCACCAACCATTGGCGCGGCTTCCTCGTGCTCACATCCGGGGTTCGCGGGTGATGTCGACGGTCATCGCGTCCGGGGTGCGTACGGCGGTGTCGTCCCAGCCGTAGTCGAGTCCGTGGTGGACATCGACACCCTCCACCCGGCGGGTCAGGGCGTCCACCACCGGTAGCCAACTGCGCCGCTCCACCTGGCCGCTCAGGGCCACGACGCCGTGGGCGACCTGGATCTCCACCCCCACGGCGCTGATCCCGAGTACGCGGAAGAAGACCTCGGACGCGACCTCGCGGGCGATCTCGTCGTCGCCGCGCAGGAAGCCGCGCAGGATGTCGGACCGGCTCAGGACGCCGACCAGCTTCCCGTGCGTGTCGATGACGGGGAGCCGCTTGACCCGGTGGTCGGTCATCAGGCGGGCGGCGTGGGCGAAGGTGGCCTCGGGCAGGACCGTCACCGCGGGCGCGCTCATCAGCTCCCCCGCCTTGGTTCCGCGGGACCGCAGGCGCTCGGCGTGCCGGTGCAGCGGCGCCGCGGCGGTGTGCGGCCGCTCGTGGACGCTCTCCTCGGCCAGCAGGTCCGCCTCCGACACCACGCCCAGCAGGTGACCGTCGGCGTCGACCACGGGCAGCGCGCTGACCGCGCGCTCCGCCATCACGCGGACCAGTTCGGCGAAGCCCGTGTCCACCGCCGCGGTCGTGGGCTCGCGGGTCATCACCGTCTCGATCGTCTTGTGCCGCATCGTGTTCGTCCCGGTCGTGGCGCCCCGCCCGTAGCCACGCGCGGGCGGGCGCCGACGCTGCCGGAGTACCCGGTGCGCGCGGCCAAGGTCCCGGTCGACCCGGGACCTCGTGCGGCGGTGCTGAGCCCGCCCGGGTCCTAGCGTCGGTGGCGACAACCAGCGGGAGGAGACCCCGATGCGAGCGCGAGATGTCATGTCGGCGCCGGTGCTGACGGTGCGACCGGGCACACCGGTCAAACGGGCCGCGGAGCTGTTGGCGGGCAAGGGCTACACGGCGCTGCCGGTGGTGGACGAGGACGACCGGCTGGTCGGGGTCGTCACCGAGGCCGACGTCCTGCGCGACCGGTTCCCCACCGACCCGCGGTTCCGCACGGACGCCGATGACGCCGACCGGCCCCTGCCCGCCACGGTCGCGGAGGTCATGACCACACCGGCGGTCGCGATGAGCGCGGGCACCGACGCCGCCGTGCTCGCCCGGGTCATGATCGCCGACCGGCGCCGCTGCGTGCCGATCGTGGACGGATCGCGCCTGGTGGGCGTGGTGACCCGGCGCGACCTCGTGCGGGTCCTGGCCCGCCCCGACAACGAGGTGGCCACCGACCTGCGCAGGCGGCTGGCCCTCATCGGCGGCCCGGGCCGGTGGACGGTGCGGGTAGCGGGCGGCACCGCCGAGATCACCGACCGGTACGACGAGGCGGCCGACCGGCACGTCGCCAAGGTGCTGGCCGAGGCCGTCCCCGGCGTGGTGCACGCGAACGTCCACAGTGAACCGGAGAACGCGGTATGAGCACCCCGGTCCTGGTGGCCGTCGACGGCTCCGAGTCGGCCCGCGAGGCAGTGGTCTGGGCCGCGGCCGAGGCCCGGCGCCGGAGCACCTGGCTGCACGTCGTCACGGTCTACCCGTGGCCGGTCACCGGCTACCCCGACACCATCGCCACCGGCTCGCAGTTGTTGGCGGCCCTGCGGGGACAGGCCGAGGCGACGCTGCGCGAGACGGTGGAGACGACCGGGGAATCAGCGCCGGACCTGCTGGTGCGGACCACCGCGCTGGAGGGCGACGTCGTGGCGAACCTGCGCACCGCGAGCCAGGACGCGGCGGTGCTGGTGCTCGGTTCGCGTGGCCTGGGCGGGTTCGCCGGGATGCTGCTCGGCTCGACCGCGGTGGCCTTGGCCGCGCACGGCTCCTGCCCGGTCGTGGTGGTGCGCGGCGAAGCCACGGGATCGCGCGTCGTGGTCGGTGTCGACGGCGGCACGACCGACGACCCCGCGCTCGCCTTCGCCTTCGAGCACGCCGCCGCCACAGGCGGCGCCGTCGTCGCCGCGCACGCCTGGACTGACACGGTCCTCGACGCCGCCTACACGGCCGGGTACGCCGCACTGGACTGGGGACTGCTGGCGAAGAACGCCGACGCCCTGCTGACGGCCCGAGTCGCGCCCTGGCGGGTCAAGTTCCCCGAGGTCCCGGTCCACTTGGTCGTGGCCCGCGCCCGTCCGACCCGGTTGCTGCTGGAGCAGGCCGCCGACGCCGCGCTGGTCGTCGTCGGCTCGCGCGGCCGGGGCGGCTTCACCGGACTGGTGCTCGGTTCCACGAGCCAGGCGCTGATCCGGCACTCGCCGTGCCCCGTCGCGGTGGTGCGCGCCGATGCGGACTGACGCCGTGCGCACCGCTCAGTGGTCGCTGGACGACGACGGTGCCACCGTGCGCATCCGCGACCTGGTGCCGGGCGATCACGACCAGCTCGAGCGGTTGCACGAGAGCCTGCCCCCGAGGGACCAGTACCTGAGGTTCTTCACCCCCGGCCGGGTCAACGCCGAGCGCTACGCCGACAGCGTCCTGGACGGTGCGAACACCGCCCACCCGGTGCTGGGGGCGTTCAGGGGCGACCTGCTGATCGGTACCGCGGGCTACGCGGCGTCCGAGCGACCCGCGACCGCGGAGCTCGCGGTGGCTGTCGCGCACGACGCACAGGCCCACGGCGTCGGCACCCTGCTCATCGAGGCGCTCGTGTCCAGGGCGCGTTCGGCGGGGATCGCGGTGCTGACCGCGGACGTGCTCGCCGAGAACGGCCGGATGCTGCGCGTGCTCACCGACCTGGGCCTGCCGGTCCGCTGCGAACGCGACGACGAGGTGGTGCACGTGACGATCGCCCTCGACCCGGGCGAGCGCTACCGCGCCGCCGTCGACGCCCGGGAGCGCTCGGCCGACCTGGCGAGCCTCACCCCCGTCCTGCGCCCGCGCTCGGTCGCGGTGATCGGCGCGGGCCGCACGGCCGGCTCGGTGGGACACGCCGTCCTGCGCAACATCATCCGGGCCGGGTTCACCGGGACCCTGAGCGCGGTGAACCCGCACGCGCTGTCGATCCTGGGCGTGCCCTGCGTGTCCTCGGTCGAGATGCTGGCCGAGGCGCCGGACCTGGCCGTGGTGTGCGTGCCCGCCACCGTGGTGCTGCCGGTGCTGGCCGAGTGCGCCGCGCGCGGGGTGCGCGCGGTCCTGGTGATCACCTCGGGGGTGACCGGCGAACTCGCGGCCCGGGCCAGGGACCTGGTGCGCGCCCACGGGATGCGCATGGTCGGGCCGAACTGCCTCGGGATCGCCAACACCGCTCCCGACATCCGCTTGGACGCGACGTTCGCCGCCGAGCCGGTGCCCGCGGGTGGGATCGGCGTGCTCACCCAGTCCGGTGGCGTCGCCATCGCCCTCGCCGCCGGGCTGGGGCTCGCGGGCACCGGAGTGTCGACCCTGGTGTCCGCGGGCGACAAGGTCGACGTCTCCGGCAACGACCTGCTGCACTGGTGGACCGCCGACCCGGCGACTACCGCCGTGCTGGTCCACCTGGAGTCCTTCGGCAACCCGCGGCGCTTCGCCCGCCTGGCCCAGACCCTCAGCGCGGCCAAGCCGGTCGTGGTGGTGCGCGCGGGTGTCTCCGCGGCGGGCAGCCGGGCCGCCGGGTCGCACACCGCCGCGCTGGCCACCCCGGCGGTCACCCTGGACGCGCTCTACCGCCACGCGGGCCTCACCGCTGTCGACAGCGTCAACGAGGCGGTCGAGGCGTTGGCCCTGCTGACCACCCAGCCGCTGCCCGCCGGACCGAGGACGGCCATCGTCACCAACGCGGGCGGTGCGGGTGTGCTGGCCGCCGACGCCTGCGCCCGGTACGGCCTCACCGTGCCCGACCTGGCCGAGCAGACCCTGCGCGCGCTGCGCGGTGGCCTTCCGCTCAACGCCGCGGTCGCCAACCCGGTCGACACGACCGCGACCGTCGGCGCCGACGTGCTGGCCCACGCGGTGGCCCACGTCCTGCGCGACGACTCCGTGGACGCCGTCATCGCGCTGTGCGTGCCGACCGCCCTCGGCGACCCCGCACCCGGTGCCCTGCGCATGGCCGAAGTGGCCCACCGGTCCGGCAAGCCGCTCCTGCTGGTCAGGCTCGGCGGGCAGGCGGCCTGCGGGCACGAGGGCGAACCCGCCGTGCCGGTGTACGCCGAGCCGCACGCGGCGGTGCGCGCCCTCGCCCACGCCGCACGGCGCCGGGCCTGGCTCGACCAGCCGCGACCGCGGGCGCACCCGGTCGTCGACCTCGACCGGGAAGCCGTCGACCGCGTGCTCGCGGCCCACCCGGACGGCGGGTGGCTCGACCCGCGGCAGAGCTTGGCGCTGCTGGCCGCCGCGGGGGTACCGGTGGAAGCGGGTCGGGTCGTGCCCGTCGGCGGCGCCGTCGAGGCGGCCGTGGCGGACCTGATCACCGCCGGGCGGCCGGTGGCGCTCAAGGCCGTGACCGATGGCCTGCTGCACAAGCGGGAGGCGGGCGGGGTCGCGCTCGGGTTGACCGATCGCGGGGGCATCGAGACCGCGGTCGACGCGCTGCGGGCCGGGTTCGGTGATCGGCTGCGCGGGGTCTTCGTCCAGCCGATGGCAGGCCCGGGCACCGAGGTGCTCATCGGTGTGCGCGGCGACGAGCGCTTCGGCCCGCTGGTCGTCTGCGGCACCGGGGGCACGCGGGCCGAATCGGGTGAGCACGGAGCCCGGCTCTGCCCACTGTCCGAAGTGGACATCGTCGAGCTGTCGGGCGGCGATCCGCTGGTCGATGCCGTGCTGCGCCGGGTCGCCCACCTCGCCGAGGCGGTCCCCGAGATCGCCGAGCTGGATCTCAACCCCCTGATCGTGACCGACACGCACGCCGTCGCGGTGGACGCGCGCGTGCGGCTCGCCCCGGTCAGCCGGGTCGATCCGCTGCGGCGGGCGCTGCGCGGGTGACCACCTCCGGCAGGTGATCCGCGGGGTGACGGCTGTCCGTCGGGTTGCCTGCCGTGCAACCCTTCTGTCGCCGGGCGAGAACGGGGAGGTCTGCGTGGAGCAGGCGGGCAAGGCGACCGGGTTGATCGCCGGGTTGCGACTGGACGAGCTGCTGCGGGAGTTGCACGAGCGCATCGGCGAGCTGATGCGCACCCGGGACAGTCTGCAGGGCCTGCTCGACGCGGTGATGGCCGTCGCCGCCGGGCTGGAGCTGGACTCGACGCTGCAGCGGATCGTGCAGGCGGCGGTCGACCTGGTCGACGCCCGCTACGGCGCGCTGGGCGTGTTGGGCCACCGCGGGTTGTCCCGGTTCCTCTACGAGGGCATCGATGCCGGGACCCGCGCCGGGATGGGGCACCTGCCCGAGGGGCGCGGTCTGCTGGGGCTGCTGATCGAGCACCCGGAGCCGATCCGGCTGCTCGACCTGGCGAAGCACCCGGCGTCGGTGGGGTTCCCGGCGAACCACCCGCCGATGGGCAGTTTCCTCGGTGTGCCGGTGCGGATCAGGGGTGAGGTGTTCGGCAACCTGTATCTGACCGAGAAGCGCGGCGGGCCGTTCACCGCCGACGACGAGGCGGTGGTGCAGGCGTTGGCCGCCGCGGCCGGGGTGGCGATCGAGAACGCGCGGCTGTTCGAGCGGTCACGCGACCGCGAGCGGTGGCTGACGGCGGCGGCGGAGGTGAACACCCAGCTGCTCGCGGGCGCGTCGCAGGGGGAGACGCTCGACCTGATCTCCCGCCGCGTGTTGGAGCTGACCAGGGCGGACTGCGCGTTGATCCTGCTGGTCGACGAGACCACCCGGGACCTGCTGCGGGTCGGCGCCGCGACCGGGTCGGTGGGTGAGCACCTCTCCGACCCGGAGGTCGCCGCGTTCGCGCCGCTGATCGAGGAGGTCCTGGCCACCGGGGACGCCCGCGAGGTCGCCGACCTGGCCGTGGAGCTGGGCTGCGGATCGCTCGGCCCCGCCGTCCTCGTGCCGCTGCGGATGGCGGGCGGGGTGCTGCTGGCGGCGCGGGAGAAGGGTGGTCGGGCGTTCGGCCCGGACAAGGCGCCGATGCTGGCCTCCTTCGCGGGCCAGGCCGCCGTGGCGCTGGAACTGGCGGAGAAGCAGCGCTCGCAGCGGCTGCTCGACGTGCTCGCCGACCGCGACCGGATCGCCCAGGACCTGCACGACCACGTGATCCAACGCCTCTACGCCACCGGGATGAGCCTGCAGGGCACCCTGCGCCGGATCAGCGACGAGGAGGTCCGCTCGCGCGTGCAGAGGGCGGTGGAGCAGCTCGACCAGACCGTGCGGGAGATCCGGACCTCGATCTTCGACCTGCAGGCCGCCGACGGGTCGAGCAGCCTGCGCCGTCGGATGCTCGACGTGGTCGCCGAGATCGGCGCCGGGGCGTCGGTGTCCCCCGCGGTCGCGATGTCCGGCGCGATCGACACCCTGGTGCCCGCCGAGATCGGCGAGCACGCCGTCGCCGTGCTGCGCGAGGCGCTGAGCAACGCCGTGCGCCACTCCGGGGCCAAGGAGATCGCGGTCGCGGTGACCGCGGGCGACACGCTGCTGGTCGAGGTGCGCGACGACGGGGTCGGCCTGGGTGAGCCGGGGCGCCGTAGCGGCCTGGACAACATGGCCCGCCGAGCCACCCAGTGCCACGGCAGGTGCGAGACAGGCCCGGGGGACGGCGGGGGGACCGTGGTGCGCTGGATGGTCCCCCTCGGCTGATCAGCGAGCCGGGGCCGCGCGGGCGCCCCGGCTACTTGCCGCGGCGCAGTTCGGCGGCCAGGACGGCGGCCTGGGTACGGCGCTGCATCTTGAGCTTGGCCAGCAGGTGCGAGACGTAGTTCTTGATCGTCTTCTCCGCCAGGAACATCCGCTCGCCGATCTCCCGGTTGGTCAGGCCCTCACCGATGAGGTCGAACACCGCGCGCTCCTGCTCGGTCAGCTCGGCCAGCGGGTCGCTCTCGGTGCGCTCGCGCCGGATCCGGTCCAGCAGGGCCGAGGTCGTCCTCGGGTCGAGCAGCGAACCACCCGCGCCGACCGTGCGCACCGCGGCCACCAGGTCCGTGCCCAAGACCTGCTTGAGCACGAAACCGGACGCCCCCGCCAGGATCGCCTCAAGGAGCGCTTCGTCGTCGGCGTACGAGGTGAGCATCAGGCAGCGCAGGTCCGGCAGCGCGGAGCGCAGCTCGCGGCACAGCTCCACGCCGGTCCCGTCGGGCAGGCGCACGTCGAGCACCGCCACGTCCGGCGCGGTGGCCGGGACGCGCACCAGCGCCTCGCTCACCGAGGCCGCCTCCCCGACGATCTCGATGTCGGGCACGTCGAGCAGATCGGCCACCCCGCGCCGCACGATCTCGTGGTCGTCCACCAGGAAAACCCGAATACCCATCTTGCTCCCTCCAGCGCCGGTACCGACTACATGGTGGACTGTAGGCACCCGAGCCGCCGCGTACCCGCGTCCAGTGGCAGCGTCGCACCGGGACTTTGGTCCTCCCCGCAGGTCAGCGGACAGCGTCCAGCAGCAGCCGTTCAGCCGCTCCGATGGCCGCTCGCGCCGCCGCGACCGAGCCGGGGTCGACCAAGATCGACGTGATACCCACCAGGACCGGGTGCTCGGCGTAGTCGGGGTGGGCCGTGGGCGCCTGCCCGCACAGCGACGAGGTGATCCCCGCAGCCTGGCGGGCGGCGGGGATCCGGCCGCCGGGGTCGGCGCCCTTGCCGCCCGCGGACCCGACGTCGGTGCCGCGTGGTTCGGACAGGTCGACCACCAGCTCCTCGGTATCCATCACGCGCTCCCCATCGGAACCCAGGGCTCCGCCGGATCGAAGGGGTCGAGTACATCGGTGAGCGGCCTGCGGGGTGTGCGCGGCAGCTCGCCCACCCCCGGCGCGGGCCAGCCGACCCGCAGCAGCACCTGCGGGGCCATGGCGTCGTGCAGCACGTCCGCGCGCAGCCGCGCGCGGATCTCGCGCGGCTGCAGCGACTGGGTGAGCGGGCAGGACGCGAGCCGCAGCGCGGTGGCGGCCAGGGTCAGCGCGCTCATCGCCTCGCCCGCGCGCAGCCGCGACACCACGTCGTCGGAAGCGGTGCCCAGCACCAGCAGCGCCCCGGCGCCCCCCGCGGCGGAACGGTCGTGCTGGTCCAGCGCGGGGGCGGAGAACCGCCGGGTGACCAGGTCGCCGTAGCGCGTCTCCCGGGTCGTGTTGGCGGCGGGCACCCCGTCCGGCGACCCCGCGTGCCTGCCCGACCACAGCGCCAGCTCGGTCCGGTAGGCGTCGTCGGTCGACTGGTCCCGCTGCGCTCGGCCGATCAGTTCGGCGAGCTCGGCCCGCTCGGATCCGGTCACCACCCGGGCGAGCACACCGGCGTGCGCCGCGGCCTCGGCCAGCGCCGCGAGCCGGGGCTCGTCCACGGGCCACGCGGCGTAGGCGCGGCGGTCGCTGCGCCTTCGGAGGATCGCCGACGCGGCCACGACGTCGGCCCGGGTGGGCGCGGACGGCGTCACCTCGACCGCGGCGAGGTGGGCCGGGTCCGCCGGATCGGGCACGCGGTGGATGCGCGCGCGCCACCCGAACGCCGCCAAGGCCGTGACGAGGTGGTGCAGTGCGGCCCCGCAGCTGACCAGCAGGTCACGGCCGTCCGGATCGGTCGCGGGCAGCCGCCGCCCCTGGTCGGCGAACAGGTGGATCGACGCGCGCCCCACTCGCCAGCGCCAGGGCTGGGTGTTGTGCACCGAGGGTGCGCAGCACGCCAGGCGCAGCGCGCCCGTGATCGTCTCGTCGTCGGGGTGGCCGTCGACCGGGACACTCCGGTCCACCGGTGTCGGGGTCATCGCACACGTCCTTGTCCGTCGGTACCGCCAGGGGTTCACGGTTCGTCAGTACTGGTCCGCCCACCAGAGCGGTTGGTCCCGGCCGGTGCGGGCCCAGGGACCCGCCCGCACGCGGGCTCAGCGCAACCAGCGGCGGCCACCGACCAACCGCGTCCACCGCCTGCCCAGTCCCCACGGGTCGCCCGCGGCGAGCACCGCCAGCGCGACCACGACCAGGGCGTAGACCACGTGGTAGTCCACCAGCGGGTTGGTGGAGCGCGTCAGCGCTCCGGCGTCGGTGTGCCGGGCGAGCGGCCACTCGGCCACCCACATCAGCAGCAGCATCAGGGTCGCGCTGACCGCGGCGGGACGCAGGGCGACACCGAGCAGCAGGGCCACCGCGATGCCGAGCAGGCCGAGCATGAACAGCCAGTCGGCGACCGGCGCCCCCGCCCACGAGCGCAGGGTCGCGGCGAACGGGCCGTGGTCGAGTCCACTGAGGAATCCCCGGGTCGGCGAGCCGCCGTCGACCCAGGCACCGGCACCCGGGGTGGCGTAGCCCAAGCCGAAGGCCTTGTCCAGGAAGGCCCACAGGAAGACGAATCCCATGACGAGTCGGGTCACCGCGAGCACCCGCCCGCCCGCGTTCGTCCCGGTTGTCGTCTGTCGCGCCGTGGCCGTGCTCGGCCGGGTGACGGTGATCATGTTGCCCTCCAGGGGTTCCGGTGCACACCAGTGTCGGCATCGGACACGGGTGTGTCCGCCGCCCAAGGTCCCGTCACGCGGTGCCCTCGGTCCCTGTGCGCCCGGGTCCGACCGGCGCACCGTGGTGGTAGGCGAAGAGAGGAGCGACCATGTCCACCACGTCGCAGGACCCGAGGACCGCGCTGCGCCGGCCCGATGAGGACATCCGGGCCGAGGTCCAGGACCGCGTGCTGCCGGAGATGGAGGACATCGACACCCGGCTGGTGCGGGCCGCCGTCGAGGACGGAGTCGTCCTGCTCGTCGGCCGCTTGGACTGGGACAGCCAGGCGCCGGTGGTTGAACGGGCGGTGGCTGGAGTGGCCGGTGTGCGGGAGGTCCGCAACCGGCTGCGGTGCACCTGGGACGACGTCACCCGGTTTCCCTGGCACCCACACCTGCCACACCTGCGGCGCACCGGCCACTGACGCCACCGGCCTGCGCGGACTCCGCGGCACCGGGTCGGCCGAGGTCGGGGCGTACCGACGCGCACGACAAACTGGGGTGCCGCGATGCCGTCGAGGACCTGGTCGCGGATCTCCGCCCGGGTCCGCGGGATCTCGACGGTCGGTGCGCTCTCCGGCTGGTCGCGGCGGGCGCGGTCGAGGGCGCCCTGCTCGGCTTGGGGCAGGCGGTGGTGTTGGCCAGGCTCGTACCCGCCCTGCCCGCCCGCGCCTGGGTGCTGCGCACCGCCGCCGCGGCGTCCTCGGCCCACGTACTCGGCCTCCTGCCGTCGTTGACCGGACAGCCCTGGGTCGCCGGTGTCGTCGGGTTGCCGCCGCTGCTGTCCCTCGGCGTGGCCCAGTGGTCGGTCCTGCGCGGCCTGGTGCCGTGGGCCGCCCGCTGGGTCACCGCCACCGCGCTCGGCTGGCTGGTCGGCCTCGCGGTGTCCTGGGCATCGCGACCCCGCTGTGGCGCGAGGTCCAGTCGGACCTGGTCGCGGCGCTGATCGGGTGCGTCGCGGGCGTCGCCATGGCGACGTCGGTCGCGGTCGTGACCGGCTTGGCCCTGGTGCACCTCACCGACCGGGCACCGGTCCCTCTGCCAAGCTGACTCCAGACCGCCCCGCCTTGCCGGCGCACGTGGAGGAGAGCCCGATGAGCACTGTGCCGACACCCGGCCCCGGCGAGCACCCCGTCGTCGCGCGGATGCGCGCACACCGGGTCGACGACCGCCAACTCCGGATCGCCGACGCGATCACCAGGTTCGCGGGCTCGATGATGTTCGTCTACATCCACGTCGTCGTGTTCGCGGTCTGGATGCTGGTCGCCGAGAGCAGCCCCTGGCCCACGCTGACGCTGGTCGTGTCCCTCGAGGCGATCTTCCTGTCCACCTTCGTGATGATCGGGCAGAACCGGGCCGCGGTGTTCCAGCAGGCCAAGGCGGACCACGACTTCGCCGAGCAGGAACTCGAACTCAAGACCAACACCCAGCTCACCCGGGAGATCCACGTCCTCACCACGGAACTGCACCGCCGCGCGTTCGCCCAGGACTGACCAACCGGACCACGGCCGTCCACAGCGGACTCGACGATCCGGCGGACCGAAGGTCCCGACCCTGACCGCGATGATCGGTGCTGCCGATCCTGACCGCCGCGCACTGGCCGGGCGCCACCGTGGCCAAGGCCTACCGCGGCGCCGGAACGGCCCGAGCTCGGGAGCGTCGTGGGTCCGGCTGCCTGGCGATGGAGCCGGGCGGTCCACGCATCGACGTTACGAGGCACCAAGTTTGTTCACGGCGTCGAATTCGACGATGACGGCCGTGAGTGTCTCCGGCGCTGTCTCGACAGCTGTCGAATCGGCAGGTGCCAGTCGGCGATCCTCAAGGCTCGGGCCATCGCACCCGCGCGGCGGCGCAGATCTCTGGTTGTCGCCACTGCCGGCAAGGCTCGCGCTTGATCGTCAGGGGTGGTGACGGAGTTCATGGAGTCCGCGACGGTTTCAGCGCGGTCGAGGTCGCGGCCTTGACCATGGCTTGACCACCGGTGCAGGCATGCTCGCTCGCGTGTAGGGGTTGGTGTTGGCGCGGGCGATGTTGTCGGCGTGCCCGACCAGCGTGCCTGCTCGCTTGAGATCACCAACCGCAGCCACGGCTTCAGCCGCTGGCGATCAATCCGGCCGCCCGGTCGAGATCACCGGCCTTCGCCGCGGCCTCAGCCACCGAGGCCAGCGCCTTCGCCTGCCAGTAGGGGTAATCACTGGCATCGGTGATGGCCTCGGCACTGGCGAGATCACCGGCCCTGGCTGCAGCTTCGGCTACCACCGACCACACCTGACCGGCCCGACTCCCCGCAACCGGGCGGCAGCACGTTCCCGACAACGCCAAGCGGCCCGCGCCGCACAGTTGATCATCCCGTGCCGGCTGCCGCCCAGGTCCGCAGGCGTGACTCCCACATGCGGGGAAGCGGACCGCCGCAGAACGGGCGACCCGTTGGCGGGCGCACCCCAAGCGGTCATGTCAGGTGCGCCTGGTGCGCTCGGGCCAGGTGCCGGCCACTGGCCACGTCAGGCGGCGCGGCCTTCGACCCGCCGCGGGAATCGGCCGTCTGCTCACAGGCCGTCACGGACTGAGGTGTCGGCTTGGGGCGTTGTGCTTCGGTGTTTCCCGTTCAGTGTTCGGGTCCTCGACCGTGGCCCGGCCCGGTGAGCGGACATCCGGGTGAACCTGCCGGAGAACGGGCGGCAGTGCTGAACTGACCTCGATCGGCGTTCGCGAGCTGCTCACCGGCGCCGACGTCGACGCCGCGATCGAGAAGGCCGCGAGCGGCCGGACCGTGGTCGTCCACAACGCCGACCAACGCCGCCACGACGTTCCGGCAGACCCTGGGCAAGGCTCTCGAAGGACTCCGGCGCCACACCCGAACACCTCCCCGGGATCGCCCACCGCCGTCCGCCGCGGGGCACTGTCGCTGCGGCTAAATTGGTTGAACCAATTGGTGGATGATCACGGGCGGTCGGCCTGCTTTGATGGAGCGGGCCCGCACCGGGCCCGGCCGCGGCGAAAGGTGGACCTCCGTGAAGTTCGGGAAGATGCTCGGTGTCGCGTCGGCGACGGCGCTGGCGTTGACGGCCCTGGCCGGACCGGCGTCGGCGCAGGACTCGCCGTTCTGGTCGTGCCGCACGGTGCCGGCCGGCTACACCTACACGATGGTGCGTGCCGACCAGGGGTGCGAGCCCCTCTACTACGTCACGCTGCCCCGGACCGGGTTGTGGGCGTGCAAGGTGACCGCCGGGTTCACCTACACCGCCACCCGACCCAGTTCCAGCTGCCGACCCGACACCAACGTGCAGTACCTGCTCGCCGCCGCGTAGCCGCGCCGTGTCCCACGACCGCATGGTCGTGGGACACGGCAGCCGATCGGTGCCGGGGAAGTCGATGGTCTGCCCGCCCTTGGCGGCCCTCGGACCGAGGACCCGGTGACCACCATGGTCCGGGTGCGGAAGAGCATCCGCCCCAGCAGTGCGTGTGGGTGTCGCCGAACAACGAGTCCTTCCGACCGGCCGCAGATCCCGGCGAGGAGATCCTCATGTCCACAATGGAGGCAGCGCGCGGCGAACGGCGAGAGGGCTCGCGGAACTCTGCCCCGCATCCGCTTGTGGTCATGAGCGCGCGGCCTCGCCGAACCTGGTCGCGTTGCGCCACAACGGATCGGACACGGGGGCGGACTCGGACAACGCTGCCCGCAGGTGAGTCTCCTGGACAAGCGGGGGCCAAATCGGTGTTCGCGGATCAGAAGTTCACGTCCCAGTGCTGGTAGTTTTGGCCGCAGGCGTCCTGAGTGGTCTTCGACTTGTAGTTGAACGACGTGATCGTCAGGCACATGCCGCTGTGCTGCACGCGCGGGTACCCGGTGGTGGGCTCGTAGGTCCATTGCTGGTTGGCGCCGCCGTTGCAGTAGTAGATCTCCACGTCCACGTGGTTGGCCGTGTTGCCGCGTGGGATGTCCGGACACATGGCGTTCACGTTCGTCCTGATCGACGAAGCCAGGCCAGTCGCGGCGAGTGCGGGGTCGGCCTTGACCTCGGCGAGGACTTTCGCGGCCGTCTTAAGGTCCCGTGTCAGCGGGGGAAGACGGCGACCAGGGTGCTCACATCGGTGTCCGGGTCGGTGGTCAGGCTCATCCGGTCAGCCACCTCGCGCATCACCCGCAGCCCATCGACCATGCCGGGATCGCGCCCGGGGTCGGTCCAGGCGAAGTGGTCCCTCGCGGTCAGCACCAGCACCTCTGAGTCCACGTGCAACGTCACCGTCGCCTCTGCGGACCCACCACCGCGGCGTGATCGCAGGTGGTCGATAGCGCTGCTCAACGCCTCGCTCGCGGCCCAGACCACGTCGTGGCGGGTGCGGTGGGTGATCTTGCAGTCGGCCATCCACCCGCGCACCCTGGCGCGGATCAGGGCCAACTGCTCGACCCGCACCGGCACCGTCGCGGTGAACACCGCCCACTCGACCATGGTCATACACCTGGATGCCCCACCGTCGCCCTTTTCACGCCCCGTTGTGGCCAACCGGACCCGGCGTTCCCGGCCGACGTGCCGGTCAGCCCCGGCGGTTCCCGCCGGTCTCACTCCGGTGCCCGATCGCGGCGATGAGCGCGGCGAACGCCATGCTGTAGAGGGTGAACACGACCGACCGCATGAACTGCTCGTGCGTGGGCTCCTCGCGCATGCGGTGCACGTTGGCCAAGACCGAGAGCGCCGACCCGGCCACGACGACCAGGGCCATGAACGCGTCGAACTGCGGCGGGTTGTCGCCCATCAGCGTGTTCGCCACCCAGTCGCGCGCGACCTGGGGGTAGAGGGCGTGGCTGCCGCCGACGTCGCCGACGACCATCAGCATCGACCAGGACGTGCCGACCCCCAGCGCGCCCAGCAGCACACCCCGGTGCCCGCGCCCCGCCTTCACCGTCCCGGTGAGCTGGTCGACGACCAGTTGCCCGAACACGCACAGCACGCTCAGCGCCAGCAGGAACTGCAAGAACGGGACCTTGAAGACGAGTCCGAGGAGCAGCAGACCGAGCCCGATGCTCAAGGCGGCGCTCACGACCACCCCGCCCACCGTCCCGAGCACGGACACGAACGCAGGCCCGTTCGAGGAGAACGCCATCGACGACAGGACGCCGAGGGCCACCAAGAGCACCCACACCCACCAGTCCCAGCCGCGGACCCACGCGGACGCCGCGAGGACCCACGGGCCGATGGTCCTGACCACCCAGTGCACCGCCGCGCCCACCCACGCCACCGCGTGCAGCCCGGCTGCCGCGAGGGGCGCCGTGAGCAGCGCGATGACCGCGAACGCGGGCTCCCGGTGCCGCGCGCCGAGGGCGAGGACCGCCAGCAGGAACACCCCGGTCGCACAGATGAGGCAGGTCAGCAGCAGCGAGTACGCGGGCAGGGCTCCGTTGACCGCCGCACTGGCGCCTGCCAGCCACCGCAGCGACGCCCACCCGTCCCCCGCGGTGAGCCTCGCGGTCCCGTCGGGCAGGCTGAACGCCGCGAACAACGCCCCCACCACCGCGTACACCAGCGTCACGAGCAGGTACACCGCGACGATCCCGAGGCAGCCCGGGCGCATCGTCCAGTAGCCGGTGAACTCGCGGCCCTGGTACTCGACCTGGTAGTTCCTCACCGCTGTCCCCTCGCCCACGCCGGCCGCAGCACTTGATCTATACCGGCGCGCAGCGAGATAGTTCCGGGACCCGGCGGCGATCACCCGAACGGCCCAGCGGTGCGGCGGAAAGCGCCCGAGCGGAACTCGTGCTCGATCCCGCTTCGGCCAAGCTGTGCTGACGATCTCCCCGTTGATCGTCAGCGACCCGGCCACCCCCGTGAGGTGCGGCTGGGAATCACTCGTTCGGGGGTAAGCCGGGCACTACGGATGCTTCCACTTCGCACTACCGCATCGGCGACAACGGGGTGGTTGACTACGGAAAGGAGCTGACCCAAACAGTTCCTCGGCGGCTCCCTCGACACGGGGAGGATCTTGCCGGGCCGCCCGCGACGGGCGCTGACTTCAGGCCCAGTCGTCCTCGCGGGTGGCCGTTCGGCCCGTTCAGAGTGCTTGGCCGCCGAGGAGGGTCTCGGCGTAGGAGAAGACGTGGCCCGCGCCGATCTCGAGGGGGGCGAGGCCCGCGAAGTCGCCGTCCAGGGTGTCGAACAGGGTCAGGTTCGCGGCGCCGGTCCAGATCTCGCCGAACTCGACGTCGGTGACCTCCGAGGTCACCAGCTGGGAGACCGGCGGTTGCGACGCGACCCAGCCGGGGAAGTACCGGGTGTGCACGAGCGGGACCGCGTGGAGCGCGGGTGGGTCCTCGACGCGCCGGGCCGGGTGGACGGTGGCCTCGGCGACCCGCTTGCCGTGCACCGAGAGGGTGCCGTCGTAGCGGCCCGGGGATCCCGGTCGTGGTCCCGCGCGGCCGACGGTCCTCGGGCGGGTCTGGTGGATCTCGCCGAACTGCTTCGGCATGCCCTGCACCCAGCCGCGGACCATCGGGACCGGGCTGTCCACCCAGGCGTACGGGCACCTCGCCAAGGGTTTGCCCCGGTACTCGCAGCCGAGCAGGATCAGGAACTCGGTGAACTGGCAGCGGGCGGGTTCGGCCAGCTCCGCGCCGCTGTCCGAGCACCACTGCCAGTCGGCGAAGACGGCGGCGGCCCGGCCGGGGTCCGCGCCGAGGTCCAGTTCCGGTGGCAGGAACCGCCGCGCGACCCCCGGGTCGACCCGGTAGTCGACCATGACCACGTCACCGGCGAAGTGCCACGGCGGTGGGGTGATCATCGCGGCGTCGCCGGACGGCGAGAGCGGCAGGCTGTAGCCGACCGGGCCCGCGGGTGCGCTGGTGGTCATGGGTGGGTCCGCTCCAAACTGGACAGTGCGCGCCAGCAGCGGCCGAGCGCCTCGGCCGCGGCGGTCAGGGCGCTCGGTGGGTTCAGGCTGTACGCCAGCCGAACGGTCGGTTGTGGACCGGTTCCGAAGCGCGAACCGGGCAGTGCGTTGATCTTCGCGGCGGCCGCGGCGGTGACCAGGCGTGCCTCGTCGTGAGTGGATCGCAACCAGAGGAAGTAGCCGCCCGCGGGAGTGGTGAACTCGACGACTCCCTCCAGTCCGGAGCCCAGCGCGACCGCGAGTGCGTCGCGCCGTTCGCGCAGCCGCGAGCGCAGCCAGCCGAGGTGGCGGTCGTACTCGCCGGACCGCAGCAACCAGGCCACCGCGAGGGAGGTGACGTGGTTCGCGGAGCCGCCGCTGGTGAACAACCCGGTCCCGGCGAGCCGACCCACGATCGCCGGGTCGGCGAGCAGGTAGCCCAGGCGCAGCCCCGGGCCCAGCGTCTTCGAGAACGTCCGGAGCCTGACCACACCCCGGTACCCCGCCAGGCCCGCCAGGGAGACGGGGTCGGCTCCGCCGTCCAGGCCCAGTTCGGCGTACGCGTCGTCCTCGACGAGCAGCACCCCGTGCCGGGCCGCGACGGCCAGCAGCTCGCGGCGGCGCCCGACCGGGGAGACGAGCCCGGTCGGGTTGTGGAAGGTCGGCGCGAGGTAGGCGAAGGCGATCCGCTCCCCGGCCGCCCGGGTGGTGGCGATCGCCTCGTCCAGCGCCGCCGGGTCCACGCCCGCCGCGTCCATCGGCACCGCGCGGGCGCGCAGGCCGCGGTCGGCCAGGATCCGCCTGCCGTAGTCGTAGCCGTACTGCTCGACGAGCACGACCTCACCGGACTGGGCGAGCCCCGTCGCGAGCAGGTGCAACGCGTGCGAGGTCCCCGCCGTGACGAGCACATTGTCCGGCCCGCACGGCGGCCCCTCCGCCCGGGCCACCCGATCGGCCACCAGCGCGCGGAACGGCACCGCGCCGCGGTCGTCGCCGTAGGCGAGCGCCGCCGAGCCGTACTCGGCCAGTGCCGCCGGGTAGGCCGCCGCGAGCAGGTCGACCGGCAGCAGACCCGGTTCGAGGTACCCCGGTCCGAGGTCGACCGTCCCGGCCGGGCCGACCTGCTGCACGACGCCGGGACTCCAGGACCGGCGGTGCGACAGCGGCCCGGCGGAGTCCTCGGCGCTCATCCGCCGAGCACGGACCGCAGCGCGTCGGTCGCGGTGGCCACGGACTCGGCGGACCGCGACAGCGCGATCCGCAGCGAGTACGCGCCCTCCTCCGGGCGCGCCCAGTGGAACTGGTGGCACGGCAGGGCGAACACGTTGTGCTCGCGCAGCGCCGACCACACCTCGAGCCCGGTGCGCGGGCCGAGGTCCACCCGTTCGACGCTCGCCCGGCTGTCCTCGTCGGGGAACCCGACCCCGCTGACGCCCGCGAGCCCGGAGCGCAGGGTGGCCCGGTTGCGGGCGATGAACCGGTGCAGGTCGGCGAGACCGCCACCGGCCGCGTCCTCGGCGAAGCGCTGGACCATGGACAGCACCAGCGGCGAGACGCCGAGCAGGATGTCGGAGTACACGTTGGCCAGCGGCAGGCCGACGTTCGCCGCCGAGACCAGCCAGCCGATCTTCAGCTCGAGGGTGGGCCAGAGCTTGCCGGTGTCCTCGATGACCACCCAGCGGCAGCCGCTCGCCTCGAGCACCGCGTAGTGGTCGTAGTGCGCTCGGGTGTCGAATCCCCGGAACGAGGTGTCGAGGGTCAGCACCACGCCGTACTCCGCGCACTGCGCCGCGAGGCGCCGCAGCCGCTCCTCGGCGAGCACGCGCCCGGTCGGGTTGTTGGGCGTGGTGACGAACAGGGAGCCGACCGAGCGCAGCAGCGCCGGGTCCAGGTCGCCGCCGTGCAGCTGCTCCTCCTCGACCGGGACCAGCCGCAGCCCGACCCCGCGCAGGATGTCCGGGATGTTGTCGAAGGTCGGGTGCACCAGGCCGATCGCGTCGGTGGTGGTGGCCAGCGAGCGGGCGAAGATCTCCATCGCCACCGAGGACGAGTAGCAGCTGAGCACCCGGCCGTCCGCCGCCGGGTAGCTGTGCTGCCCGAGCAGCTCGAAGTAGGCGCGGTGCGAGGCCTTCTCGATCTCGTCGACGGGGCGCTCCACCGCGTCCGCCCACATGCTCGGCAGTTCGTCGATGATCCGCGCCTGGCCCGGGGTCAACCGTTGTCTGGCGTGCCCGTCCGAGAGGTTGAGCGGGCTGCTCAACGCCAGGTACTCGAACTGGGTGAGGTTGCCGGGGCTCGTCTGGGTGTCCTGTATTCCGATCACAAGCACCTTGCCTAAGAAAGTAGGGGGTCCGCCCATGCTTGGAGGTTCCGGTAGTGCGAAAAGAGAATTGACGACGACCGGACACTCACCGGGAACAGATACGTTCACCGGGACGGCCTGAGGCTAGCAGGGAAAACAATGCCCGCCGATCCGTTGTCGGGAACCGCTCCCGCGCCCGTCTGATGACCTGCGCGTTTTCCCCAGAAATCAAGGGAGTTGCCGTTTCCGGGTGGTCGGTGAACCCTGATCCGGAAGTGTCGGCGCCCAGGTGAGAGAGGTGTGTGCGGCGTGTCTGCAACGATTGGCGGTCCCCGGACGGAGACCCGGGAGGGCGTGGTCGTTGCGCCGTTCCAGTGGCGGCCGGTGCTCGCGGTGAGCCTCGCGCTCAGTGCGCTGCTGCTCGTTCTGGCGGGCGAGTACGGCTACTACATGGACGAGTTGTATTTCCGCGTCGCCGGCGCGCACCCCGCTTGGGGATACGTGGACCAACCGCCGCTGGTGCCGTTGCTCGCGAAAGCGCAGATCGCGTTGTTCGGCGACACCCCGTTCGCCGTCCGCGTGGTGCCCGCCCTGCTCGCCGGGCTTTCGGTGTGGGTCGCCGCGCACATCGCCCGCGAACTCGGGGGCGGCGGCCGGGCCCAGGTGCTCGCCGCGTTCGCGGCCGCGGGCACGCTGGCGACCCTGTCCGCCGGGCACGTCCTGCACCCGACCGCGGTCGACCACGTCGTGTGGGTGGCGCTGTGCTGGTTGCTGGTCCGACTGCTGCGCACCCGCGACTCGCGGCTGTGGCTCGCCATCGGCGCCGTGGTCGGGGTCGGCCTGCTCGCGAAGTACCTCGTCGTCCTGCTGGTCGTCGGGCTCGCGGCCGGGCTCCTCGGCGCCGGACCGCGGCACGTGCCGCGCGACCGGTTCCTCGCCGCGGGCGCCGGGATCGGTGCGGTGATCGCGCTGCCGGTGCTGATCTGGCAGGCGACGCACGGCTGGCCGCAGCTCTCGATGGCCTCGGACCTCTCGGAACCGCTCGGGGTCGGCAGCGCGGTGAGCTTCCTCGTCGGCCAGGTGCTGATGATCGGGCCCTTCCTCACCCCGCTGTGGGTCGCCGGGCTGGTCGCCCTGTTCCGCCGTCCACAGTGGAGGGACTACCGCGCCCTCGCGGTCGCCTACGTCGCGATCGCGGTGGTGCTGGTGCTCGTCGGCGGGTTCGGGCGGTACACCGAAGGCCTGCTGACCGCCCTGACCGCCGCGGGCTGCGTCCCGGCCGCCGACTGGCTCAGCACGCTGCCCCGCCGGATCGTGTTGGCGGTGGCGGTGGTGGCGAACGCGGCGCTGGCCGCGGTGATGTGCCTGCCGGTGCTCCCGGTGTCGGCCTACGCGGAGGACTCACCGCTGGCGGGTCTCGGCGAGGCCCAACTCGGTCAGACCGGCTGGGAGGAGCTGACCACCCAGGTCGCGGCGGTGTACGGGACCCTGCCGCCCGCCGAGCGCGCCCACGCCGTGGTCTACGGCCAGAACTACGCCGAGGCGGGCGCTGTCGACCGTTTCGGTCCCGCGCGAGGACTTCCCCCGGCCTACAGCGCGCTCAACTCCTACTACGACTTCGGCCACCCCGGTGACGACAAGACCGTCGTGATCGCCGTCGGGGTCGACCCCGACGCCTTCGCACCCCACTTCACCCGCTGCGAGCGAGCGGCCACCCTGCACTTCGCCCTGCCGCACCTCGAAGCGGGGCAACAGGTCCTGCTCTGCCACGACCCGGTCGAGTCGTGGGACCGGCTGTGGCCGAGGCTGCGCTGGGTCGGCACCTTCTGACCCCGCCCGTCCTCACCCACCGTTGCGCAGGTGGGTGAGGACGGCGAGGACGCGGCGGTGGCCCTCGGCCTCGGAGAGGCCCAGCTTCGCGAAGATGCCGCCGATGTACTTCGCCACGGCCGCCGGGCTGACGCACAGCTGCGCGGCGATCGCGCCGTTCGACCGGCCCTCGGCCATCAGCGCGAGCACCTCGCGCTCGCGGCCGGTGAGCCGGTCGATCGGCTGGTCCCGCCGTTCCCTGCGCAGCAGCCGCCGGACGACCTCCGGGTCGATGACCGTCCCGCCCGCGGCGATGCGCTCGACGGCGCCGACGAACTCCTGCACCGCGCCGACCCGGTCCTTGAGCAGGTAGCCCAGCCCACCCGTGCGGCCGTCCACAGCGGACTCCAGCAGCTCGAAGGCGTAGGTGGTCGCGACGTACTGCGTGAGCACCAGCACCGCCAGGCGCGGGTGCCGGGCCCGCAGGTCCACCGCGGCGCGCAGGCCCTCGTCGTTGAAGTCGGGGGGCATCCGGACGTCGGTGACGATGATGTCCGGCCCGACCGCGTCGACCGCCGCCGTCAGCGCGCCCGCGTCGCCGACGGCCGCGACCACCTGGTGGCCGAACCGCTCCAGCAGGACGCCGAGGCCCTCTCGCAGCAAGACCGCGTCCTCGGCGAGGACTACGCGCAGTCCCATGGCAGCTCCACTCGTAGTTCGGTCGGCCCACCGGGCGGGCTGGTCAGCGCGAGCACCCCGCCCACGACCGAGACCCGGTCGGCGAGGCCCTGCAGCCCGGTGCCGCGCCGGGGGTCCGCGCCGCCCGCGCCGTCGTCGGCCACGCGCAGCACGAGCCGGGAACCGGTGAGCGAACCGGTGACCTCCACCTGGCCCGCCCCGCTGTGCTTGGCGACGTTGGCCAGGGCCTCGCTCACCACGAAGTACGCCACCGCCTCGACCTCCGGCGACGAGCGGCGCACCGGGTCGATCCGCACGCGGACCGCGATCGGGCTCCGTTCGGCGAGCTCGGTCACCCCGGCTTCGATCCCCCGGTCGATGAGCACCCGCGGGTGGATGCCGTGCACCAGCTCGCGGAGCTCGGCGAGCACGGCGTAGGCCTCGGCACGGGCGCGCGCCACCAGCCCCGGTCCCGCGCCCGGGACGCCCGCGAGGTCGAGCTCGGCCATCCCCAGGGTCATGGCCAGCGCGACGAGCCGTTGTTGGGCACCGTCGTGCAGGTCGCGTTCGATGCGCCTGCGCTCGGTCTCGAACGCGTCGACCAGCCGGGTGCGCGAGCGCGTCAACTCCGCGACGCGGTCGGGGAGGCTGGTGTCCGGGCGGGTCAGCATGGTGCGGGCGAACACCGCCTGGGCGTCGGCGAAGAGGCTGACCAGGAACGCGACGGCGGGCAGCAGCAGGGCCCCGGCCAGCACGGCCGAGGGCGCGCCCACCGGGCCGTCGAAGTTCACCATGGAGTCGATGTCGAGGACGAACTCCAGCAACGGCGACAGCGGGACCACCAGCGCGCTCAGCGCGACGACGAGCACGACGAGGTCCGCGACCGCGATGACGACGGTGAACACCAGCGCGTAGCCGAACTTGCGCCACAGCCAGCCCCGCTCCAGCGGGGCGCGCGGGCTCCGGCCGCGGTCGACGAGCGCCAGCCGCCGCCGCTCGGCCGAGGCCAGCGGCACCGCCAGCACCAGGTTGACCGCCACCACCGCGACGGCCCCGAGGCCGTAGCTCGCGGGAGTGTCCCGGGCGAGGGCCCACTTGGCCAGCGCGAGGACCGGCAGCGCGGCGACCGCGCCGACGGCGACGTACCACAGCGACCGCCACGGCCTGCCGGAACGAAGGAACCGCAGCGGGCGGCCCGGCCAGGACTCAGCCAACCGCGGCCACCGGTTCCGCGTGCGCGGGGAACGCCCGGACGGCGGGGCTCAGCGTGGTGGCCAGCGCGACCACCGCCAACGCGCCCGCGCACACCAGGAGCCCGGTCGCGCCCCCGGCGCCCGCCAGCAGCCCGCCCGCCAGCGGGCCGAGCGCGCCCGCGCCGCCGGAGCAGAAGCCTGCGATGCTGCTCAGCCGCCCGCGCAGGGCGTCGGGGGTGCTCATCAGCTGGTAGGTCAGCACCGTCGTGTTGGCCACGGGCACGCCGAACATCGCCCCGCCCAGCAGGACGCCGAGCAGGATCCCGGCAGGCACCAGCGCCATCGCCGCGACCAGTACCGCGGCCAGCCAGGAGAACCCGATCAGGATCACCGGCGCGGGCAGCACCCCGGCCAGCCGCCCGGCGAAGACCCCGCCGAGCAGACCACCGGCCCCCAGGCACGCCATCGTCAGGCCGATCTCCCCCGGCCCGACCCGCTCCGCGCCGGACACCGCGAGCACCACCACGACCACGGCGCTGAACAGCAGGTTGCAGAAGATCATCCACACCAGGGTAGTCCGGATCAGCCGGTGGCCGAGCACCCAGCGGAAGCCCGCCGCGGCCTCGCCGCGCACACCGGTGCCGCCCACCTGGTCCGGTGCCGCCTGCCGCCGCGGCACGCGCAGGAACACCAGGGCGACAAGGGACCCGCCGAGCATCACGGCGTCGGCGACGAACGGTCCGACGTGGCCGAGGGTGAACAGCAGCCCGGCCGCGGCGGGCCCCAGCAGGGTCGCGACGAACGGCCGCGCGGCGTTGCGGGCCACCGCCTGCTCCAGCTGCGCGGCGGGCACCACCTGCGGCAGCGTCGCGTGCTCGGCCGGGTCGAACACCGAACCGAGGAAACCCTCCGCCACAGCGGCGGCCAGCACCAGCGGGAACGAGTACGCGCCCAGCAGGACGGCGACGGCCAGCCCGGTCATCACGGCGGTCCGGAACGCCTGGCAGGTCACCATGACCCGCTTGCGGTCCCACCGGTCGGCCACCACGCCCGCGGGCACGATGGCCGCCATGTGCGCGGCCATCAGGGCCGAGGACGCCAGCCCGAGCTGCCACGGCGGGCCCGCGAACGCGAGGATCAGCAGCGGGAACGCGACCTGGGTGACCTCGCCGGCCAGCTCGGAGAACAGCTGGCTGCTCCACAGGATGTTGTAGTCGCGGTTGCGCGACAGCGGGATCACCACGACGACCCACCCGCCCGCCTGACCGCCAGCCGCCCGGTCACCTGGACGCGGTCGACCCGCCCACTGCCGGGATCCCGCAGGAACCGGCCCTGGTGGACGTTGCCCGACTGGTCCCGGACCCGGAAGCGCAGGTCGGGGTGGCAGCGCAGCGACCCGGTGCCACCGAGGACCAGCTCGTCGCCGGTCATGGTGAAGTCGAACGCCGACCCGCCGTTCGCGTACACCCCGGCGCACTCGGGCCAGGCGGCGACCGGCTCGGGCCAGGGCGCCGGCCGCCCCAGCGGGATGGCCAGCTCCGCCAGGACGTCGGCCCACAGCGCCGGTCCGGTCGCGGCGTTGGTGGTCAACGCGACCGCGGTGCCGGTGGCCGGTTCGAACCGGAGGTGGCACGAGGTCCCGTCACCGGTGCCGTCGTGCCCGAACCAGTCGGTGGCCCCGACCCCGTCCGAGCCGTCGGGGACCGCCGAGTCGTCGGGGCGGTAGCGCGCCCAGCCGAGGCCCCAGCCGTCGGCCATGCCGAACGGACCCGCCTCGACCCCGCCCAGCTGGTCTTCGCACATCGCCTCGACCACGTCGGCCGAGCAGAACCGGACCAGGTCGGCGGCGCTCAGCGCGAGTCCGCCGTCGGGTGCCTCCAGGTCGGGCACGAGCTGCTCGCCGACCGGCACGATCCGCTCCCCCACCGCGTGGCCGCTGACGGTCGCGGCGGTGAGGGGGATGTCCAGTGGCCGCAGGACTATCGCCTCCAGCGCCTCCGCCCAGTCCATCCCGGTGACCTCCTCGGCCAGCTGACCGGCCAGGACGTAACCGACGTTGGAGTAGGAGAACACCGCGCCCGGGGGGAACTCCGGGAGCGTGTGCCGGGAGTACCTGGCCGCCCACCGGGAGCGCGGCCCGGTCGCGTCCTCGTCGACGTTGGACTCCAACCCGGCCGTGTGGCTGAGCAGTCCGCGCGGCGTGACCGCTCCACCGAGGCCGGGCAGCGGCTCGTCGAGGTCGAGTTCACCGTCGTCGACCAGCGTCAACGCGAGCGCGGCCGTGAACGGCTTGGTGAGCGAGCCGAGCGGGAACGCCGAAGCGGCGGTCACCGCGCGACCTGATCCACAGCGCTCCTCCCCCGCCTCGATCGCGTGGGTCACCCTGGCCCGGCGCACCACCAACTGGGCGCCGGGCACCCGGTGCTTCTCCAGCAGCCGCAACAGGCCCTCGTCGTCCATCAGCGCCCCGCCGCGTGTTCGGCCATGGCCCGCAGTGCCTCGCGGAAGTCCGAGGCGACCCGCTCCACGGTCTCGCGGTGGTGGACGTTCTCGGAGTAGTACCAGGTGAACTCGAGCAGGCCACCCGCCGCGACCCCGACGACCTCCAGCAGGTGCGAGACCCGCTCCTGGGGGCTCTGTTCCTGGCCGAGCGGTGTGCTCCGCGTCCCGGCGTCGACCTGCCCGTGGTAGTTGAACACCACCTCCGGTCCGGGGCGCGCGGGCAGCGACCCGAGTCCGTGCAGCACGCCGTGGCCGAGGCCGTTCCCCGGTACCGCGCGCAGCCTGCGCCGGACGGACTTGACCAACGCCGCCCACTCCCGCGCCTCGGTGGGCAGCACGACCGGGTACACCGTGGTGAACCAGCCGACAGTGCGGGACAGGTCGACGTCGTCGAAGATCTCCTCGCGGCCGTGGCCCTCCAGGTCGATCGCCACCTCGTCCGCACCGGTCCACCGGCCCAGCGCCCAGGCGAGCGCCGCGAGCAGGACGTCGGCGGTCCGCGTGCGGAACACCCCCGGCGCCCGGTGCAGGAGCACCTGTGTGTCCTCTTCGGACAGTGACATGGACACCGTGCGGGTGGCGGACACCAGGTTCGGCCCGGTGCGGTCCACCGGCAGTGCGGGGGTCTGCGGCAGCGCGGCCCAGTGCGGAACCTCCTCGTCGAACCCGCCCTCGACCGCGTACCGGGCGAGGCGCTCGGCCCACGCCTTGAACGAGGTCGTCTTGGGGCCCAGCACCACCGGTCCACCCGCCGCGGCCTGCCGGTGCGCCCGCTCCAGGTCGTCGAGCAGGATCCGCCACGACACCCCGTCGACCACCAGGTGGTGGGCGGTCAGGAACAGCAGCGGCGGACGCCCGGGGCCGAACTCGACCAGCAGCGCACGCAACAGCGGACCGCTGGCCAGGTCCAACGTCGAGTCGGCCGCCACGGCCAGCTCGTCGAGCACCCGGTCTTGATCGTCCACTTCGGACAGGTCGTGGTGGGCCAGCACGTCGACGGGGCTGACCGGCGCGTTGTGCTGGCGCCAGCCGTCGCCGTCGCGGGTGAACCGCATCCGCAGGGCGTCGTGGTGCTCCAGCAGGGCCGCCACAGCGGTCCGCCACGCGGCCACGTCGACCTCTCCCCCCAGCTCGACCGTCGTCGACTGGGTGAGGTGGTGCGGGGCCACCGGGTCGCCGTCGAGGAAGCGCCGCTGGATCGCCGTCAGCGGCACCGGCCCGGACACCTCCGCCGAGGTGGCGGCGGTCCTCGCGTCGACCTGGACGACCTTCCGGAGCCGGGCGACGGTCTGGTTGAGGAACAGGTCCTTCGACGTCACCCGCAACCCGGCCCGCCGGATCCTCGACACCGCCTGGATGCTCAGGATCGAGTCGCCGCCGAGCTCGAAGAAGTTGTCCTCGGCGCCGACCAGCGGCAGGCCCAGCACCTCGGCCCAGATGCCTGCCAGGGTCCGCTCGATCTCGTCGCGGGGGGCCAGGTGGCCCGCGTCCGGCTCGGCGGCCACCGCCGGGGCGGGCAACGCGCCGCGGTCGACCTTCCCGCTGGAGGTCACCGGCAGCTCATCCAGCACGACGAAGGCCGACGGCACCATGTAACCCGGCAACGCGTCCCTGGCGAAGTCGCGCAGCTCGGACACCGACGGGGCGGTGTCCGCCCGCGTCACGTAGGCGACCAGCCGCGGGGCGCCGGACGGTCCTTGCCTGACCACCACAGCGGCGCGGGAGACCGAGGGGTGCCCGGCGAGCACGACCTCGACCTCGCCCAGCTCGATCCGGAAGCCGCGCACCTTCACCTGGTCGTCGACCCGACCGAGGTACTCCACGGCACCATCGGCCGTCCACCGGGCCAGGTCGCCGGTGCGGTACACGCGCGTCCCCGGCGGGCCGGACGGGTCCGCCACGAACCGCTCGGCGGTCAGCGCCGCCCGTTTGAGGTACCCCCTGGCCAGCTGCGCCCCGGCGAGGTACAGCTCACCGGGTACCCCGGCGGGCACGGGCCGCAGCAGGCTGTCGAGCACGTACGCGCGGGTGTTCCACACCGGAGTGCCGATCAGCGGCCGTTCGCTGTCCCCGACCCGGCAGTAGAGGGTGTCCACAGTGCACTCGGTGGGACCGTAGAAGTTGTAGCCCGTGGTCCCCGTCGCGGCGCGCAGGTCGCGCCACAGCGGTTCGTTCGCGGCCTCGCCGCCCAGCATCACCACCCGCGGGTTGTGCGTGTCCGAGCCGACCAGCCCGACCGGCACCAGTTGCTCCGCGTAGGACGGCGTGAGGTCGAGCAGGTCGACGCGGTGCTCGGTGACGTACTCGACGAGTGCCTCGGGGTCGCGGCGGGTGAGGTCGTCGACCACGTGCAGCTCGTGGCCGTCGACCATCGCCAGCACACCCTCCAGGGAGGTGTCGAACGAGAACGCCGCCGTCAGCGCCACGCGCCACCGCCCGGACCCGCTCTCCGGCCGGAAGAAGTCCCGGCTGTGGTTGAAGAACAGGTTGGTCAGGCCGCGGTGGGGCAGCACCACGCCCTTCGGTCGCCCGGTGGAACCGGAGGTGTAGATGACGTAGGCCGGGTGGTCGGGGTGGACCCGCGTCCCCGGGTTCACGTCGGGGCCGTGCTCGGGGAGGTCCTCGTCGAGCACCAGCACCGGGGCCGCGTCGGCGAGCACGAACGCCCGCCGGTCGGGGGGCAGCTCGGGGTCCAGCGGCAGGTAGGCGGCGCCCGCCTTGAGCACGCCGAGCAGGGCGACGACCGTGCCCGCGGTACGCGCGGAGGTCAGACCGACGACCTGTTCCGGGCCGATCCCCCGCGAGATGAGGTCGTGCGCGACGCGGTTGGCCCTGGCGTTGAGTTCCGCGAAGGTCAGCGACACCGGCCCGCACACCACGGCCGTCGCGTCCGGGGTGGCCTCGGCCTGTGCCTCGAACAGCGTGGACAGGGTGGTGTTCGGCACTTCGCGCACCGGGCCGTGCCACGCCGCGAGCCGGTCGCGGTCGTCGGCGTCCAGCCAGGGCAGCTCGGCCATCCTGGCCCGTGGCCGAGCCGCGATCCCGGCCAGCAGGGTCCGCAGGTGACCGGCCAACCGGTCGATCGTGGTGCCGTCGAACAACGCGGTCGAGAAGCCGATCGCGAGCGAGAGCCCACCGGGCCGCTCGAAGAAGTCGAAGCTCAGGTCGTGGCTGACGTCCCCGCTGACGACCGGGACCTCCGTGGTGACCAGCCCCGGGAGGACCACACCGCCCGACCGGGTGTTCTCGAGCCCGACCATGACCTCGACGAGCGCGTTCCGGCTCGGGTCGCGTTCGGGCCGGAGGGCCTCGACGAGCCGTTCGAACGGCACCTCGTCGTGGGTGAACGCCTCCAGGGCGGTCGAGCGGACCCGCGCCAGGAAGTCGGTGAAGGTCACCGTCTCGTCCACTGTGGACCGCAGGACGACCGTGTTGACGAAGAACCCGACCAGGCCCTCGAGCTCGGCCCGGTTCCGCCCGGAGGTCGCCGTGCCGACGGTGATGTCGTGCTGGCCGGTGCAGCGCGACAGCAGCAGCTGCACGGCGGCGACCAGCACCATGAACAACGTCGCGTCCTGGCCGCGGGCGAGCTCCTTGAGGCCCGCGGCGACTCCCGCGTCGACCTCGACCAGGCGCAGGTCGCCCGCCGCCTCCCGGACCGCGGGACGCGGCCGGTCGGTCGGCAGTTCGAGCGGCGTGAGCCCGTCGAGCCCACGGCGCCAGTGGTCGAGGTGGGAGTCGACGTCGAGGTGGGTCCGCTGCCACACCGCGAAGTCCGCGTACTGCACGGGCAGCGGCGGCAGTTCCGCGCGGGCGCCTCGACTGGCGGCCTCGTAGCAGGCACCCAGCTCCGTGGCGAGCACGCCCATCGACCAGCCGTCGGTGGCGATGTGGTGCAGGACGATGGCCAGCAGGTGCTCGTCCTCGCCGGTGCGGAACAGCGATGGGCGGAACACGCCTTCGCTGAGGTCGAACGGCCGGTCGGCCTCCTGTCGCAGGCGTTCAGGCAGGTCCGCGGCCGAGACCTCGACGAGGTCGAGCGGGGCGGCGGTGGCGCGGACCACCTGGACCGCCCGGCCGTCGACCGTGGCGTAGGTGGTGCGCAGCGGTTCGTGCCGTTCGACGAGCTGGGCCAGCGCGGCGCGCAGGGCGTCGACGTCGAGCGCGCCGGTGAGCCCGAGGGCGAAGACGGTGTTGTACTCGGCGCTGTCCGGGTCGAACTCGCTGAGGAACCACAGCCGCTGCTGGGCGAACGACAGCGGCAGCGCGCCGTCCCGCCGCACCCGCACCAGGTCGGCGCCGGTGCCCGAGAGCCCGGCGACGACCTCGGCCAGCGCGGCGACCGACGGGGTGTCGAAGAGCTGCCGGGGCGACGGCGCCGCGCCCAGCGCGGCGCGGACGCGCGAGATCACCTGGATGCTGAGGATCGAGTCGCCGCCCAGGTCGAAGAAGTTGTCGTGCACGCCCACCCGCTCGACGCCCAGCACCTCCGCCCAGATCCCGGCGAGCGACGCCTCCAGCGCGGTGCGGGGCGCGACGTGGGGTTCACCGGTGTCGGCGACGCCGTCCGGGACGGGCAGCGCGCGCCGGTCCACCGTGCCCGCGGGGCTCAGCGGGAGCGCGTCGAGCACCACGAACGCCGACGGGACGGCGTGCGCGGGCAGGCTCTGGGCGGCGAACGCCCGCAGCTCGCGGACGTCCGGCGCGGCACCCGAGGGCACCACGTAACCCACCAGCCTGGCCGGGCCGTCGCCCCGGTGGGCCGCGGCGGCGGCCGAGGTGACACCGGGGTGGCGCGCCAGCACCGCCTCGACCTCGCCCAGCTCGACCCGGAAGCCGCGGATCTTGACCTGGTCGTCGGCCCGGCCGAGGCACTCCAGGTTGCCGTCCGCCCGCCACCGCGCCAGGTCCCCGGTGCGGTAGAGGCGACCACCTGGGACGAACGGGTCCTCCAGGAAGCGCTCGCTGGTCAGGTCAGGACGATTCCAGTAGCCGCGGGCGACGCCGTCGCCGCCGATGTAGCACTCGCCCGCGACGCCGACCGGGACCGGCCGCAGCAGCTCGTCGAGCACGTAGACCCTGGTGTTGCGCAACGGTTTCCCGACCGGCACGAACGCCGCGTCGCCCAGCGGCTCCGCGCCGACCTGGAACACCGTCGAGTCCACTGTGGTCTCGGTGGCGCCGTAGGCGTTGACCAGGACGGTGTCCGGTCCGACCGCGGCGAGCACGGTGCGGGCGTCGGCCGCGGTCCAGCCCTCGGAACCGACCATCAGCACCCGCAGCGTGTCGAGGCGCTCGCCGCGCCAGGCCAGCTCGGCGGCCAGCGCCTTCGCCAGCGACGGCACCGTCACCATCAGCTCGGCGCGGGATTCCCGCAGCAGGTCCAGCAACGCGGGCGGATCCGCCACGACCTCGGTCGGGCAGATGACCATCGAGCCGCCGAACAGCGCCGACAGCAGGAAGTCGCCGAAGAACAGGTCGACCGACAGGCTCGACACCGACAGGCAGCGCGGTCGCAGCGCGGTGAGGCCGTAGCGCGCGTCCCAGGCCCGGGTCATGTGGTGGACGTGGCGGTGTTCGACCATCACCCCCTTCGGCGTGCCGGTCGAGCCCGAGGTGTAGACGACGTAGGCCAGGTCCTCTGGGGTCACCGCGGTGCGCGGTGGCGTGCTGGGCCCGGCGAACGGCTCGTCGAGGCTCACCACAGCCGCGCCGCTGTCCGGCACGCGGTCGAGCAGCCGGTCCTCGGTGAGCAGGATCGGCACCGCCGCGTCCGCGAGCATCGTGGCCAGCATCCGCGCCGGGTACTCCGGGTCCAGCGGCACGAACGCGGCACCGGCCTTGAGCACGGCCAGCAGCGCGACGACGGCGCCGACCCCGCGCTCGGCGCAGACGCCCACCAGGACGCCCGGCGCGGCACCGAGCCCGACCAGGCGGTGGGCGAGCTGGTTGGCCCGCGCGTCCAGCTCGCGGAAGCTCAGCCCGTGGTCCCCGCGACTGACGGCCACGGCCTCCGGGGTCGACCTCGCCCGCTCGGTGAACAGTTCGTGCGCGCACCGCGGCGGCCCGAACCCGGTCGCGGTGTCGTTCCAGTCCGACACCACCAGCCCGCGCTCGGACCCGGTCAGCATCTCCAGGTCCGCCAGCCGGGCGCCGGGAGCGCGGGCGATCTCGCCGAGCAGGGTCTCCAGGTGCCCGGCCATGCGCTCGACTGTGGACTCGGTGAGCAGGTCGGGGTCGTAGCCGAGCGCCAGCTGGAGTTCGTCCGCGGCGTAGGCGGACAGGGTGAGGGCGTAGTTCGTGTGCTCGTCCCCGGAGTACGCGCTCACCTTCAGGCCGTAGCGCGCGGCGGCGTCCTCGTCGTAGGGGTAGTTCTCGAACACGACGATGCTGTCGAACAGCGAGGTGCCGCGGGGGACGTCGCTGTAGGTCTGGATCTCGGCGAGCGACAGGTACTCGTACTGCCGGGACTCGACCTGGGCGGCCTGCAACCGCCCCAGCCACGCCGACACCGTCTCGGTGCTGTCGACCTCGACCCGGACCGGCACCATGTTGATGAACAGCCCGATGATCGACTCACTGCCCGGCAGGTCGGCCGGGCGACCGGACACCGTCGCGCCGAAGCAGACGTCGCGTTCGCCGCTGTGGCGCGAGAGCAGCAACGCCCACGCGCCCTGCAGGAGCGTGTTCACCGTGAGCCGCGCTTCCCGGGCGCACGCGAACAGCCGCCGGGAGGCCTCCGGGGACAGCGCCAGCCGGATCTCCCGCGACGACCGCGAGCGGTGCGCCAGCACCGGCGTGCGGTCGAACGGCAGGGGCGTCGGGGTGGTGAAGCCGGACATCAGCTCGCGCCAGTGCTCCTGCGCCGCGGTCTTGTCCTGCTCGGCCAGCCAGGCGACGTAGTCCCGGTAGGGCCTGCGCGCGACCGGGACCAGGCCCCGGTCGCCGGAGAGCACGGCGTACCGGGTGAACACGTCGGTCAGCACCGAGGCGAAGCTCCAGCCGTCGGCGAGCAGGTGGTGCGCGGTCCAGAACAGCTGCACGCGGGTGTCGGTGAGGCGGGCGATCGTCAGGCGCAGCAACGGCGCGACCGCGAGGTCGAGGCGGTCCGCGACCCGCTCGTCCCACAGCCGGGCCACCGCCTCGGCCTGGTCCGCGCGACCGCGCAGGTCGTGGTGGGCCACCGGCAGGTGGACGCGCGACTCGACGACCTGCAGCGGTTCGGCCACGTCCGCCCACACGACGCGGGTGCGCAGCGCCTGCGTGCGGTCGAGCACCCGCTGCCAGGCCTCGGCCAGCCGGAGCGGGTCGGTGACACCGTCGAGCACCACGCCGAAGTGCCCGGCGTAGACGTCGGCACCGTCCTCGGCCAGCGAGTGGAAGAGCATCCCGCTCTGCATCGGGGTGAGCGGGTAGACGTCCTCGACGAGGCGACCGTCGCCGACCAGCCGGTCCACAGTGGACTGGTCGAGCGCGGCGAGTGGGAAGTCCGACGGCGTGCAGCCGCCCGCGTCCGGCCGGGCGCAGTGCCCGACGATCTCCGCCAGCGCGCTGATCAGCCCGTTGGCCAGCGCGGTGATCGTCTCCTCGTCGTGGACCGCGGCCGAGTAGGCCCAGCGGAACTCCAGATCACCGCCGGTGACCACCCCGGTGATCTCGAGCAGGTGCTGGCGCACCTGGGTGGTGGCGCGCTCGGAACCCCCCGGGTCCGGGCATCGGCCGTGGTAGAGCTCGCCGTCGATCGAGGTGTCCAGCCTGCCGAGGTAGTTGAACGCCACCTCCGGACGCCTGCCCGCGCGGGGCTGGGTGCCGTACCCGATGCCGCGCCGCGGGATGGCCCGCAGCTGCTCCTTCACCGACTTGAGCACCTCGCCCCAGCCGGACGCCGGAACGGTCAGGGCGCAGGGGTACACCGTGGTGAACCAGCCGACCGTGCGGGACAGGTCGACGTCGTCGAACAACTCCTCGCGGCCGTGGCCCTCCAGGTCGACGAGCACGGTGTCCCCACCCGCCCAGCCGGACAGCACCCGGGCCAGCGCGCTGAGCAGCACGTCGTTGACCCGCGTCCGGTAGACCTCGGGGACGTCGCGCAGCACCGCGTCGGCGGGCATCCGGCGGGACACCGTGCGCATCGACCCGGCCGTGTTGTCGCCCGCGCGGTCGACGGGCAGCGCGGCCGCCCGCGTCGAGAGCTCCGCCATCCGCGCCCAGTGCCCGCGTTCGTCGTCGAACCCGCCGGCGGCGGTGTGCCCGATCAGCCGGAACGCCCAGTCCCGGAACGAGGTCGTCTTCGGCCCGAGGTCGACCCGGTGCCCGCGGGTGGCCTGCCGGTAGGCGGTGTCCAGGTCGGACAGCAGGATCCGCCACGACACGCCGTCGACGACGAGGTGGTGCGCGACCAGGAACAACCGGGGTCGTGCCCTCGCCGGGACGAACAGCAGCGCCCGCAGGAGCGGGCCGGTGTCGAGCCGGAAGTCCTGCTGGGCCAACGCGATCGCCCCGGCGTCGAGGTGGTCGAAGCGCTGGATGACCGTCACCGGCCCGGGGGCCGCGTTGTACTGGCGCCAGTGCCCGTCGGCGCGTTCGGCGCGCAGCCGCAGGGCGTCGTGGTGTTCCAGCAGGGCCCCGAGCGCGATCTCCAGCGCGTCCTCGTCGAGGTCGCCCGCCAGTTCCAGGTACATCGACTGGTGGAAGCGGTCGACGCTGTCGGTCAGGTGGTCGAAGAACCAGCGCTGGATCGGGGTGAGTGGGACCTCGCCGACCACGGCGCCCTGCTCGGCCGTCGAGACCGCCGTGGCGGCCGCCTCGGCGGCGAGCTCGGCCACGGTCTGGCGCAGGAACATCTGCTTAGGCGTCAGGTTCAGACCGCCCGCGCGCGCCCGCGCCACCACCTGCAACCCGAGGATCGAGTCACCGCCGAGGTCGAAGAAGTTGTCGTGCACGCCGACTTGGTCGACGCCGAGCAGCTCCGACCACACCGCGGCGAGGACCTTCTCGGCCTGCGTGCTGGGTTCGACGTACCCCTCGGCGTCGCGCACACCGGTCGGCACCGGCAGCGCCTTCCGGTCGATCTTGCCGTTGACCGTCAGCGGCAGGGCGGCCAGCACGGTGAACGCCGTGGGCACCATGTGCTCGGGCAACCGGTCGCGCAGGAAACCGCGCAGCTCGGCCACATCCGCCTCGCCGACGACGTAACCGACGAGCCGGCGCGTCCCCCGGGCGTCGACCTTGACCGCCGCGGCTGCCTGGTCCACCCCCGGGTGCCGGGCCAGCGCGGCCTCGACCTCGCCGAGCTCGATCCGGAACCCGCGCAGCTTGACCTGGTCGTCGGCGCGCCCGGCGAACTCCAGCCTGCCGTCGGCGAGCCAGCGGGCCCGGTCCCCGGTGCGGTACATGCGCGCCCCGGGCGGCCCGAACGGGTCGGCCACGAACCGCTGCGCGGTCACCGCGTGCTGGTTCAGGTAGCCGCGGGCGAGCCGGGTGCCCGCCAGGTACAGCTCACCCGGCACGCCGACCGGCGCGGGGCGCAGCCGGTCGTCGAGGACGTAGGTGCGCACGCTCGGGATGGGCCGGCCGATCGGGACCACGCCGGTGGCCGCGTCCGCCGGTGTCAGCGGGTCGCTCAGGGTGGCGCAGACGGTCGACTCGGTCGGCCCGTAGCCGTTGATCATCCGCAGGCCCGGTGACCAGGCCTCGACGAGCCCGGGCGGGCAGGCCTCCCCGCAGACGACCAGGTTCGCCCCGGGCGGGATGGCGTGCCGGGGCAGGGCCGCGACGGCGGTGGGCGGCAGGTTGAGGTGGGTGAGGCGCTGCCGGGCGATGAGCTCGACGAGCGGGTCACCCGGCAGCCGCTGCGCCGCGGTGGCGAGCACGAGCGCGCCGCCGGAGAACAGCGCGAGCGCGAACTCCCAGAACGCGCCGTCGAAGCTCAGCGAGGCGAACTGCAGCACCCGGGTGTCCGGGCCCGCGCCCAGCACGCGGCGCTGGGTCAGCACCATGTCGTGGAAGCCCGAGTGCGTGACGACCACCGCCTTGGGCCTGCCGGTCGAACCCGAGGTGTAGATGACGTAGGCGGCGTTCCCCGGCCGGACGGCGACCTCGAGCGCCGTGGCGGGGAGGGTGTCCAGGTCGACGGTGTCCAGGTCGACGGTCGGGGTGCCGGGCACCTCACGGCCGTCCGTGGTCAGCGCCAGCATCGGCCGCGTGTCCTCGGCCATCACCCGGAGGCGGTCGGCGGGGTAGTCCGGGTCCAGCGGGAGGTAGGCGGCGCCGGCCTTGTGCACGGCGACGACCGCGATGACCAGCTCGACCGAGCGCGGCAGCGCGACGGCGACGAACTCCTCCGGGCCGACGCCGCGCCGCACCAGCAGGGCGGCCAGCCGGTTGGCCCGTTCGTCCAGCTCCGCGTAGGTGAGGGTGGTGTCCCCGAACACGACCGCGGGCGCCGTCGGCGTGGCGGCGACCTGCTCGGCGAACAGCTCTGGCGCGGTCCTCGGCTCCGGGCCCGCCCCGTCGCCCGGCCAGCCCGCGGTGAGCAGGCGGTGGTCCTCGGCCGCGAGCACCGGCAGGTCGGCGACGCGCTGGTCCGGGCGCGCGGCGATCGCCGCCAAGAGCGTCCCCAGCTGCGAGGCGATGCGCCCGGCCGTGGCAGGGGTGATCACGCTGGTGTTGTGGCGCAGGTGCCCGACCAGGCCGCCGCCGCGTTCGGTGAAGTCGAACGCCAGGTCCACGCCGGAGACGACGACGGGGGCCACGAGCTCCTCGACCGCCAGGCCGGGCATGCGGGTGTGCGCCACCGGGGTGTTCTGCAGGTTCACGATGACGTCGACCAGCGGTGGCCTGCTGGGGTCGCGGTCCGGTCCGAGCAGGTCCACCAGCCGCTGGAACGGCACCTCCTCGTTGGCGGAGGCACCGAGCACGGTCTCGCGCACGGTGTCGAGGAACTCGGGGAACGTCCGGGACTCGTCCACCGTCGAGCGCAGGACCAGGGTGTTGACGAAGAACCCGACCAGGTTCTCCCACTCCTCCCGGGTGCGCCCGGAGGTGGCCGTGCCCACGGCGATGTCGGACTGTCCGGCGTATCGCGCCAGCAGGACCTGCACCGCCGCGACCAGGGTCGTGAACAGGGTGGCGCCGCGCGCGCCGCCGATGGCCTTGAGCCTCGACACCACCAGTTCCGGCACCTCGAACACGTGGACCGAACCGGCGGGGTCGCGGACCGCGGGGCGCGGGAAGTCGGTCGGGAGTTCCAGCGGGGCGAGCCCGGCCAGCCGGTCGCGCCAGTACCGCAGCTGGTCGTCGAGGTCGCGTTCCCGCTCCCAGTGGGCGAAGTCGACGTACCGCAGCGGCAGCGGGGCGAGCTGCTGCCCGGCGTACAGGGTGTTCAGCTCCTCGACCAGCAGCCCCATCGACCAGCCGTCGGTGACGATGTGGTGCATGGCGAGCACCAGCACGTGCTCCCGGGCGCCTAGCCGCAGCAACCGGGCCCGGAAAACCGGGCCGCGCCGCAGGTCGAACGGCCGCCGCACCTCGGCCAGCAGCTCCGACTCCACCTCGGCGACCGAGGTCACCGGAAGGTTCACATAGGACACCGGTCGCACGGTCTGGGTCCCCCGGCCGTCCACCGAGTCGAACGTCGTCCGCAGCGAGGCGTGCCGGGCGACCAGCCCGTCGAGCGCCCGGCGCAGGCTCGCCACGTCGAGTTCGCCAGTCAGCCGCAGGGCCCGCGGGACCACGTACTCGATGCTGTCGGGCTCCAGCTCGTAGGAGAACCACAGCCGCTGCTGCGCCTGCGACAACGGCAGCGGGCCGTCGCCGGGGGCGGTGTCGATCCGCTCGGTCGCCGGGTCCTCCGGTGCCTCGCCCGCGAGGCGCCGCAGCAGCAGTTCGCGCTGCTCCGGCGACAGCGAGGCCAGCCGGTCGTCGATGCTCATCGAGCGTCCCCCATCGTCACCAGAATTCGGTCGCGCACGGTCTCGGCCAGCTCGCCAATGGTCGGGGCGTCGAACAGGTCGCGCGGGGTGACCGCCACGCCGAAGGCGCGCCGCACCCTCGACACCAGCCGCAGCGCGGTGATCGAGTCGCCGCCGAGGGCGAAGAAGCTGTCGTGCACGCCCACCACCTCGAGGGACAGCAGTTCGCCCCAGATCCGGCCGAGGGCGCGCTCGGTCGGGTTCCGCGGGACGACCCGCCCGGTGCCGCCCGGTCGCGGGACCGGCTCCGGGAGCGTCCGCCGGTCCACCTCCCCGGTGCGGGTGGGTGGGCACTCGACCTGGTCGGCGACGCGGCCGAGGAACTCCAACCGGCCGTCCGCCGACCACCGGACGACGTCGCCCGTCCGGTACAGGCGACCGCCCGAACCGAAGGGGTCGGCGACGAACCGCTGCGCGGTCAGCGCCTGCTCACCGAGGTAACCCCTGGCCACGCCGTCGCCCGCGAGGTACAGCTCGCCGCGGGCCCCGACCGGGACCGGCAGCAGCCGCGCGTCGAGCACGTGGGCCCGGGTGTTGTCCATCGGCCTGCCGATGGGCGCCGGTCCCGGCCGGGTGATCGGGTGGCAGGTGGCGAAGGTCGTGGTCTCCGTGGGCCCGTACGCGCTGACGACCGTCGTGCCGGGGCAGTGCTCCCGGACGGCCGTGATCGCCGGCCCGGCGACCACCGCGCCACCGGTCCACACCTCGCGCAGATCCGCGAAGCACCCGGGGTCCTCCTCGGCGAGCGCGCCGAACCGAGCCGAGGTCAGGAAGACCGTCGTCAGGCCGTGCTCGGCCACCAGCCGCCGGATCAGGCGGGAGTCGAGGTCGTCCGGGGCGACCACGACCCGGCCGCCCGTCAGCAGCGGCATCCACAGCTCCCACGTCGCCGCGTCGGACGCCAGCGACGAGTGGAACAGGACCCGCTGGGGTTCGGTGGACCGCCAGCGCCGGTCGGCCACCTGGCTGACGATGTTGCGGTGGCTGACCGCCACGCCCCTCGGCTCACCGGTGAACATGACGCACGCCAGCCGCTCGGGATCTACGGGACCCAGCGGGTTGTCCGCCGTGGCGGAATCCACCACGACAACCGGCAACCCGACGGTCTCCGCCTGTGCGTGCAGCTCTCGCTCGGTCAGGACCAGGATCGCGCCCGCGCGCTCGGCAGTGCCACGGAGCAGGCCCGCCGCCTGGTCAGGGCGCAGGGGCACGTAGGCGCCACCGGCCTTGAGCACCGCGAGCGTGCCCACCACCACGTCCGCCGACCGCCCCAGCACCACGGCCACCCGCGACTCCGCACCGACTCCCCGGGACACCAGGGTCTGGGCGACGGCGTTCGCGCGGGCGTTCAGCTCGGCGTAGGAGAGGGTTTCGGCGCCGGTCACGGCGATCGCGTCCGGCGTCCGCGCGACCTGTTCCTCGAACAGGCCGTGGACGGTACCCACGGCGTAGTCCTCGGCGGTGTCGTTCCACCGCTCCAGCGCGCGCCGGTCGCCAGCGGCGAGCATCGGGATGTCACCGATCCGGCCGTGCGGGGTCTCCACGACGCCGGTCAGCAGCGCGACGAGGTTCTCGCCGACCCGCCGCAGCGTGGCCTGGTCGAACAGCGCCGGGTCGTACCGGAACACGAAGGACAGCCGCTCGCCCGGATAGGCCACGACGTTGAGGGGGTACCCGTTGACCTCGTTGGCACCGACCGCACTGACCCGCACCTGCGCGCCCGCGCGGTCGATCGGGTAGTTCTCGAACACGACGATGCTGTCGAAGAGACGCGCACCCGTGCTCCACGCCTGGACCTGGGCCAGCGAGACCGATTCGAACGCGCGGGCCCCCGCCTGGGCGTCCTGCAGTGCGAGCAGCCACGGCAGCAGCTCCGCGCCCCCGTCGACGTCGACGCGCACCGGCAGGGTGTTGATCATGATGCCGGCGATGTCCTCGGCGCCCGCCAGCTCCGCCGGGCGGCCGGAGACCGTCGCGCCGAAGCAGACGTCGCGCTCACCGGCGTACCTGGCCAGCGTGATCGCCCACGCACCCTGGACCAGGGTGTTCATCGTGAGCCGGTGCTCGCGGGCCAGCTCGGACAGCAGGCGCGACACCGCCTCGGGCACCTCGGTCGTGACCCACTCGGTCGAGCGCGGGCGGTAGGCCGCCGCGGGCACGCGGTCGTACGGCACCGGGGTGAGTGTGGCGAAGCCCGCCAGTTCCGAGCGCCAGTGGGCTTCGGCGTCGGCCAGGTCTTGGGCGCGCAGCCACTCGACGTAGTCGCGGAACGGACGCCGCGGCGGACCGGTGGGGAGGCCGGCATAGGTGGCGCAGACGTCGGCCAGCAGGCGGTGTGCGCTCCAGCCGTCGAGCAGGATGTGGTGGACGGTCCAGATCATCCGGACCTCGTTGCCGGACAACGGGATCAGCGCGACGCGCAGGAGCGGTCGGTCGTCCGTGGCCAAGCCCCGCGCCCAGTCGTCCTCGACCACGCCCTCGGCCGAGTCGTGGTGGGTGATCGGCACGCGGACCTCTCGGCGCACCAGCTGCACCGGCTCGTCGACGCCCTCGGTCACGATCTCGGTGCGCAGGACCGGCGTCCGGTCGACGACGGACTGCCAGGCCCTGCCCAGGGCCACCGGGTCGGTGACGCCCTCGACGACCACGTCGAACTGGACGAGGTAGGCGTTCGAACCGGGCGCCATCATCGAGTCGTAGAGCATCCCGCTCTGCATCGGGGTGAGCGGGTAGACGTCCTCGACGAGGCGACCGTCGCCGACCAGCCGGTCCACAGTGGACTGGTCGAGCCCGGCGAGGGGGAAGTCGGCCGGCGTGCGGCCACCGGCGGCGGGGTGGGCACAGTGCTCCACCAGTGCCTTGAGCTCGGCGACGAACTCCGCCGCCAACCGCTCGACCGTGTCCGGGCGGTGCAGGTTCGTCGAGTGGTGCCAGGAGAACCCGAGCCTGCCGTCCCGCACCAGACCGACGATCTCCAGCGCGTGCCCGCGCACGTCCGACGGGTCCTGCCTGAGCTCGATCGCGGTCTCGATCTGGCCGAGGTAGTTGAAGCTCACCTGCGGGCGCGGGCCCTCCGCCAGCGTTCCCAGGTAGCGCAGGGCGCCGTACCCGATCCCCTTGCGGGGGACGGCCCGCAGCTGTTCCTTGACCGACTTGAGCAGGTCGCCGTACTCGCGGCCGGTGTCCTCGAGCACGACCGGGTAGTAGCTGGTGAACCAGCCCACCGTGCGCCCGAGGTCGAGGTCGGCGAACAGCTCCTCCCGGCCGTGGCCCTCCATGGCGAGCAGCACGCGGTCGTGTCCGGTCCAGCGCGTGAGCACGCGGGTGAGCGCGGCGAGGAGCACGTCGTTGATCTCGGTGCGGTAGACGTCCGGGACGTCGTTCAGCAGCGCGCGGGTCGTCTCGGCGTCCAGCCCGACGTGGGCGGTGCGGGCGGTGTCGACGGTGTTCGGCCCGTCGCCGTCCCGTGGCAGCGGGACCTCTTCGCGGATCGCCGACCAGTGGGCGAGTTCGTCGTCGAAACCGCCGTCCCGCACGTGGTCGGACATCCGCAGCGACCAGTCGCGGAACGAGGACGTCTTCGGGCCGAGGTCGACCGGGCCGCCCGCGCGGATCTGGTCGTGGGCGGTCCGGAGGTCTTCGAGGAGGATCCGCCACGACACGCCGTCGACCACGAGGTGGTGAATGTAGAGCCGCAGGCCCGCGCCGTCGGGCTCGACCCGGAGCAGCGGGGTGTCGTCGAAGTGCCCGGTCCCGGTCTCGAGGTTGTGCTGCGACCACCCGCCATCCAACCGGCTGAAGCGCATCCGGAGCGCGTCGTGGTGGTCGGTCAGGGCGTCGAGCGCCGCGCGCAGCGCCACCTCGTCTTCCGGGTCTCCCGGCCGGTCGATCGTGACGTACTGGTCGAAGACCTCCGGCACGGTGAACCGGTCGATCAGGTAGTGCTGGATCGGGGTCAGCGGTGTCGGGCCGCAGACGCGTCCGGTCCGGTCCACGGCCTGTTCGACGACGGCGTGCGGTGCCAGCGCGGCGATTGTCTGCCAGCGGAACAGGTCCTTCGACGTCAGCCGCACGCCCGCGCGCCGCGCCCTGGACACCACCTGGATGGCGAGGATGGAGTCCCCGCCGAGGCGGAAGAAGTTGTCGTCCGCGCCGACCCGGGCCACGCCGAGCGCCTCGGCCCAGATGCGGCTGAGCTGCTCCTGCACCGGGTCCGCGGGCGCCACGAAGCCGTCGGCCGCCCGCGCGAGCGGGTCGGGCAGCGCCCGGTGGTCGACCTTGCCGGTCGCGGTCAGCGGGAACCCGGCCATGGCCACGAAGGCCGCCGGGACCATGTACTCGGGTAGCGATCGGCCCAGGTGCGCCCGCAGGTCCGGCAGCGGCCCGTCGCCCGCGACGACGTAGGCGGCGAGGTACTTGCGGGCGCCGTCCTGCCTGGCGACGACCACGGCGCCGGTGACGTCCGGGTGGGTGCGCAGCGCAGCCTCGACCTCACCGAGCTCGATCCGGAACCCGCGGATCTTGACCTGACCGTCGACGCGGCCCAGGAACTCCAGCTCGCCGTCGGCCGTCCAGCGCACGAGATCACCCGTGCGGTACAGCCGTCCGGCGCCGAACGGGTTCGCGACGAAGCGCTCGGCGGTCAGCGCGGGACGCCCGGAGTACCCGCGCGCGACGCCCGACCCGCCGAGGTACAACTCCCCCGGCACGCCCACCGGCACCGGTTGGAGGTAGTCGTCGAGCACGTGCGCCCGCGTGTTGTCCATCGGTCCGCCGATGGGCGCGCTGCCCGCGTCCGCCATCTCCCGGCAGGTGGCGAAGGTCGTCGTCTCTGTCGGGCCGTACACGTGCACGACCTTCGTGCCCGGGCAGTGCCGCAGGACCCGGTCGAAGGCGACCAGGGACGCGGCCTCGCCCCCGGTCCACACCTCCCGGAGGCCGGAGAAGCTGTCGGGGTCCTCCTCCGCGAAGAGGTTGAACAGCGCCGTGGTCAAGAAGAGGCCGGTCACGCCGTGTTCGGCGACCATGCGGCGGGTGAGGTCGGAGGTGAGTCCGCTCGGCGCGACGACGACGCGGCCGCCCGCCAGCAACGGCACCCACATCTCGTAGGTGGCGGCGTCGAAGGCGTGCGGGGAGTGGAACAGCAGCCGCTCCTGGGCGCCGCCGCGCCAGCGCTGGTCGGCGGCGAGCGCGACGATGTTCCGGTGGGTGACGGCGACACCCTTCGGCGTGCCCGTCGAGCCGGAGGTGAAGATCACGTACGCGAGCCGCTCCGGCCGGATCTCGTGGCCGAGGTCGGCCGCGGGCTGGTCGGCCAGCCGGGGTTCGTCGTCCACCACGACCAGCGGGACGCCCACGGTCGCCGCCCGCTCGCGCAGCGACCGGTCGGTGAGCAGGAGCGCGGCCGCCACATCCCCCACCACCAGCCGGACCCGGTCGACGGGATAGCTCGCGTGCAACGGCACGTAGCAGGCGCCTGCCTTGAGCACGGCGAGCATCGCGACCACGGCGTCGGCCGAGCGGTCGAGCATGACGGCCACCCGTGACTCCGCGCCCACGCCGTGCGCCACGAGCAGGTGCGCCAGGCGGTTCGCCCGACCGTTCACCTCGGCGTAGGTGAGGCTGCCCGCATCCGACGCGATGGCGATCGCGTCGGGCACGCGGCGGACCTGCTCCTCGAACAGACCGGGGACCGACCCCGCCGGACGGGCGGACCCGGTGTCGTTCCACGCGGCGACGAGCCGCTGCTCGGCGGGACCGGACAACGGGAGTTCCGCCATCGGCCGCGCGGTGTCGTCCAGCGCGTCGAGCAACACCACCAGGTGACCCGACATCCGCTCGATCGTCGCCGCGTCGAACAGGTCGGTGTTGTACTTGACCAGGACAGCCATCCCGGCGGCGTGCTCGGTGAACTCGATCGAGATGTCGAAGATCGCCGACACCTCCGGCAGGTCGAGGCGTTCGCCTGCCAGGCCCTGGAGGTCCAGCGCGCGCTGGAGTCCACTCTGGAGCACGACCATCGCCTCCACGAGCGGGGTGCGGCTGGCGTCGCGGTCCACGCACAGCTCGTCCACCAGGCGTTCGAACGGCACCTCCTGGTGGGCGAACGCGCTGAGAACCGTCTTCCTGACCTGGGCGAGGAGATCCGCGAACGACTCGCGGCCGTCCACGGTGCCGCGCAGGGCGAGGGTGTTGATGAAGCAGCCGACGAGCCGTTCCAGCTCGGGCCGCTCACGCCCGGACACCGCCGTGCCCAGGACCACGTCCCGCTGCCCCGAGTACCGGGCGAACAGGAGTTGGCAGGCGGCGACGAGCGTCATGAACAGGGTCGCGCCGTGCCTCCTGCCCAGGTTGTCAAGCCGCGCGGTGGTTTCGGCGGAGATGCCGAAGCGGTGGTCGCGGCCTGCCGAGGTCAGCACCGCGGGACGCGGGCGGTCGGTCGGGAGCTGCAACGGGGTGACCTCCGCCAGCTGCTCGCGCCAGTAGGTCAGGTGTGGTGCCAAGGCCTCGTCGGTGAGGCGGGCGCGCTGCCACGACGCGTAGTCGGCGTACTGCAGGGGCAGCACCGGGAGCTCTCGCCCGTTGTAGAGCGCGCTCAGCTCCTCGGTGAGCAGTCCCATCGACCAGCCGTCGACCGCGATGTGGTGCACGCCGATCAGCAGGACGTGCTCGTCCTCGCCGCGCAGCAGCAGGAACCGCGCGACCGGACCGCCGCGCAGGTCGAACGGGACGGTGACCTCGTCGCGTACCTGGGCCGCCCAGTCCGCCAGGTCCAGGACGGCCAGCCGCGGCTCGCCCGCGGGGTGGATGACCTGGATCGGCTCGTCGTCAGCGAGGCTCACCGTGGTCCGCAGCGGTTCGTGCCGCGCCACCAACTCGTGGCAGGCCGTCCGCAGCCGCTCGACGTCGAGGTCGCCGTGCAGCCGGAATCCGAAGTGGACGTTGTACTCCACGGCGGTCGAGTCGAACTCGTGGAGGAACCAGAAACGCCGCTGGGGAAACGAGAGCGGCAACTTCCCCGCCCGGTCGGCGACGGCGATCCCGGCTACCCCGCCGCCCGCGGAGGTGTCCACCCTGGCCGCCAGGTCCGCGACAGTGCGGCAGTCGAACAGCACCCGGATCGGCAGCTCGACATCGAGCGCGGCACGCATCCTCGGCACGACGCGGAAGGCGAGCAGGGAATTGCCGCCGAGTTCGAAGAAGTCCGCGTCCACGTCGATGCTGTCCACACCGTCGAGGCCCAACACGTCGGCCCAGATGCCCGCGATGGTGGTCTCGGTGGCAGTGCGCGCGACCTCCCCGCCCCGGGTTTCCCCCGGTGCGGGAAGGGGCAGCGCGTCGCGGTCGAGCTTGCCACTGGCGGCGAGCGGCAGTTCCGCGAGCGGCACGACCACGTCCGGGACCATGTACTCGGGCAGGCTCGACGCGAGGAACCCGCGCAGGTCCGGCAAGTTCTCCCCCGCGGGTACGACGTAGGCGACGAGACGCTTGTCCTCGTCGCCGCGCGCGATCACCACGGCGTGGCGGACGGCCGGGTGCAGCGCCAACGCCGCTTCGACCTCCCCTGGTTCGACGCGGTGGCCGCGGATCTTCACCTGGTCGTCCGCGCGGCCCAGGTAGTGCAGGTTCCCCGCGTCGTCCCGGCGGACGACGTCCCCGGTGCGGTACATGCGTTCGCCCGCGCCGTGGAACGGGTCCGCGACGAACCGCTCCGCCGTCATCGCGGGCCTGCCGAGGTAACCGCGGGCGAGCCCGGCGCCCGCCACGTACAACTCGCCCGGCTCGCCCACCCCGACCTGGCGCAGCCGCGTGTCCAGCACGTACGAGCGGGCGTCCGCCATCGACTCGCCGATGGGGACCGCGCCGCGGGCCAGCACCGCGCCCGGCTCCACCCGGAAGGCCGTGCACCCGACCGTCGCCTCGGTCGGGCCGTACTCGTTGACCACGGTCGCGCCGGGGTGGCGCGCGCGCCACCGGTCCAGCAGGTCACCGGGGAGTGCCTCGCCACCGACGACGAGGTCCGCTGTCGGGGAAAACTCCTCCGGCAGCGCGAGCAGCATCGGCAGGTGGCTCGGTGTCGCCTTGACGAAGGTCGGGCGCCGCAGGGGCCGCGCGCCCCCGCGGTCGTCCAGGTCGCCCACCAGGACGCAACCACCCACCGAGAGCGGACCCCAGACCGTCGTGACGGTCAGGTCGAACGCCACGGAACCGTGCAGCAGCGCGGTTCCCGCCAACCCGGGGTAGTCCCGCTCGCAGCACGCGAGGTAGCTCGCCAGCTGGCGGTGTTCGACCTGGACGCCCTTGGGCCGCCCGGTCGAGCCGGAGGTGTAGATGACGTAGGCCAGGTTCGCTGGGTCCGGCCTGGACGGGTGCGGTGTGAACCGGACCGGGGCCGCAGGCTCGTCGCGACCGGTTCCCAGTGGTACCAGCGCATCCGCGGGCACCGGCAGGTTCCCGGCCAGGCCGGGCTGGGCCAGCACAGTCGTGACACCGGCGTCGGCCAGCATGAGACCCAGGCGCTCGGCGGGCAGCGCGGGGTCCAGCGGCAGGTAGGCCCCGCCCGCCTTCAGCACGCCCAGCAGCCCGGCCACCAGGTCGATCCCGCGTTCGGCGCAGACACCGACCACCACGTCCGGCCCGACGCCGCGCTCGACGAGGCGCCCGGCGAGCCGGCTCGCCCGGGCGTCGAGTTCCGCGTAACTGACCGCGCCCGCCGCCGATAGCACGGCGGGCGCGTCCGGGGTGCGGAGCACCTGCGCGTCGAACGCCTCCAGGAGGAACCTGAGTTTCACGCCGACCCCCAGCTCAGTAGATGACGCGGTGATCCGCGCCCAGCCTGAATGCCCGCGACTTGCGCAGGTCTCGCGCGACGTTCAACCGGCGCAGCCACCGGTCGGTGCCGTCGAAGCGGGCCCGGAACGGCTTGCGCCCGTGCACCACCCGGTAGTTGTCGATGAAGCACATGTCGCCGGGGCGCAGCACGACCCCGCTCATCGCCTCGTCGATGGCGGCGGAGAACCGCTCCAGCGCCCGCTGTTCCTCCGCACCGAGCGCCCCCTGCATGTAGTAGGGGTCCACGACGACGTACGGGTCGTCGGGTGCGCCGAACAGCAGCGCCACCGGCTCCGGGTCGCTGAGCGCCCGCTCGACGCGCTCGGCGCTGCGGCGCCGCAGCGCCGCGACCCGACCGTCCTCTGCCCGACCATCCTCGGCGACCGCGTCGACGCGGTTCTCCGCGCGGTGGGAGTTGTCGGGGAGGATGTGGAACCGCGGCTCGGCCAGGATCTCGCGCAGGTCGTCCTCGATCCGCACGTCGGCGATGTCCGCGGTGGTCGTCTCGACGCCGCCGGGGTTGCGCAGGCACATCAGCGCCAGGTAGTCGGTGCGCAGCGGGTGGAACGCGTCCTCGGTGTGCCAGGTGAGCAGTTCGTCGCTGCCCCAGCCGATCTGCTCGTGCTCGTGCTCCCGGATCGGGAAGATGTCGTGCATGATCCGGCCGTCCTGCTGGGTGGCCCAGCCGATCGGCTCCCCGAGCAGCTGGGCGACGAGGAAGAACGCGATGTCGTGCCGCAGGGTCGGCACCACCTCGGGCTTGCCCTTCCAGTGCGCGGGCGTCGGGCCCAGCCCGGCGTCGTCCACCGGCAGACCGGACACGACCAGGACCCCGCTCGGCTCGGTGCGGTGGAACTCGTGGAGCTCGCGGCGGACCCGCCGGGGCAGTTCGTCGGCCCACAGCCGGGCCTCCGACTGGAACCCCGCGGACTCGACGGTGTCGTGGCGGCGCGCGAGGTCGTCGACGACGGAACGGATTGCTTCGACATCTCCTGGGTGCAGCTGCAGCCGTCGCACGGCGTCTTCCTCTCGTATCCGGACAAGGGAGGAGCCTGGCCGAGAACGCAGGCCAGGCTCCAGGTCTTTGACGCCCCAGCGAAACCGACCGGTCAGACGACCGACGGTTCGGCCATCGCGACCGCGATCCGCCGGGGCCCGGTGAACGGCTCCCGCGCGTGCGTGGTCAGCATGTTGTCCACCACCAACAGGTCGTCGCGCTCGTAGTCGAACCGCGTGGACGCGGCGCGGTAGCAGGCGCGCAGGTGCGCCACGACGTCGTCCGGGATCGGGCCGCCGTCGCCGTAGTAGGTGTTGTTGGGCAGGTTCTCCTCCCCGCACATCTCCAGCAGTCCCTCGCGGATCTCCGCGGGCAACGTGCTGACGTGGAAGAACGTCGCGTGGTTGAACCACACGGGCTGCCCGGAGACCGGGTGGCGGTGCACCGGTTCGCGCACCGCCCTGGTCCGCAGCCGGTCGCCGTCGAGCCAGTCGACCTCGATTCCGTTGCGCGCGCAGTAATCCGTGACCTCGGCGGGGTTGTGCGTGTTGAACGCCTCGCGCCAGGGAAGGCCGAGCTCGTCGCCGTAGTTGCGGACGGTCATCCACTTGCGGCGTTCGAACTCGGCGCGGACCGAGGGATCGATCGACTCGTGCACCGCGCGCGTGGACGACAGCGGAGTCGCCCCCTGGGTGGTCGGTGGCTCGATGCAGTAGAAGTAGAGGGTCAGCGGCCAGACGGCCTGGTAGGAGTTCTCGTTGTGCGCGAAGATCTCCTCCTGCGGCGGGTAGTCCGTCGAGGTGTAGACGTTCCCGCTGATCCGGCTGCGCGGGGTGGAGCGTTCGGAGTAGGTCAACGGCGCGCCCGAGAGCTGCCGGACGGCTTCGTCGAGTCCGTCGACCCCGCCGACGTCGAACCCGCGGAACAGCACGGCACCGTGCTCGACCAGGGCCTCGCGCAGGTCGGGGCGGTCGAGCCGGATCCGGTCGTGGATGGACGCGCCGTCGCCCTCGAGGACCAGCGGCAGCGCGGTCGTCATCGATCCATCGCCTCCACCAGGCTCTTGGGTCGCAAGTCGGTCCAGTTGGCGGTCACGTAGTCGAGCGCGCTCTGCCGGTCGGTCTCGGCGAGTGCCACCGACCACCCGGCGGGCACCTGCGCGAACGACGGCCAGAGCGAGTGCTGGCCCTCGTCGTTGACCAGGACGAGGTAGCGGCCGTCGGGGTCTTCGAACGGGTTGGTGCTCATGGTGGTTTCCTCTCCTGGAGCGGGTTTCAGACGACCTCGGGGTGGCGGGAGCGGACGGGCTCCCGGCTCTTCAGCAGCGCCACGCCGAGGCCGGTGAGCGAGTGCGTCACCGAGTTGCGGTTGCGGGCCGTCATCACCAGCCCCGCCTTGCGCAGCACGGTGGCGTGTTTGCTGGCCCCGGCGAGGGAGATGCCCAGGCGCTGCGAGAGCTCGCTGGTCGTGCAGCTCTCGGTCAGGGCCCGCAGCGCCGCCGCCCGGGTGTGCCCGACCAGCGCCTCCAAGGCCTGCTCGTTGGGTTCGTCGACGCGCCAGAGGTCACTGGTCGCCGGGACGCCGAACACCATCGCGGGCACCCCGGTCGCCCGTTCGGACCGCACCACCACCGCCGTGCGACCGGAGAGGAACACCGAGGGGCTGAGCGAGAGACCCCGCCCCCGCAGGTGGATGTCCCGGTCGGCGGCGTCCGGGATCTCCAGCACCGGCGCGACCCAGTTCACCTTGGGGTGCAGCGCGCCGAGCAGACCCTCGACCCCGCTGGTGATGGCGACCCGGCCCAGGGAGTCGCGGACCGCCTCGAGGTGGGTGCGCACCCGCTCCCAGTGCGGCATGACCGCCAGCCGGCAGAACTCGTACACCGTGGCCGTGACCTGCTCGCGGATCGGGTCGCCGCCCGCGCCCTGCCCGCGGGCCCCGACCGGGCGCTCCAACAGCCACAGGAGCTCGTCGAGTGGCGGGCACTCCCACGCCGGTGACCCGCGCAGCAGCGCGCGGACGTTCTTCCGCCAGGCGTGGAAACCCACGGTGCCCGCGCGGCCGTACACATCGAGCCCGAACACGCTCTCCGCGACCGGACCCAGGCTCGCCACCATGCGCAGCCGCGCGAGGTCGGCGGCTGTGAAGTGAATTCTCAGCATTCAGGCCTCTTCTTTTCACCAGCGGCAGGCGAAACAACCCGCAGGACGACACTCCCGCGGGTGACCGCGAATTTTGGCGACCGCTGAACCGATAGCCCAGACATGGGGAAATCGACCCCCAGGTCGACCCCAAACCCCACGACCCGAACCGTCACCGACCATAGCAGCAACCCACGAGTTCGGTAAATATCTGGTTTCCAATGAACGGGGACCGGACTTCCATATCACGTCCACAGGCGGACCGTGGTACTCCGTACGCAGGAACCACGCCGACCAACCGGGAATAACGTCTCCGATTCGGAAGAAAGCGACGAAATCGTTAGCCCGACCGGCGCAACGATCACCGCCGCAGGTTGCATACCCCTAATCTTTAGGGGTATGCGGATCGCCTCGCCACCGCCACCCTGTCCGACCATCGCCACCCACACGAGCGCGGAGATCGCAACCCATCCCGAAACCGCGCAAGCGAATGCCCAGCCGTGGACGTATCGAACCCCAGAATATTGCGCACACAATCACGTCGCCCGCCGCTCGACCGCATCAGGCCGGTTCCGCTCGCGCGGAAGTCGTCGAGCCTGGAATTCCGAGCGGACACGGCCGTGGCGCTTCCTCCGCCCCACGTGTCGGATTGAGCCCGTTTCCGTTGACGCTCTCGACCGCGTTGGTCGAGCAGATCACCCGCCGGATCTCCGGATCGACCGCCAGGAACAGCACGAACTCGGCCCAGACGTTTTCCCACAACCGCACGATCGCCGGATATCGGACGCCCCAGGCTTCGGCGAACTCGGCGAACCGCTCGCGAGCGACGGCCTCAGCCTGCGCGGTGTAGACCGGCTTGAGGCCTTGGCGATCGCGGCCCAATGCTGACGACCCGCGTAGCGGAAACTGTTGCGCGGCAAATGGACCACGCAGGTCTGGGTGATCGTCTGCGGCCAGACGGTGGTGATCGCGTCGGGCAGACCGGTCAGCCCGACGCAGACCAGACGCCTCTGCCGCTTCGCGACGATCTTGGGCTCGAAGCTCGCGTCCCGGTCACGCGGCACGCCGATCTCCCGGTGCTCGGGAAGTACCTGCCGACGATGGCGCTCACAACCCCCACCAGCCTGCTGCCGGCCGAATCCGAGACGCTCGTGGGTGCCGCGCGGCAGGTCTTGGCGACCGGCGCGCCGATTTCCCAAGCCCGCCAAGGCCGTGCGCTACGTCCGCCCACGACGAGGATTCACCTCAAACGCGGACCAGGCCTGGTCTTCGACGCTGCCGGTGTAGGGTCCGCCGGTGATCTTGTCGAAGCGACACGGTTCGGTACCCATGTCCGACGGTGCCCGTATCGGCTGGTCGGTGGCCGGGGACACGACCCGCACACCTCCCGTGGTGCTGCTCCACGGTGGACCGGGCGTACCCGACTACCTGGGTGAGGTGGCCGCCATGGTGTCGGACATCGCCCCCACGTACCGCTACTTCCAGCGCGGTACCGGGCCGTCGGAGTGGCGGGGGCCGCACACCCTCGCCCGGCACGTCGCCGACCTCGCCGAGCTCCTGGAGACCTGGGGGCCGCCGCGGGCGATCTTCGTCGGCCACTCCTACGGGACCGACCTCGCCGCCAGGTTCTGCCTCGCCCACGCGGACAAGGTCGCGGCGCTGCTGTTCCTGTGCGGCCCGTTCGTCGGCGACTGGAGGGCCGCGGACCGGGCGGAGCGCGACCGCCGCACGACACCCGCCCAGCGGGAGCGGCACCGCGAACTGGGTGAGCTGCCGTCGCGCACCGAGGAGCAGGAGCGCGAACTCCTCACCCTGTCGTGGTTCACCGACCACGCGGACACCGCGCGCGGGTGGACGTGGGCCACGCGCAGCGCCGAGGAGCGCAGGCCGATCAACTGGTCGATGAACAGAGACTTGGGCAGGGACAACCGCGCCGACCCGCTCGACGACCACCTGGACGAGCTGCGCTCCCGCCTCCCGGCCGCGGTGGAGATCGTCGGCGGTGTCGCCGACCCCCGGCCGATCTCCGCCCTCGCCGCCCTGGCTGAGCGCTTCGGCGTCCCCTTGACCGCGGTCGAGGACGCCGGGCACGAGCCGTGGCTGGAGCAGCCCGAGGCCGTGCGCGCCATCGTCAGGGACTTCGTCCGGCGCGCCGCGACGACCGGCTGACCGACCGCCCGGCTGCGCTTCGGTGAGCCTCACCAGGGCAGCAGCTGGGCCTGCATGGAGCACTCGAGCACGACCGTGGTCTCCGACACCGCCCGCGCGGCCTTCCGGATGGCGTCCGCCTCAGTGGCACCGAGGCACGGGCGGCGACCACCCGGGCGGCGCGGATCATGTCCGCGGTGACGACATCCCCACTGTCCACGAGGACGTCGAGGTGGACCTCGTGCACCGCCGCGCACCGCACGGACCGGACGCGCCGACCAGCGCGCTCAGCGCCCGGTCGTCGCGGGTCGGGCTGCCCACAGCACGGTGGCGGCGGTCTCGTCCACCGGCACCGGGCACATCAGGAACGGTGTCCGGCCGGGAAGGTCGAACACGGCGTAGAAGTTGGGCCTGCCGAACAGGAACATCGAGGGCACGATCACAGCCCTCGGCCGTCGAGGCGCACGTCGCGGTCCGGGCCGTTGCCCAGCTCCAGCACCGGCGCCCGCACAGCGCGTGCTCCCCGCCGGGGCTCAGGCGTCCCTGGCGCGCAGCACCAGCAACCCGGCGACGTAGGCCACCGCCACCCAGCCCACCACCAGCAGCAGCCCGACCACCGGCGGGAACGGCTCCAGGTGGCCCTTGGCGGCATGCTGCCCGGCCGCGGTGGGCAGGTAGCCCTGCAGCTTGACCATGAACGGCACACCGCTGACGAGCAGCGCGCCCGGAATGCCCAGCAGCAGCAGGAAGACCGCCGCCAGCGCGGCCGCGGCGTAGCGCAGCGCGACCGCGGCACCCACCGAGAGCACGCAGATCAGCGCGAGGTAGAGCCCGCTGAGCAGCACGTGCCGGGTCAGCTCACCGACCTCGGCGGTGGCGTGCCCGTCGAACAGCGGCCAGGCCACCAGTGCGCCGATCACCGCGAGCAGCACGCCGAGGGCGAACCCGACCCCGGCCATCAGCACCGACTTGGCCAGCAGCAACCTGCCGCGCACCGGGACCCACAGCAGGGAGACCCGGATGCTGCCGGTGCTGTACTCGTTCGACACCGCCTGGATCGACAGCATCGCGAGCACCACCTGCACACCGAGCAGCGCGGCCACCGGCGCGTTGCCGACCGGCTGCGGCGCCTCGTCGTTCAGCGCGGAGATCGAGCCGTAGTACATGACCACCACGAGCATCATCGCCAGCGAGGCCGCGACGATCAGCCAGGTGGAGCGCACCGAGCGCAGCTTGGTCCACTCGGCGCGGACGGCCTGCACAAGGCCGCTGGTGGTCTCCTCGGGGGCGGGCAGCACCGCGCCGCCGGTCCGGGTCGGGGTATCGGTCGACATCGCTCACGCCCTCGCTTCCGGGCCACCCGCGGCCACGCCGAACTCGACGCTCGCCGCGGTCAGCTCCATGTACGCCTCCTCCAGCGAGGCCTCCAGCATCCGCAGTTCGTGCACCCGCACGCCGAGCTGGTGCACCAGGTCGCCGACCCGGGCCAGGTCGCCGCCACGCACGACCAACTGGTCCTCGGCGGCCTCCCGCACCGCCATCCCGGCGCGGGCCAGGCCCTCGCGCAGGGTGGCCAGGTGGTCTGGGTCCGGCACCCGGACCTGGACCGCGGTCAGCGAGCTGCGCGCGATCAGCTCGGCGATCGGCGCGTCGGCGATGAGCCTGCCCCGGCCGATGATCACCAGCTGGTCGGCGGTCAGCTGCATCTCGCTCATCAGGTGGCTGGAGATGAAGATCGTCCGGCCCTCGGCGGCCAGCGACCGGACCAGCTCGCGCACCCAGCGCACGCCGTCGGGGTCCAGGCCGTTGACCGGCTCGTCGAAGATCAGCACCCGCGGGTCGCCGAGCAGCGCGCCCGCGATTCCCAGGCGCTGGAACATGCCGAGGGAGAACCCGCCCGCGCGCCGGTGCGCGACCGTGGCCAGCCCGACGGTGTCGAGCACCTCGGCCACCCGCTTGGCGGGCAGGCCGTGGGTGTGCGCCATGGCCAGCAGGTGGTTGTGGGCCGTGCGGCCCGGGTGCAGCGCCTTGGCGTCGAGCAGCGCGCCGACCTCGCGGATCGGGTTGCGCAGCGCGCCGTAGGGCCTGCCGTCGATGAGCGCCTCGCCCGCACTGGGGTGGTCGAGGCCGACGATCATCCGCATCGTGGTGGACTTCCCCGCGCCGTTGGGGCCGAGGAAGCCGGTGACCTTGCCCGCCGCGATCTCCAGCGTGAGGTCGTCGACGGCGAGCGTCTCGCCGTAGCGCTTCGTCAGCCCCCGCAGTGTGATCATGTGCTGTGGTGTCCTCCTCGTCGATCGGTGCACCGCACCCCGCGCACGGGGATCCCCAGCCGAGTCCCGTTTCCCCAGGTAGCTCGTAGGGGCGCGCTGCCGAGCGGTGCGACTTCCTGGGGCACCGGAGCGTTGTCGCCACCCACCCGGGTGATGACCGCGCTTTGCCCGGCGCGCAAGGAGACCTCGGTCTCCCCGATGCGCACGCTCGGGCACCGTACCGCTCCCCGTTCGGCCCGGACCACCGACTCCACCGAGATCCCGTGCCGCACCAGGACCTCGGCGCCGTGCTCGGCGTGCACCCGGACCCAGTCGGTGCGCTCGCCCGCGCGCGACACCGTCGCGCAGGTGCATGTCCAGCAGCGCGCCCGCGGCAGCGTACGAGGTGACCTCCGCGCGGGCCGATCGCGTTCCATACCGGGTGGTCGGTGTGCAACCGACGGCCGGATCAGTGAGGAACACTCGCAAGTGCTCCCACGCCCGGTCGCCCTCCCTCAGCGCCGCCGCGGTGACCCGCGCGGCGCCTGGCCACCCCGGCGCGCCCGCGGTCCAGCGCTCGACCGAGCGGCGCGCAGTCGCCGCGTCCCACGACGGTCGCGCAGCGGGGTGAGCCAGGGCAGGTGGGCGGGCACCGCGTCGCCCGCGCGCGCGGGCACGCCCGCGCCGATCAGCGCGCCGGACTCCGAGCTGTGGCCCGGGGTGAGCCGCTCGGCGAGTTCGCGAGACCGGGCGGCGGCGAAGCGCGCGTCACCCGACTGGGTCCGGGCCGCCCAGCGCGGCAGCGACAGGTCGTAGGTGCTGGGCATCGACCGGGTTGCGCTCACCCGCGCGCAAACCGGTTCCCGGGATACCTGCGGTGGAACGCGGGAGCGAACATGTGCTCCCGTGTACCGGGTCGAGCGCGGCGTGGCCACCACTTGACGCCGTAGTTGCCGGCACTGCTGGCGCTCTCGGCCAATTTCGCGGCTCGGGCGCGACAGCGCGCACTCCAGTCCGCCTTCATCACCCGGCTGATCGGGCAGAGCAGCCGGATGACCATCGCCGGGGTCAACCTCCCCAGCTACCGTGGCCGCCAGCTGCCGTGCCGGAACAGTGAACGCACCGGGGCGGTGGAGGCTGTCAGCCCGTGACGCTGGGGCCGCCTGACTCCACGTGGCCGGTGAAGCGCTGGGACCAGGTCGGGTCGCTGTTGACGGTGACCGTGAAGTCATACCAACCGTTGCGGGCCGCCACGTTGAAGGGGTCCGTGGTGGTCTGGCCCGCGGCGACGGTGTAGGTCCAGGGGCCGTCGGTGCGGTAGTTGGTGGACTTGATCGTGAAAACTACCGGGGCTGTGCCGGAGTTGGTCATGGCGAAGGAAAAGGACGTGCCCGCCAGGCAGTCCACCGCGACCTTCGCGCCCGGTTTGGTCGTGTCGCCGGTGAAGCGCCGCAGGAAGCGGTTGGGGCCGATCACCGTCAGGTCGTACTTGCCGTCCCCGTAACCGCTGCCGCAGTTGAAGAAATCGTCCTGCGACGTCCGCGGGTCCACTGTGTACTGCCAAGGGCCGCCGGACCGGTAGGCGTTGGCGTAGGCGGCGAAGTGCGTCGCGGCGGTGCCGTCGTTGGTCATCCGCACCCACACCTTCGCCACCCCGCCCGAGCCGTACTCGATGCGGTCGAGGTCGGCGCGCGGCTGGTAGGGCAGCGCGCGGGCGGGGCGGGTGCCGGACTCCTGCGCGGGCAGGGCGTTGTCGGTCGGCGTCGGGTTCGGCTTGCCCGTGCAGGTGTCGTACCCGATCACCTTGGTCGCGGGCAGGGTGGGCAGGCCGTAGCGCGGGTTGGCGAAGTCGAAGGCGCCGGTGAGGTCGCCCACCACCTTCCGGCGCCACGCGGTGATGTTCGGGCACGTCGCCTTCTTGCCCAGGGCCTTGGTCCAGGTCTCCAGGAACCGCAGCACGGACGTGTGGTCGTAGACCTCCGAGCTCACCCAGCCGCCCCGGGTCCACGGGGAGATCACCAGCATCGGGACGCGGAACCCGAGACCGCAGGGCTTGCCGTCGAGGAACTCCCCCGCCGTGCCCGCGGGCGGGACCGGCGGCGGGACGTGGTCGAAGAAGCCGTCGTTCTCGTCGTAGTTGAGGAACAGCACCGTCGAGTCGAACGTCTCCTGGTCGGCGGCGAGCGCGTTGACCACCTGGTGGACGAAGTGCGCGCCGTCGCCGGGCGGGGCGTAGGGGTGCTCGGAGAACGCCTGGTTGGGCACGATCCACGACACCTGCGGCAGCGTCTTGCCGACCGCGTCCGCGCGGATCGCGGCGACGATGTCGTCCGGTGTGGACCCGGTGACCGCCCGGACCGAGGTCATCCCCTTGTCGTACAACGGGTTCCCCGGCTTCGCGCCGGTGAACTGGCTGAAGTACGCAAGCGCGTTGTCGCCGTAGTTGTCCTTCGCGTTCTGGTAGACCTTCCAGCTGACCCCCGCGGTCTGCAGGGCCTCGGCGTAGGTCTGCCAGGTCAGGCCCGACTCGTCCCCACCGTCCTTGCTGCCCGCGTCGATCTTGCCGCTCCACAGGTAGGTGCGGTTGGGCCCGGTGGCGCTCAGCGCGGAGCAGAAGTACGCGTCGCAGATCGTGTAGTTGTCGGCGAGGGCGTAGTGGAACGGGATGTCCGCGCGGTCGAGGTAGCCCATGGTGCGGACGTTGCCGACCCCGGCCACCCAGCTGTCGAGCTTGCCGTTGTTCCACGCAGCGTGCTGCGAGGTCCAGCTGTGCGGCAGGTCGCCGGAGCACTGGGCCAGGGTCTCCGGGTCGGTCCCGGTGGTGTCGCTGAGCTGCCAGGGGTACTGCCTGCCCGAGCCCTTGGGCTGGTTGAACACCGGGTAGCCGCCCGCGAGCGTGATCCCGCTGCGGTCGCCGAAGCCGCGAACCCCGCGCAGGGCGCCGAAGTAGTGGTCGAACGACCGGTTCTCCTGCATCAGGACCACCACGTGCCGCACGTCCCGGATAGTCCCGGTGGACGAGGCGGCGGCCTGCGCGCCCTCGGTGGCCACATCGGCGGCCAGCGCTCCGGCGACACCGGCCGACAGCACGCCGAAGGTCCTGCGGTTCATGGTCGACATGTTCAGACCTGCGCAATCTCGCGTCCAGCTTGCGTTTAGATGTCCGTTAGCAGCTAGTACCAAGCAAGAACAATCAGACCCTGCCGCAGGGGCGCGTACCAAGTCAAGACTTGACGAGTTGTGGCAAACCTCGGGCGTCAGGCACGTGCCGACCAAGTGGGCGACTGCCAACTGGCCTGGTACGCGAGTCCGTCCGACGGATTCCCGCTGCACGGCCAGAACACGGGCATGGGAGGTGGAACCGACCGCGGCCGATGCGCGTCCGCTTGTCGTGACTGGTCGCCTCGTGGGGTGGTGGGGATGGTGGTGACGTCGGTGGAACCGTTGCCCGAGGAACTGGGGTTTCTCGTGGCCGGGTCTGGTCGTGCGGTCGAGGTGGCAGTGGTCGCGCTGATCGAGTCGGGTGCGCTGCGGGCCTCCCGTGATGGGGTGCTCAGTGCCGTGAGTGGCGTGGCGCCCGCGGCGACGCCGTTGCAAGAGGCCGTGCTGAGAGCCACGCCCCTCACGCTGAGAGGGGTGATCACGGAGACGACGGGCGGCGTGACAGCGGAATCGTTGCAGGACAACCTTCGTAGCCGTGGGTATGTGCGGAGGTTGGCCGGGCGCAAGTCTGCGCCGTGGGCGCGATGGGTGGTGCTCCTCGGCGCCCTGGCAACGATCATCGCGACCGCGCGGGGGGCGATGGCGTTCGAGTACGCCGTGGTCGTGCTCGTGGTTGGTGCGGTGCTGGTGACACTGGCGGGCTTCGGTCGGAAGCCGTTGTCGCGCAAGGGCCGGGAGGCTGTGAAGCGGTTGGACACGACCGCGACGACGTCGAATCGGCTCGCGCTGGTGGCTCTTTACGGGCTCCTGGGCAAGGTTGGGCAGACACACGTGTGGGAGATCGTCGGCGTCGAACCCGCGACGGCCGCGACGCTGCAGTTGAGTGAAGAGCGTCGACGGTCACGCGTCGCGCCCTTCCGTCGCCGCGGCAACTACTTCGGCTCCGGTGATGGCAGTTCGCGCCGCGGTGGGCGCCGCTCTGGCTCTTGGTGCGGCGGGAGCTCTTCCTACGGCAGTTCTTCTTGCGGCAGTTCCTCTTGCAGCACCTCGTCTTGCAGCAGTTCCTCGTGCAGCACTTCGTCCTGCAGCAGCGACTCCTGCGGTAGCAGCTGCGGCGGTGGCGGCGACTAGGTGATGGCCTGCGGTTGGTCTGGCCCGATCACCGACGCCCACCTGGTGGATCACGAGTTCGCGGCCCGCCTCGCCGATGAACGGCCACCGGCCTGGGTCCGCGTGGTCAGTTCACGGTCAAGGCGCGTTCGAGGGCGGCCCGGCCCGCCGGTTCCCACGTCGGTTTGCCCCCTGGTAGGCCGAGCCTGCCGTTGCGCCCGATGCTGATCAGGTGCAGCGCGCGCAGCACGGCCCACCCACGAGCCCGTGCGATGGTGGCGTCGTCCGCGTCCCCATATGTCTCGAAGAATCGGCCCGCCGTACCCGCGGGCAGCAGGATCCAGGCGGCGGACAGGTCGGTCGCCGGGTCGCCCGCGCACAGCTCGCCGAAGTCGATCACCCCGGCCAGCGTCCCATCTCGCACGACCACGTTCGCGGGATGCAGATCGCCGTGCAACCACCTCGGCGCGGCATGCCACGCGGGCGCGGCGACTGCCTTCTCCCAGGTCTCCCGGGCGGCATCGGCGCTCGTGTCGTCGGCGAGGACCGTCAACGCGCTGGTGAACCCTTCCCGCATCCCGGCCAGCGGAATGCCGCGGACGGGATTGGCCGGGGCTTGCGCGGGTGCCGGCCGATGGAGAGCCTTCAGAAAGCCCGCGAGGGTGTCGGCCGCGTCGGTGCGGGTGATCGGTGAGTGATCCGCCGGGTCGCCCTCGACCCAGCGCGTAATCGTCCAGGTGTGTCCGAACAGGGCCGATGGCTCACCGACGCGCACCGGGGTGGGCGTCGGCAACGGCAAGTGGCCGGTCAGAACGGGGAGCCACTCCTGCTCGACACGCGACAGGGCCGGGGCGCGCTCGGTCCGCGGCAACCGCACCGCCAACTCCGTCCCGAGGCGCCACAGCTGGTTGTCCCAGCCGCCGACCACCGCACGGAGCTCCAGGTCCGCGAGATCCGGGTGCTGGTCGCGCAGCAGCGCTCGCACCAGGTCCTGCTCGAACCCGGACTCGACCATGAACGACACCCTCACATCCAGTATCTGCCGGCAAGCTAACACTGAACCTCCCGGTGGCCTCGCACCCGGTGCCAGAGTCACCGACGTCGACGCTCTACCGCGTCCGCGGCCAACGGAAACTGAAGGAACCACCAGCGAGGAGACGACGATGTTGGAGATTTCCGGGAAAGTGCTGCCGGGGGGCGAGGACCGCGTGATCGTCATCGCCGGCGAACGGATCAGCAGCGTCTCCCCCACCGCCGGCACCGATCTGTGGCTCGTTCCGGGCCTGGTCGACGTGCACACCCATCCCGGGACGGAGAAGCCGGGCGACACCTTCGACAACGGGGTCTTCCGCGATCACATGCTGCGGCACCGCGCGTCCGGGGTGTTGCTGGTGCGCATGCCCGGTTCGGCGGAGACGGACTCGACAAGGGTGTTCGACGACGCCGACCTGCCGCGGGTGGTCCCGGGCGGGCGGTGGTTGGCCACCCTCGGCAAGTTCTTCCCGGGATACGGCCGGGACATCGCCGACGACGAACTCGTCACCGCCGCGGTGGAGGAGGCGGCCGCCTCCGGGGGGTGGTGCAAGATCATCGGCGACTGGGTGCCCGGGGCGCCGGTCATCCCGCTGGAGGTGCTCACCGACGCCGTGACCGCGGTGCACGCCATCGGCGGGCGGGTCGCGGTGCACAGCCAGACCACGGAAGGCGGGCGCAACGCGGTGCTCGCCGGGGCCGACAGCATCGAGCACGGGATGCACCTCGACCACGAGCTGCTCCCCAGGATGGCCGAGCAGGGAACCGCCCTGGTGCCGACGTTCACCACGTTCGCCAAGGTCATGGACGACCTCAAGGGCCGCGACGACGTCCCCGAGGACCGGCGGACGTGGTTGACCACCGGCTGGGAGGGACTGTTCGCCACCGCGCGCGCCGCGCACGAGGCCGGGGTGACCGTGCTCGCGGGCACCGACAGCAGCCCGTTCGGCGCCGTCGCGGATGAGGTCGAGTGGCTGGTCCGCGCCGGCCTGCCACGAGCGGCGGCGGTGGGCGCCGCGTCGTGGACGGCACGGTCCTGGCTCGGGCTACCGGGAATCGAGGCGGGCGCACCCGCCGACATCGTCGCCTACGACGCGGACCCGCGGGTCGAACCCGACGTGTTGCGCCGCCCGAAGCAGGTGGTCCTGCGCGGGGAGCTCGTGGGCTGACGTCCGGATTCCGTTCGTGGTCAAGGGAATCGGGCGGTGATGGTGAAGCGCGCAGGGCACGAGCGGTTGCGTCGGCGACCGACCTCCCGGTGTGCGGGGAGCCGGGGACCAAGCTGACCTCCGTGGCCATGTCCCGACCAAGGCGCGGACACCAATGACCGGAAAGTCCTTTTTGGACTCTTCACCGCGGGTGGGACGCGCTGGCCCGCGGTGTTCGACCGGCCGGAACGAGCTGGTCTTGGACCGCGGCCCCAACCCGCGCCGGCGTGGGTTTGACGGACCGACAAATCACGTTCGAGAAGTCGACAGCATTCGATGGAGGTACTGCTCACCCCTAGCGGAGAGCGCCCAGCGGCGGACTTGTTCGCTCGCTGCTCAACGCCCGCGGGCGCGTGCTGGGTGAGTCCACCCGGATCTCGGCCTCGCTCACCACGCCATCCACCTGGTTCGCGACGCGACCCGCGCGGCGGGCGCCACGACGACCGTGGCGGGGTACCTGACCACGGAGATCATCGACGTGGCTCGCGAGTGCGCGGCCGACGCCGTCAGCGTCCACTGCAGCGACGTCCCACGATCGTGGATCCCGGCTACGTGCACCTGTCCGATCTGACCCGAGTGTCCTGCGTCAAGCAGCTCACACGTCGGCGCGTTCGCGAATTGGCCCGACGAACGGCGCGATCGACATCGCACTCCCGCGGAAGTGGCTTCGAGCCACTCGAGACCGTCGACACGGCCCGCAAAAGTCCTGCGCGAGTGGTAGGGCGTGTTTTCAAAGCCAGAGAAGCAGGGTGGCCAGGTCGATCAGTCCTCGGCAGGAGCTGGCGGTCTTGTCGAAGCGGGTGGCGATGGCGCGGAACTGCTTGAGGCGGTTGAAGCAGCGTTCGACGATATCGCGGCGCCGGTGGGCGACACGGTCGAAGGCCGGTGGGCGGCCACCGGCCCGGCCGCGGCGCAGCCG
>NZ_BSTR01000001.1:53739-425318 GCF_030269645.1 Actinokineospora sp. NBRC 105648 | reverse complement strand
GCCCGCGAAGGCTCAGGCCGCCCGGGCGAGCGCATCGCGGGCCGCAGCGCCCGATCCGCGCGCCACTGCCGACGAGCACCCTCCGGCGCATCGCTGGTCTTCTTGCTCCAGTCCGCCGTCGCCATCGTCGACCACCTCCGTCATCGAGGTGTTGCGACGACCAGTTGAACTCACCGTTGCTGCCGCGGTCGGAATGGAAAACGGTGACACCACCGATCGTGTCGAGGTTGTTCGCGGCCATCCGCAACGCGTCGGTGACGAGCTCGGTGCGCATGTGGTCGGCCATCGCGTATCCGACGACCTTCTTGGAATAGCAGTCCAGGGCCGTGGCCAGATACAACCAACCCTCGCCGGTGCGAATGTAGGTGATGTCCCCGACGAGCTTCACCCCCGGCCTGTCGGCGGTGAAGTCACCGGCCACCAGGTCCGGCAGCACACCGGCGTCACCGGCGACGGTGGTGACCGGCCGGAACGGCCGCGGCTGGCACGCCACCAGGCCCAACCCCCGCATGACCGACCTGACGGTCCCCGGGTCCGCATGTGTGCCCCACCGCGCCAACTGGGCGTGAACCCGCCGATATCCGTACGTGCCATCGGAATACTCGAACACCGACCTCACCCGCGCCGCGAGAGCGTCCCGCCGCGCGGCGACGGCCGATCGCGGCCGAGTCCTCCAATGGTAGTAGCCCGATCGTGACACCTTCGCCCACCGGCACATGGACATGACGGGATAGTTGCCTTCCTCGGATTCGATGAACGCGTACTTGACGATCACCGGAACTTCTTCGCGAAGAAGGCCGCAGATTTTCCCAGAAACTCGTTCTCCTGCTCCAACTCCCGGACACGCCGCTCCAATTCCTTTAAGCGCGCACGATCGGACACCGACAACTCGTCCCCACCCTCGACAGGATGAGTCTCGCGGTACTTCCTCACCCACGTCCCCAGGGTCTGCTCCAGCACCCCCACATCCCGAGCCACCTCCGCAATCGAGCGTGACCGCTCGACCACTTCCTTCGCCGCCGCCTCCCGAAACTCCGGCGAATACCGCGAACGTCTCTGCACCACAAAACCTCCCGTCAGTCAACCCCAATCCTACCTTGGGGTCACTGTCCGAGAACTTTCCAGCACCTCAGGTGGAGTCCTGGAAAGGGCTTTGTGTGGGGAGGGCCTGGCGTAGTACGGCAGCAGCCATTTGCTAGCTGACCTGGGTGATCTCGATGTTGCGGGCGAGTCTGGCACGTTTGTGGAACCAGCGTGATCGTGCTTGGTGTGTGCGGCGCCAGTTGACCCAGTGGTCGGTATGGCCGGGTGGTCGGAGCAGGATAGATCAAGATCACTTTGAGTAATGAGCTCTCGCTCTAAGTGGCAAGTAGTGGTAGTGCTCTGGTGCGATCTCGGCCGATTGCTTCGGTGGTTCGTTTGATGTCGTGATGACCGTTGAGTCGCAGCAGGCCGGCGGCGAGATTTTTGAGTGTCGCCATGGCTCGTGGCCCGCTTCCGGTGCGTGCTTGGTGCGCGTCTTCGCACCCAGGTGACGCCACGTACGTAATGAGATTTGTTCTCTATTCCCCAGTGTTCGCGAGTGTAGGCGTGCAAGTCGGCGGCTTGCGCGCGTTCGGGTGCAATACTGGTGACGATCCAGGCGCATTCCTTGCTGACTCGTTGCCCGTCCATATTGAAGATGTCCCAACGAATGCAAGCGATTTGACGCACGTGCGGGAAGTCTATCCCTTCGGCGTCCGTGACCCACGTCGACCAATGACTGAGCCGGCCATGTCCCCGCTCTTTCACGACATGATGTGGTGGACCTTTCGTCAAGGGAACCACTTTTGTGAACACCGATCTCAGCAACGAGGGCTGGTTTCCCTTACACGTCGCGACATAGTCGAGCCCGCGTTCGCCGACAAGATGCTCGGCGGTGTCTCGCTGGGTGTGCGCGGCGTCCATCGTGACCACCACCCGTTCCGCGTCCCGCGCGAGCACACCCGCCAGCAACGCCTTGACCTGTGTGATCTCGTTCGTATCGGCCGGGACTTGGACCTGGGCGATCGTGACGCCTTCACGATGGACCATCGCGGAGAACAACGTGAACTGATCGTTCTCGTCAGTCCACGCGCCGCGGAACACCTGGCCGTCGATCGCGATCCGCAACAGCCCATCGGAATCCCTGCGCACCCGTTCCAGTAGCCACGACCCCACCGCCAGATCAAACGCGTCACCATCGATATCCGACAACACACGACGAACAGTGTGTCTGCTCGGTACCCGGAACACCCCCGAGAAACGGCACCACACGCCACCCAACCTCGACAGCAGCGACGGCGGAAAATCAGCGACCTGATCAGCGATCGACCGAAAATTCCTCGCACCGGCCAACACCGCGACCAACGACGCAGCCAGAACGAACACCAACCCATAGACCTTCCCTCGCGGACTACGCCGATCCACAATCAAGCCCGACATGTCCAACAAGCCCGTGACTGAACCGCCCTGGGACTCCACCCCATCGAGCCAGGCAAAGAAAATCGCGAACCACCCACCCAACGCAACAGAAAGCAAAGAACCACAACGCAACGGGACAGAAAGAACGCCGGACCACCTACCCGACGAAACAGAGAAGCAAAGGTCACAGCGTGACACAACAGCGACTCGCCTACAGCAGAAAGCAACCACCCAAAACTGCAACCCCCTACTGCCCACCCGCCACCGTCAACACCTCCCCCGACACATTCCCATTAGCCCCAGACCCCAGAAACAACACCGCCGCCGCAACCTCCTCCGGCGTACTCAACCTCCCCGTCGGCGTCACCCTCACCTCCTCCTCCCGCACCACTTCGGGCAGCACCTTAACCACCCCCTCCGTCACCGTCAGCCCCGGACTCACAACATTCACCAAAACACCGTCACCCCCCACATCCCACGTCAGGCTCCGCATCAGCCCATGCATCGCCATCTTCACCGCCCCATAAATCTCCTGCCGCGGTTTCCCATCGACCGCCACATGCGAGGAAACAAGAACAATCCGCCCCCAGCCCCGTTCCCGCATTCCCCCTAGGACAGCCTGAACAGTCCGGACGACGCCTGACACATTGCTCAGCAGCGGCTCCCATTCATCCGGCGAGAAGTCCTCGAACCGCTCCCCCGGCCCACGCCGACGTGGCCGCACCAAAGCGTTGGCCACCAGCACATCCACCCCGCCCCACCGCGCGCACACCTCAGCGACCGCCGCGTCCGGCGAGCCTGGCTCATCAAGCGCGTACCGCACATGGCATGCCCGCTCGCCCAGCTCGGCGGCCACCCGCGCGGCCACTTCCTCGTCGGACCGCCACGTGAGCGCGACCCGCGCGCCCTCGGCGTGGAATGCCCGGGCCACGGCCAGCCCGATTCCCTTCCCCCCGCCGGTCACCAACACTGTCCGGTCCCGCACACCCCAGTCCATCGAGCCCTCCCGTGTCCGCCAGTCCACGCACCTTGGCGGCCCGGGCTCGAACCTCGTTCGAAGCCGCTCTTTCGACCGCGGCTCGGCCCGGCGTCGAACACGGGCCGGGAACATCGCGCAGCCCCTACCCGATCCCGTTCCGAGGTGATGACCGTGCGCGTACTGCTCACCACGTGGGCATGGCCGTCCCATCTCTATCCGATGGTTCCGCTCGGCTGGGCGCTGCTGGCCGCGGGCCACGACGTCCGGGTCGCGGTCGGTCCCGCGCTGGCCGATGCCGTGAACCGGGCCGGTTTGACGCCGGTGACCGTCACCGACGAGGCCGACCTGGTCGGTATGACCACCGCGCCCGCGTTGACCTCCTGGCACAAGCAGAGCCGCTGGACCACCGACTGGTACGGGAGACCGGAGCTGCTCAGCGCGGGCCAGCGGGAGATGTACGCGGCTCTCGGGCACAAGCAGACGGCGATGGCTGCGTCGATGGTGAAGGGGGTGGTGGACTTCGCCGTCGCCTGGCGGCCGGATCTCGTGGTGCATGACGCCGTGACGTTCGCCGGTCTGGTGGCGGGCGCGGTGCTCGGGGTGCCGAGCGCGGCCACGCTGTGGGGCAACATCGCGCTTCCCGAACACCACCTCGACCTGTTCAGCGGCGAGCCTGCGGCGGATTTCGTGGCGCTTTTCGACCGGTTCGGGGTGGCGCCGAAGACCTCGCCGGACGTGTGGATCGACCCGTGCCCGCCCAGCATGGGACTTCCGTCGGCCGCCCCCCGGCTGCCGTGCCGCTACGTCCCCTACAACGGTCCGGGCGCGGCCCCCGATTGGCTGCTCGAACCACCCGCACGGCGCCGGGTCTGCCTCACCTGGGGCATCACCAGCGGCCGAATCGGCTCGGGTGGCGGCCCGGACGTGTTCGACCAGGTTGTCGACGCGGTGACGGAACTCGACGCGGAGCTCGTCCTCGCGCTGTCGGATGCCGGGAACGCGCCCGCGAACCTGCCCGCGGGAACCCGCGTGGTGGAGAACCTGCCGCTGAGCTTGCTGCTGCCGTCGTGTGCCGCCGTCGTGCACCAGGGCGGCGGGGGAACCACGATGACGTCCGTCTGGTCCGGGACACCTCAGCTGATCGTGTCACCACGCCCCGAACAGATGATGACGGGCGACCGCCTGGAGCAACTGGGGGCCGCCCGCCACCTCGTGCGCGGAGAACTCGCCGCCGACCCCGGTTCCGCTCCCACACAACTCCGCTCGGCTCTGAGCGCACTGCTCGACAGCTCAGGCCCGGCCCGCGCGGCGACCACGTTGCGCGACGACATGCTCGCCCAGCCCAGCCCCGCGGACCTGGTGCCGCGGCTGACATCCCTGGCCGAGGAAGACCGAAGTGGACAATTCCGAAAGGACATCCGGTGACCATCGTCGAACCAGCCGTCGCCCCGACCCCCCGCGCCACCGGAGTCGGCATCGTCGCGGCCCGCCTCGCCGACCGGACCGAGTCGGCCCGCACCCTGCCCGACGACGTCGTCGCCGCCCTGCGCGGCGCGGGATTCGCCCGCCACCTCGTACCCGCACGATGGGGCGGCGCCGGGGGAACCTACATCGCTCTGCTGCGCGCTGTCGCCGAGGTCGGCGAAAGCTGCGCCTCGACGGCCTGGAACGCGGCCGTCCACGCCATCGTCGGCCGCATGGCCGCCCACCTGCCTGCGGCGGGATGCGCGGAGATCTGGGACGACGGCCCCAACGAGCTGCTCGCGGGGTCCATCGCACCCACAGGCCAGGTGTCGCGATCGACTTCCGGCTACCGCCTCACCGGCACCTGGCCGTTCGCCAGCGGCGTGGACCACTCGGCATGGACTCTGCTCGGCGCCCTGACACCGGAGCGGGAATACCGGTTCTTCATGGTGCCGCGCGCCCATTACCGGGTACTGAAGACCTGGGACAACGTCGGCCTCGCAGGCACCGGCAGCAACGCGGTCGAACTCGAAGACGTGTACGTGCCCGAGCACCTGACGGCCGCGCACAGTGACCTGATGGCGGGGAAGGTCGACGTGGGACGGCCACTGGTCCCGTTCAAGGCCGTCAACGGTCTGACGTTCGTCGCCCCGGTACTGGGCGCGGCCCGGTCCGCCCTGCGGATCTCAGCGGAACGACTGGCGGTGAAGACAGAGGTCAACGGCAAACAGGCCCGGGCGAACCCGGCCGTCCAGACGGCCCTGGCCCGGGCGGGCACGGAAATCGACAGCGCCCAACTACTCCTGGAACGCGCGGCGTCCACCGCCGACCGGGGCGCGCTGACCGACCTCGAACTCTCCCGCACGCCCAGGGACTTCGCGTTCGCCGCCGAACTCCTCGGCTCCGCCGTGGACAGGCTGTTCCGAGCGGGCGGCGCCCGCTCCCAACACGCACACCACCCGGTCCAGCGCGCCTGGCGAGACGTCAACTGCGCGGCCGGACACGCGGTACTCCAGTTCGGCCCGGCCGCCGGGGTTTTCGCCACCCACCTCATGGAAAACGGAGAACACGACGATGCCTGACGCGACCAGCCCCGCCCTGGACCTCGTCACCCCCGACGGCCCGGTACCCGCCCGGCTGAAGCTGATGCTCCTGGCGAACGGCCAGCGGTTCACGGCCGTGGTGCACACGCTGGCCGAACTCGGCGTGGCGGACGTACTGGCCGGTGGCCCGCTGCCGGTATCGGAAATCGCCGACAAGGTCGGATGCGACCCGACCCAACTCCACCGGGTACTGCGCTTCGCCGCCCTGCTGGGGTTGTTCCGCGAGGTCTCACCCGAGGTTTTCAGCCTGACAGAGCTGGCAGAAGGCTTGCGCGAGGACGTCCAGGACAGCGTGCGCGACGCCATCCTGCTGGACGGCTCGGAACGCTTCAACCGGGCCTTCACCGCCCTGACCCACAGCGTGCGGACCGGCAAGCCCGCGTTCGACCACGTCCACGGTCTGTCCTTCTGGGACTACCTGGCCTCGGACACGACAGCGGGCCGGATCTTCGATGCGGCCATGACGGGAATCAGCAGGCGACTGGGAACCCGCTACCTCGAACGCCACGACTTCGGCCAACCCCACCGAATCGCCGACATCGGCGGCGGACGCGGATACTTCCTGGCGTCTCTCCTGGAGCGCTACCCGGAAGCACAGGGGGTGCTGTTCGACCGACCATCCGTCGTGGCAGGAGCGTCATTGCGCGACGTGGGAGACCGGGCCAAGATCGTCGGCGGCGACTTCTTCACAGACCCCCTGCCAACCGGATGCGACACCTACATCCTGAAAATGGTGTTGCACGACTGGACAGACGAGGCAGCCGGACAACTCCTCCAACGGCTGCGAAAGGTCGTCACCCACGGCGCACGCCTGCTGATCCTCGAACAGGTGGTGCTGCCGATGAATTCCTGGGACCCGGCCAAGCTCCTGGACCTGGACATGATGGTGATCATGGGCGGCCGCGAACGATCCCTGAACGAATGGCAACGCCTCCTCGAAGGCGCCGGATTCCGGCTCACACACAACCCACCCGCGGGCGACTGGACCATCCTGGAGTGTGTCTGAGAAACACCCCCGCAACACAACACGACCACAACAAGACAAACGAGCCCAGACAAGGCACCGAGCCACGACGACAGGCAACGCGCCCCACACAACCCACCCCGGCATGACGCAGGCGGACCTGGAACAAGCACAAGGACCACCGCCCAAACGCGACGCGCCCCGCTCAACCTGCTCGATGGGGAGGGTTATTCATAAGGGTGGTGTCCAGCCTTATGAATAACCCTCCCCATCGAGCACCCAAAAAACTCGCGAACCACAAAACCAACGCAACAGAAAGCAAAGGCCACAACCCAACAGCATCACACCAACCCAGCCAACTCCCCCCACACCTTCCCCGGCGCGGCCACCCCCGCCATATGCGCACGAACCTCCCCCGTCCGCTCCCGCACACCCTCCCCCAACACCCTCTCCAATGCCCCTTCAACACCCTCCACCTCCCCGGGATCCAACATCACCCCCGCCCCCGCCGCGTCCACCCTCTCCGCGAACGCCGCCAACACCGGCGCCAACGGAAACATCAACTGCGGCACCCCCGCCGCCACCGCCGTCAACCCTGTCCCCGTCCCCCCGTGGTGAACCAACGCGTCACACCTTCTCAGCAACAACGAGAACGGCACCCCTTCGACCACCCGCACCTGCTCGGGCAGCTCCCCCAGCAGCCCCCGATGCGCGGCCGTCACCGCCAGCACGACATCCACATCCACATCCAGCAACGCTTTCAGCGCCGCCTCGAACGGCCCAGGCATACTGTCCGGCCGCACTTCCGCCGCTGTCAGCCCCCACGTCAAACACACCCGGGCCCGCTGTTTCCGCTCCCGCATCCACTCGGGCTCGACCCCACCCGTCCCGTTATAGGGCACGAACCGGATATCGGTGCGTTCAACCCGCGCGGGCCAACGCAACAGGGGCGGACACGGATCAACCCATGCCTCGGGTCCGTCCGGGGCCACGGCACCGAAGCGCTCGAACAACTCCGCGTAGCCCGGCAGAGGCGCACCCGTCATGTCCGTCAGCTCATTGCGAGTGATCATCGGCGACCCGAACATGTGGCTCACGGTCGGCACGCCCAGCACCGCCCCCACCACTGTCGCCGCATAGCACACCGTGTCGTGCACGATCAGGTCCGGTCGCCAAGAACGGGCGAACTCCAGCAGGTCGCCAATCATCACATCCGCTACCGCGAACTGTTTCTCGGCCAGGGTCCGGTACACCGCCGCGACCTCGCCCCCCAGGGTCTCCGGTGACCGGGCCCAGTCCCGCGGCCACGGCGGCTTCTCCCCCAACCACGCCGACAACCCCTCCGTGCGGCGCGCCAGCTCGGCGCGGGAGACATCCCGCCCGACTGGAACCGCCGTCAAGCCCGCGCCGAGCACGGACTGCGTGCACGACGGCGGCGTCGCCATCCGAACCTCGTGGCCCGAGGCGATCGCCGCCCACGCGAGAGGAACCATCGGGAACAGATGCGACGAGCCCGTCCAGGTAGCGAAAAGTACGCGCATGTGGTGTTCCTTAAGATCAGTCGGGAAGTTCTCGCCACAGATCGGTGACGGAGTCCTCCAGGTTTCGGCGGGGGAACCACCCCAACAGGCGTTGGGCGAGCCGGATGTCGACCTCCAGCCACTCGGGCGGGGTCGTCTGGACCCCGTCCCCGGCAGGCTGCTCGATGATCTCCGCCTGTACACCGCTGACCTTGATCAGCAGTTCCACCAGGGCACGGACCGCAACAGCGCGCCCGCTGCCAATGTTGACCACGCGGGCCGTGACCGAGGACCGGGCGGCGGCAAGCGCGGCCGCGGCCGCGTCGGAGGCGTCCACGAAATCCCGAGCCGCGCGGAGCGGGGTGAGGCGGATCTCGGCCGTGCGGCCTTCCCGGGAGGCCAGGCGGAGTTGTTGGGCGACGCGGCCGAGCAGGCTCGCGGCAGGCGACCCCGGGCCGGCCACATTGGCCATTCGCAGGACCAGGGCGTCGATGTCGCCGCGCCGGGCGGCGGCGAGGACCAGGTCGGTGCCGCGGAGCTTGGTGCGGCCGTAGGTGGTCGTCGGGGTGGTCGGTGTCGTTTCGCCCACCGGGCTGCCCTGGTAAGCGGGGGCGTACTCGTTGACGGAGCCCAGGTGGATAAGGCGCACGCGGGGGCCCGCGAGACGCAGGGCCTCGACCAGGCAGCGCACGAGTTCCACGTTGGCGACGCTCATCTCCTCGTCGGACGCGGCCCACACGGCGCCCGCGGCGTTCACCACCACGGCGGGGCCGCCGTCGGTCAGGGCCCGCGCGAGGGTTTCGGGTGGGGTGGCGCACAGGTCGAGGGCGAGTGGTCGGATACCCGGGGGGACCGGGGCCGCGCGCCGGGACACGGCGACCACTTCCCGTGTGCTGTCCGCGTGCCGGAACCCGGCGCACACGTGTCTGCCGACGAAACCCGTTCCACCGAGTACGACGACCCGCTTTGTGGCACTGCCGAACATGAGACCTCCGCGCCCGCTGCCAGTGCGCCCCGGACCCGCTCGCCGGTGTGGCGGGCAAGGCGGGGCCCATGGTCGGGCGGCCGGTTCAAGCCTGAGTCCACGATCGGTGGTCCCCGCGGGCTCGACCGGGAGTCGAACGGGGCCGCATACCTTCGCTGCACTATGGACGTTCGTGAACTCGCGGTGCCGGGCGCCTGGCTGATCGCACCGCAGCAGTACGCCGACCGCCGCGGGTCCTTCTTCGAACTGCACCGCCACAGCCGCGTGGTGGAGGCGACGGGGCGGCCCTTCCCGGTCGCGCAGGTGAACTTCTCCAGTTCCCGCAAGGGGACGCTGCGCGGCATCCACGGCACGCTCACCCCGCCCGGCCAGGCCAAGGTGGTGACGTGTGTGCGCGGCGCCGTGCTGGACGTGGTCGTGGACACCCGGCTCGGCTCGCCCACGTTCGGCCGCCACGACATGACCAGGCTGGACGCCGAGTCCGGCATGGCGGTGTACGTGTCCGAGGGGCTGGGGCACGGCTTCCTCGCGCTGACCGACGACGCCTGCGTCTGTTACCTGTGTTCCGCCGAGTTCGTCCCGGGTACGCAGGTCGACATCAACGCCCTCGACCCCGACCTGGCCATCGACTGGGGGCTGACGGGTGAACCGCTGATGTCGGACAAGGACGCGGCGGCGCTGGGTCTCGCCGAGGCCGCCCAGGCCGGGTTGCTGCCCACCTACGACGAATGCCGTGCCCTGGAGGCCAGGCTGCGCGCCGCCGGGTGATCGTTCACCCCTGGGTGACGGCAGCGGCGGGCCATTTCGGCGCACCGGCACAATTGTCGGGTGGCGAGCGGCGTGCGGGTCGGCATCCTCGGGGAGATCGACGTCCGGACCGAGGCGGGGGCCGGGGTGGCGATCCCGGGCAGCAGGCTGCGCGGACTGCTGGTGCGGCTGGCCATGGCGGGCGGCAGGCCCGTGCCCAGCGAGTTGCTCGTCGACGAGCTGTGGGACGACGGTGAACGCCCGGCCGGGGCCGCGAACGCCCTGCAGGTGTTGGTGTCGCGGCTGCGGCGCACGCTGCCCGACGGCCTGGTCGAGTCCCGGCCGCGCGCCTACCGGCTGGCTGTGCCGCCGCACGCGCTCGACGCCCAGGAGTTCGAGGACTTGGCGGCCCGGGGGCGCGCCCTGCTCGGCCAGGACGACGTCCGGGCCGCCGCCTCGCTGCGCGCCGCCCTCGCCCTGTGGCGCGGCCGCGCGCTGGCCGATCTCGACGACACCGTGTTCGTGCGCGGCCAGCGTGACCGGCTGGAGGAGCTGCGGCTGGTCGCCACCGAGGACCGGGTGGAGGCGGAGTTGTCCATCGGTGACAGCGCGGGCTTGATCCCCGAGCTGGAGGCGCTCGTCACCGCGCACCCGCTGCGTGAGCGCACCCGCGCGCAGCTCATCCGGGCGCTGGGTGGCGCGGGCAGGCAGGCCGACGCGCTCGCCTGCTACGACGAGGGCCGCCACCTGCTCGCGGACGAGCTCGGCGTGGACCCCGGTCGCGAACTGGCCGCCGCCCACCTGGCCGTGTTGCGCGGCGAGACCGACACCCAGCCGCGCTCGGCGCCCGTCTCCCGGCCGCGCACCAACCTGCGTGCCCAACTGACCCGGTTCATCGGCCGGGAGCAGGAGGTCGCCGACATCGAGCAGCGGCTGCGGACCTCCCGGCTGCTCACCCTGGCCGGGGCGGGCGGGGCGGGCAAGACGCGGTTGGCGACGGAGTCGGCGGCCCGGCTGGCCGAGTCCACCCCCGACGGCGTGTGGCTGGTCGAGCTGGCCGCCGTGACCGATCCGGCGGACGTGCCGAGGGCCGTGGTCACCGCGCTGGGGCTGCGCGCGGGCGGCCTGATCAACCCGGTGGCCGCTGACCAGCGCGGACCGCTGGAACGCCTGGTCGAGGCGTTGCGGGACAAGCGGCCGCTGCTGGTGCTGGACAACTGCGAGCAGGTGGTCGGCGCGGTGGCCGACCTGGTGGACACGCTGCTCGGGCAGTGCCCCGGGCTGCGGGTGCTGATCACCAGCCGCGAGCCGCTCGGCATCACCGGCGAGCAGTTGGTGCCCGTTTCGCCGATGCCGGTGCCCGAAGCGGTCACCCCGGCCGGGCAGGCCATGGACAGCCCGGTGATCCAGCTGTTCGCGGAGCGCGCCGCCGCGGCCCGGCCCTCGTTCCGGGTCACCCCGGAGAACGTGGGCGTGATCCTGGACATCTGCCGGGCCCTGGACGGGCTGCCGCTGGCCATCGAACTGGCCGCGACCCGGCTGCGGTCGATGTCGCCCGACCAGGTCCGCGACCGCCTGGACGACCGGTTCGCGCTGCTCACCATGGGCAGCCGCACCACCGTGCCACGCCAGCAGACCCTGCACGCGGTGGTCGACTGGAGCTGGGAGCTGCTGACCGAGGGTGAACGGGAGCTGGCTGCCGCGTTCTCGGTGTTCCGCAGCGGCGCCGTGCTGGAGACGGTCGAACGGCTGCGCGGCGCACCGGTGTTCGAGCCGCTCACCGGTTTGGTGGACAAGTCCTTCCTGACCGTCACCGACGACGGCGAGCCGCGATACCGGATGCTGGAGACCGTGCGGGCGTTCGCCCTGGCCAAGCTAGAACAGTCCGACCACGCCGAACAGGTCCGCCGCGCGCACGCCGAGTTCTTCCTGGACTTCGCCGAGCAGGCCGAACCACGGCTGCGCCGGGCCGACCAGCTCACCTGGCTGCGCACGCTCACCGCGGAACACGACGAACTGGTGGCCGCGCTGGGCTGGGCCGTCGAACGCGACGAAGGCGCGATCGCGACCCGGCTGGTGGCCGCCCTCGGCTGGTACTGGTTCCTCAGCGGCCGCCGCCAGGAAGCCGCCCAGTGGGCCCAACGCGCGCTGGCACTGGACCCGGCCAACGCGGCACCGGCCGCGCGTGTGCTCACCCTGGTCACCGCCGACGATCACACCCGGATGCCCGAGGTCCGCGCCCTCCTCGACGGCATGGAACGCGCCGGACTCCCCTTCTCGCACCCGGCACTGGGCCTGTTCGAACCCATCACCCGCATGCTCGGCGGAGACAGCTCCCTGCTGGACTCCCTCGCCCGCCGCGCCGAGGACCCCGATCCCTGGGTCCGCGGCCTCGCCCACCTGCACCGCGGCCGTATCGAGATGACTCTCGCCCGCCCGGACCGCGCCGCCGCCGCCTACCAGGCCGCCACGGACCTGTTCCGCGGCATCGGCGAGCGCTGGGGCACGGCGCAGGCCCTGGTCGCCGCCGCCGAGACCCCCGGCCACGACTCGGTGATCGACGCGCTGGAGGAGGCTCTGCGGCTGGTGGCCGAGCTGGGTGACCGCGAGGACCAGTCCCTGCTGATGGTCCGCCTGGCCACCGAGCGGGCCAGGACAGGCGACGTGGACCGCGCCAGAGGCGAGCTGGACGCGGCCCTGGCGCTGGCGGACGAACTCGGCGCGCGGGCCCAGCGCACGCTTGCGTTGTGGGCGACGGGTGAGGTGGACCGCTGGGTGGGGTCGCAGGCGACGGCCCGCCACTGGCTGGACAGGGCCCGCGCCGAGTTCGCGTTCCCCGGCCACGGCGCGGACCGGGTATACGCCCCGCTGGTGACGTCACTGGGATTCGTGGAGGTGGCGGAGGGACAGGTCGGTGTGGCACGTGACCGGTTCGCGGAGGCGGTGCGGATTCTGCCGCCGGTACCGGAACCGACTGTCCTGACAGGACTGGCGGAACTGCTGGCGGAGATCGAACTTGCGGAGGATCGGCCGGACCGCGTCGCGTACCTGCTGGGGGCGGCGCACGCGGTGCGGGGCGGGGGCGGCGGCCCGGACGCCCGGCGGATTGCCGCGGCCGCGCGGAGAAGCCTGTCGGACAAGGAGTTCGAGACGGGGTATGACCGAGGTGCGGCCACCAGCCGCGTCGAGGTGACAGCGGTGCTGCGGGAAGCGGCCCGCGAACCCTGATCTCGGCGGACGAGCAATTCCCGGGGCGGACACATCCACACAACCGGCTGACGGCCGGGTCAGCCACCGAGCCTCGCTCGCCGTCAGAGCAGGGCTTCCAGTGTCGGAAGCAACTCCGCCGGGGTGGGCTGCTCCGCCATCGCGTCCCGCATCCTCCCCGCCCCCGCCCGCGGTCCGGGCTCGTGGAGCACGACCCGCAGTGCCTCACCCACCCCCGCCGGGTCCAACTGGTCCTCAGCGACCAGGTTCACGCCCGCGCCCACCGCCGCCACCCGTTCCCCGCACATCGCCAGCGCCGGGTTGAACTGCGGCAGAACGAGCTGCGGCAGCCCGTGCGCCAGAGCCGTGAGCGCGGTGCCCGATCCGCCGTGGTGCACCACCGCCGAGCAGCCGTCCAGGAACAGGTTCAACGGTGTCGGCTCCACCACCCGCACCGACGACGGCAGGTCCCCCACCTCCTTGTGAAGCCCCTCCGCCAGCGGCACCAGCAGCTCGACCCCGCCCAGCTCCGCCCTGGCCAGGGTCTCCAGCAGCGCCAGCCCCCCGAGCTGCGCGGGCATGCTGCCCAACGACACGCACACCCGATCCTGGCCCCGCGCCCAGTCCGGAACCGACCCCGTCCCATTGAACGACACATGCCGCACCGCCGTCGACGGCGCCGCAGCCGGGAACTGCAGCCCCGGCGGACAAGGATCGAGGATCGCCGCGGGCGCGGGCAGCCCGTCCGGCAGGCCCAGCCGGGCACAGATGTCGGCCAAGGCCGCGCGCGCGGGCCCCACAGCGTCGGTGGACATCGTCTCGGGCCCCCACCGGTGCACCACGACCGGCACCCTGAGCACCCCGGCGAGCACACGGGCGGTGAACTCCAGCGGGTCGGCCACGATCAGGTCGGGTCGCCACCACCGGCCGACCTCCACATAGTCGTCCACCACCCCGGCCACCCGCTGCCGCCAGCGTTCGGCGAGCTGCTCCCAGGTGGGCTGCCAGGTCCCACCCGGCGCCTGCTGTTTCGCGACCCGGGCCATCCGCTGCCGTCGGTCCGCCTCCAGTTGCTCACTCCCGACGACCGCCGTCAGCAGACCCGCCGACTCCGCGTGTGGGACGAGATCCGGCTGGCAGGCCAGCAGGACCTCGTGCCCGGCGGCCCGCAGCGCGTCCGCCAGGGGAACCATCGGCAGCAGGTGGCTGGGCACCGACACCGAAGCGAGGAGTACGCGCACGGGGTCAGCCCGCCAGTTCTTCGAGGATCGGCACGACCTCGGCGGGCGTGGGCATGGCCAGCACCTCGTCGCGCAGCTTGGTGGCCGCCTGGGCGTGGCCGGGGTCGTCCAGCAGGCCGCGCAGGGTCTCGCGGACCACCTCGGGGTCGTTCTGCGGTCCCGCCTCGTCGACCGTCCGGCCCACCCCGGTGGCGACCACGCGGTCGGCGACCACGAACGTGTCCGTGATGCCCGGCAGGACCAGGTGCGGAAGCCCGAACGCGGTCGTGGTCAGGGTGGAGCCCGCGCCGCCGTGGTGCACGACCGCGTCGCAGGTGTCCAGGAACAGGTTGAGCGGGGCCGGGTCGACCGCGCGGACCGACGGCGGCACAGGGCCCAGGGCCTCGCGGAACTCGGGTTCCAGGGTCAGGATCGTCTCCACGCCGTCAAGCCCGCCCGCCGCCTCGACGACGGTGCGGAACAGCGGGATGCCGTTCATCGCGGCGGTCAGCCTGCCGAAGCTCACGCACACCCGGCGGTGGCCGCGCGGCTTCTCCCTGGCCCAGTCCGGCAACGAGCCCGCGCCGTTGAACGGGATGTAGCGCATGCCCTGGCTGGGCGGGGCCTCCGGGACCTGGAGGCTCGGTGGGCACGGGTCGAGAACCAGCGCCGGCCGCGGCAGCGCGTCCAGGCCGAGCCTGCCGAGCATGGTGCCCATCGTGCGGGCCGCCATCTCCTGCCCAGGGACGCCCGCCGGGTCGACACCCCAGCGGCGGTTCACCGTGGGCACCCCGAGCACGCCGCCGACGAGCAGGGCGCTGAACTCCAGCGGGTCGGCCACGATCAGGTCAGGTTTCCACTCGCGGGCCAGCTCGATGTACCGGGACACCAGGTAGCGGCAGTGGATGAGCCAGATCTTGTTGACGTCGTCCCAGTGCCCGTCCCGCACCCGGGTGTGTCCGACCTCGATCGGCCGCTTGCCCTCGGGCAGGCTCGACGTGAGCGGCTCCAGCGCGTCGAAGTACTCGCCGACCACGGCCGTGCACAGCCCGGCCCCGTGCGCCGCGCCCAGGATGTCCGGTTGGCCCGCCACCAGCACCTCGTGCCCGGCCGCCCGCAGGGCCCAGCCCAGCGGGATCGAGGGCGCGAAGTGGGTGGACACGGGCGTGCTCATGAACAGGACGCGCATCGGGTTCTCTCCCTCACTGGCTGGGCTGGCGACTGCCGCCGTCCATCGTCTTGGCGCCCGTCGAGGCTCTTTGGGGCCTGCCTGGAGCGGCTCCGGGCGGGCTCAGAGGTGGGTCAGGGGTGGGCTCAGGTCCGTGTCAGCGCGGGCTCAGGTCGCCCCGGCACCGTGGGTCCGGACGAGCGCGACCACCGACCAAGGAGCCAGACCACGATGACACGTCCGACCGCCACGGCGGCGGGGCAGTCGCCCGGCAGGGCGAAGGCCATGTCGCCGAACATGATGAAGTTGATCTCGGCCGGGGCACTCGGCGTGCTGCTGCTGGCCAGCCTCGACCAGACCATCGTCGGCAGCGCCGCGTGGACCATCGCCAGGGACCTGGACCCGGTCGACGGGCTGGACATGCTGCCCTGGCTGTTCACCGTCTACCTGCTGGCCTCCACCGCCACCCAGCCGCTCTACGGCAAGCTCAGCGACGTCTTCGGGCCCAAGAAGGTCTTCGTGTTCGCCGCCGGGCTGTTCCTGGTCGGCTCGATGCTGTGCGGCCTGGCCCAGGACATGGTCCAGCTGATCCTGTTCCGCACGGTGCAGGGCCTCGGTGCGGGCGGGCTGGTCGGGGTGACGCTGGTGATCGTGGCCATGGTGTCGCCGCCCAAGGACCGGGCGCGCCGCTCCGGCCTCGGCGGGGCGATCATCGGCGGCGGCAGCGTCGCCGGTCCGCTGCTCGGCGGTGTGGTCAGCGAGCACCTGGGCTGGCGGTGGCTGTTCTACATCAACGTGCCGCTGGGCGTCGCCGCCCTGCTGGTCATGGTGTACGCGCTGCACCTGCCCGCCGGGACACGGCGGCGGGAGCCGGTCGACGTGGTCGGTGCCGCGCTGATCGCCGCCGCCGCGAGCCTATTGCTGCTGTTGACCGACTGGGGCGGCACGAGGTACTCGTGGACCTCGCCGCTGATCCTCGGCATGGCCGCCGCGTTCGTGGTGCTCACGGTCGTGTTCCTGCGCTGGGAGAAGCGCGTCGCCGCGCCGATCCTGCCGCTGGGCCTGTTCCGCAACCCGGTCTACCGCACGGTCACGCCGCTGCAGATCGTCACCGGCCTGGCCGTGATGTCCGCGCCGGTGTACCTGGCCACGTTCATGCAGATCGCGCGGGCGCAGACACCGACCAGCTCGGCGGTGTTCACCGTGCCGCTGGCGGTCGGGCTGGTGCTGTTCTCGACGTCGGGCGGGCTGTGGATCGCGCGCTTCGGCCGGTACCGGATCGTGCTGGTGATCGGGAACGTGCTGTGCACGGCGTCGCTGGCGCTGCTGGGCGTGCTGGGCGAGCACACGTCGTCGTGGGTCATCGCGCTGGACCTGTTCCTGCTCGGCTCCGGGCTCGGCGGCTTGATGCAGGTGTCGATCCTGGCCGTGCAGAACGCGGTCGAGGGCCACGAACTCGGGGTGGCCACCACGTCGGTGCGGTTCCTCGGCCGGATGGGGCAGGCACTGGGCACGGCCCTGCTGGGTGTCCTGCTCACCGCGTCGTTCGAGTCGAGGCTGCCCGACGACGTCGCGGGCAGGCTCGGCGGTGACGTGTCGAACCTCGGTGGCGTGCAACAGCTTCCGCCGCCGGTCCGGCAGACGGTGGTGGACGCGTTCATCTCCGCCAACCACGTCATGTACCTCACCGCGGCCGCCGTGTCCGTGCTCGCCGTCGTGCTCTCGTTCTTCGTCAAGGAGACCATGCACGACGCCAAGCACAACTGGACCGACGCCCAGGCCCCCCAGCCCTCGGCGCCCGCCGAGAAGAGCTGACCCTGCCCAGGCTCGCGGGGCAGCACCGATCCCCCAGACGGTGCGGCCCCGCTTCCCCCGGCCCGGGCGGAGCGCGCATGGTCGTTCTTCGCCCGGGCCCCTCGCCGTGCCCGCAGGCGCACGGCTCATCCGGCGATCTTCTCCAGTGGCCCGACCCAGTCGGCAGGCGTGGGCTGCGCGGCCGTCCCGGCGGCCAGTGCCCGCGCTGCCCGGCCCGCGGCGCCGGTCAGCAACCCGGCGACGGCGGAGCGGATGTTCTCCTCGCGCTGCTCCTCCGCGAGCAGCAACGCCCCCGCGCCCGTGGCCGCGAGCCGTTCACCGTGCTCGACAAGGTAGGGCGCTTGCGGCAGGACCAGTTGCGGTAGGCCGAAAGCCGTCGCCGTCAGGGTCGTGCCCGCGCCGCCGTGGTGGATGACCAGGGCACACCGGTCGAGGACAAGGCTGAGCGGCACGTCTTCCAGGACGGTCACGCCGTCCGGCACCTCGCCCAGCGCCTCGCGGGTGCCCGCCGGTGCCGCGACCAGGACCGGCCCGATGAGCGCGCGCAGGGTGACGCGCAGCAGGTCGGCCCCGCCGAGCGCGACCGCGCGGGTTCCGAACGAGACACAGGTCGCGTCCCGCTGCCACGGCGGCAGCGCGGGACGGCTGCCGGTTCCGTTGTAGGGAACGAACCGGATACCGGAACCAGGGCTCAGCCCCGGCGCCTGAAGGCCGGGCGGACACGGGTCGAACACGGCTGCCGGGTCCGGCATGCCCTCCCCCTGGCCCCCCGACAGTGCCTGGCACGCGCGCCACCAGCGTTCGTCACCGTGAACATCCACACCCCAGCGGTGGTGCGCGTACGGGATGTCCAACGCGTGTGCCAGGCGCGGGGCCACGAACTCCAGCGGGTCGGCCACGATCAGGTCGGGCCGCCACGCCCTGGCGACGTCCGCGCTCGGCCCGAGCAGAGTGTCCACACGCGCCTGCCAGCCGCGCGCGAACACCTGCCAGGGACGTGAACCGTCCTCTTCGGCGCGCGCGAAAACCGGCTTCGCCCGGCGGCGCCTGCCGATGTCGTCGTACTCGCCGCCCACGACGGCGACGTTCAGCCCGGCCCGCCCCGCCGCGGCCGCTACGTCCGGCTGGCACACCACGAGCACCTCGTGCCCGGCCGCGCGCAGGGCCCAGGCCAGCGGCACGATCGGTGTGAGGTGAGTGGGGAATGGACTGGTCATGACGAGGACGCGCACGGCTTTCCCTCCAGAGAACTGGCTTCGCGGGCACGCACTGTCCCAAAGGCTCGTCCACCGGGGTTGGAGCGCGCTGCTGGATCGGGCCACCAAGGCCCCGCGAGGCCCGGTTGGTGTGCTGGACGCGCGTTGCCCACTCCGTCGGACTGGGCCCACCGCTCTGGATGGAGGCAAGGCCATGAAAGGGATCGTGCTCGCCGGGGGAAGCGGCACGCGGCTGCATCCCACGACGCTGGCGGTGTCCAAGCAGTTGATACCGGTCTACGACAAGCCGACCGTCTACTACCCGATCTCGGTGCTGATGCTCACCGGGATCGACGACATCCTGATCATCTCGTCGCCCGAGGACCTGCCTCAGTTCCGCAGGCTGCTCGGCGACGGGAGCGATCTCGGGGTCAGGTTCAGCTACGCCGAGCAGGAGCGGCCTAACGGCCTGGCCGAGGCGCTGATCATCGGCGCGTCGCACATCGGCGACGACACCGTGGCGCTGGTGCTGGGCGACAACGTCTTCCACGGGCCGGGCCTGTCGCCGCTGCTGCAGCGCAACGCCCGCGACGTGGACGGCTGCGTGCTGTTCGGCTACCAGGTCAGCGACCCGGAGCGCTACGGCGTCGGCGAGGTCGACGACAGCGGGCGGCTGCTGTCCATCGAGGAGAAGCCCGCGGTGCCCCGGTCGAACCAGGCCATCACCGGGCTGTACTTCTACAGCAGCGACGTCGTCGACATCGCCAAGAACATCCAGCCGTCCGCGCGCGGCGAGCTGGAGATCACCGATGTCAACCGGCGCTACCTCGCCGAGGGCCGGGCCACGCTGGTGGAGCTGCGCCGAGGCTACACCTGGCTGGACACCGGGACGCCGCAGGCGCTGCTGACCGCCAGCCAGTTCGTCGGCATCCTGGAGAGCAGGCAGCGGGTCCGCATCGCCTGCCTGGAGGAGATCGCGCTGCGCATGGGGTTCATCGACGCCGAGGCGTGCCACCGGCTGGGTGAGCGGCTGGGCAAGTCGGACTACGGCCAGTACGTGATGGAGGTCGCGCGGTCCTGGCGGCCGCGGGTCCCGGTCACTGCAGAATGATCAGCGACAGGGACACCGCCTTGTTGACCGCGTCGAGCCGGGACACCGCCCGCAGCTTCACGAAGATGTTGTGCAGGTGGCGTTTCACCGTGCCCTCCGAGATGCCGAGCCTGCGGCCGATCTGGGCGTTGGTCATCGCCTGGCCGACCAGCTCGACGACCTCGCGCTCCCTGGTGGAGAGCGCGGAGAGTTCACGCTGAGCGTCCTGGGGCGGCGCGGCGGGCTCGCTGGGCTCGCCGCGCCGCGCCCAGACGGGCCGCGGCCAGGACAGGGCGACCCTGGCGTCGTCGAACCCGCTGACGTGGATGACCGAGAGCAGGTAGCGGTGCGGGACGTCCTTGGGCACGTAGGCGCGCAGGCCCGCGGCCAGCAGGCGTTCCAGCGTCCCGTCGTCGGCCACCTCCCGGCCCAGCACGATGACGTCGGCGTCGGGCAGCGCCGCGAGCACGTCCAGGACCAGTTCCTCGGCCCAGGCCCCGAGCTGTTCCAGGCCGAGCAGCACCACGTCCGGCCGGGTGCCAGCGATGGTGTCGGCGAGATCTTCCGCGAGGGTCCGCGCGCTGTGCCCGACCACCCGCAGGCCGTCGTCGTGGTCGATGACCGTGCGCAGCCCCTCGCGAAATATCATGTTCTCGTCGACAACGAACACAGCGATCGGTCTGGCGCCCGATACCCGGATGTCCGCTTTGTCCCCCAAACCACTCTCCCCTGCCCTCCATCGCTGGTAGCACCCCGGTGGATACCCACCGAAATCCTCTGGAGACCTTCGGAACACCTGAGGCGGGACACCAGGGGAGTGACTTCGACGCTATCAGTGGGTTCAGCGTCCGGCCAACTCCAGTGGCAGCGCGCCCGCGTTCTGCTCGTACCGTGGGAATGAGCCTTTCCGGGTAACCGTGTGTTGCGTTGTGTGATCAACTGTTGGTGATCACGTGGTCCGGTGGTTCTCGTGGTGCAGCAGGACCAGCGCCGCCCCGACGATCTCGCCCAGCCTCCAAGGGCAGCCGCGATAGTGACGCAGGGCCTTGTAGGTGGTCTCGAGCAATGAGTTGGCGCGTTCGCCCAGGCACCGCAGCGCGTTGTGGATCGCGTTGTAGGCCTGCTGGTCCATGGCCAACGTCGCGTTCGCGGGCTTCTTGAACGGGATCCGGGAGAGGTCGGGTTCGCCCTCATGGCCCAGATCGGCCAACACGAGCGCGCCGTCACCGACCCAGTCGGTGATCCGAGCCAGCAGGTCCGGATCGGCGCGGGCGGCGCTCATGTCGTGCTCGCGGCCGGGCCGCACACCGGAAGTCCACAAAGGCCATCCGTCCGGAGCGGACACGACCTGCACATTCCCACCATGGCGCTTGTGTTTGCCCGACCACCACAAATCCACCCCGACCGTGGGGCCGGGAGTGGAGATCCGGTCGGTGCGGATCAGCGTGCCGTCCACGATCACATGGGCGTACCCGGCGGCCTTGGCCGCCAACAACGCCCCGTGCAGCGACGGCGCGAGCGCCGAGAGCACCGCGATCCCCTCGTCCCGATAGGCGTACGCCGCCGAGGAGGAGATCCCGTTGTCCCTGGCCAACCCCGACATCCGGGTGTCATCGAAAAACCACCGCAGCACCAACACAGCCTGCTTGTAGGTCCCCATCTCCCGAGTGTCGTTCCGTGTGCCCCGACGCACCCGCTCCTCATCCAGCAACCCGGACAGGAACACGACGCTGCCCTCCGACACGTCCAGCACAGCTTCGTATGCGACACTCATCCCGCGCGAAACTCCTTGTGACGATGATCTTTGGTAGGACCACCTTCATAGCGGGAGTTCCGCGTCTTTCGTCTCCGCCGCGCCCGAGTCGCCGCACCGAATCCACCACGATCACACAGTGCTACCAACCGTTACGCGGAATGGCTCAGTGTCCGCGTCCGGTTTCCCGACGGCACCATCGGGGCGGCCCTGTGCACATCCTCGTCGGCGGCGTCGCTGAGCACGTTTTGCTGCAGCCGCTGCAACGGCAGCGACGGAGCCAGGCCCAACTCCTCGTCCAGGACCACGCGCAGCGCCTGGTAGGCCTGCAACGCCTCGCCGCGCCTGCCTGAATGGCTCAGGCACTTGATGAGCTGGGCGTGCAACCACTCGTTCAGCGGATGCGCGGCGACCAGCGAACGCAACTCGGGCACCAGCTCCCGAAACCGGCCGAGCTGCATATCCGCTTGGACGCGGAGTTGCAAGGTCCCCAGTTGTGTCTCCTCCAGTCGGACCACGTGCGCCTCTAGCACCCGCCCGGTGCGCACGTCGGCGAGCGCGGGCCCGCGCCACAGGTCCAGCGCCTCCTGCAGCCTGCGCGAGGCCTCCGCGGCCCGACCGGCGGCGAGCAGCCGCTTTCCCTCCCTGGCCCGCCGCTCGAACACCCGCGCGTCGATCAGGTCCTCGTCGATCCGCAGCCGGTATCCCGGCGCCCTGGTGACCAGCCGGGGACCGTCGGCATCATCCCCGAGGGCCCGGCCCAGCATTTTTCTCAGCTGGTAGATATAGGTCTGGGTGGTGGTGACCGCGCTCCGCGGCGGGTTGTCGCTCCACAATTCGTCGATGAGCGCCGGAATCTCCACGACCTCATTGGCTCGGCACAGCAGCAGGGCCAGTGTATTGCACGCCTTGGGCGCGGTCGGGTTGATATACTGGCCATTGTGGAGGACTTCCAAAGGACCGAGGGTGTTGAACCGCATTGTCTGAGCTCCCTTTTCCTTGCGACGACAGGGGGAGGCAATCGGATCTTCACCTTCGACTTCCCCCAGGCCGCAGCTTTTCGATCGATCGAGCCACACGACTTACCAAGATTATCCCGCTCCGTACCGGGCAGGCAAGAGTGTTACGTCTCAAGTGATAGCTGCTTCATACCGCATGGAATTTCTTTGCCGGTGCGAAGGCGAACGCCGCCCGGCGCACCTCGGCCACCAGGGCGGCCTGCCGGACGATGTCACCGGTATATGCGTCGTAGCCCGTTCCGCGCAACACCGCCTCGGCGAACGCCCCGGCGGTGTTCACGAATTGCCGTTCCGGCGGCAGCGTCATCTCCTGGACGCCGTCGGGCCGTTCCAGGCGCAGCACGGGCGCGCGGTCGTCCGGGGTGGTGAACGCCCGGTCGAGGACGAGGCGCCCGGCGCTGCCCCACAGCTCGTAGACGCACCGATACGAGTGCCGCCAACCGAACCCGAGCCGCGCGGTGACCCCGGAGGGGAAGCGCAGCAGGACACTGCCCGCGACGTCGGACCGGGTCCCCGCGTCGACGGACAGCGTCGCCCCCAGCACCTCGGGGTCCTCCCCCGCGAACAGCCGGGCCAGCCGCAGCGGGTACACACCGGTCTCCAGCAGGCTGCTCGCCGCCGCCGCGGACCTCGGCGTCGCGGGGATGCCGAAGTCCGCGGTGATCTCCCGGAGGGTGCCGAGCGCGCCCTCTTCGACCAGCGCGCGCACCCGCCGGTGCTGGCCGTGGTGCAGGAACATGAAACTTTCCATCACCAGCAGATCATGGTTGCCCGCCGCCTCCGCGACCCTGGCCGCCTCATCGGGGTCGGTCACGCAGGGTTTCTCACACAGCACGTGCTTGCCCGCCGCCAGGGCCCGCAGCGTCCACTCCGCGTGCATCCCGGTGGGCAGCGGGATGTAGACGGCGTCGATGTCGGCCCGGTCGAGCAGCCGCTCGTACCCGTGCACCGGCGCGCACCCGTAGGGCTCGGCGAACTCCCGCGCCCGGTCGGGGTCCCGGCTGGCGACCGCGACCAGGTCGACGAGCGGCTGCGCCGCCAACGCGGGCAGCATGCGCCGCCGCGCGATGTCGGCACAGCCCAGCACGCCGACGCGCACCCGGCTCACCATGTGGCGTGCAGGCCGGCGAGCAGGCTGCGGGCCTGCACGTTCAGGTACCGGGTGTGCTGCGCCAGCTCCATGAGCTGGCGCAACGTCATCCAGGCGAAGTCCGGGTCGTCGGCGACCGGCACCTCGTCGCCCACCTCGACGACCAGGTAGCGGTTGTCGGCGTGGTCGAACCGCCCGCCCTCCTCGGCCTGCACGGCGTCGAACCGCAGCGACTCCTCAGCGGCGCCGAGCACGACGTCCAGGTAGCGGGGCGGCCGGGAACCCTGGTAGTTGGCAGGCATGCACTGCACGGTCGGCGCCAGCTCGCACACGTCGAGCAGCCCGGCCTCCGACTTGGCCTGTACCAGAAGATGTAGCACCCCCTCGATCGGCCGCACCAGGAACGCCGCCACGCCGCGTTCGACCGGCGCCAGCAACGGCTGCGTCCACCGGGTGACCTCGCGGGTCTCGGCGCGCACGTCGGCGGCGACCACCGTGAAGTGCTTGCCCTCCTCGTGCGCGATCTCGGTCTCGGTGCGGTGCCAGCCGGGTACCTCGGCCAGCGGGAGCTGGCGGCGGCGGAAGCTGTGCCGCGCCTTGGCCTCGGTCAACCAGCCGAGCAGCTGCTTGGTGTCGTGCAGCCCCCTGGCCGCACCGGACAGCGAGCGCAGCAACGCAGAGTGATAGTTCCCGCCGACCGGGTGCCGTCCCTGGCCGTCCGGGGCATCGAACGGCACGCACGACAGCACCGACCGGGTATCCATGTTGACCACGTTGTCGCGCGCCAGCAGCCGGTGGACCTGGCCGATGGTCAGCCATCGGAAATTCTCATGCTCCGGGACGTCTTCGAAAACCTCCACCACGACGTTGCGGTTCCGCTTCCCGAGGAACCACGCGCCCTGCTCCGATTGCAGGCTGTCGACGAGCACGCGCCTGGCGGGGTCCATGAAGTGGTCGAGAAAGACCGTGCGCTTGCCGCCGTGCAATCCGGTGTAGTTGCTGCGGGTCGCCTGCACGGTGGGGGAAAGCTGGACCGTGTCCGGATTCCCCGGCTCCATCTTCGCCTGCATCAGGCAGTGCAGCACGCCGTCGAACTCCTTGACCAGGATACCGAGCACGCCGATTTCCGGCTGGTCGAGAATCGGCTGCGCCCAGACGCCCGTGCCGGGCCGGTCGGTGCGCACCTCCAGCCCGGTGACGGCGAAGAACCCGCCGCTGTCGTGCACGAGGTTCCCGTCCTCCTCCCGGAACCGCCAGCCGACCAGGTCCCCGAAGGGAATCCTGGTGACCTCGAACCGGTTGGCCACCCGGTGTCCGGCGAACCAGTCGTCGAAGCGGGCGTTGGGGGTGACCGGGCTGTCGGTGGCCAGCGCGGACGCGGTGAACCGCCGCGCGAGATCCGCCGGGTCGACGGGCGCGGCCCCCGGGTTCCGCAGGATCATCGATGATGCGGTCATGTGATGTGGCTCCTTGTCACAACGAGCGGTCGCCCGCGCGGACACGCGGACACGAAAGCGGGCTCAGGAACTCCCGGCGCGCGCCGCCGCGGGACCCACCGGGCACACCCCGCTCGCGCGCAGCTCCGCCACGGCCGCGTGCCAGGAAGCGCGGTCCGCCTCCTCGGCGACCGGCCCGCCCGATAGCAGTGGCAGCACGGCGCTCGCGCCGCGCCGGACCGTCGGGTGCCTGCGGGCGATGCCGGTCAGCGTCCGGCCCGGCCCGGTCTCCACGAGCAGGTAGTCGCCCGTGGACAGCAGGGCGTCGAGCGCGGGCCAGAACAACACCGGCGTCACCGGGTGCGCCGCCCAGAACCCCGGGTCGACGGCCTGGTCTGCGGACAGCGGCGCCGCCGTCCGTCCCGAGTAGATGGTGCGGCTCGGTGGTGTGCGCGCGACGGACGCCACCTGGGCCGGGGCGCCCGCCAGCCACGGCGCGAGCACCGGGCTGTGGAACGCGGTGTCGGAGGCGACCGGGCGGCTGGCGAACCCCGCCGCCGTCAGCCTGCCCGCCACCGCGTCCAGGGCAGGACGCGGACCGGCGAGCACAGTGTGGCGGGGCGCGTTGACCGCGCCGACCACCACACCGGCCCCCAGGAACGGTTCCACCTGCGCCGCGCTCGCGGCCACCGCCAGCATCCCGCCCGCGGGCGCCGACGCCAGCCTGCGCACGCGGTCCAGCACCAACCCGGCCGCGTCCCCGGCGGAGAACACGCCCGCGAGCGCCGCCGCCGCCATCTCGCCGACGCTGTGCCCGAGCAGGGCGGCGGGCTCGACACCCTGGTCCAGCACGAGCCTGCCGAGCGCGTGGTCGACCGCGAACAGCAGCGGCTGGGACCGGACGGCGTCGTCAAGCGACCGGTGGGGCCGCACGTCCAGCCAGTCCGCGCGCAGCTCACGGCCCGCCTTCCCGAGCGCGGTGAACACCTCGTCCATGGCGGCGGTGAACACCGGTTCCGAGTCGTACAGACCGGCGGCCATCCGCCGGTACTGGGAGCCCTGGCCGGGCAGCAGCAACGCCACCCGGCGCGAGCGGTCCGATGTGGACGGAACAGGCAGCGGCCGGAGGGCGGCCACCCGCGGAGTGTGCCCGGGCATGGCGGTCAGAACCCAGCCAGCTTCTCGGCGTATTCCTTGGCCAGCCGCAGGTTTCCCATGCTGTTGGCGCTGAGCACGCGGCGCAGGTACCTGCGGGCGCCCTCGACCTTGGTGCCCGCGCCGAGCAGGTGCAGACCCGCCGGGCGGACGGTCGCGGTGTGCCGGGCACTCACGATGAGCCCCTCCGGGGTCTCGGTGAACAGCCAGTGCCCGGTGTGCGCGTCGAGTGTCTTGGGCGGGCGTGTCTGCTTGTACACGATCTTGTGTCCGGGCAGGCAGATCCGCACCGAGCGGGTGGTGTGCTCGGAGCCGTCGGCCGACCTGGTGTCCATGTCGAAGAACTGGATGTTGGGCATGCTCTCCTCCAGGTCCAAGCGGAGGACGTGCGGGATGCGCTCTGGCCACTTGTCGGCCTCGTAGAGGTAGGTGTAGGCGTCGGCCACCGAACCCGCGACGAACAGCGGGTCCTCGAAGGTGATCGTCCGCAGCCGCAGGTCCTCGGCGTTCTCAGCGGCGAACCTCAGTGTCTCCAGGTACTCCTGGCTGCCGCGACGCATCGAGTCCGACCGCCGCGCGGCGACGGTGTCGTCGTCCCGCAGCAGGATGAACTCGTGGTACATGCGCACAAGGGTGCCGCCGTCGGGCTGCTCCTCGAACTCGAAGCCGCCCGCCACGCTCGCGAACGGCTCGTCGGCGGGCTCGTGCGCGAAGCGGACCTCCCCCGACTCGGTCACCCTGCGGCGCGAGGTCCACGTGCGCGCCGTGCTGTCGTCCATGATGGACCAGTGCTGGATGAGGTCACCGTTGTCGTCGCTGGAAAGGATCTCCGCGTGCACCGCGGGCCGGTGCACCTGCGGCCACGCCTCGACATCCACCACGATGTCACGCACGGTCGCCACCGGCGCCGCGATGAGCGCCTTCTCCTCCACCCGACGGGTCTTCGCTGCTGCCACGGAAGGGTCCTCCGGTCCACTCTCGTCGGTCACTGTGCCTGAACCTTGCCGGGCGATCTTGGAGACGGTCTGGAGCACCCGTCGACTTCCCTACCCGCTGTCACCCCGTTCCGGCTCGACGGGCGTTCGAACGCGCTCGGGGAGGGTGCGGCTGACATGTCCCGGCCGCGGCAGTGCCGCGTGGACGACGACAAGGGAGACCCGTGACCACCCAGCAGCAGACCCAGACCCAGGCCGTGACCGCCGAGACCCGCGCGGAGGTGCAGCAGTTCTACGCGGTGCACATGCAGCTACTCGACAACGGCGCCATCGACGCGTGGGCCGACACCTTCACACCCGACGCCACGTTCTCCGTGCCGACGCTGCCGGAACCGATGCGCGGCCGCGCGGAACTCGCCGAGTCGCTGCGCCGGACCACGGTCGAGCTGGCCGCCGAGGGGGTGCGGCGCAGGCACTGGCACGGCATGGTGGCGATCTTCCCGGAGCCCGACGGCTCGCTGCGGGTGCGCTGCTATGCCTTGGTTTTCTCCACCAAGCTGGGTGGCGAGCCCGGCCTGCACCGCGTGTGCGTCTGTGAGGACCTGCTGGTGCGGGAAGGCGGTTCTCTCCTGGTGCACCGCCGTCACGTCACCCGCGACGACCTTCCGTAGTACGCAGAACAGCGGCCGGCACACCTCAGAGGGTGCGCCAGCCGCTGTTGTGTCTCGATCGGACTATTCGTCGGGGACGAACGCCACCGCCCGCGCCCAGCCTGCACCGCCGTTGACCAGCTTCACCGGCAGGCACGACACTGTGAACCCGGTCCGGCCCGGCAGCAGGTCCAGGTTCGCGAGCCGTTCGATCTGGCAGTATTCCCTTTCCCTGCCGACGAAGTGCGCCGGCCACAGCACACAGCGATCCCCGGCCCGCTGGAACTCATCTATCATGTGGGTGAATGGCGCGTCCAGGCTGAACGCGTCCGTTCCGATCACCCGCACCCCGAGGTCGAGCAGCAGGTTGGTGGCGGCGTCCAGACCCACGAACTTCGCGAAGTACGCGGGCGTGCCGGCGATCCGGTCCGCGCCGGTGTTCAGCATGACGATCTCCATCGGCTCCGATTCGCGGCCGACGCGGTCGAACTCGCGCCGCAGCACGTCCGCCCCGGCCGCGCCGACCGGCTGGTCGGTGAGGTCGAGGACCATGCCGGGTCGCACGAACCAGTCGAGCGGCATCCGGTCGATGTGCTGCGGCTCGCCGTAGGCGGCGCGCGAACCGTAGTGCGACGGCGCGTCGACGTGGGTCCCGGTGTGCGTGGTGAGCTTGACGGTGTCGAGCGAGAGCAGTTCGCCGTCCGGGAGTTCGGCCGGGTCGAACTCCAGCCCGTACCGCTCCCGCATGCCCTCGGCCATGTGCCTGCCACCCTCAGCGGGTGACACCACCTCGTGCTTGACGGGGTTGGGCTCCCACACCGAGGCGTCGATCGGGGTGGGTAGGTCGATGATCCGCATGACGGTTCCTAGCTTGAGTTTTAACCTGTTCGGCGGGGTCGTGGGTTGCTCGATTTGGTGTTTCTGCTGTGGTTGGGTTTTCGGGTGTTTGTGCTGGTGACGGTGTGGACGTCGTGGCGTGACGTGGGTCGTTGATTGGGTGTGCCGGTGGGACGGCCGGGGCCGGGGCCGGAGGGTTTCGGGACACCGGCCGGACAGACAAGTTGTGGGCGCAGGTTCCGAAATCCTCGGCGGATCCTGGCTGGGGTGAGTCGCTGGGCTGGTCGGGGTTTCTCCCAGGGGCGGCGCAGATCGGTGGTGAGGTCGCGGGCGAGGCGGAGCTGGGTGCAAGCGGTGAGAAGTAGCCAGGTCCAGCGGTCGGCCGCTTCGGGTGAGCGGAGTTTCGGGGTGGTCCGGCCGAGGGTTTGCTTGAGCATGCGGAAGGTGTGTTCGATGTCGAACCGGCGCAGGAAAGCCTGCCAGGCCAGGTCGACCTCGGTGTGGCTCAGGTCGGTGCGGGAGTGCCAGAGCCACACGGGTTTCGGGATCGCGCCGGAGGGCAGGCGCTGGACTTCGAGCCGGATCACGGTGCCCTCGATGATCGGCAGGGCACCGTCGTGGCCGGCCCAGGCGATGCGGTGGGTCAGCCGTGGGTGCAGCCGGTCCCAGGCTCGGATCAGCGCTGGGCCGTGGAGCCGGGTCGTGGTGTCGATGGTGACATCCGGCTCGCCCCAGGTATTCGGGTCACCGAAAGCGAACTCGTCGCCGTGGCGGCGTGGCCTGCCCAGCGTGCCGGGCGGCTGCGGCGGGACCGGACGGCGCAGGACCCGATCGGTGCGCATCCGCCCCAGCACGGTGATCGGAAGATCGGCCAGCACGTGGGCCAGCCGAGGGCCGTCGTAGCCGGCGTCGGCGACCAGCAGGATATCCGGGTCTCCCGGCCGCCAGTGCCCCGCCGCGATCAGACGGTCCACCACGCCGCGGATCTGCCGGGCAGTCACGTTCGCGGCGTTGTCGCCGGGGGTGAGCCGGACCGCGTCCAGCGGCGCGGTCCACGAATGGCGTCCTGTTTCCAGGGCGACGACGACGGAGTAGGGCCAGCCCGGCACCATGACGTGCTGGCCTTTGCCACGGCCGTAGGTGTGGCACAGGATCCGTTGCGGGCTGGTGTGTGCTTCCGGACGAAGCCAGCAGGTCACATCGACTGCCAGTACCAGCCGCCCGTCCGCGGCCCGTGGGATCGACGCCGCGCTCAGCGCAGTCTGCAGTCGCGGTATGTCCATCGTGCCGCGCGCGAGTGCGGCATATCCGCTGCCATGCCCTCGGCGATGCTCACCTACCAGCGACAACTCCGCGATCGACCGCACCGGCCCGTCGGCGCACAACACCGCCTCGGCCAGCTCGAACAACGCGTCCGCTCGCCGGTTCAGAGACTCATGGACCTGCCGCCGGAACTTCGACAGCTCCCCGTTGGCACGCCTGTCACTGGCGTCAGGCACACTGATCACCGCAGCCCTTGTTCGATCTTCCAACTGTCGCAAGAAGGAATGATCGACCAAGGGCTGCGTTCATGATCGACAGGGGGCGGCAAGCACCACCCGAAGGTTAAAACTCAAGCTAGGTCGACAGCAGGTGGACGCGGCGCAGCAGGTCGTCCACACCGGACCCGTCACCGAGCCGGGCGGTCGCGGCGAGGTAGCCGTCCGGGCGGACCAGGGCGCAGCTCGGTCCGGCGTTCCCGGCGATGGCCCGCCGCACCAGGCCACCCGGGTCGGCCAGGGCGCCGTCGCCGTCCGCCGACTCACGCACGATCCGGACCACGACCGCGTCCCCGTACGCCTCGCGGACCTCGTTCACCGCCTCGGGCACGGGACCGGGCCCGGCGAAGACCAGCAGCTTCCAGCGGACGTCGGCCAGGTCCTCGCAGACCGCCCGCCAACCCGGGCCCCGGTCCAGGTCCTCGACCGAACACGACACCCGGTCCCCCGGCATGATCCTCGGCCCGCTGTCGGAGTCGTCCGAGGCGGGCACGGTGAGCGGGCTGGCCCGGTAGTGCAGCGCCAGCCCCGACATGCCGCGCAGGATCTTGCGCTCCACCTTGTGCTTGATCGGCCGCAGCAGGTTGAGCAGGCCCAGGCCCACCGGCAGCAGCACCGGCGCGGCGGCGTTGCGCAGGGCGATCAGCCTCGTGGCGACCCTGGTCGACCCGAGCAGGACCTCGCCGACCGGGACCCGCTCGGCGCTGTAGGAGTCCAGCAGGCCGTCGGCCGCCTGGCCCTTGATCACGGCGGCGAGCTTCCACGCCAGGTTGTAGCCGTCCTGGATACCGGTGTTCATGCCCTGGCCCGAGGCGGGGCTGTGCACGTGGGCGGCGTCGCCCGCGATGAAGCAGCGACCGGACCGCATGGTCTCGACCATGCGCTGGCGGATCGTGAACACCGACATCCAGGTCAGCTCGTCGACCGCGACCGGCTTGCCGAGCCCCTCGGACATCTTCGCCTCGAACCGGGCCCGCACGACGTCCGCGGGCTCGCCCTCCCGCACGTCGTCGGTGTCCAGCAGGCGCCACTTGCCCGGCTCCGGGAACGGCACCATGAGGATCGTGCCGCTGGACAGGTGCATCCAGTGCAGGCTGTCCCGGGGAAGATCGATCTCGATCCGGGCGTCGGCCACCATCCACTTCTCGGAGGACTCCCCGAGCAGGTCGATGCCCAACTGCTTGCGCACCGTGCTGTGCGCGCCGTCGGCGCCGACCAGCCAGCGGGCGACGCACTCCTCGGACTCGCCGCCCGAGGAGTGCACCGCCCGCAGCGACGCGGCGACCCCGTCCGCCTCCTGGGTGAGCGACTCCAGCGCGACGCCCCACTCGACCTTGACGCCCGCCTCGCTCAGCCGGTCCCGCAGCACCTCCTCGGTGATGACCTGGTCGACCTGGAGCGTGAACGGGAACCGGGTCGGCAGCTCCGAGTAGTCCGTGCCGAGCCTCGTCATCACCCGCCCCCGCCGGTGCATGGTGAAGTTGTCCACCTTCTGGCCCCTGGCCAGCAGCTCGGCCAGGATGCCCATCTGGTGGTAGATCTCCAGGGTGCGGGCGTGCGTCGCCGTCGCCCTGCTCGTCGTCGCCGGTCCCGCCGCCCGGTCCACGACCCGCACCGCGACCCCGCGCCGCACCAGCTCGTAGGCGGCCGTCAGCCCCACCGGCCCGGCGCCCGCGACCAGCACGTCGACGTCGTAGGCCCGGCCACTTGCTCTCGCGCTCATCGCCCCTCCGCTCAGTCAGCATCCGGGGCACTGTGTCCGGCCCGTTTGGAACCTCACTGGAGGACCGGCGCTCCGCCCCGCGTCCAGCGGCCTTCGAAGCCGGTCGCCCACAGTGCGGTCATGGCCATCCCCGCGCACACCAGCCCGACGGCCCCCGGGGGCCCCACCTCGGCGATGGCGGGCCCGCCGCTGGACACCATCGCCCACCTGATCGCGGGCCCACGGGTGGACCACGTCCTGCGGCGCGCCGCAGGACGCCGACCGGACGGTCTCGCGGTGCGCTCGCCCTCCGGGGACATCACCTACGCGGAGCTGGACACGCGGACCGACGCCATCGCCTCCGGGTTGCGCGCGTTGACCGGGGAACCCGGTTCGGTCATCGCGCTCGCCGCCGTGCTCGACCCGGTGTTCCCGGGGGCGTTCTTCGGGATCTCCCGGTCGGGGAACATCAGCGCGCTGGTCAACCCGTTGCTGCCGGAGGAGCGGATCACCCATGTGCTGCGGGTGTGCGGGGCCCGGGTCGCGATCATCAGTCCCGCGATGTTCCCGGTGCTCGCGGCGGTGCGAGACCGGTTGGAAGGGCTCGAACACGTCGTGTTGACGCATCGTTCGCCGGACCTGCCGCCCGACGCCGGGCCGACGCTCGCCGACATCGCGGCAGGCGCGCCCGCGTTCGTGGAGGCACCCGACGCCGACGCCGACTCGGTCGCCTGCCTGCAGTTCACCAGCGGCACAACCGGCGCTCCCAAGGCCGCGCGGCTCTCGCACCGCAACCTGACCGTGAACGCCGCGCAGACCGCGTACATGCACCAGGTCGACGAAACGTCAGTGTTGTTCAACCACCTGCCGACGCTGCACCTGATGCATGTCACGGTGTCCGCCGCCGTCGCGGCCACGCATGTGCTCTGGCCGGGCGCGGACGTGGCGGAAGCGGTGACCGCGGCCTCGGCCTACCGCGCGACGCACTACTACAGCCTGCCGATGCGCCTGGCCAAGCTGGCCGCCGATCCCCGGCTGCACGACCTGGAGGCCCCGTCGCTGCGGGCGGTCCTGTCGGGCGGGTCGGCGCTGGCCCCGGACGCGGCGAGTGTGCTCAGCCAGCATCTCGGCATCCCGGTCGTGCAGGGGTACGGACTCGCCGAGACCTCACCGAGCGTCCACCTGTCCGATCTGGACCGTCCGCGCGGCGGTTCGTCGGGGGTCCTGGTGCCCGGCGCGGAAAGCCGGGTGGTCGACGTGGCGAGCCAGGTCACGCTGCCGGTGCGGGAGCGGGGCGAGATCCAGGTGCGTGGCCCGCAGCTGATGCTCGGCTACCTCGGGCGGGACCTGTCGCACGATGTCGACGCCGACGGGTGGTTCTCGACCGGCGACATCGGCTGGATCGACGCGGACGGCAGCCTGTACGTGGTCGACCGGCTCAAGGACGCCTTCAAGTGCGACAACTGGCTGGTGTCGCCCACGGAGGTCGAGCGTGTCCTGTTGCGACACCCCGCCGTCGCCGACTGCGTCGTGGTGGACGTCCCGCACGAGCTGAGCGGTGCCGTCGCCCACGCCTTGGTGGTGCCCGCGAACCAGGGGTGCGTGCCGCGGGACGTCATCGACTTCGTCAACGACAAGGTGGCGTACTACGAGCACCTGCACCACGTGGAGCTTGTCGAGCGGATCGCCCGGTCCGCCACCGGCAAGGTGCAGCGCCGCGAACTGCGGGAACAGCACCTCCGGAACCTGGAAGTCTGAGTCCGTCCTATCCCGACAGGAGTTTTCCGCCGTGCACCACTTCATCAACCGCTACACCGTGACCGGGGACGTCGAGGAGTTCCGCAGGCTCCTGGGCAGGCTGTCGGCGTACATGCGCGCACAGCCCGGTTTCGCCGCGCACCGGCTGTACCGCTCGGCGCGGGACGAACGCGTCTTCGTGGAGGTCGCCGTGTGGAACGACCCCGTGGCGCACCGCGCGGCGCTGGCGGGTGAGGGTTTCCAGGTCCCGGTGTCGGAGCTGCGCAAGCACGCCACCGCCGACCCGGCGCCGTTCGAGCTGCTGTCCGAGTACACCGCGCCCCGGCCGTGACGGACCCGGTCGACCGGCTGCGGCGGCTGAAGGAGCTGGCCTATCACGGGCCCGACCCCGAGGCGACCGCCCGGCAGCACGCGAAGGGCAGGCTGACCGTCCGCGAACGGCTCGACCTCCTGTTGGACAAGGGCAGCTTCACCGAGGTGGAGGCGTTGCGCAGGCACCGGGCCACCGCGTTCGGCCTGGACGCCCACCGCCCCTACACCGACGGTGTCGTCACGGGCTGGGGCACGGTCGACGGCCGCCAGGTGTTCGTGTACGCCCACGACTTCCGCCTGTTCGGCGGAACCCTCGGCGAGGCCCACGCCCAGAAGATCCACAAGATCATGGACCTGGCCGTCGCGGCGGGCTCCCCGCTTGTCTCCCTGAACGACGGCGCGGGCGCCCGCATCCAGGAGGGCGTCATGGCGATGGCGGGCTACGGGGGTGTTTTCCGCCGCAACACCAAGGCCTCCGGTGTCATCCCGCAGATCTCGGTGATCCTGGGTTCCTGCGCGGGCGGCGCAGCCTACTCACCCGGCCTGACCGATTTCGTCTTCGCGGTGCGCGACACCTCGCAGATGTTCATCACCGGCCCGGATGTGATCCGGGCGGTGACGGGCGCGTCGGTCACCAGCGACGAATTGGGCGGCGCCGACCTCCACGCCTGCGTCTCCGGTGTCGCCCAGTTCGTGTACGACGACGAGGAGACGACCCTCGCCGAGGTCCGCGCCCTGCTGTCCCTGCTGCCAGCCAACAACCGCGAGCTGCCGCCGGTGGTCGCCTGCGCGGACCCGGCGGACCGCACCAGCGACGCGCTGCTCGACCTAGTCCCCGCCGACGGGAACCGCGCCTACGACATCCGCCGGGTGATCGAGGAGATCGTCGACGACGGCGACTTCCTTGAGGTCCACGCCCGCTGGGCCACCAACGTGGTGTGCGGCCTGGCCAGGCTCGACGGCCACACCGTCGGCATCGTCGCCAACCAGCCCACCGTCCTGGCGGGCGCCCTGGACATCCACGCCAGTGAGAAGGCCGCCCGCTTCGTCCGCTTCTGCGACGCCTTCAACATCCCCTTGGTCACCCTGGTGGACGTCCCCGGTTTCCTCCCCGGCGTCGACCAGGAACACAACGGCATCATCCGCCACGGCGCCAAACTCCTCTACGCCTACTGCGACGCCACCGTCCCCCGCGTCTCCCTCGTCCTCCGCAAGGCATACGGCGGCGCCTACCTCGTCATGGACTCCCGCCCGGTCGGCACCGATCTGGCCCTCGCCTGGCCCACCAACGAAATAGCCATCATGGGCGCCGAAGGCGCCACCGAGGTCATCCACCGCCGCGAACTGGCCACCTCGACAAACCCCAACGCCCTCCGCCGCACCCGCGCAACCGAATACCGCCGCGAACTCCTCCACCCCTACCACGCCGCCGAACTGGGCCTCATCGACGACGTCATCGATCCCTGCGAAACCCGCCCCACCCTGATCTCCGCCCTGAGAATGCTCCACGCCAAACATGAAGACCTCCCCCACCGCAAACACGGCAACCCCCCGCTATGACACCCCCGACGATCCGGGTCACGAAGGGAAACCCGACCCCGGAGGAACTGGCCGCCCTGCTGACGGTCCTGCTGTCCCCTCCCGCCCCCGCACCCGCACCGACCGGCCGGGCCCTGTGGACCGACACGGGCCGAACATGGGCCAGCGCTCGCAGCTGGCAGACACCCTGACCAGTTCGCCCTGACCCAACCGACCATCAGTGGCCTCGCCGCCACTTGCCCTCGGTCTCCACAAGGGTGGATTGCCCCAGTCCACGGGAAACTTGTGCAATTGCCCACGAACCTCACTCACACCCTTCAGGCCACTGTCCGAGAACCTTCCAGCACCTCAGTCATGGGCGTGAGCTGCGGGCCATGGTGATCGACTCGAACCTCGATCACGGGGTGGACGCGTGGGGCTTCAACGAGGGCACGGCGATCGCCGCCGAGGACTCGTTTCGGGAGTTTGTGAGGTGGTGTGGTGCGAACGCCGGGTGTGCGTTGCACGGTCAGGACGTTGGGACGTTCTGGGACGACCTGATTGCCCGGGCCGACCGCGGTGAGATCTCCGAGCCGGGTGACCCTGGGCGGCCGGTGTCCGCGAGTCAGATCGTTGACTACGCGTTGCTGTCGTTCTACGACCCGAGTTGGACGCAGCTTGCCCAGTGGCTCGTGGACCGGGCGCGAACTGGGCCCGCGACGAGCCGGGTGGCGGGGCTGGGTGCGGAGACCGTCGCCTTCCCGTTCGTCCCGGCGTTCTGCCAGGACTGGCAGATCCGGCCGCGCTCGCTGCGCGAGTACACCGCCCTGCTCAGGCGCGCGGGGGAGCTCGCGCCGCACATGTCGCGAGCCTTCCTCGGGCACCAGGTCGTGCACAGCTGCGTCGGGCTGCCCGACGCCACCAACCCGCAGCGGCAGCCGGACCTCGGTGGGGCGCCGAAGGTCCTGATGCTGAACAACGTGCACGATCCGTCGACCGGTTACGGGTGGGCGAGGTCCCTGCATCGGCGAACCCGGGGCACGACCGTCCTGCTCACCTACGAGGGGTGGGGTCACGGCTCGTACATCCGCACCGACTGCGTGCGCGACGCGGCCGACCGCTACCTGGTCACGCTGCGCGCGCCCGCCGACGGCACCCGGTGCGCGCCCGCCGAATCCCCCGAGCTGCCCATCCCGGCCGCGGTGGCGCGACCGGCGCGCCTTTCCGCTTACTCGCGGTGACGTCCGGTGTCGAATTCGATTCGATTTCGCTCTCCATTCCCGCCGGGTAGCGGAAAGCGGTCGGCATTCGGCCGATAGGCCCCGATTGCGGTTCTGCACCCACGAATAGACGCGCGTTCCCGTGGTATCTTTTCCCCATTTCCCCGTCGACGGTGGCCGTCTGGGACGAGGACGAAGCGCGTGCCATTTCGGGGGAGGACGATCGCGATGCCGACCGAGTTCGTGCGGGGGGACGCCGCCTGGGCGGTGCTCGAGTCGCTGGTCGACGAGGCGCCGCTGGACGTGCTGGACCGGTTGGTTGAGCAGGCGGAGGCCGCGGGCGCGTCCACTGAGGCGTTGGCCGAGCTGACCCGAGGCAGGCAGCTGGCCCGGGACATGCGCGGGCTGCTCGACGAGCGCAGGCGGCACGTGGCCGGGTTGACCGCGCTGGTCGACCTCAGCCGGGAGCTCGCGCTGACCGGCGACCTGGACGCGCTGCTGGCGCTGGTCACCCGCCGGGCCAGGGCGTTGGTCGGCACGGACATCGCGCACATCGACATCCACGACCAGGTGACCGGCACCGGCCTGGCCTACAGCTGCGACGGCCTGACCGTCACCCAGGTCGAGGCGGACTCGCCGCCGGGGTTCGCCGCCGGGGAGCCCGAGGCGGTGTGGACGGCCGACCACACCGCGGGCAGCTGGCTGCCGGTGCGGCCGGCGATCGAGGAAGCCCTTGCCGCCCAGGGCTTGCGCGGCTGGATCGCCATACCACTGCGCGACGGCGGCAGCTTCCGCGGCGAGATCTACCTCGCCGACCGCGGCGTCCGCCACTTCACGCCGGACGAGCTCTCGCTGATCACCTCGCTGGGCGCGCTGGCCGAGATCGCCATCGGCAAGGCGCTGCGGCTGGGTCGCGACCGGGCCGAGGCCGACCGGCTCCGGGAGCGGGCGGCCCGCGCGGCCGACACCGCCGCCGCGCTGGACCTGGTGCGGGAGGCGCAGAGCGAGCTGCTGGACCTGGTGCTCGGCGGCGGCGACCGGACCGCGGTGACCGCCGCCGCGGCCGAGGTCCTCGACGGCACGCTGGTCGTGGTCGACCCGGCGGGCCGGGTCTTGACCGCGACCGGGGAGATCCCCGGCCTCGAGCACCTCGGGGCGTGGTCCGCGCTGCTGGAGGCCCGCGGCGGGGCCGCCCCGCTGGAGCTCACCCAGGACACCTGGATCACCCCGATCGGCCTGCCCGACCGGGGTCTGGGCGCGCTGCTGCTGCACCGCGCCGCCCCGCTGCGGGAGATCGACCGGCGCGCGGTCCTCGCGGTGGCGCAGGGCATCGCGGTCACGCTGCTGATCGAGTGCAGCGCGCACACCGCGGAGGGCCAGGTGCGCGTCCAGTTCCTCGACGACCTGCTGGTCGCCCACCAGCGCCCGTGCGGCCCGCTCGCCGACCGCGCCCGCAGGCTGGGCATGGACCTGACCGCGCCGCACGTGGTCGTGGTCGCCCGGCCGGAGGGCGGCTCGCTGGGCCGGGCGATCGTCTGGGCGGCGGCGTACGCGCACCGGACCGGCGGGCTGGCCAAGGAGTCGGGCGGGCGCATCGTGCTGCTCGTCCCCGGCGCGCACGGGGGCGTCGCGGCGGGCGCGGAGCTGGCGGCGCTGCTGGGCCACCCGGTGACGACCGGCGCGTCGGACCCGATCGTCGACCTGGGCGAGGTCCCCCGCGCGCACAAGGAGGCCCTGCGCTGCCTCGACGCGCTGACGCTGCTGAACGCGACTGGTCAGACCGCGTCGTCGCGCGACCTGGGTTTCCTCGGCATGCTGCTCTCCGACAACCACGACGTCGACGGGTTCATCAACGCCACCCTCGGCGTGCTGGTCGACTACGACCGGATGCACCACACGGAGCTGACCGCGACGGTGGAGGTCTACTTCGAGGCCGGGGCCAGTCCGACCTACGCGGCCGAGGCCCTCTACGTGCACCCGAACACGGTGTCGCGCAGGCTGTCGCGGATCGCCGCCCTGCTCGGCCCCGACTGGCAGACACCGGCCAAGGCCATGGAGATCCAACTGGCCCTTCGACTGCGCCGCACGCGCAAGAGCCTGCTGCGGACGCCCGTCTAGGTGTACTTGGCCATCAGGTTGGTGTCAGCCGACTGGTGGGCGGGTGGCCTCCGAGTGCACCGCGGCGGCGTTGGGTGTTGTAGTGCTCGGTCCAGGGTGCCAGTGCTTGGGTGCGTTCGGTGTTGCCCGGTGTGGTTCTGCCGGTAGGCCCACTCGGTTTGCCGGGTGCGGTTGAGGCGTTCGACTTTGCCGTTCTGCCAGGGGCAGTGAGGTTTGATGAACTTCTGGGTGATGCCGTGCTCGGCGCAGACCTGGCGCAGGGACCATGTGCAGGCCAGGCGTTGTCGGTCATCAGTCGCTCGATGCGGGTGATGCCGTGTCCGGCGGAGTAGGCGATGGCCCTGGTCAGGAATCCGGCGCGGGTGGGGCCCTGCTCGTCGGGGAGGACTTCGGAGTAGGCTGGCCAGGAGTGGTCGTCGACCAGTGAATGCACGTGGTCGAACCCGGTCTTCGTGTTCCGGTTGCGGCTTGTGTGGGCCCGGCCGTGGGCGCGCCAGCCGCCGCCGTCGGGGATGCGGCCGAGTTTCTTCACGTCCATGTGGACCAGTTCCCCGGGGCGGCCGCGCTCATAGCGGACCGCGGTGGTCTTCGACGCCCGGATGACGTGGCCGGTGGTTGGGTCCAACGCCGCCAACCGGGGGACCTGGTGGCGGCGTTGGACCCGGGAGACCGTGCGTGTCGGGACCCTGGTCTCGGCGCTCAACCAGTCCGGGCCGCGGCGTTCACGCCGTCGCGGCTAAACGATCCGGGCCTCGACCTCGGCCGGGGTGCGCCGCGGTGAGGTGTGCGGGCGCGAGGACCTGTCGGAGAGACCGGCCTCACCCTCGGTGGCGTGCCGGTCGAGCCAGGTGCGCACGCATTTGCGGGAGATCCCCATCGCCGCGGCGATGTGCGCCTGCGGCCACCCGGCCCGATGCCGGTCGACGATGAACTGCCTGCCGTGCACGGTCGTGCGGGCACGGAGACCTCGAGGCCGGTGGGTGAGGTCGCAATCACCACCGCACCCGGAGGTCTCCCCCAATTTCAAACACCCACCACCGGCGTGTCACCAACCTCCCGGCCAAGTCCTAGGCGCTGTCCGGCAAGTCCGTGCGTGTGAGCCGCTCGTCGGCCGCAGGTGGGCGTACCGACCTACCGGACGACGCCGGTCACGAGATCGCGCTCAGTGACGTGTTCCCGCCCAGGCCCTGGGAGGTCGAGGCCACCACCGCGTGTGCGGCGGAGGCCAGCGTGACGTGCCGGTGCCAGCCCGCGAACGAGCGACCGCTGAAGTCGCGCATGCCGACGTTCTCGGCGATGTCGAGGGCGTCGCGGTCGACCCGCTCGACCAGTTTGCTCAGCCGCAGCAGGGTGGCGGCCGGGGCGCCGATGTCGGTCAGCCACAGCTGGGCGGGCCAGGACTGGCCGACCTGCCCGGTGCCGACCACGCGCAGGTCGGGCTCCGCGCCGCCCGGCAGGCGCGCGGGCACGGCGGCGGCGAGGTCGGTGCGGGTGGTGTGCACCGGCTCGTGGTCGACCCAGTTGACCAGCCGCCGGGCCGTGCGGGCCGCCGCGACGACCTGGTAGGCGGGCACGGTGGCCCGGTCGCGGCCGGGGAACCCGCGCTCGGCGGTGCTCAGCCGCAGGTTGGAGCCGATCCGGATCAGCCACGGCAGACCGGCCGCGCGCAGCGTGCGGACCACCGCGGGCACGTCCAGGCAGCGCGCGTCGAAGACGACGGGGCGGGCCGGAACCCCTTGTCGGGAAACGACTTCCAGGTAGGCGGCGAGCAGGCAGTCGGTCATCGTCTCCTGGGCGGTGCCCGCCGGGATCGACGCGCGGCGGCGCTTGCGCTTGTCGTCCAACCACGCGTGCGGCAGGTGCAACCGCCAGTTGACCGGGCTGCTGGTGTCCTCCGAGGCCGCCCACACCCCGATCGCGTGCTGGGCGTTGAGGGCCTGGCCCATCGACGGGAAGAACCGCTTGCCGACGCCGACCGAGTCGTTGCCCGCCTTCGGGATCACCAGCGGGCGCAGCACCCACGCCCGCGGCGGGGCGGCGGCCAGCAGGTAGTCGGTGAGCGCGGCCCGGACCGGCTCCCAGTCCCAGGTCGAGTCGCTGATGAAGTGGTGCATGCTCTGCTCGGTAGCGGGCGCGTCGACCGCTGCCGCGACGTTGCGCATCGATTTGCGCCCAGTCGCCAACAGCAGACCGCGCAGGTAGGACATCCCACTGCGGCGTTGGTCGCTGCGGGTCAACGAGGCGAACAGGCTCACGCATAACTCGTCGAGCACGTCATCGTGGAAACCGGGCCCGCCGTGCGGGGACCGCGGCGCCATTGGGATAGGTGTCCCGGCGAGAGGTGTCACTGGGACAGGTGCCAATGGGAGAACAGTGCGCACTTTCCACTCCTCGGTCGGTTCGGTGGCGCATGTCCTCGCCCTCTTCCGACTCTGCCACCCGAGGACCCCGCTCACCAGGTGGCGGGGGCACCGACCTGGTGGGCGGAAATGTCAGCGGACCCCCGGTCGATCCGCCGACCTGCGTGTACCGGTCACGTCACGACACAATGGACACTTCTGTTCTGTGAAATGCCACACGGCTTTTTCGGAATCAGCGCACAGGCTACACCCCGCGGGCCAACCGGGCCAGCTGAATGAAATGCCGGAACCTGATGTATTCCAGGCGACCCGATGTAGCCGGGTGTGCTGTCTTCTCGGCAGTGCGCGCCCTTTCACATACTTGGCGAAGATCCGAGCACATTCACGCACAGCCAAGACAACATTATGGGGAATCCGATGGACAACGCGCGGCTCGACACGATCGCCCGGCAACAGCCCGCTTGGCCAGACCCGGCGCACACCGCTCGGGTCCGGCGGGACCTCGCTGCCCGGCCCGCGCTGGTCAGCGCCGAGGACGTCGGCGTGCTGCGCACCCTGCTGACCCGGGTCGCCGCGGGCGAGGCGCACGTGATTCAGGCGGGGGACTGCGCCGAGGACCCGGCCGAGTGCACCGCGGGCTACATCGCCCGCAAGTCCGCCCTGCTCGACCTGCTCGCCGGGACGATGAAGCTCAACACGCACAAGCCGGTGCTGCGGGTGGGCCGGTTCGCGGGCCAGTTCGCCAAGCCCCGATCCAGCCCGACCGAGGTGGTCGGCGGCGTGGAGATGCCGGTCTACCGCGGGCACATGGTCAACAGCCCCGAGCCCGACGTCGAGTGCAGGCGGCCGGACCCGACCAGGCTGGTCACCGGCTACCTCGCCGCGCGCGAGGCGATGGCCAACCTCGGCTGGCCCGCGCACGGCGGCGGACCCGCGATCGAGCCGCCGGTCTGGACCAGCCACGAGGCGCTGCTGCTGGACTACGAGCTCCCGATGGTGCGCCGGGACGGGACCGGCCGGTCGCTGCTGTCCTCCACGCACTGGCCGTGGGTGGGCGAGCGGACCCGGGGCCTCGACAGCGCGCACGTCGAACTGCTGGCCGGGGTGCTCAACCCGGTCGGGTGCAAGGTCGGCCCCGCGACCGCGGCGGCGGACCTGCTGGCGGTGTGCGACCGGCTCGACCCGGACCGCGAGCCGGGCAGGCTGACCCTGATCGCCCGGATGGGCGCCGACGCCGTCGGCGACCGCCTGCCCGGGCTGGTGCGGGCGGTGCGCGCCGCGGGCCACCCGGCGATCTGGCTCTGCGACCCCATGCACGGCAACACGGTGCAGACCCCGTCCGGTCTCAAGACGCGCTACCTCGAGACGATCGTGCGGGAGGTGCGCGGCGCGCAGGAGGCCATCGCCGAGGCGGGCGGGGTCGCGGGCGGACTGCACCTGGAGACCACCCCGGACGAGGTCACCGAGTGCGCCGGGGACCGCAGCGGGGCCGACCGGGTCGGCGAGAAGTACACGAGCTTCTGCGACCCCCGGCTCAACCCCGGCCAGGCCGTCGCCGTGGTCTCGGCGTGGACGGGATGACCGGGGTGACCGCCGGGACTGACAAGTCCGACGGGATCGCCCTGGTCACCGGAGCGGCGGGCGGGATCGGCGCGGCAGTGGTGCGCGCGCTGTGCGAGCGCGGGGCGTTCGTGGCCGCGGTCGACCGCGACGCCGAGGGCCTGGCCGAGATGGCCGACAAGGCGCGGGCGGACGGGGCGCGGGTCGCCGCGTTCGCCGCGGACATCACCGACCGCGCCGCCGTCGAGGCGCTGGTGGACGAGGTGGAGCGCGAGATCGGCCCGATCGACCACCTGGTCAACGCGGCGGGCGTGCTGCGCCTCGGCGCGGCGCGGTCGTTGACCGACCAGGACTGGGCGGACACCTTCGCGGTCAACACCACTGGTGTGTTCACCATGTCCTCGACCGTCGTCGACCGGATGGTCGCTCGTCGCGCGGGCGCCATCGTCACGATCACCTCCAACGCCGCGGGCACCGCGCGGGTCGGCATGGCCGCCTACGCGGCGTCGAAGGCCGCGGCGTCGATGTACACCAAGTGCCTCGGTCTGGAGGTCGCCCAGTTCGGTGTGCGCTGCAACCTGGTCGCCCCCGGCTCGACCGAGACCGCGATGCTCACCTCGATGTGGCGGGACGAGTCCGGGCGCGCGGCCACCGTCGACGGCGACCCGACGGCCTTCAAGGTCGGGATCCCGCTCGGTCGGGTCGCCGATCCGGCCGACATCGCCGACGCCGTGGCGTTCCTGCTCTCCCCGCGGGCCCGGCACATCACCATGCACGACCTGACCGTCGACGGCGGCGCGACCCTCGGGGTCTGACGCCGACCAGCCGCGCACGAAGACCACAACCCACGAAGACCAGCCGCGCACGAGAAACGGCAGTCCACGAGAACGGTTGCCCACAGGAGGAACCATGGCGGGGATACCGTCGATCGAGCCCTACCCGATGCCGCGCCCGGAGTCGCTGCCGGAGAACACCGCGGCCTGGACCGCGGACCCCGAGCGCACCGTGCTGCTCGTGCACGACATGCAGCGGTTCTTCCTGCGCCCCTTCGACGTCATGCCCGAGTTCCGCGACGAACTGGTAGGCAACGTGGCTCTGCTGCTCGCCCACGCCCGCGCGCTGGACGTCCCGGTGGCCTACACCGCCCAGCCCGGGGACATGACCGCGGCGCAGCGGGGACTGCTGGCGGACTTCTGGGGGCCGGGGATGCGGGTGTCGCCGCAGGACCGGGAGATCGTCGCGCCGCTGGCCCCGCGACCGCGGGACTGGCTGCTGACCAAGTGGCGCTACAGCGCGTTCTTCCAGTCCGACCTGCTCGCGCGGATGCGCGCGTCCGGTCGTGACCAGCTGGTCCTGTGCGGGGTCTACGCCCACGTCGGCGTGCAGGCCACCGCGGTGGACGCGTTCACCAACGACGTGCGCGTCTTCCTCGTCTCCGACGCGGTCGGCGACTTCTCCGAGCGCGACCACCGGCAGACGTTGGAGTACTCCGCGCTGAACTGCGCCGTGGTGACCACCACCGCCGCCGTGACCGCGCCCGCACCGGAAGGAGCTCGGCGATGACCGGCAACGGAACCCGGCTGCTCGACCTCGTGCTCGGGGCGTCGCCGCCGCCGTTCGCGCTGCTGCACCGCCCGGAGGCGACCGGCGCGGACACGATGGAGGTGCTGGTCGGCGCGGTGTCCACTCCGGACACCCTGGCGGCGGTCGAGCTGCGCGCGGACGACGCGCCGGGCCACGACGTGCTGCTGATGGTGCCCTACCGGCAGATCGTCGAACGCGGGTTCGCCGTGGTCGACGACGGCGAGCCGCTGATCGCGCTCACCGTCGCCGATCAGGCGACCCTACCCGTCGCGGCCGCCCTCGACAGGCTGCCCGATGTCCCGGTCCTGTTGACCGACAAACACTTCGACATCGGTGACGACGCCTACGCCGACCTGGTCCGCAAGGTCATCACCGAGGAGATCGGCACCGGCGAGGGGTCGAACTTCGTGATCCGGCGCTCGTTCGTCGCCGAGGTGGCCGACTACTCGCTCGCGAGCGCGCTGTCGTTCTTCCGCAGGCTGGTGCAGCGGGAGTCAGGCGCGTACTGGACCTTCATCGTGCACACCGGCGACCGCACCTTCGTCGGCGCCAGCCCGGAGCGCCACATCAGCCTCGCGGGCGGCACCGCGGTGATGAACCCGATGAGCGGGACCTACCGCTACCCGGCCTCGGGGCCGTCACTGCCCGGGGTGCTGCGGTTCCTGGCCGACCGCAAGGAGTCCGACGAGCTGTACATGGTCGTCGACGAGGAACTGAAGATGATGGCGGGGCTCTGCGGCGCGGGCGGGCGGGTGGTGGGGCCGCGGCTCAAGGAGATGGGTCGGCTAGCGCACACCGAGTACCTCATCGAGGGCGAGACCGGGATGGACCCACGGGACATCCTGCGGGCCACCATGTTCGCCCCGACGGTGACCGGGAGCCCGCTGGAGAACGCCTTCCGGGTCATCGCGCGCACCGAGCCGCTGGGCCGCGGCTACTACAGCGGGGTCGTCGCGCTGCTCGGGCGAGACCGGACCGGAACGGCCACAGTGGACTCCGCGATCCTGATCCGCACCGCGGACATCGACCGGGGCGGTCGGGTGCGGATCGGCACCGGCGCCACCCTGGTGCGCCACTCCGTCCCCGCGGACGAGGTCGCCGAGACGAAGGCCAAGGTGGCCGGGCTGCTGGCGGCGCTGGAGTCCGACGGGGCGCCCGGCTTCGGCGGGCACCCCAGCGTCCGCGCGGCCCTGGAACTGCGCAACACCTCGATCGCGGGGTTCTGGCTCGCCGAGACCGGCGAGCGGGACGCGCGGGTGCCGGAACTGGCGGGCGTGCGGGTGCTGGTGGTGGACTCCGAGGACACCTTCACCGCCATGCTGGCGCACATCCTGCGGTCGCTGGGCACGGTGGTCACCGTGCGCCGGTTCGACGAGGACTACACCTTCGACGGCCACGACCTCGTCGTCCTGGGCCCGGGACCGGGCGACCCGCGGGCGGACGAGCACCCCAAGATCGCGCACCTGGCCGCCGCCGTGGACACCCTGCTCGCCGAGCGCAGGCCGTTCGTGGCGGTGTGCCTGAGCCACCAGGTGCTCGCCCGGCGGCTCGGCCTCCCGCTGACCCGCCTGGCGACACCGAACCAGGGGGTGCAACGGGAGATCTCGCTGTTCGGCACCGGTGAGCACGTCGGCTTCTACAACACCTTCGCCGCGAGCAGCGCGCACGAGAAGGCCGAGTGCCTCGGCGTCGGCGTGGTCGAGGTGTGCCGCGAGGGCCCCATCGGTGTCCCCGGCGAGGTGCACGCGTTGCGCGGCCCGCACTTCACCTCGATGCAGTTCCACGCCGAGTCCCTGCTCACCAGGGAGGGCGAGCGCATCATCGGCGACCGGCTGCGCGAGGCACTCGGCAGATGAGCCCGCTCGCGCTGGGGCCACCGAACTGGGGCCACCGAACGACGTCAGGGAGGACGACATGGCAAGGAGGACGACATGGCAAGGATTCTCATCGCGGGCGGCGGCATCGGCGGCCTGGCCACGGCGCTGAGCACCGCGGCGCGCGGCCACCAGGTGACCGTCCTAGAGCGCCGCGCGGAGTTCACCGAACTCGGCGCGGGCATCCAGTTGGCGCCCAACGCCTTCCACGCGCTCGACACCCTCGGCGTGGGCCAAGCCGTGCGCGACCGCGCGGTGTTCGTCGACGCGCTGCGCGTCATGGACGGGACCACCGACCGCACGCTCACCACGATGCGGCTCACCGAGGACTACCGGTCGCAGTTCGGCAACCCGTACGCGGTCGTGCACCGGTCCGACCTGTACCAGCCACTCCTGGACGCCTGCCGCGACAAGCCCTCGGTGGAGTTGCGAGTGGACAGTCCGGTCATGCGGTACGACCAGGACGAGCACGGGGTGACCGCGGTCCTCGGCTCCGGCGAACGGGTCGACGGTGACGTCCTCGTCGCCGCGGACGGGATCCGGTCGACCGTGCGCGGGCAGCTCGTCGGCGACGGCGAGCCCAGGGTGTCCGGGCACACGATCTACCGGTCGGTCATCCCGATGGACCGGGTGCCGCCCGCGCTGCGGTCGAACACCGTAACGCTGTGGGCGGGCCCGAAGTGGCACTTCGTGCACTACCCCATCGGTGGCGGCAGGCAGCTGAACCTGGCGGCCACCCGCGACGACGGCGCCACCGAGGCTCTGGTCGGCGTCCCGGCGCGGCGGGACCACGTGCTGGGCCAGTTCATCCACTTGGGACACCGGGCGCGCAGGCTGCTCGAGCTGGGCGAGCAGTGGCGCAGCTGGGTGCTCTGCGACCGCGACCCGGTCCGCGAGTGGGTGGACGGGCGGGTCGTGCTGCTCGGCGACGCCGCGCACCCCATGCTGCAGTACGCGGCCCAGGGCGCGTGCATGGCACTGGAGGACGCGGTGCTGCTCGGCACCCTCCTCGACCACGACGCAGACCTACCACCGCGACTGGCGCGCTTCCGCGACGAGCGGCGAGACCGCACGGCCAAGGCACAGCGGGTGTCCAGGGCCATCGGCAACAGCGTCTACCACCCACGAGGCGAAGCAGCCGCGGCGCGCAACGCGCTGCTGACCGGAATGTCGCAAGTGGACCTGCGCGATGAGGTCGCCTGGCTGCACGGCGCCCGCCGGTTCGACGCCGCGGTGCCGCTCCCGTGATCGACTGACACTGGACGGGAAGCGGGGCAGGAGCCGGAATCCGGCGCCTGCCCCGCTTCGCTCGGTGGGGATCACCCGCGGATGACCGTCTTGCCGCGCATCAGGAACTCCCCCAGGTACCCGTCGTGCGGGACGCCGGGTTCGAGCCAGTGGGTGGGGTGATCTCCCAGGTAGACGTTGCTGATCGACGGTTCGACGAGCAAGCGGTCGACCAAGCTCTCGTCGTCGGTGAGGACCGTCAGCACCAACGTCTCGCGCAACGGGGCCAGACCGTCGGCCGGCGACCACGGCGCCACCCAGACGCACGGGAAGGGCAGTTCGACGCCGCGGCCGCCCCTCGGGGCCGCGTCGAGCTGGTACACCGAGGGCCGCAGCACCGCGCTGCCGTCGCCGAGCTCGTCGACGATCCCGGCACCACCGAGCCACGCCTTGCCCTCGCCCGCTTGCGCGCGCAGGTACCGCTCGAGGGCTTCGGCCGCCTCCGCCGTGGTGACCGGCAGGACTGCCCGGTCGTCCTGCGGCGGCAGGCTGGGCAGTGCCGCCAGCCGTTCGGCGATGGCCGCGGCCAGTGGCCCGGGGTCGCCCTGTACCAGCACAGTCGTGGTGTTGAGGCAGGCCACCCCGGCGTGCGCGGCGACCGAGTCGACGATCAGGTCGAGGTGGTCGCGCCAGTCCGCCGACGCGGTGACCAGGATCTTCGACCGGCCCGGTCCCTGGGTGCGCACGGTGGTGTCACCCGCGTACTTGGCGACGACCTCGTCGCCGCCGTAGACCAGGCCGAGGTCGGCTCCGGCCAGGATCACGTCGGCCCCGCCGTGGTCGGTCGGCAGCAGGACCACCCGGTCGTCGCCGAACCCGGCCGCGCGCAGGGCGCTGACCAGTCGGTACGGAGTGAACGGCTCCCGGCGCGATGGGCGCACCGCCACCCGGTAGCCCAGGGCCAGGGCTTCCAGCCACAGCGCGTGCGGAGCGGGGTGGTTGCCCGCAGCGTGCACCGCGAAGACCTCGCCGCGGCGGGTCCAGACCCCGCGTCCCGCCAGGGTGGCCGTATCGCGCCAGTCGGCGGCGGCACCGACGGGCCGGGCGCCGTACGCGCTCGACTCCGCCTTGACCGCGGCGTTGGCGATCTCCGCCCCAGCCCGGCGCACGACCGACACGGGCACTCCGGAGACCCTGCTCACCGCGCCCGCGTAGTCCTCAAAGGACATTCCAGACACATTGTCGTGCAGGAAGACCCGCGAAGCCTCGGTCAATGCAGCCACCCGAGCGGGCAGCGGCATCGCCGGCGCGGAACGCAGCGCGGCCAGCGCCCGGTCGACGAACAACCGGGGCGCCATGCTCAGCTCCGCGAACGGCGCCCCGGTCACGTCGGGGACGACCCGCCGGTTGTAGGCCCGGTAGGGACCGGACGGCCCCAACGCGGGCAGGTCGATCAGCTCGCCGTGCATCAGTACACCCCTTCGATGACCACTTCGTCCTCGAAGACCTTCACCGGGGAGATGTCCGCGACCGAGTCGCCCACCTGCCCCGGTAGCGGCCGGATGCGCGTGCCGTAGTCGCGTTCGAGGTTGTTCGGCAGGAACATGCTCTTGCTGACGTGGTGCATGACCAGCCTGCCGCGCTCGCCGTACTCGACCGTCCTCTTGGTATCTGCGTCGACTACCCCGAAGGACATGTAGGGCGAGAACGGGTCGTAGACGCACGGCTCGCCGTCGGCCAGCCCCGGCCGCTCGCAGGTGTGCCCGAGCAGCATCGTGTTGCCGAAGCCGCTCACCATGACCGTGTCCGGGAAGACCTCGGTGCGGTAGAGGTGCCGGGTGTCGGCGTCCATCTGGGTGCCGACCCACATGATCGCCTTGACCTTCTTGCGCACCAGCGCGACCAGGTCCTCGCGGCGGGCCAGCCGTTCGAGCACCGGCGGGGTCAGCAGCAGCGCGCCGATGTCCTGGGACTCCAGCGGGTGCGCGAGCTGGTCGACCAGGTGGTCGGTGTAGGCGCCGGCCTCCGCGGAGCGGCCCTCGGCGATGAGTCGCTTGACCCAACGGGGATCCACGTCGACGGTGAACGGCAGCCCACCGCGGCGGATGGTCTGGCGGGTGAACGTCTCGCCCACCATGTGCGGCCCGGAAGGCACCACCTGCAACCAGTTCAGCCCGGTGGGCACCCCGTGCCGGTCGAGCTGCGCGCTGCTCCAGTCGAGCATCCGGTCGGTCCAGTCGTTGAGCAGCGCGACGCGCTTGGGGGCGCCGGTGGTGCCGCCGCTGTCGTAGATCCCGACGATGCCCGGCGACGCGCCGTAGCCGCGGGGCACGAGGTCGCGCGCGGGGACCTCGCGCAGCGCGTTGGCCAGGTTCGGGAACCGGGTGAGGTCGTCGAAGGAGGTGATGTCCTCGACCGGGTCGAAGTCGAGCTCACGGGCCCTGTCCAACCAGAACGGCGAACCGGTGGCGGGCGAGAAGTGCCAGCGCAGCGCGGCCCGCAGGAACTCTGTCGGGTCGGGGTGGACGTCGAAGGGCAGGTCCAGGACGGGGTCGTTGTGGGCCAAGGGAACTCCTCGGGTGCGGGCGGTGCTCAGCCGCGGGCGGGGGCGGTGGCCAGGTCGTGCTGGTCGGCCGCGGTGAGCCGGATGGCCGCCGCGGCGATGTTCTGCTCCAGGTGCGCGATCGAGGAGGTGCCCGGGATGCACGCGATGGCGGGCGAACGGGCCAGCAGCCAGGCCAGCGCGACCTGGTGGGCGGTGGCGCCGTGGCGGCGCGCGATGTCGTCCACCGCGTCGTCGCGCAGCGGGGAGCTCTGCGGGACCTTGGTGTCCGCGCCCGTCGCGCTGTCGTGCTGCAGGGTGAACGAGCCCAGCGGGAAGAACGGCATGAACGCGATGCCCTCCCGCGCACAGGTGTCGACCAGTGCGTCGTCCCGCCTGCGCAGCACGTTGTACTCGTTCTGCACGCACGCGATCGGGGTGATCGACCGGGCCTGCTCGACCTGCTCGACGCTGACGTTGCTGAGCCCGATGTGCCGCAGGAGGCCCTGCTCGCGCAGCTCGGCCAACGCCTGCACCTGGGTGGCGATGGAGTCCGACGGGGAGAGCCCGCCGCCCTCGGCCACGATCCGCAGGTTGACCACGTCGAGCCGGTCGAGCCTGAGCCTGCCCAGGTTGTCGTGCACCGCCCGGCGCAGCTCGTCCGGCGAGAGCGCGGCGGGCCAGCCCTGGTCGGGGGTGCGCCGCGCGCCGACCTTGGTGACGATCACCAGGTCCTCGGGGTAGGGGTGCAGCGCCTCGGCGATCAGCTCGTTGACCACGTGCGGGCCGTAGTAGTCGCTGGTGTCGATGTGGTTCACGCCGAGCTCGACGGCCCGGCGCAGCAGCGCGATCGCGGCGCCCGGGTCGGCGGGCGGTCCCCACACCCCGGGGCCCGCGAGCTGCATGGCGCCGTACCCCATCCGGCGGACCCGGAGGTCGCCGCCGATGGTCAGCTCGCCCGCGGCGGCCGCGGGCAGTTCGGTGGTGGTCATGTGGCGCCTTCCCGGCAAGTCGTGGTTTCTCGGCTATTTCCGAGCCAAGCCGGTCGGGAACGCCGTCGCAACGCGGCGAGCGCGAATCCGTCACGTGTGGCGGTGGACTCGACATATTCCACTCGCCCCGCTGTCGACCGGACCGAAAACCGTGTTACCCATCAGGTGACCGAGCAGTATCGGCGATTCGGAGGTGACGAGATGAGTTTCCTGGGACAGAACGACAACCGGGTGGTGCACGTGCCGCCGGGCGAGGGGCCGAGCCGGTGGGCCTTCGGCGACAAGTACACGATCAAAGCGGGCGAGCACAACGCGGGCAAGGCCTTCTACCTCATGGAGGCCGTCGTGCCAGCGGGCGGCGGACCGCCGCCGCACATCCACCACTGGGAGGAAGAGGCCTTCTACGTGCTGGAGGGCGAGGTCGAGGTGCGCGACGGCGGCGGACCGACGACGGTGGCCGCGGGCGGGTTCATCTTCGTCCCGCGCGGGACCACGCACAGTTTCACCAATGTGGCGGTCGAGCCGTGCAAAATGCTCATCCTGGTCACCCCCGGCGGCAAGGACAGATTCTTCGGGCAGGCGGGGGTATCCGCCGCCGACGGGGCTCCGCAACCGCCGGAGAGCCAGCGGATCGCCGATGTCGAGCTGGGTTTGCGCATCGGACCGGAGTTCGGTGACGAATACCTCATCTGACCCATTTGCCACTTCGAAGAGAAGGGTTCACACCCGACGATGAACGACGTGAACACCAATTTATCCAGGCGGCGGCTGCTGGTCGCGACCGGCGCGGTGGGGGTCACCGCGGCGGTCGCCGCGGCACCCAGGCACGCGGCGGCGCAGACCACGCCCGCGGTGCGGGGGCCGGTGACTGTCGGGCCGTCCGACCCGAGGTACGCCGATCTCGTGGCCGGCCTCGAGCGGCGCTGGGTGGCGACCCCGGACTCGGTGCGGGTCGTGTTCACCCCCGCCCAGGCCGCCGCCGTGGTCCAGGAGGCGGTCACCACCGGGAAGCGGCTGACCGTGCGCGGCGGCGGGCACTGCTACGAGGACTTCGTGTTCAACGCCGAGGTCGACATCGTGCTGGACCTGTCGGAGATGACCTCGGTCGAGCACGACCCGGCGCACAACGCCATCGCCGTCCAAGCGGGGGCGACCCTGCTCGACGTCTACGACCTGCTCTACAAGGCTTGGGGGATAACGCTTCCCGCTGGCCAGTGCTACTCGGTCGGCGTCGGTGGGCACGTACCCGGTGGCGGCTGGGGGCTGCTCTGCCGCCGGGAGGGCCTGGTGGTCGACCACCTCTACGCCGTGGAGGTGGTGGTCGTCGACGCGAACGGCCGGGCCCGCACAGTGCTGGCCACCCGCGAGCGCGACGACCCGAACCGCGACCTGTGGTGGGCGCACACCGGCGGCGGTGGCGGCACCTTCGGCGTGGTCACCCGGTACCTGTTCCGCTCGCCCGGCGTCACCTCCACCGACCCGGCCACCCTGCTCCCCCGCCCGCCCGCCGAGGTCGTGCTCAGCGCGATCGCCTGGTCGTGGGACACCCTCACCGAGGCGGCGTTCAGCACCCTGGTCCGCAACTTCGGCGACTGGCACGCGGCCAACTCCGCGCCCGGCGGCGCCTACGGCGGCCTCTGCGCGTTCCTCAACCTCAACCACCGGGCCACGGGCGAGATCAGCCTGTTCACCAAGATGGACGGCGACCGCCCCGACAGCGACCAACTGCTGGCCCGGTTCACCGCCGCGATCACCAACGGCGTCACCGCCCCGCACACCGCGGTGACCCAGCCCTCCGCCGAGCACGGACCGATGGCGGAACTGGCCACCCCCAAGCGGTGGAGCTGGCTCACCGCCACCCGCTACCTGGGCACCATCCACCCGCGGTTGCTGGACCCCACCTTGCGTGGAGACCACAAATCCGCTTACCACCACAAGGGTTTCACCGCCGCGCAGATCGCGATCATCTTCGATCGGCTCTCCCGCAATGGTTTCGCCAACCCGCTCGCCCAGGTCACACTCAGTTCCTATGGTGGACAGGTGAACGCCGTCGGCCGGACCGACACCGCCCTGGTGCACCGCGACAGCGCGTTCAAGGTCCTCTTCCAGACGAGCTGGACCGAGGCCGCCGACGACACCGCGAACGTGGCTTGGCTGCGCGAGCTGTACGAGCAGGTCTACGTCCGCACCGGCAAGGTCCCGGTGGCGAACGAGCAGACCTCGGGGTGCTTCGTGAACTACTGCGACACCGACATCAGCGAGCAGGCGCACAACACCTCCGGCGTGCCGTGGCACACGCTCTACTGGGGCGAGAACTACCCGCGCCTGCAGCAGACCAAGGCCCGCTGGGACCCCGCGGACTTCTTCCGGCACCGCCAGTCCGTCCGGCTGCCCTGACCGTGGAACCGGTGACGTCCCTGGGGACGTCACCGGTTTCGCGATCACGCTTTCGGACAGCCGAACCAGGCCCGCAGCGCGACGTCGAGCGTGTGCCGGTCGGAGTCCAGACCCCGGCCGCTCCAGGCGATGTAGCCGTCCGGGCGGACCAGCAGGGCGGGTGCGGCCACGACCTCCTCGCAGGTCGCGACGACCACGTCGACCCGGTCGGCCCAACCCGCGGCGAGCTCGCCCAGCGGCGAGGGCCCGGCGAAGTCGAACAGGACCGGCCTGCCCGCGCGCAGCAGCTCGGCCACGCTCACCAGCTCGCTGCCCACCTTGAGCCGCAGGTCCGGCGCGAGCAGGCCGACCAGCGGGTCGGCGCGGTCACCGGTGTCGTACCGGACGTCCTGGCCGCTGATCATCCGGCTGAGGAAGTCGTTGACCTGCGGCAGGTGCATCAGCTCGGCGAACAGTTCCCGCAGCGGGTCGACCCGGTGGTCCGGGAGCATCAACCCGACCTGCGCGCGCACGTTGTAGAGCACCCGCGCGGCGACCGGGGCGCGTTCGCCGTGGTAGGTGTCGAGCAGTTCCGGCGGTGCCCAGCCCGCGACCTCGCCGGCGAGCTTCCAGCCGAGGTTGACCGCGTCCTGCAGGCCCAGGTTGACGCCCTGGCCGCCCATCGGGAAGTGCACGTGCGCGGCGTCGCCCGCGAGCAGCACCCGGCCGCGCCGGTACGGCTCGGCCAGCAGCGCCGCGTCGGAGAAGCGGGTGAGCCACCGCGGTGAGTCCATCGGCACCGGCACCCCGGCGATCCGCTCGATCTCCCCGCGCAGCTCGGCGAGGGTCACCGGCGCGCCGCGGTCCGGGTGCGGCGCGGTGAAGTCGTAGGAGCACACCCGGCTGTGGCCGCCGGGGTTGGTCCAGAACAGCGTCCAGCCGCGCTCGTTGCGCTGCCAGCCGTGCGGTGCGGAGTAGGGGTCCAGCAGCCGGACGTCGCCCATCAACGCGGAGATCGTGGCGGGGGTGCCGACGAACGGGATGCCCGCCAGCTTGCGCACCGCGCTGCGGGCGCCGTCGCAGCCCACGCACCACCCGGCGGTCACCCGCCGGGTGGTGCCGGTCGACGACCGGACCTCGAGCTCGACCCCGTCGCCGCGCTCGGTCAGGCCCACGACCTCGCTGTCGCGCTCGATCCGGGCGCCCAGCGCCACGGCGCGGTCGGCGAACACCTGCTCGGCGTAGGCCTGCGGGCTGCCGACGAGCACCGGGCCCTCGTCCACCACGCGGGCGAGGTCGAGCTCGAACATGCCCGCGAAGTGGAAGGGCACCGGACCCCGCGACCCGGCCGGGGCGGGCCGCCCCGGCTGGACCGCGGCCAGCAAACCCCGCCGGTGCAGCGTTTCCGCCGTCCGGGAGTGCAGGGTGCCCGCCTTCGACTCGCCGGTGGGCCGGGGCAACCGCTCCAGCACCAGCACACCGACGCCGTGCAGGGCCAACTCGCCCGCGAGGAGCATGCCGACCGGTCCGCCGCCGACAATGGCGACCTCGACCCGGTCCGCCGAACCCTGGCCGGTGGAGCCCTGGACGTCATCGGTGGTCATGGCTGCCTTCCTGGTCGGGGCTGGTCGATCCGATCGGGACCGCCGCGGGGCGCGGCGGTCACGCGCGGGGCGCGACGACATCCGGCACGACATCCGGCCGGACGTCGGTTGCCTGGTCGCTCTCGGTGGTCCGGACCTCGGGCTTGGGCCTCGGCAGGGTCATGGCGACCACGGCGCCGAGCACCGCCAGCACCCCCGCGATGTAGAAGGAGGTCTGGATGCCGTCGGAGACGGCGAACCGCAGCGCCTCGCCCGCGAGCCCGCGGGTGTCGGCGTTGGCGATGGCGACCAGGACGGCCAGCCCGATCGCGTAGCCGACCTGCTGGGTGGTCGAGGCCATGCCGGAGGCGATGCCCTGCTCGTCGTCGGAGACCCCGGAGGCCGCCGCGATCCACATGCCGGTCCAGGCGATGCCCTGGCCGACGCCCATCACGACCAGGCCGGGGACCAGGTACCAGTAGTTCCCGTCGGCCAGCACGCCCAGCGCCAGGACCGCGATCCCGACGCCGCCGACGGCGAAGCCGGTGATCACCGTGGACCTGGTGGTGCTCCGGGTGGCCATCCGCTCGCCGACCTGGGTGCCCACCGCGATGGCGACCGCCTGGGTGAGGAACGCGACCCCGGTGGTCATCGCCGAGTAGCCGGAGACGTCCTGGAAGAACACGGTGAGGAAGTAGGGCACGGTGCCGAAGGTGGCCATGAAGGTGAAGGTGATGGCCATCGCGGTCACCAGGCTGCGGTTGCGGAAGAGCCGCAGCGGCATCAGCGGGTCACCGGTGCGCGACTCGATCAGGAAGAACGCGGCCAGCAGCAGCACGCCGATGGCGGCGCTGAGCACGATGGGCGTGGACAGCCAGCCCGAGTCGGGCCCCTGGACCAGCACGAAGACGATCAGCGTGATGCCCGCGGTGACGGTGAGCGTGCCCGGCAGGTCGAACTTGCGGGCCGGGCCGGTGCGCGGACGGTCGGCGGGGATGAGCACCAGGGCGGCGATCGCGATCCCGACGGCCAGCGGCACGTTGACGAAGAAGACCGAGGCCCAGCCGAAGGCGCCGGTGAGCACACCGCCGAGCAGGGAGCCCAGGGTCAGGCCACTGGCACCGGCACCGCCCCAGACGGCCAACGCGCGGTTGCGCGAGCGGCCCTCCTCGAACATGGTGTTGACCAGCGAGAGCGTGGTGGGGAACAGCAGCGCGCCGCCCAGGCCCTGCACGGCCCGGACGATGATGATCATCGCTGGGTCGTTCGCGAAGCCGCCGACCAGCGACGACCCCGCGTAGAGACCGAGCGCCAGCAGGAACATCCGGCGTTTGCCGAACAGGTCCGCGGCCCGGCCGCCGAGCAGCAGGAAGCCGCCGAAGGCGACCGCGTAGGCGCTGACGACCCACTGCAGGTTCTGCGCGGTGAAGCCGAGCTTGTCACCCATCTCGGGCATGGCGACGAAGACGATGTAGATGTCCAGCGAGACGATCAGCTGGGCCAGGGCGAGCGGGACGACGGCCCAACCGAGCCTGCCACCGGCGCCACCGGCATAAGCGGGGGGAAGTTGTGACATGAAGGCTCGAGCCCCTTAGCTGGAAGTTGAAACGACTGTTCACGAATACTCGTACAATCGAACAGTTGTGTCAAGGGCACTCCCCCGGACGTGGCGCCGGACCGGCCGGACCAGCGAAACCCTCGGCTACTGTGGTTCCCATGGACGCACCACGGCACCCGTCGCGGGCCGAGATCCGCATCCAGGACGTGTTCGCCGCCCTGGCCAGCCCGATGCGCCTGGAGATGATCGGCATCCTGGCCACCGGCGGCGAACAGCGCTGCGGCGGCGTGCTCACCGAGGTCTCGAAGTCCACCCTGACCCACCACTGGCGGGTCCTGCGCGAGGGCGGCCTGATCCGGCAGCGCCCGGTCGGCCGGGAACTGCTGGTCTCCCTGCGCCAGGAAGACCTGGACGCCCGCTTCCCCGGCCTCCTCGACGTGGTGCTGACCGCCGTCCGGGACAGCCCGCCCGCCTCACTGGCCACCTGAGCCCCACCGCGACAGCGCGACCGCCGATGGTCCGTAACGGACAGTGCGGGTTGCGCGACTCACGGGCGTCGGGAGAAGTTGGCAGGAGGGGCGGAAGTGGCGCTGTTCGGCAACCGGGAAAGCGCGGGAGTGGCCGCGCTAGAGCAACAACTCGGGGCCGCCCAGGCCACGATCGCCGAGCTGCGCGGCTGGATGGGGCAGTTGCGCGGAGCGGAGACAGCCGCGCTGGAGGGTGAGCTCCGGGCGCTGCGCTCGGCCGTGGCGGACGCGAAGCGCGAGCACACCGAGGTCCACAGTGGACTCCAGCAGACCCGGGACGAGGTCGAGCGGTGGCGCGGTCGGCTCGTCGAGACGCGGGAACTGGCGCTGCTGCAGGAAGTCGGTGTCTACGACTACGCCCACCCGATGGACGACGCGGTCGCGTACAAGGACGCGCTGGCCGAGCTGCGGACCGCGATCAAGGCGATGGCCAAGGGCGAGGCGGTGACCTGCCAGGTGGACTGGGCGGTCAACGGATCGGTCAAGGAGGGGCAGAAGCTCGGCCGCGACATGGCCAAGCTGATGCTGCGCGCGTACAACGCCGAGGCCGACAACGCCGTGCGTTCGGTCAAGCCGCACACCCGGGACGCGGTGAAGAAGCGGCTGGACACCACCCGGGAGACGATCGGCAAGCTCGGTGTGCTCATGCGCATCGCCATCGCCGCGGACTACCACCGGTTGCGGTTGCGCGAGATCGACCTGACCAGCGACTACCTGACCAAGGTCGAGTACGAGCGCGAACAGGCGCGCGCCGAGCGGGACCGGCTCCGCGAGGAGGCCAAGGTGATGAAGGAGATCGAGCGGGAGCGCGCCCGGCTCGCGAAGGAGCGCGCGCACATCGCCACCGTGGTGGCGAAGCTGACGGCCAACGGCGACACCGAGGCGCTGGTTCGCGCGCGTGAGCAGCTGGCGTCGGTGGACGACGCGATCACCGGTGTGGACGAGCGCGCCGCCAACGTGCGGTTGGGGTACGTCTACGTGATCTCCAACATCGGCGCGTTCGGGCCGGACATGGTCAAGATCGGGATGACCCGGCGGCTGGACCCGATGGACCGGGTGCGCGAACTGGGCGACGCGTCGGTGCCGTTCCGGTTCGACACGCACGCCCTGTTCTTCTCCGAGGACGCCGTGGCGCTGGAAACCTCACTGCACCAACGGCTCTCGCACAAGCGGGTCAACATGGTCAACGCCCGGCGTGAGTTCTTCTACGCCACGCCCGCGGAGGTGCGGGAGCTGTTGACCGGTCTGGGTGACCACGTGCTCGAGTACACCGACACCGCCGAGGCCGTCGAGTGGCGGGCCTCCGACCCCGCCAGGCGCGGGCCCACCAGCGCCCCGGCGGGCACCGACACCGGTGCCGACGGCGACCTCTCCGATGACGGGGAGTGAGTCGTGACCCAGCCCGCACCGCCGATCCGGCCCGCCGCCTGGCTTCCGGATCCGCTCGATGACGCGCTGCTGCGCTATTGGGACAGTCGACAGTGGACTTTCCACACCGTCGACCGGCCCGTTGAGCAGCCCGCGACCCCGATCGCGGCAGCCGACGAGGTGGTCACGCCTGCTTTGCGCCCCGACGTGGCGGCTGCCCTGGACCTCGTGCGCGGCGGGCTGCTCGGGTCCATGAAGGAGGTGAACCTCCTGGGCAGCTACCTGCACCCCGAAGAGCGGGTACTGGCCCTCACCGGCGCACAGGGCGACGGTGTCGGTGTGCTCGCCTGCACTGACCGGCGGCTCGTCTTCCTCTTCGTGGGTCTCCTCCGGCGGCAGTTCCTCGAGGTCGACTGGAACCGCGCGCACACCGTCACCTACGACCAGGCGTCGCGCTACTTCGCTGTCTACACAACGAGAGTCACCAAGCGAACCGTGCCCGCGTTCGCCGTGCGGGTGGCGAACCTGCAGGACGCGCAGGCGGTCGCCCACGCGGCCCAGCAGGCCTCGGCCGCGCCTCGGCTGGACATCGTCTGACGCACAGGTTCAGTTGCCCGGGTCAACGCCCTACGCGGTCGGGGTCCTCAGGCGGCCGCGCCCTACGCCGGGGTCAGGTCGACGGTGTCGTGGTCGCCGCCGTCGTAGCGGTCGCCGGTTAGTTTGGCCTTGGCGAAGCTGATCGCCGAGGCGATCTTGCCGCCGGGGGTGTCCCAGTACTCCGCGGTGAGTGCGGAGACCTTGATGAGCACCACGGACGGGTCGTCTGGTCCCTGCGGGAGCCAGGCCTCGACCCAGGCGTTCCACAGGTCGTGGGCCTTGGCGCGGTCCTCCACCACGTGGGCGGCGCCGTAGATCGAGATCCAGGTGTCCGACGAGGTCAGCGTGACGTTCACCTCGGGCACGGCCTGGATGTGGGCGACCTTGCGCGAGTCGCGCTCGGCGAAGAACCACAGGTCGCCGTCGAACTCGACCTCCTGCTGGGCCATCGGGCGGCTGACCAGGTGGCCCAGTTCGTCGCAAGTGGTCAGCATGCCCACCCGGATGTCGCCCGCCATCTTGGCCAGGTGGCGGACTTGGTCGTCGTGGGACTCGGGCATCGGGGGCTCCTCGGTGTTCGGGGGTGTCGAACAGAGGTGCCCAGCCCGCGCCGGTTCATGCCTCGGCGGCTCACTCTTCGACGGCGCCGCCGACGGTCCGCAGGTGGGCGCGGAAGGTCAGGTCGGGTTCCGCGCGGCGCCGGGCGAGGTAGGTGTCGAAGCGGACCTGTTCACGCAGCGTGACACCGCCGGTGATGCGGGCGGCTTGGGCGCGCTCGGTGTCGCGGATCGACTCGGCGAGGGTGAACAGGTCCTCGACGCGGTCGGCGGGCAGGAACAGGACGCCGTCCTCGTCGGCGGCGACCACGTCGTCGCGGCCCACCTCCCACGGGCCGACCGTCGCGGTGGTCAGGGCGTCGGCGGGGCGGGGTTCGACGGCGAGCGGACCGGTCGGGATGGCGCCGAGGCTGAACACCGGCAGGCCGGTCGCCACGACGTCCACGGTGTCGCGGTGCAGCCCCCACACCACCACCCCGGCCAGGCCCGCCGCCTGCGCCTCCAGGACGACCAGGTCGCCGACGCACGCGTGGTCGAGCCTGCCGCCGTTGTCGACGACCAGCACGTCCCCCGGCCGCGCCTCGCCGATCGCCTCCAGGAACACGTCCACGCTCCCGGCGTGCCGGGCGGGCGCGACCCGGCCGATCACCCGACTGCCCGCGGCGACCGCCCGCAGGGACACGCAGCGGACGGGGACCCCGGTGCGGACACACGCGTCGGTGAGGTGGGCGTTGGTGAGCGCGGCGAAGCGGTCAGGCGTCATGGGGTCATCCTGTCCGGGACACCGGGCGGCGGCGAGTGCTAGGAATCGCACATGTCGCAAGATTTCGCGCACCGGGTCGCGCTGCTGGTCGAGGACGGCGCCAACCCGTTCGAGCTGGGGGTGGCCAGCGAGCTGTTCGGCCTGCGCCGCCCGGAGCTGCGCAGGCCCTGGTACGAGTTCACCCTGTGCGCGGCGACCCCGAGCGTGCGGATGCACCAGGGCCTGTTCACCGTCTCCGACATCGCCGACCTGTCCGCCGCCGACGCCGCGGACACCCTGATCGTGCCCAACCGGCCCGACCCCCGGGCGCCCGCGGCCGCGCCGGTGCGCGCGGCGATCGCCCGGGCCGCCGAGCGCGGTGCCCGGTTGGTGAGCTTCTGCACCGGCGCCTTCGCCCTGGCCGAGGCCGGTGTCCTCGACGGTCGGACCGCGACCACCCACTGGCGCTGGGCCGCCGCGTTCACCCGCAGGCACCCCCGGGTCCGGTTCGCCTCCGACGTCCTGTTCGTCGACGACGGCGGCATCCTCACCTCGGCGGGCAGCGCGGCCGCGCTCGACCTGGGCCTGCACCTGATCCAGTCCGACCACGGCGCCGAGGTGGCGAACGCGGTCAGCAGGCGGCTGATCTTCGCGGGCCCGCGCGACGGCGGCAGGCGCCAGTTCGTCGACCGGCCGGTGCCCGCGACCGCCGACACCTCACTGGCGCCCGTGCTGGACTGGGCCCGCGAACGGCTCGACCGCCCGCTCACCGTGGGCGCCCTCGCCGATCGCGCCGCCGCCAGCCAGGCCACCCTGTACCGCCGCTTCCGCGCCGAACTGGGCACCACTCCCCTGGCCTGGCTGACGACCGAGCGGATCACCCTGGCCCGCAGGCTGATCGAACGCGGCGACCTGCGCCTGGACCGGGTGGCGGCGGCCTGCGGGCTGGGCACGGCGGCGAACCTGCGGGCGCACCTGCGGCGGCACACGGGTTTGACACCGTCGGAGTACCGCCGCCGCCATGAACCCGTGGACCTCGGCGTGCGATCGGCCGGACGGCAGGCCGCGCGGTGACCGGGCGACCAAAACTGTTGCGGCACCGGTGAATCCGCCCGGGTGACCGGAACCCGCGAGTGGTCAGCTCGCCTAGGGCAGCGGGATCTTCTCGTCGCCACCCGGCAGCTGTGCGGCGCCGCCCGCGGGCATCGCGGCCAGGGCGTGCGCATCGCCGTCGATCGCCCGAGCGCGCGCACGCACCTCGCGGTCGCCGGGGCGGAGTTGGATGAGGAGTCGGCGGCCGCAACCGGCGCCCCGCGGCTGACCGGGCTGCGCCGGGAGTTGGCGAGGCTCAGCCGCGGCACGGCGGGCGACTCCGTCCCGCCGCTGCGGCCGCTCTGGTGAGCGTTACCACGATCCGCCGTCGGCGAACAAGATCGTGCGATATCGGTGCGGCGTGACCAACCCGAGACCACATGGCATGTTTTTGGCCAGTAACGGTTGCTCCACAAGGGGGATTTCCGTCCCCCGGCGGAAAAGGACGGCTAGGGTGGGGCGCGATCCACACCGGCCGACCGCACGGGAGAGAACCAACAGATGGCGAACGCCTCGCTCGGGATCGCGGACAAGTCGGCCCTGCTGGCGCTGATGTTGATCGTGGACGAAGCCGCCAACCCCGAGATCAGGGAGCGGTTCGGCTTCCCCATCGACAAACCGGTCCGCGAGCGGCTGGTCGGGGCGGGCATGATCACCGCGCGCAAGGACCCGGGGCGGCGCAACGCGATCGTCCACGAGCTGACCGAGACCGGCTGGAAGGGCGCCCGCGCGGCCCTCGCCGAGGACGTCCCACCCGGCGCGCACAAGGCATACCGCCTGCTCTACGCGGTGAACCAGGCGCTCAAGTCCACAATGGACAGGTTCGACCTGGCGATGGCCGATGTGTTCCAGCTGCCCACCGACCAGACTGAGCAGCCCGAGCGGACCGAGCACGTCGAACCGGTCGAGGACCCCGGCGCGGCCGAACGCGCCGGGGTGGACGCCCGGGTCCTGGCCGCCTACACCGACCTCGCGGGTGAGCCCGGCGCCTACGTCAGCCTCACCCGGCTGCGCGGCGCGCTGGCCGGGTTCCCGCGCGCCGAGGTCGACGCGGCGCTGACCCGGCTGGCCGCCCGGCCCGAGACCTTCCTGATCCCGGAGATCAACCAGAAGACGCTGACCAGCGAGGACCGGGCGGCGGCGCTGTTCCTCGGCGGCGAGGACAAGCACCTGCTGTCGATCGAACGCTGAGGTCGGCCGTGGACGACACCGAGCTCCGCGCGCTCGCCGCGCTCCGGTTCGACTGGGCGCCGACGCCCGAGGACGTGTGGACCCCCGCGGCCGCGCACGTCGCGGAGCTCAACGCGCCGGTCCTGCGGTCGGTCATGGCCGCGTTCGCCGACGCCGAGCGCAGCCGCGGACCGAGCCCGCTCGGGGTCGTGATCACCGGGCAGCAGGGCGCGGGCAAGACGCACATGCTCGGTGCCGTGCGGGCCGAGGTGCACCGCCAGGGCGGGTACTTCTTCCTGCTGAGCCTGTTGCACGAGAAGTCGTTCTGGCAGAACATCGTCCACGCGATCCGCACCGGGCTGCACAACCTCGGCCCGGACAAGCAGCGCCAGCTCACCGTGGTGCTGCACCGGCTCGCCGACCGGCTCTCCCTGCCGGCGGCGGCCCGCGCCCAGGTCGTCGGCGACGCCGAGATCACCAGGGCGACCCTCGACCGGGTCGTCGTGGGGCTGCGCGACGCGGATCCGACGCACGGGCAGGAGTGCAGGCACACCGCGCGGGCGCTGGTCCTGCTCGCCGCGCACGACCCGACCGTGCAGGAGATCGGCGAGTCCTACCTGACCTCGGCGAGCGAGGCGGTCGCGGGTGAGCGGTCCGAGTGGGGCATCCACCCCGACGCCAAGCCCGCCCAGCAGGTCGTCCGGGAGATCTCCCGGATCCTGGCGCTGACCGGGCCGAGCGTGCTGGCCGTCGACCAGATCGACACGCTGGTGTCGCAGTCCGGCCGCTCGACCGACCGGCAGCACGCGATGGGCGTCGGCCTGCCGCGCGAGCAGCTGCTGGAGCAGATCGGTTCCGGGCTGATGGACCTGCGCGAGTCGACCCACCGCACGGTCACCGTGGTGGCCTGCCAGCCGCCGGTGTGGGAGGGCATCCGCACCACCGCGATCGGCTCGGCCGCCGACCGGTTCCGCTCCGCCGCGCAGCTGCGGGCGGTGCCCTCGGCCGAGGTGGCCAGGGCGCTGGTGGCCACCCGGTTCGAGCCGCGGTTCGTCGAGTGCGGCTTCACCCCGGCGTACCCGACCTGGCCGGTGCGCCCGGACGCCTTCGAGGGTGCCGTGGCGTTCACCCCGCGCACGCTGTTCAAGGTGATCGACGAGCACATCAGGTCGTGTTTGGACAGTGGAGTGGTCACCGAGCTGCACCGGCTCGACGCCCGGGCCCTGCCGCGGCAGGTGCCCGACCCCATGCCGACCGGTGTCCCCGAGCTGTCCACAGTGGACGCCGAGTTCGCCGAACTGGTCCGCCGGGCCGACCCCCGGGCCGCGGTGGACAAGGACACCGAGGACATGAGCATGCCCGCGCTGCTCGCCGCGGGCCTCAACGCCTACGTCCAGGAACAGGGACCGGACCGGCTGCGCTACCGGGTGGAACCGCAGCGCGGCGCCAATCCCCCGCTGCACGCCCGGCTGTGCCGGACCCTGGACGAGGAGACCGAGGACGAGGTGCACTGGTCCTTCCGGGCCATCGCCGCACCGCACCCGCGCACGGTGCAGAACCGGATCGGCCGGGTGCAGGTCACCGCGGGCCTGGACCGCGACGTGCCCAAGCGCAAGGCGTACCTGCTGCGCACCGGGGGCTGGTCCACCGGGACCAAGCGGACCCAGGAGATGCTGGACGAGTTCCGCGCCCTGGGCGGCACGGTCATCGAGGAGGTCGACCTCGCCGACCTGAAGGTGTTCGCGGCGCTGGAGGTCCTGTGCGCCCGGCCGCGGCCGGAGGTGTCGAACTGGCTGCGGGCGCGCCGGCCTGCGGGCAGCACGGCGCTGTTCCGCGTGGTCTTCGGCGCACCGGAGGCCGGGCCGTCGGACCTCGCCCCACCACCGCCCACGCCGGTATGGACGGAGCCCGACGCGACGCCCGCCGAACCCGCACCGTCGCCGCGGGGCACCGAACCGGCCCCGGCCCGGGTCTGGATCGCGCCGGAGGACGTGCGCGAGACCACCGCCCCCGCCGAGTGGCCCGCCGACGACCCGGACACGCGGCTCGACGGCGCCGCCACCGCGGACCTGATCTCGCTCGGGACGAGCATCCGGACCGGCGAACCCCAGCGCGTGACGCTGGAATCGCTGCGCAAGCACACGGTGATCTTCGCCGGGTCCGGGTCCGGCAAGACCGTGCTGATCCGCAGGCTCGTCGAGGAGTGCGCGCTGCGCGGCGTCTCGGCGATCGTGCTCGACCCCAACAACGACCTGGCCCGACTCGGCGACCCGTGGCCGAGCCCGCCGGGGACCTGGGGCCCGGACGACGCGACGAAGGCCGCCGACTACCTCGAGCACACCGACGTCGTGGTGTGGACGCCGCGCCGCGAGTCGGGCAGGCCGATCAGCTTCCAGCCGCTGCCGGACCTGGCCGGGGTGGCCCACGACCCGGACGAGTTCGGCCTCGCGCTCGACATCGCCGTAGCCGCGCTCGCCCCGCGGGCCCGCGCCGACGGGACCACCGCGAAGGCCGAGCGCAGCCGCGCCGTGCTGCGCGAGGCGCTCTCGTCGTTCGCCCGGGCCGGACTGGCCGGGCTGCGCGACTTCCTGGACTACCTGGCCCAACTGCCCCCCGAGGTCACCTCGCTGGCCAACGCCCGCTCGATGGCCGTGGAGATGGCGCAGACCCTGATGGCCACGATGATCAACGACCCGCTCTTCGGCGGCGCGGGCGAGCCGCTCGACCCCGGGGTGCTGTTCACCCCGCCGCCGGGCAAGCGGGCCCGGGTGTCGGTGATCAGCATGATCGGCCTGCAGTCCGACGACCAGCGGCGCGGGTTCGTCAGCCAGCTGCAGATGGCCCTGTTCGCCTGGATCAAGCACCACCCGGCGGGCGACCGGCCGCTGGGCGGGCTGTTCGTGATGGACGAGGCGCAGACGCTGGCGCCGTCGGACCGGATGACCGCGTGCACGGCGAGCACGCTGGCGCTGGTGGCCCAGGCCCGCAAGTACGGGCTGGGCCTGGTGTTCGCGACCCAGGCGCCCAAGGGCATCCACAACCGGATCGTCGGCAACGCCGCGACCCAGTACTTCGGCTTCATCAACAGCCCGGCGCAGGTCGCCGCGGCCAAGGAGATGGCGGCGGCCAAGGCGAGTGCCGTGCTGGACATCTCCCGCCTGCGCGCGGGCGAGTTCTACGCGGTGGCCGAGGGCCTGGCGTTCGAGAAGGTGCGCTCGCCGATGTGCCTGAGCCACCACCCGTCGAGCGCGCTGACCCCCGAGGAGGTCCTGATCAGGGCCCAGGTGCCCGCCCCCGACTGACCACCGCCGCAGGTCCGGGCTCCCACCTGTTCGACGGACCGGTCGCGCCACCCCCGCCGAAATGAGCGGAAATCATTACCCCGACCGGGAGTGGACCGGTGTCGGCGATTCTAAATGCCTTCACGCAAACCTATTGAATACTTTACCGCAGGGCACCAGGCCGGGGTTGGCAAATTCACCCCTGGCTTAACTTCACAGCTCAGGGCCGGTCCACAGATGGCCGCAATGCGCCGGTGAGCCCATTCCGCGGGTGCTGTAACCTCAGTCACAGTCGCCTTCGGCGAGCGCGGGTGTGACGTCGGCGTCTATACTCGGCGGTACGCGCTACGGGGGTGGCGTCGAACACTGGGGATTCGACCGAGCCGAATGCAATTATGCGACCATAATCCTGGGGGGATTGGTGCGTCGATTTCATTTCTCACTCGCCGACTTGACCCGGATCAAGATCAAATCCGCCCGACTGCCCGCCCTGGAGACCGTGTTCGCCCTGGACCTGCTGGTCCGCGGCCGCGGCGGCGAACTGTTCACCGGCTGGCGAGCCCCGGTGCGCGCCCGACTGGGCGACCAGGTGCGCAGGCTCAAGGCGCTCAACCAGGCGGTGGCGACCCAGTCGCAGCTGTTCGCGCTGGAGGGCGACGAGCGACCGGAGGCCACCCTGCCACCGGAGGTGGCCACCGCCTACCACGAGTTCACCCAGGCCGCGATCACCCCGTACTGGCCCCGCATCCGCGACCACCTCGACGGCGATCGGGACACCCGAGCGGGCCACATCGCCACCGGCGGCGTAGAGCGGCTGTTGTCCACCCTGCACCCACAGGTCAGCTGGGAGTCACCGGTGCTGTCCACCCCGTTCCCCACCCCCCAGGACATCCAACTCGCAGGCCGCGGCCTGGTGCTGGTGCCCTCCCTGTTCCTGGTGGACCGGGTGACAGTCCTGCCCAGCCGCGCAACCGGCGAAATCGTGCTCGCCTACCCCGCACGACTCGACCCAGACTCCGCCGCAGCCATCTGGAACGTCGCCAACCACAACGAACGCGCCCTGGACGCCCTGGTCGGCCGCACCCGCGCAGCGGTCCTCAACGCACTGACCGACACCCCCAACACCGGCGAACTGGGCAGACGCCTCGGCATTTCCTCGGCCGCGGTCAGCCAACACACCTCGGTCCTGCGCAAGGCGGGCCTGATCACCACCCGACGACACCTGAACACCGCCATCCACTCCCTCACCCCCCTGGGCAAGATCCTCCTCAAGGGCCACCACGAGTCCATGACCCGGTCCTGACCACCACCCGAGCCCCCGGGCGAGCAAACGCTGGAGCGAGCACCGGCACCGACGCCGGCACGGACAAGCACCCAGCAAGCCAACGACCCAGCCCCCGCCCACCAACCGCAGCGGAGCGAAGCGAAGCGGCCGCCCCCCACCAGACCGCAGCGGAGAGGCCGCCCCATCACCAGACCACAGCGCAGCTCCCACCCCCACCAGACCGCAGCGGCAGGCCGACCCGGTGGTACCGCAGCCGAAGCCCGACCCCGCTGGTACCGCCTGCCCCGCTACGGATGCTCGATCTAGTGGACTCGCTTCGTGTGGGGGGAGAGCACCGCTAAACTTGACCAGGTGGTGGGGATGCCCTTCACCCCACGCTTTTTCACCACCGCGGTGCTCTAGGGGCCCCACACGAAGCGAGTTCACTAGATCGAGCCCACGCTTGTAACCCGGGCAACCCAGGGCCGCAAACCCATCGGACCGAGCCCCGGGCAACGAAGACGGCAACACCACAACGAGCCACCAGATCAAGCCCACGCTCGCAGCCCTCATGCATCACTAAGCTGCCCCCATGCGATGGCTGCACCAACCACACGCCCGCACCTGGCGGTGCGCACCCGCAGACCCGGCCGCCACCACCTTCCACCAGCACCTACCCAACTACCACCCAACCCCCTTGATCAACGCAGGCAACGCAGGCAACGGCACAAGACTCGTGTGCAAGGACGAGTCCGAACGCCTCGGCCTGCCCGCGTTCAAGATCCTCGGCGCCTCCTGGGCCGTGCACAAGCTGCTCAACCAGCGCGCAGACACCCAGGTGCTAGTCGCCGCCACCGACGGAAACCACGGTCGAGCGGTGGCCCGCGCCGCGGCAGAACACAAGCGTGGCTGCAAGGTTTTCGTGCCGAACGGCGTCCACCCGACCGCCATCGAAGCGATCGCGAGCGAAGGCGCGCAGGTGGTGCGCGTCGCCGGGTCGTACGACGAGGCCGTGCACAAGGCGGCCGAGGCGGCGGGCGCCGCGGGGCACGCCTTGGTGCAGGACACCGCACTGCCCGGGTACACCGACGTTCCACAGTGGATAGTCGACGGCTACGCCACGCTGTTCCGCGAGCTCGACGCCCAGCTGGCCGTCGCGCCCGACCTGGTGGTGGTGCCCGCCGGGGTCGGCTCGCTGGCGCAGGCCGCGGTGACCCACTACCGGTCCACCGGATCGGCCACCGCGGTGCTGACCGTCGAGCCGGTCGCGGCGGCGTGCGTGCTGGCCAGCCTGCGCGCCGGGGCGCTGACCACTGTGTCCACTTCGGACACGATCATGGCGGGCCTGAACTGCGGCACCCCCTCACCCGCGGCCTGGGAGCACCTGCGGCACGGGCTCGACGCCGCGATCGCGATCACCGACGCGGACAGCCGCGCGGCAGCGGTCGAACTGGCCGACGCGGGGATCGCCGCCGGGCCCTGCGGGGCAGCGGCGTTGGCGGGCGCGCGGGCCGCGCTGGCCACCGAGTTGGCCGGACTGCTGGGGATCGGCGCGACGGCCACCGTGGCGCTGATCAGCACCGAGGGCCCGGACGCGAACCCGCACTAGACCGCGTTCCACGAGTCCCACCAACCCAACCAGCCCCGGCGTCGCCACAACACCAGGCAGCGAGCCACTGAGTTTCCGAGACACGGCTTGGGCCTGCTCCGTAGACTCTGCGCTCGAGCTCTGCGGGAGGTGCGGTGGCACGGTGGCAGCGGTGGGCGCTCGCCGTCCTCCTCGGCACAGCCGTGTTCGCCGCGGCGTGGTGGTTCTGCGAGGCCGCGCTGGACAAGTCCAGCGGCGACGCGATCGGCATCGCGGCGATCCCCAGCGCGATGGCCGCGATGGTGGCCGCGTGGTGGGCCGGGCTGTCGAGCCCGGCGGATCGCGACCGAGCGGCCCGCACCTTCTGGGTCCGGCGGATCTTGACCGTCAACCGGGCCGAGCTCGACCAGGTGTTCGCGGTCGCGCCGCGACTGCCACTGGTGCTGCTCGGCAGGCCGGACGTGGCCAGTTTCGGCAAGACCGGGTTCGCCGCGCGGGAGTTCGCCGACGTCGGCGCGGCCTTCGACGGCGCGGGCCGGGCCATGCTGCTCCTCGGCGCGGGCGGCGGGGGCAAGAGCACTCTGCTCACCGAGCTGTGCGTGCGCTTGTGCGAGGCCGAGCAGGACCGGGACGGGCCGGTGGTCCCCGTCGTGGTCACCCCGGGCACGTGGACGGGGGGCAGGCTTGAGAACTGGCTGCCGGGGGCGGTGGCCGACTCCTACCCCGGCTTGTCCCCGGCGGTCGCGCGCAAGTGGGTGGCGGCGCGCGCCGTCGTGCTCCTGGTCGACGCGCTGGAGGACGCGGGCGCCCGCAAGGCCGATTTCCTCAAGGCACTGGACAAGTTCCTGGGCGCGGGCGCGTGTCCGGTGGTCGTGGCGTGCCGCGAGGAGGACTTCGAGGGCCTCGACGCGCCCGCGGCGATCGGGCTCGCGGTGCAGGTGCGCACGCCGAGTCGCGACGAGGCCGTGGCCTATCTGAGAGCGCTGGGCAACCCCGCGGCCGACTCTGTCGTCGCGGTGTCGGAGAAGGACTCGCAGTGGTGGTCGATGGTGCGCGAGCCGCTGATGTTGGGCGCGATCGCGACCCTGGCCGCGATCGCGCCCACGAAGCCCCTGCGGCTGGCCAGGCACAAGGATCGGCGCAGGCAGGTCCTGAACCTCTACGTCGACGCCCTGATCGCCCGAGGTGGCCGCCCACCGGGGGCGACGGGCGACGACGACGCGCGCCGGTGGCTGGCGTGGCTGGCGGCGTGGATGTCGGCGCACAGCGCGCGGGAGTTCCACGTCGACCGCGTTCCCGCCTCGTGGCTGCCCGCTGTGCTGGCGCCCCGGGACAACGCGAACCTGGTCAACCGCGCCAGCCGGGCGCTGACCGGCGCGGCGCTCGGCGTCCTGGTCGGGGGCGTGGTCGTGACCGCCAACGCCGCCGCCTTGCGCAGCCTGCCGCAACTGGTCCTGCACTCGTTCGTGGTCTTGTTCGCGACCTACCACAACCTCCGGGTGAACCACCTGGTCCCGGGCGAGCCGATCCGGCTGACGTGGCGGGTGCGGGGCCGCTGGCCGGTCGCGTTGGGGATCACCGGGCTCCTGGTCTACACGGGCTCCGTGCTGCTGGCGGCCGCGCAGGGCACGTCGCCGGTGTCCGTGCCGGTGGTCGCGACCACCGGGGCCGTCCTCGTCTACGCCACCCCGGTGGTGCTCGCCTTGACGGTGCGGTCGGTGGCCGAGTCCAACCGGGCCAGGACCGCGCCCGGGGTCCGCCTGCGGCGCTCGCTGGTGAACGCCTGGCGGGCCGCGCTGCTGATCGGCGTGCCGGTCACGGCGGTCCGGTTCGCCCTCACCGCGCCGGTGGCCGGGCTGGAGTACGCCGTGGTGTTCTGCCTGCCGCTGGCCGTCCTGAACATCGGCAGCAGCTGGCTCGTCTTCGGCGGGATGCCCGTCCTGCAGTACCACCTGCTGTTCCGGAAGATGGCCCGGCAGGGGCGTGGGCCCCGGCACTACGTCGAGTTCCTGCGGTGGGCCGTCGAGAACCGGCTGCTGCGCCCGGCGGGCAGCGCGGTGCGCTTCCCGCACCGGGAGATCCAGCGCCACCTGCAACTCACCTGGCGCGGGTGACCTCGGCAGGGGCAGGCGGGCCCGGGGCGTTGTCGCCGGTGCTCGCGGGCCACCGCAGGACCACCGGCTCCGGACGGGCACTAGGACATGGCGGCGGCCACCGCGGCGGCCGAGCTGAGGATCACCGCGTGCGGTTCGCCGGTCTCCACGGCGTCCAGCAGGCCCTCGAGGACGGCGAGCAGGCCGACCACCCCGGTGCTCGCGCGCAGCCCGGTGATCAGCCACCGCAGCGCGGCGGCCAACCCGGTAGCGTTCGCCACCAAGACGAAGTGTTCGGCGAGCACCGCGGCGGACACGTGGCCCGCGCGAACACCACCGCCCTTGATCGCGGCGGCGAGCTTGGTCACGATGAGGGGCTCTAAGCCGGTGGCCAAGGTCGGGTCCCCGGGACGAGGTGGGATTCCATGGTCCCAGTACAACCGCGGTCGGGTAGCCGGCGAACGACCGGTGTTCGACTGACAGCCGATCGGCGGTCACCGGGGACCGCGCGAGGGGAACGGGTGGGCCGATGACGGGCGAGCAGCCGGACACCGCCGCCGAGGCGGCGCTGAACCGGGTGACCGCGTGGTGCGCGGCGGCCACGCGGTTCGCGGTCGCGCTCACCGGCGGGATCGCCGCGGTCGCCGGGATGGGCGGGCCCGCAACCGCGGTGTGGGTGGTCCCCGCGGTGCTGCTCAGCGTGGTCTGGTCAGTCGCGTTCGGGTGGTGCGCGGTGACCCAGGGACTCCGCACGCCGCTGGTGACGGTGGACATCGTGCTCACGACCGCCCTCTGCCTGCTGCAGGCGCGCCTGGTGGCGCCGCCGCTGCTCTCCGGTGGGGCGAGCTGGATCGACGGGCTGGCCAGCATCACGATCGTGATCGCCAGCCTCGCCTGGCGACCGCGGGTCGCGGTGCCCACCGGCCTGCTGGTCGCCGGGGCGCACCTGGTGGGCGCCTGGCAGGCGGGTGACGGGATCGCCACCACCGGCATCCACCTCGTGCAGATCGCCGCGACCGCCGCGCTGATGACCCTGCTGCGCACCGGTGCGCGGCTGGCCGACGCCGTGCTGGCCGAGGGGCGCGAGACCGAGCGCGCGGCGGCGGTCATGCGCGCCCGGCGGGCCGACGAACGGGCGAACAACCTGGTGCTGCACGACACCGTGCTCGCCACCCTGACCACCATCGGCGCCAACTCGATCACCGCGACCTCGCCCGCGCTGCGCGCCCGGGCGGCGGCCGACCTGGCGCTGATCGAGAACCTCGGTCCGCCCGGCCTCTCCGGCACCGACGTCGACCTGCGCCACCAGCTCCGCGCGGTCGCCGACCGGGCCGAGGTGGCCGTGGACTGCGAACTCGTCCCCTGCCGGGTGCCGGTGCGGGTGGCGACGGCCTTCGCCGACGCCGCCGCCGAGGCGCTGGCCAACATCGCGCGGCACGCCGGGGTCGACACCGCCCGGCTGCGCCAGCACGGCGACTGCCACGCGGTGCGGATCGCGATCACCGACACCGGCCGCGGCTTCGACCCGGCGGCGGTGCCGCGGCACCGGTACGGGCTGCGCGAGGGCATCCTCGGGCGGATGCGCGCGGTCGAGGGTGACGCCGAGGTCGTCTCCGGCGCGGGCGGCACCAGGGTGGAGCTGCGGTGGCCGCACTGAAGTCCACATCGGACAGTGACCCGGCGGTGCTGGTCGCCCGCCGCTACGCCCGCGGCGCCACCGCGGCGGCGGTGGTGATCGCCGGGTTCTGGCACGTCGGGTTCGACCTGCCCGCCACGGCGGGGAACTGGACTGTCTACACACGACAGTGGGCGGCGGCGACCGGCTGGGTCCTCTACCTCGCGATCGGCGTCGCGGGCGCCTTCCTGCTGCGCCGGGAGCAGCCCTCGCGGTGGGCGTGGCCGCTGGCGGTGGCCGCGCTGGGCGTCGACGTCCTGCTGGTGGCCGCCGCGCCGGATGAGGGGTTGCTGCGGCCGGCGAACTGGGCGTGGGGCGCGGTGGGCTGGCTGGCGGTGATCCTGTTCTGGCGGCACCGGCTCGCGCACCTGGTGGCGTTCCTGGTCGCCAACACGGTGCTGCTCGGCGCGGCGATGGCGCTCGTCGGCGCGGTGGGTCGGTTCGAGCTGTCCCGGGCGATGATGGTGCTGCTGGGCGCGGCGACGCTGCAACTGGGCTACAGCCTCAGCGCGCACGGACTGGGCACCGCGGCCGGGTGGGCCGCGCGCAGTTCGGCCGCCCGGGCCCGGGTCACCGCCGAGCGGGCCGCGGCGGAGGCCGTCGCCGCCGCCCGGGCGCAGCGCTACCGGGCGCTGCACCGCAGCACCGCGGCGCTGCTGGCCGATCTCGCCGCCGGGGCCGACCCGGCCGACCCCGAGGTCCGGCACCGGTGTGCCACCGGCGCCGCCCAGCTGCGCAGGCTGCTCGCCGAGACCGACGACGTACCCGACCCGCTGCTGCACGAGCTGCGCGCGGGCGCCGACATCGCCGAGCGGCGCGGCGTGCTGGTGTCGCTCTCGGCGGTCGGGGAGATCCCGGACCTGCCGGTGGACACCCGGCGCGCGCTCACCGAGGCGCCGATCGTGGCGCTGAGCCAGGCGCGGACCATGGCCAGGGTGACCGTGGTGGCGCTGGCCGACGAGGTGACCGTCGCGGTGGTGGCGGACGCGCCCGACGTCGACGTGCGGGCGCACCCGGACATCCGACTGACGCGGACCAGGGAGGGAGACCGGCTGTGGCTGCAGGCGGAGTGGACCGGCCGGTGACGGTGGGGATCATCGAGGATCACCCGGTCGTCGTGGACGGGGTGACCGCGTGGATCGCCCGCGACCCGGAGTCGCGCGCGGTGGTGATCGGCAGCGGCGGCTCGATCGAGGAGGTGCTCGCCGGGCCGGCGGCGGAGGCCGACGTGCTGCTGCTCGACCTGAGGCTGGGCGAGGAGGTGGTCACCGACCGGGTCGCCGAGCTGTGCACCGCGGGCAGGCGGGTGGTGGTGTACTCGGCGCACGACGACCCGGAGACGATCTTGACGGTGCTGGAGGCGGGGGCCTCGGCGTTCCTGTCCAAGCACGAGACCAGCGACCACTGCGTGGACACGCTGGTGGCGGTGGCCACGGACCGGCCGTACGTGACGCCGTCGGTGGCGGGCGCCCTGCTCTCGGACGTCGAGCTGTCCGACGAGCGCGCGCCGCACCTGTCGGGGCGCGAGCGGACGGCGCTGCTGCTGTGGTTCCAGTCGATGTCGAAGGCGTCGGTGGCCAAGCGGATGAACCTGAGCGAGGCGACGGTGCGCCAGTACATCGACCGGGCGCGGGTGAAGTACGCGAAGCTCGGCAGACCCGCGCCGACCAAGACCGCGTTGCTGGCCCGGGCCATCGAGGACGGCCTCATCCGCGCCGACGAGATCCACGAGTACCGCTCACACGCCGCCGAGTGAACAATCCCCTTGTCCAACAGTAGGATTGTTCAACAATCCTACTGTTGGACAGTTCAACGTGTCACCGATGGGATTGTTCGCGCGTAGGATTGTTGAACAATTGGACGGGCCGAGGGTGGTGTCGGCATCTGGCGAGCTATGCCGGTCGTCCCGGTGGTGAGGTGGGGACATGTCGCCACTGCGGAACCGGGTCGCGCCGGACGGGGAGCTGATCGCCACGGCCGCGCATGGAGCCATGTTCGGCAACCGCGGCGTGTTGCACGATGCCTCCGGGGAGATCGTGCGGCAGGCCCAGGTCAAGCGGTGGCTGGTGTGCGAACTGTCGTTCCGGGAGCGGTGGCGACCCGCCATGACACCCAACCGGTACACCGGGCTCTTCTTCCTCGACGAGGCGGTCGCGCTAGCGGCGGGACACCGCCCTTGCGCGGAGTGCAGACACGCCGACTACCAGCGGTTCCGCGCATTCTGGGCCGAGACCAAGGGGCTTCCGGGACTGCCCCGAGCCGCGGACATCGACGCGGTCCTGGACGACGAGCGCAAGACGAACGACGGTCGCAGGCGCACGATCCCGACTCCAGCCAAGACCCTTCCTGACGGGGTGTTCGTCGAGCACGAAGGTCATCACTGGCTCGTCCACGCGAACACCCTGCACCGATGGACACCGGGCGGCTACTCCGACCGCCGGGAGCTGCCGACCGGGGAACTCCGACTGCTCACCCCACCATCCACAGCGGAAGTCATCAGCGCCGGCTTCCGCCCCCGACTATCCCTTGTGGACTAGACCGGTGGGATCGGGTTGGCGGCCAGCGCCTTGGCCACCGAGTGCAGGGTGTGCGCCATAGTCTTGGCCGTGTCGTGCGCCCACTGGTGGCCGTGGTCGATGTCGCCCGTCCTCGTTCCCGGTGACCACCACGCACGCCACCCGGTTGTAGGCGACCGGCGTGCCCGCGTCGCCGGTCTCGGAGATCATCGCGTCCATCCGCTCCAGGGCACGCTGCGCCAGCGACGACGGCCGCCCCACCCAGGTCGGTGACGCCACGATGAGGATCTCCGCCGCGAGCAAGTCCGCGCAGCCTGGTCCACGTGGAGTGCGCCATCGCCAATTGCGCGGTCGACCGCGGCTGGGTTCTCTTGCCTACCAACGACCAGGGCTACTGGCAACCATCCACACGCGACACCAATGACGTCGAGTTCCGGTTGCACGAGGGCGCCATGCTTGCCGGGACCCGTCAGTGGAGTCCGAACGCGGGTGCGGGCACGACAGCGGGCCGGGAGGACGTGCTGGAGCTCGTCGACCGGTATCGGTTGCGGTGGCGGGATTTCTCAGCTTTCCCGGGCACCGAGAACGGAGTCTTCCGGGTCTTGGCCGTGCCGGTGAGCGGGCGGGCCGCACCGGCGCGGGGCTAGGACCGGGGGAAGTGGCCGAAGACCCACGTGCCGGGCGCTTCGGGGTCGTCGCCCGCCCAGAACTGGATCCACAGCTCGGTGAACTCCGCCCGGGACAGGTGGCCGTCGCCGTCGAGGTCGAGCAGTGGGAAGTCGGTCGGGGTGGGCCTGCCGTTCCACGCCTCGACCAGCTGGGTGTGCTCCTGGGCGGAGATGCGGCCGTCGCCGTCCTGGTCGACGGCGTCGAACATGGCCTCGGCGGTGGCGGCCATCGCGGCGGGCACCTCGGGTAGGTGGTCGACGACGCGCAGGACGGCGGGCAACGGGACCTGCTCGGTGCCCGCCGCGGCGCGCAGGGTCTCCCACCAGCCGAGCATCACGTCGGTGAGGCGCTGGTGCTCGGGCGAGCCGAGGGCGCAGCCCCGCAGGCGCACCCACCGCTCGGCCAGCGCGATGAAGTCGAGTTCGGTGAGGACGCCGTCGCCGTCGTGGTCCATCGCGGCGAACACCGCGGCGACCTTGTCGCGCTGGAAACGACTCGCCATGCGTGGCTCCCGAGGTCCGTTGTAGAGACGCGGTTGTGGAAGTGCGCCGGTGGAAGCGCGGTGGCCAACACTGGCCCAGAACCCGACCGCCGAACAATGTCCACTCCGGTGGCGGATGGCCTCGAACGAGTGATAACGCACAGTGAGGAAGTCCTCGTCAAGCCATGACACCGGCGCATCCGCGTGCTTAGATTGCCTTTCCCGCCGAATCTGCGGTTCACCTGGAGGTCAGATGCGACGTCTGCTGGCGATGACGGCCCTCGCGGTCCTCACCCTGGCGGGGTGCGGCGACAAGGCGGCCGACACCGGCGCGAGCGGCACCAGCGCGCCCGCGTCCAGCGCGCAGGCGGTCACCGGGAAGATCACCGTGTTCGCCGCGGCCTCGCTCACCGAGTCGTTCACCAAGCTGGGCAAGGACTTCGAGGCGGCGCACCCCGGCGTCCAGGTGACCTTCAACTTCGCGGGCAGCTCGGCGCTGGCCCAGCAGATCAACCAGGGCGCGCCCGCCGACGTGTTCGCCTCGGCCGCGCCCGCGAACATGCAGCAGGTCACCGACGCGACCGGGCCGGTCACCTTCGTCAAGAACCAGCTGGAGATCGCGGTGCCCAAGGGCAACCCGGGCAAGATCACCGGCCTGAAGGACTTCACCGACGCCAACCGCAAGATCGCCCTGTGCGCCGAACAGGTCCCGTGCGGGGCGGCGGCCAAGAAGGTGTTCACCGCCGCGGGCCTCACCGCCGCGCCGGACACCCTCGAGCAGGACGTGAAGGCGGCGCTGACCAAGGTCCGCCTGGGCGAGGTGGACGCGGCACTGGTGTACCGGACCGACGTCAAGGCGGCCGGGGACGCGGTGGAGGGCATCGAGTTCCCGGAGTCGGACAAGGCGGTCAACGACTACCCGATCGCCGTACTCGGCAAGGCCCCCAACAGCGCGGGCGCCAAGGCCTTCGTCAAGTACGTACTGTCCGACAAGGGCCGCGCAGTCCTCACCGACGCCGGCTTCGCCACTCCCTAACCCCACTGCCCGCACGTCGGCGGCTGGCGGCTGCCGTTCCCAGCAGAGAATCCGGCCGGCGCAAACCACATACGACGCGCGCCGGTCCGGATCCGGTCGAACCACGCGCGGCCGGACGAAGACCGGCCAATGCCAGAATCCGGCGGACGACCCGGACGATCAGTGCGGGAGTCCCCAAACCGAACAACGCAAGCAGCCCAGCACTCGGGCACTCGGGCACTCGGGCACTCGGGCACTCGGGCACACCCAATCAACCCGGGCGGCCGGGCACCTCTACCAACCCCAAGCATCCCCAGCACCCTGCCAGCCAGACCAACCCGGCCAACTCGACGAACTCCGGCACCCTGACACCCTGCACCCCTGCACCCACCAATCCGAGCAGCCCGTCAGCCCGGCCAAACCAAGAGCCCTGCCAACCCGGCGGCCCGAGAGCCTCAGCAGCCCGACCAACCCCACGGCCCCGGCTGTCCCGGCAGCCCGACCAACCCAGCACCTCGGTAGCCCGGCACCCCGCCATCCCAACCAGCCCAGCTCCCTGCCATCCCAACCAGCCCGACCAGCTCCGGCACCCTGCCAGCCCGACCAACCTGAGTAACCCAGCCAACCGGAGCAGCCCAGCAGCTCGACCAAACCGAGCAGCCCGGCCAACTGAGAAACCCGGGCACCCTCACGACCCCGACCAACCCGCTAGGCCAAGCAACCCGACCCCCGAGAAAACCCCCACCGCCCAGACAACTCGACGAACTCCGGCACCCTGACAACACTGAGCAGCCCAACAGCCCCGGCCTACACGTGCAGCCCCAGCCAGACCTGGCAGGCCAGGCCAACCCGGCCTGACCCTGCCAACCTGGCCAGGTCTGGCCAGACCTGGCAGACCTGGCAGACCTGGCAGACCTGGCAGACCTGGCAGACCTGGCAGACCTGGAAAATCGGAGCACAGCGCGAGGGGGACCCCCGATGTCAATTCTTCCAGCGTGCACCGACAGTGGCGGCGCGGGCGGGCGGGTTGTCCACAGGCTGGCCTGCCTCGATCGGGTGATGCGAAGCGCCGGGGTATGAGGGGCGATCGGCGGGTGGTTCGGGTAGGGGCCAGGGTGGAGGGCATGGTGCGACGGGGGCGGGTGCGCGGGCGGATGCCGCTGGTGCTGGTGCTGCCCGCCGTGTTGGGGCTGGCGTTTCTGGTGGTCCCGCTGCTGGGCCTGCTGCTGCGGGCGCCGTGGGCGACGTTGCCGGAGCGGCTGTTCAGCGCGGAGGTTGGTCAGGCGCTGCGGTTGTCGGTGGTGTGCGCGAGCTTGGCGACGGTGATCTGCCTGGTCCTCGGGATCCCGCTGGCCTGGGTGTTGGCGCGCGGCGACGTCCCGGGGCGCGGGGTGCTGCGCGCGTTGGTGACCGTGCCGTTGGTGCTCCCGCCGGTGGTGGGTGGGGTGGCCCTGCTCCTGGTCCTCGGCAGGCGGGGGGTGGTCGGTCAGTGGTTGGACAGCTGGTTCGGGGTGTCGCTGCCGTTCACCACCGCCGGGGTGGTGGTGGCCGAGGCCTTCGTGGCGATGCCGTTCCTGGTGATCTCGGTCGAGGGCGCGCTCCGGGCCGCCGACCCGCGTTTCGAGGAGGCGGCGGCGACCCTCGGCGCGTCCCGGTGGCTCACGTTCCGGCGGGTGACCCTGCCGTCGGTCGCGCCGGGTGTGGTCGCCGGGACGGTGCTGTGCTGGGCGCGCGCCCTCGGCGAGTTCGGGGCGACGATCACCTTCGCGGGCAACTTCCCCGGTGAGACCACCACGATGCCGCTGGCGGTCTACCTCGCCCTGGAGTCCGACCCGGACGCCGCGATCGTGCTCAGCGTGGTGCTGCTGGCGGTGTCGGTGACGGTGCTGGCCTCGCTGCGCGACCGCTGGGTCGGCGGTTCCTGACATGACCGAGGCACTGGAAGCCCTCGTCCGCACCGGGCGCGGCGGATTCGACGTGGACGTGCCGTTGACGGTGGCTCCCGGCGAAGTAGTGGCACTACTGGGCCCGAACGGCGCGGGCAAGAGCACAGTGCTCCGCACACTGGCCGGCTTACTTCCCTTACAAGACGGCTACATTCGACTCGGAGCATCCACTTGGGACGAACCACCGAAGGCGTTCATCGTGGCAGAACAGCGACCGGTCGGGGTGGTCTTCCAGGACTACCTGCTGTTCGCGCACATGTCCGCACTGGAGAACGTCGCCTTCGGCCCCCGCGCTCGAGGGGTGCCGCGAGCGAAGGCCCGTGAACAGGCATTGGAATGGCTGACAACGGTAGGACTCGCCGAGCACGCACAGTCCCGCCCACGCACCTTGTCCGGCGGCCAAGCCCAACGCGTGGCACTGGCGCGAGCCTTGGTCACCCAGCCGGAACTGCTGCTGCTCGACGAACCACTGGCAGCCCTGGACGCGAGCACCCGACTGCGGGTGCGAACCGAACTGGGCAGGCACCTGCGCGCATACCCCGGCCGCACACTGCTCGTCACCCACGACCCCCTCGACGCCATGGTCTTGGCGGACCGCCTGGTGATCATCGAAGCCGGCCGAGTGGTACAGGCAGGCGTACCGACCGAGGTCGCACGCAGACCGAGGACCGACTACGTGGCACAGTTGGTCGGCTTGAACCTGTTGCGGGGTAATAGTTCTGAAACATCAGTGTCACTTGTGGATGGTGGAGAACTGATCACAGCCATGCCGTTCTCCGGACCGGTGCACGTCGCATTCCCACCATCGGCAGTGAGCCTGCACGTGGAGCGGCCGACCGGGAGTCCCCGGAACACGTGGCCGGTGGTGGTGGGCGGGCTGGAACAGCACGCACATGTCGTGCGGGTGGAACTGGTGGGAACACCGTCCGTGCTGGCGGATATCACACCGGCGGTGGTCGCGGAGCTGCGACTGGAGGCTGGGACGCGGTTGTGGGCCGCACTCAAGGCGACCGAGATCCAGGCTTACCCCGCCGACTGACGGGGAACCCGTACGGTGGGGTACCGGCTCCACCTCGCCCCGGAGGTGATCGACCCATGACAAGTGACCACCTGAGCCTCGGCGCCCGCGTCAAGCGGGCGCGGAAACGCCGTCAACTCACCCAGGAGCAGTTGGCCGAGAAGGCCGAGGTCAGCGTCGACCTGGTGCGCAAGCTGGAACAGGAGGTCCGGCACACCGCGAGCATGAGTTCGCTGACCCGGATCGCGCGAGCGCTGGACGTCGAGGCGGCGCAGTTGCTCGGACAAGCAGGCACCATCGAGGCGTCGATCGACGAGGAGGCCGTCGGCGTACTCGCCATCCGCGACGAGTTGAGCGCGTTGGACTATTTCCCCGGTTTGGGTGACGACAACATCTTCGACGACGCCCCACCGACCATCGAGCACATGCGCGGCGCAGTCCGGGAAGCTGAACGGATCCGCCGGCACGGCAACTTCGCCCAACTCGGCGCCATGCTGCCCGGTCTGGTGGCCGAGGCGAGAGCGGCGACGCACGTGCTGACCGGTCCGGGCCAGGTGGCGGCCTTCGGTGTGCTCTCCGAGGTCTTGCAGATCGCCGCCACCATGATGACCGGACTCGGCAAGCCGGACATCGGTTACCTGGGCCTGATCCGCGCCCAAGAGGCCGCCCAGAAGTCGAACGACGAACTACTGCACGCCATGAACGTCTCCGCGCTCTCCTGGGTCTTCTTCAAACAGGGCCGATTGGACGACGCGGAGACAGCCGCCCTGCGCCAAGCCGCGCTGATGCGGCCGGACTTCCTGCACGACGCACCGGAACGCCTTGCCGTGTGGGGCATTCTCATGCTGCGAGCGGGAAGTGCCGCGGTGCGGAACAAGCAGGTCGCACGCTGCGAAGACCACATGAGCCTGGCCCGGACCGCGGCCGCGCGAATAGGGCGGGACCGCACCATCTACGCCACGCCGTTCGGCCCGACCAATGTCGGTATCGCCGCGGTGAACGCGGCGGTCGAGAGCGAACGGTTCGACCAGGCACTCAGCTTGGCGGCCGAGGTTCCCGGCGACCCCCAGGTGTCGCCGACCTGGAAGTCCCGCTACCTGCTGGACCTGGCGATCGCGCACACCGAGCTGGACCACGACGACGCGGCCGCCGACCACCTGCTGGCCGCCGAACGCGTCGCACCGGAATGGCTGCGCTACCACACGCTCGGCAGGCAGACGGTGCGCGAGTTGGCCGAGCGAGCCAGAAGACGGCAGGCACCGATCCAACAGCTCGCCGACCGCTTGAGAATCGACGTGTGAATCGTTCACGGGCGGACTAGGACACGACGTCCTACTCCCTTCACTCGTTCGTGGCGGCTAGGAATCGCTGTCACTTCACTTCTCTGTGTGCGCAGGCAAGGTTGGTCGCGGGGATGCCGCGGCATCCAGACCAACCCACCCGCCACGCACCGAGGTGATTGACAGCATGACCGCAGTTCTGCCAACCACGACCCCCGATGCCGAGATCACTCGCGACCCGGTCTACGGCGACCTGGTGCAGGTCTCGCTATACGCCCGGGTCCTGTTCGAGGCCATCGCCGATGGCGAGCTCGACGCGGACGATCTCGGCGCGTTCGAGCAGGCTTGCCAAGACAGCCTGGTCCGGTGCCGTCAGCTGTTCGACGACCCGGCTGCGGCCCGGGCAATAGCCCTGGCCGGAACCTGACGGCAGGACCAGCGAAAGGTGTTGCGCGGGGGCGGGAGGCTACGGGCTTCCCGCCCCCGTGCTCGCCGGAGGGCTCAAGGGGAGGCGCACGGTGAATGTCGCGCCGCTTCCAGGTGTGGTCGTCAGGTGGACTTCGCCGCCGTGGGCGGCTATCAGCGCAGTCACGATGGCCAGGCCCAGGCCGGTGCCGTCGTGGGTTCTGGCCGGGTCCGCGCGGTAGAAGCGTTCGAAGACTCTGGTTGCCTGGTCCGGTGTCAGGCCGGGGCCGTGGTCGGCCACCTCGAAAACCGCCTGGTCCCCCTCGACCCGCAGGCGCACCTCGACGGCCGTTTCCGGTGGTGTGTGGCGCAATGCGTTGCCCACCAGGTTGGCGGCGACTTGCCGTAGGCGTTGTTCGTCGGCGATGACCAATGCCTGGGCGCCGCCAACGTCCAAGTGCAGGGTGATCGGACGGTCGGGTGCGACGACTCGGGCGTCGTGAACGGCGTCGACCGCGATGACCGCCAAGTCGACCGGGGTCAGTTCCAGGGGGCGTTGGCGGTCCAGGCTGGCCAGCAGGAGGAGGTCCTCGACCAGTGCGCTCATCCGCTCGGACTGGCCCTCGATCCGGGACATCACCTCGGCGACCTGGGTGGGGCTGGCGACGGCGCCTTGGCGGTAGAGCTCGGCGTAGCCGCGGATCGACGTGAGCGGGGTGCGTAGTTCGTGGCTGGCGTCGGCGACGAACTGGCGCATCCGGCCCTCCGACTCGCGCGCGGCCGCCTCCGAGCGGGCTCGGGCGTGGAAGGCCTGTTCGATCTGGCCGAGCATCGCGTTCAGCGACACCGCGAGCCTGCCGACCTCACTTCCCGGCCTGCGGACCGGGACGCGTTGGGACAGGGCGCCGGTGGCGATCACCTCCGCGGTGCGTTCGACCTCCTCCAGCGGTCGCAGGCTGCCGCGCACCAGGGCGTAGCCGGAGACCGCGAGCAGGACCAGTGCGCCCATGCTGATCAGCAGGAACGTTCGGCGCAAGTCCGCGACCGCGGCGTCGACCTCGGCCTGGCTGACGGCCACGACCACCTCGCCGTCGGCGACCTGCCGGGCGTATGCCCGCAGGCGGGGGTCGGTGTCGACGGTGACGTACTCCCCCGCGGGCAGCGACCCGTACGCGGGCAGTGCGGGACGTGTGGTGTTCTCCCCGCGCGGGGAGAGGTCGAGTACGAAACCGTCGGCGCGGCGGAACTGCACCACCTCCAGTTGCGTGGAGACGAACCCCCTCCCCGGGCGGGACAGGTCCAGGCCGTTGACCATCTGCCGTTCGGCTTGCGCGCTCATCCGGCTCAGCCGGGCGTCGACTTGGCCGAGCAGGTAGTCCTGCATGACCTTCGAGCCGATCACCCAGGTGCCCAGCAACCCGGCCGCCGCCAGGACCACCACCACGAGCACCAGGTGCACGCGCAGCGGCAGTCTGCGGAAGGCGCCGCGGACGCGGCTCACGGCGGGCGCAGGACGTAGCCGAAGCCGCGGACGGTGTGGATCAGCCGCGGTGCGCCGTCGTCGACCTTGCGGCGCAGGTAGGAGATGTAGGACTCCACCACGCCCGCCTCGCCGTTGAAGTCGTAGTTCCACACCTGGTCGAGGATCTGCGCCTTCGACACCACTCGCCCCGCGTTGCGCAGCAGGTAGTGCAAGAGCTTGAACTCGGTCGGGGACAACTCCACGACCCGCCCGGCCTTGCGGACCTGGTGGCTGTCGACCTCCAGCTCCAGGTCGCCCACCGCCAGCCGCTCCGGGCGGTCCTGGCCCGCCGGCCGGGTGCGGCGCAGCACCGCGGTGACCCGCGCGATGACCTCCTCCAGGCTGAACGGCTTGGTCACGTAGTCGTCGCCGCCGATGGTCAGGCCGGTGATCTTGTCCTGGGCGGCGTCGCGGGCGGTGAGGAACAGCACCGGCACCGCGTGCCCACCGGCGCGCAGCTTGCGCAGCACCTCGAAGCCGTCCCGGTCGGGCAACATGACGTCGAGCAGCATCAGGTCCGGGCGCAGCCGCTCGGCCGCGCGCAGCGCCTCGGCGCCGGTGGCCGCGGTGTCGACGTGGAACCCGGCGAAGCGCAGGCTCGCCGCGAGCAGGTCGCGGATGCCCGCGTCGTCCTCGACGACCAGCAACGACGCCCGCTCGCTCACCCCGCCGCCTGCCTGCGGGTCAGCGTGCGCGCGGCGACCGTGCCGTCGGTGCCCGGCTGGCCCTGCACGACGACGGAGTCACCCGCGGCCAGGTCGGCGAGCTTGCCGACGGCCACCAGGTCGACCACGGTGGAGTCCGATGTGGACACCTTGACGACCTTACCGTCCTGGGTCTTGACGTACACGGTGGTGCCGTCGACGTGGTCGATCGTCCCGATCGTGCCACCGCGGGCCGGACCGCCCTGTCCGGGTTGGGCGCCCTGCCCGCCGCCGGTGCCGCCGCCCGTCCCGGTCCCCCGGCCCTGGCCGTAGCCGCCGGGCCCGCGGTTGCCCGCCGGGGCCGCGGCCGACGAGGTCGGCGCGGACGCGAACGCCTTGTGCGCCAACGCCCCGCCGCCGAAGGCGAGCAGCACCAGCACGGCGACGCCCAGCCCGATGGTCAGCTTGCTCGGCCCCTTCCCGGCCTTGCTCAGCTCGGTGTCGATGTCGCCGCCGACCGGTTGGGACAGCAGCGGATCGGGGTCGGATGTGGTTGCCACCAAGATCTCCTACTCGTGTCGCAGTGCTCTACTCGTGTCGCAGTGCTTCGATGGGCCGCAGCCGGGCGGCCCGGTGGGCGGGGTAGCTGCCGAAGAACAGCCCGATCAGCGCGGAGACGGCGAAGGCCAGCAGCACCGAGGACGGCACGATCACCGGCTTGATGCCCGCGATGGTGAACCGGGTGCCGATGAACCCGGCCGCCACGCCGAGCGCGCCGCCGAACAGGCTCAGCATGGTGGCCTCCAGCAGGAACTGGCCCAGGATGGCCGGGCGCCGGGCGCCGACCGCCTTGCGGATGCCGATCTCGCGGATCCGCTCGGTGACCGTCACCAGCATGATGTTGGTGACGCCGATCCCGCCGACCAGCAGCGAGATCGCCGCGACCGAGGCCAGCAGCACGGTGAAGGTGTCGGTGGTCGCGGTGCGCGCGGTGAGCAGCTGCTCCTGGCTGAGCAGCCGGTAGTCGGCGGTCTGGCCGAAGCCGATCCGGTGCCGACCGTCGAGGATCGTGGCGACCTGGGCGGTGGCGGCGGTGAGCGTGTCGGCGCTGGTGGCCTGCACGACGATCTGGCTGAGGCTGCCGTAGCCGGTCAGCGCGTTCTGCACGGTGCTCAGCGGCGCGATGGCGGTGTCGTCGGCGTCCTGCAGGCCCGAGGAGCCCTTGGCCGCGAGCACGCCCACCACGGTGAACGGGATGTTGTTGACCAGGATGGACTCGCCGACCGGGTCGCTGCCCGGGAACAGCTGGGTGGCCACCGTCGCGCCGATCACCACGACCTTGCGGGCGTGCGCGAGGTCGTCGGCGCTGAACAGCGCGCCGCGGGCGACCGCGCTGTTGGTGGTGCCGAAGTAGGCCGGGTCGGTGCCGAGGAACTGCCCGATGCTGTAGCTGACGCCCGCGTGGCTGGCAGTGGCCGAGGCGGAGGCGACCGGCGAGGCCGACTTCACCGCGGGGGCCTCGGCGGGGTCGGCCAGCGCGGTGGCGTCGGCTGTGGTCAGCGGCTTGGCCGAGGTGCCGGGCTGGGCGCGCTGCGGGGAGATCGTCAGGACGTTGGTGCCCAGGCCCGCGATGCTCTGCTGCACCGCGGCCGACGCGCCGTTGCCGACCGCGATCAGCAGGATGACCGACGCGACGCCGATGAGGATGCCCAGCGTGGTCAGCGCGGAGCGCAGCTTGTTCGCCGCCACGCCGCGCACGGCGAAGGCGAGGACCTCGGTGAACCTCACGCGCGGACCTCCTGGGCGATCTGGCCGTCGACGACCCGCACGACCCGGTTGGCGTGCGCGGCGACGTCGTCCTCGTGGGTGATCAGCACGACCGTGCGGCCGCCCGCGTGCAGGCCGTCGAGGATGGCCATGACGTCCTGGCTGCTGCGGGTGTCGAGGTTGCCGGTCGGCTCGTCGGCGAGCACGATCGCGGGCCCGGTGACCAGCGCGCGGGCGATGGCCACCCGCTGCTGCTGGCCGCCGGAGAGCTCGTTGGGCCGGTGGTGGGCGCGGTCGGCGAGACCGACCAGGCGCAGCGCGGCATTGGCCCGGGCCCGGCGCTCGGCCCGCCGGATCCCGGCGTAGACCAGCGGGAGCTCGACGTTGGCCAGCGCCGAGGTGCGCGGGATCAGGTTGAACGACTGGAACACGAAGCCGATCTTGCGGTTGCGCATCAGGGACAGCTGCGCCTCGCCGAAGTCGGCGGTGTCGATGCCGTCGAGCAGGTAGTGCCCCGAGGTCGGCACGTCCAGGCAGCCCAGCACGTTGAGCAGGGTCGACTTGCCGGAGCCGGACGCGCCCATGATCGCCAGGTACTCGCCGCGGCGGACGGTGAGGTCCAGGCCGCGCAGGGCGTGCACGGCGGTGTCGCCGCTGCCGTAGGTCTTGCGCAGCGCGCGGACCTCGATGACGGGGGCGGTCACCGGCCCGGCCCGGTTCCGGTGCCGCCGGTGCGCCCGGTCCCGCCCGCGCCGCCCTGGCCGCCGAAGCCGCCGGTGCCCAGGCCGGTGCGGTTGCCGTTCTGCTGGCCGGTCTGGCCGGTGGGCACCGAGGGCAGCACCACCTGGTCGTTCTCGGCGAGCCCGGAGGTGACCTGCACGTACTGGTCGCCGCGCACGCCGAGCTCGACGGTGCGCCGGGTCTCCGCGCCGTTCTCCAGGACGGTGACCGTGGTGACCGCGCCGACGGTCTGCACGGCGGCGGCCGGGACGGCGAGCGCGCCCTGGGCCTCGGCCACGGTGATCGACACGCTGGCCGACTGGCCGGGCTTGAGGTTCGCGGGCGGGCTGGTCAGGGCGAGCGTGGTGCCGTACTGCACGACGTTGTTGGCGGTCGTGGGCAGCAGGTCGACGGCGGTGAGCGCGGCCTGGATCGGCTGCGTGGGCAGGGCGTTGACGGTGACGGTCGCGGTCTGGCCCGCCTTGAGCTTGCTGACGTCGCTCTCGGCCACGTCGGCGCGCAGGGTGAGGTTCTTCAGGTCGGTGATGACGAAGTTGCCCGTGGGGGTGGTGCTGGTCGCGCTCGTGCTGGTGCCGCCGGAGCCCGCCTTGTCGCCGACGGCGATGCCCACCGAGGTGACGGTGCCGTCGCCGGGGGCGTAGAGCGTCATCCCGGCGAGGGTGGACTTGGCCTGGTCGCGGGCCAGCACGGCCTGGTTGACCGCGTTGTCGAGCTGGTCGGTGTCCTTGCCCGCGGCCACCGCGTCGTCCCGGTTGGTGACGGCCTGGCTGACGTTGTTCTGCGCGATGGTCAGCTGCAGCCTCGCCTGCGAGGTGTCCAAGGTGGACAGTGGCTGGCCCTTGGTGACCACGTCGCCCACCTTGACGTTGACCGTGGCCACGGTGCCGGTGGAGCTGAACGACGCGGCCCCGGTGTACCCGCTCTGCACGGTGCCCGCGGCGGTGACGGTCTCGGTGACGTCGCGCGTAGTGGCCGCCGCGGTGCGGGTCGTGGCCGCCGCCGCGGGCTCGGTGCCGGTGTCGAAGAAGAGGAAGTACCCACCGACCCCCAGCCCGACCAGCACGACGGCCAAGACCCCGTTCACGACTACACCACGTCTCATGGTCGGTCATCGTCGAGCACCGGGCTGTGCTGGACCTGCGAGCAAGCCGGCAGTTTCCTGTGAGTCAGGCCAGCAGGTCGACGAGCGCGGCGCAGGCCACCAGGGCGAGGTAGTGCCAGTGCTTGACGTCGACCACCCGCCGAACCCCGGGCCCCGGGCGAGCGGCCGCGCGCCACCGCTCGACCACAGCCATCCGGCTCCGATCACGACCGTGGCGGGGACCGCTGAGGGCGCCCTGGGCGGCCTCGGGGGTGAGCACGCGGCCATCGCGCAGCCGGATGTGCAGCCGGTCCTCGACCGTCCAGGTGAGGTCGACCTCGGACCAGGGGATGTCGTGGCGCAGGGCGGTGGTGACCACGATGAGCCCGTCCGGCCCGATCACGACGCACTCGTGCGCGGTCGACAACCAGACCCACCACGCGGCGGCCAGCCCGGACGCCTGGAGCGGCAGCACCTGCCAGAGCGGGCCGGGGTCGGTGCCGCCCAGCGCGACCGCCACGAACCCCATGACGGCCAGGGACGTCCAGCCCAGCACGCTTTCCCGCCCGAGGCGCAACACGATGGGGCGCGGCGGACCGGTCACCACCAGGCGCTGGCGGAGGCGGAGGCCGGTGAGCCCGCGGAGCAGCTTGCCGGGGACGGTCCGCCGGACGCCGTCGCCGTCGAACCGGTAGTACTCGCCGTCACTGACACCCACCTCGACGAGCAACCTGCCCGCGCAGAATGCGGTGACGACGCGGGAGAGGTCCTGGAACTCGTCGTGGCTGAACCTGGCGACGGGCCTGTGGTCCAGGCTCATCGAGACGCCTGCCGCGGTGGTGTGCAGGGTGAGCGTGTGGCCGGACGCGTCGGTGAGCACGCATTCCCCCGCCTTGCGGGTGTCCGCCTCCGGGAACTCGCGGAGCACGCGCTCGATCACGTGCTCGACACCCTCTGGCGCGGTCATTCAGGGGCGGCGGTGGACCGAGACGGCGTAGTCGCCGTTGGTGAAGGGGTCTTGAGACCAGGTGGCGTAGCGGTGGACGAGTTCGAGTCCGGCTTCGGCGGCGTGTTCGTCGTAGTTCGTGAGGGAGTAGGCGCGGTCGAGGCTGAAGCCGGCGATGAGGACACCGCCCGGGCGCACGTGCCGGGCCACGCCTGCGACGAGGGCGGGTTCGGTGCCGGGTGGGGTGAAGAGGGGGACGTTGCCCGCCATGATCACGACGTCGAAGGTCTTGCCGAGGTCGAGGGTGGTGAGGTCCGCCCGGTGCCAGGTGATGTGCGGGGCCAGGCGGGCGGCGGTGGTGAGCATCGACTGGTCGACGTCGGCGCCTTCGACCTCGATGCCCCGGTTGGCCAGCTCGATGGCGACCCGGCCGGTGCCGCAGCCTGCGTCCAGGACGGTGGTGGGGGTGAAGGTCTGGACTAGGACCACCTCGCCGTGCATGTCGGTGCCGGTGGCGGCTAGGGCGTCCAGGCGTTGCTGGTAGGTGGTGCCGTCCCAGGTCATGTCTCTTATGTTGCCATGGCTTGGGCTTTGAGGCTTCGGACTTTGGGGCTTCGGGTTTCGGGGCTTCGCGTTGGGTCTTCGGGTTTGGGTCTTCGGTGGGGTGGGTGGGTTCCGGCGGATGGCTGGATTGGGTGGAGTGGCTTTGTTTGGGGCCCCTAAGAAAAGAGGCGCCGGGGTGAAGCGGGTGGGGAAGGGATCACCCACGCCGGAGCCAGGCTAGCGCCTCTTTTCTCCCCAAACAAAGCCACTCCACCCAATCCAGCACGTTGGTGGGGGTGGGTGAAGAGCATCGACTGAGGTCGCTGGGGTGTGGGTTGTTGTTGTGTGGCAAGGGAAGAGAGGGAGCGGAAGTAACGAGCGGGGGAGCGGGAAGGGGAAGAGGAAGGGAGTGGAAGTAGGAGTGGCAGTGGGCAGGGAGTGGGCAGGGAGTGGAAGTCGGAGTGGGAGTGGCAGTGGGCGCAGGGCTTCCCGGGGGCGCCCCGGCCTCGGCGGCCGGGGCGCGGTCCCGTGAGTCAGGCGAAGACGCCGTTGAGCCAGGACTGCCAGGCCGCGGTGGACTTCTCGGTGTCGGTGTCGCCGGCGAAGAGGTGGTGGGCCAGGGAGACCGGGGCGCCCCAGGGCTCGCGGCAGTAGAAGCGGTACAGGGCGTCCGTGCTCCGGATGCCGACGAACTGGCCCTCCAGGTAGTCGACCTCGCCCTCGATCGGTGCCAGGCCCGGCACCTCGATGTGCACCCGCTGGCCCAGTTCGGTGACGCCGAGTGCGTTGCGCAGGACGTCGACCGAGCCCGGCTTGGTGGAGGAGTCCGGGCCGTCGGCGGCGAGGTAGTTCGCGCGCTGGCCGGGGAAGTGCTTGACGTACTGGTTGAGGGAGTGCAGGTAGAAGTCGGTGTGCTTGCCCGCTCCGTCGTACTGGGTGTCCCAGTCGTCGGTGAAGATTCCGCTGTGGACGTAGCGGAGGACGGTGGTGCCGCCGTCGCGGGCCTCGATGATGTGCTCTAGTGCGTTGAACCAGCCGCCCTCGCCGTCGACGCGGACGGAGGCCTCGTGCGGGGGGTTCCAGGCGGTGACGCGGTTGCCGGTGGCGTCGGGGGTGCCGTCGGCGGGCGGGAAGGGGACCGGGAACAGCCAGGCGCCGTTGTTCTCGGTGATGGCGTTGAAGACCTGCTCGGGGGAGGCCTCCAGGACGACCTCGCGGCGGATCTCGAACTGCTTCGACATGACAGGGCTCCTCTTGCTTCTGGGTCAGTTCTGGGGGGTCTTGAGACTCGGGTGCAAAGCGACGATCAACCGGTGCTTGCGCCCACCGGGCGCGTCCTGCGTGTGGTACTTGCGGACCAGGTCGGCCACCGCCTCCTGCAGCTCACCGGCGAAGGCGGCCCGGTCGGCCGCGGTGGCGAAGGTGACCTCGGAGTCGCTGGCGTAGGTGGCCAGCTTCTGCTTGGCCGCGGTGGCCCCGGCGATGAGCTGGCCGAGCTCGCGCACCAACCGGGCGGCGAGCGCGACCAGCCAGCGCGCGGACAGCTGGTCGGGCGACTTGGCCGGGTCGGGGGCGACCGCGGCCAAGGCGCTCGGCGAGATGACGTACGAGGCGGCGGTGGCGCGCAGGACCCGCTCGGTGCAGTTGCCCTTGCGCCGCTCCTCCACCAGTTCGACCAGGCCGTGCTTCTCGAGGGCGCGCAGGTGGTAGTTGACCTTCTGCCGCGGCAGCCCGACCACCGCGGCCAGCGAGCTGGCCGAGCCGGGCTCCGCCAGCGCGGCCAGCAGGGCCGACCGCACCGGGTCCAGCGTGACCTCGGCGGCGGCCGGGTCCTCGATCACTGCGACGTCGAACATGGGGAAAGCCTCTCACCGACAACTTTTATTGTCAAGGATGAAGTTAGTTGTCGGCTCGGTGAGGTCGTACCATGCCCTGACCACGAGAAATCCGACGGAACGGGAGCCATGCCCACCTACGCGCTGCTGGTGCGCCCCGCGCTGAACCGCGTCTACGCCGAGTCCTCGGTGGGGCTGATGGCGGCCGAGCTGGCGGTGTTCAGCAGGCACCTGCTGGGCGACCGGGTCACCGACATCGCCCCGACCCGGATCGCGGGCGTGCCGTACCTGGGCTTCCAGGCACCGGACCTGACCGACCGCGACGCGGACTTCCTGGCCAACCTCTCCTCGGCCTACGCCCTGTTCGAGGTGCGCGGCGACCTGCTGTCCCCGGTCCCCCTGCGCCCCCTGGACCGCTTCGACGACGACCTGGTGACCATCCAGAAGTACGCGGGCAAGACCAACGAGCACTTCACCAAGCTCCTGCTCAACCTGGCCGTCGTCTCCTCGGCGGCGGGCCAGGACATGCTCGACCGCAGACTGCGCGTCCTCGACCCGCTGTGCGGACGCGGGACCACGCTCAACCAGGCACTGATCTACGGCTACGACACCGCGGGCATCGAACTGGACGGCAAGGACTTCGACGCCTACGCCACGTTCATCCAGACCTGGCTCAAGCGCAAGCGCCTCAAGCACCAGGCCAACACCACCCGAGTCCGCCGCGACGGCAAAGTGGTGGCCCGCAGGCTGGAGGTGTCGGTCGGCGTGACGAAGGAAAGCTACAAGGCGGGCGACTCACTGAGCCTGGACTACGTCAACGCGGACACCACCGAAGCCCGCCGCTTCCACAAAGCCGAAACCTTCGACGTCGTAGTCACCGACGCCCCCTACGGCGTGCAACACGGGAGCCGCGCGGGCGGCGGACTGCACCGAGGACCACTGGAGCTGGTCCAGGCAGCGGCAAGCGGCTGGGCAGCACTGCTGCGACCGGGCGGCGCACTGGGACTCTCCTGGAACACCAACGTCATGCCCCGAACAGAACTAGTGGCAGCCCTGACAGACGCGGGCCTGGAACCGCTGGACGAGGGCCCCTACCTGGACTTCACCCACCGGGTCGACCAGGCGATCGTCCGCGACGTAGTGATCGCACGACGGCCAGGCTGATCAGGGCGCAGTCCGCACCGCCCAGCCAAGGCTGGGGTTCGGCGTCCCGGTGGTCCGGTTCCGGCGGATGGCTGGATTGGGTGGAGTGGCTTTGTTCGGGGCCCCTAAGAAAAGAGGCGCCGGGGTGAAGCGGGTGGGAAAGGGATCACCCACGCCGGAGCCAGGCTAGCGCCTCTTTTCTCCCCAAACAAAGCCACTCCACCCAATCCAGCACGTTCGTGGGGAGTGAGTGAAGAGCATCGGCCGAGGTCGCCGGGGGGGGTGGTTGTTGTATTCGGGCTAGGGGTGGTGTGCCCCGGGGGCTCAGCCACACGCCGAACCGGAGCCGGCTCGTCAAAAACCGCGGGCCAACTCGCCAAGCCGAGCCAAGTCCCGCTCCGCCAAGCTCTCCCGCAGGTACACGTGCAGGTCAGCCACCCGCATCCCGTGCTCCACATCCGCGCACAACGGCCCAGCCCCCGTGGCCCGCCCCACCCGCTCCGCCACCTCAGCAGCGACCCGTTCCACAGCCGCCCGCACCCGCCGGGCCACCTGCTCAGCGTCCGCAGCCGGGTTGGCATCAACCCACCGCGCAGCGCCGTCCAAGACCGCCGCGCCAGTGGCTAGCAGCTCGTCCACCGCCCCGATGTGGGCGAGTTGGTGCTGGTCAGGGGCGCTCAGCCGGGTCAACACGCGGGCCACGCCGCGGGCGCCGCCCAGCCACACCGCGGCCACTCCCATGGTCGCGTGCCAGTACCCGGGTGAGGCGAGGTGGTCCGCCAGTGGCCCGATCAGCCGGGCCGGGGCGTCGGAGAACTCGACGGTGCCGCTGTCGCTGGCTGCCATGCCGGTGGCGGGCCAGGTGTCGGCGACGGGCTGCACGCGCGGGTCCTCGGTGCGGACGTGGAAGAGCGCGGGCCCGTCCGGTCCGACCGCCGCGACCAGGGCATCTGTGCAGGTGTGCGCGCCCGCGCACCACTGGCGGTCGCCGGTGAGGCGCCACTCGCCCGGGCCGGGGGCGGCCTTGAGGCTGGTCGGATCAGCGGCCCACACACCCCAGTACGTGCCGGGGCCGATCTCGTCGCCCCGCTCCGCCAGGATCGCCGCCGCAGCGACGTGGCCCTCCGCAAGCCGGGCAATGGGCAGGCTCCGCTCACCGAACGACGCCAGCTCGGCCCAGCGGCGCGCGGTCTCGCCGCGGCCGGCGGCGGGGAGGCTCAGCGCCCCGGAGTCGGCCAGCGCCCGGAAGCCGTCCGCCGTCTCGACCGCTACCGCGGCATGCGTGCGCACAGTCTGGTCCCTCCACTCGCCGGCTACCCTCTACTCGCGGTGGGCGCGAAGTACCCAGCCGCGCGCGCTGGGAAACGCCTGCAACGCCGACGCGGAGGGCGGTGTTCTCCTGACCATGTCCGACCTGCCCGAAGCGGCCGTGCTCGCCGCCATCGCCGACGACCTGGACGCCGGGTTCGCCGAGCTGGTCCGCGCCAACCAGCGGATCGTCTACTCCGTCGCCCTGCGGGTGGGCGGCGCGGACGCCGAGGACCTGGCCGCCGAGTGCTTCCTGCGCGCCTACCGGGCGCTGCGGGGGTTCGACCGGTCCCGGATCCTGGCGCTGCGCCCCCGGTCCTGGCTGCTCACCATCCTGCTCAACACCTGGCGCAACCAGGTGCGGACCGCGTCCAGGCGACCCGCGATGGCGCTCGCCGAGCTACCCGAGCGGGCGGTCCCCGGGCCAAGCGTGGAGGAGGTGGTGACGAGTGCCGAGACCCAGCGCGAGCTGGGCGGGCTCGTCGCGCGGCTGCCCGAGGGGCAGCGGGTGGCGGTCGTGCTGCGGCACGTCGTCGGGCTGCCGGTGGCCGAGATCGCCGCTGTGATGCAGGTCCCCGAGGGGACCGTGAAGTCCCACGTCTCGCGTGGCCTGGCCAGGTTGCGCGAGCAGTACGCGAAGGAGGTGGTCTGACATGGGCACGTCCGATATCGACACGTCTGACATGGGCACCGACGACCTGACGGCCGCGCTGGCCGACGAGCTGCGCGGGCTGGCCGCGGAACCGCCGCGCGAGCTGGCCGCGAGCGTTTACGGCGACTGGACGCTGGTCCCCGGACCAGTGGGCGAGCTGTTCGTGGCGTTCACCCCGGTGGGCGTCAGCTACATCCGCACCTCGGAGTCCGTGCACGGGGACGCCGAGGAGTTCCAGGACACCTACCGCCGGGTGTTCGACCGCCCGCTGCGCCGGGCCCGGCACGCGCCGTCCGGGCTCGAACCCGCGCTGCGGGACCCGGCGCGGGCCGCCGGGGTCCCGGTGGACCTGCGGGTGCTCACCGACTTCGAGCGCGACGTGCTGGTCGCCGCCCGCCGCATCCCGGTGGGCGAGACCCGGCCGTACGCCTGGGTGGCCCGCGAGATCGGCCGCCCCCGGGCGGTCCGCGCGGTGGGCACGGCGCTGGGGCACAACCCGGTGCCGGTGCTGATCCCCTGCCACCGGGTCACCCGGTCGGACGGGCAGCTGGGCCAGTACGTGTTCGGCCCGGCGGTCAAGGAGCGGCTGCTGCGCACCGAGTTGTCCAATGTGGACGAGGCACTCGGGCTGGCCCGGGCGCGGGTGCTCTACCTGGGCGACTCGTCGACGAAGGTGGTGTGCTACCCCAGCTGCGCCCGGGCCCGGGCGATCCCGGCGGCGAACCGGGAGGGGTTGCGCACCATGGCCGCGGCCACGCAGGCGGGGTACCGGCCGTGCGAGCTGTGCGGGCCGTGATGGATCAGGAGTTGGCCGCGGGCAAGGAGTTGGCTACCGTCCTGGCGCTGGTTCGGCGCCGGGGCGGTGGCCTGGTCAACGTCGGCCACGGTCGGGACCCGGTCTCCAGCGCGGCGGCGACGGCATTTCTGTCCACATGGGACGGCGGAGTCGGCGAGGTGGTCTCCTGGCCCGCGGAAGCGGCGTCGTGGTTGCGCCAGGCGTGTCGGTTCACCGGTGGCGCACCGGATGTGTGGGTGGTCGCCGACGCCGCGCAGGCCTGGTCGGGCATGGCGCGCCGGCTGGCCGCCACACCGGGCTGGCGCCCAGCGCGAACCGTGGCGTTCGGCGGGTTGGCGTGCCCGGATCTGCCCGCACTGGTCGGGTTCGACGCGACCGAGGGCATCAGCGGCGCCACCACCGACGGTTCCGAGTGGACGTTCTTCGACGGTGAGCTGAGGGTGTCATGGAGCTGATCCCCCGCCCCCGCCTGGAGTTGGCGCCGGGCGCCGTGCACATCCCGGACTGGCTGGACCTCGCCGCGCAACGACACCTGCTCAAGGCCTGCCGCGGCTGGGCGTCCGGCATGCGGCACACCCAACTCCCCAACGGCGGTGTCATGTCGGTCCGGACGGTGTGCCTGGGCTGGCACTGGATCCCCTACCGCTACAGCAAGACCACCGACGACGGCTCCCCGGTGCTCCCGTTCCCCGACTGGCTGGCCAACCTGGGCGCCGACGCGGTGGCGGCGGCGCACGGCGCGGCGAACGGGTACCGACCGGACACCGCGTTGGTCAACTTCTACGACGCGGACGCCAAGATGGGCCTGCACCAGGACAAGGACGAGCGTTCCCCGGACCCGGTCGTCTCGCTCAGCCTGGGCGACACCGGGGTCTTCCGCTTCGGCAACACGGAGAACCGGGGCCGCCCGTGGACCGACGTCGACCTGCGTTCCGGCGACCTGGTGGTCTTCGGCGGCCCGTCACGGCTGGCCTACCACGGGGTGACCAAGATCCGGCCGGGCACAGCCGCCCCCGCCCTGGGGATGGGCGGGGGCAGGCTGAACATCACCCTCCGGGTGTCCGGTCTGGACGATCCAAGCCCGTGACGAGATCGACGGCCTACCTCACACGTCCAGGACCAGTCGGGGGGTGTGCGAGCGGGAGACGCAGATCATCAGGCACTTGCCCTCGGCCTGCTCCTCCGGGGACAGCACCGAATCGCGGTGGTCGGGGGTGCCGTCGAGGACCGCGGTCTCGCAGGTGCCGCAGGTGCCTTCCTCGCAGGAGGAGGACACCGGGACACCCTGTTGTTCGAAGACCTCCAGGATGGTCCGGTCGGCGGGGATCGTGAACACCTGGCCCGTCGAGGCGAGTTCCACCTCGAACGGGAGGAGGGCACCGGTTGTCGGCTTGGGGCTGAACCGTTCCACGTGCAGGGAGCCGGACGGGCACAGCTGTTCCACCGCCGCCAGCAGGCTTTCCGGGCCGCAGCAGTAGACGGCGGTGTTCGGTTGCAGGGCGCCGAGTTCGGTGGCCAGGTCGATCAGGCCGACCTCGTCCTGCGGGCACAGCGCGACCCGGTCGCCGTGGCGGGCCACCAGGTCCTCGGCGAAGGCCATGGCGGAGCGGGTGCGGCCGCCGTAGACCAAGCGCCAGTCGGTGGACGTCGCCAGCATCGGGATCAGCGGGGTGATGCCGATGCCGCCCGCGATGAACAGGTGGCGCGGGGCGTCGACCAGCTCGAAGTTGTTGCGCGGCGGCGCGATCGTCAGATTGTCCCCTTCGGACAGTTCGTGGACCAGCCGGGAGCCGCCCCGGCCCGCGGGTTCGTCCAGGACCGCGATGCGGTAGCGGGACAGGTCACCCGGGTCGCCGCAGAGGGAGTACTGGCGGACCACGTCCGGGCGCAGGACCACGTCGACGTGCGCGCCCGGCGACCACGCGGGCAGGTCCGGGCCGACCAGGTCCAGCGCTACGACGCCGTCGGCCACCGCGGTCCGGCAGGCAACCGTCACCGGGATCACCGGGCACCGCCGAAGAGCATGTCGCCCACCAGCGACGTGTCGTGCTTGCCCTCGCGGAACAACGGGTTGTCGAGGACCTCCCGCAGGAAGTCCGCCGTGGTGGCCACACCCGGGCCGCGCACGGTCAGCTCCCCCAGCGCCGCGTGCATCCGCGCGATGGCCACCGCCCGGTCCGGGCCCCACACGACCACCTTGGCCAGCAGCGAGTCGTAGGCCGAGGGGATCTTGTAGCCGCTGTAGAGGTGGGTGTCCACCCGGACGAACGGGCCGCCGGGGGCACCGAACTCGGTCACCGTCGCCGGGGCGGGCGCGAAGCCCCGGGTCGGGTCCTCGGCGTTGATCCGGCACTCCAGGGCGTGCCCGCCGAGCACGACGTCGGCCTGGGTGAGCGCGAGCGGTTCCCCGGCGGCCACCCGCAGCTGCTCGGCCACCAGGTCGAGCCGGGTGACCATCTCGGTCACCGGGTGCTCGACCTGCAGCCGGCAGTTGACCTCCATGAAGTAGTACCGGTTCTCGGTGTCCACGAGGAACTCGAACGTGCCCGCGCCGACGTAGCCCACGGCCAGGGACGCGCGCACGGCGGCGGCACCCATTTCGGCGATCAGTGTGTCCGGCAACCCGGGCGGCGGCGACTCCTCCACCAGCTTCTGGTGCCGCCGCTGCACGGAGCAGTCGCGCGCTCCCAAGTGGACAGCGTTGCGGTAGCGGTCGACGAGCACCTGGATCTCCACGTGCCGCGCGGATTCCAGGTACCGCTCGACGTAGACGCGGCCGTCGTTGAAGACCGCCTGGGCGTCGAGCCGCGTCTCGCGGTAGGCGCGCGCGAACTCCTCGCCCGAGCGGACGATCCGCATGCCGCGCCCGCCGCCGCCCGCCGCGGCCTTGATGATCACCGGGTAGCCGATGTCGTCGGCCAGGGCCTGCGCCTCGGTGACGGTGTCGATGGCCTCGGTGCTGCCCGGCAGCAGCGGCAGGCCCGCCTCGACCATCAGCGCCCGGGCCACCGCCTTGTCACCGAGCTTCTGCATGACCGAGGCGGGCGGGCCGACGAAGACGATGCCCTCGTCCTCGCACACCTCGGCGAAGTCCGGGTTCTCCGAGAGGAAGCCGTACCCGGGGTGGATCGCCTCGGCGCCGGTGCGCCGGGCCGCCTCGATGATCGCCGGGATGTGCAGGTAGCTGGCCCGCGACGGCGGCGGTCCGATGTGGACAGACTCGTCGGCGAACCGGACGACCGCCGAGTCGCGGTCGGCGGTGGAGTACACCGCGACCGTGCGCACCCCCAGCTCCCGGCAGGTGCGGGCGACCCGCAGCGCGATCTCACCGCGGTTGGCGATGAGCACGGTGGTGAACATCAGGCGGTCTCCGGGACGTAGGAGATGAGCGGCTCGCCGTACTCGACCGGGGTGCCGTCGGCGACCAGCAGCGCCACGACCCGGCCCGCGCGGTCGGCCTCGACCGGGATCATCAGCTTCATCGCCTCGACGATGCCCACCTGCTGCCCGGGGGCCACGGTGGCGCCCTCGGCGACGAACGGGTCGGCACCGGGCTCGGGCGAGCGGTAGAACACGCCGACGGTCGGCGACCCGACGTGCCGCAGGTCCTCGACCGCCGCGGCGGGCTCCGGGTCGCGCTCGACCGGTCGCGGCGCCAGGGCCGGCACCGGTGCGGCGACCGGGGCCTGGACCGGAGCGCCCGCGATGGCCACGGCGACGTCGGCGAAGGAGATCTCCACACCGACCTCGCCCGCGGTCACCTTGACCCAGCTCGGCGGCCGGGGGGCCTGCGCGCACAACGCGATCACGTTGTCCCGCAGTGCCTCCAGCACGTCCACCGGGGAGGACGTGCCGGCGGTACCAGTGGTGTCGGTCGTGGTGGTCATCAGGCGCTCTCCCTCTCGGCGGCGATCTCCTGGTCGATCAGGTCCGGGGCCGGGGTGCCGAACCGGCGGAACCGGGCGTGCCGCTGCGGGACGAGGTTCATCGCGTCCAGCGGCATCAGCGAGCGCAGGGTGCTGGTCAGCGCCTCGCGCAGGGCCGCGGCGGCGAAGCCGTGGTCGGTGTGCGCGCCACCCTCCGGCTCGGGCACCACACCGTCGACGATCCCCTGGGACAGCAGGTAACGGGCGTCGACGCGCAGCGCGGCGGCGGCCTTGGGGGCCGCGCCCGGGTCCTTCCACAGGATGGCCGCGCACCCCTCGGGGCTGATCACCGAGTACACCGCGTTGGCGCACATCAGCACCCGGTTGGCCACCGCCAGCGCCAGCGCGCCGCCGCTGCCGCCCTCGCCGGTGACGACGGCGACCGAGGGCACCGGCAGACCGGCCATCAGCCGCAGGTTCTCCGCGATGGCGACGGCCTGACCGTCCATCTCCGCCTCGACACCGGGGAAGGCACCCGCGGTGTCGATCAGGGTGACCACCGGCAGGCCCAGCTTGGCCGCCAACCGCATGAGCCGCGCGGACTTGCGGTACCCGGCCGGGCTGGGCATCCCGTAGTTGCGCTCGGTCAGCTCGGCGGCGGTGCGGCCCTTCTGGGTGCCGACCACGACCACCGGGATGTCGTCGAGGTAACCCAGTCCGCCGACGATCGCCTTGCAGTCGGCGGCCCGGCGGTCGCCGTGCAGCTCGACGAACCCCTGGGTGAGCAGGTTGATGTAGTCCACTGTGGTCGGTCGACCGAGGGTGCGGGCGGTGCGCACGACCTCCCACGGGTGCCGCTCGGCCAGCTCGGTGTGGTCGGTGACCAGCGCGGGCCCCGGCTCGGCGGGCACCCGCTCGCCCGACGGGCGGCGGGTGGCCGCGGCCAGCAGCTTGGCCAGCACCGGGCGCAGCTGGTCGCGCGGGCTGAGCACGTCGACGATCCCGTGCTCCAGCAGGAACTCCGCGGTCTGCAGGCCGGGCGGGAGCGACTGGCGGATGGTCTGCTCGATCACCCGCGGCCCGGCGAACCCGAGCCGGGCGCCCGGCTCGGCGACGATGATGTCGCTGAGCGTGGCGAACGAGGCCGCGACCCCGCCGAAGGTCGGGTCGGTGACCAGGGTCAGGGTGAGGATGCCCGCCTCGTCGAGCTGCCCGAGGGCCTGGCTGGTCTTGGCCATCTGCATCAGCGAGATCACCCCCTCCTGCATCCGCGCGCCGCCGGAGGCGGTCACCAGCAGCAGCGGGGTGCGCTCGCGCAGCGCGGTCTCGGCGGCCAGGGTGATGGCCTCGCCCACCGCCGCGCCCAGGCTGCCGCCCAGGAAGCGGAAGTCCATCACCGCGACGATCACTGGGTGGCCGCCGATCGCGCCCCGGGCGCAGACCACGGCCTCGTCCAGCCCGGTCTGCGACCGGGCCTTGCGCAACCGGTCCAGGTAGGGCACGGAGTCCACGAAGGACAGCGGGTCGGCGTCCGCGACGGCGAAGTCCAGCAGCCGCATGGAGCGCTCGTCGAGCAGGTGCGCCAGCCGCTCCGGCGCGTTCAGCGCGGCGTGGTGGCCGCACAGCGGGCAGACCTTGGCCGCGCGGGCGAACCGGCGACCGTAGATCATCTCCCGGCAGTCGGGGCAGAGCAGCCAGGACTTGGTGTCGCTCATGGCAATCCCTCCTAGGCGGTGGGCGCGGGTCGGTAGGTGGCGCAGGCCGCGGGCAGCCGCACACCGGCGAACCGCAGGGCCGAGACCCGGGCGGCGAACGCGGCGCCGCGCAGCACCTGGTCGGCGAGGGTGGCGACGTGCCGGTTCTCCACCGGGGCCAGGAACGTGCCGTGCGCCCAGGTGTTGAACGCGCCCATCGCCGGACCGCACCAGATCTGGTAGTCCTGCGCCCGGTCCGCGTCGCCGGACATGCTCCAGCGCGAGGACAGGCCCAGGTACCAGCGGAAGATGAGGGCCATCCGCCGCTTCTCGTTGCCGCGCGCCCGCTCGACCTGCTCCGGGTCGCGCTCGGCGAAGTAGGCCACGGTGTCGGTCCAGACGTCCTCCAGCGGGCGCCGGAACACCTTCTGCTCCAGCTCGGCGCGGGTGGCGGCCGGGATCGCGTCGATGCCCTCGTGCAGGCGGTAGAGCTCGTAGAGCTTCTTGGCGCGGCTGGGGAACATCGTGCCGCGCTTGAGGATCTGCACGTCCACGCCCAGCTCGAACATGTCCGACGACGGCGCCATCTCGCAGTCCGCGACGCCCGCGGTGGCCAGCAACCGCTTGACCGCGGGCGACTGGCCGGACTCCACGGCCGCCTGGTTGATCGAGCCGGTGACCACGTACGCCGCGCCCATCGCGTAGGCGGCGAACGCCGCCGCGGGCGTGCCGATCCCGCCCGCGGCACCGATCCGGACCGGCTTGCGGTAGTGCAACTCGGCCTGCAGCATGTCGCGCAGCCGCAACAGGTCCGGCAGCAGCACGGGCAGCGGCCTGCGGTCGGTGTGGCCGCCGGAGTCGGCCTCGGCGGTGATGTCGTCGGCGACCGGCGCCGACCGGGCCAGCTCGGCCTGCTCGGCGGTGATGTCCCCGGCGGCCACCAGACCGCGCAGGATCGACTCCGGCGCCGGGCGGATGAACCGCTCGGCCACCTCGGCGCGCGACACCTTGGCGATCACCCGGTTGTCGGCGACCACCTCACCGTTCGCGCCGCGCCGCAGGCCGACCGCGCGGTACCGCACGATCTGCGGTGTCAGGTCGAGGAAGGCCGACGCCTCCACGCAGCGCACCCGGTGCCGCAGGCACAGGTCCACAGTGGAGCGCTCCATCGCGAGCTCGCTCGGGCTGTGGATCAGGTTGCAGGCGAACGGCGCGCCCTGCGCGGTCCTGGTGATCTCGGCGAGCGCCTCGTCCACCTTGGCCGGGACGGTGGAGGCGGCGCCGTAGGAGGCGAGGTAGCCCGCCTGGGCCATCGCGCCGACCATCCGGGCCGAGGCGATGCCGTTGGCCATCGCGCCCGCCATGTAGGCGTGCCGCACGCCGTGGTCACGGGTGAAGTCGGGCGCGCCCAGGCGGTCTGGCCCCATCGGCGGGACGGCGGCGAGCACCGTGCCACCCGCGCGGGCGACGCCCTCGTCGTTGGTCGCGGCCACACCGCCGTTGTCGACGATGTAGCAGGGCCGTTCGAGGTCGGCGAGCACCGTGTAGACCTCGGCGGCCGTGCGCGCGGGCCCGTTCGCGATCGCGGTCACTTGGCACCCACCCCGCGACACTCCACCGCGACGTCGTCGAGCTGGTAGATCCGCATCCCCGGCTTCCACACGCTGGCGTCGCCGACCACGCGCACCCGCTGGTCACCGCGCTCGACCCGCTTGATGTGCACCTCCAGGGTCATCTCGCCGTCGGTGGCCAGGATCTGGCCGCGGTAGCGCCAGGACAGCGCCAGGCCGGTGGGCAGCACGAACTCGGGCGCGACCAGCTCGTCGGCCAGGCCGGTGTCCACCAGCCACTCCTGCATGGCCTGCAAGACGGCCTCCACCCCGAGCGAGCCGGGCATGACCGGGTCGAGGTGGAAGTGTCGGCGGAAGTACCAGTCGTCCGCGCTGATCGGCCGGACCGCCCGCAGGTAGCCCAGGCCGTGCTCGCCGCCGCCGTCGACCACGTGCACCTCGTCGAGCAGGTGCAGGTGCGCGGTGGAGCGGGCCGGGCCGTTCGGGCCGCGCTCGCCCACCTCGATCCGCCGGGTGGCGGTCGGGTGCTGGTCGAGCCAGGTGGGCACGTAGGCGCCGCCGTCGAGGCCGGTCTGGTTGGCCAGCGCCTTCTCGTTGAAGAACCCGAACAGCGACTCGCCGCGGTAGAACGGTTCGCCGTCGACGGAGAGCTCGTAGCTGAAGCTCTGCAGCACCGCTCCGCTCAGGACACTGGTGTTGATCAGCTCCGAGTGCTGGCGGATCGTCTTGCCGCGCAGGTCGACCTCGCGCAGCACGGTGGCCGAGCCGTCGAGGTTGCGCAGGCTGAAGTCGTCGTCCGGGTCGGTCAGCGTGGCGCCGAGGAAGTAGCCCAGCAGCAGCGCCGACTGCAGCGAGGTCTCCATGTAGATCACGTTCGGCATCGAGGCGTTCGCGGTCTCGGCGAAGTACCACGAGTCGGCGTGGGCGTCGTACTCGGTGTCGCCGCTGCCGCTCGCGAGCTTGTGCCGCTCGCCGTCGACCCGCATCACCCGGTCGCACAGGCGCAGCCCGCCGCTGGGCATCCGGGTCGCGCGGCGGCCCAGGCACCGGGCGAACTCCGGGCCCAGGGTGATGGCCAGGTCGCCGCGGGAGCTGTGGATCATGTGGAACTCGTTGAGCAGCGCGCGTTCCCCGTCGGCGTTGCGCCTGCCGAACCAGCCGGGGACGACCCCGCCCGCGGCCGGACCGATGGCCACGCCGGGGCGCTCGCGCACCTCGAGCCGCAGGCCGTGCACCCGGGCGACGACGGTGCCGCCCGCGGACAGCTCGACCTCGGCGGTCAGCCGCGGCCGCGGCACCATGTCGACATCGGACAGTTCGAGGGCCAGCGCCAGCTCGCCCTCGGCGGCGCCCACCAGCTCGACCTCGCCACCGTGCACCTCGAAGGTGGCGTCCGGCAGGCACAGGTGCAGGCCGAGGTTGACCGCGATCACCTGCGCGGCCTGGGCGGCGACCTCGGTGATCGCGGCCACCGGGTCGCCGGGGGCCAGCAGGCAGCGCGCGTGCAGGGTGCCGTGGTTCCAGCGACCCGCGCGGCGCACGGTCCGCGTGACCTCGCTGAGCACACCGTGCTCGGTCGCGAACAGGCGGATGTGCGGGTTGGCACCGTCCTGGTCGTAGGCGGGGCCGAACACCCCCGCGATGTCCCCCGCGCGCAGCCGGTCGAGCTCGGCGGATCCCAAGTGGACAGCGGTGGTCTGGGCGAGTGGCTTGAACGCGCCCTCGGTGGTGGCGGGCTCGGCGTAACGGCGCTGCGCCGGGCTGGGGACCTCGGTGGCGGCGATGACCAACAGGTGCCGGTCAGTGCGCTCGGCGGTCACCACGTAGTGGCGTACAGCACCGCGCCGTACAGCACCGTGCCGAACGACGCTGTCCTGGACGGGCGCGGCCGCGGGGGTGACTTCGGCCCAGGTCGGCGCTGAATCGTCCGGTCGGGGCGTCGTGCGCTCGGCGGCGGCGCGGACCGGGGTCTGCCCGGTCAGCGCCGCGATCTGCCACCGCTGCATGGTCTCCTGGGTGGCGAGGGCCGAGGCGTGCGCGGTGATGATGCTCTCGCGCAGCCGGGCCACCACCCGGGCCGCGTGGTCACCCGGCACCGGGGTGGGGACCACCGGCTCCGGGGTCACCTCGGCGACGGGCGTCCCCGGGCGCACGACCACGTCGGTGGCCGGGTGGGTGGGCTGGGCGGCTGGGGTGGGCAGGCCGTCGAACGCCTGACCCTCGAAGGCGAGCAGGTCGTCGTGGATGGCGGTCATCGGGTCGTCTCCGCTCGCAGGTCGCCGGTGCGCCGCTGGACGGCCTCGGCGAACTTGTCCCTCATGTCCGGGGTGGTCACCACGGACACATCACTGAGCCGCTGCAGCACCCGGCCGCCCGGCTCGCACACCGCCACGTCGACGGTGACCGTCATCGGGCCGTCGCGCAGGTTGTCCACCACCGCGATGAACGGCTCGCCGTCGGGCAGCGGGGCGAAGAACTCCCAGCGGCCCAGGGTGAGCGGCAGGCAGCCCGCGTCCAGGAACCACACACCGAGCACGGCGGCGGCCTGCAGCACCACGTCACCGAGAACCGGGCTGTGCAGGGCCGACGCGTACGCGCCGAAACCGACCGGCTCGTCGGCCAGCGCGCACTCGGCGACCAGGCGGCGCGGCTGGTGGTCCAGCACTCGCTTGACGCCCTGCAGGAGAGGGCCGTGGAAGAGGTCCGCGTCGGCGTAGGCGGTCGTCGGCGTGCCGGTGCCGATCGCGTAGGCGGGGCCCGACGGTGCGGGTTCTGCCTGCGCGGCAAGGACAAACGTGCCGCGGTAGTGCGAACGGCGCTGCGAGTCCGGGTTGCTGACGACAGCGGCCTTGATGGTCAGCTTGTCGTCGGTGACAGTGCCCGGCTCGGCGTCGAGCCAGTACTCCGCTTCGGGCGAGCCGTCGAAGACGATGCCGCGCTGCACCTCGAAACCGCGCACCTCGACCACGCGCAGACCCGGGTTCGCCCGCTCCAGCGCACCGGCGATCCAGCCGAGCGCGCCCGAGGCGGGCAGCACGGCGTGCGCGCCGATCCGGTGGTCGTCGACGACCGGGTCGTCGGCCAGGGCCCGGACGTCGCGACGAGCCAGCAGCGCGGCCGACTCGCGGACGGCGTTGGCCCCGGCCAGCGGCTCGGCCGGGCCGACGAGCACCTCGATGTCACCCCGGTGCGAGTCGGCGAACTGCTCGGCGAAAATGGCCGCGCCGGTCGCCGTCGGCAGCAGGTCGACACCCCGGGCGCGGAACAGCTCGGCCAGCTCGGGGGTGACCATGCCACCGTCCCAGGCGCCCCAGTTGACCGCGGTGACCCGGCGGTCGGGCACGGCCCGCTTCCAGCTGGCGGCGAGCCTGCCGAGGGCCTCGTTGGCCACCGCGTAGTCGGCTTGGCCGGTGTTGCCGAAGACCCCGGCGACCGAGCCGAACAGCACGATGTGCCGCAGGGAGGAGGCGTCGACGGCATCGACGACCGCGCGCAGGCCGTCGAGCTTGGGGCCTAGCACCGTGCGCAGGTCACCGGTGGTCTTGTCGGTGATCAGGGCGTCGGCGAGAGCGCCGGCGCCGTGGACCAGACCGGTGACGGGGATGCCCGCGAGCGCCGCGCGGACAGCGTCGGCGTCGGTGACGTCGACGGACAGGTAGCGGACCTTGGCGCCCGACGCGGCGACCGCGTCCAGGGTCTCGCGGATCTCCCTCTGGGCCAGGATCTCGCGATGCCTGCGGTCCACTTCGCGCGGGGTGACGGGACCCGCGGCGCGCATGGTCTCGATCAGCTTGGGCTTGAAGTCGCCCTCGGCGGCCCACTCGGGGACCTCGGCCAGCTCAGTTCGTCCCAACAGGACGAACTCGCCACTCCCCTGCTGGGCAAGGGCTTTCACGCACTCGGCGGTGACACCGCGGGCACCGCCGGTGACCACGATGACGTCGTCGTGGGCCAGGCCCGGCTCCCCGGTGATCTCCGGGCGGGTGGTGAACGCCGAGGTCCAGCGGTTGCCCGCGTGGTCGACCCCGACCTCGACGGGCTCGGCGGCCGCGTCGGCGATCTCGCGGAGCACCTGGTCGACGGCGGCCCCGGCGGGCAGCCGCGGCGAGAGGTCGAGCGCCCGGGCGAAGAGCCCCGGGACCTCGTGGCGCAGGGTCTTGACCAGCCCGGCGATCCCACCGGCGACGGCGTCGGCGGGGGCGGCGGCGCCCTCGTGACCTAGCGCGCCGTCGAGGGTGGTCACGGCGACGAAGCCCGCGCGGGTGTCCCCGGGCAGCTTGGCGGTGGCGTGCTTGGCGAGCAGGAGGTGCTCGGCGAGCAGGCGGGTGTTGCCGTCCCAGGTCGCGCCGGTGGGGTGGCCGACCAGGACGAGGTCGATCCGGTCCACTGTGGACAACTGGGCCCGCAGGTGCGCCTCGGCCGCGTCGAGGTCCCCGTCGGCGCGGGTGAGGCGGGTGACGGTCCAGCCGCGCTGCTCGAGGGCGTCGGCGTAGGCGTCGGCCTGGCTCACCACGGCGACGGGGTGGTCGGCGTAGGGGTTGCGGGCCTCGTCGACGGCGGGGAGGCGGCGGAGCTCGAGGTGCAGGCGGCGCATCTCGGGCTCGGCGGCCGCTGTGGTGCTCGCGGTGCTCTCGGTGTTCCCGGTGCTCTCGGTGCTCTCGGTGCTCTCGGTGTTCCCGGTGTTCTCGGTGTTCCCGGTGCGCTTGGCGCTCTCGGTGCCAGTCAGGAACCCGACCACGGCGGCGGGGGTGCGCAGGTCCGCGACCTGCTCCGGGCCGACCGCGGGCAGCGCCGGGAACCGCTCACCGAGGGCGCCGAGGATCTGGACGCGCTTGATGGAGTCGACGCCGAGGTCGGCCTCCAGGTCCATCCCGGGGTCGATCATCGTGGTGGGGTAACCGGTCTTGTCCGCGATGATCTCGATGAGCGTGGTCTGCACCTCCGGCGCCGTGTGCGCGGTGGTGGTGGTGGTGCCGGCGGCGGTGGGCTCGGCGGTGACCCCCATGAACGCGACCACATCGGCGAGGGTGCGCAGCTCGGCGATCTGCTCGGGACCGACTGCCGGCAGCTCCGGGAACCGCTCGCCCAGGGTGCCGAGGATCTGCACCCGCTTGATCGAGTCGACACCGAGATCGGCCTCGAGGTCCATCCCGGGGTCGATCATGGTGGTCGGGTAACCGGTCTTGTCCGCGACGATGTCGATCAGGGCAGCCTGGATGTCGGCACCCGCGGGCGCGGCTGAAGCCTCCACCACCGGACCTGCCGAGGGGGCCGCACCCATGAAAGCGACCACATCGGCCAGGGTCCGCAGCTCAGCGACCTGCTCCGGACCGACAGCCGGCAGCTCCGGGAACCGCTCACCCAGGGTGCCGAGGATCTGCACCCGCTTGATCGAGTCCACACCCAGGTCAGCCTCGAGGTCCATCCCCGGGTCGATCATCTCAACCGGGTAACCGGTCTTGTCCGCCACGATCCCGATCAGCGCAGCCTGGACATCAGCGCCCGCGGGCGCGGCGGCCACCCCACCCGCAGCGGGGGCCGCACCCATGAACGCGACCACGTCGGCCAGGGTCCGCAGCTCAGCGACCTGCTCGGGGCCGACAGCCGGCAGTTCGGGGAAGCGCTCACCCAGGGTGCCGAGGATCTGCACCCGCTTGATCGAGTCGACACCGAGGTCGGCTTCGAGGTCCATGCCCGGGTCGATCATCTCGACCGGGTAGCCGGTCTTGTCGGCCACGATCTCGATCAAAGCGGCCTCGATGCCGGGAACCTGTGCCACCGGGGCCGCGGGCAGGGCGGGTGCGGAAGCACCCATGAAGGCCACCACATCGGCGAGCGTCCGCAGCTCAGCGACCTGCTCGGGGCCGACGGCCGGCAGCTCCGGGAACCGCTCACCAAGCGTGCCCAAGATCTGCACCCGCTTGATCGAGTCCACACCGAGATCAGCTTCGAGGTCCATCCCCGGGTCGATCATCTCAACCGGGTAGCCGGTCTTGTCCGCCACGATGGCCACCAGTGCGGCCTCGATGTCCGCGGCGGGTGCCGCTGCGCTGGGAGCCGCGGCGACCACAGCCGGAGCCGCAGCCCGGGCAGCCGGGGACGCAGTGGCGGCCACCGCCGGGTTGTGGGTGGGTGTCGGGGAGACCGGAGGGGCCGAGCGCTGCGCGGGAAGCGCCTGCTGGGCCGGGGCGGGAGGGGCAGCCACGGCGTCCGCGGTCGGAGCCGCGATGCCGAGGGCTGTCGGGGCCGGACTGCCAAGCGAGGTCGGGGTGGTCGAGACCTGACCGGCAGCAGGCTGGCCGGTAGTGGCCGGGGCCGGTCGGGCACTGGCCGGGCTCGCGACAACCTGGCCGACACCGGCCGGGGCCGGTCGGGCAGTGGTGGGGTCCTGGGGTGCGAGCCGGGACGGGGAGAACTCGAGTTCGGTGAGGGCCGCCAGGATCTCGTTGACCCGCACGTGCGTCTCGCCGATCGCGATGCTCTGGTCGGTGACCGCCTCGACCGCCGCGTGCAGGCCCGCGCCGCCGTCGGGGGCCGAGCGGAGCGCCGACACCAGACCGTCGGCGACGCGGAGTTGGCCCTCGACGTAGCGGGTGTGCAGTTCCAGGTGCCGGGCGGCGACCTCGCCGAACCCGGCCACCACGCGCTCGTCGACGACCGTGCCGACCTCGGCCGGGCGCTCCGCCAGCTGGGTGGACAGCGCGAGGTCCGCCCCCTCGGCAGCGGACGGGGATGCCCCCTCCCAGCCGCCCGCGGCCGCACCGACCGCGGGCAGCACCTGCTGCGGGACGGCGGAAGCCGCTGGTCCAGCCGACACGGCAGCGTGCGGCGCAGCAGGCTCCTGCCACTCGGTCTGCGGCTCAGTGTGTGGCGCGGCAGGCTCCTGCCATTCGGTCTGCGGCTGAGGGAGCGGGCTGGACTCTCGCTGCGGCGAGGAAACCTGTTGTGAGCCAGACGCTTCCGCGCCACCCGCAGGCTGTGCGGCCTTGCGCACCGACTCCACCTGGTAGGTGCCGTCGAGTGCCGTGGCGTACGCGGCGCTCCGGGTGTCCGGGACGTAGTCGCGACCGGTCAGGGTCACCGTCATGCCCTTGGGGGTCTCGCGGACCACCGGCGGCGCGTCGAAGCGGTTGATGTCGCTGATCGGGGCACCCACCACGGCCAGCTCGACGGCCGCGCGCTTGAGCGCCAGGTCACTATCCACCTTGGACCCGAGGTCCGTGGCCACCGCGACGACCGCGTCGCCCAGCGTCCGGGTGGCCAGCTGGGTCAGCACCTTGCGCGGGCCGAACTCGACGAACACCGTGCAGCCGTCGGCGCGCATGGACTCCAGCGCGGAGACGAACTCCACCGGGTTGCGGAGCTGCTCGGCCAGCACCGACCGGTTGGCCGCGACGTCGGTGCCGTAGGAGGCACCCGAGGTGTTGGCATAGACCGGGTTAGTGGGAGCAGAAATCTCCACATCGGACAGTTCAGCGCGGAACGCCTCTACCGCGTGGCCCACGTGCGAGGTGTGGAACGCCGCCGCGACGGGCAGCACCTTCGCGGTCAGGCCGCGCGCCTTGCACGCCGCGACCACGTCGGCCACCGCGATCGTGGCGCCGCCGACCACCACCTGGTCAGGGGCGTTGTGGTTGCACACGACGACCTCGGGGTGGGCCGCCAGGACCTCCTCCACCGTCGCCCGGTCGGCGTCCACGGCGACCATCGCGCCCGCGTCGAAGTCCGACGAGGGCGGGGCCATCGCCAGGCCGCGCGCCCGCGCCAGCCGGAAGAAGTCCACATCGGACAGCGAACCCGCCGCCCACAGCGCGGACAGCTCACCGAAGCTGTGGCCGAGGAAGCCCTCGCAGGAGAGCCCCAACGAGCTCAGGAAGCGGAACTGGCCCGCCGCGAGCGCGCCGATCGCGGGCTGGGCGAACTCCGTGCGCCGCAACGCCAGCTCGCGGTCGGCGTCGGTCTCGCCGTCGAACGTCGCCGCCGGGAACACCACCTCCGACAGCAGCCGGTCCGCGCCCAGGAACACCGCGTTGGCCTCGTCGAAGGCCGTGCCCACCAGCGGGTTGTTCAGCACCGCCGTCCGGCCCATGTTCACGTACTGGCTGCCCTGGCCCGCGAACAGCGCGCCGACCCGCACCGAGGGCAGCGCCCGCCTGCGGTAGAACACGCCGGAGGGGTGCGACCACTGGTCGTCGGAGGACGCCTCGAGCTGCGACAGCGCCACCTCGCGCAGCGCGTCGTCGAAGCCGGCGAAACCGATTCGCGCGTGGTCCGCCGGGATGGTGTCGGTCGACGGCTCGGCGCCAGAACGCAGCAGCGCCAGCAGTTCCGCCGGGGTCGGGGCGTGCCAGAGGTAGGCCCGCGCCGTGCGGTGCAGGGTGCGCGTGATGGTGCGGTCGGCGCTCGCCTCCTCCAGCACGACGTGGAAGTTGGTGCCGCCGAAGCCCATCGCCGAGGCCGCCGCGCGCCGCTGCGGGCGGCGCGGGTCGGTGATCCACGGCCGGGTGCTGGTGTTGAGGTAGAAGGCCGCCGAGTCGAAGTCGATCGTCGTGTTGGGACGCTCGATGTTGATCGTCGGCGGCAGTGTCTTGTGGTAGAGGCCCAGCGCCAGCTTGATCAGGCTCGCCGCGCCCGCGGCGCCCTTGGTGTGCCCGATCTGCGACTTCACGCTGCCGATGGCGGCGAACCGCTGCTCGTCGGTCGTGTCGCGCAGCAACGAGTTCAGCGCGGTGAGCTCGGTCTTGTCACCGACCCGCGTGCCGGTCGCGTGCGCCTCGAACAGCCCGATCGAGGCGGGTGAGCAGTCGGCGTCGGCGTAGGCGCGCTCCAGCGCGACGACCTGGCCCTCGGCCCGCGGCGCGTAGATGCTCTTGAACCGGCCGTCGCTGGAGGCGCCGACGCCGCGGATCACCGCGTAGACCCGGTCACCGTCGCGCTCGGCGTCGGCGAGGCGCTTGAGCGCCAGCATGCCGATGCCCTCGCCGACCAGGGTCCCGTCCGCCGAGTCGTCGAACGGCTTGATCTTGCCGGACTTCGACAGCGCGCCGGTCTTGCTGAAGCACAGGTAGCCGAACACCGAGTTCTCGGTGTCCGCGCCGCCGGTGATCATCATGTCGGCGCGGCCGGAGAGCAGCTCGCCGATCGCGATGTGCACTGCGGACAGCGACGACGCGCAGGCGGCGTCGACCGTGCAGTTCATCCCGCCCAGGTCGAGCCGGTTGGCCACCCGACCCGCGATCACGTTGCCCAGCAGGCCGGGGAAGGAGTTCTCCTCCCACGGCGGGAATGCCTCGACGTAGCGCGCCGCGATCTCCTCAGCGTCCTGTTCGGACAGTCCACACGAGCGGACAACCTCGCGCAGGACCGGTGTGGAGAGCCGGGCCGCCAACGGGTGCGACAGCGTGGTCGGACCGGCGACACCGAGCACGACACCGGTGCGCTGCGGGTCGTACCAGTCCGAGCCGACCGCGCCCGCGTCGCGCAGCACGTCGCGCGCCACGCCCAGGCTCAGCATCTGCACGACCGTGGTGACCTCCATCTGGTTGGGCGGCAGGCCCCACTCCAGCGGGCTGAACGCCACGTCCGGCACGAAGCCGCCGCGGGTGCAGTAGGTCTTGTCCGGGGCGCCGGGGTCGGGGTCGTAGTAGTCCTCGACCCGCCACCGGGAGGCTGGCACGTCCTGCGTGCAGTCCGCGGCGTCGACGATGTTCTGCCAGAAGTCGCGGTGGTCGTGCGCCATCGGGAACAGGCCCGACACGCCGACGACGGCGATCGGGGTGTGCGCGGTGCGGTGCTGGTCGGAAGTCACTTGCGTCCCTTCTGCGGCCGCCCACGCGGGGCGGCTGGGCACGGGCGGACACCCCCGGTCGTCCGGAGTGGACAACCGGGGGCCGCTCGGCGAGGTCGTCAGGAGAGCAGCTCGGCGAAGCCGGCCGCGATGGCCCGGTGTCCGGCCGGGCTCGGGTGCATGCCGTCGGGTCCCCACATGGCCGGGTCCCTGGTCAGCGGGGTGTCGACCATGTCGTAGCAGACCAGGCCCAGCTCGGCGGTGAGCTTGGCCATGAAGTCGTTGGCCTCGGCGAAGCGCAGCCGCAGCGCGGCGCGCGCCTCGGGCGGCAGGCCGGGGAGCTTGCCGGGGATGTCGGGCCAGTTGATGGTGAACACCCGCGCGCCGCGCAGGCTGAGCCCGCCGAGCACGTGCCGCAGGTTGCGGCGGAAGGCGTCCTGGTCGAACGAGCCGCGCACCAGGTCGTTGCCGCCCACCGTGACCCCGTAGAGCGGGGCGTCCGCGCTGAGCGCCCTGGCCAGCTGGTGGTCGATGACGTCCTGCGTGGTGGCGTTGTAGGCACCCAGGTTCACGTACTCGTGCGGCGCGATCCCCAGCGACTCGGCCAGCCGCGGCACCCAGCCGAGGAACCCGCCGTCCGGGCCGGGCTCGCCGCGGCCCTCGGCGAAGCTGTCGCCGATGGTCATCAGCCGGATCGCCATCAGGCGGACCCGAGCATCTTCGCGACGTTGTCCGGGTGGAAGAACTGCTCACCGGTCATCGCACCGGAGATCACGTTGAAGAAGTCCTTGGCATAGGTCTCGTGCACGCTGAGCACCTTGAAGATCGCGTCCAGGTGCGGCGGCAGCCGCAGCTCGCCGATGGTGGCGGCGAACTGGAACGCCGAGCCGGTGCGCTCGTCGCGCGCCGCGGCGTAGTCGGCCAGCGCCTCGTCCAGCGGGCGCTGCCCGGACAGGCCCTGCTCGACCCGGTCGGCGAGCAGCTCGGCGTAGACCAGCGCGTCGCTGATGCCCTGGCCGGTGATCGGGTCCTTGTGGTAGCCGGCGTCGCCGACCAGCGCCCAGCCGGGGCCGTGCGAGCGGCGGTAGAAGTTGTCCGGGTAGCGGATGCCGGTGAACTTCTCCTGCCGCTCCCCGGTGTCGGCGACCTGCTCGGCGATGTCGGGGACGATGTCCTTGACGATCTGCAGGAAGTTGGCCTCGACGTCGGTGCGGAACTCGTTCCACCGGTCCAGCGGCTTCATGACCGCCATCAGGGTGAGCCCGTCGCTGGTCGGCCACACGCCGACCTGCTGGTCGACGCCGATCCGGCTGTGGAAGTGCGTCTCGAGGCCGCTGAAGTAGGTGTAGTAGATGAACGACGCGGCCGGGATGCGCTGGTAGATCTCAGCGCCGACGGCCTTGCCGACGAACGACTGGCTGCCGTCCGCGCCGATGACGACCCGGGCGCGCTCCTCGGTGGGCGACTCGGCGCCGCGCGAACCGCGGACACCGACCACCCGGCCGTCCTCGACGATGAGCTCGCGCACGGTGTAGCCCTCGCGGACCTCCGCGCCCGCGGCCTTGGCCGCGTCCAGCAGGATCGGGTCGAGCACCGTGCGCCGGGGGGCGTAGGTCGCCTCGATGCCCTCGAACGGGTCCGCGAAGCCGTCGATCAGGTAGTCGCGGTAGGACACCGTCATCCGGGTCATCGGCGTGACGCCGGTGGCGACCAGGGTGTCGAGCAGGCCCCACTGCTCGAGCTTGGCCAGGCCGTACTGCTGCAGGTAGTGGGTGGAGACGGTGTCGGTGGGCTGGGTGACCTTGTCCACCAGCAGGACCCGGTAGCCGCGCCGGGCGAGCAGCATGGCGGCCGACGAGCCCGCGCACCGAGCGCCGACCACGATTGCGTCATACATGGGTTGACTCCCGCGCTTGCCTCGATTGCATTCGAGGCTATTTCTACGGCCGTGTCAGCGCGCGGTCAACGCTCATCAGGCATGACTATCGGCCCATTTCTGGCGACTATCGCGTCCATTCGGACGAGACCTATTCCCATGCTGTCGGGCATCGGTTCACCGGCTGTCCAGAATCCCGTGCCCTAATCTACAGACATGCCTCCAAAGAGTAAATTCTCCGATGAAGTCGGCCGCGCGCAGGCCGCCCTGGCCACCGCGGTGACCGGTGGGCGGCCCGACTACGAGCAGATCCGCCGGATGGTCGACTCGGTGGTGCCGTTCAACAACCACGTCGGCGTCCGGGTCACCGCGCTGAGCGGCACCGAGGCCGTCGCCGAGGTCGCCGACCTGCCCACGATGCGCAACCACCTGGGCACGGTGCACGCGGGCGCGATGTTCCTGGCCGCCGAGGTGGCCTGCGCGGGCGCGTTCTCCGGGGCCGTCGCGACGCGGATCGCGCAGGTGAGCAGCTTCGTGCTGCGCGAGTCCAAGGTGAGTTTCCTGCGCCCGGCGAAGGGCCGCGTCCGGGCCACCGGAACGGTCGAGGCCGAGGTCGCCGCGCGCATTGTGGCGGACACCACCGCGCAGCGATACGAAATGACCGGAAAAGCATTGCTGCACGACGACGAGGGCACCCTGGTCGGCAAGGTCGACTTCGACTACGTGTGCTGGATGAATGCCGCTTGATGGGACAACCCGCCCAGCCGGGGACCGGCTGGGCGGGTGATCCAGGTCAGCGCCCCGACCTTTCAGGACCTGGGGTACATCGCCTCGATCTCGGGGGCGAAGTCGGCGGCGATGGCCGCCCGGCGCAGCCGCAGCGAGGGGGTGAGGTGGCCGCGGTCGACGGTGAAGTCGCCGGTGACCACGTGGAACCGGCGGATCGACTCGGCGCGCGAGACCAGCTCGTTGGCGGCGTCCACGGCGCCCTGGAGCCCGGCAGGCACCTCGCCGGACCACTTCGCCGCGGCGCCGAGGTCCACGGTGATCAGCGCGGTGACGTACGGCCTGCCCTCACCGACCACCATCGCGTTGGACACCAACGGGTGCAGCCGCAACCGGTCCTCCAGCGGCGCGGGCGCGACGTTCTTCCCGCCGCTGGTCACGATGATCTCCTTGCGCCTGCCGGTGATCCGCAGGTAGCCGTCGTCGTCGAGCTCGCCCAGGTCGCCGGTGCGCACCCACTCGGGCACACCCGCCGGGTCCGGCCAGTAGCCGGGCGAGACGTGCGGGCCGCGCACCAGGATCTCGCCGTCGTTGGCGACCGCCACCGCGGTTCCCGGGATCGGGCGGCCGACGGTGCCCAGCCGGTTGGTCCCGGTGGCGCTCATGGTGACCGTCGAGGTGGTCTCGGTGAGCCCGTACGCGCCGAGCACCCGCAGCCCGACGCCGGTGAAGAAGTCCAGTGTGGACTCATCGAGCGAGGCGCCACCGCAGATCATGTTCGCCAGCCGCCCGCCGAGCATCGCGCGCAGGCCCTCGAGCACCGGATCACCGGGCAGCTCGGCGCGGTGCTCGCCGTGGCGGGCAGCCGCGCCGTGGGCGATCGCGGCGGCCTCGGCGTCGTCGAACGCCGCGCCCGCGCGCGCCCGCACAGCCTTGCGGACCTTCTCCAGCACGTAGGGCACACCGACCAGGAAGGTGGGCTGGAACCTCGGCAGCTCGGCGATCAGGTCGGCCGCGTCGCCGACCAGACCGGTGCGGGTGCCCGCCCAGGCGCAGCCGAACAGCACGACCCGGCCGTAGACGTGGGCCAGCGGCAGGAACAGCAGGGTCGCGGCGTCCTCGGCCAGGAACAGCTCCGGCAGCAGCTCCACCACGTTCACCGCGGCGTGCAGGATGTTGCGGTGGGTGAGCAGGCAGCCCTTCGGCACGCCGGTGGTCCCGCTGGTGTAGACGATCGTGGCGAGGTCGTCGGCGCGGACCGCGGCCCGGCGCCGGTCCAGCAGCTCGGTGGCGGCGGTGCCGGGCAGCGGCTCGCCCAGCGTCCAGATGTTCTTGCCGTCGGCCGCGACCGAGAGCAGCAGGGCGCGGGAGCCCTCGGCGACGAACACCCCGACCGGCCCCGAGTCGCGCAGCACGTGCCGCACCTGCTCGGCCGAGGCGGTCGGGTAGATGGGCACGGTGACCGCGCCCACGCTGAGCACGGCGAAGTCGGCGACGGCCCAGTCCACGCTGGTGGGCCCGAGGACGGCGACCCGGTCGCCGGGCTCGACGCCCGCGGCGAGCAGACCGCCCGCCACGGCGCGGACCCGCTCGGCGAACTCGCCGTAGGTGGTCGGCACCCAGGCGCCGTCGACCCGGGCGCCGAACAGCGGCCGGTCGGGGGTTTCGGTGGCACGCCGGAAGACGGCGTCGGTGAGGGTGTCGTCGTCGGCGATCTCGACCAGGGCGGCGACGGTGAACTCGCGCACGGTCACTCCATTCTGCGCGGTGTCCGGACTGCGGCGACGGTGCGGGGCGCGCTGGGGCGCCGCCCCGATCCTGGGTCGTGCGGGGACCGCGGGGCAACGACCAACGGGTGAACGGTCGATAGGGCGCCGCGATCGCCGTCGCCGCGCAGGCCCAGGCAGCGCAGGAACGCCCGCACCGGAAGGGTTTCGGTGTCACCGCGCCAGACCGCGTGGATCACCAGGCTGGGCACCGGGTCCACGATCGGCACGGTGACCAGCCCGGCGAGCCCGGTCTGGTCCCAGCGCGGCGCCGAGGCGAACCCGATGACCTGCCTGGCCCGCACGGCGATCGCGGTGGCCAGCTGGTCGTCGATCTCCTCGACCACGGCCAGGTCGGTACCGGTGCGCTGGGCCACGGCCCGGATCTCGTCGTACATCGCCGGGCACTGCTCACGTCCGAAGAGGACACACGGTTGACCGGCCAGCTCGCGGAAGCCGATCTTGTCCCGGCCCGCCCAGCGGTGCGTGTCGGTGAGCAGCGCCACCAGGTCGACCCGGCGCACCGGGACCGAGGAGAAGCCCGCCGCGGCCGGGGCGCCGAAGACCAGGGCGAGGTCGAGGTCACCGTCGGCCAGTGCCCGCAGCTGCGGTCCGCTGCGCCGCTCGGTCAGGTCGACACCCAGTCCGGGGTGCTCGGCGTGCAGGCGCACCAGGGCGGGGGTGAGCACCAGGCGCCCGGCGGCGAAGTTGAAGCCGACCCGCAGCCTGCCCGCGCGCCCGGCCGCCACCGCGCGGGCCACCTCGACCGCGTCGTCGGCCAGGTCGAGCAGCTGGCGCACCTCGCCGAGGAACACCTCGCCCGCCGCGGTGAGCCGGACCTGGTGCGAGGACCGGGACACCAGCTCGACGCCGACCTCGCGCTCGAGCCGCTTGAGCTGCAGGCTGACCGAGGACTGGGCCAGGTGCAGCCTGCGGGCCGCCCGGCCGAAGTTGTGCTCCTCGGCGATCGCCAGGAACGACACCAATTGCTGGAACTGCACGGGCTGGCCTCCGGTCGGGATCTATCACTCCAAACAGGACGGTTCGACGGCGTTGTCGTCAAGGCAGCTCAAGAAGGCGCGCACGGCCGCGGCGGTCTCGCCCGCACGCCACACCGCGTACAGGTCCACTGTGGGCACCGGGTCGACCAGCGGCACCGGGACCGAGCCTAACCCGCTGACCCGGGCGTGCTCACCGCGCTGGACCGAGACGAAGCCCACTACCGGCTGGGTGGCGACCACGATGGCGGTCGCGCTCAGGTCGTCCACGTGGTCGGTGACCGCCAGCCGGGTCCCGCTGCGCTCGGCGGCGGCGCGGATGGCGTCGTACATGGCCGGGCTCTGCTCGCGGTCGAACAGGATGCAGCGCTGCTCGGCCAGCTCGGCGAAGCGCACCCGGTCCCGACCCGCCCACGGGTGCGCGGTCCCGACCAGGGCGACGATCGGCACCGGCATCAGCACCCGGTGCGCCAGGTCGGCGGTCGCGGCCGGACCGTGCACGAAGGCGACGTCGAGGTCGCCCCCGCTGACCGCGGCCAGCTGCGGACCCGAGCGCAGCTCGGAGAGCTCGACCACGACGTCGGGGTGGCGCCGGTGCATCCGGGCCAGCGCGTTGGGCAGGATCTCCTGCCAGGTCGAGAAGTTGTAGCCGACCCGCACCGACCCGTTGCGCCCGTCGGCGGCCTCGCGCGCGGCCTGGGCGGCCCGGTCGAGCTGGCGCACGATCATGCCCGCGTGCGCGCGCAGCACCTCCCCGGCCGGGGTCAGCCGGACCTCGTGCGAACTGCGCGCGACCAGCACCACGCCCAGGTTGCGCTCCAGCCGCTGCAGCTGCTGGCTGAGCGAGGGTTGGGTGAGGTGCACCTTGGCCGCCGCGCGGCCGAAGTGCAGCTCCTCGGCGATCGCCAGGAAGGACACCAGGTGCCTGAACTCCATCTCTCGACCCCTCCCCGCTCCACCCTGACCCAGGATGGGTAACGCCGAGGCCGACTTCGGCGAACGTCCGGTGAACCCCGACCGCCGATTGGGCCCGCTCGGGCGCTTTTCGTTGCCGGACAACGACAGGGCGATGCCCAGCGGCGATCACGCGATCGGAATCGCGCATCGCGGGCCGGTGGCCCGCGGTTGTTAACCGGGGGTCCACCCGGCACTGCTCGAATCGCTGAGCACTGACGAGTTCACCGCGGCGGAGGGCACTGAGATGAGCACCAACGGCAGCCAGGCGGTCGCTCCCGAGGCACCCGCCCCCGAACCCACCTCGGCGGCGCGCATCCGCGAGCTGCACGCGGTGCTCCAGCACGGTGTGGACTCCGGCCAGGGCGTCGGCGTCTCGCTGGGGGTCACCGTGGAGTCGCTGTCCGAGGGCCGCGCGGTCTACTACCTCGACCCCAGCCCGGCGGCGATCAACGCGATGTACATCGTGCACGGCGGGGTGATCACCACCCTGATGGACACCGCGATGGGCAGCGCCGTGTTCACCCGCCTCGGCGACGGGGTGGCCTACACCACCCTGGAGCTGAAGGTGAACTTCATCCGCGCGGTCCGCGGCGACGGCTCCCGCCTCACCTGCGTGGCGACCACCGTCCACGTCGGCCGCAGCACCGCCACGGCCGAGGCCCGGGTCACCGACGCCGCCGGGAAGCTGGTGGCGCACGGCACCTCCACCTGCCTGGTCCTGCAGCCGCAGGGCTAACCCACTGGCCGCACCAGGTAGTCGCCCACCGTGTCTTTCGTGTGGACAGTGCTCGTCAGACGAGAAGTGGGCGGCTGAACATAACCCCTGGTGACAGCTTTCTCGCTCGATCAGGTCAGATTCCGGTTGAGCAAAACCACCCACACGAGGGTCACCCCACCGGGCAGAAGTGCTCGCCGCGCCCCCGACCCGAACCGTACAAACAACGGTGTCGGAGTAGTCCCGACGAGTCGCGACGGAGGGAGCACGCCATGGTCACGCAGTTGCTCAACACGCTGCTCAGTCTGATCAAGTCCCTGCTCTGAGGGGATGGGTCCGGGACCGCCGCGGGGTCGAGGCAGTGGCGGCGGCCCCGGACACCACCAGCGCCCGCCCGGGTGCGAACCCCTTGGCCCAGAACGGAAACCGCGCGCGGACAACCCGGATCCGAGCGACCGAGCTCAGGCTGCTGTCCTCGATGAGCATCGGGAGGCCCAACCCCGCCGCACCGAAAGTGCCGCAGTACCCGGGCAGCATCAGCGCAGTGCCCGCACCGCGACCAGCCGCCCGTGCACCCAGACGACCATCGACCGGCCCGCACCACCGAGCAGCACCGAACCCTGGAAGTCACGGCTGTCGAAGGTCCGGAGCACCAACCGCGAGGTGTCGTCGGCGAAGGTGATCCGCACGCCGATCTCCCCCACGGTGGTGCCGTAACCCCGACGCCAGCCGTGCTCGCGAACCGCCCGCGCGCGGCGCGCCCACCGGCTCAGATCCCGCAAGCCGATCAGCGAAACGGCAAAGCCACCGAAGAGCGTGACGACCAAGAGGAAACTCACCAGATCCGACTGGTCCCGGATGCCGATCGCACCGATCCGGCCGGGATCGGCGGGGTCGTAGACCATGGTCACCTGGTCGCCCTCGACCAGCTCGGGGCTGTCCTGGTCCAGGTTCAGCTCCCGCAGCTGCTCCCGCCCGGCGATGGTGAACCGCACCTCGACGGAGTCCGACCGGAACGAGCGATCACCATGCGTCCCGATCACCACCCCGGGCACCCGCGTGCCGTACTCAGCGAGGGCTTCGGCGTCGTCCTCGGCCAGGTTCAGCCGGACGAAGCCCGCGGCCAACACCAACCCGGCCACCAGGCAGATCCAGCCACGCCGCACCAACCGCCGCAGCGCGGCCACGGCCACCACCTCATCAGACGAGTCCACCGCACCCCCCTCGGCGATCATCCCACCACCCCCACACAGCCGAACCCCGGCAGCCATCCCCACCTGCCGACCACTCCCGCCCCTGCATCCCATACACAGCCCAAAACACGGGCTCGGGGCGGTTGTCAAGGCATCTTTCCCGCCTTGACAACCGCCCCGAGCCCGTAGTCACACTTGTGTGTAGGGGAAGCAGGAAACCAACGACGCCGTGGGGGAACGCGACGTCAGGGCAGCTCGGCCTCGACCAACGCCGCCGCCTGCCGCGCCACCGGACACAGCGCACCGGCGTCGCCGCCCGCGACCGCGACATCAACCCGCGAGGTCTCGGTGATCGCCAGCGTCACCACACAGCCGGCTCCACCCCGGCGAATGGACTCAGCGGCGTCGTGCGAGCCCACCTTGGTGTTCGTGATCGAGCCCTGCGCGACGACGTCCTTGATCCCAAGATCAGGGAAAAGATCCACCGCGATGGCGTAGTTGTCCGCGAGGTTCGGCTTGTCGACGACCCACTGGCACGACCGCCGTTTGCCTACCTTCTCCTCCTGGCCCGGTCCCGCGCCCAGCGCGCGCACCGCCGAGTCCGACAGCAGGGCGCACGGTCGAACCGCGGAGAGGTCGGGCGCGGAGGAAGTACTGGTCCGCGTCGGCGTCGTGGTCCGGGAAGGGGCACCGGTCGACGTGCCGTCGGCGGGGACCGGGTTCCCGGCTGTCGGGCTCGCGCACCCGGCCAAGCCGAGGGCCACCGCGAGAACGGCGGTCGACAGCCGTGGGCGCCGCACCGGGGCCATCTCAGGCGAGCCCGTCGGCGTTGTGCTGGTCGGTGCTGCGGTAGTTGGCCATGGCCTGCTTGACACCTTCCTCGGCCGTGAGCAGTGACTCGCGGAACTGCCGGAGCTGGGTGAGCAGCCCCCGCTCGTCGGTCGCCACCTCGCGCAGGTACGGCGACATGACCTTGGCGCCGTTCGAGCCGCCGAGCTTGGCGTACTGGTCGAGCGCACCGAGCCGATTCTGCTCGGTGTTGATCCAGTTGATCATGTTACGGATCGCCCGCAAGAGTGCGTCACCGCCGTGGCCGTTGACAGCGAACTGGCCGGCACCCGCGCTCGCCGCGAAATCGGACATCGCCTGGCCGATAGCGCCCAGCGAACCGCCCGCCCCCTCATCGACGTACATCCAACCCCGTCCCACGCTCGTCGGTACGCCGTACTAACGATCATGAGTTGTACCCGATGCAGTGGCGGGGACGCCAGCGGCCCCCGACCGGGATCCGGTCGGGGGCCGCGGGTGCCCGGGGTCAGGCGAGCAGGTCAGGCGGGCAGGTCAGGCGGACAGCTCAAGCGGGCAGGTCAGGCGGGCAGGGAGGTGCAGGAGGCGATGAAGCGGGTCAGCTCGGTCTGGCGGTCGGACTTGGTGTCCACCGCCCGGTCGATGACCTTGATCAGGTGCTCGTAGGCCTCCGTGTGGTCGTAGCGGGCCACATCGGCGATCTTGAGGGCCCAGCGCCAGTAGCCGCGCATGGTGTCGGCCAGCGGCATCCGGAAGCCCGCCACCACCTCGCGGATGGGCTCCACCACGGCGTCGCCGTAGGCCCGCAGGTACCGGGTCACGATGTCGGCCATGAAGGTGAAGTGCCGGGCCTCGTCGCGCGAGAGCCTGGTGAGGACCGTCTTGAGCACCGGCTCGGTGATCACGTCGCGCAGGTGCTGGTAGTACATCTGGGTCGCCTTCTCCTGCACCAGCGCGTAGGCGAAGAACTGCACCGGGTGCTCCAGCCGCAGGTCGAACTCCTTCTGCCCCTCCACCGCCAACTCGTCCCACAGCGCCTCGCGCGAGGTGATCCCCGCCGCCACCTGGTAGCGGCAGAGCGCTCGCGCGTGGGTGTCCTCCTCGTAGGCCCACCGCGTGGTGAAGTGGTACAGCTCCCGGTTGTGCACGAAGATCTTCGGGTCCACCGAGCCGTCCACCGGGAAGTGCCGGTGGTAGATGTCGAAGTACCCCGGCAGGTGGTCCTCGATCAGCGTGATGAACCGGACCGCCGACAGCTCGCCCTCGGACAGGCGGCCCGCGTCGGCCGCGGCCCAGTCGAAGGCGGTCTCCACGTCCCAGCCGCGCGCGGCGGGCGAGGCCGCCATGAAGCTGTCGACGGCGTCGGCCACCTGCGTGGCCGGGAGCAGCGGGCCGGTCATCGCGCGTTCCGGCAGACGAGGGCGTAGTGCTTGGTGGTGTAGCCCCAGCCCGCGTTGGCCACCTCGAGGTAGTGCGTCAGCTTCGCCGCCAGTCCCGGCTCGTACTCCTCGAGCCGGTCCGCCGCGACGGCGACGTTGTCGATCCACGCCTCGATGGTGCGCCGGTAGTGCTCGGTGAGGTCGTCCACCGCGATGATCGAGAACCCGGCGCGCTCGGCGCCCGCGACCAGCTCCGAGAGCGGGCGCATGTCGCCCCAGCCGAAGATGTCGTTGCGGACGAAGTCGGTGCCCGAGCGCGAGTCGAACGCCGCGTGCGCGGCGGCGTTGCGGAAGCAGCTCTCCGAGACGTAGAGCCGTCCGCCCTTGCGCAGGACGCGGCGCGCCTTGCCGAAGACCACGTCCAGGTCGGGCATGTGCACGATCGAACCGAGCATGCTGACCGCGTCGAAACCGCGCTCCGGCAGGTCCATCTGCTCGAAGTGCCCGACCTGAGTGCGCACGAGCTCGCTGACCCCCAGCTCGGCGGCCCGCCCGGCGATGTACTGGTGCTGCCGGGGTGCCGGGCTCACGCCGAGCACCTGGGCCCGGTACTCCCGCGCCATGAACAGGATCAGCGAGCCCCAGCCGCAGCCGATGTCGAGCAGCTGCTCGCCGCCGCGCAGGCCGAGGTGCTCGGCGACGAAGCGCAGCTTGTTCTCCTGCGCGTCGGCCAGCGGCTGCTCCGGGGTGGCGTAGAGCGCGGAGCTGTACTTGCGCAACGGGTCCAGGAACTGGCCGAAGACCTCCGGGTCGAGGTCGTAGTGCTGGTTGGTGTCGGCGACCGTCACGCCCGCTCCCCCAGCGCCTTGGCCACGACCGCGGCCACGTCGGCCACTGTGGACACACCGAAGACGTCCTCGTCCTCGAGCTCGACGTCGTACTGGCGCTCGATCTTGGCGATCATCCGCAGCACCTTGACCGAGTCGACGCCCTCGACCCCGCGCAGGTCGGTGTCGGCGGCCATCTCGGCGGCCTGGACCCCGATCTCGGCGGCGGCGATGCCGGTGACGGTGCTGGTGATGTCGTCGAGGGTGGTGGTCATGATCGAGCTCCGTTCGGGGAGAGGTTGGCGGTGATGGCCTGGTCGAGGAGGGCGACCTCGTCGTCGCCGAGGGTCAACTGGTGACGCACCTGGTCGAGCGAGAACGCCTGGTACACCGCGGATGCCGTCGCGCAGACGACGTCGTCGGCGTCGAGCACCTCGGCGCAGGCGTGGAACAGCTCACCGCCGTCGGGGCGCAGCGAGGCGACGCAGCGGTAGTCGCGGCCGACCAGCAGCGGGGTGACGAACCGGGTGCGCATCGAGGTGGTGAACGCGGGCTGGTGCCGGTCGAGCACGATCAGGTTGCCCATCGTCTCGTCGCAGATGACACCGACCAGCCCGCCGTGCACGACGCCGGGGTAGGACTCGAAGCCGCGGTCGAGGGTGAACCGCGCCTGCAGCCCGTCGGGGTGCGGGGCGAAGGTGAGGCGCAGGCCGTGGTCGTTGTGCGGGGAGCAGCCGAAGCAGCGGTAGTCCGGCAGCACCGACCACGGCACCTGCACGCTCATCAGGCCAGGACCTCGGCGAGCGCCCGGCGGACCTTGGCGTTGCTGCTCAGGTCGAGCCCGGTCATCCCGCCGAAGGTGCGGCGGATCTTGTCCTGCAGCACGTCCAGCTCGCCGTCGGCGGCCACCTTCTCCAGGAACAGCTCGAACCCGGTGTCGATGGTCTCGTGGTCCTCGACCCCCTCGCCGATGCCCGCCTTGAAGGTGCTGACCGGGTGCTTGATCTTGGCCTCGGAGCTGTAGACGTAGAGCGTCTCCAGCACGGAGGCGAGCTCCTGCGGGCGCTTGGCGAGCCGCTCGGTGGTGTAGTGGATGAACTCCCGCGCGTGCCCGGCCTCATCCCGGCTCGCGTTGAGCAGCAGTCCCTTGAGGACCGGCTCCTCGACCCACGCGGCGACCGCGCGGTAGACGTGGTTCACGGTCAGCTCGGAGATGATGTTGGTCGCCAACGTCGCCGACGGCGTGGTCCCCGGCGCGTACGGCTCGCGCATCGCGTCCACGGCGCGGTCGTCCACCGCCTCACCGACCCCGGCCAACCAGGACCGGAACGCGTAGTGGTGCTGGACCTCCTGGTAGCCCCAGACCACGGCGAAGGTGGAGAAGTCGTAGTCGTCGACGAACTCGTTGAGGAACCCGTGCACGGCGGCGATCACGTTGGACTCGCCCATGGTCGCGCTCTTGGCCAGGGTCACGTACTCGGGCTTGACCAGCGACCGGTCGATCGAGTCGACGTCGAGGTCGGCGAGCTTCCAGTGCAGGCGCTCGTAGTGGCGGAAGACGTCGTAGCTGTGCACGGCACTCCTTCTCAGGCGGTTCCCGCGACCAGGTCGCGGGCGGCGAGGCGCTGGAACTTCCCGCTGCTGGTGCGCGGGAGCGAACGGGGTGAGACCAGCCGGACCGTCACAGCGGTCAGGCCGAGTTCGGTGGACACCGCCTTGCGCAGGTCGGCGGTCAGGGCTTCGGCGGCCGCGCCGCGCAGACCGGACTCGGCGATGACCCACACCGCCTCCGCACCGCCCGGGGCCGCCACCGCGACGCACCGTCCCTTGTAGACACCGGGGGTCGTGCGGGTGATCGCCTCGACGTCCTGCGGGTAGTAGTTGGCGCCGCGGACGGTGATCATCTCCTTGTGCCTGCCGGTGACGAACACCTCCTCGCCGCGCCGGTAGCCCAGGTCGCCGGTGCGCAGCCAGCCATCCACAAAGGACTCACCGGCGCGTTCGGCGTCCGCGGCGAGGTACCCGGCGGTGACCGGGTCGCCCTGGATCTGGATCTCGCCGACCCGACCCTCGGGCACTTCGACACCCGACTCCACCTCGACGACCCGCAGCCGCAGGCCCTTCACGGGGTGGCCGACCCCGGCGACCGCGCGGGCGCCGGGTCCGTCCACCTGGACGGCCCGGCCGCCGTCGGCGAGCTTGTCCCGGTCGACGTGCTCGAAGACCGGCGCTCGCCCCAGCGGCGGAAAGCAGACCGCGAGGGTGGCCTCCGCCATCCCGTAGACGCCGAACATCGTCTCCGGGCGGAAACCGCCGTCGGCGAAGCGCTCCTGGAACGCGCGGACGGCGGCCTCGGCGATGGGTTCGGCCCCGTTGAAGGCGATCCGCCAGTGCGCCATGTCCAGCTCGGCCGCCTCGGCGGCGGTGAACGCGGCGGCGAGCTGGTCGTAGCCGAAGTTCGGCATGGCGGTGATGGTGGCGCCGCTGGCCAGGAACTCGCGCAGCCAGCGGGCCGGGTCGTTGATGAACGACAGCGGCGACCAGACGAACGCCGGGATGCCGATCAGCACCGCGGACAGCGTGCCGAACAGGCCCATGTCGTGGAACAGCGGCAACCAGAACCCGCCGCCGTCGCCCTGGCCGAGCGCGATGCCCTCGCGGATGGCGACCAGCCCGGCGACCACGTTGGCGTGGGTGAGCCGCACCCCCTTGGGCAGCGAGGTGCTGCCGGAGGTGAACTGCACGATGGCCAGGTCGTCCGGGCCGACGGCGGGCAGCGGACCATCGCCGGACAGGTCGGCAGTGCTGATCAGCTCGACCCCGGGGACCTCCAGCCCCTCGACCAGCGCACCGAACCGGTGGGAGACCAGGATCCGGCGCATCCCGGCGGCCTCGGCGATCGCGGCGAGCCGGGCCGGGTAGGCGCCCGCGTGGCGCATGCCCATGGGCAACGGAAGCGGGGTGGCGGCCGCGCCGGCGGCGCTGACCGCGAACAGGCTCTGCAGGAACTCCGGTGCGTTCGGGCACAGGATGCCCACCGGCTCGCCGCGGCCGACACCGCGGGCGAGCAGGCCTGCCGCCATGGCGCGGGCCGAGGCGGACAGGTCGCCGTAGGTGATCGACTCCTTCTCCGACGGGAACGTCGCGCGCACCGCCGGGTACTCGGCGGCGACCCGGTCGAGGATCGAGTGCAGTGTGTCGCTCACGGTGGACTCCTCGGGTGTCAACGGAATCGGACCGGCAGGGACCGCGGGCCGCGCATCGACACGGTGTCCCGGTACGGCGGCGCCGAGTCGAGCAGCTCGTAGTCCGGCGCCCGCCGCATCAACCGTTCGAAAAGGACAGTCGCCTCCAGGCGGGCCAACGGGGCGCCGAGGCAGAAGTGCGGTCCGTGGCTGAACGCGAGGTGCTTGCGCCCGCCCCGCGCCGGGTCGAAGCGCAGCACGTCGAGCCGGTCGGGGTCGGGGAACACCTCGGGGTCGCGGTTCGCCGAGCCCGCCAGCAGGATCAGCCCGGTACCGCGCGGCAACTCCCGACCGGCGAACTCCACGTCGCGCATCGCGACCCGGGTCGGGAACGGCACGGGCGTGTCGAAGCGCAGGAACTCCTCGACCGCCGGCGCGCTCAGACCCGGGTCCGCGCGCAAGATCGCCCGCTGCTCGGGTGCGCGCCCGAGGGCGAGCACCCCGGAGGCGATCAGGTTCATCGTCGTCTCGTGCCCGGCGATCAGGAGCAGCACGCCGATGTCGCAGATCTCCTTGACACTGAGCCGGTCCCCGCCCTCGGCGACCGCGACCAACTTGCTCAGCAGGTCGGGACCGGGGTGCCGTTCGCGCTCCGCCACCAGCGCCGCGAAGTACTCGGCGAAGGCCACCACCGCCTCGGCCCTGGCCGCCTTCTCGGCCTCGGTGAGCAGGGCGTCCGGGTCCAGGCCCCGGCTGATCGCGCTCGCCCACCGGCCGAACACCTCGTGGTCGGCGGCCGGGACACCGAGCAGCTCGCAGATCGTGGTGAGCGGCAGCAGGTAGGCGATGTCGGCGACGAAGTCGACCTCGCCGCGCTCGATCGCGTTGTCCAGCAAGCCGTCCACGATCTCGGTGACCCGCGGGACCAGCGCCGCGACCGCGCGCTGGGTGAACGCCTTGGTGACCAGGGAGCGCAGCCTGGTGTGGTCGGGCGGGTCCATCAGCAGGAACGAGCCGGGCAACCGCGCCGGGTCGACGCCGGGGCGGAACGGGTTGATGCCGGAGAAGTAGCCGTGCCCCCACGCCGGGTCGCCGAAGACCGCGTCGCAGTCGGCGTAGCGCGGCACCAGGTGGATACCGGGCACGTAGTCGTGCAGCGGCCCGGCTTCCCGCAGCCGCCGGTAGACCTCGGACGGGTCGGCGCGCACCTCGGGCGAGAACACGGTCACCACCACGCCTCCTCAGGCGAATCTGGTCGGCAGCGCGGCGAGCCCGCGCACGATGAGGTTGGGCTTGTACGGCGGGGTGTCGGTGCGCGGTTCGAGCACGGACACCTTGCGCAGCAGCACTTCCAGCAGCACCGACATCTCCAGCTGGGCCAGCGGCGCGCCCAGGCAGTAGTGGATGCCCAGGCTGAACGCCAGGTGCCGGGGCGGCGGGGTGGCCCGGTCGTGGTAGCGGGTGACGTCGAGCCGGTCCGGGTCGGTGAACGCCGCCGGGTCGCGGTTGCCCGAGTTGATCAGCACGACCACGCCGTCACCGGGCGCGAACTCCTCACCCGCCACGGTCATCGCCCTGGTGGCCGAGCGGGTGGTGAGCTGCACCGGCGGCTCGTAACGGAGCAGCTCGTCCACCGCCGCCGGGATCACCTCGGGCCGCGCGCGCAGCACGGCGAGCTGGTCGGGGTTGCGCATCAGCGCCAGCAGGCCGCTGCCGACCAGGTTCACCGTGGTCTCGTGCCCCGCGACGACGGTGGTCAGGCAGGTGCTCAGCATCTCCAGCTCGGTGAGCACGTCGCCCTGGTCCTCCACAAGGGACAGTGCGCTGAGCAGGTCGTCCCTCGGGTCGGCCTTGCGCTGGTCGATCAGCGACCGCAGGTAGGCCATGAACTCGCTCGCCGCGGCACTGCGGGCCGCGTGCGCCTCGGGGGTCATCAGCGGATCGGGGTCGAAGCCGCGCGCCAGGTCCTGCGACCAGCGCTGCACGTCGGCGTGCGCCTCGACCGGGATGCCCATCAGCTCGCAGACGATGGTCAGCGGCAGCGGGTAGGCGATCTGCTGGATCAGGTCGAACTCGCCCGCGGCCAGCGCGCCGTCCACCAGCGACTCCGCGAGCCGCTCGATCCGCGGTCGCAGCCGGGTGACCATCCTGGGCACGAACGCCTTGGACACCAGCGTGCGCAGCCGGGTGTGGTCGGGCGGGTCCATCCACAGGAACGAGGTGGGCAGTTCCTCGGCGGCGCTGGCCGCCGCCACGCTCGGGTGCAGGTGCGCGGCCTCGTCGGCGTGGCTCCACGCGGTGTTCTGCAGCACCGCGGCGGCGTCGGCGTAGCGGGTCAGCAGCCGCAGGCCCAGCGGCGTGCGGTGGACCGCGCCTGCGGCCCGCAGTTCGGCGGCGGGGGTGTAGGGGTCAGCCCGGTGCGACGGCGCGAACAGCCGCAGCAGGGGGTCGGCGACGGTGGCGCCAGCGGAAATCACGCGGTGAGCGAAGCAGCGGTACTTGGCGCTGGCGTGAATTGCCCGTGAATGGGCGCCGACAGCTCGCCGGAAACCCCGCACGATAACGGCTCCCAATAGCGTCATCGCCCGCCCCGATCGAAAAGGGACAATGGTGCGATTGGCCGTGCGCATGAGCATTGACCGGGGCCACCGGCAGCCCGCACGATCGCGCCGACCCCACCAGCCACGGCCGAAAGGCACCCCATGCCCACGCACGCCGCCGTCGTCGGCGCCAGCATCGCGGGCCTGCTCGCCGCCCGGGTGCTGGCCGAGCGGTTCGACCGGGTGACCGTCCTGGAGCGCGACGAGCCCGCGGGCGCCGGGCAGCGGCGGGGCGCGCCGCAGGGCAGGCACCTGCACGGGCTGATGGAGCGCGGCCGGGCGATCCTGGAGGAGCTGCACCCCGGGCTGACCGCCGAGGCCGCCGCGCTGGGTGCCCCGGTCACCGAGGTGCTGGCGCACTCGCGCTGGTACCTGGGCGGGCTGCGGGCGCACCCGACCTCGACCGGGCTGACCACGCTGCTGGCGAGCAGGCCGCTGCTGGAGTCCCTGGTGCGGGCCCGCACCGCGGCGCTGCCCGGGGTCGTGCTGCGGGCGCGGACCGCGGTGACCGGGCTCACCTCGGTCGGCGGGACGGTCACCGGGGTCGAACTGGCGGACGGTTCCACGCTCGCGGCGGACCTGGTCGTCGACGCCACCGGCCGGGCGTCGCGGGCACCGGAGTGGCTGGCCGCCCTCGGCGCCCAGGCGCCGCCCGAGGAGCACGTCGAGGTCGACCTCGGCTACGCCTCCCGGACGTATCGCCACAGGCCAGAGCACCTCGATGGCGACTTCGGCGTGGTCGTGTCGACCATGCCGGGACAGCGCGGCGGCGGCGCGATCCGGCTGGAGGGCGACCGCTGGCACGTCACCCTCGGCGGGATGCTCGGCGACCACCCGCCGACTGGGCACGAGGCGTTCACCGCGTGGGCTGCGACGCTGCCGGTGCCCGACATCCACCGGATCATCGCCGACGCCGAGCCGCTCGACGACGCCGTGCCGCACCGCTTCCGCGGCTCGCTGCGCAGGCACTACGCCCGGGTCGCCGCGCCCGCCGGGTTCTTGGTGCTCGGCGACGCGCTGTGCAGCTTCAACCCGCTCTACGCCCAGGGCATGACCGTGGCCGCCCAGCAGGCGCTCGCGCTGCGCTCGTGCCTGCCCGCGACCGCCGACCTGCCCGCCCGCTTCTACGCCGCGGCCGACCCGGTGGTCGACACCGCGTGGCGGATGTCGACCAACTCCGACCTCAACCACCCCGGCGTGCGCGGCCGCCGCACCGCGCGGGTGCGGCTGACCAACGCCTACATCACCCGCGCGCACCGGGCCGCGCACGCCGACCCGGTGGTCTCCCGGGCGTTCATGCGGGTGGCCAACCTGGTCGACCCGGTGCGCGCGCTGACCGCGCCGGGAATGGTTCTCCGGGTGCTCCGGGGAAGTTCACCGGGAATTGGTTCCGCGCCGCGTGAATCGGCTCAGGCAATAACGCGATAGCCGTACCGAATGCCTGCTTGACCGTACTGGATACCGCTGGCGAGCATTTCGGTGCGCACCGCCGGAAATCGGAGACTAGTTGTGAGCCATGACCTCCCCGAGGGTATTACCCCCGTTCAGCTCGCCGTCATCGAGAGCGTGGCGCCGAACTGGCGGCACGACCCCTACCGCAGCTACGACGTGCTGCGCGCCGCCGGTCCGTTCGTGCCCGGGCCGATGGACACCCAGCTGGTCCCGCGCTACCGCGAGGCGGACCTGATCATGCAGAACCCGGACTGGAGCCACGCCGAGGAGTCCGAGCTGCTGCACCCGGACAGCGAGGTCGAGCTGCCCGGGTCGTTCCTGTGGATGGAGCCGCCGGACCACACCAGGCTGCGGGGCCTGGTGAGCAAGGCGTTCACCGTGCGCACGGTGGAGAACCTGCGTGGGCGCACCGAGCAGGTCGTGGCCGACCTCATGGACAAGATGCTCGCCCAGGGCAGCGACGGCACCGTGGACCTGTTGGAGGCACTGGCCTACCCGCTGCCGCTGACCATGGTGTGCGAGCTGCTCGGCGTGCCCGCCGAGGCGCACGAGCACGTCCGGCAGATGTCGTCGGGGATCGCCCGCGGCCTCGACCCGGACCTGCTGCTCTCGCCCGAGGAGCTGGCGGCGCGCACCAAGGCGGTGCACCAGTTCACCGAGTTCTTCACCGAACTGCTTGCCCAGCGGCGCAAGCAGCCGGCGGACGACCTGATCACCCGGCTCGTGCAGGCCGAGGCCGAGGGGGCCCGGATGAGCCCCACCGAGCTGCTGGGCACGCTGCTGATCCTGGTGGTCGCCGGGCACGAGACCACGGTCAACCTGATCGGCAACGGCGTGCTGGCCCTGATCCGCAACCCCGACCAGTTCGCCGCGCTCAAGGCCGACCCGGACCTGGCGGCGCCCGCCGCCGACGAGGTGCTGCGCTACGACGCGCCGGTCCACCTCACGACCCGGACCGCGCGCAAGGAGATCACGGTCTCCGGGCGCACCTTCGCCCCCGGCGAGAGCGTCATCGTGCTGTTCGGCTCGGCCAACCGCGACCCGGAGGCCTTTGTGGACGCCGACCGGCTCGACCTGACCCGGTACGCGGCGGGCAAGCGGGCGAACCGGCACCTGTCGTTCGGCCTGGGCCTGCACTACTGCATCGGCGCACCGCTGGCGCGGCTGGAGATGGAGACGGCCCTGCGCGCGATCGCCACCCGGGTCTCCGCCTTCGAGCTGCCCCAGGACCCGCCGCCGTACCGCCCGAACCTCGTGGTCCGGGGCATGTCCGAACTGCACGTCCGCGTCGTCCCGCAGGAGCAGAGCCGATGAACGCCTTTTGGGTCGAGGACAACGCCAACCCCTACCCCAGCTACGACCGCCTGCGCGCCCAGGGCGCCCTGGTGCCGCACCTGCTCGACGACGTCCCGGTCACCCTGGTCACCCGCTACGACGAGTGCGCCCAGGTGCTCACCGGGAACGACTGGGGGCACGGGTACTCCGCCGGTATCAGCCCGTTCCGCGACACCGTGGCGGCCATCCCCGGCTCGTTCGTCCGGATGGACCCGCCGGAGCACGGGCGCCTGCGCGGACTGGTCAACAAGGCGTTCACCCCGCGCACCGTGGCCGACATGGTGCCGCTGGCCCAGGGCGTGGTGGACACCCTGGTCACCGAGGGCCTGGCCAACGGGTCCATCGACGTCCTCAATGGACTCGCGGTCCCGCTGGCCGTGGCCATGATCCCGGGTCGGCTGCTGGGCGCGCCAGTGTCGGACGCGCACTTGTTCCGCCGCTGGCAGCTGGCCATCGCGCGCGGGAGCGACCCGGACCACCTGCTGTCCACTTCGGACATCGAAGCGCGGGGAGCGGCCGCCCAGGAGTGCCTGGCCTACTTCGCCGCGCTGATCGCGGAGAAGAAGGCGAACCCGACCAACGACCTGCTCAGCGAGCTGATCGCGGTGGAGCAGGCCGGTGACCAGCTCGCCGAGCGCGAGGTGCTCGGGCTGTGCGTGCTGCTGCTGGTGGCGGGCATGGAGACCTCGATCAACCTGATCGGCAACGGCATGCTGGCCCTGCTGCGCGACCCGGCGCAGCTAGAGCTGCTGCGGGCGCGCCCGGAGCTGATGGCCTCGGCCATCGACGAGATGCTCCGCTACGACGCGCCCACCCAGTTCACCATCCGGGTCGCGCTGTCGGACACCGTGGTCGGCGACCGGGAGTTCAAGCGGGGCGACGGCGTCGTGGTGCTGACGGCGTCGGCCAGCCGGGACCCGCTGGTGTACGAGGACGCGGACGCGCTGGACATCACCCGGTACGAGGGCAAGCACCCGGCTCGGCGGCACCTCGGGTTCAGCCTGGGGCTGCACTACTGCGTCGGCGCGCCGCTGGCCCGGATCGAGGCCGAGGCGGCCTTCCGGACGCTCCTCGACCGGGCGCCCGCGTTGACACTGGCGGCGGACTCGGTGGAGTACCAGCCGAGCCTGATCCACCGGGGGATCCTGTCGCTGCCGGTCAAGCTGGGCTGACCAGGTGTGCGGACACCGCCACGCGGTGTCCGCACACCCCGGTGGCTGGTTTCCCCAGGGCAGGCCAGTTCTCGTGAGAGTCTAGTTCCTTGTGGACAGTGCGGCGTTGGTCGAGCGGGAGCTGTTCGCCGCGATCGTGTGACAGGCGTGGAAACCCTCGGCCCGGGCGACGACCCGGCCGTTCACGACGCGCACGGCGACCTCGGTGCCGTCGCCGGCGGCCGAGACCCCGGCCGCCGCGGCGAGCGACGGTTCGCCCACCACCCGCAACCGCGGCCAGGTCTGGCGGGGGAACGCCTGGCGCAGGCACCCGGCGAGCTGGGTGATCACCAAGCGGGACAACGGGAGCAGCTCATCGGGCTGGCTGGTCACCAGCACCAGCGTCACCTGGTCGGTCAGCCGGACGGCCTCCTCGACCGCGTCCAGGCGGTCGAGGCCGAGGACCACGACCACCCCGTCCCCGGGCTGGAAAGCCGCACCGGTAACCAGGTCCACCACCTCGGGCGCCCGCCACGGCTCACCCACGGCACGCACCGGCGCGGCTTCGCGCGGCGGTGACCACCAGTCGTTCATGGGCAGGCCCGCGAGGCGCTCGCAGGCGGAGACGATGTCGAACGGCTCCCCGAAGGCCGGTGCGGCAGCGGAAAGGGCGGTCGCGCCGTGCAGGGTGGTCAGGATCGTCTCGGCGAGCCGCACCCGGCGGGCGGGCGGGGCGCCGGGCGGTGACGCCGGCGGGTCGAGACGTTCCAGGGCCAGACCGAGCAGCAGCGCGTCGAGCTGGAGGAGTTGGGCGAACGCGCGCCGGACGGACACGTCGGCGGCGACCTCCGCGAGCAGGTGCGCGCCGAGCTCGTCGGGCAGCCCCGCGACCCAGGCCCGCGCCAGCGCGCCCACCGCCTCGGCGCTCGTCCGCCCGGGCGCGGCGTGCGGCCTGCCGGGCGCGCGCTCGGCGAGGTCGGCCAGCACGGCGAAGTAGAGCGCGCGCTTGCCGGGGAAGTTCGAGTAGACCGCGCCCCGGGTCAGCTCCGCGCGCTCGGCGATGGCGTCGACCTTGGCCTCGCGGTACCCGCGCTCGGCGAACTCCGCCCGCGCGGCGGCGAGCACCCGCGCCCGGTTACGCTCCTGCGCCTCGATGCGGCTCAGCCGTGGCATCCACCCCTCCTTGCCCTGCCCCGGTCGTCACGATACCGTCAACACTCGGATGATAAGAACATCTGATGTGACCATCTGGAGGCTTGGTGCGCACCGTCCCCGAGATCGACCTGACCGACCCCACCGTGCTGAACGACCCGTTCACCGCCTACGACCGGGCCGGCGACCAGGCGCCGCTGGCCCGGCTGCTGGCGCCGGGGCTGGGGCCGCTGTGGGCGATCACCCGGCACGAGGAGTCCAGGGCGATGCTCACCGACCCCCGGTTCGGGCTGGGCGCGGACAGCTTCCTGCGGCCGCCGGGGATACCGGAGCATTGCAGGCGCTACCTGCACACCATGTCCGAAATGGACGGTCCGGAGCACACCCGCCAGCGCCGACTCGTCGCGCCCGCGTTCACCCCGCGCCGCGCCGCCGAGTTCGCCCCCCGGCTCCAGGCGATCGTCGACGGACTGCTCTGCGGGCTGACCGGCGAACTCGACCTGCTGGCCGCGTTCGCCCGTCCGCTGCCGATGGAGGTCATCTGCGAACTGGTCGGCATCCCCGACGAGGAACGCCCCACCTGGCGCACCTCCGGCGCAGCGGTGGCGAGCGGCTACGGACCGGCGTTCCTCGCCGCCATCCCGGAGATCATCGACAGCGCCCGCGCGGCCGTCGAGCGCAGCCGGGCGAACCCGGGCGCGGACCTGCTGTCACACCTGATCCGCGCCGAGGAGGACGACCGCCTCGACGACACCGAGCTGGTCACCCTGGTCTGGCACCTGGTGCTCGCGGGCCAGACCCCGACCAACCTGATCGCCAACGCCGTCGAGACCCTGCTCGCCCACCCCGACCAGCTCGCCACCCTGCGTGCCGACCCCACCCTCGCCCCGGGCGCGGTCGAGGAACTCATGCGCTGGTGCGGTCCACAGCTGCTCACCACACCCAGGATCGCCCGCGAGGACGTCGAGATCGACGGCGTCACGATCCCCCGGGGGGACAAGGTGACCGCCTCGATCGCCGGGGCCAACCGCGACCCGCTCGCCTTCGAGGACCCGTGGACGTTCGACATCACCCGCCCGGCCCAGGCACGCGGACAACTCGGCTTCGCCCACGGCCCGCACTTCTGCCTGGGCGCCCCACTGGCCCGGGTGCAGACCGAGATCGCCCTGACCACCCTGCTGACCCGCTTTCCCAACCTCACCCTGGCGGGCGAGCTGACCCGAGCCCCCGACCCCGGCACCTGGCGTCTGGCCGCCCTGCCGGTCCGCTTGGACTAGCGGGCGTACGGGCCTCGCACCTTGTAGTCCTAATTTAGGACTACAAGGTGCGTCAGAAGCACCACCTGGTGGCGCCGATGCTTCGTCGGCACAGCGGGCGGTTCAGCGGCCGGGCTGATCAGGTGCAGGCAGGGGCACGCGAGCCAGTCCAGGGTCAGTCAGGTGTCAGCCCAGGCCGTGCCAGAGGATGGCGTGCGATCGGGGTTCGCCGTCGACCAGTACGTCCGCGAACCCCACCGCGTCGCCTCGGGAGTTGAGGCTGACGGGGATGGGTGAGGTAGAACCGGACGGCGACGGGAGTGCGGCGGCGCGGCCGGGTCGGTCCCAGTACACGCCGAGCGTGCGGCCGTCGGCACCGCGTGCGTAGCCGAGCACCGTGCCTCGGTCGTTGATCACCGTCGCCGCGCCCGCCTCCGTGCCCGGGGGTGCGGCGAGTTCGTGGGCAGCGCCCTGGCGGTCCCACCGCACGGCTTGTCCCCGCTGGTCCGCCGTGAGGAACCGGCCGACCGCCTGGCCCCGCCCGTTGACCCCGGCGGGCGCGCTGTAGGCCGTGTCCGGCCGGGTGCCCAGCACCGAGATGGCGCCCGCGCGGTCCCAGCGCACGGCCACCAGCTTGGTCGCGTCGGAGGCCGTGCCGTAGACGGTGCCGTCGTCGGCGACCAGCTCGGCGCTGGCGCTCGTGCCGCCGGGGAGCAGCGGCAGCTGCTGGGCGCGGCCCCGGCGGTCCCAGCGGACCGGTGTGGTCCGGCTGTCGACCATCGTGGCCACCCAGCCGACGACGACGCCGTCCCGGTTGATCGCCGCCGGGCGGCTCTCCACGAAGCCCGCCGGGACCTGCAGCTCGACGAGCGAGCCGCCGCGGTCCCAGCGCACCGCGTGGTTGCGGCCGCTCGCGACGGCGGACTGGCCCGCCGCCACGCCGTCGGCGGTGACGGCCGCGACGTGGCTGGTGGCGCCCGGTACCAGGGTCGGCAGCTCGGTGACCCGGCCCGCCGGGTCCCAGCGGACCGCGCGGTTGCGCGGTCCGCCGTCGAGGACAGCGCCGCCGAACACCGACCCGTCGTCGGTGATGCCGATCGGGTAGCTCCCCACGCTGCCCGCGAGGTTGGGCAGGGCCTCCGCCCGGCCCGCGCGGTCCCACCGCACGCCGCGCGGGAAGCTGTTGAGCCGGGCCGACCAACCGGCCGACGCGCCGTGCGCGTTGACCGCGACGGCCGTGCTGTACAGGTCACCGGGCAGCACGCCCAAGTCGACGGCGGTGGGCCGGGTACCGGCGTGGGCGGCGGGCGCCAAGGCGACCACAGCCGCCGCGGTTACCGGGATGGTGATCCATCTGAGAGCTCTCATCCGCGTTCCCCTCTCGTGCTCGACGCGATGACACTCGTCATATCGCCGCGGGGGTGCGCCGCCGATTACCTCGGGCGGGTGGAAAAGCGCGGCGTCCGAGGGACAGCCAGCCGCCCCTTGACCGACGCCGGGCGTTAACCGAGTGCTCCGAACGCGCGGTTAGCCTTGCGGCGGGCGTGGGAGGTCGAGTATGGAGTTGCGTCACCTGGTCTCGTTCCTCGCCATCGCCGAGGAACTGCACTTCGGGCGGGCGGCAGCGCGGTTGCACTTGGCGCAACCGTCACTGAGCCAGCACTTGCAGCGGCTGGAGCGCTCGGTCGGGGTCGAGCTGGTGAGCCGCAACTCCCACGAGGTGAAGCTGACCCCCGCGGGCGAGGCGTTCCGGGAGCTGGCCAAGGACGTCGTGGCCCGGGTCGACAAGGCGGCGCAGGCGGCGCGCGCGGCGGCGGCGGGCCGGGCGGGCACCATCCGGGTGGGCTACAACTTCCCGGCGGGACAGCGGATCCTGCCGCCCACCCTGGCCGCGCTCAGCGCGAAGTTCCCGCTCATCGACATCGACATGTACGAGATGCGCACCGGTCCGCAGCTGGCCGCGCTCGACGAGGGCCGCATCGACGTGGCCATGGTCTACGGCAAGCCCACCTCCGCCCGGCTGCGCCACCGGCACCTGCTGCGGGTGCCGCTGGTCGCGGTGGTCGGGCTGCGGCACCGGTGGGCCAACCGCGACCGGGTGCCGTTCGGGGAGCTGGCCAACGAGTCGTGCATCCTGTTCGACCGCGCGACCTCCACGGCGATGTACGACGCGATCTTCTCCGCCGCCGAGCGCAGCGGGATCCGGCTGAAGGTGGCCGAGGAGGTCGACGACCCGGGGGCCACCGCCATCCTGGCCTCCATCAAGCCGGTCGTCGGCTTCGCCTCGGCCGCCCGCAACGCCACCGCGCAGACGGTGTCGGTGCGCCTCTACGACCCGGTGCCCACCCTCGACCTCTACGCGGTGTGGGTGGCCTCCGACCACGCGCCGCTGGTCGGCGCGTTCGTCGACTGCCTGCCCGCGCCGGAATAGCCTCACTGCCGGATTGGTCTCACTTCAGCCCGGAGCGCACGAACGCGTTGACGATGTGCCGCTGCAGCACCAGGTACAGCAGGAAGATCGGCAGGCAGGTCAACCCGGCGGCGGCCATCAGCGGCCCCCAGTCGTTGCCCTCGGTGCCCATGAAGCTGCGCAGTCCCAACTGGACCATCCCGTTGCTGCGCTGCAGCACCATGGCGGGCCAGAAGTACTCGTTCCACGCGGTGATCACCAGCAGGATGCCCAGCGCCGCCAGCACCGGCCGCAGCGTCGGCACCACGACCGTCCACAGGATCCCCCAGGACGAGCGGCCGTCCATCCGCGCCGCCTCGAGCAGCTCCTTGGGGAAGCCCATCAGGTGTTGGCGCAGCAGCAGCACGCCCAGCGCCGAGCACAGCGTCGGCACGATCACGCCCGCGAGCGTGTTGAGCAGGCTGAGCTGGGAGAGCAGCACGTAGTTCGGCAGCATGGTGACCTGGAACGGCACCAGCCAGGTGCCGACGAACATCAGGTACAGCAGCTTCTGGAAGCGGAACCGCCAGGCGGCGAACGCGTAGGCGGCCAGCAGCCCGGTGAGCAGCTGCCCCAGCGCGGTCAGCACGGCGACGACCGTGGTGTTCACCAGCATCCGGACCATGTCGGTCTTGGCGAACGCGTCGGCGTAGTTGTCCAGGGACAACGGCCACGGCAGCACCGAGAGCGAGTACACGTCCTCGGGGGCGCGCAGCGAAGTGGCGTAGAGCCAGTAGATCGGGAACAGGCAGGCGAGGCTGAGCACCGCCAGCACCACGTGCCCGACGACGCCGCGGCCGCGGTGCCCGACGGGTTCGTCGGCGGCGGCGGGGTGGTCGACCACCTGGTCCTCGTGGACGGTCGGCTCGATGGTGGCGGTCATGGATCCCCTCAGTCGTCGTGCGTGCTGAGCCGGTCGGACACCAGCACCAGCCCGGCGGCCAGCACCACGAACCCGACGAAGAACAGCACCCCGGCCGCGGCGCCCAGCCCGGCGTCGTAGCTGTGGAACCCGTAGTCCCACAGCAGGTAGTAGATGTTGGTGGTGGCGCCGACCGGGCCGCCCTGGGTGAGCGTGTCGATCAGCGGGAAGGTCCACTGCGCGGAGAGCAGCACGGTCATCAGCACCAGGAACGCCATGGTCGGCGAGAGCAGCGGCAGCGTGATCCACCGGGTGACCTGCGCCCGCGACGCCCCGTCGACCTCGGCGGCGGCCGAGTAGTCGGGGTTGATCCCGGTCAGGCCCGCCGAGACGACGAGCACCGCGAAGCCGACGATGTGCCAGCCGGTGATCACGATGATGGCGATCTGCGCCGGTCCGGCCTCGTGCAGCCAGTTGATCGGCGAGCCGATCACCTTGTCCACCACGCCGCCGGTCGGGTCGAGCAGCCACTGCCACACCGCGGCGCCCGCCACCGGGGCGACCAGCATCGGGGCGAAGACCATGGCCCGGTAGGCGGCGCCGACCCGACCCCGGACCCGCCGGGAGAGCAGCCCGACCAGGACCGGGATCACCAGGGTGAACGGCAGCATCCCGAGGATCACCACCACCGTGCGCCACAGCGCGGCGCCGAGGTCGGGGGTGTCGAGCAACCGCTCGTAGTTGGCGAAGCCGACCTCGGTGACCGGGGAGGTGGGCAGCAGGTTCCACGAGTGGAACGAGAGCTGGAACGTCTGCGCGAGCGGCCGGTAGGTCCACACCACCAGCAGCACGATCGCGGGCGTCAGGTAGAGGTACGGCGGCGCACCGCGCAGGAACCGTTGCCACAGCGGCGGTTTCGCGGCGGGCGCGGGGGTCCCGGCGGCCGGTCTGTCCACTGTGACCTCGACGAGCTCACCGGTCACCGCGGTCCACCCCCAACCGCGCGCCAGTCGCGCGAGCCGCCGGGCACGGCCGCGCCCCCGCGCGACCGTGCCCCCGAGAACTCCCTCACCACGGGCCGACGACCGCTCGGACCATGGCCAACCGCTCCGCCTCGTCGACGTCGTAGACCTCCGCCGCCGGGGTCACCGGCACCGCGGTGACCACGACCTGGTCGCCGAAGACGTCGATCCGGCTGAACGCGGCGTGCGCGTTGCCCTGCAACCGCCCGCTCGGCGGCACCGGGACGGTCGCGTAGGCCAGCGCCGGGCCGACCCACACCGGGACCCCGGCGACCGCGCCGACGCCCGCGTGGTGGGCGTGCCCGGTGACCACGAGCCGCACGTCGGTGCCCGCGATCACCTCGGCCAGCTGGTCGGCCTGGCGCAACCGCAGCAGGTGCACGGTCGGCACCGGCGAGGGCAGCGGCGGGTGGTGGGCCACCACGACCGTGCCGCGCGGGGCGGGCTCGGTGAGCACCTTGCCCAGCCAGTCGAGCTGGGCCGGGGACAGGTGCCCGTCGTGCTTGCCCGGCTCGGAGCTGTCGAGCACCACGACGCGCAGGCCGCGCACGTCGAACACCGCGTCGTACTCGGTGTCCGCGGCGGGCTCACCGAGCAGCTCGGTGCGGAACGCGGCCCGCTCGTCGTGGTTGCCCATCGCGTGGATCACCTGCGCGCCAAGGCTTTCGGCGACCGGGTGCAGCGCGGCGGCCAACCGCCGGTAGGCCTCCGGCGAGCCGTTGTCGGTGAGGTCGCCGGTGAGCAGGAACGCGTCCACCCGGGTGCCCGAGGCGACGACCATGTCCAGCGCCGCGGCCAGGTTGGCCGAGGTGTCGACGGTGCCGTGCATCAGCTTGCCCGCGGGCATGATGTGGGTGTCGGTGAACTGCACCAGGGTGAGGTCCGGCCCGGACTCCGCTGCGGTCACTTACCGCCCCCGGGGATCAGCTTGGCCACCTCGTCCTGCTTGGCCTGGAGCGTGGTCTTCGGGTCCGCGCCCTGGAAGACGGCGTTCTCGACCGCGGACATCATGCCGTCGCGCACCTGCACGTAGCTGTCGCCGGGGAAGGACACCCACGGCTCCATCCTGGCCAGCTGCTCCAGGTTCGGCTTGATCAGCGGGTTCTTGTCCGCCCACGGCTTGAGGCCCGCCGGGTCGTTGACCAGCTCGGTGCGCAGCGGCAGGTAGCCGATCTTGGTGGAGATCACCGTGTAGGCCTCCTCGCTGGTCAGGAACTTGATCAGCTCCCAGCCCGCGCGCTGCTTGGCCTGGTCCTTGGCGAAGACGAACAGCGAGGCACCGGAGTTGGTCGGCACGACCGGCTTCCCGGCGAAGGCGGGCAGCGCGGCGGCGCGCAGGTTCTCCTTGAGCCCCTTGCCGAAGGTGCCCTGCAGGGCGCTGGACTCCACGATCATGCCGAGGTCGCCGCGGGCGAAGCCCTCGGTGCCCTGCTGCTGGGTGCGGTTGGGCATCGCGCCGGAGCGGACCATGCCCTGCATCGTGGTGACGGCCTCGACCACCGGCGCGTCGGCGAAGGACAGCGTCTTGCGGTCCTCGGAGATCACCCGGCCGCCGTTGGAGCGCACGATCGACTGGAAGCACCAGTCCTTCGCCGACTTGGTCAGGCAGTCGACGTAGGCGCCCTCCTTGCCGGTCTTGGCCTTGATCGCCGAGGCGGCCTGCTCGACCTCGGCCCAGGTGGTCGGCGGCTTGGCCGGGTCCAGGCTGGCGGCGGTGAACAGCGCGGCGTTGTAGTAGAGCACCGGCGTGGAGAAGACGAACGGGACGCCGTAGGTCTTGCCGCTCCAGTCACCGAGGCCGCGGGCGGTCTTGGCGTAGGGGTACTTCGCGCCGTCGAAGTTCTTCTGCACCGCGTCCTTGCCCACCAGGTCGTCCAGCGGGGCGGCCTTGAGCTGGTTGACGGTGAAGTCCAGCTCGCTGAAGCCGAGCTGGGCCACGTCCGGCGGGTTGCCGGTGGCCAGCTGGCTCTGCAGGCTGGAGACGGTGTCGGTGGCCGGGTTCGCGCTGTTGCCCTGCGGCTTCTGCGGGGTCACCTTGATGTTCGGGTGCGCGGCGGTGAACTTGGTGATCAGCTCGTTGAACGTGTCGGTCCAGGCACCGGCCTGGCCGAAGTTGTAGCTCTCGAAGACGATCGAGACCTGCTGGTCGGCCTTGAGCTCGGGGATCTGGCTCACCGGCGCGGCGGTGGTGGCCGGGTCGGCGCCGCCGAGGCCGCACGCCGACAGCGCGGTCGAGAGGGCCAGCGCCGCACCGGCGCACGCCAAAGACAGCTTCCTTCTCACGGGGAACGCTCCTTGCTCGCTCTTGCTTCGCTTGGGGGACAAGCAGATTTCAGGCCGACGTGGCCACGGGCGTCGGCTGCCACGCCAGCCTGCGGCCGCTGTCGGGGTCGAACAGGTGCAGGTGCTCGGGGGCGGCCCGCAGGTGCACGGGGTCGCCCGCGCGCAGGCCGAGCGGGCGCGGGCCGCGCAGGCACAGCCGGTCGTCGCCGACCAGGCAGTGCGCGACCTCCTCGCTGCCCAGGTTCTCCACCGCCCGCACCACGCCGCGGATCCCCGCGTCCTCGGGCGTGGTCAGGACGAGGTGTTCGGGGCGCACGCCCAGCACCACCGGCCGGGCCGGGAGCTCGGTGGCGAAGGGCAGCAGCAGGTCGATGTCGGTGCCCCGCGCGCGAGTGCGCCCGTCGGCCGGGGCGAGGCTGGCGGGCACCAGGTTCATCGGCGGCGAGCCGAGGAACCCGGCGACGAAGGTGGACGCCGGCTCGTCGTAGACCTGCTCCGGGGTGCCGACCTGTTCGAGCTTCCCCTTGTCCAGCAGCACGATCCGGGTCGCCATGGTCATCGCCTCGACCTGGTCGTGGGTCACGTAGACGACGGTGGCGGCCAGCCGCTGGTGCAGCGCGGAGATCTCCGCGCGGGTGCTCGAGCGCAGCTTGGCGTCCAAGTTGGACAGTGGTTCGTCCATCAGGAACGCGCCCGGGTCGCGCACCAGCGCGCGGCCCAGCGCCACCCGCTGGCGCTGGCCGCCGGAGAGCTCCTTGGGCTTGCGGTCCAACAGCTCGGTGAGGTCGAGCACCGCGGCCACGTCGGCGATCTTGGCCTGCGCCGTGGCCTTGGGCAGCCGCCGGGCGCGCAGCGGGAACCCGATGTTGCGGGCCACCGACAGGTGCGGGTAGAGCGCGTAGCTCTGGAACACCATGGCCAGGTCCCGCTGCCGCGGCGGGGTGTGGGTGATGTCGGTGTCGTCGAGCAGGACGCGACCGCCGGTCGGCGGCAGCAGCCCGGCGATCATCCGCAGCAGGGTCGACTTGCCGCACCCGCTCGGTCCCAGCAGGACCAGGAACTCGCCGTCGGCGACATCGAGCCAGATGTCGTCGACCGCGGTCACGGAACCGAAACGCCGGGTGAGGCCTTCCAGTTGAATACGGCTCACAGGTGCGCACTCCTCGCTGAGATCGGCCGACCGGCCGCCGGACGAGCCGAAGTGCAGCAGGCATCCGTGTACAGCCGATGAACCGGAGGTCGTGCGCGGTCTTGCCCGCTGGAATCACACCTGCCCTGACCAGCGGAAACGGGGCTGAACAGGGCGCCCGGCGATCGAAAATCGCAATCGAGCGAGAAGCCGTGGCAGTCAGCGGGCGTTGTGGAAGATGATCCCCAGCACGTACCGCTGTCCGGAGTGGACCGCACTGACCCCGTGCCGCAGCTGGACCCGCCGGTAGCCGCGGGCACCGGGAACCGGTCGGTGGCGCACCGGGAAGACCAGCCCGGCGCCCCGGCCCGGCCGGGCAACCATCGCCCGCGACTGCTGCCGGGGCCGGTTCTCCACGAACACGCTCTCGCCGCCGGTGAAGTCCTCGTCGGGGGTGCTGAGCATGATCGCCACCTGGAGCGGGAAGGTCAGGTCGCCGTAGACGTCCTGGTGCAGGCAGTTGTAGCCACCGGCGTCGTAGCGCAGCACCAGCGGGGTCGGCCGGTGCTGGCCGTGGTCGGCGCACTCGGCCACCAAGGTCTCCAGGTCGGCGGGAAAGGTCCGCTCGCCCAGCTTCTCCGCCCACTGGTTGGCGAGTTCCGCCAACGGTGGGTAGAGCGTCGTTCGCAAGTCCGCGACGAGTGGGACAAGAGGGTCGGCGAAGTACCGGTAGGTCCCTTTGCCATAAGAGTGCCGGGTCATCACCACCCTCGACCGGAAAACCTCGTCCCGGTCGAAGAGATCGATCACTTCGGCGCACTGCTCCGGACTGAGAAGCGGCGGGGTTAGCGCGAACCCCGCGCTGTCCACTTCGGCCGCCACCGACCTCCAGTCGACCGCCGCTTTCGAGTCCAGTGCTGCCGAGTCCACCGCTGTCGAGTCCACCGCTGCCGAGTCCAGTGCTGCCGCCATCACGCCACTCCCAGTCCTGAGGTCGTCCCGATCCACCCCTGAACCCCGCCGGCACGAGTTCGGTTGCACCGCCAGTGCCGATTCCGAACCTGTGGACAACTCCGCGCGGCCGGCAGCCGGACCGACCACAATGCCCGGTGTGAACAGCACCTCGGCGCGCTCCCTGCTCCGCGACCTCGACCCGCTGCCCTACCCGCGGCGCCAGCACCACCTCGCCGTGCTCGCGCGGCAGCTGGACCGGGCCCGGTTGCGGCCGCTCGTCGAGGAGCTGCACGCGTCCGACCCGCACGGCAGGCGGGTGGGCCTGCGGCTGGCGGCGATCGCGGGCGACGCCGACTACGTCCTGCGGTGCCTGTCCGCGCCCGAGACGCGGTTGCGCGCACACGCGGTCCTGCACGCCGTCCGCTTGGGGGTGGCGCTGCCCGCCGACCTGGTCGACGACCTCCCCGCGGCGTTGCGCAAGCGGTTGTACAAGGCCGTTCGGGCGCACCGCCGCCACGAGCTGGCCGCGGCCCTGCTGCCCCGGGTGCGCGCCCGGTTCGGCGACCACGAGGCCGTCGCGCTGCTGGTCTCCTGCCCGCCGGAGATCGTGGCCGCCGCGCTGCCCGAGCTCGGGTACGCGGTGGGCAGCTGGTCGGCGCTCGCCCGGGCCCACCCCGGCCCGCTGCTCGACCACGTCGAGGCCGAGCTCGACCGGGTCCCCCGGGCGAACTGGCCCGGGCTGTGGAACCGGCTCGGCCAGGTGCTCGCCGAGGCGGCCGGGGCCGACCCGCGGCGGGTGCTGACCCTGCTCGAGCGCACCGCGGGCGTGGTCGCGCTGCCCAGCGGGCTCTGGCACACGATCGGCCTGCTCGCCCGGCACGACCCGGCGCGGCTGCTGCGAGTCCTGCTGGACCCGCGCCGGGTCGGGTCGATCCCGGTCAGCCGGGGCCTGTGGCGGGCGCTGCTCGGCTGCGCCGACGACGAGCTGGGCGCCCTGGCCAGGGTGCTGCGCGGCGATCAACTGCCCGGATTCCTGCACACCCTGCCGCCGTCGCGGCGGGCCGCGGTCTACGCGGCGGCCATCGGCGACCGGGACCTGGTCGCCGCGGGCATCCCGCTCGACGCGGTCGACGAGCTGCCCCGCGCCGCGCGGGCGCGGGAGGCCGAGCGCCTGCTCGGGCTGCGCTCGGGCGCCGACGACCCGGGTCTGCGGCTGGCGGTCACCGCCCGCACCGACTGGGCCACCGCCGGTCCGGTGCTGGCCGAGGCCACCCGTCGGTCCACAGCGGACGAACGCGCCGAGGCGTACCCGCTGGCGATCGCCGCCGCCGCGGCCACCCGCGACCGCGTCGAGTTCGGCGCCTACCTGGGCACCCTCACCCGGCTGCGCAACGAGCAGGCCCCGGTCCGCTCGGCGGCGCTGCACGCGTTGGCCAAGGTGCCGCCGTGGCTCTACGGGGAAGCCGACATCCCCGCGCTCACCGCGCTGCTCACCGACGCGGCCGAGTCGCACGACCGGTCGGCGTCGAGCAGCTGGGGCGTGCGGCTGCTGGCGAGCCTGCTCATCCGGGAGGGCACCGCGCGCGGGCTGCCCGCGCTGCTCGACTGCGGTCTCGCCGCCCTGACCACGTTGGGCGACAAGACAATGGTCATCAACCTGCACGGTGTGGCCGACGGGCTCCCGCACGGCGCCGAACGCGCGGTCCACGCGGCCCTGGCCCCGCGCCTGGCCAACGAGGCCCGGCGCGGCCACTTCGACCTCGCCCTGGCGCTGGCCGCCGGGCTGGGCGAGCGCGCGTGGGACATCCCCGGTCTGCAAGCCGTCATCGACCAGGCCCGGCGCGCCAAGGACGACACCGTGGTCCGGTCGGCGATCGAGCTGTGGCTGGCCCCACCCACCACCAGGGGCGACCGCGTCGCCCAGGTGCTGCGCGCCGACCGGTCGACCATCGTGCTGCCCGCCGTTCGCGCCGCGGTGGCCCGGCGCCGCACCGACCTGCTCGACGACGTCCTGGCAAGGCCCGCCCGCGGCCGGTTCCTGTCCGGGAAAGTGCACTGGATCCCCGAGTTCACCGCCTGTTTCGACGCCTGGCTCCCCCGCCAGTGCGCCCGCTACGCCGCACTGCTCACCGAGGTCGCCAACGACACCACCCTGGAGCAGTACGCCCGGACCGAGGCGGTCCGCAGGCTGCGCCACGTTCCCGGCGCCGCTCCTGCCCTGCGCGAGCTGTCGCGCTCACCGGTGGTGGTCATCGCCGAGGCGGCCCTGGCCGGGCTGGCGTGGACCGAGGAGCCGGGCGAGGTGCTGCCCGACCTGTTGGCCTGGGCCGACACCGACCGGGCCCGGGTCGCGATCCACGCGGTGGCCCGCTCGGCCCGGTTCATCCAGCCGTCCGAGCTGGCCGTGCGGCTGGCCCCGATGCTGGCGGCCAAGAAGGTCACCACCCGAAAGGAAGTGTTGCGACTCCTGGCAACCCACCACGTACCCGGCGCCGCGGAGATCATCGCAAACGCTTTCCGCGCCCCGGACCAACACCGCGACATCCGCCGGGCCGCCGCGTCGGCCAGCCGCCACCTGCTGGACTCCGCCGCGGCCTGGCAGACCTTGACCGCCGCGGCCCAGGACGAACTCGCCGTGGCAGGCGCCGTCCTGGAGACCTGGCCCCACTCCTTGCCGGAGCGCCACCGCCCGCCCTACGCCACGCTGATCCGCACCGTGGCCATGTCCAACGCCCCGGACACCGCCAGGGAAGGCCTGCGCGTCCTCCCCGGCTGGAGCCAGTGGGACACCGCGGGCACGGCGATGCTGGTCGACCTGGTCACCGACCTGTCGACAACCGCCACCTGGCGCTTCGCCCTCACCGCCCTGACGTCGGCGGCCACCACCACGGGCGACCCGACACCGGTGCTCGAAGCCGTCCACCGGCTCTTGGCCGCGGGCGACAACCAGACATCAACGCATTCCCCCGCGCCCAACGACTCCAGCCACCTCCAACCCGAAATGGATTCAGGCGCGACATCCACCACCACACCAACCCCCGCCACTGCCACGCCCGACTCGCCCGCCGAACAAAGCCCTTCCGCGCCGGACAACAACGCGGGTACTCCGACGCCGGGAAAGGCAATGCCCGACCCCGCTGCCGGTGGACGTGTTCCGACCGACCACCAAGACACACCCGCGGCGACCACCGGCCACGACCCGACAAGATCATCGGTCGACCCGACACCCGAGCGATCCGGCCCGTCCGGCCAATCCGGCCCGTCCAGCCAAGATCGGGCAGTCGCGGGCGTGGCGATCCCCGCAACGGCGGGAACTCCGGGCACCTCGGCGGCCATCCCGTCAGCCGAGACGCCGGGTGACCCCGTCGGACGAGAAGCGCGCGAGTCGGTCCGTTCCCGGCCGGCTCCTGATCGTGACTTGCCCGCCCGACAACGCCTGCACGCGTTAGCGGCGGAGGTGGCGGCGGCAGCGGTGCGCGGCACCGGCCGGGAACTGGCGACGGCGGTGGGCGCGGCGCTGGTCGACGACACCTGGCGTCCGGTCGCCGTCGACCTGGGGTTGGCCGCGATCACCTGGGAGTCGGTCGACCCCGCAGCGCTCCGGGCAGTGCACGCGCTGGCCGGTGGTCCGGTGCAGGCGTGGCAGGCCGCCCAGGTCCTGCGGTCACGGCTGGGCCAGGTGGTCTCCCGGCTGCCCGACGACTCCTTGCTCGCGGTGGCCCGCGATCTGGTGCCCGACGCCCCCGCGTTCGCCCTGGGCGTAACCACCGTGACCGGTGAATCCGCCGGCTGGCCCACCCGGTGGCGGGACATCCTGGATGATCTTCGCGAGCACCCGGACCCGCACACCCGAACCGCCGCCCTGGCGGTGTTCACCCGGCCCGAGTAGCCCGTACCGTGAACAAACGCCCGTCTAGGGGAAGAGGAGCCCGAGCATGCCGGAGCCAGTCCTGGTCTCGATCGCCGCCGCACTGGCGGCGAAGTCCGCGACCTCGCTCTACGAGCTGGTGAAGACCAGGTTCGCCAGGCGCGCCGAGGCCGCCGCGGCCCTGGAGGCCGCCGCCGGGGCCGCCCCGGAGTCGACCGAGGTCGCCACCCTGGCCGCCGAGCTGGAACGCGAGGAGCGGCAAGACCCGCAGTTCCAGAGCGACCTGCGCTCGCAGTGGGACACCGTCGCCACCCAGCTGCAGGCCGACCACGGTGCCGTCAACAACCAGATCACCGGGAACGTCAGCGGAAAGGTCCTGCAGGCCCGCGACATCCAGGGCGGCATCAGCTTCTAGGACTCCCGCGGTTGGCAGCCGCCGATGATCACGCCTCCGCGACATCGGTGTTGGAGCCGTGCGCGGTGCCCCCTGGCGTGACCGCTCCGGGCGGTGTGGGGCTTGAACCGCGCCCGAACGGCTGTGGTTGCGCGGTAGGCGGCTGAGCCGCGGAATTGTGAACCCCGGTCATCATCGCGGGTGGCCGGGGTTCGACCACTCCCGTACGCAATACGGAATTGTCCGCGGTGACGCTGAAGTGCGGCAACGGGCCGCGGAATGCGCCGCGCCCGGGCCGGGCAATAGCGCCGGCTCGACCGTGCCGGGCCCATCCGCCCACACCGAACAACCAAAGCGGACAACCAGGCCGCCGCCACCTCGACACCGGCGGCTCGCGAAAGAGTCGGCCCGGGAATGGCCCGCGCCCCGCCAGGATGACAACCGGGCGGGACCCAAGGACGCGCTGGCGGGCAAACCCGGTTAGAAACGGCACAACCGCGATCCGGAACGCCGCAACCCCCATGCGTTACCGCCAACGGTCGTCCTAAACGATGGCGACAACCTCGATCGACGAACTACCCGCCGTCGGCGAAACCGCCCCAAGCGGCCACGGCCGGACACGGCCCGGCAAACCCCATCTGTCGCGCACCGAGACCCCAGGCCACGAAACCGCGCCGGGTCCACGGCCGAAACCAAACGACACGGTTGGGTGAACCCACCTCGCGGGCGGGAGCAATCATGACTGTGAAAACCTGAACGACAACGCCCCGACGCCGGCCGGGCGGACCCGCGCCCGCACAGCCGCATAGGTGCGAAACCGCACCACCGGTTTGATTGGGCGAACGACGCCGGCCAACGGCGTCCGTCATACCCGCCGGGCGGGCGTCGACCACGGCAGCCCGCGAAACCACACGATCAGTGCGACCACGCGGTCGACGTTCCACAAAACAACTCAGCCGAGCGCGACGGCGATCATGGCGCAAAACCACGCACTGGGCGTGACCGGACGACGACACCGGCAATCACGGCCGGTCGAACCGGTCCGGCGCGGGCCACGGGGATGCGCAAAACCAGGGCACCCGACCAACCGGGCAATCAACACCGGCCGGCACACCGGGCGCGCCCGAGCGCGCGAAACACCACAGCCCGACCAAGTCGAGCGACGACACCGCCAGTACGGCGGGCAAACCTCAGCCGCACGGACAACGAGCCAACATCACCTGCCAGGACAAAGCCGAGCAACGAACCCCAGAGTCCAACGACCCGCACAACCTGCTGACAACGTGTCCGCAACGGCACAGCCGTACGAACCCGCGACGCGCACCAACCACACCACCACCCGGCGCACCCACAACGAGCCAGCGGGGAGTAAGCCGAGCAACGACCACAAACCCACCGCAGAACCACCCAGGACGGCCGGACGACCCCACACGCCCTGTCGACCACGAACCACCGGCGCGGCAGGACCGAACCGCCCCGGCAGCCAGCAGACTGGCCCATCCGGCGGCGCCCGTCGGCCACGCCGTCCGATGTGGTCGACCGATCACCGAGACCCGGCGGGACCGTGGCGGAAACGAAACGCCACGGTCCGTCCCGGTGTCGCGGTCAGCCGGAGAAAGCGGCCTTCTTCGCCTTGGAGCTGCCGTTCGTCTTGGCCTTCACGGTGTGCGCCTCTTCGAAGGCCTCCACGACCGCGGACGGGATACGGCCGCGCTCGGAGATGTCGTGGCCGTTCTGGCGGGCCCAGTCGCGGATGGCCTTGGTCTGCTCCTTGGAGCGGGCGTCGCCCGCCGGCTTGGCCGCGGGGGCGGTGTGCCGCTTGACCCGGCCACCGGTGCGCCGCGCGGCGGCGACGTACTCGGCCAACTGGTCGCGCAGCTTGGACGCGTTGGCCTCATTGAGGTCGATCTCGTAGTTCGCGCCGTCCAGGCTGAATTCGACCGGACGGATGTCGTCGCCTGCCGAGCCGTCGAGGTCGTCGAAAAGCTGGACGATGGTCTTCTGAGCCATAGGGCACCTCACTGCATTCGGGGTGTCACTGGGAAATGGAAAGCACGTACCCGCCTGGTCGGAACAGTACCCGTCCGGGAGGCTTTCGACAAATGTCCCACCGGGGGAGAATGGTCCGCGTGTCGCAGGCCACTGCCCGCGGTGGGAAACCCGCCGCCCGCCCGATCGGCCGAAAGACTGGTCCGGGCCGGGGAAATCCACCCGGTCGGGCCATATCACCCCGGTCCGGATTGACCGGCCGCGCCGGAGGGCGGGCACCGGCGCGGGGCAAAGCGACAAGGCGCGCCCGAGGTCTCGACCGCGATCAATGCCCGGGCCCCGCGCCGCCCCACCGCCGCGCGTCCAATCCGGGCGGCAGCCGGATTGGACGGGCCGCCACTCGGCCGATTGCCGGATTCGCCCGGCGCCCGGCGGGCCCGATTGCCCGGGGCGACCGTCGGGCCACGCGGCGACGCGGTCGGATAGGGCACGCGCATTGCCCGGACGCCCGGGTCGGCACGCCACCGGGGAAAGCGCCCCGGGGTGTGACGCAGCGGTGAAGCGGCCGTGAGGATTGCGTGTGGTGACCATCGGGCGACACCAAGTGGTGAATTACCGGCGCCGCAACCGACTTCCGCGCCCACCGAAGCCCCGGGTCGGGTCGCGCCCCGACAACAACGCCGCCGTCCGGGTCGCTATGCGGCGGGGTATTGCGACCCCGGCGAAGTCCAACACCCACGCGCTGTTCTTCGCCGCTTTCCACCACCGGCGCGCGCCGGTCGGCCGGGAAACCGGGTTGCGCGCCGCGGGCGCGGCGGCTACCTTCCGCTCGTCCGTACGCCGAGAGAGGGGGTGGGAAAACCGATGATCACCACGAATCCGCGCTCCCGCCCCGGCCTCGACGGCTGACCGGGAGCGCACCAGCTTCTCGGAAGGACATCATGACCCTGGTCATCCGCCCGCTCGTCGCGGGCGAGGAGAACCTGTTCGACTCGCTGCCCGACCGCGGCCTGGTCGGCCGCCCGGTCCTGGGCAACCTCAGCTACCCGGACCTGCGCGCGCGGGGCGAGTACCGTCCGGAGTGGACCTACGTCGCCATCGCCGAGGGCACCGTGGTCGCCCGCGCCGCGTGGTGGGGCACCCCGTCCGACCCGGCCCCGGTCGCCCTGGACTGCTTCGACTTCACCGACGCCGACGCCGCGGTGGCGCTGCTGCGCGCGGCCCCGTTCACCGCCGAGTACTGCCTCACCCTGCCCGCGGGCTGGCGCACCACCCCGGCCGTGCGGGCCGAGGCCGACGCCCGGATCGACGCCGCCACCGCGGCGGGCATGCGGATCCTGGTGGAGCGCTACCGCTACCAATGGACCCCCGCGTGCGGCCTGCCCGACCGCCCGGACCGGCTCCGCTACCGCGAGGAGCCCGACGACGCGGTGTTCCTCGACATCTTCCGCCGGGTGCACGTCGACAGCCTGGACGCGCACGTCCAGGCGACCGTCGCCGAGTCCGGCCTGGAGGCCGCGGCGCAGGAGGACCTGGACATCCTGCGCTGGATGCCCGCGCCGCGGTCCTGGTGGCGGGTGGCGGAGACGCAGGAGGGCAGCCTGGTCGGCCTCACGGTGCCCAGCCGCAACCCCGGCGGCCCGGTGGTGGCCTACATCGCCGTGCTGCCCGAGCACCGGGGCCACGGCTACGCCTACGACCTGCTGGTGGAGGCCACCCACCTGCTGGTGGCCGAGGGCGCAGACCGGATCGTGGCGAACACCGACGTCGACAACATCCCGATGGCCAAGGCGTTCGCCAAGGCGGGGTACCCGATCACGCAGCACCGGATAGACCTGGTCTGACAGCGGAAGGACCCGCTCTCGGGCGGGCCCGGTACGCGGCAACACGCCCCCGCCGACGGGAAGACCCTGCACGACCACCGGCGAGCCGCCCACACCCTGACCGGCTCTGCCGCAGGGATCGCGGTCCGGCACAACCGGGTCCGAACCCCCACAACAACAGCTGCGAGACATCCCTCAGCGTGGCCGAGGGCCCGCTCCGACCTCGGAGCGGGCCCTCGGTGATCTCACCGCAGGTAGATCTCCCAGTGGGTGGGTGGCCGCTCAGCCGTCGAGGCTGGAGCCCAGTGCCTGCCAGTCCAGGACCGGCGCGGCCCAGTCCCGGATGGCCGCGAGCAGACCCAGCCGGGCGGCGCGCAGGGCCGGGTCCGGCGCCATCACCAGGATGTCGTCGAAGAACACGTTCACCGGGCCGGTCAGCACCGCCGCCGCCGAGGTGAACTCGGCCAGGCCGGTGCCCGCGGCCGCGCGGGCCTTGTCGAACACCTGGTGCAGCGACACCTCGGCGGGCTCGGTGAGCACCGCCGGGTCGTAGCCGGGCTCGGTCCCGGCGGGGACGATCCGCCGGACCCGCTGCAGGGCCGCGACCAGCGCCGCGAAGTCCGGGTCGCCCACCCGGGTGGACAGCTCGGCCAGCGTCTCGTCGGCGACCACCGGCGCCGCGCCCAGCACCAGCACCGCCGAGACCTGCTCGTGCGGGTGGCCCGCGTCCAGCAGCTGCTGCTCGTACCGGCGCAGCACGAACTCGGCCACCTCGGCCAGCACCGCGTCGGACACCTCGATGCCCTGCGCGCGCACGCGCTCCGCGGCGGCGGCCAGCCCGCGCGGCACGGTGATCGCCCGCAACGAGGGGTGCGCCCGCAGGATCGCGACCACGCCCGCCCCCGCGCGGCGCAGGCCGAACGGGTCGGAGCTGCCGGTCGGCTTGGCGCCCACCGCGAACAGGCCCGCGAGCAGGTCGAACCGGTCGGCCAGCGCGAGCAGCGCACCGGGAGCGGTGGCGGGCACGGCACCGCCGCCGGAGCGCGGGAGCTCCATGTCGTAGAGGGCCTGCGCGACCGCCTCGGGCTCACCGGCGCGGCGGGCGTACTCGCGGGCCATGGTGCCCGCCAGGCTGGTCAGCTCGATGACCATCTGCGAGCCCAGGTCGAACTTCGCCAGCGCGGCGGCCCGGCGCAGCACCTCGATGTCCACAGTAGAGCTGTCCACAGTGGACACCTCGGTGGCCAGGTCCAGGGCCACCGCGGCGATCCGGTCGGCGCGCTGGGCCACCGAGCCGAGCCGCTCCTCGAAGGCCAGCTTGGCGATGCCCTCCTTCATCCGCTCCGGCGGGGTCTGCAGGTCGGCGCGCCAGAAGAAGCTCGCGTCCTCGTACCGGGCGCGCAGCACGGCCTCGTTGCCCGCGCGCACGGTGTCGTGGTCGCACGCGCCGTTGGCCACCGCCACGAAGTGCGGCAGCAGCGTGCCCTGCGCGTCGCGCACCGGCAGGTAGCGCTGGTGCTTGCGCATCACGGTGGTGAGGATCTCGGCTGGCAGGTCCAGGTAGCGCGGCTCGAATGAGCCGAGCACCGCGTTGGGCTCTTCGACCAGGTTGGTGATCTCGTCGATGAGCGCGTCCTCGCCCTCGACGTGACCGCCGACCGACTCGGCCAACTCCGCCGCCGCGGCGACGATGCGCGCCCGCCGCACTTCTTGGTCGGCCACAACCCCGTGCGAGGCAAGGAAATCGAGGTAGCCCTCGGCGGATTCCACTGGCAGCACGGGCGTTGCCGCCGTGCGGTGCACCCGGGTCTCCCGGCCCGCGGCGAGCGCGGAGGCGACCACCGGCACCTGGGTGTCGCCCAGCAGCGCGACCAGCCAGCGCACCGGGCGGGTGAACGAGAGCTTCGGGTCGCTCCACCGCATGTTCTTGTCCGCGCGCAGTTCCGCGACGAGTTCGCCGAGCAGTCCACTGAGGACCTCCAGCGCGCCGCGGCCGAGATCGGTGCGGGTGATGCCGACGTACTCCACACCGTCCACATCGATGCGCTGGAGCGCGCTCGCGTCCACCCCCTGGCCGCGCGCGAAACCGGCGGCGGCCTTGGTGGGGTTGCCATCGGCGTCGAAGGCGGCCGAGGCGCGCGGGCCGCGCACGGTGCGCTCGGCGTCCGGCTCCACCGGCTCGACACTGTCCACAATGGCCACGATCCGGCGCGGTGTGGCGTGCGTGCGGACCTCGCCGTGGCCGAGGCGGGTGCCGTCGAGCTTGGCGGCCAGCGCCGTGCGGACCGCGGCGGCGGTGCGGGTGACCTCGTGCGGCGGCAGCTCTTCGGTGCCGATCTCGAACAGCAGCGTGCGGGTCCCCTCCACGACGGGGAACTCCGTCGGCGCGGGCAGCGCGGCGGGCAGGTCGGCGGTGCCGAGCGGGTGCCCCAGCTCGGCGCGGCGCTGCGACCACAGGCCTGCGACCTCGCGGGCCAGCCCGCGCATCCGGGCGAACGCCTTGGCCCGCTCGGTGGTGCTGACCGCGCCGCGGGCGTCGAGGACGTTGAAGGTGTGCGAGCACTTGAGCACGTGGACGTGCGCGGGCACCGGCAGCCGGGCGTCGAGCAGCCTGCGGGCCTCGGCGGCGTAGTCCTCGAAGAGCCTGCGCTGGGTCTCGACGTCGGCGTCGTCGAGGTAGAACCGGCTCATCTCGTACTCGGCCTGGCCGAACGCCTCGCCGTAGGAGATGCCCGGCGCGTAGGCGATGTCCTTGAAGTGCGCCACCCCCTGCAGCGCCATCATGATCCGCTCGACGCCGTAGGTGATCTCCACCGAGACCGGGTCGAGGGTCTGGCCACCCGCCTGCTGGAAGTAGGTGAACTGGGTGATCTCCAGCCCGTCGAGCCAGACCTCCCAGCCCAGGCCCCAGGCGCCCAGGGCGGGTGAGGCCCAGTTGTCCTCGACGAAGCGCACGTCGTGGGCGTGGATGTCGATGCCCAGCGCCTCGAGGCTGCCCAGGTAGAGCTCCTGCGGGTTGCCCGGGTCGGGCTTGAGCACCACCTGGAACTGGGTGTGGGTCTGCAGCCGGTTGGGGTTCTCGCCGTAGCGGGCGTCGTCGGGGCGCACGCTGGGCTCGACGTAGGCGACCCGCCACGGCTCGGGCCCCAGCACGCGCAGCACGGTGGCCGGGTTCAGCGTCCCGGCGCCGACCTCGGTGTTGAACGGCTGCACCACCATGGCGCCGCGCTCGGTCCAGTAGCGGGTCAACGCGAGCAACGCGTCCTGCATGGTCAGCACAGCGGAACCTCACTACGGGCGGGCGTGTGGATGCGGTCGCAGTCTAGGTGCTGTCCCGCGGGTCCGGTGCGTGGGATTCGTGATCCGCGCGGTTCCTGGCCGCGCGGGCGGGAGGCCGCTCGTACCGGGTTGTACTTGGGCTTTCCGTCCGTGCGGCCAGGGGCCGCGCGGGCGCGGATAGCGCGTGCCGGACTCGCGGGACAGCACCTAGCGGTGGGGCGTGGGGTCCCGACCGCACCCGAGGATTTCCGACGGTTCACCCACTCGGGCAAGTATCGGTGACGAACTCTCCCATTCGTGCAGCTCTACTTCACTAGTTCGAGTTACGGGTGTCCCGCAGTTAGCCCTGTGGCCGGTGACCGACCGTGATCAATGTCGCCCAACAAAGCGAGATATCCGCGGATGGTGCGAAATTGGCAAAGACCACCCGAATGATCGTTTAGACTGGGCGCCATCTCCCCCCGCTCGTCGCCCCCGTGCACCGGTATTCCCGACCGACCCGATATCCCCTTTGGAGAATCACTTCCGATGACCCCTGTCGACGCAGCCCAGCGGACTCCGACGACGCAACCGGAGTCCATGGCGACCGGGAAGACGATGGGCGCCTCGCGCTGCGAGCTCTCCCGCGTCATCTGGCGGTCCAACGAGAACATGTTCGGCTCTGGCAAGGGCACGCTCATCCTGGAACTGGTCGACGACGTCGCCTGGGCCACCGCCGCCCGGCACAGTGACGGCCACGCCGTCACCGTCTCGGTGGAGGCGATGACGTTCTTCGCCCCGGTCTGGGCAGGCGACATCGTCTCGGCGCGCGCCCAGGTGGAGGGCACCGGCCGGACGTCGATGGAGATCGGCGTGCACGTCGACGCCCAGCGCTGCCACGGCACCGGCGAGCGCGAGCGGATCGCCGAGGCGCACCTGGTGTTCGTCGCCGTGGACGACGACGGCGCGCCGCGCCCGGTCCGCCCGGTGCACCCGGAGACCGACGCCGAGTACGCCCGCCACCGCGCCGTGGCCATCCGCCGGGAGCACCGCAGAGCGCTCGCCGCCGCCCTCTCCGAGGTCGCGCTCCCCGCACCGCGGTGACCGGCGTGCTGGTCCGCGGGCCGTGGTCGGCCACCCGCGCGGGCGATCAGGTGGAAATCGCGGTGGCGTTCATCCGGGAATCGGTCAACGAGGGCGATTTCACCGTTCTGGACGAGTTCGCCCATCCCGATATCCGAGATTTGTCCGACGTCCGAGTCTTCGACGACGGAATACCCGGGCTGCGCTTTTCGATCGAGGCCGCCCGGCGCGCGATGCCCGATGTCTACGCGCGCATTCTCAGCGCCCGGCGCACCGGTACCGACACGGTCGAGACGCGCCTGGAGTTCAGCGGCACCTATGTCGGGACCAACCTGGCGCCCAGTCCCCGGCACGGCCGCCGGGCCACCTGGCGCCAGCACCACCTGTGGTCCTTCCGAGGGGCGCGGGCCAGCGCCCACCTCGGCTGGATCGACCGCGCCGCGCTGCGCGCGGCCCTCGGCGAGCCGTACTGAGGGCTTGGCCGGAACCCGGTGTCCCCCGGTCGGCGCCCACCGACCGGGGGACCCCAGGCGGGATGGTTCGACCCACCCTCACGACGCGGCGCCCACCGCGTCGGAACTCGTGGTTCGGCCCCATGGTGACCGCCCGCACGGGGCTGGACCAGGGCCGTTGGACATCAGCCCGCGAGCCGGTCCGGCGTCCGGCGGTGCGGCCACAGCCGACGGGCCGGGTGCGGCAACCTGACCACCGCGGGCAACCCGGTCTCGGCGCGGGTGGTGCCGGGCGTCTCGGCGACCGGGCGCGACGACACCCACTCGGTTTCGGTGGCGGCGCGGCGGGCGTCCCGCTCGGCGCCCGCGTGCTCTTCGACCAGGATCCGGTCCAGCAGGCCCGCGGCGCGGCGGAGACGCCAGGAGGCGAGCCCGACCAGGGCGATGACGGCTCCGATGATCCACAGCAGTGTCATGGGCACATCGATTCTTCGGCGGTTCGAACCCCGGGCCGACCCGAGCGCGCGTTGTCCGGACGCTCGTTGGTCCTTCTGGGGCCTTGCTGCTCCGTGCATCGCATGGACCCCGGTCGCCAGTTACCGCTCGTAGCGGATCAGTAGCTATCTACTCGCGAGTATCACCCGTACGGCGTACATATTTAATGATCAAGTAACCCGGGCCGCCGGTGCTAGGGGACCCCTGCTAGGGGTTGACGGTCCCCGGGGCCGACAGCAGGATCGAGGCGGATTCCAGTGCTGCCAGGGCGAACTGGCCTGTCACGGACGGACCCCCGCTATGACTGCGCTCTTCGACCTGAACGACCCGGCGCTGGCCGCCGACCGGTTCGGGTACTACCGGCGGCTGCGGGAGACCGAGCCCGTGCACCGGTCGCCGTTCGGCTACTGGGTGCTCTCCCGCTACGACGACGTCGACGCCCTGCTGCGCGCGCCCGGCGCCTCCAGCAACTTCCCCGCCGACCCCGGCTGGGCGATGATCCGCGGCGGCCCGACCTGCCCGGTGGTCAAGAGCACCAGCAAGTGGATGCTCATGCAGGACGGTCTCGCGCACCGCCGGATGCGCAGGCTGATCGCGCGCGTGTTCACCCCGCGCAACATCGACCGGATGCGGCCGCGGATCGCCGAGGTGGTCGGCAGGCTCATCGACGACATGGGCGACGGCGAGGTCGACCTGATCTCCGACCTGGCGCTGCCGATGCCGATCCTGGTGGTCGGCGAGCTGCTCGGCATCCCCGAGCAGGACCGCGCCAAGTGCCGCGATTGGACGGACAAGGTCGGCTACGTGATCGACCCCGGGGTTACCCCGGCGCGCCGGATCGCGATGAACAAGGCCGAGCCCGAGTTCCGCGCCTACCTGCTCGACCTGATGGCCCAGCGGCGCGGCAACGACCCCGAGCACGACCTGCTCTCGGTGCTGATGTCCCCGGACGCCGACGGCGAGCAGCTCACCGACGAGGAGATCGTCGCCAACATCCTGCTCATCTTCAACGCGGGCCACGAGACCACGGTCAACCTCATCGCCAACGGCATGCTCGCCCTGCTCCAGCAGCCCGCGGCGCTGCGCGCGCTGCGGGCCGACCCGGGGCTGATGGGCACCGCGGTCGAGGAGCTGTCCCGGTTCGACCCGCCGGTGCAGCTCGCCGCGCGGATCGTCACCGCGGACACCCGCATCGGCGACAAGGTGATCCCGGCGGGCGACACGGTGATCGTGCTGTTCGACGCCGCGGGCCGCGACCCGGACCGCTACCCGGACCCGGACCGGCTCGACCTGGCCCGCACCGAGCCCAAGTCGCTCGCGTTCAGCTCCGGCCCGCACTACTGCGTGGGCGCGGTGCTGGGCAAGCTGGAGGCGAGCACGGTGTTCGCCGAGCTGCTGCGCCGCTACTCCGACATCGAGCTGGCGAGCCAGGACCTGCGCTGGCACTCGCACTTCAACCTGCGCGGCCTCACCGAGCTGCGGCTCAACCTCAAGCGCTGACCCGGCGGGCTACTCGAGCGACGTGATCGCCTGGCGGTGTTCGGCCCAGGTGATCAGACCGTCGCGCAGCACTTGCCGGGTCAGCGCGCTGCGGGATCGGGCGGAGCGATCGAGGTCGGTGTACTTCTTGCGAACCCGTTCCAGCCGGGAGTGGACGGCCTGCACGGTGAGCCGGAGCGCGCGGCGATCTCGACCAAGGTCATGCCCGCGCAGTGGAGCAGCAGCACCTCCCGCTCACCCGGGCTGAGCTCCGGGCGCCCGACCGGGGGCAGGTCCATCGCCGCCGCCAACAACGGCGCCCGGTAGACCCGTCCGTACGCCGCGGCGCGGACGGCCTCGGCCAGGTGGTCGGCGATCTCGACCTTGGTGATGTAGGTGTGCGCGCCGATCCCCATGCACCGCACCATCGTGATGCGGTCGACGCGAGTCGAGCAGACGACCACCTTCCGCCCGGCGTCGACCAACCGCTGCAGGTCGAGGTAGCCGGACCCGGCCCGGTCCGCGGGGCCGGTGTCCGGGCGGTGCAGGTCCATGATCACCACGTCGGCGACGGCACCCGGACCGGTGAGCGCGGACAGCACCGAGTCCGCCTCCGAGACGATCCGCACTGGCGGGTCCGCGCGGTCGAGGTAGTGGCGAATCCCGTGCCAGACGACTTGGTGGTCGTCGACCACCGCGACGGTGATCGACGGGACGCCGTCCAGCTCGGCCGAGAGCCTGCCCAGCCGAGCGCCTTGCTCGTCGAGGAACCGGTCGATCTCGTCCAGGCCCGCGACCAGGGCGGTCGGCTCGATCCCGGGCAGTTCAGCGGGTTCGCTCGCCCGCGCCTGGACCTCGGCCAGCCTGGCCCGGGCGAGGCGCAGCAGGCGCACCGCGGTGGCCTGTTCGGCCTCGGCGACGTCCAGTTGGCCCTCGGCGCGTTCCTTCGCCACCACCGTCGCGCGCAGCTCGGTCTCGTTGTCCCGCAACCGGAGCACCTGGTCTTGCAGGCGCAACACGAGTGTCTGCAACGCCCACACGGCCTGGGTCAGGTTCCGCTCGACCTGCATGCCCTCCAAGAGCTGCCGTCGCGCGTCCGCCAGCTCGCTGTAGGCGGCCACCAAGCGCTCCTGCCCGGTGTGCACGTGCACGCCGCCGGAGATGCGGTACGCCTGCACGCTCGTGCCGTGCACTTCCCCGGCGATCTCGTTACTGGTGATGTCCCCAGGACGCTCCACCGCACCCCCTCACGCACGAGCGCAGCCTACGCAAGGGAAGCACCGCGGGGCCTCGGTCGAACGCGGGCAAACCCTGGCCGAACGCACCCACCGGCTACCCTCCGTCCATGATCCTGCGCCGCCTGGCCGCCATCCTGCTCCTCGCGGGCGTCGCCCTGACCGCCACCGCGCTGCCCGCCTCGGCGCACGTGGAACTCGAGTCGAGCTCGCCCGCCAAGGGCGCGGCGCTGGCCGAGCTGCCCCAGTCCGTCCAGCTCACCTTCACCGAGGCGGTCACCATCGGTCCGAACGACTCGGTGTCGGTCAGCGGCGCGGGTGGTCGTTGGACGGTCGAGCGACCGGTGGTCGCGGGCACCGTGGTCACGGTCGCGGTGCAACCCGTGGGCCTGGCGGGCCAGTACGCCATCGAGTACCGGGTCACCTCCGACGACGGCCACACCGTCTCCGGGCAGATCCCGTTCAGCACGATCGTGGACGCCCCCGGCGCGCAGACCACCAGCTCGGAGACCGCGGGCTCAGACGTGGTGACCAGCGAGGAACTCCCGCCCGTGACCGAGGTGTCCACGGCGCCGGTGGCGGCCCCCGCGCCCGGGTCCAACGCCATGCCCAACTGGGTGTGGATCACCGGGTTGGCCGTCCTGGTCGCCATCGGCGCGCTGCTCGCGCTGCGCCGGTCCGGCAAGCAGTAGCGCTTGGCTGAACCGGCGGTGAACGGATGGAGATCATGCTGCCCGCCGGGGCCGGCCCTCCTACGCTGACCGGCGTGATCCTGGGAGGCGTCCGGTGACCGGAATCCGAGAGACCCTGCGCGCGGTACTGGACTTCCTCGGCCCCGGCAACCTCGTGCTGGGCATCGTGCTGCTGGTGGCCACGCCGTTCGTCGACCGGTTCCTGATCCGGCGCAAGCGGATCAGCTACCGGGTGCACTACAACTCGAAGATCGGCCTGGGGCCGGAGAAGCTGCACGACGACGGCCCCGGGGCGGGCCCGCGGCAGCTGGCGAGCATGTCGCGGCTGCTCGACCGGATGAGCATCGTGGTCATCCGGATCCGCAACACCGGCGGCTACGACATCAGCGCCGACGACTTCGACAAGCCGCTCTCGTTCACCTTCGGCAAGCGGGTGGTCTGGAACGCCCGGATCTCCGAGGCGGGCTCCGACGAGATCCGCGAGCAGCTGCGCGCCGGGCTGCGGTTCTTCCGCAACGGCACCGACCCCGCACCCGGCAACGGCGAGCGGGACAACCTGCTGACCGTGCGGGAGAAGCTGTCCCAGCGGATGGTGCGCTGGATCGGCGGGCAGGCCCCCGCCCCGCAGGAGCCGGAGACCGAGCCGCGCTGGCACGGGGTGCGGCTGGACGGCCTGTCCTTGAAGCGCAAGCAGAAGTTCAAGCTGGTCGTGGTCCTGGAGGAGCCCGCGGACACCCCGGAGGGCGAGACCAGCAAGGAGATCGAGTCCACCGGCAAGCTCGGCGACAACGGGATCATCAAGGACGAGAAGCGCCAGCGGCGGGTCACCCTGCCCCGGCTCACCGGCGCGCTCGCCCTGGTGCTGACCGGTTTCCTGGTGCTGAGCCTGGTGTTCGCCTCACCACCGACCGACCCGTCGGTGGCCTGCGGCTCGGGTGAGCTGTCGGTGCAGGGGTCGAGCGTGTTCATGCCCACGATGAAGTCGATCGCCCGCGACTACCTGGACGCCTGCACGGACGCCAAGATCCTCACCCAGGCCACCGGCAGCATCGATGGGGTGCGCACCGTCGCGGCCCTGAGCCCCGCCGACGCGGGGACCCTGGCGGCGCTGTCCGACGGCAGGCACCGGGGCGAGGAACAGGGTCTCTACGCGCAGCAGCTGGCGATCGTGGTCTACCACGTGGTGGTCAACTCCTCGGTCGGCCTGGACACCATCTCCACCGCCGACCTGCGCAAGGTCTACGACGGCACCTACCAGGACTGGAGCCAGCTGCGCGGCGGCGCCCCGCTGCCGATCCGGATCGTCGGGCGCGGCCAGGAGTCCGGCACCCGCGAACTGTTCGAACAGCGCGTCCTGGGCACCGGCGAGGACGGCCTGTCCTCCAACGAGTGCCTGGCGAAGGACCGCAACCCGGGCGCCCGGACCACGCGCTGCGAACGGGACTCCAACTCCGAGGTCGTCGCCAAGATCAGCTCCATCCCGGGCACCATCGGCTACGCGGACGCCCCGTCGGTGGCCGAGGCCCGCAAGAGCAACGCCCTCAACGCCCTCAGCCTCGACGGCAAGGTGTTCGACGCGGCGGGCGGCATCGAGTCCGAGTATCCCTTTTGGACCGTGGAGTACCTCTACACCCGCGGCGAACCGGCGGCGGGCTCGCTGCTGGCCTCGTTCGTGAAGTTCGTGCGGACCCACGACAGCGCCCGACTGCGCCTCAAGGACGCGGGGTACCTGCCGTGCACGACAGCCGAGCGCACCCAGCTGGAACTCTGCAACAGCCGCTAGCCTTGGTGTAGACCAGTTATCGATCCCGCGCCGCGCTCGACCGCCTGCCGCCGCGGACGACGTGCACGGCGGTGACCAGGAACCAGACCTGGACCGTCGCACTGCCCACGCTGATCAACGCGCCCGCGTCCACCCCGAGCAGCTCGACCAGCGGCAGGGCGAGGGCGGCGGCGGTGACAACGGTGAAACCCTTGAGCCACAACGGAATGCTCGCGACCTTGGCCAGGCAGAGCAGCCAACCCGCCGCGAACAGCGACACCCCGAGCAACTCACCAACACCACCCGCGAACGAGTTCAGCGCGTCGTACTGCACCTCGATCGCCTCCCGGTGCACGCCCGACTGCCAGGCGTGCGCGAGGTCGGGCATGGTGGTGAGCCACCGGACGATGCCGACACACCGAGCCACTGTGGACAGAGCGGCGAACGCCACGCCGAGCCGGGCAACCCGCGAGTCCTGCCGGTCCGGCGCGAGGGTCCCCATGGCCCACAACGCCACCGGCAGGAACAACGCCGAGTAGGCGAGGTACACGACATACCCGACCCGCAACGCCGCCTCGTGCTCAGCCACTCGCGGCAACACGGCGGCGGCAGGTTCACCCAGGCTGGCCGGCCAGTCCACAGCCGCCCCGAGCACCACCAGCGGGACGAACAGCAACAGCCCCTCCACCAGTAACAACACCGCGGTCGCCCGTTCCGGGACGCCCTCGCGCATGCCGCCAACTTTGCGATCAGTATCTGCACTGCGATCAGTGTTCACACTTTGACCGTAGCGCACTGCGAACACCGATCGCAACGCGCTACCCTCACGCACCATGGCGACCAGGCGGGAACGACTCCGGGAACAAACCTCGGCCGAGATCAAGGCCACGGCCCTGGCCCACCTGCGCGAGGGCGGCGGCGCAGCCCTGTCACTGCGCGCGGTGGCGGTGTCGATCGGGATGAGCCCGGCAGGCCTGTACCGCTACTACCCGAACCGCGAAGCACTGATAACCGACCTGATCACCGACGGTTTCGCGGCACTGGCGGAGGAGGTGACACGGGCCCGCGACGCGGCAAAGGGCGACGCCTTCGTGGCAGCGGCGCTCGCGTACCGGCAGTGGGCGCTGACCCACCCGCACGAGTTCGCACTGCTGTACGGAACACCGATCCCGGACTACGCGGCCCCGGAATCCGGCCCCACCTCACACGCCAGCCGAGCAGTGGGCGCAGCCTTCGTACCCCCCATCATCGAGGCGTGGCACAGGGGCACCCTGAAACGCCGAGAGGTCGACCCGACGATCACCGCACTGAACACCTTCGCCGCAGCAGTAGACCTACCCCCGGACGCCGCAGCGATCGCCTTCACCGCGTGGACCACGATCCACGGCCTAGTGGTCCTGGAAACCTTCGGCCACCTGGCCTGGCTGGGCGAGAACCCGGCTCCCCTAGCCGAATCCCGCTTTCAAGCCCTGTCCGAAGACCTCGGAATCGCCCCCTGACCCCGGCCAGAAAAGAAGCGCTGGCCTGACCCAGGCGGTGGGTATCCCTTTCCCACCCGCTCTATCCACTGCGCCTCTTTTCGTAGGGGCCCCGAACAAAGCCACTCCACCCAATCCAGCCCTGCGCCGGAACCCGGCCACCCAGCAGGCCGAGCACAGCAACCAGATCCAGCTGAACCGCTCCCCCAGATCCACCGTGTACCTGGTGAATCCAAGTCCAGCCACCAGGGAGCCACCCAGATGAACCGCACCATCTCCGCCGCCGTCCTCCTCACCGCCATCGCCGCCCTCTCCGCCTGCGCGGGTCAAAGCACCCCCACACCGGACACCCCAGACACCGCGGCCGCGGTACCCGCCGCCCAGGAGAGCGAACAGCTCGACGGCGTCTCGTTCTTCGGCGGCACCGCGAAGTCCAACAAGGCCACCGAGGGCACCGGTGACTGGGCGACCGGTCCGGACGGCACCGCGAACACCGCGCAGGCGGAGACCGCGAGCAAGTGGGTGCAGCTCAAGGCGGGCAAGGCCGGGGAGCTGAACCCGGTGGTGGTCAACGGTGCCGGGCTCACGCTGTACCGGTTCGACAAGGACACCGCGAGCCCGTCGAAGTCCACTTGCAACGGTGACTGCGCCAAGACCTGGCCGCCGGTCACAGTTGCCAAGGGCGGCAAGGTGTTCATCGCTGGGGTCAAGAAGTCGGCGGTCGGCTTCGTCACCCGCGACGACGGCAGCACGCAGGTGACGATCAAGGGCTGGCCGGTCTACCGCTTCGCCAAGGACACCAAGCCCGGCGACACCCTGGGCCAGGGCGTGGGTGGAACCTGGTTCGGCGTCACCCCGGACGGCCGCAAGGCGGGCGCGGGCGCCACCCCGACCACCACCCCGTCCACCGCCCCCGAGTCGGGGCGCAAGGCGACCAGTGTGACCCTGTTCGACGAGCCGAACTTCAGCGACAACGGTGCCGCGGAGGGTACTGCGGGCAAGGGCTGCAAGAACCTCGCCCGGCCGGGGAACGCGTCGTCGTTGACGGCGCTGGGCTCGGTGAAGTTGTGGTCGGAGAAGGATTGCAAGGGGAAGTCGTTGGTGGTGGACGGGGACGTGGCTGACCTCGCGCGGCTGGACTTCGATGACGTGGCCGCTTCGGTGTTCTTCGGGTGATCGCTTGGTGGCCGGCCTGGGCACAGCAGCGGGTTCATGCCGCTGCTGTGCCTTGCTGCTCTGTGCCAGCTCTGCTGGTGGCCTGGTTGGCGGGGTGGGCTCGATTGGGTGGAGTGGCTTTGTTTGGGGCCCCTAAGAAAAGAGGCGCCGTGGGTAGAGCGGGTGGGAAAGGGATACCCACCGCCTGGGTCAGGCTAGCGCCTCTTTTCTCCCCAAACAAAGCCACTCCACCCAATCGAGCAGGAGGGCGGGCGGGTGCGGCTTGCGCGGGGAGCGGGTTGGGTGAGCGACATGGAAAAGCTTGTTGCGACTGCGACTCGGCCGACTGTCTCCCGCTCTGTTCCCTCAGGCCGCCGCCTGCACTCTTTCCCTTTTAGGCCGTGGTGACCGGGATTTGTTCCACGCCGTAGACGATGGAGGTCTTCCGGTATTCCAGGGAGTCCTCGGGCTTGGCCAGTTTCAGGTTCGGGAACCGGCGCACCAGGGCCGGGTAGGCGGCTCGGAGTTCCATCCTGGCCAGTTCGGCGCCGATGCAGCGGTGGGCGCCGTAGCCGAAGGCCATGTGCTGGGTGGGTCGGCGGCGGGGGTCGAAGGTCCGGATGTCGACACCGAGGGCGTCGTCGCGGTTGGCTGAGCTCAGGGAGCAGACGACGAGGTCGCCCTTGCCGATCTCGGTGTCGCCGATGCGCAGGTCGTGCCGGGCGAACCTGGGGAAGGCGACCTGGACGACGGTGAGGTAGCGCAGCAGTTCCTCCACGAACGGGCCGATGGCCTTGTCGTCGTGGCGGATTAGGGTGGCGGTGTCCGGGTCGCGCAGCAGGATCACCGCGCCCAGGGCGAGCATGCTGGCCGTGGTCTCGAAGCCGCCGGTCAGGATGCCGTCGGCCAGGCCCGCCAGTTCCTTGTCGTCGACCTCGTCGCCGTGTTCTCGGATGATCATGCCGAGCAGGCCGTCGCCGGGGTCGGCGCGCTGGGCGCGGACGATGCCCTCCAGGTAGACCAGTGACTCCGAGATGGCGCCGAGTGAGGCGCCCGCGCCGCTGAACAGGTCGAAGCGGGCGACCGCGAGGCGTTGGAAGTCGTCGCGGTCGGAGTAGGGGACGCCGAGCAGCTCGCAGATGGTCAGCGACGGGATGGGCAGGGCGAACAGCTCGACCAGGTCGATCGGGCCGGGCGCGGTGGCGATCCGGTCGAGGCAGTCCGCCACGATCGCGTCGATGCGCGGGCCCAGCCTGGCCAGCCTGCGCATGGTGAACTCAGGCGTGAGCAGCTTGCGCAGCCGGGTGTGGTCGGGCGGGTCGGCGAAGCCCAGGCCACCGGGGTTCTGGTCCTCGATCTCGACCAGCTCGCCGAGGTGGCGGTAGTCGTTGCTGAACGACGCGGTGTCGACCAGCACCTGCTTGTTCTCCGCGTAGCCGGTGACCAGCCAGATGTTCACCCCGAAGGGGACCGGCAGCTTGGTGACCGGCTGCTCCTCGCGCATCCGGTCGAGCTCGGCCACCGGCTCCATCCCGTCGCGGCGCAGCGGGACCAGGGTGGCCTCGGGGAGCAACGAGAGCGCCCTGGTGCCGAACTTGCGCAGCAGGAAGCGGGCCGCCGAGGTGCCCACCAGCCAGGACCCGATCCGCGCGCCCATCGTCCGAACGAGACCCATGGCGACCTCCCCCGAGACCGACGTCGAGGACCTGAGCCTACCCATGCCCCGGATCGCTCTCCGCGACCTCCGCGCCCAGAGCCACCCGCATGACCCAGCTCACAGCGGACCGGCGGTCCGCTTGCGCCCGAGGCAGACCGGATTCTCACCCTGCGTAGTGTGGTGAGTCCGCCAGGGCGCTGTGCCGGAACATGCGCTGGCTAGCCCGGTCAACCCGGGCGTGTTCGCTGAACTGTGGGTCTTTCGACTCCCGATTCGGCGCGTGGCCGGTGACCGGAATTGACAAGACCTGACCAACCCGTGGATTGTCGCCAGGGGATCCTGGTGGCGATTCGGCCACGGGACCCGGGAATCCACAAAGGACATTTTGCGGCAAGGAGATGTCCGCCCGCGTTCGGCGCAACTTCGTTGCCGCCGAACCGGCGCGGCCCTAGCTTGGGATTCCTCCGAGCGAAGGGAACTCCCAGTGCGCAGGATCCTCGCCACCGCCCTGGTCGTGTTGTCCGCCAGTGTGCTCACCGCCGCCACGGCGGCGGCCCAGCCGATGTCGGTCGAGCTGACCAACCGCTGTCCGGGACCGGTCGGTGGTCCGGTGAAGCTGGCGCTGACCGCCGACATCGAGAACCCCGCCTACCTCGGCCCCGGCCCGGAGGCGCGCCGGATCACCGGGAAGGCCACCATCCCGGCCCGCGCCGTGCGGGGGCTGCGCTCGGTCGAGGGTGTGGTGACGGCGAACATCGCGGTGAGCGGCACGGTGTCGCTGCGCGCGGCGGTACCGCTGGACTTCCACCGGACCACGGTCATCCCCGGCCAGGACCTGGTGGTCGACGTCGCCGGGTACACCGGGACGAACTACTCCACCTTCAAGGCCGGGCTGAGCTACGTCGACATCGAGAGCATCGACCTGACCCTGCGCGGACACGGCCGCACGGTCAAGTGCACCCGCGGCGACCAGCCACCCGCCCGGTGGCTGGAGATCCGGACCGACAACGTGATCAACGAACTGCTGCCCGCGCCGAAGGGCCTGCACACCACGGCGGTCGGGTCGGACAGCGTGTCGCTGGCCTGGAACCCGACCAGTGGGCCGTTCTGGACCGTGTACGGGTACGAGGTGGCGGTGGACGACGTGCCCGCGCAGCGGTTGATGGGGCCGGTGCTGAGCACGACGATCACCGGGTTGCAGCCGGACACGGTGTACTGGTTCCGGGTGAAGGGGATCGCGAACTTCGGGTCGGAGCGGCGGGGGGATCCGATTCGGGTTCGGACTCTGCCTCGGCGTTGATCATGCTTGCTGGGTGGTTGGGTTCGCGGGTGGGCTCGATTGGGTGGAGTGGCTTTGTTCGGGGCCCCTAAGAAAAGAGGCGCCGGGGTGAAGCGGGTGGGGAAGGGATCACCCACGCCGGGACCAGGCTAGCGCCTCTTTTCTCCCCGAACAAAGCCACTCCACCCAATCGAGCAGGAGGGCGGGGAGGGTGCGGCTCCGTCGGGAAGCGGGCTGCAAAGCCACTCCGCCCAATCGAGCAGGAAGGCGGGAGGGTGCGGCTCCGCCGGGAAGCAGGTTGCAAAGCCACTCCACCCAATCGAGCAGGAAGGCGGGAGGGTGCGGCTCCGCCGGGAAGCGGGTTGCAAAGCCGCGCCACCCGATCGAGGAGGAGGGTAGGCGGGTGCGGCTCGGGTGGGGGGCGGGTTGGGTGAGGCTGGCTTGCCCGGGGGGCCTGGTTGGGGACGGCTTGGTTGGGGAGAGCCCGGCCAGAGGCTGGGGTTGCTTGGCGAGCGGCTTGCTAGGCCGCTCCACCTCGCAGGCACCAAGGCGGAGGTGAGGCCTGCGGCACCTCGTGGGTCAGAGGGTGCGGAGGACTTCGCGGAGGGCGCTGATGACCTTGTCCTGGAGGTCCTCCGACAGGGACGAGTACATCGGCAGGGAGAAGATCTCGTCCGCCAATGCCTCGGTGACCGGCAGGGATCCTCGTTCGTAGCCCAGGTGGGCGAAGCCGCTCATGGTGTGGACCGGCCAGCGGTAGCTGACGTTGAGGGCGATGTCGTAGGCCTGCAGTGCCTCGAGGATCTGGTCCCGCTTGGGGTGGCGGACCACGTAGACGTAGTAGACGTGGTCGTTGCCCGGTTCGACGGCGGGGAGCACCAGGTCGGTGTCGGCCAGGGCCTCGGCGTAGCGGGCGGCCACGCGCTTGCGGGACTCCAGGTAGCCGTCGAGGCGGCGGAGTTTTCGGCGGAGGATTTCGGCGTGGACCTCGTCCAGGCGGGAGTTGTGGCCGGGGGTCTCGACCACGTAGTACTGCTTCTCCATCCCGTAGTACCGCAGCCTGCGCAGGGCGGCGTCGACGTCCGGGTCGTCGGTGACGACGGCACCGCCGTCGCCGTAGGCGCCCAGGACCTTGGTGGGGTAGAAGCTAAACGCCGCCGCTTGGCCGGTGGTGCCCGCGATCTTGCCGTGTTGGCGGGCGCCGTGGGCCTGGGCGCAGTCCTCAAGTAGGACCAGGTCGTGCTTCTTCGACACCTCTTGCAGTGGTGCCAGGTCGACGCACTGGCCGTAGAGGTGGACCGGGAGCAGGGCCCTGGTCTTCGGCGTGATGGCGGCCTCGACCTGGGAGACGTCCATCAGGTAGTTGCGCTCGTGCACGTCGACGAAGACCGGCTTCGCGCCGATCTGGTCGATGGCGATGACCGTGGGGGCGGCGGTGTTGGACACCGTGATCACCTCGTCGCCCGGGCGGACGCCCAGCGCGCGCAGGGCCAGGACCAGGGCGTTGGTGCCGTTGTCGACGCCGATGCCGTGCGCGAGGCCGTGGTAGGCGGCGAACTCCTCCTCGAACCCGCGCACGCTCGGGCCGAACACCAGCTGGCCGGAGCGGAACACCGTGTCGACGGCGTCGAGGATGTCCTCGCGCTCGTTCTCGTACTCGGTCAGGTAGTCCCAGACGCGCGTGGTCATGCTGTTCCCTCCGGGCCGGACACCAGGCTGTGCAGGCAGGCGAGCACGCTGCGCGCCTGGACGTTGAGGTAGTGGCTGTGCCGCAGCAGGGTGGCGAGCTGGTGCAGCGGCAGCCACCGGTGGTCGGGGTGCCGGGCGGCCGATGCGTCCACATCGGACTCGATCACCACGTACCGGGTGCGGGCGTGCAGGAAGCGGCCGCCCTCCTCGGAGTGCACGGCGTCGAAGCGGATCGCCGACGGAGCCGCGGTCAGCACCTCGTCGAGGAAGGGTGGGCGGGCCTCGGCGGGCAGTTCGGCGTAGGTCTCGGGGGTGCACTGCACGGTCGGGGCCAGCTCCACGACGTCGAAGTAGCCCGGTTCGACCTTCGCGTGCATCAACACGTGCAGCACGCCGTCGACGCGCCGCACCAGGAACGCCACAAGCCCGAGGCCGCGCGGGCGCAGCATCGGCTGGTGCCAGTTGCCCACCTCGCGGCCCGCCGCCGAGACGCCCACGCCGACCACGTCGAAGAACAGGCCGCTGTCGTGGGTGATGCGGCCCTCGGACCAGCGCCAGTTCGCGACGGTGTTGAGCGGGATCTCGCGGACGCGGACGTCCTGGCGGGTGCGCGCGTCGGTGATCCAGCTGAGCACCTCGCCGATGGGGTGCGCGGCGGGCTGGGCGTCGTCGAGCGAGCGCACCAGGCTCTCGCGGAAGCCCGAGCCGGTGCCGTAGGCGGACGCGGAACCCCTGCCGGAGAAGGGGAAGCAGCACAGCACCGTGCGGGTGTCCATGTTGATCAGGTCGTCGAGCCGGAGCAGCTCGTGCACCTGGGCCAGGGTCAGCCAGCAGAAGCCGTCGAGCACCTCGACCTCGTCGTGCACCTCGACGACCATGTTCCGGTTGCGCTTGCGGTGGAACCAGGCGCCCTGCTCGGACTGGCGGACGTCGGCGAGCACCGTGTGCCCGGCGGTGTCGCGGAAGTACTCCAGGTAGGGCACCGACTTGCCGCCGTGCACGCTGGTGTAGTTGCTGCGGGTGGCCTGCACGGTGGGCGAGAGCTGGACGCCGTTGACGTTGCCCGGCTCCACTTTGGCCTGCATCAGGCAGTGCGCGACACCGTCGAACTCCTTGACCAGGATGCCCAGGATGCCGATCTCGGGCTGGCTGATGATCGGCTGGCTCCACCGGGCGATCGGCGCCCCCGCCACCTCGACGTCGAGCCCGCGCACGGTGAAGAACTTCCCGCTGCGGTGGCCGATGTCGCCGGTCTCCGGGTGCACCGACCAGCCGTCGAGGCGGTCGAGCGGGATGGGCTCGACGTGGGTGTGGAAGCGGGCGCGGCAGTCGGTGAGCCACGCCTCGAGCGCGGCCGGGTCGGTGACCGCGTAGGGGGTGCGTGCCGAGTGGGCGATGCGGGCGGCATCGCCAACCCGGTCGGATACGTCGGTCACGGTGAAGTCCTCATCGCGTCGTGGCGCACGGAACCGCTTGCGGCTCAACGGATCCGAGCGTAGGAACGGGCCAGCTGGACTGACAACCCCTATCGGCCCCCATTCGCCAGCAGCCGCTCCAGCGCGTCGGCGCCCGCCCGGCCACCGCCCGCGGCACCGATGTCCACGCGCATCCGGCTGACCCGCTGGGCGGTGAGCCGGTCACCCGCGACCTCGACCACCGCCGCGCGCAGCTTCGCCGGGGTGGGCAGCTCGTCGCGGATCACCCGGCCCAGGCCGAGTTCGGCGACCCGGCGCGCGTTCACCCAGTCCTCAGGAGACGCCGGGACGACCACCAGCGGCACGCCCTGGTGCAGGGCGCCCATGACGCTGCCCAGGCCCGCGTGTGAGAGGAAGACGTCGGTGTGCGCGAGAACCTCCAGGTGCGGCAACCAACCGTGGACCTCCACATTGGACGGCAGTGGACCGAGTGCGGCCCGGTCGACGCCCTCGTGCACGGCCAGCACCACGTGCCACGGCTGGTCCCGGAAGGCGTCCACGCAGACCTTGAAGAACCCCGCCCGCCGGTTCACGCAGGTGCCCAGCGAGACGAACACCAGCGGGTCGTCGGTCATCGGCGGCTTCCACGGCTGCGCGGTCGGGTCCGGGTCGAGCCCCGGGCCGATGAAGGCGAAGCGCTCGTCGAAGGTGTCGCCCGCGAACTGGAACGAGCGCGGGAAGTACGCCAGGTTCAGCTCCTCGGTGCGGCCGATGAAGTCCTTCAGGTCGGTGTCGCCCTGGCCGTGCGCGACGAGCAGCCGGGTGAGGCGGGCGAAGAAGGACTGCAGCTCGGGGTGGCTCAGCTCGGCGCGGCCCATCTTCTCGACCATCTTCTCCAGCAGCGAGAAGTGCTCGTTCGAGGCGAACACCGGCAGGCACTGCACGGTCGGGACCCCCCACGCGCGACCGAGGATCCGCGCGGCGTGGTAGACGGTCAGGTCGTAGCAGATCAGGTCCGGCTCGGGACCGGGCTGGGCCACGACCGCGTCGAGGACGCGCTCGCTCTCGGTGAGGTAGATGCCGGTCAGCGCGGCCGTCTCGTCGGCGGTGACGTAGGCGGACAGGTCGATCCCGGGCAGCTCCGAGTCGTACTCCACGACGGTCGCGCCGGTGGCCGCCACCTTCGGCACCGGACCGCCACTGGTCACATAGGACACCTCGTGCCCGCGCCGCACCAGCTCGGCCACCACGCTCAGCGACGGCATGACGTGGCCGAAGCCGGAGTTGTTCAGGAACAGGACCCGGGCCACGCTCACTCCCCCGCGATCGAGGCGACCGTGCGGCGGATGCCCTCGGTCAGCGGCACCCGCGGCTCCCACCCGGTGACCGCGCGGAACGCCGACGCGTCCACCTCGACGCTCTTGAGGTCGGTCGGCTCGGCGTGCCCGGGCGGGGGCACCGACACCACCGGCACCGGCGGACGGCCGGTGGTGGCCGACACCCGCGCCGCGATCTCGGCGAACACCTTGCCCAGCGGCTCGCCCACGCCACTGCCGAGCACGTAGTGCTTGCCCGCGAGCGCGTCCGCGTTGTCCAAAGCGGACACGAACGCGGCTGTGACGTCGTCGATGTAGACGAAGTCGCGGCGCACGGTGCCGTCGTGCCACATCGTCAGCGGCTCGTCGGCGAACGCCTTGCGCACCATCAGCGCGACGACACCCTTGTCGCGTGCCGTGGTCTCCGGCCCCTGGCCGTAGACCGTGGGCAACCGGAGGGAAACGCCCCGGAGGACCCCCTCGGCGGTCGCGTCCTTGAGCAGGTTCTCCGCGGCCAACTTCTGCCGCGTGTACGCGCTGCGCGGGTTGTCGGGCTCGGAGCCGTCGATGCGGACCCGCTCGGTCAGCCCCACCTGCGTCTCGGTCCCGGCGAAGAGCACCACCGGCGGCGACGGCCTGCCGCGCAGCGCGTCGACCAGGTCCGCGACCAGGCCGACGTTCACCCGCTCGGCCACGGTGTCACCGTCGGCGACCCGCCAGCCACCGTCGGTGTAGGCGGCCAGGTGCACCACCGCGTCGGCGTCGGCCACGTGCTCGGCGACCCCGTCGGTCAGGTCCGCGGCGCGCACCTCGACGTGCGCGGGCGCCGGGGTCGGCCTGCGCGCCACGACCCGCAGCGAGACGTCCGCGCGGGCCAGCGCCCGGGTGATGCCCGAGCCGATGAACCCGGACGCGCCGAGCACCACCACCCGCGTCATCCGCGCAGCTCCAGCTCGATCTCCTGGCACAGCTCGTAGCGCGGCAGGAGGTCCATGGCGTCGGCCAGCCGCGGCGCGACCAGGTCGCGCTCGGAGATGATCGCGTTCTCCGGCACCGGCAGCCCGAGGGCCGGGTCGGTGACCAGCAGCGCCAGCTCGTGCTCGGGCACGTAGGCGCTGGAGACCATGTAGGACATGACGGTGTCGTCCTCCAGCGCCACGAACGCGTGCCCGCAGCCGACCGGGAAGTACATCGCCCGGAAGTCGTCCTGGTCGAGCAGCACCGAGTCCCAGGCGCCGAAGGTCGGCGAGCCGACGCGGAGGTCGACGACGATGTCGATCGCCTTGCCGCGCGCGCAGTAGACGTACTTCGACGAGCCCGGCCGGGTCAGGGTGAAGTGCACGCCGCGCACCACGTCCCGTCGGGAGCGGCTGTGGTTCGTCTGGGCCACCGGGAACAGCCGGTGCCCGGTGGCCGCCAGGAACGCCGACTCCTGGAAGGGCGAGAGGAACAGGCCGCGGTCGTCCGGGAACACCCTGGGGGTGAACTCGACGGCGCCGTCGACCTTGAGGTTGCGGAACTGCATGATGCCCCTTCGGGTGGTTCAGCGGAAGCGCTTGCCCTCGTCGGACCGGTACGCCTGGTAGGCGAGGAAGGCCAGCACGACGGTCCAGACGCCGAGCATCACCATCGACAGCGGGTTCGGCGAGTAGTCGCCGACCGCGGCCCAGACCAGCTCGGCGGAGCCGCGGGTGGGGATGAACGGCGCGAAGCCGGTGGTGAAACCGCTGGTGCTGTTGGGATCGGTGAACAGCCCGCCCAGGTAGGCCAGGATGATCGGGGCGATGCTGGTGATCACGCTGACCAGGTACGGGTTCACCGCGTAGCCGATGGCCAGCATCATCAGCGAGAACGGGATGACGGCCAGCACCAGCGCGCCCAGGCCGAGCAGCACCCCTCCGAAGGACACCGAGGCCGCGGTGCCGATCGCGGCGATGGCGATGAGCGGCAGCGCGCCCGCGACCACGAACAGCGAGCTCATCACGATCATGCTGACCATCTTGGGCAGCGGTCCGCCGGGCAGGGTGCGGACGTAGCCGCCCCAGGGCTTCATCCGGGCGTCGGCGATGCCCAGGCCGTACTGCGCCGAGCAGATGATCAGCACCGTGAACAGGCACATCGAGCCGGTGCTCAGCGTGGCGCCGACCGGGTCGTCGCCGAGCGCGGGCACCACGAACAGCAGCATGCCCACGGTGGGCAGGAACATCAGTGCGACGAAGACCATCGGGATGCGGATGGCACCCAGGATCTCGAACTTGGTGTAGGCGGCGATCGTGTTCACTGTGGACTCTCCTAGACGGACGACGCGGTGGTGGGGGCCTTGGCGGTGTAGGCCAGGAAGGCGTCCTCCAGCGAGCCGGGGCGCACCTCCAGCTCGCTGAAGGCGACCCCGGAGGCCACCAGGTCGCGGACCAGCTGGTCGGAGTCCGGGGTGATCAGGCTGACCCGGTCGCCGTCCTGCTCGACCCCGACGACCCCGGGCAGGGTCGGCACCTCGGGGGTGCGCACGGTGACCTTGCGCAGGCCGCTGACCCGGCGCAGCGAGGCGACGCTGTCGTCGGCGACCAGCTTGCCGCTGTCGATGATGACGACCCGCTCGGCCAGCTCCTCGATCTCCTCGAGGTAGTGGCTGGTGATCACCGCGGTGCCGCCCGCGGCGTTGTAGGCCTTGACGCCATCCCAGAGCGCGCGCCGCACCTCGACGTCCAGGCCGGTGGTCGGCTCGTCGAGGAAGACCAGGTCGGGGCGGCCGACGAAGGCCAGCGCGATGGCCAGCCTGCGCTTCTCGCCGCCGGAGAGGCCACCGGTCTGGCGCTTCTCGACCTCCTCGAGGTGGAACTGCTCGAGGAGCTCCTTGCGCCCGATGGGGTTGGGGTAGTGCGAGGCGACGAACTCGATGACCTCGCCCGCCTGCAGGGTCTCCGGCATGCCGGTCTCCTGCGGGGTCATCCCCATCCGGCGGCGCGCCCGCACGTCGCGCGGGTTGTGGCCGAAGAGCTCCACCGACCCGGCGGACGGCTTGCGCAGCCCGACGAACATGTTGATCAGCGTGGACTTGCCCGCGCCGTTGGGGCCGAGCAGGCCGAGCATCTGCCCGGCCGGGATCTCCAGGGACAGCTCGTCGACGGCGACCACGTCGCCGTACCGGCGGGTGACGCCGCTCGCGCGGGCCAGGACTTCGGTCATCGCTGGTGTTTCCTCTCGTGGGGCGGTTCGCCGAGCTGGTCGCGGATCCATCGGTGGACCGCGTCGGCGGTCGACCCGGCGTGCTCGGACATCATGGTGAAGTGGTTGCCCACCACGTCCACTGTGGACGTGGTGGGCCAGCTGCTGCGCCAGTCGCCGCCGTGCTCGCCCAGTGCCTCGGTGGCCCGCACGAGCAGGGTGGGGACCCGGTGCTCGGGGTCGGGGGCCTGCCAGAACAGCCTGCCGTACCAGGCCATCGCGGTCAGCCGCACGTCGTCCATCGGGACGTACTGGTCCTGGCGTTCGAAGACGCCCTCGGACAGCTCGTCGGCCCAGTCGTTCATGACCGGGTGGTCGAGCGGGTAGATGTCGACCAGCACCAGCGCGGCGGGCGGGGTGCCCCGCTCGACCAGGCGGGTCGCCAGGCGGTGCGCCAGGGTGGCGCCGCCGGAATGTCCCAATAGGACAAAAGGACGGTCGACCGGGACCGCGTCGGCCTGCCAGTCGAGGGCGATCTCGGCGGTGGCGGGGAGCAGCTCACCTCGTCCGTAACCCAGTACTGGCAACGCTTGTACGTCGCGCTGGTCTCGCAGACGCGCGGCGAGCCGAGCGAACTCGTGCGGACCGCCGCCCGCCGTGAGGCCGCTGCAGCACAGGAGCAGAGCAGGCGCGGGGCCTGTCGCCAGGGTGACCGCCGCGGCCGGGGCCAGGTTGGCGGCGGTGTCGGCGGCGGGGCGGAACTTCGCGGCGTCGCCGAGGAAGGCGAGGAAGTCCTGGGTGCGGCCGGTGCGGGTGGCCTCGCGGTAGAGGGAGTCGAGCAGGCCCACCGGGTTGCGGTCGTCCGGCGAGATGCCCAGCTGCTCGGTCGGGGCGCTGTGACCGTCGAGGTGGCGGGCCAAGGCGGCTGGGGTCGGGTGGTCGAACACCACCGTGCCGGGCAGCTCGATGCCGGTGGCCTCCTGGAGGGCCTGGCGCAGCTCCAGGGCGGTGAGCGAGTCGACGCCCAACTCCAGGAAGCCGCGGTCGGGCGCCACCGGGGTGGTGTCGGCGTGGCCGAGGACCCGGGCCGTGGTCTCCCGGACCAAGTCGAGCACGTCGCCCACCCGCTTGGGGGCGATCACCCTGGGGGCGGTCGTCAGGCGCCGGACCTCGGCGAGGTCGTCGAGCAGCGGGCGCGGGCCCGCGAGGGTGAAGGCGGGGTGGAACCGGTCCCAGTCGACATCGGCGACCACGGTGGCACCCCGCGTGGTGTCGAGGGCGGCGAGGGCGCTGTCCGGGTCGAGGGGCAGCAGGCCACGGCGGATCAGGGCGTCTTGGTCCTGGTCACTGGCCCACGGGCCCCAGGCGATCGTGGTGGCAGGGAGGCCGTCGGCCTGGCGGTGCAGGGCGAGGGCGTCGAGGTAGGCGTTGGCGGCGGCGTGCGCGCCTTGGCCTGCGGCGCCCCAGACCCCGGCGACCGAGGAGAACAGGACGAACTGGTCGAGGTCGTGGGTCAGTTCGTGCAGGTGGCGGGCGCCGTCGGCCTTAGCCGCCAGCACAGTGCGCAGCCGGGCCGGGGCGAGGGCGGCGAGTTCGGTGTCGTCGGGGACACCGGCGGCGTGCACGACCATCCGCAGTGGCCTGCGCTTGGGGATGGCGTCGAGCACGGCGGCCACGGCGTCGCGGTCGGCGACGTCGCAGGCGGCGAAGGTGACCTTGGCCTTGAGCTCGGCGGCGAACTCCCGGGCACCCGGCGCGTCCTCGCCCCGCCTGCTGAGCAGGATGATGTTCTTGGCCCCGCGCTCGGACAACAGCCGCGCGACCCGCCTGCCGAGGGCCCCCGTGCCACCGGTGATCAGCACGGTTCCCCTGGGCTGCCAGGGCCTCGGCTTGGCGGGCGCGGTCCGGGTGAGCCTGCGGGCGTACAGACCGGCACCGCGGATGGCCAGCTGGTCCTCGGGACCGCCTGCGGCGAGCACGGAGACCAGTCGAGCGGTCGAGCGCGCGTCCGCGTCGGCGGGCAGGTCGACCGAGCCGCCCCAGCGGTGCGGCTGCTCCAGCGCGGCCACCCGGCCCAGGCCCCAGGCGCGAGCCTGGTCGGGACGGGTGAGCGGGTAGCTCGGCCCGGTGCTCACCGCGCCGCGCGTGACACTCCACAGTGGAGCGTCGAGCCCCAGGTCGGTCATCGCCTGGACCAGTGCGAGCAGCGCCTCGGGCTCGGTCAGCACGGCGATGACACCCGCCGGTCGCTCGGCGTCGAGCAGGCGCTTGCCGAGGATGACCCGGTCGGCACCCGACTCGGCGGTGATCTCGGCGATGGTCATGCCGTGCGCGCGCAGCAGACCGGCCAGCGGGTCCGCCCCACTGCTCACGACGACCCAGTTTCCCTGCGGGACCACGGTTTCCGGGTCGCTCACGGGACGCCAGGTGATGGCGTAGCGGAGGAGGTCGGCGGGTTGTGCGGTGGGTGCCGGTTCGAGCCAGTAGCGCTTGCGCTGGAAGGCGTAGGTCGGCACGTCGGCGCGACCGCCGCCCCACGGCGCGAACACCGGCGCCCAGTCGACCTTGACACCGGCGGTGAACAGGCGGGACACGGCGGCCAGCAGGGTGGCGGCCTCGTCCCGCCCCTTGCGCTGGGCTGCGACCACGACCGCGCCCGGCGTATCGGCGCCGGGGGCGGTGAGCGTCTGGTCGGCGAGGGCGACGAGCGGGCTGTCCGGTCCGATCTCCAGGAAACGGGTCGCGGGCAGTGCGGCCACGGCGTCGGCGAAGCGCACCGGTCGGCGGATCTGGTCGACCCAGTAGTCCGGAGTGGACATCCGACCGTCGTCGAGCGCACCGGTGACGGTCGAGACGAGCGGCAGCCGCGCGCGGTGGAACCGCAGGCCGCGGGCCACCTCGGCGAACGACCCCAGGATCGGGTCCATGTGCGCGGAGTGGAACGCGTGCGACACGGTGAGCCGCTTGACCTGGCGTTTCGTCTGCTCAGCGAGGGCGGCGAGTTCCTCGACCGCGTCGGCGTCGCCGGAGACGACCACGGCGTCGCGGGCGTTGACCGCGGCGATCGAGACCCGGTCCTCGAAGCCCGCCAGCGCGGTGCGGGTCTCGGCCTCGGTCATCCGTACGGCCAGCATCGCACCGCCTGCGGGGAGCGACTGCATGAGCCGACCACGCGCGGTGACCAACGCGCAGGCGTCGGGCAGGTCGAGTATCCCGGCGACGTGTGCGGCGGCCAGTTCGCCGATGGAGTGCCCAGCCAGCGCGTCCGGTCGCAGGCCCCAGGACTCCAGCAGGCGGAACAGGGCGACCTGGAACGCGAACAGGCCCGCCTGCGCGTAGACCGTCTGGTGCACGTCTTCGCTGGTGAGAGCGGCTCGCAGCGGAAGATCCAGGTGCGCGCAGACGGCGTCGTGGGCATCAGCGAAGGTCGGGAAAGCCTCGTACAGCGCCGAACCCATCCCCTGGTGCTGAGAGCCCTGCCCGGAGAATAGGTAGGCGAGGCTGCCCGATCCCGCCGTTCCCGACACCAAAGTCGGATCCTTGCGGCCCTCGGCCAAGGCAGCCAAACCGCGGCGGAAGCCCTCGGCGTCCTCGGCCAGCACGACGGCTCGGTGCGGCAGGGCCGCGCGGCCCAGCGCCAGCGTCCGGCCGACGCCCACGGCTGGGTCATCCACAGTGGACAGAAGTGCTCGCGCCTGGGCTCGCAGCGCCTCGGCGGAGCGCGCCGAGACCACCCACGGCACCGGCATGGGCACCACACCCGGCTCTGCGGGTTCGGCGGTCTCGGTGGGCTCGAAGCCCTCGACGATCACGTGCGCGTTGGTGCCGCTGATGCCGAAGGAGGACACCGCCGCGCGCGGGGCCCGGTCCACCGACGGCCACGGCCGGGCGTCCGACAGCAACGACACCGCGCCCGCGGACCAGTCGACGTGCCGGGACGGCTCATCGACGTGCAGCGTCTTGGGCAGCACACCGTGCCGCAGCGCCTCCACCACCTTGATCACGCCCGCGACCCCGGAGGCGGCCTGGGCGTGGCCGATGTTGGACTTCACCGACCCCAACCACAGCGGCTCGGCCCGATCGCGCCCGTAGGTCGCCAGCAGCGCGGACGCCTCGATCGGGTCGCCCAGCACGGTTCCGGTCCCGTGCGCCTCCACCGCGTCCACATCGGACGGTTCCAGCCCACCGGCGGCCAGCGCCGCGCGGATCACCCGCTGCTGCGACGGCCCGTTCGGCGCGGTCAACCCGTTGGAGGCGCCGTCGGAGTTCACCGCCGAGCCGCGCACCAGGGCCAGGACCCGGTGGCCGTTGCGCTCGGCGTCGGAGAGGCGCTCCACCAGCAGCAACCCGACCCCCTCGGCCCAGCCGGTACCGTCGGCGCCGTCGGCGAACGAGCGGCACCGCCCGGTCGCGGCCAACCCGCCCTGCCGGGCGAACTCGGCGAACACGGCGGGAGTCGGCATCACCGCGACGCCGCCCGCCACCGCGAGTGAGCACTCCCCCGCACGCAGCGCCCGGGCGGCCAGGTGCAGTGCGACGAGGCTGCTCGAACACGCCGTGTCGATGGTCAGTGCGGGGCCCTCAAGGCCGAACGAATAGGCCAACCGTCCAGAGAGGACACTGTTCGCCGAGCCGGTCATGGCGTGGCCCTCGGACCCCTCAGGCAAGCCGCCTGCCATGCCGTAGCCCGAGGTCGAGGCGCCGACGAACACCCCGGTGTCACTGCCGCGCAGGGAGTCCGGCGCGATCCCGGCGCGCTCCAGCAGCTCCCACGCCGATTCCAGCAGCAACCGCTGCTGCGGGTCCATGGCGACGGCCTCGCGCGGGGAGATGCCGAACAGGTCGGCGTCGAACTCGGTGGCGTCGTGCACGAATCCGCCCTCGGCGGTGATCTCGCCCGCGGCCGACAGGTCCCAGCCGCGGTCGGCCGGGAAGCCGGACATGGCGTCGGTCCCCGATGCCACCAGGTCCCACAGCCGCTCGGGCGAGGTCGCGCCGCCGGGGTAGCGGCAGCTCATGGCCACGATGGCGATCGGCTCGTCGGCAGGTGCGCGCAGACTGGACTCGACCTCCTGCACACCGCCCAACCGGGCCACCAGCTCGTCGGCGACCGCACCGGCGGTGGGGTAGTCGAAGACCACAGTGGACGGGAGCCGGACACCGGTGCGCGCGACGATCCGGTCCCGGACCTGGACGGCGGTGAGGGAGTCCACGCCGAGGTCGGTGAACGGCACGTCGGCCGCGACCGGCTCGGGGTAGCCGAGTACGCCCGCCACCTCGCGGCACACCAGGGCCAGCAGCGCGCGCGGGTCGGCGTCGACCTGGGCGACCAGCGGCGTCCCGGCCGCGAGCGGGATCTCGGCCAGTAGCGGGCTCGGCCTGCCGCTGGTGAACGCGGGCACGAACCGGTCCCAGTCGACATCGGCCACCGTCACGCTCGCGCCGAGCCCGAGGGCGGTGACCGCCAGACCCGGGCGCAACGGGGTGATCCCGCGCTTGCGCAGGAAGTCCTCGGCACCCTCGCGGGCCGCCATCCCCACCTCGGCCCACGGACCCCAGGCGATCGACGTCCCGGCCCAGCCCCGGGCGCGGCGCCGCTCGGCCAGGGCATCGAGGTAGGCGTTCGCGGCGGAGTACGCGGCTTGGCCACCGCTGCCCCACACCCCGGCGATCGAGGAGTACAGCACGAACAGCTCGGCTCGCTCGCCGAGCAGCTCGTCGAGGTGGCGGGCGCCGAGAACCTTGGCGTCTGGGATGAACTCGTCGGTGAACTCCAACGGCAGCGTCGTGGCCACCCCGGCGGTGTGCACCACGCCGGTGACCGGGTGCTCAGCCAGGAGTGCGGCGAGCGCGTCCCGATCGCTGACGTCGCAGGTCAGGATGGTTGCGGCGCTTCCCCGGGCAGCGAGGTCCGCGACCAGTTCGGCGGCACCGTGAGCCTGCGGACCAGAGCGGCTCACCAGTACCAGCTCGGCCACACCGCGGTCGGCCAGCCAGCGGGCCGCCTCGGCCCCCAGCGCGCCGGTCCCGCCGGTGACCAGCACCGGGCCGGTGACTGTCCAGTCAGGACGATCGGACTTGGCGGTGTGCAGTCGCCGGACGAAGACGCCGGAGGCGCGGACCGCCAGCTGGTCTTCGCCGGGGAGGGCGCCACCGAGGATCGCGGCGAGCCGCGCCCTGGCCCGCGCGTCGACCTCGGCGGGCAAGTCGATCAACCCGGCCCAGCGGGCGGGGTACTCCAGCGCGGCGGCGCGGCCCAGGCCCCAGAGCAGGGCCTGGTCGGGATCGGGTCCCTCGTCGGACCCGATCCCGACCGACACCGCGCCCCTGGTCAGGCACCACAGCGGCGCGTCGACCAGCGGTAGGAGTGCGATCGTGCCCTGGACGTCGAGCAGGGACAGCACACCCGCCCACTCGCCCGCGGGGATCCCGTCCGCGAGACGGGTGGTGACGGCGCCGTCGAGCAGGTCCGGCACCGGACCGGCATCAGGGGCCACGACCAGCCAGCGGCCCGATGGCGTCGCGGGTTTGAGGTCGGTGACCGGTCGCCACGAGACCCGGTAGCACCAAGAGTCCACAACGGACTCATCCCGGCGGCCCCGGCGCCAGGCGGACAGCTTGGGCAGCACCTCGGTCAAGCCGGCGGGTTCGATGTCGAGAGCGGTGGCGATCGCGTCGGCGTCCAAGTCCTCGACAGCGGACCAGAAACGGTCCTCCACCGCGTCGGTGAACAGCGTGCGACTGCCCGCCTCCGGCCAGTAGCGGACGTGGTCGAAAGCGTAGGTCGGCAGATCGATGAGCCTGCCGCCCCAAGGCTCGACCAGCGCTGCCCAGTCGACCACAGCACCATCCACATGAGCCTGTGCCAGCTCGGCGACCGACAAGCCACCCTCGACCGCACGCGCCGCACCCCTGGCCACCCCGCGCACCAGGTGCGGTGAGTCCTCACCCGCCACCAGTGCGGCAAGACCGGCCGCGTGGTCGCCGAAGACCACCGCTCGGTGCTCCAGGACCGCACGCCCTCGAACCAACGTCGTGGCGACGTCGACCGGGTCGGCGTCCACCCCGAGCAGCCGCTCCACCTGGCGCCGCAGGGCTTGCTCGCTGCGCGCGGACAGCAGCCACGGCACGACCTCGGGCGTCTCCCGCGGACCTCGCGGCGCCTCGGTCCGGTACTCCTCAAGGACGGTGTGCGCGTTCGTCCCGCTCACGCCGAACGACGACACCGCCGCCCGCCGCGGCCTGCCCAGGTCCGGCCACTGCTGGGGCTGGGTGAGCAGGGCAACGCCGGAGGACCAGTCGACGTGCGGGGACGGTTCGTCGATGTGCAGCGTGCGAGGGAGTTCGCCGTGCCGGAGCGCCTGCACCACCTTGATCACGCCCGCCACGCCCGCCGCCGCCTGGGTGTGGCCGATGTTCGATTTCACCGAACCCAGCCACAGCGGCTCGACACGGTCGGCGCCGTAGGTCGCCAGCAGCGCCTCGGCCTCGATCGGGTCGCCCAGCGAGGTGCCAGTGCCGTGCGCCTCCACAGCGTCCACATCGGATGGTTCGAGGCCCGCGTCGGCCAACGCGGCGCGGATCACCCGCTGCTGGGCGGGGCCGTTGGGGGCGGTCAGTCCGTTGGACGCGCCGTCGGAGTTCACCGCGCTGCCGCGCACCACGGCCAGCACCCGATGGCCGTTGGCGATGGCGTCGGAGAGTCGTTCGACCAGCAGCAGGCCCACGCCCTCGCCCCAACCGGTGCCGTCGGCACCCGCCGAGAACGCCTTGCAGCGGCCGTCGAAGGAGAGCCCGCCCTGGGCGCTGAACTCGATGAACGTGCCCGGTTGCGGCATCACCGTGACACCGCCGGCGAGCGCCATGTCGCATTCGCCCTGGCGCAGCGACCGCATCGCCAGGTGCAACGCGACCAGACTGCTCGAACACGCGGTGTCGACGGTGAGCGCCGGGCCGCGCAGTCCGAACGAGTAGGCGACCCGACCGGACAGCACGCTGGCCGTGTTCCCGGTACCGAGGTGGCCCTCGACCGCGACGTCCGAACCCAGCAGCAGCGTCGCGTAGTCTTGGCCGTTGGTGCCCGCGAAGACGCCGATCTCGCTGTCCTTGACCGAAAGCGGGTCGATGTTCGCGCGCTCGAAGACCTCCCAAGCGGCCTCCAACAGCTGTCGCTGCTGGGGGTCCATTGCCAGCGCCTCGCGCGGGGAGATGCCGAACAGCGCCGCGTCAAAGTCCGCCACGTCGTCGAGGAATCCGCCGGACTGAGCGGCTGACCCACCCGCGCGCAGTGCGTCGAGATCCCAGCCGCGATCAGTGGGGAAGGGGGTCATCGCGTCGGTGCCGGTGCGCAGCAGCTCCCACAGCGCCTCAGGACTGTCGACACCGCCGGGGAACCGGCAGCTCATCCCGATGATGGCGATCGGCTCACCATCCACAATGGAGGTCGTGGCGGCTTGTGGGGCACGCTCCCCCTCCAGGTGCGCGGCGAGCGCGGCCGGGGTGGGGAAGTCGAACACCAAGCCCGCGGGCAGCGCCCGGCCGGTCTCGGCGGCGAGCAGGTTGCGCAGCTCCAGCGAGGTGAGGGAGTCGAACCCGAGGTCGCGGAAGGCCCGCCCGGGTTCGATCGCACTGCCGTCACCGTGCCCGAGGACGGCGGCGGCCAACTCGGTGACGAGCTCCACCATCGGCCGGTTCGTCCGTTGTGGACTAATGGGCGCGGTGACGGGAGCCAACTCGGCGAGCAGCGGACTCGGCCGAGTGGCGGTGAAGCCGGGAGCCAACCGCGCCCAGTCCACGTCGGCGACGACGAGCGTGCCGATGTTGGCGTCGAGCGCGCTCCCCAGGGCGGCGAGCGCGCGGGCGGGGGCCATGGCGGGCAAACCGGCCCTGGCCAGGCGCGATCCCGCCTCGGCGGCCATGCCCGCACCCGCCCAAGCACCCCACGCGATCGCGGTCCCGCGACCACCCCGGGCCCTGCGTCGTTCGATCAGACCGTCCAGGTGGGCGTTCGCGGCGGCGTAGGCGGCTTGGCCCGCGTTGCCGAGCACGCCCGCGAGCGACGAGAAGACGATCAGGTCGACCTCGGGCGCCAGCAGCTCGTCCAGCAGGTCGGCCGCCACGGCCTTGGCGGCGAGCACCTCGGCCAACCGGTCCGGGGTGAGCGTGTCGAGGAGCCCGTCTCCGGTGATCCCAGCGGCGTGGATCACCGCACCGAACTGCCGCTCTTCGAGCAGGCCGGTAAGGGCGGCGCGGTCGCTGACGTCGCAGGCGACAACCTCGACACCCAGCTCAGCGGCCCCGGGCGCCTCGGGACCGCGCCTACTGGCCAGCACGACCTCGGCGATACCACGCTCCAACAGCCAGCGCGTGACCTGTGCGCCCAACGCGCCCGTGCCGCCGGTTACCAGGACCGGTCCTGCCGGGTGCCACGGCGCCCTAGGCACGGGCGCGGCGACTCGGCGCAGCCTGCGGCCGAACACGCCCGCGGGGCGGATCGCCACCTGGTCCTCGCCGGAGCCCAGTGTCCACGCCAGACTGTCGAGGGAGCCGCCCGCAATGTCGATCAAACCGCCCCAACGATCGGGGAACTCCAGCGCGGCCACCCTGCCGAGCCCCCAGACCTGGGCCTGCTCGGGGTCCGGCGCCTCGTCCACGACCGACACCGCGCCGCTGGTGACGCACCAGATCTTGGCGTTGTGGCGCAACAACCCCAGGACGTCCTTCGCACCGCGGACAACAGCGAGGACGTTCGTCGGCTCGTCCTCGACGATCTCGGCGCCCGCGACGCGCAGGGCGTCGGCGATCTCCGGGGCCCCGAGGACCATCCACCGGCCGGACAGCGTGGCGGGGCCGTCGGCCAGCGGCTGCCACTCGGCGCGGTAGTGCCACGGATCGACCGGGCGGGCGGGCGGTTCGGGCCAGAACCTGGTGCGTGCGAACGGGTACGTGGGCAGCGGTACCCGAGTCCCACCGAAGGGGGCGAGGTAGGCGGGCCAGTCGACCGGGATACCACGGGTGTGCAGCCGGGCCAAGGCGGTGACCAGCGTCGTCGACTCAGGTCGGTCGGCGCGCAGGGCGGGGACGGCGACGAGGTCGGGCGAGGTCTGCTGGGCGAGGGCGGACAGGACACCGTCGGGGCCGAGTTCGAGGGCGGTCGCCACGCCGCTGAGACCGACCACGGCGTCGGCGAAGCGCACCGGGGCACGGACCTGGCCGACCCAGTACCCGGGGGTGTCGACGGCGCCGGGCGCGGTCGTGATGATCGGGATGCGGGGCGGGTGGAAGGTCAGCCGCTCGGCGACGGCGGCGAACTCGGCGAGCATCGGCTCCATGAGGTGGGAGTGGAACGCGTGCGACACCGTGAGCCGCTTGACCTTCCGGCCCTCCGCTCGCCAGCGCGCCGCGCACTCGCCGACCGCTGTGGAATCACCGGACACGACGAGTGCCCGCGGGCCGTTGACCGCCGCCAGGTCCACACCCTCGGGCAACTCGAGATCGTCGGTGGCCTCCACGGCGAGCATCGCGCCACCGGTGGGCAACGCCTGCATCAACCTGCCGCGTGCCGAGACCAGCGCGCACGCGTCATCCAGCGACAGCACCCCGGCGACGTGCGCGGCGGCCAGCTCGCCGATCGAGTGACCCACCAGGAAGTCCGGTGTCACACCCCAGGACTCGACGAGCCGGAACAGCGCGACCTGCACGGCGAACAAGCCCGCCTGCGTGTAGACGGTCTGGTTCAGCGCCTCGGCGTCGGTGAAGACGACCTCGCGCAGTGGGCGCTCCAGGTCGACGCGCGCGCACACGGCGTCGAACGCCTCGGCGAAGACTGGGAACGTCTCGTGAAGCCGCGCGCCCATGCCCGCGCGCTGCGAACCTTGGCCGGTGAAAAGGAAAGCGAGGCCGGCATGGGTGACCTGGTCGCGCACGACCAGCGGTGCGGCGGTGCCGCCCGCGAGTGCGGCGAGCCCGTCCGCGTGGTCACCGAGGAGCACCGCTCGGTGGTCGAGGGCGGCCCGCGTCGTGGCCAGTGACCAGGCAATGTCGGCCGCGTCGCAGTCCACTGTAGACAGCAGAGCGGCCTGCCGGGTGAGACCGTCGGCGGTGTCGGCGGAGACCAGCCAGGGCAGCGGGGCGTCCAGCTCGGCGCGGTCGCTGATCGCGGGCTCGTCGAGGTCGGGCGCTTGCTCCAGGATCGTGTGCGCGTTGGTGCCGCTGATGCCGAACGAGGACACGCCGACCCGGCGCGGGCGAGCCAGCTCGGGCCACGGCCGCGACTCGGTGAGCAGCTCGACCGCGCCCGCGGCCCAGTCGACGTGCGGGGTGGGCGCGTCGACGTGCAGGGTCGTCGGCAGCACGCCGTGGCGCAGCGCCAGCACGGCCTTGATCACCCCGGCGACACCGGCGGCGGCCTGGGTGTGGCCGATGTTCGACTTGACCGACCCGAGGTAGAGCGGCTCCGCGCGGTGTTGGCCGTAGGTGGCCAGGAGTGCCTGTGCCTCGATCGGGTCGCCCAGGGCGGTGCCGGTGCCGTGCGCCTCCACCGCGTCCACATCGGACGGTGCTAGCCCGGCCGAGGCCAACGCGGCCCGGATCACCCGCTGCTGCGCGGGACCGTTCGGCGCGGTGAGCCCGTTCGACGCACCGTCCTGGTTGATCGCCGACCCGCGCACGACCGCCAGCACGTCGTGGCCGTTGGCCACCGCGTCGGAGAGCCGTTCGACCAGCAGCACACCGACGCCCTCGCCCCAGCCCGCGCCGTCGGCCGAGGCGGCGAACGAGCGGCACCGCCCGGTGAACGACATCCCGCGCTGGCGGCTGAACTCGGTGAAGATGCCCGGTCCGGACATCACGGTGACGCCACCGACCAACGCGAGGTCGCACTCGCCGTGGCGCAACGCCTGCATGGCCAGGTGCAACGCCACCAAGCTGCTCGAACAGGCCGTGTCGACGGTGACCGCCGGGCCCTCGAGTCCGAAGGTGTAGGCCACCCGGCCGGAGACGACGCTCGGCGAGCCGCCCGTGGCCAGGTAGCCCTCACCACCCTCGGCGGAGGAGGACAGGAAGCTCATGTAGTCCTGACCACCGGTACCCGCGTACACGGCGGTCCGGGAACCCTTGAGGGACAACGGATCGATACCCGCGCGCTCGAACAACTCCCATGACGCCTCCAGCAGCAGGCGTTGCTGCGGGTCCATCGCCAGGGCCTCGCGGGGGGAGATGCCGAACAGGCCGGCGTCGAAGGTGGTGGCGTCGGGGATGAAACCGCCCTCGCGGGCGTAGGTCGTGCCGGGGTTGTCCGGGTCCGGGTCGTAGAGCGCTTCGGTGTCCCAGCCCCGGTCGGCCGGGAACGGCGCCATGGCGTCGGTTCCGGCCAGCACCAGGTTCCACAGGTCCTCCGGCGAGCGGACCCCGCCGGGGAAGCGGCAGCTCATGCCGACGATGACGATCGGGTCGCCGTCGACCGGGGTCGCCGCGGCGACCGGTGCCGGTGCGGGTTCGGATGCCGTGCCCGCGACCTCGGCGCTGAGGAACCGAGCCAGCGCGGCGGGGTTCGGGTGGTCGAAGACCGCGGTGGCGGGCACCCGCAGGCCGGTGGCCAGGGTGAGCCGGTTGCGCAGTTCGACCGCGCCTGCCGAGGCGAGGCCGAGGTCGCCGAACGCGCGACCGGGCTCGACCGCGGCCGCGGAGTCGTAGCCGAGCACCAGCGAGACCTGGTCGCGGACCAGGTCGAGGAGGACACGGTTGCGCTCGGCCGCGGGCACACCGGCGAACGGCTGCGCGGGTTCGACGGTCTGGGTCTGCGGCTTGGCGAGCTCGGGGAGGTCGTCGAGCAGGTGGCTGGGGTGGGTGGCGGTGAAGAACCAGCCGAAGGTCTCCCAGCGGATGTCGGCCACGGCGACGGCGGTGTCGTCGCAGTCGATCGCGGTCCGCAGGGCGCGCAGGGCGAGTTCGGGGTCCATGCGCGGCACACCGTGCCTGCCCATGGCGTCGCCGATCGCGCCCTCGGCCATGCCCGCGCCGTCCCACGAGCCCCACGCGATGGACGTCGCGGGCAGGCCTTGGGCACGGCGGTAGTGCGCGAAGGCGTCCAGGAAAGCGTTGCCCGGGCCGTAGTTCCCCTCGCCCGCGGCGCCGAAGATCCCGGCCAGGGAGGAGAACAGGACGAAGGCCTCGAGGTCGCCGGTCAGCTCGTGCAGGTTGACCGCGGCCTGGACCTTGGCGCGCAGGGCGTGTTCGACGCGGTCGAGGGTGAGGCTGTTGATGATGCTGGAGTCGACCACCCCGGCGGCGTGGAACACCGCGGTGAGCGGGTGTTCGGCGGGGATGTCGTCGAGGATCGCCTGGAGCGCGTCGCGGTCCGCCGGGTCGCCCGCGGTGATCGTGACCCGGGCGCCCGCGTGTTCCAGTTCTTCCCGGAGTTGTTGCGCGCCAGGGGCTTGCGGGCCGCGACGGCTGACGAGCAGCAGGTGGTCGGCGCCCGCGTGGGCGAGCATGCGGGCGAGGTGGGTGCCGATCGCGCCGGTGCCGCCGGTGATCAGGATGGTGCCGGACGGGGTCCAGTCCCGGACCGGCCGCACGTCGGCGCGGTGCAGGCGGGCGGTGTAGGTGCCGTCGAGGCGCAGGGCGAGCTGGTCTTCGCCCACCGTGTTGCCGAGGGCGTCGGGGAGGCGGTGCAGGGCGTCCGGGTGGACGTCGACGAGGCCGCCCCAGTGCGGGTGCTCGTGCGCGGCGACCCGACCGAGGCCCGCGACGAGCGCCTGGTGCGGGTGGCGGACGTCGGTGGCGCACCAGAGCGGGGCGCGGCTGCCCGCGTCGTGCAGGGCGTGCAGCAGGGTGATGGTGGCCGCGAAGCCCGCCGGGATCGCCGGGTGGTCCACTGTGGACTCCTCGGCTGCGGCGAGGAACGACAGGACACCGTCGGGCGCCTCGGCGCGGAGCCGGGCGGCGAGGGTGGCGCGGTCGTCGTCCTGGATGAGCAGCACGGACGTCCGGGCGCCCGCCTCGCTCAACGCCCCGGCGGCGGCCCGCAGGGTCGGGTCGTCGGTGGTGGCGACGAGCAGCCAGTGGCCGTCGAGCCTGGCTCGCGGGAGATCGATGGGGCGCCACTGGACGCGGTAGCGCCAGTTCGCGGTGTCAGGGCGCTCGTGGAGCGGCTCCAGCCAGTAGCGCTTGCGCTGGAAGGCGTAGGTCGGCAGGTCCACGCGGCGGCCGCCCCAGGGGGCGAAGACGGCGCGCCAGTCGACGGCGACGCCGTGCACGAACGCCTCGGCCAACGCGGTGAGCCACCGCTCGTGGCCGCCTTGATCGCGGCGCAGGGTGCCGAGGACGGCGGCGCGCAGGCCGGTGGCCTCGACGGTCTCGCCCATGGCCTGGGTGAGCACCGGGTGCGGGCTGACCTCAAGGAACAGGGTGCGGCCCGCGTCGAGCAGGACGCGGGTGGCCTGCTCGAAGCGGACGGTCTCGCGCAGGTTGGTGTACCAGTACTCGGCGTCCAGGCCGGTGGTGTCGAGGCGGCCCGCGGTGACCGCGGAGTAGAACGGGACCTCGGCGGGGCGCGGGGTGATGGGGGCGAGGTCGGTCAGCAGCCGCTCGCGCAGCCGTTCGACCTGCGCGGAGTGCGAGGCGTAGTCGACCGGGATCCGCTTCGCCCGGATCCCTCGCTGCTCGCACCGCGCCAGCACCTCGGTCAGCGCCGCGACGTCCCCGGACACCACGGTCGACAGCGGCCCGTTCACCGCCGCGACCGACAACACCCCGGGCCACTGGGAGATCAGCGCCTCGGCCTCGTCGTGCGGCAGTCCCAGCGAGACCATCCCGCCGTCAACAATCCAACGATCCCCTTGTTCAACTGTTGGATCATTGGATTGTTGAACAATAGGATTGTTGGACAGTTGACCGATCTGGGCGATAGCCCGGCTGCGCAGGGCGACCACCCGGGCACCGTCGTCCAGGGAGAGCGCCCCCGCGACCACGGCGGCGGCGATCTCACCCTGGGAGTGGCCGACCACGGCCGCCGGGACGACCCCGGCGGCGCGCCAGAGCTCGGCCAGGGAGACCATGACGGCCCAGAGCACGGGCTGGACGACGTCGACGCGGTCGAACTCCCCGGCGCGCAGGACGTCGAGCAGGGACCAGTCGGTGTACGGGCGCAGCGCCTCGGCGCACTCGGCGAGCCGGGCGGCGAAGACCGGGGCGGTGTCGACCAGTTCGACCGCCATGCCCGCCCACTGGGCGCCCTGCCCCGGGAAGACGAACACCACGCCGCCGTGACCGAGGTCGCCGGTCCGCACCACCACGCCGGGCCGTTCGCGGCCATCGGCCAAACCCGTCAGTCCTGCGGTGAAACCCTCGCGGTCCCCGGCCAGCACCACGGCCCGGTGTTCCAGCGCGGCACGTGTGCTGACCAGCGAATACCCGATGTCCAGCGGGTCGCCGTCCTGCGCCAGCAACCGACCAGCCTGCCCGCGCAGCGCCTCGGGCGTCTTGCCGGAGATCACCCACGGCAGCACCGGGGGCGGCGACCCCGCGGGTACCTCGGCGATCTGGGCGACCTGGGCGACTTCGGCTCTGTACTCCTCGATGACCACGTGCGCGTTGGTGCCGCTGACCCCGAACGACGACACCCCCGCCCGGCGCGGCTCCGCGCCGGCGGGCCACGGGCGCGGCTCGGTCAGCAGCTCGACCGCGCCGGAGGTCCAGTCGACGTGCGGTGTGGGCTCCTCGACGTGCAGGGTGCGCGGCAGCACGTTGTGCCGCAACGCCTGCACCATCTTGATCACGCCGCCGACCCCCGCCGCCGACTGGGCGTGGCCGATGTTGGACTTCAGCGACCCCAGCCACAGCGGCCGGTCCCGGTCCTGCCCGTAGGTCGCCAGCACCGCCTGCGCCTCGATCGGGTCGCCCAGCGCGGTGCCGGTCCCGTGCGCCTCCACCACGTCCACATCGGACGGGTTGAGCCGCGCGCCTGCCAGCGCCGCCCGGATGACCCGCTGCTGCGACGGCCCGTTCGGCACCGTCAGCCCGCTCGACGCGCCGTCCTGGTTCACCGCGCTCCCGCGCAGCACCGCCAGCACCGGGTGGCCGTTGCGCACGGCGTCGGAGAGGCGTTCCACCAGCAGCATGCCGACGCCCTCGGACCACCCGGCCCCGTCGGCGGTGGCGGCGAAGGACTTGCAGCGGCCGTCGGCGGCGAGGCCGCCGGACATGCCGAAGTCGACGAAGGTGTTCGGCGTGACCATGACCGAAACGCCGCCCGCCAGCGCAAGTGTGCACTCGCCGCCGCGCAGCGCCTGCGCGGCGAGGTGCAGCGCGACGAGGCTGCTGGAGCACGCCGTGTCGACCGTCAGCGCGGGCCCCTCGAGCCCGAGGGCGTAGGACACGCGGCCGGATACCACGCTGCCCGCGCTGCCGGTGCCGAGGTAGCCCTCGACCCCCTCCGGCACGGCCAGCGCCCGGGTGGCGTACTCGTGGTACATGACCCCGGCGAAAACGCCGGTCCTGCTGCCACGCAGGGAAAGCGGGTCGATGCCCGCGCGTTCGACGGCCTCCCAGGACGACTCCAGGACGAGCCGCTGCTGCGGGTCCATCGCCAGCGCCTCGTTGGGCGAGATGCCGAACAGCGAGGGGTCGAAGTCGGCGACGCCGTCGAGGAAGCCGCCCTCGCGGGTGAACTCCACAGTGGACATCTCGAACGGGGTCAGGTCCCAACCGCGGTCGGTCGGGAACCCGGAGACGGCGTCGACGCCCTGCTCGACCAGCCGCCACAGGCTCTCCGGGCTGTCCACGCCACCGGGGTAGCGGCAGGCCATCCCGATGATCGCGATCGGCTCGCGCTCGGCGGACTCCACCGCGCGAAGCCGCTGCCGCACCTGGGCCAGGTCAGTGGTGACCCGGCGCAGGTACTCGCGCAGCTTGTCCTCAGTGGACTGCCCGGGCGCCATCACGCCCCCAGCTCGTTGTCGATGAACGCGAACATCTCTTCGTCGCTGGCCACGTCCAGGGCGGGCTCGGCGACGGGCGCGGCGGTGTCGTAGCGGGCGAGCAGCGCTTGCAGGCGCAGCACGACCTTGACCCGGTTGTCCGCCGACGCCTTGGCCAGCTCGGCTTCCAGCTTGTCCAATTCGGACAGCGCGGACGGGCCGTCGTCAACGACGACGTGCTCGACCAGGTAGCCGGCCAGCCGCACGGAGGTGGGGTAGTCGAAGATCAGGGTCGTCGGCAACCGCAGCCCGGTGTCCGCGGCGAGCCGGTTGCGGATCTCGATCGCGGTCAGCGAGCTGAACCCCAGCTCGGTGAACCCCCGCTCGGGGTCCACCGCGTCGGCCGAGGCGTGGCCCAGCACCGCGGCGGCGTGGCCGCGCACCAGTTCCAGCAGCACGTCCCGCTGCTCGGCGCCGGTCAGCCCGGCGAGCCTGGCGGCGAGATCCGGTTCCTCGGCCACCCGGCGGCGGGCCGGGACCAACTGGCGCAGCAGGGCGGGGACGGCGGCCGACCTGGCCCGCAGCCCGGGCAGGTCGAGCCGCGCGGCGAGCACGTGGGCGTGGTCGGTGGCGATCGCCGCGTCGAGCAGCGCGAGGCCCTCGGCGTCGGAGAGCGCGGTTCCCGTGCGCCGGTCGACCGCGGCCGTCATCCCGGTCTCCCGTTCCCAGAGGCCCCATGCGATCGAGACCGCGGCCTGGCCGTGGGCGCGCCTGCGGGCGGCGAGCCCGTCGAGGAAAGCGTTAGCGGCGGCGTAGTTCGCTTGCCCCGGCGTGCCGAAGGTGGCCGCGCCGGAGGAGAACAGCACGAACAAGCGGGCGTCGCCTGCCAGCTCGTGCAGGTGGGTCGCCGCGTCGGCCTTGGGTCGCAGGACGTCGCTCACCCGCTCGGGCGTCAGGCCGTCGAATACCCCGTCGTCCAGCACACCGGCGGCGTGCACGACACCGGCGATAGTTCGTCCACTCAGGACTTCCCGCAGGCTCTCCCGGTCGGCCGCGTCACAGGCGACGACCTCGGCCTTGGCACCGAGTGACACCAGCTCGTCGACCAGCTCGCCCGCCCCCTCGGCGGCTGGACCGCGCCTGCTGAGCAGCAGCAGCTCGGTGACACCGTGGCGTTCGACGAGGTGCCGCGCGACCAGCGCGCCCAGACCACCGGTGCCGCCGGTGATCACCACGAGCCCGTCGACGACTGCGGACGAGCCCGGCTTGGCCTTGACCAGGCGGGGGACCAGCGGGCCGCCGCGCAGCGCCACCTCGGGTTCGTCGGCGGGCAGGGTGGCCAGGCCGGAGAGCCCGCCATCGGTGTCGACCAGGACGAACCGGTCCGGGTGCTCGGCCCGGGCCGAGCGCACCAGGCCCCAGGCCGCGGCGGAACCGAGGTCGGCGACGTCCTCGCCCGCCCGCGTCGCGACCGCACCCGAGGTCAGCACGACGAAGCGGCTGTCGGCGAGGCGCGGGTCGGCAAGGGCGACCTGCAGCGCGGTGAGGAGACCGGCCAGTCCGGCGTGCGGGTCGCGATCGGCCGACGCGCCAGCGAAGAGAACCGACTCGGGCACCGCCATTCCCGCGTCGAGGGCTTCCAGCAGGGCCGGGAGATCGGGGTGCCAGTCGACGACGGGTGCCGTCTCGGCCAGGTGTTCGGCGGCCGCGAGCGGGTCAGGGCCGACGACGGCCCAGGCCGCGGGTGCCGGACCGGCCGCAGCGGGGACCCAGTCGAGGGTGTGCAGGGAGTCGGTGTGGGCGGTACCGAGGTCGGCGGTGGTGACCGGGCGCAGGACCAGTCCATCCACTGTGGCCACTGGGGCACCGGTGCCGTCGGCGATGTCGATGCCGACGGTGTCGCCGCCAGCGGTGTCACTACCGGTGGTGTCACTGCCGCGCAGCCGGACCCGCAGGGCGGTGGCGCCGGTGGCGTGCAGGGTCACCCCGGTCCAGGCGAACGGGAGGCGGACGGCGCCGTCGTCGGGCACCAGGCTGCCGATGGCGTGCAACGTGGCGTCCAGCGCGGCGGGGTGTAGGCCGAACTCGCCGTCCGGGCCGGTGATCTCGGCGAACACCTCGCCTGCACCGCGCCAGAGCGCCTTCAGACCTTGGAAGGCCGGACCGTAGCCGTAACCCGCGTCCGCGGCGGAGTCGTAGAACCCTTGCAGTGGAACGGGTTCGGCGTCAGGAGGCCACTGGTCCAGCCTCTTGCCCACGCGAGTGCCCGCGGACAGGGTGCCTGCAGCGTGCCGAGTCCATGAGTCGCCAGCCTGGGAGAAGACGCCGATCGTGCGGACGCCCGAGTCATCCGGAGCACCGACGACGACCTGGATCGTGGTGCCCGCGTCGGTTAGTACGAGCGGTGCCTCGATGGTCAGCTCGTCGACGGTGGGGCTGCCCGCGGCGGTGCCCGCGTGCAGGGCGAGCTCGACGAACGCGGCCCCGGGGAGCAGGACGGCGCCCAAGACCGCGTGGTCGGCCAACCACGGGTGGGTCGTCGTGGACAGCCTGCCGGTGAACACCAGGCTGTCGGTGCCCGCGACCGGGACGGCCGCGCCGAGCAGCGGGTGGCCGGCGTGGCCGAGACCAGCGGCGGTGACGTCGCCGGGCAGCGAGACCGGGTCGGGCCAGAAACGGGTGCGCTGGAACGGGTAGGTGGGCAGGTCGACGTGGTCGCCGGGGGTGAGCACGGCTCGCCAGTCGACGGGAACGCCCACGACGTGCGCCTCGGCGAGCGCGGTGAGCCAGCGCTCGCGGCCGCCCTCGTCGCGGCGGAGGGTGCCCAGGACGGCGCCGGTGGTGTCGTCGAGGGTCTCCTGCAGGGCGGTGGTCAGCACCGGGTGGGCGCTGACCTCGACGAGGACGGTGTGGCCGTCGCGGAGCAGGGCGCGGGTGGCTTGCTCGAACTGGACCTGTTCGCGCAGGTTGCGGTACCAGTAACCGGCGTCGAGGGTGCGGGTGTCGACCCGCTCCCCCGCGAGCGCGGAGTAGAACGGCAGGTCGGCGGCCAGCGGGGACACCGGCGCCAGGTCGCTGAGCAGCCGCTCCTCGATCCGGTCGACGTGCGCGGAGTGCGATGCGTAGTCCACCGGGATCCGTCGGGCTCGGAGACCGCGCTCGTCACACAGCACCAGCAGCTCGTCGAGCGCGGGGACGTCGCCGGACACCACGGTCGACAACGGCCCGTTCACCGCGGCCACCGACAGCGCGCCCGACCAGGCATTGATCAGCTCAACCGCGTCCGCCTCGGCGACCGCCAGCGAGACCATGCCACCGGCGACAATCCGACGATCCCCTTGTTCACTTGTCGGATTGTCAGATTGTTCAACAAGTGAATTGTTGGATTGTAGGACCTCGGCGATGGCCAGGCTCCGGAGCGCCACCACGCGCGCGCCGTCCACCAGGGACAAGGCTCCGGCGACCACGGCGGCGGCGATCTCGCCCTGGGAATGACCGACCACGGCGGAGGGCTCGACACCCGCGGCGCGCCACAGCGCGGCAAGGGAGACCATCACCGCCCACAGGACGGGTTGGACCACGTCGACCCGGTCGAACTCGCCCGCACGCAGTGCGTCGAGCAGGGACCAGTCGACGAACGGAGCCAGGGCGGCGGCGCACTCGGCCATCCGTGCGGCGAAGACCGGTTCGGCGGCGAGCAGGTCGACCGCCATGCCCGCCCACTGCGACCCTTGACCGGGGAAGACGAAGGCCACGCCGCCCCGGACGACCGCCCCGGACACGACCCCGGGGACCACCCGCCCCTCGGCGAACGCGGCCAGCCCGGCCGCGAAACCGGCCTGATCAGCGGCGATGACCGCGGCGCGGTGCGCCAACCCGGCTCGGCCGGTGGCCAGCGCCCAGCCGACGTCGGCGACGGGAAGGTCCACTGTGGACAGCGAGCGGGCGTGGGCGCGGAGCGCGGCAACCGATGTACCGGACAGCACCCACGGCACAGCCGCCTCGGTGGCGGGAGTGGCGCTGTCGGTCCCGCTGAGCGCCGAGTCGTCCGGCGCCGGACCCGTGCCACCGCGGTACTCCTCCAGCACCGTGTGCGCGTTCGTGCCGCTCACCCCGAACGACGACACCGCCGCACGGCGGGGGCGGCCCGGCGTGTCCCAGTCCACCGGCGAGGTCAGCAGCGACACCTGGCCCGACGACCAGTCCACGTGCGGCGAGGGCGCGTCCACGTGCAGGGTCCGCGGCAGCACCCCGTGGCGCATCGCCTGGACCATCTTGATCACGCCGCCGACGCCCGCCGCGGCCTGGCTGTGGCCGATGTTGGACTTGAACGAGCCGAGCCAGAGCGGCCGGTCGCGGTCGCGCCCGTAGGTGGCCAGCAACGCGGACGCCTCGATCGGGTCGCCGAGCACGGTGCCCGTCCCGTGCGCCTCCACCGCGTCCACATCAGACGGTTCAAGCCCGGCGGCGGCCAGCGCGGAGCGGATGACGCGTTCCTGCGACGGGCCGTGCGGTGCCGTCAAGCCGTTGGACGCGCCGTCCTGGTTGACTGCGGAACCACGCACCACAGCCAAGATCGGGCGACCGGAGGCCTCCGCGTCCGAGAGCCGCATCACCAGGAGCATCCCGATGCCCTCGGACCACCCGGTCCCGTCGGCTGAGGCGGCGAAGGACTTGCACCGCCCATCGAACGCGAGCCCGCGCTGACGGCTGAAGTCGATGAACACCGCAGGCGTCGACAGCACCGTGACCCCGCCCGCCAAGGCCATGTCGCACTCGCCTTGCCGCAACGCCTGGGCGGCCAGGTGCAGCGCCACCAGCGAGGACGAGCACGCGGTGTCCACGGTCATCGCCGGACCCTCGAGCCCGAAGGTGTAGGACACCCGGCCCGCCAGCACGCTGCCCGCGGTGCCGGTCCCCAGGTAGCCCTCGACGCCCTCCGGCAACACCGGCATCGTCGAGGCGTAGTCGTGGTACATCAGCCCGGCGAACACCCCGGTCCGGCTGCCGCGCACCGAGGTCGGGTCGATCCCGGCCCGCTCGAAGGCCTCCCACGACGCCTCCAGCACGAGCCGCTGCTGCGGGTCCATCGCCAGTGCCTCGCGCGGCGAGATGCCGAACAGCGACGGGTCGAACTCGTCGGCGTCGTGCACGAACCCGCCTTCGAGCACATAGGACTTGCCCGCCGAGTCCGGGTCCGGGTCGTAGAGCCCGGCGGTGTCCCAGCCGCGGTTGGTCGGGAACGGCGTGACCGCGTCGCGGCCCTCAAACACCAAGCGCCACAACGACTCGGGGCTGTCGACGCCACCCGGGTAGCGGCAGCTCATACCGACGATCGCGATCGGCTCGTCGTGCACCGCGCGAGCCTGCACGGCCGCGACGGCCGTCGACCCGCCGAGCAAGCGCGGCAGCAGGTGCTCGGCCAATGCGGACGGTGACGGGTGGTCGAAGATCAACGTCGCGGGCAGCCGCAGGCCGGTGACGGTGCCGAGCTGGTTGCGCAGCTCGACCGCGGTGAGCGAGTCGAATCCCAGCTCGCGGAACGACCGGTGCGGCTCCACCAGCTCCGAGGAGCTGTGCCCGAGCACCGCGGCCACCTCGGCCCGCACCACCGCCAGTAGCACACGTGCCCGCTCGGCCTCACCCAGCCCGGCGAGCCGAGCGCCCAGTCCGGCGGTAGGCGTGGTCTCCACCCGGCGCACCCGCCCACGAACCAGTCCACGCAACAGCGGTGGCACCACAGCGGCGGGATCGCGGTCGAGCTGGGCGCGCAACGCGGGCAAGTCGAGCCGCAAGGCGACCAAGTGCGCGTCGTCCCCGGCGAGCGCGGCGTCGAACAGCGCCAATCCCTCCACAGTGGACAGCGCGGCACCCGCGCGGGTGATCCGGGCACGCTCGACATCGTCGAGCCGGGCGGTGATCCCGCTGGTCTGCTCCCACAGACCCCAGCCGATAGACACCGCACCCGGCCTGCGCGAGGCCACCGCGTCGAGGACCGCGTTGGCCGCGGCGTAGTTCGCCTGACCCGCCGCGCCGAACACCGCGGCGGCCGAGGAGAACAGCACCAGCGGCACATCCCCGAGCAGGTCGTCGAGGTGCGCGGCCGCCAAAGCCTTGTCCAGGACGGCATCCACCCGCTCCGGCGTCAGGCTCTCGACCGTGCCGTCGTCGGTGCTGCCCGCCGCGTGCACCACCCCGGCGATCTGCCGGCCCGACAACGCCTCGGTCAGCGCGTCGCGGTCGGCGACGTCGCAGGCCACGACCTCCGCGAGCGGCCCGAGGTCAAGTTCACCGACGGCCAACGGCCCGCGACGGCTGAGCAGCAACAGCTCGCGCACGCCGTACTTCTCGACGAGGTGCTGGGCCACCAACCCACCCAGCACACCCGTGCCACCGGTGATCACCACCGTGCCGGCGCCAAACACGGGCTCCGTCGCACCACGCTGGACCCGGGCCAGGCGGGGCACCAGCACGACACCGTCCCGCACGGCGAACTGCGGCTCATCCGTGGCCAAGGCGCTCGCGGGCAGTTCGTCCACCGGGCTCTCCACCAGCACGAACCGGCCCGGGTGCTCGGTCTGCGCGGAACGCACCAGGCCCCACACCGCCGCCGCACCGAGATCGGCGCCGGTCAGCACCACCAACCGCGCGTCCAGGAAACGCCCGTCGGACAACCACTCTTGGACCAGGTGCAGCGCGCGGTGCGCCGCTTCCCGAATGTCCGCGCTGTCGATCCGCACAGCCACCAGCGGCGGAACATCGCTCAGCGAGGCGAGGTCGTCGACCAACGCCCACTCGGCGGCAGGCCCGTCGGTCGCGAGAGGCACCCAGTCCACCCGGAACAGACTGTCCCGTGGACCTGCTTCTCGCGCAGGTGCGTCCGCGACCGGCCGCAACACCAGCGAGTCCACGGTGAGCACGGGTGAGCCCGCCAGGTCAGCCGCGACCAGCGACACGGCGTCCTGCCCGGCGGCGGCCAGCCGGATCCGCAGACCGGTGGCGCCCGCGGCGTGCAGGGTGACACCGGACCAACTGAACGGCAGCCGCACCTCGACGGCACCGTCGACCAGGCCACCCACGGCGATCGCGTGCAACGCCGAGTCCAACAGCGCCGGGTGCAGGCCGAACCCGTCCACCGCCTCGTCGACACCCACCTCGGCGAACACGTCGCCGTCCCGCCGCCACGCCGAGCGAAGGCCCTGGAACACCGGCCCGTAATCGAGCCCGGCATCACTGGCGGCGGCGTAGAAGCCAGTCACGTCAACGGGTTCCGCGCCCACAGGCGGCCACTCGGTCAAGTCGGGAGCGCCGACTCCCGCCGGGGCGAGCGTGCCCGCGGCGTGCCGCACCCACTCGCCGTCCTCAGGTCGCGAGTGGACGGTCACCGTGCGGATCCCGTCCGAGGTGGGCGAACCGACCTCGATCTGCACCTGAAGTGCGCCCTGCTCGGGCAACACCAGCGGAGTGCTGAGCGTGAGCTCGTCCACAGCGGGACACCCGGCCAGCTCACCCGCGCGCAGTACCAGGTCGACGAAGGCTGTACCCGGCAGCAACGCCGCGCCGTGCACTCGATGCTGACCGAGCCAAGCCTGCGACCCCAAGGACAGCCGACCGGTCAGCAGCAGCCCTCCACCACTGGCCAGTGACACCGCGGCGCCGAGCAGCGGGTGGTCGGCCGCGCCGAGTCCAGCGGCCGTGACATCGCCCGCCGCGTTGACCGCGGGCCAGAAGCGCTGCCGCTGGAACGCGTACGTGGGCAGGGGAACGACCCGGCCGCCCCACGGCTCGAACACCCGGGCCCAGTCGACCTCCACACCGACGACGTGCAGCCTGGACACCGATCGCAGCAGGGTCTCCACCCCCGGGCGGCCCGCGCGCTGCAGCGCCACGCCGTCGTCGACCAGCGCGCTGAGCACCCCGTCCGGACCCAGCTCGACGAACCGAGTGACACCGCGCCCGCGCAGCTCGACCGCCGCGTGGTGGAACCGCACCGCGTCCCGGACCTGCCGCACCCAGTACTCGGGAGTCGCGACATCCGCTGTCAGATCCACAGTGGACATCAGCGGGATCACCGGAGCGTGGTAGGTCAGCGACTCGGCGACCGCGGCGAACTCCACCAGCATGGGTTCCATCAGGTGCGAGTGGAAGGCGTGCGAGACCACCAGCCGCTTGACCTTGCGACCCCGCGCCCGCCAGACCTCGGCCAGCGCGTCGACCGCGTCGGCGTCCCCGGAGACGACCACCGAGCGCGGCCCGTTCACCGCCGCCAGGCTCACCCCCGCCGAAAGCTCCACTTCGGACTCGTCAGCCTCGATCGCGAGCATCGCCCCACCCGCGGGCAACGCCTGCATGAGGCGACCACGCGCCGCCACCAGCGTGCAAGCGTCGTCGAGCGAGAGGACCCCGGCGACGTGCGCGGCGGCCAGTTCGCCGATCGAGTGCCCGGCCACCAGGTCGGGCCGGACTTCCCAGGACTCCAGCAACCGGAACAGCGCGACCTCGAGCGCGAACAACCCGGTCTGGGCGTGCACCGTCTGGTCGAGGTCGACACCGCCGAAGACCGTCTCCCGCAGCGATCCCCCGATCCGCTCGCACACCTCGTCGAACGCCCGCGCGAAGACCGGGTACGTCTCGTGCAGTTCGCGCCCCATCCCAGCGACCTGCGCGCCCTGGCCGGTGAACAGGAACGCGGTCAGCCCCGGCTCGGCGGTCCCCCGCAGCACGTCCGGGCTGGTCGCGCCCTTGGCGACCACGGCGAGACCGGCGCGCGCGGCATCGAGGTCGGTGGCCAGCACCACTGCCCGGTGCTCGAACGACTGCCGGGTGGTGGCCAGCGCGAACCCGAGGTCCACCAGGTCGGCGTCTACATCGGACAGCAGGGCGGCCTGCGCGGGCAGCGCCTCCACCGACCGGCCGGACACCAGGACCGGCACCACCGGCGCGACCCCGGACTCGACCGGTTCGGCGGTGACGGCGGGGGCCTCCTCGATGATCACGTGCGCGTTGGTGCCGCTGATGCCGAACGACGACACCGCCGCCCGACGAGGCTGTGCACCCGCGGCCCACGGCCGCTCCTCGGTCAGCAGCTCGATCGCGCCGGACGTCCAGTCCACGTGCGGCGTGGGCTCGTCGACGTGCAACGTGCGCGGCAGGATCCCGTTGCGCAGGGCCAAGACCACCTTGATGATGCCCGCCACACCGGCGGCGGCCTGGGTGTGGCCGATGTTCGACTTCAACGACCCCAGCCACAGCGGCCGGGTGCGGTCCTGGCCGTAGGTCGCCAGCAGCGCTTGGGCCTCGATCGGGTCGCCCAGCGCGGTCCCGGTGCCGTGCGCCTCGATGGCGTCGACCTGTTCCGGCGACAGCCGCGCGTTCGCGAGCGCGGCCCGGATCACCCGCTGCTGCGACGGGCCGTTCGGCGCGGTGAGGCCGTTGGACGCACCGTCCTGGTTGACCGCCGAGCCGCGGACCACGGCGAGCACTGGGTGTCCATTCCGGACCGCGTCGGACAACGTCTCGACCAGGATCATGACCGCGCCCTCGGCCATGCCCATGCCGTCCGCGCGGGCGGAGAACGCCTTGCAGCGGCCGTCGGAGGACAGGCCGCGCTGGCGGTTGAACTCGTGGAACCCGGTGGGGTGCGGCATCACGGTGACCCCACCGACCAGGGCCAGCGAGCAGTCGCCGGAGCGCAGCGCCTGGGCGGCCATGTGCAGCGCGGTGAGCGAGGACGAGCAGGCGGTGTCGATCGTGACGGCCGGGCCCTCGAGCCCCAGCGTGTAGGCGATGCGCCCGGAGACGACGGAGGTGGCGCCACCGGTCAGCAGGTAGCCCTCGGACCCCGCCATGCCCGCCTGCATGCCCGCGCCGTAACCCTGGCCGTTGGTGCCGACGAACACACCCGTATCGCTGCCGCGCAACGACTTCGGGTGGATACCGGCCCGCTCGACGACCTCCCAGGCACCCTCCAGGACGAGGCGCTGCTGCGGGTCCATGGCCAGGGCCTCACGCGGGTTGATGCCGAAGAACCCCGGGTCGAACAGGCCCGCGTCGTGCAGGAACCCGCCCTGGGCGGACTCCGCCGAGGTGTGCCCGTCGGGGTGGGTCAGCGCGTCGCCGACCCAGCCGCGGTCGTCGGGGAACGAGGTGATGCCGTCGCCGCCGTCGACGAGCAGCCGCCACAGGTCCTCCGGCGAGCGGACACCGCCGGGCAGGTGGCAGCTCATCGCCACGATCGCCACCGGCTCCTGCTCGGCGGACTCGGCCTCGCGCAGCCGCCGCCGGGTGTCGTGCAGCTCGGCGATCACCCGGCCGAGGTAGTCGCGCAGCTTCTGCTCCGCCGAGCTCGCCATGGTGCTCTCCCCGCTCACTTCAGCCCCAGATCCCGGTCGACCAGGTCGAACAGCTCGTCGTTGGTGGCCGACCCCAGCCGGTCCAGCAGGTCGTCGGCGGCGCCCGCCGGGCGCTGCGCGGCCAGCAGCGACTCCAGCCGCACGACCACCCGCACCCGGGCGATGTCGTCGTCGGCCCGGGTGGACAAGGCCAGCTCCAGGCGGTCCAGCTCGTCCATCGAGGGCAGGTCGTCCACCGCCTCCTCGGGCAGCACCAGCGTGCGCAGGTGGCCCGCGAGCACCTCGGGGGTGGGCTGGTCGAACACCAGCGTGGCGGGCAGCGCCAGCCCGGTGGCCGCGCCGAGCCGGTTGCGCAGCTCGACCGCGGTGAGCGAGTCGAAGCCGAAGTCCCGGAACGCCCGGTCGGCCTCGATCGCCTCCGGCCCGGAGTGCCCCAGCACCACCGCCGCGTGCGCGCGCACCAGGTCCAGCAGCGCCCGTTCACGCTCTACTTCGGACAGACCGGCCAGGGTGGCGCGGAACCCGTCGTCCACCGCCGGTTCCGGCTCGACGACCACCGCCCGCGCGGCCTCCGGCAGCTCGGCCAGCAGCGGGCTGGGCCGCAGCGAGGTGAACGCGGGGACGAACCTGGCCCAGTCGACCTCGGCGGCGGCGATGAACGCGTCGTCGTGGTCGAGCGCCTGGCGCAGGGCCACCATCGCCGGGCCCGGGGTGATCAGCGGGACACCGCGGCGCAGCATGGGTTCGACGGCGGCCAGCGCGACCATGCCACCGCCGTCCCACGGCCCCCACGCCACCGACAGCACCGGCACGCCCTCGCTGCGCCGGTGCTGGGCGAGCGCGTCGAGGTAGGCGTTGCCCGCGGCGTACCCGCCGTGCCTGCCCACCCCCCACACGCCCGCGATGGAGGAGAAGTAGACCACCGCGTCGAGCCGCTCCGGGGGCAGCAGTTCGTCGAGGTGGCGCGCGCCCGCCACCTTCGCGGTGATCAGGTGGGCCAGGTCTGCGACGGTGGTGTACTCCAGCGGCGCCAGCGTGCCCATTCCCGCGGTGTGCATGACCGTGATCCGGTCACCCTCCAGAGTGGACACCAGCCGTTCGACGTCGGCCCGCTCGGCCAGGTCGCAGGAGACGACGCTGACCCGCGAACCCAGCGCGGTCAGCTCCTCGGCCAGCTCGCGGGCGCCGGGCGCGTCCGGGCCGCGCCTGCTGGTGAGCACCAGGTGCTCGGCACCGTTGGCCGCCAGCCAGCGCGACACGTGTCCGCCGATCGCCCCGGTTCCGCCGGTGACGAGCACCGTCCCACTTGGACGCCAGGACCGGACCGGTCGCGCGTCCGCGGTTCCGGCGCGCACCAGGCGCCGCGCGAAGGTCCCCGACGCGCGCACGGCCAACTGGTCCTCGTCGTCGGTTCGCGCCAAAGCCCCGGCCAGCCGGTTCAGCACCCGCGCGTCCAACGCGCCGTCGGGCAGGTCGATCAAACCGCCCCACTGCCGCGGGTGCTCCAACCCCGCGACCCGGCCCATCCCCCACACCTGTGCCTGCGACGGCCTGGCGGGCACCTCGCCCGCGACGCCGACCGCGCCCCGGGTGACGCACCAGAGCGGCGCGAGGTCGGTCTCGACGGCGGCGTGCAGCAGGGACAGCGTCCCGGTGAGCCCCACCGGCAAGGCGGCGTGCTCGGGGTGCGGCGTCTCGTCGAAGGCCAGCAGCGACAGGATCCCCACCGGCGGCACCAACCCGCGCAGCTGTTCGACCAGGTCAGGGCCCTCGGCCAGTGGGTCGACGGTGAACACCTCGACCTCGGCCAGGTGCTCGGTCAGCGCCCGCAGGCAGTCCGCCACCACCGGCGACCCGGCCTGCGCGGCCGACACCGCGACCGCCCAGCGCCCGGCGAGCACCGGCGTGCGGACCTCGTCCACGGCCGACCACCGGACCCGGTACCGCCAACTGTCCACAAACGACTCTTCACTCGCCTGCCGACGCCACGTGGCCAAGGCAGGCAGCAGCGGCGCCACCGTCGCCGAGTCCAGCTGCAGCGTCTCGGCCAGCGCGGCGCTGTCCGCGCGCTCGACCGCCGCCCAGAACCGCGCTTCCTGCGGCGAACCGGCGGCAGCGGGCTCGGCGGTCTCGACCACCGGCGGCTTCGGCCAGTACCGCTGCCGCTGGAACGCGTAGGTGGGCAGGTCGACCAGCCGACCGCCCTCCACCGCGTGCCGCCAGTCGACGGCCGCGCCGCGCACGTGCGCCTCGGCCAGGGAGGCCAGCCAGCGGGCGTTGCCACCGTCGTCGCGGCGCAGCGAGCCGACGGCCGCGACCGCCTCGTCGGTCTCCTGCAGGGCCATGACCAGCACCGGGTGCGGGCTCGCCTCGACGAGCAGGGTGTGCCCGTCGCGCAGCAGCGCCCGGGTGGCGTCCTCGAACCGGACGGTCTCGCGCAGGTTCGTGTACCAGTACTCCGCGTCGAGGCCGCTCGTGTCGAGCAGGTCACCGGTCACCGCCGAGTAGAACGGCACCGTCGCGCGCTTCGGGCTGATCCCGCCCAACACCTCGGCGATCCGCTCGCGCAGCGCGCTGACCTGCGCCGAGTGCGACGCGTAGTCCACCGGCACGCGGCGGGCCCGGATGTTGTCCGCGGTCAGCTCCACCATCAGCTCGTCGAGCGCGCCCGGCTCACCGGACACCACGACCGAGCGCGGGCCGTTCACCGCGGCCACCGAGATCCGCTCACCCCACGGCGCGATCCGGGTGCGCACCTGCTCCTCGGCGAGCGGCACGGACACCATGCCGCCCTTGCCCGCCAGCTCGACCAGCGCCCGGCTGCGCAACGCCACCACCGCGGCGGCGTCGGCCAGGCTCAGCGCACCCGACACGCAGGCCGCGGCGATCTCACCCTGACTGTGCCCGACGACCGCCGAGGGAACGACGCCGTGCGCGCGCCACAGCTCGGCGAGCGACACCATCACCGCCCACAGCAACGGCTGCACGACCTCGACCCGCTCCAGCGCACCGCTCTTGAGCGCCTCGACCGGCACGAAGTCGATGTGCGGGGCCAAGGCGTGCGCGCACTGCTCGAACCGGGCCCGGAACAGCGGCGAGGAGTCCAGCAGCGCCAGGGCCATGCCCGCCCACTGCGAACCCTGGCCGGGGAAGACGAACGCGACCTTGGTCTGCGCCGCCTTGCCGACGACCACCGCGGGGTGTGGTGTCCCCTCGGCCAGAGCGGCGAGCGCCTCAGCCAGGCCGTCGCGGTCCTCGGCGACGACCACGGCCCGGTGCTCGAACGTCGAACGTGCCGTGACCAGCGAGAACGCGAGATCGGCGAGGCTGACCTGGGTCGTGGTCAGGTGCGCGCGCAACGCCCCGGCCTGCCCGCGCAGCGCCTGCTCGGTGCGAGCGGACAGGGTGATCGGGATGAACCCCGCGCGCTGGCCGGGCGTGGACGGGAGTTCCTCGCCCGCCTGCTCCAGCACGAGGTGGGCGTTGGTGCCGCTGGCACCGAAGGAGGACACCCCCGCGCGGCGCGGCCGTCCGGTCTCCGGCCACGGGGTCGTCTCGGTCAGCAGCGCGACCCGGCCGACTCCCCAGTCCACCTGGGACGTCGGGGCGTCGACGTGCAGGGTCTTGGGCAGCACGCCGTGGTCGAGGGCCAGCACCATCTTGATCACACCCGCGACCCCCGAGGCGGCCTGGGTGTGCCCGAGGTTGGACTTCACCGCGCCCAGGTGCAGCGGCCGGTCCCGGCCCTGGCCGTAGGTCGCCAGCAGCGCTTGGGCCTCGATCGGGTCGCCGAGCGTGGTGCCGGTGCCGTGCGCCTCCACAGCGTCCACATCGGACAATTCAAGTCCGGCGGCGGTGACCGCCTGGCGGATGACCCGCTGCTGCGACGGACCGTTCGGCGCGGTCAGCCCGTTCGACGCGCCGTCGGAGTTGATCGCGCTGCCGCGCAGCACGGCGAGCACCTTGCGCCCCGCGCGGCGGGCGTCGGAGAGCCGCTGGACCAGCAGGACGGCGGCGCCCTCACCCCAACCGGTGCCGTCGGCGGCGTCGGCGAACGCCTTGCAGCGGCCGTCCTCGGCCAGTCCGCTCAGCCTGCTGAACTCCACGAACGGGCCCGGGGTCGACATCACCGACACGCCGCCGGCAAGGGCCAGGTCGCACTCGCCACCGCGTAAAGCCTGCGCGGCCAGGTGCAAGGCGACCAAAGAGGACGAACACGCTGTGTCGACGGTCACCGCGGGGCCTTCGAGACCGAGGGTGTAGGCGACCCGGCCGGAGATGATGCTGGCGGTGGCGCCGGCGAGCAGGTGGCCCTCGACGTCCTCTTGCGAGCTGAGCAGCAGGTAGCTGTAGTCCTGGCCGTTGGAGCCGATGAAAACGCCGGTTCTGCTGCCGCGCAATGAATGTGGGTCGACACCCGCTCGTTCGACGGCCTCCCAGGAAGTCTCCAGCAGGAGTCGCTGCTGGGGGTCCATCGCCACGGCCTCGCGCGGCGAGATGCCGAAGAACCCGGGGTCGAAGTCGGCTGCGTCGTGCAGGAAACCGCCCGCGCGGACGTAGGACGTGCCGCCATCGGCGTCCTCGGCGAAGAGCTCCTCGAGGTCCCAGCCGCGGTCGGTGGGGAACGCCGAGATGGCTTCATCCCCGGCGAGCAGCACTTCCCACAGGTCCTCCGGCGAACCCACCCCGCCGGGGAAGCGGCAGGCCATCCCGACGATCGCGATCGGCTCGTCGGCCGCGGTCCGGGTCGCGGCCTCGACGCGGCGCACGGTGCCGGTCAGCTCGGCCACCAGGAACTCCGCCAGCGTGGCGGGCTTCGGGTAGTCGAAGACCAGGCTGGCGGGCAGCCGCAGACCGGTGGCCGCGGCGAGCCGGTCGCGCACCTCGACCGCAGTCAGCGAGTCGATGCCGAGGTCCTTGAACGGCAGCTGCGCACCGATCGCCTCGACGTCGCGGTAGCCGAGCACCTGGGCGACCTCGCCGCGCACCAGTGCCAGCAACACGCCGGCGCGTTCGCTCTCGGGCCGGTCGGCGAGCCGCTCCGCCCACTGCGCGCGGATGTCGGCCCCGGCGCCCGCGGGCTCGACCGGCACGGCCTCGGCCAGCTCGGTGAGCAGCGGGCTGGGCCGGGCGCTGGTGAACGCGGGGGCGAAGGTCGACCAGTCGACGTCGGCGACGGTCAGCGTGGTGTCCTGCTGGTCGAGCGCCCGGCCCAGCGCGGTGATCGCCGCCCTGGGCGACATGGGGTTCAGGCCGCGCCGGGTGAGCTGGTCGGTGTCCGCGGCGGCCATCCCCGCGCCCGCCCACGGCCCCCAGGCGACGGCCGTCGCGGGCAGGCCCCGGCCCCGGCGGTGCTCGGCCAGCGAGTCGAGGTAGGCGTTGGCCGTGGCGTAGGCGGCCTGGCCGCCGCTGCCCCACACCCCGGCGATGGAGGAGAAGTAGACGTGGTGGGCCGCCGGCGCCAGCTCGTCGAGCAGCGCGGCGCCGACGACCTTGGCGCGCAGCACGTCGGCGAACTCGGCCAGCCCGGTCTCGCCCAGCGGCACCAGGTCGGTGGTCCCGGCGGCGTGCACGACGGTGTCGACCGGGTACTCGGCCAGCAGCGCGGCCACCGCGTCGCGGTCGGTGACGTCCAGGGCCACCGCGGTCACGCCCAGCTCGTCGACCAGCTCCCCGACGGCGTCGGCTCCCCGGCGACCGGCCAGCAGGATCCGGTCGGCCTTGTCGGCGAGCCAGCGCGCGACCTGGCCGCCCAGTGCCCCGGTCCCACCGGTGACCAGCACGGTCCCGCCGGGCCGCCAGGACTCGACGGGGGCGGGCACCTCGGCCCGCACCAACCGCCGGGCGAACACGCCGGCGGCGCGGACCGCGACCTGGTCCTCACCGGTCCCGGGCACGGCCAGCAGCGCGGCCGCCGAACGCTCGTCCAGCACCGCGGGGAGGTCGACGACCCCGCCCCAGCGCTTCGGGAACTCCAGCGCGGCGACCCGGGCCAGCCCCCACAGCTGCCCCTGCGCGGGCGCGGTGACAGCGCCACCCACCGGCACCGCGCCCCGGGTGACGATCCACAGTGGCGCGTCCAGTCCGGCGTCGCCGAGGGCCTGGACCAGGATCAGCGTCGAGACCAGACCGGTGGTCAGCGGCGGGTACTCCGCGTGCGGGAACTCGTCGTCGGCCAGCAGCGAGAGCACCCCGGTGACCCCGCCCGCGACCCCGTCGGCGACCTCGCGCAGCCTGCCCGCGACCGACCAGCGGTCGACCTCGGTGCGGGCCAGCGGCAGCTCGACGACCTCGGCGCCCTGGGCGCGCAGCGCCCGGACGGTGCCGATCACGACCTGGTCATCGGCCTTGCCGGTGGGCACCACGACCAGCCAGCGACCGGCGGTGGCCGTCGTCGTCGTGACCGGCACCCATGTCGTGCGGTAGCACCATGAGTCCACTGTGGATCGTTCGTGCCGATCCCGGTGCCACTGGGCGAGAGCGGGCAGAACGGCGTCGACGGCGTGTTCGTCCGCCCCCAGGGTCGCGGCCAGCGCGGGCGCGTCGGCTCGGTCAACGGCGGACCAGAACTCGGTCTCCGCCGGGTCGACGGCGGTGTCGCGCGGCGCGGACTCAAGCCAGTACCGGTCACGGCGGAACGCGTAGGTGGGCAACGGAACCGTGCGTCCGCCCCAGGTCGCGAAGACCGCGCGCCAGTCGACAGCGGCACCGGCGACGTGCGCCCGGGCGAGCGCGGTCAGCAGGGTCGCGGGTTCCGGGCGGTCCCGGCGCAGTGGCGCCACGGCGGTCACCGGTTCGTCGGGCAGGCAGTGCCGGGCCATCGCGGTGAGCACACCGTCCGGACCGACCTCAACGAACTTGGTGACCTCCTGGGCGTGCAACCACTCGACGGCGTCGGCGAACCGCACCGGCAGGCGAACCTGCCGAACCCAGTAGTCAACTGTGGACACATCGGCGCCAACAGACACAGTGGACACAACGGGCAACGCGGGTGTCCGCAGGTCCAAGCCCGCGACGACCGCGCGGAACCGGTCGAGCATCGGCTCCATGTGGTGGGAGTGGAAGGCGTGCGAGACGGCCAGCCGCTTGACCTTGCGCCCCTCATCGCGCCAGCGGGCCTCCAGGGCGGCGACCGCGTCCTCGTCGCCCGAGACCACCAGCGCGTTCGGCCCGTTCACCGCGGCCAGGCTCACGCCGGCGGGCAACGTCACCGCGGACTCGGCTGCCTCGACGGCCAGCATCGCGCCGCCCGCGGGCAACGCCTGCATCAGCGAACCCCGGGCCGCGACCAGCGCGCACGCGTCGTCCAGCGACAGCACACCGGCGACGTGCGCCGCGGCGATCTCGCCGACCGAGTGGCCCACCAGGAAGTCCGGCCGGACGCCCCAGGACTCGATCAGCCGGTACAGCGCGACCTCGAGGGCGAACAACCCGGCCTGGGTGTACGCGGTTTGGTCCAGCGCCACCGGGTTGGCGAAGACAGCCTCCCGGATGTCGAGGTCGAACCGCTCGCACACCGCGTCGAAAGCCTCGGCGAACACCGGGTAGGTGGCGTGCAGCTCGCGACCCATCCCCGCGTACTGCGCACCCTGGCCGGTGAACAAGAACGCGACCCGGCCGTCGTCGACCGATCCGCGCACGACGTTCTCCGCGGTGTGACCGGCCGCGAGGGCGCGCAGACCGGTCAGCAGACCGTCACGATCGGCGGCCAGCACCACGGCGCGGTGGTCGAGCGACGCCCGCGCGGACGCGAGGGTGTGGCCGACGTCGAGCAGTGGGGAGTCCACACCGGACACAAGCTGGTGGGCCTGCTCACGCAGCACCTCGGCCGAGCGCGCGGACACCAGGCAGGGCACCAGCCCGGGCGCGTTGCCGGGCTCGCGCCCCTCGGCCACCGGCGCCGAGGCGAGGATCACGTGCGCGTTGGTGCCGCTCATGCCGAACGACGACACGCCCGCGTGCCGGGGGCGGTCGACCTCCGGCCAGGCGCGTTCCTCGGTGAGCAGGCGCAACGCGCCGGAGGACCAGTCGATGTGCGGAGACGGCTCGGCGGCGTGCAGGGTCGGCGGCAGCACACCGTGCCGCAGCGCCTGCACGGTCTTGATCACACCCGCCATGCCCGCGGCGGCCTGGGTGTGACCGAGGTTCGACTTCACCGAACCCAGCCACAACGGCTCGGTGCGGTCCTTGCCGTATACCGAGAGCAGGGCCTGCGCCTCGATCGGGTCGCCCAGCACCGTGCCGGTCCCGTGCGCCTCTACCGCATCCACATCGGACGGTGTCAGGCCCGCGGACTCAAGTGCCGCCTGGATGACCCGCCGCTGCGACGGCCCGTTCGGCGCGGTCAGCCCGTTCGACGCGCCGTCGGAGTTCACCGCGGAGCCGCTGACCAGCGCCAACACCTCGTACCCGCGCCGCATCGCCTCCGACAGCCGGGTCAGCACCAGCACACCGGCGCCCTCACCCCAGCCGGTGCCGTCCGCGGCGGCGGAGAACGCCTTGCACCGCCCGTCACCCGCGAGGCCGCCCTGGGCGCCGAACTCGCTGTACAGCCCCATTCCCGCCATCACGGTCACACCCGCGGCGACCGCCAGCGCGCACTCGTCGGCCCGCAGCGCCCGCACGGCCAGGTGCAGCGCCACCAGGCTGCTCGAACACGCCGTGTCCACGGTGACCGCCGGGCCCTCGAGCCCGAACACGTACGCGACCCGCCCGGACACCACGCTCGCCGCGCTGCCGGTGAGCAGGTGACCCTCGACGCCCTCCGGTAACGCCATGCCCACGCCGTAGTTGGACGCTCCCGCGCCCGCGAACACGCCGGTTCGGCTGCCGCGCAACGACATCGGGTCGATCCCCGCGCGCTCGAATGCCTCCCAGGCGACCTCCAGCAGCACGCGCTGCTGCGGGTCCATGGTCAGCGCCTCGCGCGGGCTGATGCCGAACAGGGCGGCGTCGAACCGGTCGGCGTCGTCGAGGAAGCCACCGCGCACGGTCAGCGGGTCGGCGTCCCAACCGCGGCCCGCCGGGAACCCGGTGATCGCGTCCCGGCCGTCGCGCACGAGGTCCCACAGGTCCTCGGGGGTGCGCACGCCGCCGGGGAACCGGCAGCCCATGCCGACGACCGCGATCGGCTCCTCCAGCGCGTGCAGCCGCTGGCGGGTCTCGGCCAGGTCGGCGGTGACCCGCTTGAGGTACTGCAGGAGCTTCTCTTCGTTCGCCACGAGGGGTCCTCCACCACATCCGTTCATCGGGGGCCGGGTCGTGCCGCGCGGGTCAGGACACGCCCAGCTCCTTGTCGATGAAGTCGAAGACGTCGTCCGCGGACGCGGACTCCAGCCGGTCGGCCACCGCGTCCTGGCCGGTGAGCCGGGCCAGCAGGGCCTTGAGCCGCCCGGTGAGCGCGCTGCCCTCCAACGCGCCGACGGGCAGCGCCGCGACCGTCGCGGCGAGCCGGTCGAGGTCGGCGAGCGCGCCCGCGTCCGGTTCGACCGCGCCGACCAGCTCACCCAGCAGCCGCTCGACCAGGTCGGCGGGCGTGGGGTGGTCGAAGACCAGCGTGGCGGGCAACCGCAGCCCGGTCGCGCCGGTCAGCCGGTTGCGCAGCTCGACCCCGGTCAGCGAGTCGAACCCGAGCTCCTTGAACGCCCGGTCGACGCCGACGGCCGAGGTGTCCGGGTGTCCCAGCACCGCGGCGGCGTGCCCGCGGACCAGGTCTTGCAGCGTGCGGCGCTGCTCGGGGACGGGCAGGCGGGCCAACCGGTCGGCGAGGTCGAGCGGCCCGGCGGCGTCGACCTTGGCGCGGGTCCGGCGCGGGCGCACCAGGCCGCGCAGCAGGGCCGGAACCTCACCGACGGCGGCGAGGTCGAGGTGCATCGGCACCAAGTGCGCGTCCGGCCGGGCCATCGCGACGTCGAAGAGAGCCATGCCCTGCTCGGCGGTGATCGCGGTGCCCGCCTTCGCCCGCTCCGACTGTCCCAAGTGGCCGGTCATGGCGCTGGCCTGGGCCCAGAGGCCCCAGGCGAGCGACTGACCGGCCAGGCCCCGGGCGCGCCTGCGGTGGGCGATGGCGTCCAGGACGGTGTTGGCGGCGGCGTAGTTGGCCTGGCCCGGCGAACCGAGGGTGGCCGAGGCGGAGGAGTAGAGCACGAACAGCGCCAGGTCCAGGTGCGCGGTCAGCTCGTCGAGCAGCAGCGCGGCGGTGACCTTGGGGCGGAACACCGCGTCGAGCCGGTCGGGGGTGAGCGAGCCGAGCACACCGTCGTCGAGCACGCCTGCCGCGTGGACCACCCCGGTCAGCGGGTGTTCGAGACCGTCCAGCAGCGCGGTGAGCGATTCGCGGTCGGCGACGTCGCAGGCGACAACCCGCACGTCGGCAGGCAGGGCCAGCAACTCGTCGGCCTGCGGCGACTCCGGACCACTGCGGCCCGCCAGTACGAGGTGGCGGACGCCGTGGTGCTCGATCAGGTGGCGGGCCAGGATGCCCGCCAGCACGCCGGTTCCGCCGGTGATCAGGACCGTGCCGTCGGGGTCGAGGCGGGCGGGCAGGGTGAGCACGTTCTTGCCGACGTGCCGGGCCTGGCCCAGGTGCCGGAACGCCTCGGGCGCCTGCCGCAGGTCCCACGCGGTGATCGGCAACAGGTCGAGCTCGCCCCGCTCGAACAGGGCGAGGACCTCGGCCAAGATCTCGCCGAGCCGGTCGGGACCGGCCTGCACCAGGTCGAAGGCGCGGTAGGTGGTGCCGGGGTGGTCGGCCTCGGTCCGTTCGGCGTCTCGGATGTCGGTCTTGCCCATCTCGACGAACCGGCCGCCGGGGGCGAGCAGGCGCAGCGACGCGTCGACGAACTCGCCCTTGAGCGAGTTGAGCACGATGTCCACGCCCCGGCCGTCGGTGGCGACGCGCAGGCGCGGCTCGAAGTCGAGGTCGCGGGACGAGGCGAGGTGGTCGTCGTCGAGACCGGTGGCGACCCACTTGCCCGCGCTCGCGGTGCCGAACGGTTCGGCGCCGAAGTGCCGCACCAGCTGCACCGCGGCCATGCCGACGCCACCCGCGGCGGCGTGTACCAGGACGGTGTCGCCAGCGGTCATGCCCGCGAGGTCCACCAGGCCGTAGTACGCGGTGAGGAACGGCGTCGGGACCGAGGCGGCCTCGGCGAATGTCCACTCCGGACGCATCCGGGCCAGCGCGCGGCGCTCGGTGGTCGCGGTGGGGCCGAAGCAGGAGGTGAACACGCCGAAGACGCGGTCGCCGGGCGCGAGGTCGGTGACCGCGGCGCCCACCTCGGTGACCACGCCCGCGGCCTCGGTTCCCATGCCCTGCTGGTCGGGGACCAGGCCCAGGGTGATGGCCACGTCGCGGAAGTTGACCCCGGCGGCGCGCACGGCGATCCGCACGTCGGTGGGGCCGAGCTCGGGCCGGGGCGCGGGGACGAAGGCGAGGCCGTCGATCGTGCGGTCGCCGACCACGTCGAGGCGGGTGCCGTCGGCGGGTTCGCCGAGCGCGGGCGCGGTGGCCTTCGCCAAGCGGGGCGCTGCGGGCCTGCCTTGGCGCAGGGCGACCTGGGGCTCGTCGAGGCCGAGGACACCCGCGATGGCGGCGGCGGAGTCGGGGTGGCTGTCGATGTCGATGATGCCGAAGCGCCCGGGGTTCTCCGTTGCCGCGGAACGGAAGAGACCGTGCACGGCGGCACCCGCGAGGCTGTCGACGCCCTCACCGGGTCCGGTCGCGACGGCGTTCCTGGTGAGGACCACCAGGCGCGCGGTGCCGAAGCGCTCGTCGGCCGTCCAGTCCTGGGCGGTGATCAGTGCCTCGACCGCGGCCTCGCGGGGCGTGGTGGCGAGCGGCAGCCAGAGCACGTCGGCCCGGGTGTCCGGGAGGTCGGCGAGGGACGGGTACCAGCCCTGGTGGTCGATCCCGATCGGCTCGGCACCGACGACCACGAACGGCTTTTGGTCGCCTGTGGACAGTGGAACCCAGTCGACGCGCAGCAGCGAGTCGGACTCGGCGGTGGCGGCGGTGTGCGGGCGCAGCACCAGGGAATCGATGCTGATCACCGGGGTGCCGGTCGCGTCGGTGGCCGTGACGGCGATGGTGTCCGGCCCGATGGGGGTGATCCGCACGCGCAGGGCATTGGCGCCGGTGGCGTGCAGGGAGACACCTTCCCAGGAGAACGGGAGGAGGGTCTTGGTCTCGAACAGGCCACCGAGGGTCGCCGCGTGCAGCGCGGCGTCGAGCAGGGCGGGGTGGATGCCGTAGCGACCAGCGTCGGAACCGGCGGGGATCTCCACCTCGGCGTACACATCACCACCGACGCGCCAGGCTGCGGTCAGGCCTTGGAAGAGCGGACCGTAACCGTAGCCAGCGGCGTCCAGTGCACCGTAGAAACCCTCTGTGTCAAGGGTTTCGCCGTTCGGCGGCCAGCTGTCGACCGGGGCGGCCGCGGCGTCCTGGTCGGTGAGCCAACCGGTGGCGTTGGTGACCCACTCGCCGCCTTCGGGTCGCGAGTGGACAGTGACCGGTGTGCGGCCGTCCGCCTCGGCGCCGACCCTGACCTGCACCTGCACGGCCCCGCGCTTGGGCAGGACCAGCGGCAGCCGCAGGGTCAGCTCGTCGATCCGGCCGCCGCCCGCGTGCAGCACCAGCTCGACGAACGCGGTCCCTGGCAGCAGGACCGCGCCGTTGACGGCGTGCTCGGCCAACCACGGGTGGGTGGCGACCGAGAGCCTGCCGGTCCACAGCGCGCCCTCGTCGCCCGCCAGCGCGATGGCGGCGCCGAGCAGCGGGTGGTCCGCGTCGGCCAGGCCCGCGCCGGTGACGTCGGCGGTGCCCGCGCTCGGCTGGGGCCAGTAGCGGCGGTGGTGGAAGGGGTAGGTGGGCAGGTCGACCACGCGTCCGCCACCGAGGACAGCCGCCCAGTCGACGTCGACACCCGCGACGTGGGCCTCGGCGAGCGCGGTCGGCCAGCGGTCGGTCTCGTCGCGGCGCAGGGTGGCCAGGGTGGCCCCGGCGACCTCGGCGGCGTCGATGCTCTCCTGGATGCCCACGGTGAGCACCGGGTGAGCGCTGACCTCGAGGAACACGGTCCGCCCGGCCGCCAGCAGCGCGGCGGTAGCCTGGTCGAAGCGGACGGTCTCGCGCAGGTTGTCGTACCAGTAGCGCGCGTCCAGCCCGGCCGTGTCGAACCGCCCGGCGGTCAGCGCGGAGTAGAACGGCACGCTCCCGGTCATCGGCGTGATCGGCGCCAGGTCGGCCAGCAACCGGGCCTCAATGCGCGCCACGTGCGCCGAGTGCGAGGCGTAGTCCACCGGGATCCGCCGCGCCCGGATCTCCCGTTCGCCGCAGAGCGCCTCCAGCTCGTCGAGCGCCGCGACGTCCCCCGAGACCACAGTCGACCTGGGCCCGTTGACCGCCGCGACCGACAGCGCACCCGGCCACGAGGTGATCAGCTCGGCGGCCTCGTCGTGCGGCACCGCCAGTGACACCATCCCGCCCGCGACCGGCCCCGGCTCCCGGGCGCCAATCCCACGATCCTTTTGTTCAACAATCCTACGATTGAACTGTTCACCCTGAGGATCGTCGGATTGGTCGACAAGTGAATCGTCGACCTGGAGCACCTCGGCGATGGCCAGGCTGCGCAGGGCGACCACCCGGGCGCCGTCGTCCAGGCTTAGCCCGCCCGCGACCACCGCCGCGGCGATCTCCCCCTGGGAGTGGCCGAGCACCGCCGAGGGCACGACGCCCACCGAGCGCCAGAGTTCGGCGAGCGAGACCATCACCGCCCAGAGGACCGGCTGGACCACGTCCACCCGCTCGAACTCGCCCGAGCGCAGGACATCGAGCAGCGACCAGTCGACGTACCGGGCCAACGCGCGCTCGCACTGCTCAAGGCGGGCCCGGAAGGCGGGCTCGTCGAGCAGGTCCACGGCCATCCCGGCCCACTGCGAGCCCTGGCCGGGGAAGACGAACACCGGTCCGGCACCGGCCCGCGGCGCCCCCACCAGCGCGGACTCGCCACCGTCTGCCACCGCGGCCAGGCCGGAGCGGCCGAACACGACGGCCCGGTGCGCCAGCGGCGCCCGCGCGGTGGCCAGGGTCCAGGCCACGTCGGCGGCCGGGAGATCCACTGTAGACAGTCGAGACGCCAGCGCCCGCAGGGAGTCCTCGGACGCAGCGGACAGCACCCAAGGCGCGACGCCGCCGGGGGTGACAGGCTTGCCGGTCGGCTCCGGAGCGGCCGACTCGATGATCACGTGGGCGTTGGTGCCGCTCACCCCGAACGAGGACACCCCGGCCCGCCGCGGGCGGTCGGCGTCCGGCCAGGGCAGCGGGTCGGTCAACAGCCGCACGGCGCCGGTGGTCCAGTCGACCTGGGCCGAGGGCCGGTCCACGTGCAGCGTCGCGGGCAGCACCCCGTGCCGCAGCGCCTGCACCATCTTGATCACCCCGGCGACCCCGGAGGCCGCCTGGGTGTGCCCGATGTTCGACTTCACCGAGCCCAGGTACAGCGGCTCGGTCCGGTCCTGCCCGTAGGTCGCCAGCAGCGCCTGCGCCTCGATCGGGTCGCCGAGCCGGGTGCCCGTGCCGTGCCCCTCGACGACGTCCACATCGGACACCGCCAGCCCGGCGTCGGCTAGTGCCGTCCGGATGACCCGTTGCTGCGAGGGGCCGTTGGGGGCCGTCAGACCGTTGGACGCGCCGTCGGAGTTCACCGCCGTGCCGCGCACCACGGCGAGCACCCGGTGCCCCTTGCGCCGGGCGTCCGAGAGCCGCTCGACGACCAGCACACCGACGCCCTCGCCCCAGCCGGTGCCGTCGGCGGCGTCCGCGTAGGACTTGCAGCGCCCGTCGCGGGCCACCCCGTTCTGCCTGCTGAACTCGGTGAACACGCCCGGCGTCGACATCACCACCACGCCACCGGCCACCGCCAGCGAGCACTCGCCCGACCGCAGCGAACGCACAGCCAAGTGCAGCGCGACCAGCGACGAGGAGCACGCGGTGTCGATGGTGACCGCGGGGCCTTCGAGCCCGAAGGTGTAGGCGACCCGTCCGGACACGACACTCGCCGAGCTTCCGGTCGCGAGGTAGCCCTCGCTGCCCTCCGGCGCGTCGGCCAACAGCGACAGGTAGTCGTGGCTGTTCGTGCCCGCGAACACGCCCGTGCTGCTTCCCTTGAGCGCCAACGGGTTCAGGCCAGCGCGCTCGAACGCCTCCCATGACGTCTCAAGGAGCAGCCGCTGCTGCGGGTCCATCGCCACGGCCTCGCGCGGCGAGATGCCGAACAGGTCCGCGTCGAAGTCGCCCGCGTCGTAGACGAACCCGCCCTCGTGGGCGTGCGAGCTGGCGGGGTTGTCCGGGTCAGGGTCGTAGAGCCCGTCCAACCACCAACCGCGGTCGGTGGGGAAGGCGCCCAAGCCGTCGCGGCCGTCGCTGACCAGCTCCCACAGGTCCTCCGGCGACCGCACCCCGCCGGGGTAGCGGCAGGCCATGCCGATGATCGCGATCGGCTCGTTCGGGTCGGCGGCGGCGACCGGCGCGGTGACCTGCTCGACGTCACGGCCGAGGCGTTCACCCAGGTGCGCGGCCAACTCGGCGGCGGTCGGGTAGTCGAAGACCACGGTGGCGGGCAGGGCGAGACCGGTCGCGCTGGTGAGCCGATCGCGGAGCTCGACCGCGGTCAGCGAGTCGAAGCCGAGGTCGTTGAACGGCCTGCCAGGCTCCACGGCGGCGGCATCGGCGTGCCCCAGCACCGCGGCGGCGCCGTGGCGGACCAGCTCCAGCAGATCACCCGGGTCGACGGCGGTGGGCGCCTCGACGGGGGTGGCCTCGGTGTACACATCGGACAGCAGCGGGCTCGGCCGGGAGGCGCTGAAGGTGGCGCCGAAGCGGGACCAGTCGACGTCGGCCACGGCGACGGTGACGTCGCGGTGGTCGAGCGCCTGGGCCAGCGCGGCGATCGCGAGGTCCGGGGCCATCGCGGCAACACCGCGCGACCGCAGGTACTCCTCGGCGTCCTCGGCCACCAGCATGCCGGACTCCGCCCACGGACCCCAGGCCACCGAGGTCGCCGCCAGGCCGTGCGCCCGCCGGTGCTCGGCGAGTCCGTCGAGGTAGGCGTTCGCGGTAGCGTAGGCCGACTGGTTGCCGCTGCCCCAGACACCCGCGATGGAGGAGAACAGGACGAACGCGTCAAGATCGCCGCAGAGCGCGTGCAGGTTCGCCGCACCGGTCGCCTTGGCGCGCAGGACCTCGCCGAACTCACCCAGTCCGGTCTCCCCCAACGGCACCGCGTCGACCACGCCCGCCGTGTGGAACACCGACCGCACCGGGTATTCGTCCAGCACCGCACTGAGCGCCGCACGGTCGGCCACATCGCACGCGACCACGTGCACCTGGCTGCCCAGGGCAGTGAGTTCATCGACAAGCTCTTGCACACCAACGGCTTCGAGACCGCTACGGCTCGCCAGCACCAGCTGCGGGGCACCGCGCTCGGCCAGCAGGCGGGCGACCCGGGCACCCAGCGCACCAGTACCGCCGGTGATCAGCGCCGCGCCCTCGGGCCGCCACCCAGCGGCGACCCCGGAGCGAGGAGCCCGGGCGATCCGCCGCCCGTAGGCACCGGCCGAGCGGATCGCCACCTGGTCTTCCGATCCACACAGGACTGAGGCGAGCCGGGCGCCGGACCGTCGGTCCAACGTCGGCGGGAGGTCGACGAGACCACCCCACCGCTGCGGGAACTCCAGTGCCGCGACCCGGCCGAGCCCCCACACGGACGACTGGTCGGGGTCCACCGGCGTGTCCGAGCGGCTCACGGACTGCGCACCACGCGTCACGCACCACAGCGGCGCCGTGATCCCGGCGTCACCGAGGGCTTGGACCAGCAGCACGGTCGCGGCAACGCCGGCGGCGAGGTCCGGGTACTCCGGGTGCGGACCGCGCAGGGCGGCCGAGCCGGAGATGACGCCCCGCAGGTCACCGGTGACCGCGACGGAGATGTCGTGCGCGAGCGACCACCGGTCGACCTCGACCCCGGTCAGCTCCAGCTCCACGACCCGCGCACCATTGTCCCGCAACGCCTCGACGACATCGACGGGACAGGCAACCGCGAGCCAGGTCCCCAACTCGTCTGGCACGGACTCGGGCAGTGGGGTCCACACAGGACGGTAAAGCCACGAGTCGACAGTGGACCGCTCGGACCGACCGCGTCGCCACGCGCTCATCGCCGGGAGCACAGGCGCCACAGCCTCGGTGTCCAGCGACAGCGTCGCGGCCAACGCGGCGGCGTCACCGTGATCGACAGCGGCCCAGAACGCGCCCTCGTCCTCGCCCACGACTGCCGGTGCGGGGAAGGTGTCCAGCCAGAAGCGCCGGCGCTGGAAGGGGTAGGTGGGCAGGTCGACCCGCGATCCGCCACCGATCACAGCGGCCCAGTCGACCGGCACGCCGCGCACGAACACCTCGGCCACCGCCCGAACGGCGGTCTCCGGCTCGGCCCTGCCACCACGCAACAGTGGTGTGGCAGGCGTTTCCGGGTTTCTGACCAGGGCGCTGAGCACGCCGTCCGGGCCGAGTTCCAGGAAGTCGGCCCGCAGGTCGGCCACCGCGTCGGCGAACTGGACGGGCTCGCGGACCTGGCGAACCCAGTAGTCCGCCGTAGCGGGGTCGCCAGGCGCGGTAGGCACGAGACGAATGACCGGCTCGCGGTAGTCCAACCCCTCAGCGACCTGGGCGAACTCCGCCAGCACGGGTTCCATGCGGTGCGAGTGGAAGGCGTGCGACACCGTGAGGCGCTTGACCTTGATCCCCTGAGCGCGAAGCTGGTCACTCAGCAGGACAAGGGGTTCCTCGTCACCGGACAGCACGATGGCACCAGGCCCGTTGACCGCCGCGAGATCGACGCCCTCAGGGAGCTGGATCTCATCACCACCAACCAGGATGGCGCGATCGCCTCCAGGATCGGACGCCACGGCCACCATCGCCCCGCCGGCGGGCAGTGCCTGCATCAGCCGAGCACGGGCGGAGACCAACACGCAGGCGTCGTCCAGCGAGAGGATCCCGGCGACGTGCGCCGCGGCCAGCTCGCCGATCGAGTGGCCCACCAGCACGTCCGGCGCGAGACCCCAGGACTCGAGCAGCCGGAACAGCGCCACCTGCAAGGCAAACAGCGCGGGTTGGGCGTTACCGGTCTGATCGAGGTCGTCCCCGATGTCCACACGAGACAGAACCTCGTCGCGAGCCGCCGCGAACACCGGATACGCCGCCGCCAGTTCAGCGCCCATACCGACACGCTGCGATCCCTGGCCGGTGAACAGGTACGCCAACTGCCGCGGCTCGGCCACTCCGCGCACGATCTCACCGTCGGACAACCGCACCGCCCGGTGCGCGAGCTTTGCCCGCCCCACCGCCAGGGTGTGCGCGACGTCCACTTCGGAATACCCGCTCAGGTCGTGCGCGAGCTGCGCTTCCAGTGCGGCAGCGGTCTTGCCGGTGAACACCCACGGGGCGGCCGGGACCGACGCGGGTTCGATGACCGCCCACTCGGGCGCCTGCTCGATGATCACGTGCGCGTTGGTGCCGCTCACCCCGAACGAGGACACACCCGCACGACGGGGCCGGTCGACCGACGGCCACGCCGTCGCCCGCGCCAGCAAGGCCACCCGACCGGCCGACCAGTCGACGTGCGGGGTGGGCTCGTCGACGTGCAGCGTGCGCGGCAGGATGCCCGCCCGCAGCGCGTGCACCATCTTGATGATGCCCGCGACGCCGGAGGCCGCCTGGGTGTGGCCGATGTTCGACTTGAGTGACCCCAGCCAGAGCGGTTCGACGCGGTCTTGGCCGTAGGTGGCGAGCAACGCCTGCGCCTCGATCGGGTCCCCGAGGCGGGTACCGGTGCCGTGCCCCTCGACAACGTCCACATCGGACGTCGTCAGCCCGGCGCCCGCCAGTGCCGCGCGGATGACCCGCTGCTGCGACGGTCCGTTGGGTGCGGTGAGGCCGTTCGACGCGCCGTCGGAGTTGACCGCGCTTCCGCGCACGATCGCCAAGACCTCACGGCCCTGCGCCACGGCGTCGGAGAGTCGTTGCACCAGAAGGACCCCGACGCCCTCGCCCCAGCCGGTGCCATCGGCCGCCGCCGCGAACGACTTGCACCGCCCGTCTGCGGCCAGACCGTTCTGCCTGCTGAACTCGGAGAAGATGTCCGAGCTGGTCATCACCGCCACGCCTGCGGCCATCGCCAGGTCGCACTCACCCTCGCGCAACGACCGCGCGGCCAGGTGCAACGCGACCAACGAGGACGAGCACGCGGTGTCGATGGTGACCGCCGGACCCTCGAGCCCGAAGCTGTAAGCGACCCGGCCGGACATGACACTGCTGGAGGTACCGGTCAGGTAGTGCCCCTCGGACCCGCTGGCCGAGTTGAGCCCCACGCCGTAGCCGGAGGCCGACGCGCCGACGAACACACCGGTCGGCGTGCCGCGCAACGAGTACGGGTCGATGCCCGCTCGCTCGAGGACTTCCCACGCGGCTTCGAGCAGGACGCGTTGCTGCGGGTCCATCGACGCGGCCTCGCGCGGCGAGATACCGAAGAGGTCGGCGTCGAAAGTCGAGGCGTCGTAGACGAATCCGCCCTCGGGCGCGTAGGCGCCCTCGGCCCGGGCGAGGTCCCAGCCGCGGTCGGACGGGAACACCGAGACGCCGTCGGTCTCGTCCAGCACGAGCTGCCACAGCTGCTCGGGCGAGCTGACCCCGCCCGGGTAGCGGCAGCTCATGCCCACGATGGCGATCGGCTCGTCGGTGTGGCGGGCGGCGTCGGGCAGCGGGCGGTCGGCGACCGGGTGCAGGTCGCCGAGCAGGTCGAGCAGGTGCGTGGCCAGCACGGCCGGGGTCGGGTAGTCGAAGACGAGGGTCGCGGCGAGCCGCAGGCCGGTGCCGGCGGCGACCCGGTTGCGGACCTCGACGGCGGTCAGCGAGTCGATGCCGAGGTCCTTGAACGGGCGCTCGGACTCGATGGTGCCCGGGTAGCCCAGGACGGCCGCGGTCTCCCGGCAGACGATCTCCAGCACCAGCCGCAGCCGCTCGGCGGTCGTGCGACCGACCAGGGCCCGCGCCAGGGCGGGCAGCTCGGCGGCCTCGGCCACCGCGTCCACACTGTCTACTTCGGACGCCGCGACCTCGGGGAGCGCGGCCAGCAGCGGGCTGGGCCTGCTGGTGGTGAAGGTGGGGGCGAACAGCGACCAGTCGACGTCGGCGACGACCAGGCCGGTGACCCCGGCGTCGACCGCGGCGGCGAGGTAGGTCACGCAGTCGTTGGGGGGCATGGGGTTCAGGCCCCGCCTGCGCAGGTACTCGGTCGCGCCACCGCGGGCGGCCATGCCCGCCTCGGCCCAGGCACCCCAGGCCACCGAGGTGGCCGCCAGCCCGCGGGCGCGGCGCGACTCGGCGAGCGCGTCGAGGTGCGCGTTGGCGGCGGCGTAGGCGGACTGGTTGCCGCTGCCCCAGACCCCGGCGATGGAGGAGAACAGGACGAAGAGCTCGGCCCGGTCACCCAGCAGCTCGTCGAGGTTGGTCGCGCCGAGCACCTTGGCGCGCAGGCCGTCGGCGAACTCGGCGACGTCGGTCTCGTCCAGCGGCACCGAGTGGTCGACCCCTGCGGCGTGCACGACACCGGTGACCGGGTACGTGGCCAACAGGGCCTCGACTGCGGCCCGGTCGGCGACATCGCAGGGGACGACCTCCACCGAGACGCTCTCGGCGAGTTCGGCCGCGAGTTCGGCGGCACCGGGCGCGTCCGGCCCGGAACGGCTGGTGAGCACCAGGTCGACCCCGCGGCCCGCCAGCCAGCGGGCCACCTCGGCGCCCAGCGCTCCGGTGCCGCCGGTGATCAGCACGGGACCGGACAGCGTGATCTGGCCGGTGGCGCGCGGGGTGGCGAAGTGCTCGATCCGCCGGGCGTAGAGGCCGTCGGCGCGTACCTCGACCTGGTCCTCGGTCCCGGTGAGCGCGGCGGCGAACAGTGCGGGGTCGGCAGCGGAAACGTCGATGAGGCCGCCCCACCGGGCGGGGACCTCGAGCGCGGCGACCCGGCCGAGGCCCCAGACCTGGGCCTGTACGGGATCGGTGGCTGCCCCGGCGGTGACGCACCAGAGCGGCGCCGTGACCCCCGCGTCGCCGAGAGCCTGCACCAGGGTCAGGGTGGCGCCGACGCCCAGGGTGACCGCGTCGTCGTCGAAGTGCGGCCGGGTGTCGGGGGCGAGCAGGGAGAGCACACCGGCGATCTCGCCGTCGTCGCTCTCGGCCTCGCGCAGGCGCTCGGCCATGGCCCAGCGGTCGAGGTCGTCGTCGGCCAGCACGACGTCGACGGTGTCGAGTTCACCGAGGTAGGCGGGCCACTCGACGGACTCAGTCCGCACTACCAACCACTTACCGGTGGCCGGGGCGCCCGCGGGCACCCGCTGCCACCCGGCGCGGTAGCACCAGGGGTCCACAGTGGACTCAGTGGGGGCGGCGAGCCAGTAGTGGTCGCGCTGGAACGCGTAGGTGGGCAGGTCGACCTGGGTACCGCCGGGAGCCAGCGCCGACCAGTCGACCCGCACCCCCGCCGCATGCGCCTCGGCGACGGCCGAGAGCCAGCGCGCCGGACCGCCCTCGTCCCGCTTGAGCGTGGCCAGCGCGGTGCCGGTCCCGGCCTGGTCGAGTGTCTCCTGGAGGCCGATGGTGAGCACCGGGTGGGCGCTGACCTCCAGGAAGACGGTGTGCCCGGCGGCGAGGGCTGCCTGGGTCGCGCGGTCGAACCGGACGGTCTCGCGCAGGTTGGTGTACCAGTACTCCGCGTCCAAGGCGGCGGTGTCGATCACGGCGCCGGTGACGGCCGAGTAGAACGGGATCTCGGCGGCCCGAGGCTCGACGGTCAACGTCGCGCGCAGCCGCTCGCGGAGCCGCTCGACGTGCGCGGAGTGAGAGGCGTAGTCGACCGGGACCCGCCGCGCCCGCAGCTCGCGCGCCTCGCAGGCGGCCAGCAGCTCGTCCAGCGCCGTGACGTCCCCGGACACCACGGTGGACAGCGGCCCGTTGACCGCGGCGACCGACAGCGCACCCGGCCAGGCGGAGATCAGCTCGACGGCGTCGGCGTGCGCCACCGCCAGCGACACCATCCCGCCGGGGACAATCCGACGATCCTCATGTTCAACTGTTGAATCATCGGATTGTTCAACAATTGAATTGTCGGATGGGAGGATCTCGGCGATGGCCCGGCTGCGGAGCGCCACGACCAGGGCGCCGTCCGCCAGCGAGAGCGCACCCGCGACCACGGCGGCGGCGATCTCCCCTTGGGAGTGGCCCATGACCGCGGCGGGTCGGACACCGACCGAGTTCCACAGCTCCGCGAGCGAGACCATGACCGCCCACAGGACGGGCTGCACCACGTCGACCCGGGCGAACTCCCCGGAGCGCAGGACGTCGAGCAGGGACCAGTCGACGTGCTCGGACAGCGCGTGCGCGCACTCGGCCATCCGCGCGGCGAACACCGGGGACGTGTCCAGCAGGTCCACCGCCATCCCGGCCCACTGCGACCCCTGGCCGGGGAACACGAACACCGGCGCCACCTCGCCGCGCGCGACCCCCGCGACCACCCCGGGCGCCGACTCACCGCGCGCCACGGCGTCGAGCCCGGCCCGCAGCTCCTCGACCGACGAGCCCACGACGACGGCCCGGTGCTCCAGGTCCGCCCGACCGGTGGCCAAGGACCAGGCCACGTCCACCACCCGCGGCGGCGCGGCGACGCCCGCGACGGAACCACCCGCCGGACGAGTTTCCACTTCGGACAGTCGGGCGGCCTGCGCGCGCAACGCCTCGGCCGTGCGGGCCGACACCGGCCACGCCACCACAGCGGGCGGCTCGAGAAGCTCAGCCGCCGGAACCGGCTCGGCCTCCTCCAGCACCACGTGCGCGTTGGTCCCGCTCACGCTGAACGACGACACACCCGCCCGACGGGGCCGCTCCGGGTCGCGCGGCCACGGCGCCGCGGCGGTGAGCAGCTCGATCGACCCGGCGGTCCAGTCCACGTGCGGGGTCGGGGCGTCGACGTGCAGGGTGGGCGGCAGCAGCCCGTGCCGCAGCGCCTGCACCATCTTGATGATCCCGGCCGCGCCCGCCGCCGCCTGCGAGTGCCCGAGGTTGGACTTGATCGACCCGAGCCGCAGCGGCCGCGCGCGGTCCTGCCCGTAGGTCGCGAGCAGCGCCTGCGCCTCGATCGGGTCGCCCAGCGTCGTGCCGGTCCCGTGCGCCTCGACCGCGTCGATGTCGGCCGGGGTCAGCCGGGCGTTGGCCAGCGCGGCGCGGATGACGCGCTCCTGCGACGGCCCGTTCGGCGCGGTCAACCCGTTCGACGCGCCGTCCTGGTTGACCGCGGTTCCCCGCACCACAGCCAAGATCCGGTGGCCGCGGGCCTGCGCGTCGGCCAGCCGCTCGACCACCAGCACGCCCGCGCCCTCGGCCCAGCCGGTGCCGTCGGCGGCGGCCGCGAACGGCTTGCACCGGCCATCGGCGGCCAAACCGTTCTGGCGGCTGAACTCGGCGAAGATCCCCGGTGTGGTCATCACCGTCACACCACCGGTCAGCGCGAGGTCGCACTCACCGGCGCGCAGCGCCTGGACGGCCAAGTGCAGGGCCACCAACGACGACGAGCAGGCCGTGTCGACGGTGATCGCGGGGCCCTCGAGACCGAGGGTGTAGGCGACGCGGCCGGAGACGACGCTCGGGGCGTTGCCGGTGAGCAGGTGGCCCTCGGCGCCCGGCGGCAGTTCCCGCAATCCCGCGCCATAAGCGGAGGAAGAAGATCCGATGAACACCCCGGTCCGCGAACCGCGCAGCGACAACGGGTCGAACCCGGCGCGCTCGACCGCTTCCCACGCCGTCTCCAGCAGCACCCGCTGCTGGGGGTCCATGGCGACGGCCTCGCGCGGGGAAATGCCGAACAGCGCGGCGTCGAACTCGGCGGCGGTGTGCACGAAACCGCCCGTTCGCGCGTAGCCCACACCGGCGGGCACGTCCCAGCCGCGGTCGGTGGGGAACGGCGAGACGCCGTCGCGGCCCTGGGCGACCAGGTCCCACAGGTCGTCGGGCCCGGTGATCCCACCCGGGTACCGGCACGCCATCGCCACGATGGCGACCGGCTCGTGCGGCCGGTCCTCGGCGGCCCGCAGCCGCCTGCGGGCCTGGCGCAGGTCGGCGGTGAGGCGCTTGAGGTATTCCAGATACTTCTGGTCGTCAGCCACGCGATGCCACCTTCTCCGGACCGACGGCGCGCACACAAAGGCCCGTGACGTCCACCGAAAGGAATCGGCCGACATTTCCGGGCCCCAACACGGAACAGACGATAGGAACCGCCCACCAGGACGGACAACCCCCTAGCCCCCCTAGGAGCAGGGGCTCGCCGAGCGATAGGGGCAGCCGGAATAGCGTCGAAATCAGGGGAGAACAATAACCGGCAATAGCGGTGGAAATGGGTTCGACGAATAGCCAGGCCGACCACCCGAACCGCACGCTACTAGCCCGCGCGGAACGCTGACAAGGCCGCGCGGGCGCCTTAGGGGTACCCCTCTCACCGGCCCAGCTCCCGGTCGATCAGGGCCAGCATCTCGTCGTCGTCGGCCAGCTCGAGGTCGTCGATCGAGTCGTCGACTGCTGGGTCGACCGCGCGCTCGTCGCTCCAGCGGGCCAGGAACGACTGCAACCGCACGGCCACCTTCACCCTGGTGAGGCCGTCGGGGGCGGTCGCGGCGAAGGCGGACTCCAGGGTGTCCAGCTCGGCCAGCAGGGCGTCGACCCCGGACACCGGACCCAGCTCGGCGCGCAGGTGCCTGGCCAGCTCGGCGGCGGTCGGGTAGTCGAACGCCAGCGACGACGGCAGCGCGAGGCCGGTCGCGGTGGCCAGCCGACCGCGCAGTTCCACCGCGGTGAGCGAGTCGAACCCCAGGTCGCGGAAGGCACGGTTCGGCTCGACGCCGCCCTGGTAGCCCAGCACCTCGGCGACCGCGGTGGACACCAGCGCCAGCAGCGCCGCGTCCTGGTCGGCTTCCGACAGACCGGACAACCGCTCCCGCAGGTCCGAGACCGGCGCCTCGACGACCGGCTCGAACTCGGTGAACAAAGTGGTCGCACGGGCGGTCGCGAACGCCTCGGTGAACCGCGGCCAATCGACGTCAGCCACCGTCACACAGGTGGCCCCAGCGTCCAGAACGGCACCCAAGACTGCCAACGCGTCGGCTGGCGCGAGTGCTTCAAGACCTCGTTTGCGCAGGTAGTCGGCCGCTTCGGCGTCAGCGGCCATACCCGCGCCTGCCCACGGCCCCCACGCCACCGAGGTGGCCGGGACGCCCCGGGCGCGGCGCTGGTCGGCGAGCGCGTCGAGGTAGGCGTTGCCCGCCGCGTAGGCGGCTTGGCCACCGCTGCCCCACACGCCCGCGATCGACGAGAACAGCACGAAGGCGTCCACTTCGGACACCAGCTCGTCCAACCAGCGCGCTCCCAACACCTTCGCGCGCACCGCCTCGATGAACGCCGCCGAGTCGATCTCCGCCAGCGCGCCCACCGCCGGAACCCCAGCGGCGTGCACCACTGCTCGAACCGGGTGCGCGGCCAACAGGTCCGCCACCTCGTCCCGCACCGCGACGTCGCAGGCCACCACGGTGGCGGTCGCGCCGAGTTCGCCCAGCTCAGCCACCAACTCGGCGGCCCCGGGCGCGGCAGGCCCCCGACGGCTGGTGAGCACCAGCTCGACGGCCCCGCGGCCGACCAGCCACCGTGCGACCTCGGCCCCCAGCGCGCCCGTGCCCCCGGTCACCAGCACCGGCCCACTCGGCCGCCACTGCCCGACCGGCGCGACATCTGCCCTGGTCAGCCTGCGCGCGAAGACGCCATCCGGCCGCACCGCCACCTGGTCTTCGCCGAGCCCGGACAGCACAGCCGCCAGTGCCACGCCGTCAACCTCGTCGGTCACATCGATCAGGCCGCCCCACCGCTGCGGGTGCTCCAGCGCGGCCACCCGGCCCATACCCCACAGCTGAGCCTGTGCGGGTTCGGTCACCGGATCGCCCGCGCTCGTCGAGACCGCGCCGCTGGTGATCGCCCACACCGGGCTTTCGCTGGTGCGCAACAGTTCCAGCAGCTCCACCGGGTCGTCGCCCAGGAACAGCACGCCCCCGGTCGCCGCCGGTGGTTCCACGATCTCGACACCTTGGGCTCGCAGCGCCCGCTCGACAGCGCTGCCGCGCGTGCCGACGACGGCCCAGCCGCCGCCCAGCCGCGTCTCCGGGGTGGCGATGGGCGCCCAGGTGACCTGGTAGGTGAGGTCGTCGACGCGCGAGCGAACCGGCTCCAGCGGCCAGAACCGCTGCCGGTCGAACGCGTAGGTGGGCAACGCGACGTGGTTGCCGCCCGCGAGCAGGGGCTTCCAGTCGACCGCCACGCCCTCGACGTGCAGGCGCGCCAAGGCGGTGAGCAGCGTTTCACGCTCCGGCCTGCCGGACCGCAAGGCCGGAACACCCTCACCAACCAGCGCGGTGAGGACACCGTCCGGACCGAGTTCCAGGAACCTGGTGACACCGCGGTCGCGCAGGGTCGCCACGGCGTCGGCGAAGCGGACTGGTTCGCGGACCTGGGTGACCCAGTAGTCCGGCTTCGCGAACTCCGCCGAACCGGACACAGTGGACACGATGGGGATGTTCGGCTCGCGGAAGTCCAGCCGCTCGGCGACGGCGGCGAACGCGTCGAGCATCGGGTCCATCAGGTGCGAGTGGAAGGCGTGCGACACGGACAACCGCTTGACCCGGCGGCCTTCCGCCCGCAGCCTCGTCTCCAGTTTGTCCACAGCGGACTCGGTACCGGAGACCACGATCGAGCCCGGCGCGTTGACGGCCGCGAGGTCGACCCCCGCGGGCAGGTCGAGGTGGTCAGCCTCGACGGCGAGCATCGCGCCACCGGCGGGAAGTGCTTGCATCAGACGGGCTCGAGCGTTGACCAGAGTGCAGGCGTCGTCAAGGGAGAGCACCCCGGCGACGTGCGCGGCGGCCAGCTCGCCGATCGAGTGGCCGACCAGGTAGTCCGGTGTGACGCCCCACGACTCGACCAGGCGGAACAGCGCGACCTCAAGGGCGAACAGGCTGGTCTGCGCGTACTCGGTGCGCTCTAGGTCAGTGGCGGTGACATCGTGCAACGACAGGTCAAGACGGGCGCAGACAGCGTCGAACGCCGCCGCGAAGACGGGGAAGGCCGCATAGAGCTCGCGCCCCATCCCGACGCGCTGGGATCCCTGACCGGTGAACAGAAACGCGAGTCCGCCGCGCGTCGACTCACCGACGATCGAGAGGGACGACAAGCCCGCTCGCAGCTCCTCGGTGCCCTTGGCGAGGACCACCGCACGGTGGGCGAGACGCGCCCGCCCGGCGACGGTGGCGGCCACGTCAAGCGTCGCTTCGGCTCCCGCGAGTCTCCGGGCTTGGGCCCGCAGGGCCTCCGGAGTCGCCGCCGACAGGACGAACGGCGTCACGCCAGTCAAGTCCTGAGTGGACTTGGCAGCGCGGGGGTACTCCTCGATGATCGTATGTGCGTTCGTGCCGCTGACACCGAACGAGGAGATGCCCGCGCGGCGGGGGCGGTCCCGCTCCGTCCACGGCCGGTTCTCCGACAGCAGTCCGACCGCGCCGGTGGACCAGTCGACGTGCGGGGTCGGCTCGTCGGCGTGCAGCGAGCGCGGCAGCACACCGTGCCGCAGCGCTTGCACCATCTTGATCACCCCGGCCACCCCGGCGGCGGCCTGCGTGTGCCCGATGTTGGACTTCACCGAGCCCAGGAACAACGGGTCCGCCCGGTCCGCGCCATAGGTGGCCAGCAACGCCTCGGCCTCGATCGGGTCGCCCAGCGACGTCCCCGTGCCGTGCGCCTCGACAGCGTCCACATCAGACGGAACGAGGCCCGCCGAGCGGAGCGCCTGCTGGATCACCCGCTGCTGCGCGGGTCCGTTCGGGGCGGTGAGGCCGTTGGACGCGCCGTCCTGGTTGACCGCCGACCCGCGCACGACGGCCAGCACCTCATGACCGTTGCGCACCGCGTCGGAAAGCCGTTCCAGGACGAGGACACCCACGCCCTCGCCCCACCCGGTGCCGTCGGCGTCGGCGGAGAACGGCTTGCACCGACCGTCGGCGGCCAGGCCCCGCTGGCGGCTGAACTCGATGAACGCTCCCGGTGTCGACATCACCGTGACACCGCCCGCGATCGCCATCGAGCACTCGTCTGCCCGAAGCGCCTGGGCCGCCAAGTGCAGCGCGACCAGGCTGCTCGAGCACGCCGTGTCGACGGTGACCGCCGGACCTTCCAGCCCGAAGGTGTAGGACACCCGGCCGGACAGCACGCTCGCCGCGTTGCCGGTGCCGAGGTGGCCCTCCAGCTCCGACCGGCCGATCATCAGCGCCGGGTAGTCTTGCCCGTTGGTGCCCGCGAACACCCCGGTTCGACTGCCGCGCAACGACTTCGGGTCGATCCCGGCGCCCTCGAACGCCTCCCAGCAGGTCTCCAGCAGGAGCCGCTGCTGCGGGTCCATGGCCAGGGCCTCGCGCGGTGAGATGCCGAACAGCCCGGCGTCGAACTCCGTCGCGGTGTCGAGGAACCCGCCCACCCGGGTGTAGGTCGTGCCGGTCCGCTCCGGGTCCGGGTCGTAGAGCCCGGCCAGGTCCCAGCCACGATCCGCTGGGAACGGCCCCATCGCGTCGCCGCCGGAGACCACCAGGTCCCACAGGCCCTCCGGCGAGACGACCCCGCCCGGGAAGCGGCACGCCATACCGACGATGGCGATCGGATCGTCCACAACGGACGCCACCTGGCCGGTGGGCTCAACCGGCGCGGACTGGTCCCGCAGGTGCGCCGCGAGCGCGACCGGCGTGGGGTGGTCGAAGACCAGGCCCGCGGACAGCGTCAGCCCGGTGGCCTCGGCCAGCCGATTGCGCAGCTCGACGGCGGTGAGCGAGTTGAATCCCAGGTCGCGGAAGGCCAACTCCGGTTCGACCGCCGCGGCCGAGGCGTGCCCGAGGACCAGCGCGGCCTCGTGGCACACCAGTTCCAGCAGGTCAGCGGGCCGCAGGGCCGGTGAGTCGACCACTGCCGGAGTCACCAGTTCGCTGAACAGCACCGGGAACGCCGGTCCGAACACCGCCCAGTCGATGTCCGCGACAACCACGTCCGCGTCGTTGACGTCCAGCGCCGTGCCCAGGGCGGCGAGCGCCCGGGTCGGCTCGAGCGGGCGCAGGCCCGCCCGGCGCATCCGGTCGGCCAGCTCGGCTGCCATGCCCGAGCCCGCCCACGGCCCCCACGCCACGGACGTCCCCACCGCACCACGCGCACGACGGCGCAGCACCAACGCGTCCAGCTCGGCGTTGGCCGCCGCGTAGTTGCCCTGACCCGCACTGCCCAGGGTGCCCGCCAGCGAGGAGAACACCACGAACGCGCTCAGGTCGCCCGCGAGTTCGTCGAGCACCCGCGCGGACTTGGCGCGCAGGACCGCGTCCAACCGCTCAGGAGTCAGGGACTCCAGGACACCGTCGTCGACGACTCCGGCGGTGTGGAAGATCGCCGTCACCGGGTGCGCGGCCAAGAGCGAGGCCACGGCTTCCCGATCGGCAACGTCGCAGGCCACCACGTGCACGGTCGCGTCCAGTGACTCGACCAGCCCGTCCGGCGCGATCCCGCGCTTGCTCGCCAACACCAACTCGGTGGCCCCGCGCTCGACCAACCAGCGGGCGACCGCACTGCCCAAGGCACCCGTGCCGCCGGTGACCAGCACCGGCCCGTCGGGCACCCACGGCCGCCGCGTCCCGACCGCCGCCCGGCGCAACCGCCTGCCGAACACCCCGGACGCCCGCACCGCGACCTGGTCCTCGAACGCACCGGCCAGCACGGCCGCGAGCCGCCGCCCGGCGCGCTCGTCCAGCCGCTCGGGGAGGTCCACGAGCCCGCCCCAGCGCGCGGGCTGCTCCAGCGCGGCCACGCGCCCCAGGCCCCAGACCCGCGCCGCCAGCTCATCGACGGTCGGGTCGGCCGGACCCGTTGACACCGCGCCCCGTGTCACACACCACAGCGGCGCGGGCGGCTCACTTCGCAGCAGTGACAACACATCCTCGACCGGCGACAACGCCAGCACACCGGCGAGCCCATCCGGGAAGACCACGTCACCGGACCGCGCTGTGACGATCTCCACCCCGGCCAGCGCCGCGCGGATGTCGTCGGGCACGTCGCCGTCGGGGGTGACCACCAGCCAGGTCCCGCTCAGCTCGGCCGCGGCCTCATCCAGCGGGCGCCACCCGACCCGGTACCGCCAGCCATCCACTGTGGACTGAGCCTGGTGGCCGGCGCGCAGCTCGGCCAACATCGGCAGCGCGGCGGCCAACTGCTCGGCCTCGGCCGGGCCGACCGCCAGCGAGCCCGACTCCAGGGCCGCCCAGAACCCGTCCGCCGCCACCGGTGCCGCGGGCTCAAGCCAGAACCGCTCGCGCTGGAACGCGTACGTCGGCAACTCCACCGGCGTCGGCGCCCCTAAGACGGCCTTCCAGTCCACCGGGACACCCCGCACGTGCAGACTCGCCAACGCGGTCCGGGCTGTGTCGGGTTCCGGTCGCGCACCGCGCAGGACCGGCACGGCGACCGCGCGATCGACCGTCTGCCGCACCGCTGCCGCCAGCACCCCGTCGGCGCCGAGTTCGAGCCAGGTGGTCACACCGTGTCCGTCGACGGTGCGCACGGCGTCGGCGAACCGCACCGTCTCCCGCACCTGCCGCACCCAGTACCCGGGCGTGTCCACCTCGCCCGAGGCGGTCGGCACCATCGGGATCTCCGGGCGCCGGTAGGTGATCGCCTCGGCGACCCGGGCGAACTCCGCCAGCATCGGCTCCATCAGGTGCGAGTGGAAGGCGTGCGAGACGACCAGCCACTTCACCCGCCGACCTTCCCGGCGCCACCGGGCCTGCAGGTCGGCGATGACGTCCTCGTCGCCGGAGACCACCAGCGAACTCGGTCCGTTGACCGCCGCCAGGTCCACTCCGGACGGGAGTTCGAGTTCTCCCGCCTCGACCGCGAGCATCGCGCCACCCGCGGGCAGCGCCTGCATGAGCCGGGCGCGCGCGGACACCAGGGTGCACGCGTCGTCCAGCGACAGGACCCCGGCGACGTGCGCGGCGGCCAGTTCGCCGATCGAGTGGCCGACCAGGAAGTCCGGTCGCACACCCCACGACTCGACCAGGCGGAACAGCGCGACCTCGAGGGCGAACATCCCGGTCTGGGTGTAGGCGGTCTGGTTGAGCGCGTCCTCGTCGTCGAAGACCACGTCGATCAAGGGCCGGTCGAGGTCCAACCGCTCACAGACGGCGTCGAAGGCCGCCGCGAACACGGGCTCGGTCGCGTAGAGCCCCCGCCCCATGCCCACCCGCTGGGATCCCTGGCCGGTGAACAGGAACGCGACTCGCGGATCGGTTGCGACACCTTGCACGACACCCACCGCAGACCGTCCACTCGCGACTGCTGTCAACGCTTCGCGACTGCCGACCACGGCCCGGTGGGGCAGGTGCGCCCTCGTCACGGCAAGCCCGCGTGCGACGGCTGAACGTGTGCGATCCGTTGTCCAGTCGAGCAAGCGAGCGGCCTGGGCGCGCAGCGCGGCGGCGTCGCGGCCGGAGACCAGCCAGGGCAGGTCGAGGTCGTCGTCGACAACCGGTTCCGCGTCGGGGTAGGACTCGATGAGGACGTGCGCGTTGGTGCCGCTGACCCCGAACGACGAAATACCGGCACGCCGGGGCCGGTCACCCTCGGGCCAAGGCCTGGGCTCGGTGAGCAGCTCGACGCGACCCCGGGCCCAGTCGACGAACGGCGACGGGGTGTCCACGTGCAGTGTCTTGGGCAGCACCCCGTGGCGCATCGCCTGGACCACCTTGATGATCCCGCCGACCCCGGAGGCCGCCTGGGTGTGGCCGAGGTTGGACTTCAGCGAGCCCAGCCACAGCGGCCGGTCGCGGTCGGCGCCGTACGCCTCGATCAGGGCGTTCGCCTCGATCGGGTCACCCAGCCTGGTACCGGTGCCATGCCCTTCGACAACGTCCACATCGGATGGCGCCAGGCCCGCACTCTCCAAAGCCTGCTTGATGACCCGCTGCTGAGAAGGCCCGTTGGGCGCGGTGAGCCCGTTAGAGGCACCGTCCGAGTTGACCGCGCTGCCCCGTATGACGGCGAGAACTGAGTGTCCTCTTCGGATCGCATCGGACAACCGCTCGACAGCCAGCATGCCGACGCCTTCGGACCACCCGGTGCCATCCGCCGCGGCCGCGTAGGGCTTGCACCGACCATCACCGGAGAGTCCACCTTGGACGGAGAACTCCGCGAACACGGCAGGCGAAGGGATCACTGTCACACCACCGGCGAGAGCGAGGTCGCACTCGCCATCCCGCAGCGCCCGTACCGCCCAGTGCAACGCCACCAGGCTGCTGGAACAGGCGGTGTCCACAGTGACGGCAGGCCCTTCCAGGCCCAGCGTGTACGCGATGCGCCCCGACATGACGCTGTTGGCCGTGCCGGTCAGGAAGTGCCCCTCGACCTCAGCGGGCAACGCGCTTCCCGCTCCATACCCGGAGTTCGACGCGCCGATGAACACACCGGTCGAAGAACCCCTGAGCGACTGCGGGTCGATGCCCGCCCGCTCCAGTACCTCCCAGGACGCCTCCAGCACGAGCCGCTGCTGCGGGTCCATGGCCAGGGCCTCGCGCGGCGAGATCCCGAACAGCTTGGCGTCGAAGTCGGTCGCCCCCGCGACGAACCCACCGGCGCGCGCGTAGGGAACAGCGGAGTCGAGGTCCCAGCCGCGGTCGGCCGGGAACCCGCCGATGGCGTCACCACCGGCGCGCACCAGCTCCCACAGGTCGTCGGGCGAGGTCACGCCCCCGGGGTAGCGGCAGGCCATCCCGACGATCACGATCGGGTCCGCGGCCGAGTCCTGCCGCGCCTGGACCGGCTGGACCGCCGCGGCGGAAGCGATGTGGGTCAGCAGGTGGTCGGCGAGGGCCGCGGCGGTCGGGTGGTCGAAGACAGCGGTGGCGGCGATGCGCAGGCCGGTGGCCTCGACGAGGCGGTTGCGCAGGTCAACGGCGGTTAGCGAGTCGAAACCGAGGTCCTTGAACGGGCGGACGGCGTCGATGGCGCCGGGATCGTCGTGTCCGAGCGTGGCCGCGACCTGCTGGCGCACCAGGGTCAGGGCTTCCCGCGCCCGATCGGCCTGGGTGAGCACCGCGAGGTCGTCGGCCCAGGTCGGGTCCGCGAGCTGGTGGGTGTCCTGGGGCTGGTGGAAGTGGGTGAACAGCGGGCTGGGCCGGGTCGCGGTGAAAGCGGGGATGAACCTGGACCAGTCGACGTCGGCGATGGTGACCGTGGTGTCGCCCTGCGCCAGGGCCTGCCCGAGCGCGGTGAGGGCGCGGGCGGGCGCGAGCGGGGTGAGTCCTCGTTTGCGCAGGTAGTCGGCGGCTGAGCCGGTGGCGGCCATGCCCGCGCCCGCCCACGGGCCCCAGGCGATCGAGGTGGCGCGTTGGCCGATGGACTGGCGGTGCTCGGCGAGGGCGTCCAGGTAGGCGTTGGCGGCGGCGTAGGCCGACTGACCGCCGCTGCCCCAGACACCCGCGATGGAGGAGAACAGGACCAGGTGGGCGTCGGGCGCCAGCTCGTGCAGGTGCCGGGCGCCGAGCACCTTGGCCCGGGTGACCTCGTGGTAGCGCTCGACCGCCCCCGCCACGTCTGATGTGGACAGTGGCAGCGGGGTCCGGGTGTCGACGCCGGCGGCGTGGATGATCGTGGTCACGGGATGCTCGGCGAGCAGCGCCGCGACGGCGTCGCGGTCGCTGACGTCGCAGGTCGCGGCACGGACACCCAGCGACCTGACCAACTCGGCCACACCGGGGGTGGCCGCGCCGCCCCGGCTGGCCAGGATGATGTCGGTGACACCTCGGGACACCAGCCAGCGGGCGACCTGCGCCCCCAGCGCGCCGGTGCCACCGGTGATCAGGACCGGCCCCGTCGGGGTCCACTGTCCGCCGAGTGGTCCGCCGAGCGGTTCGCCCGCGGGCCGCAGCCTGCGCGCGTACACCCCGTCCGCGCGGACACTCACCTGGTCTTCGACACCAGCCAGCACCGGCAGCACGCGGGCTTGATCACCCGACGCGGACAAGTCGATCAGACCGCCCCAGCGGTCCGGCGTCTCCAGGGCCGCCACCATGCCCACGCCCCACACCTCGGCGGCAGCCGGGTCGGCGAGGAGACCACGCGTGAGCGCCCACACCGGTGCGTTCGCCGTCGCGAGCACCTCGATGAGGCCGGGAGCATCGACCTCAGCGAGGATGCCGTCCGCCGGTTCGCCGAGTCGGACGACCTCGACACCAGCGGCACGCAGGGCGTCGGCCACGTCGTCGGCCCCGAGCACGGCCCATCGACCGCTCGGAATCCCTTGCAGGTCAACCGGAACCCAGTCCACGCCGTAGCGGAGCGACTCGGTGCGGGCGACGGAGTCCAGCCAGTGGCGACGGCGCTGGAACGGGTAGGTGGGCAGCGGCACCCGGCGGCCGCCCCAGGGGGCGAAGACCGCGGGCCAGTCGACCGGGGCGCCGTGCACGTAGGCCGTGGCGGCCGCGCGGAAGACCGCGGGCACCTCGTCCACGCGAAGCGCCGGTGCGACCACGACGTCAGGGAGGATCTGCTGCGTCAGCGCGGACAGCACACCGTCCGGGCCCAGCTCCACGAAGCTGCCCGCTCCGCAGCGCCGCACCGCGTCGCTGAACCGGACCGTGGCGCGGACCTGCCGAACCCAGTACTCCGGGGTCGTGAGCTCACCCTCCGAAGTGGACACGATCGGGATCGTCGGGGCCCGGTAGGTCACGCTTTCGGCAACGGCCGCGAACTCGGCGAGCATCGGGTCCATGTGGTGCGAGTGGAAGGCGTGCGAGACCGCCAGGCGCTTGACCCGCAGCCCTTCGTCCCGCCAGTACTCGGCAAGTCGGTCGATCACGTCGGCGTCGCCGGACACCACTAGCGACCGCGGACCGTTCACCGCCGCCAAGTCCACGCCACCGGGCAGATCGACCCAGGACGCCTCGACAGCCAGCATCGCGCCGCCGGCGGGCAACGCGTCCATCAGCCGGGCGCGCGCGGAAACCAGGGTGCACGCGTCGTCCAGGGACAGGATCCCCGCGACGTGGGCCGCCGCCAGCTCACCGATCGAGTGTCCGATGAGGACATCGGGTCGCAGGCCCCAGGATTCGAGCAGTCGGAACAGCGCCACCTCCACCGCGAACAGCGCGGGCTGCGCGTTCCCCGTCCGCAGCAGGTCGTCACCGAAGGGCAGCCGCGCGCGCACCTCGTCGTAGGCGGCGGCGAACACCGGGAAGGCGGCGCGCAGCTCGTCCCCCATGCCCGCCCGCTGGGCGCCCTGACCGGTGAACAGGAACGCGACCCGCCCCTGACCTGCGACCCCGCGCACCTGCGTGGAGCCGAGCCGGACCAGGCGGTGGTCCAGGTCGGCCCGGCCGACCGCCAGCGTGTGGCCGACGTCCACCGCGTCCAGCGCCGCGACCGACTGATCAAGCCGTGCCACACAGGCGTCCAGCGCGTACTTGGTGCGGGCGGACAGCACCCACGGCACGAGTGCAGGCGTGGATCGTTCCACAGTGGACTTCGGCAGCTCGGCCACCTGCTCGATGATCACGTGCGCGTTGGTGCCGCTCACGCCGAAGGAGGACACCCCCGCCCGGCGCGGTCGGTCGACCTCGGGCCACGGGCGCGCCGCGGTCAGCAGGGATACCGAGCCCGCCGACCAGTCCACGTTCGGGGTCGGCTCGTCGACGTGCAGGGTGGCGGGCAGCAGCCCACGCCGCAGCGACTCCACGACCTTGATCACGCCCGCGACCCCGGCGGCGGACTGGGTGTGCCCGATGTTCGACTTCACCGACCCCAGCCACAGCGGCTCGGCGCGTTGTCCGAACACCGACAGCAGGGCCTGCGCCTCGATCGGGTCGCCCAACACCGTGCCCGTCCCGTGCGCTTCCACGGCGTCCACATCGGAGGGCTGAAGTCCGGCGGAGGCCAGTGCCGCGCGGATGACCCGCTGCTGGGACGGCCCGTTCGGCGCGGTGAGGCCATTGGAGGCGCCGTCGGAGTTCACCGCCGACCCGGCCACCACCGCCAGCACCTCGTGCCCGCGCGCCACGGCGTCGGAGAGCCGCTCCACGACCAGCACGCCGACGCCCTCACCCCAGCCGGTCCCGTCGGCCGACGCGGCGAAGGAGCGGCAGCGGCCGTCCACCGACAGACCCTTCTGCCTGCTGAACTCGGTGAAGATCCCCGGCGTGGCCATCACGGTCACACCGCCCGCCAACGCCAGCGAGCACTCGCCGTTGCGCAATGCCTGCGCGGCGAGGTGTAGCGCGACCAGCGACGACGAACACGCGGTGTCGACGGTGATCGCGGGCCCTTCCAAGCCGAAGGTGTAGGCCAGCCGCCCGGAGGCGACACTGGTGGCGATCCCGGTCAGCGAGTGGCCGTCCGACGGGCCCGCGTCGAGCCCGTAGAGCGAGGTCGCCACGCCCATGAAGACACCGGAAAGGCTGCCGCGCAACGACATCGGGTCGATCCCCGCGCGCTCGAACGCCTCCCACGAGGTCTCCAGGAGCAGCCGTTGCTGAGGGTCCATGGCCCGAGCCTCGCGCGGCGAGATGCCGAACAGGTCGGCGTCGAACTCCGTCGCCTCCGGCACGAAACCACCGGCGCGGGTGTAGGTGGTGCCGAGGCGGTCGGGATCGGGGTCGTAGAGCGCGTCGAGGTCCCAGCCGCGGTCGGCCGGGAACCCGGCGACGGCGTCGACCTCGTCAACGACCAGCCGCCACAAGTCCTCCGGCGAAGCGACCCCGCCTGGATAGCGGCAGGCCATACCGACGATGACGATCGGGTCGTCGTCGCGCTGACGCGGCGCCTCGACCTCGACCGGCTCCGCGCCGCCGAGCAGTTCGGCGGCCAGGTGCGCGGCCAGGGCGACCGGGGTCGGGTGGTCGAACACGAGCGCGGGCGGCAGCCGCAAACCGGTGGCCGTGTTGACCCGGTTGCGCAGCTCCACCGAGGTCAGGGAGTCGAACCCGAGGTCGCGGAACGCCCGGCGCGGCTCGACCGCGTCCGGCGAGGCGTGCCCGAGCACGGCAGCGACCTGGGCGCGGACCAGGTCGAGCAGCACCCGGTCACGCTCGCCGGCGGGCAAAGCCGCCAGGTTCGCGGCGAACGACGCCGCCGGGAGGCTGACGGCGCGGCGCACCGGACCGCGCACGAGTCCGCGCAGCAGTGCGGGCACGGGTTCACGCGTGGCCCGGGCGCGCAACCCGACCAGATCAAGGCGCATCGGCACCAGATTGGCCTGGGGAAGGCCCAGGGCAGCGTCGAACAGCGCCAAACCATCCTCAGTGGACAGTGCCGCACCGGTACGGGCAAGCCGCTCGAGGTCGGTCTCGCGGAGCGTCGAGCTGATCGTGCTCGCCCGCGCCCACAGGCCCCAGCCCAGCGACACCGCGGCCCGGCCGGACGCCCTGCGGCGGTGGGCGAGGGCGTCCAGCACGGCGTTGGCGGCAGCGTAGTTGCCCTGGCCCGCCGTGCCGAAGGTGGCCGAGGCGGACGAGTAGAGCGCGAACAACGAGAGGTCCAGGTCGGCCGTCAGCTCGTCGAGAACCCTTGCAGCATCTGCTTTCGCGGCCAACACGGCGGTGAGCCGGGCCGGGGTGAGGTCGCCGATCACGGCATCGTCGGACACACCTGCGGCGTGCACGACACCGGTCAGCCGGTGCCGGGCGATGATGGCGGCCAGTCCGTCACGGTCTGCCGCGTCGCAGGCGACGACCTCGACCGCGGCGCCCAGCTCGGACAGCTCAGCGACCAGCTCCGCGGCCCCGGGCGCGGCCGGGCCGCGCCTGCTGGTCAGCACCAGCCCGGTGACACCGTGCGCGGCGACCAGGTGGCGCGCCAGGATCGAGCCGAGCACACCGGTGCCGCCGGTGACCAGCACGGTCCCTTGTGGATCCAGTGAACGCGGCAGGGTGAACACGTTCTTGCCGATGTGCCTGCCTTGACCCAGGTGCCGGAAAGCGGTGCGCGCGTCGCGGATGTCCCAGGCGCGCACCGGCGACAGCTCAAGGGCGCCGCGTTCGAACAAGGCGACCAGCTCGCGCAACATCTGCTGGATGCGGTCGAGCCCTGCCTCCCCCAGGTCGAACGAGCGGTAGGTGATGTCCGGGAAGTCGGCTGGCTCGCGCAGGTCCGCCTTGCCCATCTCGACGAACCGACCACCGGGGCCGATCAGCCCGGCGGAGGCGTCGATGTACTCCCCGGCCAGCGAGTTGAGCACGACGTCGAAGCCCCACCGGCCGGACACCTTCCGGAACTTCCGTGCGAAGTCGAGGTCGCGCGAGGAAGAAAGGCGGTCCTCGGACAGACCGGTGGCCTGCCACTTCGCCGGACTGGCCGTGCCGTAGACCTCGGCACCGAGGTGTCGGGCGATCTGCACGGCGGCCATGCCCACGCCACCCGCCGCCGCGTGCACGAGCACGTGCTCGCCTGCGCGCAAACCGGCGAGGTCGACCAGCGCGTAGTAGGCGGTCAGGAACGCCATCGGGACCGAGGCGGACTGGGTGAATGACCACTCGCCCGGCATCGGGGCGACCATCCGGCGGTCGACCACCGCACGCGGGCCGAAACCACCCGTGAACAGGCCGAACACCCGATCACCCGCCCGCAGGCCGGTGACGTCGCCGCCGACCTCGAGCACGACGCCCGCACCCTCGGAGCCCATCACGGCGGCGTCGGGGTAGTGGCCGAGCGCGATGAGCACGTCGCGGAAGTTGACGCCGGCGGCGCGCACCTCGACCCGGACCTCGTGGGGCGCGAGCGGGACGTCCGGGTTTTCGACGAGGCTGAGGTTTTCCAGCGTCCCCTCGCCCACGATGTCCAGCCGCCACGGGCCGGCCGGCACGGTGAGCCCGGCGTCCGGGCGGGCGAGCCTGGGGGCGAACAGTTCACCGCCGCGCACCGCGAGCTGCGGCTCGTCGGCGGGCAGGGCGGGCAGCGGGGAGCCGTCGGTGTCAACCAAGACCACTCGGCCGGGGTTCTCCGACTGCGCCGAGCGGACCAGGCCCCAGGAGGCGGCGGCGTCGAGGTCAGAGATGTCGTCGCCAGGGAGCGCGGCGACGGCGCCACGCGAGACCAAGACCAGCGGGGCGTCATCGCGCTGCAAGAGCGCGAGGACCTCCTGCGGCGTGGCGGGGAGGTCGACGACGACGCGGTCGACGACCTCGGTGGCGGGCGCGACCGCCACCCAGTCCACTGTGTACAGAGCGTCGTCGAGGCTCGCGTCCCGGGGGCGGGTGGCGGTGCGCAGGGTCAGCGACTCGACGGTGGCGACCGGATTTCCGGCGGGGTCGGTGATGGCGAGCCGGACCTCGGTACCGGTGCGAGCCAGGTGGACTCGGAGTCGGCCCGCGCCCGCGGCGTGCAGCGTGACGCCGGACCAGGCGAACGGGACGAGCGGGCCGTCGGTGGTGCCGTCGAGCGCGAGTGCGTGCAGCGCGGCGTCCAGCAGGGCCGGGTGCAGCCCGAAGTCCGTCCCATCCCCCTCCGGGAGGGCGACCTCGACGAAGAGGCCATCCGGTGTCTTGTAGGCGTTTTGCAAGCCCTGGAAGAGCGGACCGTACTCCAGCCCGGCGTCGGCGAGGGCCGGGTAGAGGCCGTCGAGGTCGAGCGGGTCAGCGTGCGGCCAGACGAGCGGCGCGGGCAGGTCGACGCGCGGACTCAGCAGGCCCACGGCGTGCCGAACCCAGGTGGTCGCGGTCCGGGCGTGCAGGGACACCGGTCGGGTGCCGTCCGGCTGCGCGGCGCCGACGGCGACCTGGAGATCGGCGGGCAGGGCGAGCGGGGCCTCGATGGTGAGCTCGTCCAGCCGGGGGCAGCCGACCTCGACGCCCGCGCGCAGGGCCAGCTCGACCAGCGCGGTGCCGGGCAGGACGACGCTCCCGTGCACGACGTGCTCACCGAGCCAGGGGTGCGTCGCGGCGCTGAGGTGGGCGGTGAACAGGTACCCGTCGGCGAGCTCGATGGCGGCGCCGAGCAGGGGGTGGTCGGCCCGGTCGAGGCCCGCGGCGGCGAGCGTGCTCGGCTTGGCGTCGACCCAGAAGCGCTCGCGCTGGAAGGCGTAGGTGGGCAGGTCGGCACCGGGGCCCGCGGTCGGCCAGGCGACCGGCACGCCGCTGACGTGCAGCCGGGCCAGGGCGCGGGTGAAGGTCTCGACCTCGTCGCGGCCGGCGCGCAGCGTCGGGATGCCGTTGTCGACCAGGGCCGACAGGACGGCGCCGGGGCCGATCTCCAGGAAGACGCCGCCATCGGGGAGGGCGTCGTGGAAGCGGACGGTCGCCCGGACCTGGCGCACCCAGTAGTCGGCGGTGTCGACGGGGCCGCCTGCCGTGGACGTGATCGGAATCCGTGGTGGGTTGTAGGTGAGGTCGCGGATGGCCTCGGCGAACTCGACGAGCATCGGCTCCATCAGCCGGGAGTGGAAGGCGTGCGAGACGTCGAGGCGCTTGAGCTTGCGCCCGTGCCAGGTCCGCTCCAGTTCGGTGATCGTGGCCTCGGGCCCCGAGACGACCAGCGCGCGCGGACCGTTGACGGCGGCGATGTCGACGGTGTCGGGGATCTCGTGCTCGTCGGCCTCGACCGCGAGCATCGCACCACCGGCGGGGAGCGCCTGCATGAGTCGCGCACGGGCGCTGACCAGCGCACACGCGTCGTCGAGGTCGAGCACCCCGGCCACGTGCGCGGCGGCGACCTCGCCGATCGAGTGGCCGATGAGCTGGTCGGGGCGGACACCCCAGGACTCCACCAGCCGGAACAGCGCGACCTGCAACGCGAACAGCGCGGGTTGGGCGTTACCGGTCTGGCGCAGATCCGACCCGATGTCGAGCCGGGCGACCACCGCGTCGTACGACTCGCGGTAGACGGGGAACGCCTTGTAGAGGCCCCTTCCCATGCCCTCGCGCTGGGAACCCTGACCGGTGAACAGGAAGACGAGCCGCTCGTCGACGGTGGTCCCCTGGACCAGTCCCTCAGCGTCGCGCCCCTCTGCCAAGGCTGCCAGCGCGGCGACGTCGCCCGCCGTGACGACCGCCCGGTGGGCCAGGGCGGCACGGCCGGTGACGAGCGTGTGCGCGACCGAACCCGGATCGAGGTCGTCAACGGCTCGCAGGAGTCGTTCGGCCTGGCCACGCAACCCGGGTGTCGATCGAGCCGAGAGCGGCCACACCTGGCCGACTCCGGCGCTCGGCGGCTCGGCGGCGGGGGCCTGCTCGATGATGGTGTGGGCATTGGTGCCGCTCACGCCGAACGACGAGATGCCCGCCCGCCACGGGCGGTCGACCTCCGGCCAGGGCCGCGCCGCGGTGAGCAGGGACACGGCGCCGCTCGACCAGTCCACATGGGACGTCGGGCGGTCCACGTGCAGGGTGGGCGGGAGTTCGCCGTGGTTGAGGGCTTGGACCATCTTGATCACACCGGCGACGCCCGCGGCGGCCTGGGTGTGACCGATGTTCGACTTCACCGAGCCCAGCCACAACGGCTCGGTGCGCTCGGCGCCGTAAGTCGCGAGCAGGGCCTGTGCCTCAATCGGGTCGCCCAGGACTGTCCCGGTCCCGTGCGCCTCGACAGCATCCACATCGGACGGTTCGAGCCCCGCCGAGGCGAGCGCGGAGAGGATCACCCGTTGCTGCGACGGGCCGTTCGGGGCGGTCAGGCCGTTCGACGCGCCGTCCTGGTTCACCGCCGAGCCCCGGACCAGGGCCAACACCTTGTGCCCCAACCGCTGGGCGTCCGAGAGGCGTTCGACCAGCAACACCCCGACGCCCTCACCCCACGCGGTGCCGTCGGCGGCGTCGGCGAACGGCTTGCACCGGCCGTCGGGCGCGAGACCGCGCTGGTGGCTGAACTCCACGAACGCGCCGGGGGTCGACATCACCGTCACGCCGCTCGCCACCGCCATCGAGCACTCGCCGTTGCGCAGCGCCTGAACGGCCAAGTGCAGCGCCACCAGGGACGACGAGCACGCGGTGTCGACCGTGACAGCGGGGCCTTCAAGCCCGAACACATAGGCGATCCGTCCAGAGAGGACGCTCGCGGTGGTGCCGGTCGAGAGGTAGCCGAGCAGACCTTCGGGTGCCGCCATCGCGACCGCCGCATAGTCCTGGCCGTTGGTGCCTGCGAACACGCCGATCGGCTTGCCGCGCAACGAGGTCGGGTCGATCCCGGCTCGCTCGAAGACCTCCCAGGTCGCCTCCAGCAGCACCCGCTGCTGGGGGTCGAGCACCTGCGCCTCGCGAGGCGAGATGCCGAACAGGTCGGCGTCGAACCCGGTCGCGTCGGCGAGGAAGGCGCCGTGCCGCGAGTGGGAAGTGGCGAGCAAGGCGTCGAGGTCCCAGCCGCGGTCGGCGGGGAACTCGTCGACGACCTCCGTACCCGACCGCACCAGGTCCCACAGCCGCTCGGGCGAGTCGACCCCGCCGGGGAACCGGCAGCTCATCGCCACAATCGCGATCGGCTCATCCGCTCGAACGGCGGTCTGCACGACCACCTTGGCGGACTCACCGAGTGCCAGGCCGAGCACATGCTCAGCGAGCGCGGCGGCGTTCGGGTAGTCGAACACCAGGGTCGCGGGCAAGGCCTGCCCGGTGACCTGGACGAGCCGGTCCCGGAGCTCGACCGCGGTCAGCGAGTCGAAGCCCAGGTCCTTGAACGGCTTCGCCGCCTCGACCGAGCCGCGGTACCCCAGCACCGCGGCCACCTCAGTGCGCACCAGCTCCAGCACGAGCCGCGATCGCTCCACATCGGACACACCAGTCAGCGAACCCGCCCAGGTCGAGACCGGGACAGCGGGCACCCAGGGCAATTCCGCCAGCAGCGGACTCGGCCTGGCGGAGGAGAACACAGCGGCGAACCGCTCACCGTCCACATCGGCCACAGTGACGCTGGTGTCCCCCGCGTCGAGCGCGCGCCCCAAGGCGGCCAAGGCCCGCGCGGGGGCCATCGGCGTCAGGCCCCGCTTGCGCAGGTAGTCCTCGGCGCCCTCGTCGACCAGCATCCCGGACTCGGCCCACGGACCCCACGACACGCAGGTCGCCCGGCCGCGTCGGTGCTCCGCCAACGCGTCGAGGTAGGCGTTGGCCGCCGCGTACGCCGCTTGGCCACCGCTTCCCCAGATCCCAGCAATAGAGCCGAAAAGCACCAGGTGCGCCTCGGGGAGCAGCTCGTGCAGGTTCCGCGCGCCATCGACCTTGGCGCGTAGGACATCGGCGAACTCAGCGGCGGTCGTCTCGGCCAGCGAACCCGTGCCGACCACGCCCGCCGTGTGGAAGACAGCGGTGATGTCGTGCCTGGCGACCAACGCGGACACAGCGGCCCGATCGGCGACATCAGCGGCGACGACGTCCACCCGGATGCCCAACTCGGCGACCAGCTCGGCCACGCCGGGCGCCGCCGCACCGCGCCGGGACGTCAAGATCAGGTGTTCGGCACCGCGCCCAACCAGCCAGCGGGCGACATGCGCGCCAAGAGCACCGGTCCCGCCGGTGATCAGCACCGAACCAGTGGGCCGCCAAGGCGTACCACTGCTCGCGGGCGCGGGCACGAGCCTGCGCGCGAACACACCTTGCGGCCGCAGGGCGACCTGGTCCTCGGAGCCCGCGAGAATAGCCGCGAGCTGGGCCGAATCAGTCTCGCCGGGCAGGTCTACCAGGCCACCCCAGCGGTCCGGCCATTCCAGGGCAGCCACCCGGCCGAGGCCCCAGAGTTGCGCCTGTGCCGGGTCCGTGAGCGGGTCGTCGGCACCGACGGACACCGCGCCCCGGGTCAGCACCCACACCGGCGCCTCGGCCGTGCGCAGGACGTCGAGCACGGTGGCCACGTCGGCGCCGGGCAGCACGACCACGCCCGCGGGCTCGTCCGAACTCGTCAGACTGATGGTGGGATCTTCGCCCACGATCCGCCAGCCACGACCATCCGCCGGTGTGGGTGCGACCGGTCGCCAGGCGATCCGGTAGCGCCAGTCATCCACTGTGGACTCAGCGGGTGCCAGCCAGTAGCGCTCGCGCTGGAACGGGTAGGTGGGCAGCGCGATTCGGTTGCCGGTGGGCAAGATCGCGCGCCAGTCGACCGGGACACCGACGACGTGCAGTCGCGCGATCGCGGTGAGCACGGTCTCGGCTTCGTCGCGGTCCGCGCGCGAAGTGGGGACACCGTGCTCGACCAGCGCGGACAGCACGCCGTCCGGCCCCAGCTCCAGGCAACGGGTCCCCTTCGACAAACCCGCGACGGCATCGGCGAACCGGACCGTCTCGCGGACCTGGCGCACCCAGTAGTCCGGCGTGTCGACCGCACCGGACGAGGTCGGGATCATCGGGACGCGCGGTGGGTGGTAGGTGAGCCGCCCCGCGACCGCGGCGAACTCGGCGAGCATCGGCTCCATCAGGTGCGAGTGGAACGCGTGCGACACCGCGAGCCGCTTCACCCGGACGCCCTCGGCCCGCAACCGGGCCTCCAGCTCGTCGACCGCGACTTCGGCACCGGACACGACCAGTGAACGCGGTCCGTTCACCGCCGCCAGGTCCACGCCGTCCGGCAGCTCGACCGACTCGGCCTCGACCGCCAGCATCGCACCGCCAGCGGGCAGCGCGTCCATCAATCGGGCGCGCGCGGTGACCAGTGCGCACGCGTCGTCGAGCGAGAGAACACCGGCCACGTGCGCGGCGGCGACCTCGCCGATCGAGTGCCCCACCAGCACGTCCGGTGTCAGCCCCCACGACTCGACCAGCCGGAACAGCGCCACCTCCAGCGCGAAGAGCGCGGGCTGGGCGTTGCCGGTGCGCACGAGGTCGTCGCCGATCGAGACCCGGTCGAGCACCTCGTCGTAGGCCGCCGCGAACACCGGGAACGCGGCGCGCAGACCGGTACCCATGCCCACCCGTTGCGCGCCTTGACCGGTGAACAAGAAGGCCAGCTCGCCATCGGTCACCGTGCCACGCACGACCCCCGGAGCCGACTCGGCCCGCGCGAGCGCGGCCAGGCCCTCAGCACGGGAACCCAGCACGACGGCCCGCTCGTCCAGCGACGCCCGCGTGGTGGCCAGCGACCACCCGATGTCCACAGCGGACCCAGGCAGCTCGCGCAGCTGCTCCGCCTGAGCCGCAAGCGCTTGCGGGGTGTGCGCCGACAGCAGCCAGGGCCCCTCACCCGGGGTACTCGGCACAGGCGCCGACGGCTCGTGCGACTCCAGGATGACGTGCGCGTTGGTGCCGCTCACGCCGAACGACGACACGCCCGCGCGGCGCGGGCGCTCCACCGACGGCCAGTCTCGTTGTGCGGTAAGCAGTTCCACCGCACCCCGCGCCCACGCGGCGTGCGGGGTCGGCGCGTCCACGTGCAGGGTCCGCGGGAGCACGCCGTGGCGCAGGGCCTGCACCATCTTGATGATGCCCGCGGCACCGGACGCGGCCTGGGTGTGCCCGATGTTGGACTTGAGCGACCCCAACCACAGCGGCTCGCGCCGGTCCTGGCCGTAGGCCGCCAACAACGCCTGCGCCTCGATGGGGTCGCCGAGTCGGGTCCCCGTACCGTGACCCTCGACAACGTCCACATCGGACGGAACCAGCCCCGCCGAGTCCAGCGCCAATCGGATGACCCGCTGCTGCGCGGGCCCGTTGGGCGCGGTGAGGCCGTTGGACGCGCCATCGGAGTTGACCGCGCTGCCACGGACGACCGCAAGGACCTCGTGTCCGTTGGCCAGCGCGTCGGAGAGCCGCTGCACCACCAGCACGGCCACGCCCTCGGACCAGCCGGTCCCGTCGGCCGCCGCCGCGAACGACTTGCACCGACCGTCGGGCGCGAGGCCCTTCTGCCGCGCGAACTCCGCGAACGCGGCGGTGTTCGGCATCACGGTCACGCCACCGACCAGCGCCATCGCGCACTCGCCCCGGCGCAGCGCCGTAGCCGCGAGGTGCAAGGCGACCAGGCTGCTGGAGCACGCGGTGTCGACGGTGACCGCCGGACCCTCCAGGCCGAGCGCGTAGGCGACCCGGCCGGAGATCACGCTGTTGTGCGTACCGGTGAGCGCGTGTCCCGCCACCTCGGCGGGCAGCGGCTGACCGGCGCCGTAGAACGAGGTGGACGCACCCGCGAACACCCCGGTGGCCGAACCCTTGAGCGACAGCGGGTCCAGGCCCGAGCGCTCCAACGCCTCCCAGCTCGCCTCCAGCAACAACCGCTGCTGCGGGTCCATGGCCAGCGCCTCGCGCGGCGAGATGCCGAACAGCGCGGCGTCGAAGCCCGTGGCGGTGTCGACGAACCCACCCGCCCGCGCGTACTCGACCTCGCTGGTCAGGTCCCAGCCGCGGTCGCCGGGGAAGCCGGTGATGCCGTCACCGCCCGCGAGGACGAGGTCCCACAGCTGCTCCGGCGAGCCGACGCCACCGGGCAGCCGACAGCTCATGCCGATGATCGCGACCGGCTCCCCCGCCGCGGCGACCAGCTCGCGGTTCTGCTTGCGCAGCCGCTCGGTTTCCTTCAGCGACGCCCGCAGCGCCTCGACGACTTGCTGCTCACGGCTCATGTTCGGCTCCACACGCGTCACGCGCCCGGGTTGTCGAAAGCGGACTGGATCAGGGCGTCGACGTCCATCAGGTCGATCTCGGCCGCCGACTCGGCGGGCGGGGCGGGGTCGGCGGGGTCAGTGGTGGCGGCGGTGAGTCCCGCCAGCGAGCGCAGCACGTCCAGGACGCCCGCCTCGCGCAGGCGGGCGATCGGCAGCTCGGCCAGCGCGCGGCGCAGCTCGGCCTCGGCGGGGTCGGGGGTGGCGGCGAGCAACTCGGTGCCCAGGTGCGCGGCCAGGGTGACCGGGGTCGGGTAGTCGAAGATCAGCGCGGTCGGCAGCGGCAGCCCGGTGGCCTCGGCGAGCCGGTTGCGGATCTCCACGGCGGTCAGCGAGTCGAAGCCCAGGTCGGCGAAGCCCGCCCGGGCCGGGACGGCGGCGGCACCGTCGTGGCCGAGCACCGCGGCGGCCTGCCCGCGGACCAGGTCGAGCAGCGCCCGCTCACGGTCCACATCAGACATTCCGGTCAGGTCGACGGCGAGGTCGGTGAGCCCGTCGGGCTGCTCCTCCTTGCGGAAGGCGGCCAGCAGCGGGCTGGGCCGGGCGCTGGTGAACGCGGGCACGAACCGCTCCCAGTCGACGTCGGCGACGGTCACGCACGGCTGGTTCCCGGCGAGGGCGGCACCGAGCGCGGCCACCGCCCGGCCCGGCGCCATCGGCCGCAGCCCGCGTTCACGCAGGTACGCCTCGGCTTCGCCCGCCGCGAGGCCGGCGCCCGCCCACGGGCCCCACGCGATCGCGGTGACCCGGCGGCCACTCGCCCGGCCGCGGGTGGCGAGCGCGTCGAGGAAAGCGTTTGCGGCGGCGTAGGCGGACTGGCCGCCGCTGCCCCAGACGCCCGCGATGGAGGAGAACAGGACGAGTTCGGCGTCCGGCAGGAGCTCGTCGAGGTGACGGGCGCCGAGCACCTTGGCCCGCTGGTCCTCGGCGAACGTGGCCGGGTCGGTGTCGGCGATCGGGGTGGTACCCGCGATCCCGGCGGCGTGGATGACGACAGCGGGCCGGTACTCGACCAACCGCTCCACCGCCGCGCGGTCGGCGACGTCGCAGGCAACCACGTCCACGCGGATGCCCAGGTCGGCGACGAAGTCCTTGATGCCGGGGGCGTCTTGGCCGCTGCGGCTCGCCAGGATGAGGTGGGTGGCGCCGCGGCTGACCAGCCAGCGGGCGACGTGCCTGCCCAACGCCCCGGTACCACCGGTGACCAGCACCGGACCGATTGGTGTCCACTGTGGACCGGATGGCCGCTCGGCCCGGACCAGGCGCCTGCCCAGGGCCCTGCCGTCCCGCAGGGTGACCTGGTCCTCACCCCCGGTGAGAATCCGTGGCAGCGCGCGGAGATCACCGTCGAGGTCGACCAGCCCACCCCATTGGCGGGGTTGCTCGAGCGCGGCGACTCGGCCGAGGCCCCAGACCTGGGCCTGGTCGGGATCGCTCGCGGCGGAGCGGGTCGTGGACCAGACCGGCGCGTTGGCGGTCTTCAGCACCCGCAGGACAGTCGCCGCGTCAGCGGGCAGGACCAAGACACCGTCAGCTTCGGTAGTGGCGACAGCGTCGATCGAGGTGGGCACCGCATCAATGCCCTCGACTCGGAGTGCGTCGAGGACTTCGGGCTCGCCTTCCCCGACCACCAGCCACTTCCCGCGCGCCGGCGCGCCGGGAGTGATCTCGGTCCATTCGGCGCGGTAGAACCAGGAGTCCTCGGCCTCGGGTTCGGCCGTGAGCCAGTAGTGGGTGCGGTCGAAGGCGTAGGTGGGCAGGGTCGCGCGCGGGCCGTCGCCCACGACGGCGGCCCAGTCGACTTTGGCGCCGTGGACGAACGCCGTGGCCAGGGCCTTGAGCACCGTGGTCGGCTCGTCGCGGTCGGCTCGCAGGGTCGGCACCGCGACGATCTCTCGACCGTCGAGGCACTGCTGGGCGAGCGCCGTGAGCGTGCCGTCGGGCCCTAGTTCGACCAGCGTGGTGACACCCGCGTCCGGCAGCTGCGCCACCGCGTCGGCGAAGCGGACGGTCGAGCGGACCTGACCCACCCAGTACTCCGGGGTGTCGATCTCGCCCGCGGCCGTCGTGGTGATCGGGATGGCGGGTGAGTGATAGGCCACTCCGGCCGTGACCTGGGCGAACTCGGCGAGCATCGGGTCCATCAAGTGCGAGTGGAACGCGTGCGAGACCGTCAGCCGCTTGACCTTGCGGCCCTCCGCGCGCAGCTGCGACTCCAGCGCGGCCACGGCGTCCTCGGCGCCGGACACCACCAGAGACCGCGGGTCGTTGACCGCCGCCAAGTCCACGCCGTCCGGCAGTTCCAGGCTTTCCGCCTCCACGGCCAGCATCGCGCCGCCCGTGGGGAGCGCCTGCATCAAGCGGCCTCGGGCGCGGACCAGCGTGCACGCGTCGTCGAAGGAGAGCACCCCGGCGACGTGCGCGGCGGCCAGCTCGCCGATCGAGTGGCCGACGAGGTGATCGGGCACCAAGCCCCAGGACTCGACGAGCCGGTAGAGCGAGACCTGCAGCGCGAACAGCGCGGCCTGGGTGTGCTGGGTCTGGTCGATGGCGGTGTCGTCGAACGGAACGCGCTCGCGGATGGCGTCGAAGGTCGCGCGGAAGACCGGGAACTGCTCGCGCAGCTGACTGCCCATGCCCGCGCGCTGCGATCCCTGGCCGGTGAACAGGAAAGCTGTTCGACCGGGTGTGGCGACCCCCTCGGCGGCCGGTGTGGCAAGCAGGTTCTCGGCACCGAGGAAGACCGCCCGGTGGGGCAGATCGGCACGGGTTGCGACCAGCGCGCGGGCAACCTCAATGGGCGGAGCATCCACCTCGGCGAGCCGCTTCACCTGTTCCCGCAACGCATCCGCTGATCCGGCCGAGACCGGCCACGGGATGACCGGGGGTGTCGGCGCCGCCGCGCGCTCGACCGGCGGCACCGCGGGCGCTTCCTCGATGATCGTGTGCACGTTGGTCCCGCTGACGCCGAACGACGAGACGCCTGCGCGGCGCGGGCGGTCCGTGCGCGGCCAGGCGCGCGGCTCGGTCAGCAGGGCGACGTTGCCGGTGCTCCAGTCGATGTGCGGGGAGGGTTGCTCGGCGTGCAGCGTCTTGGGCAGGGTGTCGTGGCGCATCGCCTGGACGACCTTGATGATGCCCGCGACACCGGCGGCGGCTTGCGCGTGACCGATGTTGGACTTGAGGGATCCCAGCCACAGCCGGGTTTCCCGGTCCTGCCCATAGGTGGCCAGGAGGGCTTGGGCCTCGATCGGGTCGCCGAGCGTGGTACCGGTGCCGTGCGCCTCGACAACGTCCACATCGGACGTCGTGAGACCGGCCCGGCGCAACGCCTGGCGGATGACGCGCTGCTGCGCCGGGCCGTTGGGCGCGGTGAGCCCGTTGGACGCGCCGTCCTGGTTGACCGCGCTTCCCCGCACCACGGCCAAAACCTCGTGACCGCGTTCGATCGCGTCGGACAGTCGCTCGACCAGCAGCATCCCGACGCCCTCGGACCACCCGGTGCCGTCGGCGTCGGCGGAGAAGGACTTGCAGCGCCCATCGGCGGCGAGGCCCTGTTGGCGGGAGAACTCGGTGAACATCCCGGGCGTCGCCATCACGGCCACACCGCCGGCGAGTGCCATCGTGCACTCCCCCTCGCGCAACGCCTGCACCGCCCAGTGCAGCGCGACGAGGCTGCTCGAACACGCGGTGTCGACGGTGACGGCCGGGCCTTCCAAGCCGAAGAAGTAGGACAGCCTGCCGGACGCGACGCTGGTCGCGGCACCGGTCATCCGGTGGCCCTCGACCTCGGCGGCCGCGATGTCCGCGCCGTACAGTGAGGCGGCGGCGCCGATGAACACACCGGCCTGGGTGCCGCGCACCGACAGCGGGTCGATGCCCGCCCGTTCGAAGACCTCCCAGGCGGCCTCGAGCAGGAGCCGCTGCTGCGGGTCCATGGCCAGCGCCTCGCGCGGCGAGATGCCGAAGAGGGTGGCGTCGAAGGCGCCCGCGCTGTCGAGGAACCCACCGGTGCGGGCGTAGGTGCTACCGGGCTTTCCGTTGTCGAACAACGTGTTCAGGTCCCAGCCGCGGTCGGTCGGGAACGCCCCGACAGCGTCGACCCCGTCCGCGGCGACCCGCCACAGCGCCTCGGGTGAGTCGATGCCACCGGGGAAGCGGCAGCTCATCGCGACGATGGCGATCGGCTCGTCGGTGCGGCGGTCGCTCGCCTCCGCCGCCACCGGGCGTCGTGGCTCGGTCAGCGCGTGCAAGTGGACGGCGAGGGCGGCGGGAGTCGGGTGGTCGAAGACGAGCGTGGCGGGCAGCCGCAGGTCGGTGGCCGCGCCGAGCCGGTTGCGCAGCTCGACGGCGGTGAGCGAGTCGAAGCCCAGCTCGGTGAACGAGCGCTCGGGGTCCACTGTGGAATGGCCGAGCACGGCGGTCACCTCGGCCCGGATCAGCTCGGTCAGCGACCGAACGGTCCGACCCGCCTCGATCCGCCGGGCGGGTGCGGCTCGACGCACCGGAGCCTTGGTCAGCCCGCTGAGCACCACCGGAACGTCGCCGCGGAGCCGGGTGAGGTCGAGGTTCGCCGGGACGAGGTGCGCGCGGCCGGCGGTGATGGCGGCGTCGAACAGGGCGAGGCCGCCCGCGTCGGAGAGCGGGGCGCCGAGTCGGGTGGCGCGATCGCGGTCGGCGGTGTCGCTGATCTCGCTCGCCCGGTCCCACAGCCCCCACGCCAGCGCGACGGCGGGCAGGCCCCGGGCGACCCGGTGCTGGGCCAGCGCGTCGAGCTGGGCGTTGGCGGCGGCGTAGTTGCCCTGGCCGGGGGTGCCGAGGGTGGCGGCGACCGAGGAGTAGAGGACGAACAGGGCGAGGTCGTGGCCCTGGGTCAGCTCGTGCAGGTTGCGAGCGGCGACGACCTTGTCGTCAACGGCATGAAGTTGCTGCTGTGTAAGGGTTTCGATCACACCGTCGGCGACGGTTCCCGCGGCGTGCACCACGGCGGTGAGCGTCCGGCCCGCGATGACCTCGGCGAGCGCGGCGCGGTCTGCGGCGTCGCAAGCGATGACCTCGACGGTCGCGCCGAGCGCGGTGAGGTCGTCGGCCAACTCCGCCGCACCGGGGGCGTCGGGGCCGCGCCTGCTGATCAGGACGAGGTTCGTCGCACCGTGCGCGGTGACGAGGTGGCGGGCCAAGAGACCCCCGAGGGACCCGGTGCCACCGGTGATCAGCACTGTCCCTTGTGGATCTATCGGTCGGGTGACGGTGAGCACGTTCTTACCGATGTGCTTGGCCTGGGCGACATGCCGGAACGCGGAACTCGCGTCCCCGATGTCCCATGCGCGGACCGGCGGCACGGCGAGCGCGGATTCGTCGAACAGGCGCACCACCTCGGCGAGCATCTCGGCGAGGCGGTCCGGACCCGCCTCCCAGAGGTCGAACGCGCGGTAGCCGGGAATGCCGTCGCGCAGGTCGGCCTTGCCCATCTCGATGAACCGCCCACCCGGCCTCAGCAGGCTCGCGCTCGCGTCGATGAACTCACCGGCCAAGGCGTTCAGCACGACGTCCACCTGCGGGAACCGCTCGGCGAACGCGAGATCGCGGGAGGAGGCGAGGTGGTCGTCGGCGAGACCGGTGGCGGGCCACTTGGCCGGGCTCGCGGTGCCGTAGACCTCCGCGCCGAGGTGTCGCGCGACCTGGACGGCGGCCATCCCGACCCCACCGGCGGCGGCGTGGACGAGCACGCGTTCACCTGGCCGGACGCACGCGAGGTCGACCAGCGCGTAGTAGGCGGTGAGGAACGCCATCGGGACCGCGGCGGCCTCGGCGAACGACCAGCCGTCGGGAATCGGCGCGAGCAACCGGTGGTCGACTGTCGCTTGTAGACCAAATCCGGCGCCGAGCAGACCGAACACGCGGTCCCCCGGCCGCAGGCCGGTCACCTCCCGGCCGACCTCGGTGACCACGCCCGCGCCCTCGGAGCCCAGGTCAGCGGCCTCCGGGTACTCGCCGAGCGTGATGAGCACGTCCCGGAAGTTGACCCCGGCGGCGCGCACGGCGAGACGGACCTGGGTCGGGGCGAGCGGAGCTTCGACGACGGGGGTGTGGTCGAGTTCGGTGAGGGTGCGACCGCCGGGGGTCAGGTACCAGGGCGTGACCGGGGGCGGTGTCGGACGGAAGCGGGCAAGCCTGGGGACCAAGACTTGACCGTCGCGGATGGCGGCCTGCGGTTCGCCGTGGGCGGCGCTCGGCGGCAGGGTGTCGTCGGTGTCGAGGAGGGTGAACCGGCCGGGCTGCTCGGACTGGGCCGAACGAACGAGCCCCCAGATCGCGGCCGTCGCCGGATCGGTGATGTCGTCACCAGGGATCGCGGCAACGGCCCCTCGGGTGAGGACCACGAGGTCTCCGCCGCCTCGCACGGCGGTCAACGCCTCGTCCACAGTGGACGGCTCGACCACGGCGAGCCCGATCTGGGTGGCAGCGGGCGGGACCGGCACCCACTGGACCTCGAACAACGAGTCCGGGCGGGTCGCGGCGGTCACCCGGAGGGTCACCGAGTCGATCGTGAGCACCAGTGCGCCATCGGCGTCGACCGCCCGCACGGCGATCGTGTCCGGGCCGATGGGGGCGAGACGCACCCGCAGCTCGGTGGCCCCGGTCGCGTGCAGCCGGACACCCGACCAGGAGAACGGCACCCGGGCCACCCCGTCGCCAACCGCCCCGTCACTACCAACGCTGCTACTGCCCACAACGGCGATCGCTTGCAGGGCGGCGTCGAGGAGCGCCGGGTGCACCCCGAAGTCACCCGCGTCCGGCCGCCCCGGCAACCCCACCTCGGCCCAGGCAGATCGTTCAACAATTCTACGTGAGGACAAGTGAACATCAGGATTGTTCACAGGTTGAACTGGTGAATCGTCCAACCAGACAGCGCGGAGTCCCTGGAAGAGCGGGCCGTAGTCCAGACCGGCGGCCGACAGCCTGGAGTAGTGATCGCCCAGGTCGACGGAGTCCGCGGTGTCGAGCGACCAGGTCTCGGCGGCGGCGTGCTCGGTCGGGTTGTCCGCGGCGAGGGTGCCGGACGCGTGATGGGTCCAGGGTCCGTCGCCGGCACGGGAGTGGATCGTCAGGGCAGCGTCGGCGACGGTGACCTGGAGTTCGACGGCGCCACGCTCGGGCAGGGCGAGCGGCGCGTGCAGAGTCAGCTCGTCCACGACCGGTCGGGCGACGAGGTGACCCGCGTGCAGGGCGATGTCCAGCAACGCCGTGCCGGGAACAACAGCCGTGCCGTGCACGCGGTGCTCACCCAGCCACGGGTGGGTCGCCAGCGAGAGCCTCCCGGTGAGGACGAGCCCGTCACCACTCGCCGGGGTGAGAACGGCGGCTAGCAACGGGTGACCCGCCGAACGCAAACCCGCCGAGGTCACGTCGCCTGTGGGCGGGACGTGCTGCCAGTAGCGCTCCCCCTGGAACGGGTAGGTGGGCAGGTCGACATGCCCACCACCACCCCACGGCTGGAACACGGCGGCCCAGTCCGGGGTCGCGCCGTGCACGTAGGCGTGTGCCAGCGCGGTGAGCGCGGTCTCGACCTCGTCGCGGTCACGGCGCAGCAGCGGGGTGCTGTCCTCGACCAGCGCGGACAGGGCACCGTCGGGGCCGAGTTCGAGGTACGTGGCGTCACGGTCGGCCACGGCGTCAGCGAAACGGACGGGTTCGCGGACTTGGCGCACCCAGTAGTCCGGGGTGTCGATGTCGCCCGAGGCCGTGGTGGCGATCGGGATGCGCGGGGCGTGGTAGGTCAACCCGGCCGCGACCTGCGCGAACTCGGCGAGCATCGGGTCCATCAAGTGCGAGTGGAACGCGTGCGAGACCGTCAGCCGCTTGACCTTGCCGCCCTCGGAGCGCAGCTGCGACTCCAGCGCGGCCACGGCGTCCTCGGCGCCGGACACCACCAGCGACCGTGGACCGTTGACCGCCGCGAGATCAACACCTGCGGGCAGGTCGACCTCGTCGGCCTGGACGGCCAGCATCGCGCCGCCGGGCGGGAGGGCCTGCATCAGCCTGCCACGGGCCGACACCAGGGCACAGGCGTCGTCCAGCGACAGCACCCCGGCCACGTGCGCGGCGGCCAACTCGCCGATCGAATGTCCAATGAGGACGTCCGGGACGACGCCCCACGACTCGAGCAGCCGGAACAGCGCCACTTCCAGCGCGAACAGCCCCGCCTGCGTGTAGACCGTCTGGTCCAGGTCCCCGCCCGAGCCGAAGACGACCTCGGCCAGCGGTCGGTCGAGTTCGACCAGCGCGCACACCGCGTCGAAGGACTCGGCGAACACCGGGAAGGTGGCGTGCAGGACACGCCCCATGCCCACGCGCTGGGAACCCTGACCGGTGAACAGGAACGCGATCGGGCGACCCGGGCGCGCCGTTCCCCGCACCACCCCAGGACCGCTCGTCCCGGCCGCCAACGCCGCGAGCCCCGGCACGCCGGACAACACAACCGCGCGGTGGCTCAACGCCGCTCGACCGGTGGCGAGCGTGCGGCCGACATCAACCGCAGACCGCAGTTCACCTGACAGCGCCGTGGCCAACTGCCCGGCCCGCGCCGTGAGCGCGAGCGGCGTGTGCGCGGACAACGGCCAGAAGGCCGGGCCGTCGATGGGCTCGGGGGTCGAAGACATCGGCGGGTCGCCGATGATCACGTGGGCGTTCGTGCCGCTGATGCCGAACGCGGAAACCGCCGCACGACGGGGATTCGCGCGCTTGGGCCACGGGCGGGGATCAGCGAGCAGCTCCAAAGCGCCCGTCGACCAGTCTACATGCGACGACGGCGACTCGGCGTGCAGCGAGGCGGGCAGCACCCCGTGGCGCAGGGCCAGCACCGCCTTGATCACCCCGGCCGCGCCCGCCGCCGCCTGGGTGTGCCCCAGGTTCGACTTCACCGAGCCCAGCCACACCGGGTCGACGCGGTCCTGGCCGTAGGTGGCCAGCAGCGCCTCGGCCTCGATCGGGTCGCCCAGCACGGTGCCGGTCCCGTGTGCCTCCACGACGTCCACATCGGACGAACGGAGCCCCGCCGAGGCCAGCGCCGCCCGGATGACGCGCTGTTGCGATGGGCCGTTCGGCGCGGTGAGGCCGTTCGACGCCCCGTCGGAGTTCACCGCCGAGCCCTCGACGACCGCGAGCACCGGGTGCCCGTTGCGCCGGGCGTCGGAGAGGCGCTCCACCAACAACACACCGACGCCCTCGCCCCAGGCGGTGCCGTCAGCGTTGTCGGAGAACGGTTTGCAGCGGCCGTCAGCGGCGAGGCCGCGCTGACGGCTGAACTCCACGAACGCGCCGGGTGTCGCCATCACGGTCACACCAGCCGCGAGCGCCAGCGTGCACTCCCCGTGGCGCAACGCCTGTGCGGCCAGGTGCAAGGCCACCAACGCCGATGAACACGCCGTGTCCACGGTCAGCGCGGGCCCCTCCAGCCCGAACGCGTAGGCGACCCGCCCGGACATCACACTGGCCGCGCCGCCGGTCGCGACATGCCCCTCCGGCACGTCGACCGCGAGGGTCAACCGCGTGTAGTCCTGACCGTTGGTCCCGGCGAACACACCGGTCCGCGAGCCACGCAGAGAACGGGGATCAATGCCCGCCCGCTCGAAGACCTCCCAAGTGGTCTCCAGCAGCAACCGCTGCTGCGGGTCCATCGCGACGGCCTCGCGCGGCGAGATGCCGAACAGGTCCGCGTCGAACCGGTCGGCCGCAGTGAGGAACGCACCCCGGTCGACGTAGGAGGTGCCGGGGTGGTCCGGATCGGGGTGGACCAGTGTGTCGAGGTCCCAGCCGCGGTCGGTGGGGAACGGCCCCAGCACGTCCCGGCGTTCGACCAGGAGCTCCCACAGCTGCTCGGGACTGTCGATCCCACCCGGGAAACGGCAGCTCATACCCACGATGACCACCGGGTCGTCGGTCACCGCGACCGGCGCCGGCACATCGTCCACTGTGGAATCACCGACGAGGTGCGCGGCGAGCGCCATGGCGGTCGGGAAGTCGAACACGACCCCGGCCGGAAGCCGGAGACCGGTGGCGGTCACCAGCCGGTCCCGCAGCTCGACCGAGGTCAGCGAGTCGAAGCCCAGATCGGCGAACGCCCGGTCCGGCGCGACCCGGTCCGCCGAGTCATGCCCCAGCGCCGCGGCGGCCTCGGTGCGGACCAGGGTGATCGCGGCGCGCAAGCGCTCGGCCACGGGGAGGTCCGCGAAGGGGCTCGAACCAGCAACCCTTCGATTAACAGTCGAATGCAGCATCAAAGCGGAGAGCAGCGGGCTGGGCCGGGCAGCGGTGAAAGTCGCGCCGAAGCGGTCCCAATCGACCTGGGCCACGGTAACAGCCGTCTCGCCGTGGTCGACCGCCTGGGCCAGGGCCGCGATGGCCCGCTCCGGCGACATCGCGGTGAGTCCGCGTTTGCGCAGGTATTCCTCGCCGTCCTCGGCCGCGAGCATGCCCGACCCCGCCCACGGCCCCCACGCCACCGAGGTGGCGGCCAGGCCCAGTGCGCGACGGTGCTCGGCGAGGCCGTCGAGGTAGGCGTTCGCGGCGGAGTAGGCGGCTTGGCCGCCGCTGCCCCAGGTGCCCGCGATCGACGAGAACAGCACGAAAGCGTCCACGTCCGGGCACAGCTCGTGCAGGTTCGCCGCGCCGGTCACCTTGGCGTGCAGAACTTCCGCGAGGTGATCGGCCGTGGTCTCGACCAGCGGGGACGCGCCGATGACACCGGCGGTGTGCACCACGGCGGTGATCGGGTGCTCAGCCAGCAACGCGGCCAGCGCGTCCCGGTCGGCGACATCGCAGGACACCGCGACAGCCTCGGCGCCCAAAGCGGTCAGCTCGGCGACGAGCTCGGCCGCGCCGGGGGCGTCCGGACCGCGCCTGCCCGCCAGCACGATCTTCGCCGCCCCACGGCCCGCCAGCCACCGGGCGACGTGCCCACCCAGCGCACCCGTCCCGCCGGTCACCAGGACAGTGCCCGGTTGCCACGGTCGCGCGCCCGCGGGTTTGGCCGCCCGGCGCAGCCTGCGGCCGAACGCACCGGTCTCACGGACGGCCACCTGGTCTTCGTCGCCGCTCAGGACGCTCCGAAGCAGGCGCGCGTCATCCACAGTGGACGGTAGGTCGATCAGGCCGCGCCACTGCGGCAGCTCCAGGGCCGCGACCCGCCCCAGGCCCCACACCGCGCTCGCGGTCGGGTCGGGGACATCACTCGCGGCAACGGCCACCGCACCCCGCGTGATACCCCACACCGGGATGTCAAGACCGACCACGTGCAGCAGATCTTCAGGTCGTTCAGCCAGACAGAGCACGCCATCGGCGTCGATCGGGGCACCGAACCGGACACCGACCGCGTCCAGCACCTCGGCCAAGTCGGCTGGTACGACGCCGTCGGCGCTGAGCACAGCCCACCGGCGCCGCTCGCCCGCGACCTCAGGCAAGCGCTCCCACTCGACGACATACCGATCCAGGTCCACAGTGGACCGCCCAGCCGCGTCCAGCCAGAACCGCCGCCGCTGGAACGGGTACACCGGCAGGTCGACCCGTCGACCACCCCACGGCGCGACCACGGCCGACCAGTCGACCTCGGTGCCGTGCACGTGCGCGGTGGCCACGGCGTGCAGCAGCGCGGCAGGCTCCGGTCGATCGACCCGCAAGGCCGGGGCGAAGACACCTTCGCCGCCCTGCCGCGCCAACGCGGTCAACGTGCCGTCCGGGCCCAGCTCCAGCATCGTGGTGACCCCGGCCGTGCGCAGTCCGTCAATGGCATCGGCGAACCGCACGGTCTCGCGGACCTGGCGCACCCAGTAGTCCGGCGTGTCGATCTCGCCGGAGGAGGTGGTGAAAATCGGGATGCGTGGCGCCCGGTAGGTCAGACCGGCCGCGACCTGCGCGAACTCGGCGAGCATCGGCTCCATGCGGTGCGAGTGGAACGCATGCGACACCGTCAGGCGCTTGACCCGCACGCCGTCGGCCCGCAGTTCTGACGCCAGCGCGACGATCGGCTCCTCGTCCCCTGAGAGCACCAGCGACCGCGGGCCGTTCACCGCCGCCAGGTCCAACCCTGCGGGCAGCTCGACCTCGTCCGCTTCGACGGCCAGCATGGCGCCACCTGTGGGAAGCGCCTGCATGAGCCGACCACGGGCGCGGACCAGCGTGCACGCGTCGTCCAGCGACAGCACCCCGGCGACGTGCGCGGCGGCCAGCTCGCCGATGGAGTGACCTGCCAGCGCGGTGGGTCGCAGTCCCCACGACTCCACGAGCCGGAAGAGGGCGACCTCAAGCGCGAACAGCGCGGCTTGGGCGTTGACGGTCTGGTGGATCTTGTCGTCGTCGGCGAACCCGACCCGGGCGCGGATCTCGTCGTGGGCGTTGGCGAAGGTCGGGAACGCGGCCCGGAGCTCGTGGCCCATGCCCGGCCGCTGGGAGCCCTGGCCGGTGAACAGGAACGCGAGCTTGCCCGGCACCGCGACGCCGGTGACCAGGTCGGCCGCGGAATGCCCGGCGGCCAACGCGGTCACCGCGTCGGCACTGAAGGCGACGGCTCGGTGGTCGAGGACCGCCCGTGTGGTGGCCAGGGAGTGCGCGAGGTCCAGCGGGTCCATGTCGAGGTCTCGCAGCTCGGCGGCGCGGGCGTGCAGGGCTTCGGGCCCACGAGCGGAGATCACGAACGGCAGCACCGGCGGCGCGACCCGGTGGGCCGCCACCGATTCGACAATCGGCGCCTGTTCGATGACCGTGTGCACATTGGTGCCGCTGATACCGAACGACGAGACGGCCGCACGGCGAGGACGGTCGGTCATGGGCCAGTCACGCGGTTCGGAGAGCAGCCGTACAGCACCGGTCGACCAGTCCACATGGGACGAAGGCGTATCCGCGTGCAGTGTCTTGGGCAGGATGCCGTGCCGGATGGCCTGCACCATCTTGATCAGGCCCGCCATGCCGGAGGCGGCCTGGGCGTGGCCGATGTTGGACTTGAGCGAGCCGAGCCACAGCGGCTCGGCCCGGTCGGCGCCGTAGGTCGCCAAGAGCGCCTGCGCCTCGATGGGGTCGCCCAGCCGGGTGCCGGTGCCGTGCCCCTCCACAGCGTCCACATCGGACGGAACCAGGCCCGCGTTGGCGAGCGCCTGCCGAATGACCCGTTGCTGGGACGGGCCGTTGGGCGCGGTGAGGCCGTTGGACGCGCCGTCGGAGTTGACCGCGCTGCCCCGCACCACGGCCAGGATCTCCCGCCCCTGGGCCAGCGCGTCGGAGAGCCGCTCGACGAGGATCACCGCGACCCCCTCCGACCAGCCGGTACCGTCGGCGGACTCGGCGAAGGCCTTGCAGCGGCCGTCGGTGGCGAGGCCACCCTGGCGCGCGAACTCGGTGAACGCGGCTGGGGTCGGCATCACGGTGACGCCGCCCGCGAGCGCCAAGGTGCACTCGCCCTGACGAAGTGCCTGCGCGGCGAGGTGAAGGGCGACCAGGCTGCTGGAGCACGCGGTGTCGACGGTGAGCGCGGGCCCTTCGAGGCCCAGCGTGTAGGCGACTCGACCGGAGATCACACTGTTGGCGCTGCCGGTGAGCAGGTGGCCCGCCACCTCGTCCGGCGTGTCGGACCCGAGGCCGTAGCCGGAGTTGGACGCGCCGACGAACACACCGGTTTGGCTGCCGCGCAGCGAAGTCGGGTTGACGCCCGCGCGTTCGAGCAGCTCCCAGCACGCCTCCAGCAGCACCCGCTGCTGCGGGTCCATCGCCGTGGCTTCCCGGGGCGAGATGCCGAACAGCTCGGCGTCGAAGCCGGTCGCGTCGTGCACGAAACCGCCCAGTGCGGCGAAGTCCGCGCCAGTGACGTCCCAGCCGCGGTCGGTCGGGAACGCGGAGATGCCGTCCGCACCGGCCGAGACGAGGTCCCACAGGTCCTGCGGCGACCGGACGCCGCCAGGGAGCCTGCACGCCATGCCCACGATGGCGATCGGTTCGGTCGTGGCCACCGCCACCGGAGCGGCGACCGGGGCGGCGTCCCCGCCGAGCAGGACCACCAGGTGAGTGGCCAGTGCCGTGGCCGTGGGGTGGTCGAACGCCGTGGTCGTCGGCAGCGCCAGTCCGGTGGCCTCGGCCAGGCGGTTGCGCAGTTCCACGGCGGTGAGCGAGTCGAAGCCCAGGTCGGCGAACGCGATGCCGGGATCGACCGGCGTCCGGTGGCCCAGCACCGCGCCGACAGCCTTGGTCACCAGGTCGAGCAGCGTGACCTGGAACTCCACAGTAGACAGTTCGAGCAACCCCGCGTCGGCTTCGCGGTGCTCCTCCGGGGCCACCAGGGACAGCAGCGGACTCGGCCGGGTCGAGGTGAACACCGGCGCGAAGCGGGACCAATCGACATCGGCGACCGTGACGCACGCCGCCGGATCGACCACGGCGGCATCGAGGGCGGTGATCGCCAACGCGGGCGCCAGCGGGCGGAGACCTCGTTTGCGCAGGTAGTCGGCGGCGTCGCCACGTGCTGCCATGCCCGCGTCGGCCCACGGGCCCCAGGAGACCGAGGTCGCCCGGCGCCCCTGGGCCCGGCGGCGCTCGGCCAGCGCGTCGAGGTGGGCGTTGCCCGCCGCATAGCCCGCCTGGTTGGCACTGCCCCAGACGCCCGCGATCGACGAGAACAGGACCAGCTCCGCGTCGGGCAGCAGTTCATCGAGGTTGTCGGCCGCGTCCACCTTGGCGCGCAGGACATCTGTGAGTCGCTCGGGAGTTAGGGCGGCGATCGCGACGTCGTCGGTGACACCCGCCGCGTGCACGACCGCAGCGATGTCCTCGTCCGTCAACAACTCGGCCAATGCCGCCCGATCGGCGACATCGCAAGCCACGACATCCACGAGCGCGCCGAGGGCGACCAACTCGACGCGGAGGGCTTCAGCGCCGGGCGCGTCAAGGCCGCGCCTGCTGGTGAGGATCAAGTGCGGGGTACCCCGCGAGGCGAGGGCACGGGCGACGTGCGCGCCCAGGGCCCCGGTGCCGCCGGTGATCAGGACGGTGCCATCGGGCCGCCACGGCTGGGCCGCGACCGAGTCGGCGAGGCGGAGCCTGCGGGCGTACGCGCCGAACTCACGGATCGCGACCTGGTCTTCCGAGCCGCCCAGCACCGCCGCCAAGCGGGCTGCGGCGCGCGTGTCCAAGTCGGCGGGCAGGTCCACCAGACCACCCCAGCGGTCTGGGTGCTCCAACGCGGCCACCCGGCCCAGACCCCACACCTGCGCGGCCCCTGGACGCCCTGCGGCATCCACGCAGGACACAGCGGCCCTGGTCAGCACCCACAGCGGTGCCTCGGCCGCGTGGACGAGCGCGAGCACCTCGGCGAGGTCCGGCTCGACGGCGACCACCCCGGCCAGACCGGGAACGGGCTCTTCGACGACCTCGACACCGGCCGAGCGCAGCGCCTTCGCGACTCGCGCGTCCGTGACCAGCCAGGTCCCGGTGGCGGGGGTGGCGGCCTCGACCGACACCCAGGAAACCTGGTAGCGCCAAGAGTCCACAGTGGCCTGAGACTGGCGGCCCTTCCGCCAGGTGGCCAGCGCGGGCAGCACGGCGTCGATCCCCGCCGTCGACAGGTCGAGCGTGGTCGCGAGGGTGGTGACGTCACCGGCGTCGACAGCCGCCCAGAACAGGGCCTCGGCCGGGTCGGCGGTGAACTCAGGGACCTCTGAGACCTCTGGGGCAATGTCGAGCCAGAACCGCTCGCGCTGGAACGCGTAGGTGGGCAGGTCGACGCGCCTGCCGCCGGGCGTGAGGGCGCGCAGGTCCAGCGGGGCGCCACGAGTGTGCGCGGCGGTGACGGCGGCGAGCAGCGTCTCAACCTCCGCACGCCCCGCGCGCAGCGTCGGGATGCCGTGGTCGACCAAGGCGGACAGAACGCCGTCGGGACCAAGCTCGAGGTAGGTGCCGACGCTGGCACGGGACACCGCGTCGGCGAACCGGACCGTGCCGCGGACCTGGCGCACCCAGTAGTCCGGCGACGTCGGGTCACCATCCGAAGTGGACAAAATCGGGATCGACGGTGAGTGGTAGGTCAGACCGGCCGCGACCCGTGCGAACTCGTCGAGCATCGGGTCCATGCGGTGCGAGTGGAACGCGTGGGACACCGCGAGCCGCTTGACCTTGCGCCCCTCGCCGCGCCACTGGACCTCCAGGGCGGCGATCACGTCCTCGTCGCCCGACACCACCAGTGACCGGGGTCCGTTCACCGCGGCCAGGTCGACTCCGGCGGGCAGGTCGAGCCCGTCAGCTCCGTCGGCCTCGACCGCCAGCATCGCACCGCCCGTGGGCAACGCCTGCATCAGGCGGGCGCGGGCGGAGACCAGGGCGCAGGCGTCGTCCAGTGACAGGATCCCGGCGACGTGCGCGGCGGCCAGCTCGCCGACCGAGTGTCCGATGAGGACATCCGGCACCAGGCCCCAGGACTCCAGCAGCCGGAACAGCGCCACCTCGAGCGCGAACAGCGCGGGCTGCGCGTCGCCGGTCTGGTCGAGAGCGTCGCCGAAGTCGACGCGCGCTCGGATCTCGTCGTACGCCGAGGCGAATACCGGGAACGCCGCGTGAAGCTCCGTCCCCATCCGCGCGCGCTGCGAACCTTGACCGGTGAACAGGAACGCCACACCCGTGGACGCGCGCCCCCCGGTACCGGGCGTCAGACCCGCCAGCACATCTTCCCTGGTCAGAGCCGCGAAGGTCGTGCGGTGTGCCTGGAGTTGGCGGGCGGCAAGCGAGTGCGCGAGGTCGACCGGCCGGATGGCCGGGTCGCGCTCGACCAGCGCGCGCAGCCGTTCGACCTGGGCGGCAAGCGCTTGCGGCGAGTGCGCCGACACAGCGATCGGCACCGGGTGCGTGGGCTTGACACCTGCGGGACGCGCGGCGGCGGGCGCCTCCTCGATGATCGTGTGCACGTTCGTGCCGCTTACCCCGAAGGACGACACCCCCGCCCGGCGCGGCCGATCGCCCGCGTGCCACGGCCGCGCCGACGTCAGCAGCGACACCGCCCCGGCGGTCCAGTCGACGTGCGGTGACGGCTCGTCGACGTGCAGGGTCGCGGGCAGCAGGCCGTTGCGAAGGGCCTGCACCACCTTGATCACGCCCGCGACACCCGCGGCGGACTGGGCGTGGCCGAGGTTGGACTTCAGCGAGCCCAGCCACAGCGGCTCGGTCCGCTCGGCGCCGTAGGTCGCCAGGAGCGCCTGGGCCTCGATGGGGTCACCGAGCGCGGTACCGGTGCCGTGCGCCTCGACGGTGTCCACATCGGATGGTTTCAGTCCCGCGTTGGCCAGCGCGGCGCGGATGACGCGCTGCTGGGCGGGACCGTTGGGCGCGGTGAGGCCGTTGGACGCGCCATCCTGGTTGACCGCGCTTCCCCGCACCAAAGCCAAGATCTCGTGGCCGTTGCGCTGGGCGTCGGACAACCGCTCGACCAACAGCACGCCGACACCCTCGGACCACCCGGTCCCATCGGCGCCCGCGGCGAACGACTTGCACCGGCCGTCGACCGACAACCCCTTCTGGCGACTGAATTCCGTGAAGATCCCAGGGCTCACCATGACGGTCACGCCACCGGCCAGCGCCAGGTCGCACTCGCCGTTCCGCAACGCCTGAACGGCCAGGTGCAGCGCCACCAGACTGCTGGAACAGGCGGTGTCCACGGTGACCGCGGGCCCCTCCAACCCGAAGGTGTAGGCGAGCCTGCCGGAGGCGACGCTCGTGGAGCTGCCGGTCAGGAAGTGCCCCTCGACCCCCTCGGGCAGCCGCACGTTGACGCCGTAGCCGGAGGACGCGACACCGACGAACACCCCGGCGGAGGTGCCGCGCACCGAGCCGGGCTCGATGCCCGCCGCCTCGAACGCCGCCCAGGTGGCCTCCAGCAGCAGGCGCTGCTGGGGGTCCATCGCGGTCGCCTCACGCGGGGAGATGCCGAACAGCGCGGCGTCGAAACCCGTTACGCCGTCGAGGAACCCGCCCGCGCGGGTGTAGGTGGTGCCGACCCGCTCGGGGTCCGGGTCGTAGAGCGAGTCGAGGTCCCACCCGCGATCGGTCGGGAACGGGCCGATGACGTCGCGCCCCTCGGCGACCAACCGCCACAGGTCCCCAGGGGACTCAACACCCCCTGGATACCGGCAGCTCATGCCCACGATGGCGATCGGTTCGTCGACCCTGGTCGAGGTGGCGACCCGCGCCCGCGGAGCGGCAGCCTGGGTGTCGGGCATGAGCGAGAGCAGGTACGCGGCGAGCGCGGCCGGGGTGGGGTGGTCGAAGATCAGCGTCGCGGGCAGGCGCAGACCCGCCGCCCCCGCCAGCCGGTTGCGCAGCTCCACGGCGGTGAGGGAGTCGAACCCCAGTTCCTTGAACGGGCGGGCCGGGTCGATGCCGTCCACAGTGGAGTGACCCAGGACCGCGGCGACCTCGGTCCGGACCATGGCCACGAGCACCCGCGTCCGCTCGGCGGCGGGAAGCGCGGCCAGCCGGTCAGCCAGTGACGCGTCGGTGGCGGTGGCCGCCCGGCGGGTCTGGGTCCGGACAAGACCGCGCAGCAACGCGGGCAACGGGGTCAACCCGCGGGCGACAGCGGGGTCGAACCGGACGGGCACCGTGTGCGCGAGCGGGCTGCGCAGCACGGCGTCGAACAGGGTGAGCCCCTGCTCGGTGCTCAACGCGCCGCCGATCCGGGTGGCGCGTGCCAAGTCGGTGGTGTCGAGGCCGCCGCTGATAGCGCTGGCCTGAGCCCACAAGCCCCAGGACAACGACGACCCAGCGAGCCCACGGGCCCTGCGGTGGGCGGCGAGGCCGTCGAGCAGCGCGTTCGCGGCGGCGTAGTTGGCCTGGCCGGGTGAGCCGAACACCGATGAGGCCGAGGAGTACATCGCGAACACGGCCACGTCGCCGACCAGCTCGTGCAACGCGAGCGCGGCCTCAGCCTTGGGGCGCAGCACCGCGCTGATCCGCTCGGGGGTCAGCGCGGCCAGCACGCCGTCGTCCGCGATGCCCGCGGCGTGCACGACACCGGTGAGCGGTCGATCACGCGCGATGTCGGCCAGCAGCGCCCCGAGCGCGGTCCGGTCGGCCACGTCGCAGGCCACCACGCGGATGTCCGCGGGCAGGTCCAGCAGTTCGGCCACGCCCTGGGCGTCCGGGCCACGCCTGCTCGCCAGCACCAGGTGCCGCACGCCGTGCTCGGCGACCAAGTGCCGGACGAGCGCCGCGCCGAGGACCCCGGTACCGCCGGTGACCAGCACCGTCCCCTGTGGATCGAAGGTCTGGGGCACGGTCAGCACGTTCTTGCCGATGTGCTTGCCCTGGCCCACGAACCGGAACGCCGACGGCGCGTCCCGCAGGTCCCACGCGCGCACCGGCAGCAGCGTGAACACCCCGCGGGCGAACAGGTCGAGCACCTCGGTGAGCAGCTCCGCGAGCCGGTCCGGGCCCGCCTCGCCCAGGTCGAAGGCCCGGTAGCCGGGGATGTCGGCGCGCAGGTCGGCCTTGCCCATCTCGATGAACCGGGCGCCCGGCTTGAGCAGCCGCACGGTCGCGTCGATGAACTCGCCCGCGAGCGCGTTGAGCACCACGTCCACGGCCGGGAACCGGTCGGCGAAGCCAAGATCGCGTGAAGACGCCAGGTGGTCCGCGGGCAGGCCGGTCGCGGGCCACTTGGCCGGGCTCGCGGTGCCGTAGACCTCGGCGCCCAGGTGCCGCGCGACCTGCACGGCCGCCATGCCGACCCCACCCGCCGCCGCGTGGATGAGCACCGACTCACCCGCGCGCAGCCCGGCGAGGTCCACCAGCCCGTAGTAGGCGGTGAGGAACACCATCGGCACCGAGGCCGCCTGGGTGAACGACCACTCGCTCGGCATCAGGGCGACCATCCGCCGGTCGACCACGACCGAAGGACCGAAGCCGCCGGAGAACAGGCCGAACACCCGGTCCCCAGGCGCCAGGTCCGCGACCTCGGCACCGACCTCGACCACGACGCCCGCACCCTCGGAGCCCATGAGCGCGCGCTCCGGGTACGAGCCGAGGGCGATCAGCACATCGCGGAAGTTGAGACCGGTGGCGCGTACCGCGATCCGCACCTCGCCGGGCGCGAGCTCGCGATCCGGAACCTCGACGAGTGCCAACTCGTCGAGTGAGCCCGCGCCGGGCTCCAAACGCCAGGCCGCGCTCTCGGGCGGCACGAGGCCGGTGGCCGCGCGCGCGAGCCGGGGCGCGAGGATCTCGTTGCCGCGCAACGCGAGTTGCGGCTCGTCAAGGGCGAGGATGCCCGCGATGACGGCGTCGGTGGGCTCGGTATCGGCGTCGACCAGCAGGAACCGGCCGGGGTTCTCCGACTGCGCGGACCGCACCAGGCCACCGAGCGCGGCACCGGCGAGATCGGTGACATCGTCGCCGGGACCCGCCGCGACCGCGCCGGAGGTCAGCACGACCAGGGTGGACTCGGCGAACCGGTCGTCGTCCAGCCAGGTCCGCAGGGCCGTCAGCCCATCGACCACAGTGGACTCGACGGCGCCGGTCGGCACCCGCCAGACCACGGCGTCGGCAGGCTCCCAGTCGGCGGGTTGGGCCCGGAGTACGGTCGCCTGGCTGTCCACAAGCGACAGATGGGTCCAGTCGAGGGCGAACAGCGAGTCACTCGGCCGGACGGCCGTCGGCTTGCGCAGGCCGAGAGCGCTGACCGTCGCCACGGGCGCGCCGGTCGGGTCGGTGATGGTGAGCGCGTAGGTGTCCAGGCCCCGCGCGGTGATCCGCACGCGCAGACTGGTGGCACCGACAGCGTGCAGGGCGACCCCGGACCAGGAGAACGGCAGGCCGGCGCGAGCCGGGTCGAGGCCGGTGGGGTGCAGGGCGGCGTCGAGCAGGGCCGGGTGCAGGCCGCACCGCGCGGCGTCGCGGTGACCGGGCTCGGGCAGCTCGACCTCGGCGAACAGCTCGTCGCCGGACTGCCAGGCGGCGGTCAACCCCTGGAACAGCGGGCCGTAGCGGAAGCCCGCCTCGGCGGCGCGCTCGTAGAACCCGGTCAGGTCGACCGGCTCGGCGATCGGCGGCCAGGTCAGCGGCTCGGGCGTGATCACCGCCGGGCTCAGCACACCGTCGGCGTTCCTGATCCACTCACCCTCGTCGACCCGGGAGTGGATCTGCACCGCGCGGGTACCGTCGTCCGCAGGCGCACCCACGCTGACCTGCACCTGCGCGGTCCCGCTGAGCACCAGCGGAGCCTCGATGGCCAACTCGTCCAGGGTGGGGCAGCCCGCCTGCTCACCGGCGTGCAGGGCCAGCTCCACGAACGCGGCGCCCGGGACCAGGACGTCGCCTAGGACGCGGTGATCGGTCAACCACCCGTGGCTCGACGCGGAGAGCCGCCCGGTCAGCAGCAACCCACCGCCCGCAGCCAGCGACACGGCGGCGCCCAGCAGCGGGTGGTCGGCGGTACCGAGTCCGGCAGCGGTGACATCGGCGCGGACGGTGGCGCGCGGCCAGTAGGCGTGCCGCTCGAACGGGTAAGTCGGCAGGTCGACCCGGGTGCCACCGGGCAGTAGGGCGGTCCAGTCGGGCCGGGCACCCTGGGTGTGGACGCGGGCCAGGGCGCGCACGGCGGTCGTCGGTTCGTCACGACCCGCACGGAGCAGGGGAACACCCGTACCGACCAACGCGCTGAGCACACCATCTGGACCCAGCTCCAGACAGCGGGCACTCTCGGGCAGGCGTGCGGCGGCGTCGGCGAAACGAACAGTCTCGCGCACCTGTCGAACCCAGTAGCCGGGCGTGTCCACCGCGCCGGTCGCCGTGGCGAGCAGGGGAATCCGGGGCGGGTGGAACGTGAGCCGCTCGGCGACCCGCGCGAACTCCTCGAGCATCGGCTCCATGCGGTGCGAGTGGAACGCGTGCGAGACGGTGAGCCGCTTGACCTTCCGGCCCTCCGCGCGCCATTGGGCCTCGAGCGCGTCGATCGCGTCCTCGTCACCGGACACCACGAGCGAACGCGGACCGTTGATCGCGGCGAGGTCAACGCCCGCAGGCAAAGTGACCTCGTCGGCCTCGACCGCGAGCATGGCACCGCCAGTGGGCAACGCCTGCATCAGCCGTCCGCGAGCGGCGACCAGTGCGCACGCGTCATCGAGCGAGAGAACACCGGCGACGTGCGCGGCGGCCAACTCGCCGATCGAATGTCCCAAGAGGACGTCTGGCCGCAGGCCCCAGGACTCCAGCAGCCGGAAGAGCCCGACCTGCAGGGCGAACAGCGCCGCTTGGGCGTTGACGGTCTGGTGCACAGACTCGTCGTCGGCGAACTCGACCCGCGCGCGCACCGCGTCGACGGCAGCCGCGAACACCGGGAACTCCCGGTACAGCTCGGCACCCATCCCCGGGCGCTGGGATCCCTGACCGGTGAACAGGTACACGAGCTTGCCAGGTGTCGCGACCCCGGCCTCGCCACGTTGGGCGAGGTCGCGCCCCTGCGCCACCTCGGTCAACGCGGCGATCGCCGAAGCCCGGTCAGCCGCGACGACCACAGCCCGGTGCGGCAGCACGGCACGCCCGGTGACCAGGGAGTATGCGGTGTCGAGCAGCGCGGCGTCGGACTCCGCGAGGAACTCGGCCAACCGCGCGGCCTGGGCCCGCAGGGTGTCGGCGGTGTGACCGGACAGGGCCAGTGGCACCAGGGCGGGCGCGGGGGCGGCCGCCGCAGGCTCAGGCTCGGGGGCCTGTTCCAGGATGGTGTGGGCGTTCGTGCCGCTGACCCCGAACGAGGACACCGCCACCCGGCGCGGGCGGTCGACGGCGGGCCACGGCCGGGTCTCGGTGAGCAGCTCGACGGCACCGGCCGACCAGTCCACGTGCGACGACGGCCGATCCGCGTGCAGGGTCGCGGGCAGCACACCGTGCCGCAGCGCCTGCACCATCTTGATCACACCGGCGACACCGGCGGCGGCCTGGGTGTGCCCGATGTTCGACTTCACCGAACCCAGCCACAGCGGCGTCGCCCGGTCGCGCCCGTAGGTGGCCAGGAGCGCCTGCGCCTCGATCGGGTCACCGAGCCGGGTGCCGGTTCCGTGCGCCTCCACGGCGTCCACATCGGATGGTTCAAGCCCGGCCGAGGCTAGCGCCGCCCGGATCACCCGCTGCTGCGCGGGCCCGTTCGGCGCGGTCAGACCGTTGGACGCACCGTCCTGGTTGACCGCCGACCCTCGCACCACAGCGAGCACCTGGTGCCCGTTGGCCTGAGCGTCGGAGAGCTTCTCGACGAGCAGGACACCGACGCCCTCACCCCAGCCAGTGCCGTCAGCGCCGTCGCCGAATGCCTTGCACCTGCCGTCCGGGGCGAGCGCGCGCTGGCGGCTGAACTCCACGAACGCCGCGGGCGTGGCCATCACCGTCACACCACCGGCCAACGCCAGGGTGCACTCGCCCGAGCGCAGCGCCCGGATGGCCAGGTGCAGCGCGACCAGGCTGCTGGAGCACGCCGTGTCGACGGTGACCGCAGGCCCTTCGAGCCCGAAGGTGTAGGAGATTCGTCCGGAAAGGACACTCGCGGCGCTACCGGTCGCCAGATACCCCTCGGCGGCCTCAGGGTCGGCGGCGATGACACTGGCGTAGTCCTGGCCGTTGGTCCCCGCGAACACCCCGACCGGCTTGCCGCGCAACGACTTCGGGTCGATACCCGCCCGCTCGAAGACCTCCCAGCAGGCCTGCAGCAGCACGCGCTGCTGCGGGTCCATCGCCGTCGCCTCGCGCGGCGACACCTCGAACAGCGCGGCGTCGAACTCCGCCGCGTCGGGCAGGAAGCCGCCCTCGCGCCCGTAGCTGGTGCCCGGCACGTCCGGGTCGGGGTCGAACAGCCCGTCCAGGTCCCAGCCCCGGTCGGCCGGGAACGGGCCGATGGCGTCCGTACCCGCGGCGACCAAGTCCCACAGCTGCTCGGGGCTGCCGACCCCACCGGGGAACCGGCAGCTCATCGCCACGATCGCGATCGGTTCGGCGTCCCGCTCCTCGACCTCGCGCAGCCGCCGGTGCGCCTGGCGCAGCTCGCCGGTGACGAACTTCAGGTGGTCGAGCAGCTTCTCTTCATTCGCCATCGTCAGCGACTCCCAGCGGGGACGGCCTCATCCGGACTTGCCGAACTCTTTGTGGATCAGGTCGAACAGGTCGTCGGCGCTGACATCGGCCAGCTCGTCGCCTGCGTCTTGCCCGCCGCCGGTCCCCTGTGGACCTTCGGTGACCCGCGGCGTGTCCAGCTGGGCCAGCAGATCGCGCAGCCGGGCGGTGATCGTGACCACCTCGACACCGGTCGGCGGCAGCTCGGCGAGCGCCGCCTCCAGCTTGTCGAGCTCGGCGATCGCGGGCAGCTCGTCCGCCGGGAGCGCCAGCTCGCCGAGCAGGTGCGCGGCCAGCGCGGCCGGGGTCGGGTAGTCGAAGACCACTGTGGACGGCAGCGCGAGTCCGGTCGCCGCGTCGAGCAGGTTGCGCAGCTCCACGCCGGTGAGCGAGTCGAAGCCCAGATCGCGGAACGGGCGCTCCGGGTCGATCGACTCGTCCGCCGAGTGCCCGAGCGCGACCGCCGCGCGAGCGGCCACCAGGTCAAGCACGAGTGCCGGGCGCTCGGCCGCGGGCGCCTCGGCGAGGCGGGCCCGGAGGTCAGGTTCGGGGGTCGCGGCGGGCCGGGCCTCGGGCAGCAGGTCGAGCAGCGGCGGATTCCCGAGGGTGCCCGCGAACCGGGACCAGTCGATGTCGGCGACGCACACGGTGGTCTCGTCCCCGTCGAGCGCGGCGGCCAACGCCTCGATGGCCTGCTCGGGCGACAGGGCGGTGACCCCGGTCCGGTGCTGCCGTTCGGCGTGCTCGGCCCCCATGCCCGCCTCCGCCCACGGGCCCCAGGCGATGGCGGTCGCGGGCTTGCCCCGGGACCGGCGGTGCTCGGCGAGGGCGTCGAGGTAGGCGTTGGCTGCGGCGTAGTTGGCCTGGCCGGGGTTACCGACCACACCGGCGAAGGACGAGAAGAGCACGAACGCGTCCAGCTCACCCGCCAGCTCGTCGAGGTGGCGGGCGGCGTCGGCCTTGCCGCGCCACACCGCGTCCAGGCGGTCCGGGGTGAGGGTGTCGATCACGCCGTCGTCCACCGTGCCCGCGGCGTGGAAGACCGAGGTGACCGGGTGCTCGGCCAACAGCCCGGCCACCGCGTCACGATCGGCGACGTCGCAGGCCACGACGTCGACCCGGACCCCCGCAGAGATCAACTCGTCCCGCAACCGCGGCGCACCAGGTGCGTTCAACCCGCTGCGGCTGGTGAGCACCAGGTGTCCAGCGCCCCTGGTGACCAGCCAGCGAGCCACGTGCGCACCGAGCGCGCCAGTGCCGCCCGTGATCAGCACCGACCCGCTCGGTGTCCACTGTGGTCCGGATCGCTCGGTGCGGCGCACGAGCCTGCGCGCGAGCACGTGTTCGTCGCGCAGCGTGATCTCGTTCTCACCACCGGCCAGCACGGCGGCGAGACCGACCGCGTCGGTGGTGTCGATCAACCCGCCCCAACGGCGGGGCAGCTCCAGCGCGGCGACCCGGCCGAAGCCCCACACCGCGGCGTGGCCGGGACCCGTGGTGCTGTCGGTGACGCACCAGAGCGGGACGTCAATCCTGCCCAGCAGGTCTAAGACCTGGTGCGGGGTATCGGGCGTGGCGATGGCACCCGCGTACTCACCGGGCACGATCTCCCCGGCCGAGTCGACGACGACGGTGTCGATGCCCGCCATGGCCGCGGTGATGGCGGGCGTGGGGGCGACGAGCAGCCAGGGGCCGGCGAACGGCTTCGCCGCGAGCTCCACCGGGACCCAGTCGACGCCGTAGCGGAGGTGGTCGAGCCGGGCCGGGCGGTCGACCTGGGGCCAGAAGCGCTTGTGCTGGAACGGGTAGGTCGGGATCGGCGCGGGTGTGCCCGCCGGGAACAGCGCGGTCCACTTCGGATCGCCGCCGCGCACGTAGTACTGGCCGACGGCGGTGAGCAGCGTGGACACCTCGGCGCGGTCGCGGCGCAGGGTCGCGATGGCGTCGGGGACGAGGGCGGACAGCACGCCGTCCGGGCCGAGCTCCAGGCACTTGACCCCGGCCGGGAGCTGGGCGGCCGCGTCGGCGAAGCGGACGGTCTCGCGGATCTGCCGCACCCAGTAGTCGGCGGTGTCGATCACGCCGGTCGAGGTGGTGATGATCGGGATGCGCGGGGCGTGGAAGGTGAGCCGCTCGGCCACGGCGGCGAACTCGGCGAGCATCGGCTCCATCAGGTGCGAGTGGAACGCGTGCGACACGGTGAGCCGCCGCACCTTGCGCCCCGAGGCCCGCAACTCGCTCTCCAGCGCCGCCACGGCGTGTTCAGCCCCCGACACCACCAGCGAGGTCGGCGAGTTGACCGCCGCCAAGTCGACGCCGCCGGGCAGGTCCAGGTGTTCCGCGGCGACGGCCAACATCGCGCCACCCGCCGGGAGCGCCTGCATCAGCCTGCCGCGGGCACCGACCAGGGCACAGGCGTCGTCGAGGTCGAGCACACCGGCCACGTGCGCGGCGGCCAACTCGCCGATCGAATGTCCGATCAGGACATCCGGGGTGACGCCCCAAGACTCCATGAGCCGGAACAGCGCCACTTCCAGGGCCAACAAGGCCGCCTGGGCGTTCCCGGTCTGGTCGATCGCGGCGTCGTCCCAGTCGACGCGCAGACGCACGGCGTCGAACGCGTCGGCGAACACGGGGTAGGTCGCGTAGAGTTCTTGCCCCATACCCGCACGCTGAGAACCCTGACCGGTGAACAAGAACGCGAGTGGGCCAGGTCGAGCCACACCGCGCAAGACGCCGGGTGCCTCGTTGACCACAGCAGCCAGACCGCGGTGCAGACCGGCCAAGTCGTCGGCGACCACGACAGCCCGGTGCTCCAAGCCCGCGCACGCCGCGGCGAGCGTGCGGCCAACAGCGCTGGGCGGCAGGCTGACCGCGGCTAGCTGAATTGCCCGAGCCCGCAACGCTTCGGGGGTGCGAGCGGAGATGACCCAGGGCAGCGGTGCGGTGTGGGTGGGCGCCGGCGGAGCAGCTGCGTAGCCCTCGAGAACAGCGTGGGCGTTCGTACCGCCGATGCCGAACGCGGAGACCGCGGCCCGACGGGGGCGGTCCAGCTCGGGCCACGGTCGGGCCTGCGTCAACAGTTCGACACCGCCCTGCGACCAGTCGACGTGCGAGGTGGGCGCGTCGACGTGCAGGGTGCGCGGGAGCAGGCCGTGCCGCATGGCCAGCACCATCTTGATCACCCCGGCGATACCCGCGGCGGCCTGCGTGTGGCCGATGTTGGACTTCACCGACCCCAGGTACAGCGGCTCGCCGCGGCCTTGCCCGTAGGCCTGGATGAGCGCGTGCGCCTCGATGGGGTCGCCCAGCGCGGTCCCGGTCCCGTGCGCCTCCACAGCATCCACATCAGACGGACGCAGACCCGCCGTGCGCAACGCCTGGCGGATGACGCGTTGCTGGGAGGGACCATTGGGGGCGGTGAGCCCGTTGGACGCGCCGTCAGAGTTGACGGCGGTTCCCCTCACCACAGCCAAGATCTCGCGCCCGTTGGCGATCGCGTCGGAGAGCCGCTCGACCAGCACCAAGCCGACACCCTCACCCCACCCGGTGCCGTCTGCCTGCTCGGCGAACGGCTTGCACCGACCGTCGGCCGCGAGCCCTCGCTGATGGCTGAACTCGACGAACGCCGTCGGCGTGGCCATGACGGTGACTCCACCCGCGAGCGCCATCGCACACTCACCCGAGCGAACCGCCTGCACGGCCCAGTGCAACGCGACCAGGCTGCTCGAACACGCCGTGTCGACCGACACAGCGGGCCCCTCGAGCCCGAACGTGTACGCCACTCGACCAGACAGCACCGCGGCCGCGCTGCCGATGGCGATGTGACCTTCGAGTCCATCGCCGTTGTTCGCCATCAGGGCCGCGTAGTCCTGGCCGTTGGTGCCAGCGAATACACCGACCCGCCTGCCATTCAGCGCGGTCGGGTCCAGACCGGCGCGCTCGAAGGTCTCCCACGCGGTCTCCAGCAGCAAACGCTGCTGCGGGTCCATCGCCAGTGCCTCGCGCGGCGAGATGCCGAACAGCTCGGCGTCGAACCCCGCCGGGTCGGCGAGGAACCCGCCGAGCCGGGCGAACTCGGGCGCGTTCCGCAGGTCCCAGCCGCGGTCGTCCGGGAAGCCGCCGATGGCGTCCACTTCGGACACCAGCAGGTCCCAGAACCGCTCCGGCCCGGCGGCGCCCGGGAACCGGCAGGCCATGGCCACGATCGCCACCGGCTCCGGGGCACCGGCGAGCACCGGTTCCTCCGGGGCGGGCGGCGCTTGGACGGCGGGGGCGAGCAGGCTGTGCACGTGCGCGGCCAACGCGGCGGGGGTCGGGTGGTCGAAGACGAGACCGGCCGTCAGGGTCAGACCGGTGGCCTCGGCCAGGCGGTTGCGCAGCTCGACGGCCGTGAGCGAGTCGAAACCCAGGTCCCGGAACGGTTTCGCCGGGTCGACCGGGCCCGTCTGACCGTGGCCGAGGACGGCTCCGGCCTGGGTGCGCACAAGTTCGTCGACCACTCGCAGTGCCGCCGCGTGGTCCAACCCCGCGAGCGTGCCCGGCAGGTCACGGGCAGGCGCCTCGGGTGCGCGGGCGGAGACCTCGGGCAAGTCGCCGATGAGCGGGCTCGATCGGGTCGCGGTGAAGGCGACCGAGAAGCGCGCCCAGTCGATGTCGGCCACGGTGACCGCGGTGTCCCCGGAGTCGATCGCGTGCCCGAGGGCGGCGAGCGCGAGCGCGGGCGGCATCGGGGTCAGGCCGCCGCGACGCAGCCTGCGCGCGATGGAGTCCGCACCCGCCATGCCCGAGTCGGCCCACGGGCCCCAGGCGATCGCGGTGGCGGGTTTGCCCTGGGCACGGCGGCGAGTGGCGAGGGCGTCGAGGTGGGCGTTGGCCGCGGCGTAGGCGGCTTGACCCGCGTTGCCGACGGTGCCCGCCAGGGACGAGAACAGGACGAACGCGTCGACCTCACCGACCAGTTCGTCCAAGTGGGACGCCGCGTCCGCCTTGGCGCGCAGGACGGCGGCGAGCCGGTCCGGGGTGATCGACTCGAGCACGCCGTCGTCGACCACGCCCGCGGCGTGGAAGACTGCGGTGACGGGGTGTTCGGCTAGCAGCGCGGCGAGGGCGGAGCGGTCAGCGGCGTCGCAGGCCAGCACCGTGGCGGTCGCGCCCGCCTCGGCGAGTTCGGCGACCAGCTCGGGCACCCCCGGCGCTGCCGGGCCGCGCCTGCTGGTCAGCAGCAGGTCGGTCGCGCCCCGCGCGGCCAACCAACGGGCGACGTGCGCGCCCACGGCTCCGGTCGCACCCGTGACCAACACTGTCCCCCGTGGGATCCAGGACTCGCGCGCGGCCAGCGGTGCGCGGCTGAGACGTCGGGCGAGGACACCGGATCGGCGCACGGCGACCTGGTCTTCCGCACCCGCGAGCACGGCGACGAGTCGGGCACACGCACGCTCGTCCAGGGTCTCCGGGAGATCGACCAGGCCGCCCCACCAACGCGGCTGCTCCAGCGCCACCACCCGGCCGAAGCCCCACACCCGCGCCTGCAGAGGGTCCACATCGGACTCGCCGTCGGTCGCCACACCCGCCCGGGTGACGCACCAGAGCCGGACGTCCAGGTCGGCCTCGGCCACGGTCTGGGAGACCCGGAGCGCCAGCGCGAGGTCGCCCGCGCACAGCACGCCCGCGACGCCGTCGAGCGCGGCCCGGTCCACCTCGCCGACCGCCCGCACGGTCACGCCGACCGCGCCGAGCACGTCGGCGATCGCGGAATCGCCCACCACGAGCCAACTGCCGTCCAACGGCGCGGCGGGCAGGTCCACCGGCCGCCACGTGACCTGGTACCGCCAGGTCTCGGCGCGGGAGGTGTCGCGTCGTTCCCGACGCCAGGAAGCGAGGTTCGGCAGCACCCCCGCCAAACTGTCCCTTGTGGAGTCATTCAGCCCGAGCGTGGTCGACAGGGCGGCCACGTCCTGCTCCTCCACCGCCGCCCAGAACCGGGCGTCGACGGGGTCCGTGGTGACGCTGACCAGCGGGGCGTCCACCCAGTAGCGCCGCCGCTGGAAGGCGTAAGTCGGCAGGTCGACCCGCTTGCCGCCCCACGGCGCGAAGATCGCCGACCAGGTCACCGGTACACCCCGCACGTGCAGCGCGGACACCGCTCGCAGGACGGACTCCTGCTCCGGGCGACCCGCCCGCAACATCGGCACACCCGTCTCGACCAGCGCGGACAGCACGGCGTCCGGACCGATCTCCAGGCACCGGACGCCCTCGGGGAGGTCGGCCACGGCGTCGGCGAAGCGGACGGCCTCCCGCACCTGGCGCACCCAGTAGTCCGGGGTGGCCGGGTCGCCGGACGAGGTGGGCACCAGCGGGATCCGCGGCGAGTGGAAGGTCAGACCGGCGGCCACCTGGGCGAACTCGGCCAGCATCGGGTCCATCAGGCGCGAGTGGAAGGCGTGCGAGACGGCGAGCCGCTTCACCCGCAGGCCCTCGGCACGCCAGCGCGCCTCCAGTGCGTCGATGGCGGCGGCGGTGCCCGAGACCACGAGTGACCGGGGTCCGTTCACGGCAGCCAGGTCCACGTCGTCGGGCAGCTCCACCGACGACGCCTCGACGGCGAGCATCGCCCCGCCGTCGGGCAGCGCGTCCATCAGCCTGGCCCGCGCCGACACCAGCGCGCACGCGTCCGCCAGCGACAGCACACCGGCGACGTGCGCGGCGGCCAGCTCGCCGATCGAGTGTCCGATGAGGACATCGGGTCGCAGTCCCCACGAGTCGGCGAGCCGGAACAGCGCCACTTCCAGGGCGAACAAGGCGGGCTGGGCGTTACCCGTGCGCAGCAGGTCGTCGCCGATGGTGAGCTTCGCGCGGACCTCGTCGTAGGCAGCGGCGAAGACCGGGAATGCCTCGTACAGCTCAACGCCCATGCCCGCGTGCTGCGCGCCCTGGCCGGTGAACAGGAACGCCAGCTTCCCCTGGACGGCCTCACCCCGCGCGAGCAGCGGTGACACCTGATCCGCCGCCAGGTCCACGACGGCCTCCCGGCCGAACGCGACGGCCCGGAACGGCAACGTCGCGCGATGGGTCAGTGACTGTCCGATGTCGACGGGGTCCGCGACCACCTCGGCTAGCCGGCTCGCTTGCGCGCGCAGTGCCTCCGGGGTGGCGGCCGAGAGCAGCCACGGCACCACGGCGGGCCTGGTACGGGTTCGCCCGGCCACCGGCTCGTCGGGAACCTGCTCCAAGACGGCGTGCGCGTTCGTCCCGCTGATGCCGAACGACGACACCGCCGCCCGCCGCGGCCTGCCGACGGCGGGCCACTCCCGCTCGGCGACCAGCAGCTCCACCGCGCCCGAGGACCAGTCCACGTGCGGCGACGGCTCGTCCACGTGCAGCGTCTTGGGCAGCACCCCGTGCCGCATGGCCTGCACCATCTTGATCACGCCACCGACGCCCGCCGCCGCCTGGGTGTGGCCGACGTTGGACTTGAACGAGCCCAACCACAGCGGTTCCACCCGGTCCTGGCCATAGGTGGCCAGCAACGCGGACGCCTCGATCGGGTCCCCCAGCGCGGTGCCGGTGCCGTGCGCCTCGACAGCGTCCACATCGGACGCTCGGAGCCCGGCTGAGGCGAGCGCCGACCGGATGACCCGTTCCTGCGACCGCCCGTTCGGGGCGGTCAGACCGTTGGACGCGCCGTCGGAGTTGACCGCCGAACCACGCACGATCGCCAACACGGGGTGGCCGTTGCGGCGGGCGTCGGAGAGCCGCTCGACCAGCAGCACACCCGCGCCCTCGGCCCAGCTCGTACCGTCGGCCGCCGCGGCGAACGACTTGCAGCGCCCATCGGGGGCGAGCCCGCGCTGACGGCTGAAGTCGACGAAGACCGAAGGTGCCGACATCACGGTCACGCCGCCGACCAGCGCCAACGAGCACTCGCCCGACCGCAGGGCCTTCGCTGCCCAGTGCAGGGCGACCAAACTGCTGGAGCACGCGGTGTCAACGGTGACCGCGGGCCCCTCAAACCCGAAGGTGTACGCGATCCGCCCGGAGACGACGCTGCCCGCGCTGCCGGTCGCCAGGTAACCCTCCACATCGGACGGTGTGGTGGCCATGCTGGCGGCGTAGTCGTGGTACATCACGCCCGCGAACACCCCGGTTCGGCTGCCACGCAACGTGTCCGGGTCGATACCCGCTCGCTCGAACGCCTCCCACGACAGCTCCAGCAGCAACCGCTGCTGGGGGTCCATCGCCAGGGCTTCGCGCGGCGAGATACCGAAGAACTCCGCGTCGAATTCGGGCGCCTCGTGCAGGAAGCCGCCGTGCCGGGTGTAGGTGGTGCCGGGGACGTCGGGGTCGGGGTGGTAGATCCGGTCGAGGTCCCAGCCGCGTCCGGTGGGGAAGCCGGTGATGCCGTCGCGACCCGCCACCACCATGTCCCACAACGACTCCGGGCTGTCGACCCCGCCCGGGTAGCGGCAGCCCATAGCGACGATGGCGATCGGGTCGTCCTCGGCGGCCACCACGTCCGGCTCGTCGGGCGTGCCGTCGAGTTCACCGCGCAAGTAGTCGGCGAGCGCGGCCGGGGTCGGGTAGGAGAAGACGAGCGTGGCGGGCAGCCGCAGGCCAGTGGCCGCGCCGAGTCGGTTGCGCAGCTCGACGCCGGTCAGCGAGTCGAAGCCCAGGTCCTTGAAGGTGCGCGACGGTTCGACCCGGTTGCCCGAGGTGTGCCCGAGCACGGCGGCGACGTGGCCGCGTACCAGCTCGTCGGGGTCCGCGACCGCGATCACCGGCTCGGGCGCGCGCAGGGCGGTCGCCAGGGCGAGCACGTGCGGGTAGTCGGGCGCGTGGTCGAAGAGCGCGAGCCCCTGCGCCGGGGTGAGGACGCCGCCCAGGGAGCGGAACCTGGCACGGTCGGCGCTGGTCAGGGTGGCTCCCATGCCCGCGTCCCAAAGCCCCCAGGCGAGGGATCGGGCGGGCAGACCCTCGGCGCGCCTGCGGGTGGCGAGACCGTCAAGGAAAGCGTTCGCGGCGGCGTAGGCGGCCTGGCCCGCTGTGCCGAAGTGCGCGGCCACCGAGGAGAAGAGCACGAACTCGGTCAGCGGGCGGTCACGGGTCAGCTCATCGAGGTGGACGGCGGCGTCGACCTTGGCGCGCAGCACCGCGGCCACCCGCTCGGCGTCGAGCGAGCCGACCAACCCGTCGTCGACCACGCCGGCCGCGTGCACGACCGCGGTGATCGGCTGATCACTCAGCAGCCGGGCCAGTGCGTCTCGGTCGGCCGCGTCGCAGGCGATCACGGTCGCGCCGAGCGCGTCGGTCTCCGCCGAGCGCTGTCCCCGACGGCTGGTCAGCACCAGGCGGACACCGCGTTCGGCCAGGTGCCGGGCGATGATCATGCCGAGGGCACCAGTGCCACCGGTGATCAGAACGGTGTCCTCAGGCCCGAGACGGGGCTCGGCGTCAACAGTCCCCCGGACAGGGTGCGGGGCCAGGACGACGCCGTCCCGCACCGCCAGCTGCGGCTCGGCGGCGCGCGGCACGGCGGAGCCGTCGGTGTCGAGCAGGGCGAACCGGCCGGGGTGCTCGGTCTGCGCGGACCGGACCAGCCCCCACACCGCACTCGCGGCCGGGTCCACCGACTCCCCCGGCCGGATGGCCACCGCGCCACGGGTGTGCACGACCAGGGTGCCGGTGTCACGGGTGAGCCAGTCCTGCACGAGCGCCAAGGCGTCGCGCACCGCGCGATGGGTGCGTTCGACCAGGTCACCGGCTGGAATCTCGAACAGCGGGGCCGAACCACCGAGCGGGACCTCGGTCGGCTCCCACTCGACGGTGTAGGCGACACCGGACTCGCGGAGCGCAGCGGTGGAGATCGCCCGGAAGGTGAGTGACTGGACGCTCAGCACGGGCGCGCCAAACGGATCGACCGCGTGCAGGGCGTACTCGTCTTGGCCTCGCCGGGTCAGGCGGGCGCGCAGCGCGGTGATGTCGGTTGAGTGCAGGGTGACGCCGGACCAGGCGAACGGGAGGAGGGTGACCCCGTCGCGGGTGAGGCCGTCGGCGCCGAGGGCGTGCAGGACCGCGTCGAAGACCGCCGCTCGGGGACCGGCGAGATCCACGTGGGCGTGGATGACGTCCTCGGTGCGCCACACCGATCGGAGCCCTTGGAACGCAGGGCCGTAGTCGAGGCCGATGGCGGCCAGGTCCGCATAACCCGCAGGACTGCCGGGGCCGCCGGGCAGGACAACCGGGTCCACCTTGGTGGCCGGGGTGTCGGTGAGCCTGCCCGCCGCGTGGGTTGTCCACGGCTCGTCGCCGATCTGGCTGTAAATCGAGATGTCCGCGGCGGACACCACGACCTGGAGGCGGACCGGCTCGCGGGTCAGCACCAGCGGCGCGCGCAGGGTCAGCTCGTCGAGGTTCGGCCTGCCGAACAGGGCGCCCGCGTGCAGGGCGAGGTCCACGAAGGCAGTGCCGGGCAGCACCGCCGCGCCGCGCACCGAGTGGTCGATCAACCACGGGTGGGTGGCGAGGGAGACGCGGCCGGTGAGCACGATGCCGTCGCCGGTGGCCAGCGGGATGGCCGCACCGAGCAGCGGGTGCCCGGCCGGACCGAGTCCCGCGCCGATGACGTCGACGGCGGTGGCCTCCGGCCAGAACCGCTCGTGCTGGAACGGGTAGGTCGGCAGCTCGACGCGGTTCGCAGGTCCACTGTGGACCCGGTGCCAGTCCAGCCCCGCGCCCCGGACCCACAGGCCGGCCAGGGCGTCGGCGATCGCCCCCGGCTCCGGGCGGGTCGACCGCAGCAGCGGGACACCGTCGTCGACCAGGGCGGAGAGCACGCCGTCCGGACCGAGCTCCACGAACACGGCGCCGTCGTGCTCGGCGACCGCGTCGGCGAAGCGCACGGTCTCCCGGACCTGGCGCACCCAGTAGTCGGGGGTGGCCGGGTCGCCGGTCGAGGTCGGGGTGATCGGGACGCGCGGGGTCTGGTAGGTCAGCGACGCCGCGACCTGGGCGAACTCGGCGAGCATCGGGTCCATCAGCCGCGAGTGGAACGCGTGCGAGACCGTCAGCCGCTTGACCTTGCGCCCCTCGGAACGCCATTGGACCTCAAGTGCCGCGACGGCCTCCTCGCCGCCGGAGACCACAATGGACTCGGGTCCGTTGACCGCGGCGAGGTCGACGCCCTCCGGCAGCACGACATCCGACGCGGCCACGGCGAGCATGGCCCCGCCGGTCGGGAGGGCCTGCATGAGGCGGGCCCGGGCGGACACCAGCGCGCAGGCGTCGTCGAGGGAGAGGATCCCGGCGACGTGCGCCGCGGCCAGCTCGCCGATGGAGTGGCCGACCAGGGCGTCTGGCCGCAGGCCCCAGGACTCGACCAGGCGGAACAGCGCGACCTCGAGGGCGAACAGCGCGGCCTGGGCGCTGCCGGTCTGGTCGATGGCGTCGTCGTCGAACGGCAGCCGCGCGCGGACCTCGTCGAAGGCGGTGGCGAACACCGGGAACGTCGCGCGCAGTTCAGCGCCCATGCCGACGCGTTGGGAACCCTGACCGGTGAACAGGAACACCGTCTTGCGCGGCGTGGCCAACCCGGTCCGCCCACCGCCGTCGACCACTTCGGCGAGCCCGGCGAGCAGGCTCTCCCGGTCCTCGGCCACGACCGCGGCTCGGTGGTCGAGTGCCGTCCGAGTGGTGGCTAGGGCGTGGGCAAGATCAGCGACGTCGGCGTCGACCGTGCGCAGTCGAGCCGCCTGCGCGCGCAGCGCCTCGACCGAACGAGCCGAGAACAACACTGGGAACAACGCGGGTCGACTGTCCATAGCGGACTCAGTCGCTACCGGCGCCTCTTCGATTACCGTGTGCGCGTTGGTGCCGCTGATGCCGAACGACGACACCGCCGCCCGCCGAGGGCGGGCGCCGCGCAGCCAAGGACGGTTATCGGTCAACAGCTCCACCGCACCCGCTGACCAGTCGACGTGCGGGGACGGCTCGTCGGCGTGCAGCGTGCGCGGCAGCTCGCCGTGCCGCAGCGCCTGCACCATCTTGATGACACCCGCGAGGCCCGCGGCGGCCTGGGTGTGGCCGATGTTGGACTTGACCGAGCCCAACCACAGCGGCGTGGAACGGTCACGCCCGTACGCGGCGAGCAGCGCGCCCGCCTCGATCGGATCGCCTAGCGCGGTGCCGGTCCCGTGCGCTTCCACAGCGTCCACATCGGACGCGCACAGACCCGCCGAGTCGAGCGCGGCACGGATCACCCGCTGCTGCGATGGACCGTTCGGCGCGGTGAGGCCGTTCGACGCGCCATCGGAGTTGACCGCGGAGCCACGCACCAGCGCCAACACCTGGTTGCCATCGCGGACCGCGTCGGACAGCCGCCGCAGCGCGATGACCGCGACACCCTCGGACCAGCCCGTGCCGTCCGCACCCGCGCCGAACGCCTTGCACCGCCCGTCCGGCGAGAGCCCGCCCTGGCGGGCGAATTCCGCGAAGATCCCCGGCGTCGACATGATCGTCACGCCACCCGCGAGAGCCAGGTCACACTCGCCGGCGTGCAGCGCTTGGGTGGCCAGGTGCAGCGCGACCAAACTGCTGGAGCACGCGGTGTCGACGGTGACCGCCGGGCCCTCGAAGCCGAAGGTGTACGCGATCCGTCCTGATGCGACACTCGCCGTGCTGCCGGTGAGCAGGTATCCGGCCGAATCGCCCGCAGGCTCGTGCATGCGCGGGCCGTAGTCCTGGGCCATGGCACCGACGAAGACACCGGTGCGACTGCCCCGCAACCGCGCGGGGTCCATGCCAAGGCGTTCCACCGCCTCCCACGAGACCTCCAGCAGCATCCGCTGCTGCGGGTCCATCGCCAGCGCCTCACGCGGGGAGACGCCGAACAGCTCGGCGTCGAACCCGGCGATGTCGGCGAGGAAGCCGCCCTGGGCGGGCATGTCCGCGGGCAGCTCCCAGCCACGGTCGGAAGGGAACTCCGAGAGCGCCTCATCTCCCCGGGAAACCAAGCGCCACAGGGCTTCCGGCGAGTCGATGCCACCGGGGAAGCGGCAGGCCATGGCGACGATCGCCACCGGCTCGTCGGCCGCGCGAGTGCGTGGCCCCTCGGTGACGCGCTCGCCACCGAGCAACTCGTCGCGGGCGAAGGCGGCCACCGCGAGCGGGGTCGGGTGGTCGAACAGCAGCGTGGTCGGCAGCCGCAGCCCGGTCGCCACAGCCAGCCGGTTGCGCAACTCGACGGCGGTGAGCGACTCCAGGCCGAGGTCCTTGAACGTGCGCGCCGGGTCGACCGCGTCCGGCCCGGAGAACCCGCCGACGACCGCGGTGTGCGCGCGGACCAGGTCGAGCACCAGCCCGATCCGGGCGTCCGCGGGCGCGGCGAGCAGCCGACCGCGCAGCGAGTCGTCCCGCTCGACCGCCTGGTCAGTGGCGGTGGAACCCGGGCGCCAGTGGCGTTCCCGCTGGAAGGCGTAGGTGGGCAGGTCAACGGCGACGCCGGGCGGCGGCGCGAGGTCGACACCGTGCGCCTGCAACTCGGCGGCGGCGAGCAGCAGTCGATCGAGACCGCCCTCGTCGCGGCGCAGCGAGCCGACCACCACCGCTTCGTCCACTTCGGACTCGGTCAGGGTGTCCCGGACGGCGGGGGCGAGTACCGGGTGCGGCGTGGACTCGACGAAGAACCGGTAACCCGCGGCCACCAGCGTCCGGGTGGCGGCTGCGAACTCCACGGTGCCGCGCAGGTTCCGGTACCAGTACTCGGCGTCCAGCGTGGGCGACCACTCACCGGTGACCGTTGACAGGAAAGGGATCTCGACCGGTCGCGGTTCGATGCCGTCGAGCACGGCCAAGAGCTCGTCGTGGATCTCCTCGACGTGGGCGGAGTGCGACGCGTAGTCCACCGGCACGCGCTTGGCGTTGACGCCGCAGACCGCCGCGAACCCGTCCAGCGACTCCGGATCACCGGCGACCACCACGGCGGCGGGTCCGTTGACCGCGGCCACCGAGAGCCCCGGCCAGTCCGCGAGCCACTCCCGCACCTGGTCAGGCGCGGCGGGCACCGACAGCATCCCGCCCCGGCCCGCCAACGCCACCAACGCCTTGCTGCGCAGCGCCACGACCTTCGCGGCGTCCGCGAGGGACAACGCCCCGCAGACGTGCGCGGCGGCGATCTCGCCCTGCGAGTGGCCGACCACGCACTCCGGCCGCACCCCCAGCGAGCGCCAGATCGCGGCCAACGACACCATCACCGCGAACAACGCGGGTTGGACGACATCCACCCGGCTGAGGTCGCCCGAGCGGAGCACTTCCGGAAGCGACCAGTCGACGTGCGGGTCCAGCGCCTCGGCGCACGCGGCGATGCTCTCGGCGAAGACCTCGTCGGTGTCGAGCAGGTCGCTGGCCATCCCGGCCCACTGAGAACCCTGGCCGGAGAACAGGAACGCGACCTTGCCCTGGGTCACCGCGCCGGTGACGACCCCGGCGGCGGGCAAGCCCGCGGCGACAGCGGCCAGCCCGGCGCGCAGTTCGGCCCGGTCCGCGGCGACGATGGCCGCACGCTGTTCGAAGGCCGTGCGCGTGGTGGCCAGGGAGTGCGCGATGTCGACAACCCCGTGCTCGACCTCGCGCAGCAGCGAAGCCTGCGCCCGGAGTGCCGCCTCGGTCCGCCCGGAGACGAGGACGATGACCCGTGAGTCCTGAGTAGACTGTGAAGTCGGCGCGGGCGCCGGTCCGAGGACCACGTGGCAGTTGGTGCCGCCCATGCCGAACGCGCTGACCCCGGCATCGCGGCCGACCAGCGGCGCGACTTCGGTCTGCACCAACAAGTTCAGCTCGTCGAGCGGGATGCGCGGGTTCGGCTCGCGGAAGTTCAGGCTGGGTGGGATCTCCCCGTGCTCGACCACCAGGCTCGCCTTGATCAGCCCGGCGATGCCCGCCGCGCCCTCCAGGTGGCCCAGGTTCGTCTTCGCCGACCCCACCGGAAGCGGCGCCGAGCGCGCGCGGCCGAGCGCGGCCCCCAGCGCGGCGGCCTCGATCGGGTCGCCCATCGGTGTCCCGGTGCCGTGCAGTTCGACGTAGCCGACCTCGTCCGGCGCAACGCCCGCGCGCTCGTGCGCCTCGCGCAGCACGGCTTCCTGGGCGTACCGGCTCGGCGCGGTCAGGCTCGCGCCGCCGCCGTCGTTGTTGACCGCGCTACCGAGGATCACCGAGTGCACGCGATCACCGTCGGCCAACGCCCGCGCCAACGGCTTGAGCAGCACCAAGCCGCCGCCCTCACCGCGGACGAAACCGTTGGCGCGCGCGTCGAAGGTGTAGCAGCGACCGTCCGGGGACAGCCCGCCGAAGCGCAGCGCGCTGACCGTGCTCTCCGGGGCCAGGTTCAGGTTGACCCCGCCCGCGATGGCCAGGTCGGACTCGCCGCGGCGCAGGCTTTCGCAGGCCAGGTGCACCGAGACCAGCGCGGAGGACTGGCCCGCGTCCACCGCGAGGCTGGGTCCGCGCAGGCCGAACAGGTACGAGACCCGGTTGGCGATGACACTGCGGTGCAGCCCGGTGATGGTGTGCCGGTCGATCGCGGCGTCGCCGTCGCGGTGCAGCAAGGTGGCGTAATCGTCCCAGATGGCGCCGACGAACACCCCGGTCCGGCTGCCGCGCAGCGCCTTTGGCGGGATCCGCGCGTCCTCGCAGGCGGTCCAGGCCAGTTCGAGGGCGAGCCGCTGCTGCGGGTCCATGGCCGCGGCCTCGCGCGGGGCGATGCCGAAGAACCCGGCGTCGAAGCCGGCCACGTCGGCGAGGAAGCCCCCGCGCGGCACCTCGGCGAGCGACCAGCGGTCCGCTGGGACCTCGGTGGTGGCGTCGGTGCCGGACCGCAGCAGGTCCCAGTACCGGCGCGGGTCGTCCGCGCCCGGGAATCGGCAGGAGAACCCGACAACCGCGATGGCCTCGGCGCGCACTTCGGACATGAATGCCTCAAACCCACTCGATACCGTGAGTTCCCGCGCGCGGGAACTCGACCGAAGCCGGGACCGGAAAAGGGCGCGCCAACGACGTGAATTGCCTCCGATTCTCCTCGGACGCGTCCCCGGGTTGGACAGTAGTTAGGCCGTGTCAGCGCGGCCAACCCCTATGGCCCCGGCCCCTGCCCCTAACCTGCCGGGTGTGGCGAACGCGCAGGTCAGCGGCATCGAATGGGGGGTGGCTCAGCCCACCGGAACGGCTTCGGCGGCCACCCGCTCGGCGCGTTCGGCCGCCTTGCGCGCGAGCTTTTCCCGCAGCCTGCGCGTCTCGGTGAGATAAACCCAGCCGGAAAGCGCGAACGCGGCCAAGCCGAGTACCAGCATCAACGCGATCGCGGGCCATTGCAGACCGTCGGGCAGGTAGAGCGGGAAGAACCAGACCTTGGCGATGTCACCGCTGAGCTTCATCCCCAGCGGCACCAGGCCCTGCGGGAACAGCGCGATGCAGCCGATGAAGAAGCTCGTCCACAGCAGACCGCGGCGGTGCCGGGGCATGGCCTTGAGCACGGCGGTCTCCGCGCCGACCTGGCCCTCGTGCTCCTTGCCCGCGCGCATCAGGTAGAGCAGCTCGGGCCCGCGCGCGATCAGCTTCTTCACCGCGGCCGCACCGAGCAGCCAGTACGACAGCGCGCCGACGAACAGCCCCACGGGCACGCCCGCCCAGACGAGCAGCGGTTGGTCGAGGAGTTCGCCCGCGAGCACCGTCCCCAGCGCCGGGGTGGCCACGCTCAGCGCCAGCAGCAGCATCACGAAGGCCTGGCCGGTGACGTCGCCGTGGTCGAGCGGGGAGTTCTTGTTCTTGTGCGGGTCCGGCCCGGGGACGAGCTGGTCGATCGCGACCACGAGCAGCAGGCCGCCACCCCCGCCGAGCAGCGAGAACGTCGCGGCCAGCGCCCACGGCCAGAGCGCCGGGTCGCCGTGCAGCAGGACGCCGAGCACGGTCAGCGCGATCGAGAGCGGTCCGAAGAGGGTGAGCCAGGCCAGCTGCCTGCCGCGCACGTCGGCGGTCTCGGTGCCGGGCAGCAGCAGGGTCAGCCAGAGCGCGGTGCCGTCCTGGCCGTAGAGGTTCGCGCAGGTCACCGAGGCCATCAGCGCGGTGATGGCGCCGACGAACGGCAGGAACGCGGTGGCGTCGAACAGCAGCGGCAGCAGCCCGCTCAAGATCGCGAACGCGGGCGCGACGACCAGGCTCTGCACCCGCAGCGGGTCGCGCAGCCAGGTGCGGACCTCCTTGACGTAGACCGCCGACACCGGACCGCGATCGGCCCGCCGGGCGGCGGCCTGGGCACTCGACCCGCGCACGACCGGGCGGGCCAGCCGCCGCGGACCGAGCAGCCTGCCCCAGAACAGCACGAGCAGCACCACCAGCACGGCGAGCCCGGCCAGCGGGAGCAGTGTCCACAGCCAATCGCCACGCGCGGACGCCTCCACCGCCAGCACCGCCCAGCTCGACGGCAGCAGGCGCACGACCAGCGAGAACGTCGGCGAGAACCCGGTCTCGAGCACCACGTCCAGGGCGATGAACACGACCCAGCCGGACTGGCTCAGCACCATCATGGTCGCGGTGATCAACGCGGTGACCGCCGCGCCGGAGCGCGAGCGCGACAGCGCGCCGAAGAACCGCCCGGCCAGCCGGGACAGCAGCACCACCAGGGTCAGCTGGAGCACCAGCCCCGGCACCGAGACGATCACCGGCAGGACCCCGAACCGGGCCGCGTAGACGATCAGAGCGGTGAACGCGACCAGCGTGACCGCCGTGGTGACCCCGACGAAGGCCGCGCCCAGCAGCCCGAGCGCCAACCGCGTGCGCGGCACCGGCTCCAGCGCGAACTGCTCGGCGCGCAGCACCGGGTCACCGCCGAAGGCGGGCCCGAGCATCCAGCCGAAGGCCCAGATGGCGAAGGTGACCGCGAGCAGGTCGAGCACCGTGCCGGGGGCGGCGTCGGCGGTGGCCAGCGCGATCGTGCCCGCCGCCAGGGCCAGCCCGACCAGGCCGCCGGTGAGCATCCAGGTGGCCCGCGGCCCGGCGATGGTGTGCCGCAGGACTGTCAGCTTCATCCGGATCAGGACGCCAGCCACGACAGGCCCTCCCCGCCGCCGACCCGGACGCCGACCAGTTCGACGAAGGTCTCCTCGAGCGTGGTGGCGCCGCGCACCTCGGCGAGCGGCCCCTCGGCGACGACCCGGCCCCTGGCCATGACCGCGACCGTGTCGCACAGCTGCTCGACCAGGGCCATCACGTGGCTGGACAGCAGCACCGAGCCGCCACCGCCGACGAACCGGTTCAGGATCCGCTTGATGGTGGCCGCCGACACCGGGTCGACCGCCTCGAACGGCTCGTCGAGGACCAGCAGCCGCGGGCCGTGCAGCAGGGCCGTGGCAAGGCCGATCTTCTTGCGCATGCCGGTGGAGTAGTCCACGACGAGGGTGCGTTCGGCGTCGCCGGTCAGCTCCATGACGTGCAAGAGCTCTTCGGCGCGGTCCGCGGTGGTCTTGGCGTCCAGACCGCGCAGCTGCCCCAGGTAGGTGAGCAGCTCTCGGCCGGTAAGGCGTTCGGGGAGGGCAAGACCGTCAGGGAGTACGCCCATGAGCTTGCGCGCGCTAAGAGGGTCTTCCCAAACATCTACGCCGAAGACCAGCGAACGGCCCTCGTCAGGGCGCAGCAGGCCGACAGCCATAGACAGCGCGGTCGTCTTGCCGGCGCCGTTGGGGCCGACGAGGCCGTAGAACGAGCCAGGGGCGACGGTGAGGTCCACGCGGTCGACGGCGGTGTACTCCCCGAACACCTTGTGCAGGCCGAGGAGACGGAAGGCCGCTGTCTCGGGCGTACCGCCTGTGTCATCTACCTGCGGCTGCACTGCGCTCACGCTGCTAGTCCCCTTCGTGTGCTTTTGCCCGTGATCACCGGGCGGCGGTGATCGTACAGTCGCGGGCAGTCACCAAAGTGAACCGCTGATCACGCTTGTGCCGCTAGAGCGGGATGTTCCCGTGCTTGCGCGTAGGCGGTTGGACTCTCTTGTTCCTCAAGAGTCTTAGCGCCCTCGACACCTCTATGCGCGTGTGTGCGGGTTGGATAACCCGATCGACGTACCCGTGCTGGGCGGCAGCATACGGGTTGCTGAATGTGCGCTGGTACTCGTCGGTGAGTTCGGCGGCCAACCGGGCCCGGTCCTGCGGCTCGGCGGCGAGCAGCGAGCGGCGGTGCAGCACCTGCACGGCGCCGGTCGCGCCCATCACCGCGATCTCGGCCGTGGGCCAGGCGAGGTTGACGTCGGCACCCAGGTGCTTGGAGCCCATCACGGCGTACCCGCCGCCGTAGGCCTTCCTGGTCACGACGGTCACCTTGGGGACCGTGGCCTCGGCGTAGGCGTAGATCAGCTTGGCACCCCGGCGGACGATGCCGCCGCGCTCCTGCTCGACGCCGGGCAGGTAGCCGGGCACATCGGCCAGGGTCAGCAGCGGGATGTTGAAGGCATCGCAGAACCGGACGAACCGGGCGGCCTTCTCGGAGGCGGCGATATCGATGGCCCCGGCGCTGAACAGCGGATTGTTGGCCACGACACCGACGGAATGGCCATCGACCCGGGCGAACGCGCAGATGATGTTGCGCGCGTAGCTGGGCTGGACCTCTTGGAACTCCCCGTCGTCGACGATGGCGGCGATCAGCTCGGTGATGTCGTACGCCCGGTTGTCCGCGTCCGGGATGAGGGAGTCCAGTGCCCGATCCTGCTCGGTCACCTCGGCGGTGTTCGGGTGGTCGTAGCTGGGCGTCGGGTCGAGGTTGTTGCCGGGCAGGTACCCGAGCAGTGTCTGCACCCACGAGATCGCGTCCTGCTCGTCCTGCCCGACGTAGTGCGCGTTGCCCGAGACCTCGGCGTTGACCGTCGGGCCACCCAGCTCGTCGAGCGAGGTCCGCTCACCGGTGACCGCTTCGACCACCTCGGGCCCGGTCACGAACATGTACGAGGTGTTGTCCACCATCACGGTGAAGTCGGTGATCGCGGGCGAGTAGACCGCACCGCCCGCGCAGGGCCCCATGAGCAACGAGATCTGCGGGATGACCCCGGACGCGCGCACGTTGCGCATCCCGAGCTCGGCGTAGTAGGCCAGGGAGACGACGCCTTCCTGGATGCGCGCCCCACCGGAGTCGTTGATGCCGATGATCGGGCAGCCGATGCTCATCGCCAGGTCCATCACCTTGAGCACCTTGCTCCCGAACGCCTCGCCCATGCTGCCGCCGAGCGTGGTGAAGTCCTGGGAGAACAGGCAGACCTGGCGACCGTCCACAGTGCCGTAACCGGTGACCACACCGTCGCCGTACGGCCGGTTGTGCTCCATCCCGAAATCGGTGCACCGGTGCCGCGCGAACTCGTCGAGCTCGACGAAGCTACCCGGGTCGAGCAGCAGGTCGACCCGCTCGCGCGCGGTCAGCTTGCCCTTGGCGTGCTGGCGGTCCACCGCCCGCTTCTCGGCGATCCCCACGGCCTCATCACGCCGGGCCGCCAAGTCCGAGATCCGGTCCGCGGTGGTCACCTGCCTGAACCTAGGCCGGGCGTGTCACCGGTAGCACCCCTAACACCCCCGCCGGTGCCCCTAGATGCCGACAGTGCGGCCTCCGGGGCAGCCCGGGCGGGCCGACAGCCGCCCCGGCGGACGGTGACGGCGGGGTCGGGCGGCTGTTCCCATCGAGTGGACCTGCCGTCGAACAGAGGAGCGGACCATGCCGTGGAACCCCGACACCTGCAAGTGGGGCGCACCCGCGAGCTTTACCGACCAGGACGCCGCCAACGTGGTCAACGCCGCGGACTTCCGCCAGGCCGTCTTCGTGGAGATCTCGAAGAAGGACAAGAAGACCAAGCACGCCTTCACCTACGTGACCTACCAAGGCTTCCGCCTCTGCGTCAACGGCCACATCCACATCGACGGCAACAAGATCACCGGCCCCGGCAACAGCTACATCCCGGGCTGGGTCGGGTGGGACATGACCACCCCCGCCGCCGCCGTGCCGGTCATCGGCGCGCTGCCGCTCGGCGGCACCTTCCCCGGGGACGACCGCTACCCGCACCCGGTCCCGGTGCCCTCGGTCAACGCCACCGGCGACTGACCCCCTACGCGCCCTCCAGCTCGTTGTCGATGAGGGCGAAGATGTCGTCCTCGGTCGCCGCCGCGAGGTCCTCGTCCCCACCGGGTTCCGGGGCGGCCGCGAACTTGGCCAGCAGCGCGGTGAGCCGGGCGCGAACCCGCGCGGCGTCACCTTCCCCGAGGTCGGCCAGGGTCGCGTCGACCCGGTCCAGATCGGCCAGCAGGGCGACGGCCGGGCTCGGTGGCGCCGGGACGAGCTCCGCCAGCAGCCGGGCGGCCAGGGCCGCCGGGGTCGGGTGGTCGAAGACCAGGGTGGCGGGCAGCCGGACACCGGTGGTGGTGGCCAGGCGGTTGCGCAGCTCGACCGCGGTGAGGGAGTCGAACCCCAGGTCGGCGAACGGTCGGGCGGGGTCGATGGCCGTCGAGGCGGCGAAGCCGAGCACGGTGGCCGCGTTGCCCCGGACCAGGTCGACCAGCAGGCGGACGCGCCCGGTGGCCGAGGCGGCCAGCAGCCTGTCCGTCAAGCCCTGGGCGGATTCCGCGGCGCCCGCGGCTCGTCGAGTGGTGCGGATCAACGACCGGAGCACTGGGATGTCTTGCAGCGCCCGGTTGTTCACCAACGCCGCGACAACCGCAGGTGTCGGCTCGGCTAGAGCCCGATCCAGCAGCGCGAGGCCCGTCGACGCTGTCAGCGCAGGGAAGCCACTGCGGGACAAGCGGTCTCGGTCTTCGTCCGCGAGTGAACCGAGCATGCCGCCGTCGAGATCCCAAGGGCCCCAGGCCAACGCGCGCGCCGACTGCCCGCGCACGTGTCGGTGCTGAGCCAACGCGTCCAAGTACGCGTTGGCAGCGGCGTAGGCGGCCTGGCCGGGAGTGCCGATGGTCGCGGCGATGGAGGAGAACAGCACGAACTCGACCGCGTCCGGGAGCGCCTCGTGCAAGGCCCACGCGGCATCCGCCTTGGCGTGCAGGACCTCGCGGACACGCTCGGGGGTGAGACTGGTGAACACGCCGTCGTCCAGGACGCCAGCGGCGTGGAACACCGACCGCACACCAAACTCGCGCACGACCGCGTCCGGCTCCGCCGCATCGCCCGCCACGACGGTGACCTTCGCGCCGAGACCCTCCACAGTAGACACCAACTCGGGGACACCTGGCGCGTCGGGTCCGCTTCGGCTCAGCAGTACCAAGTTCTTCCGACCGGCGGCCGCCAGGTGCCGGGCCACGAGACCACCCAGCGCACCCGTGCCACCGGTGATCAACACCGGCTCGGCGGGATCCGGCTCGTGCGGGACGGTCAGCACGACCTTGCCGACGTGCCGCGCCTGGCTCATGAACCGGAACGCCTCGCGCGCCTGCCGCACGTCCCAGACCCGGCGCGGCGGCAACGTGAGCACCCCCGCCGCGAACAGGGCCAGCACCAACGCAAGGATCTCGCCGATCCGGTCAGGCCCGGCCTCGGCCAGGTCGTAGGCCCGGTACCCGGGAACGCCCTGGCGGATGTCGGTCTTGCCCATCTCCAGGAACCTGCCGCCCGGCTTCAACAGCCCCAGCGACGCGTCCACGAACTCACCGGCCAGCGCGTTCAACACCACGTCGACAGCCGGGAACCGCTCAGCGAAGCCAAGATCCCGCGACGACGCCAGGTGGTCCTCGGCCAGCCCGGTCGCCGCCCACTTGCTCGCGCTCGCCGTGCCGAACACCTCGGCACCCAGGTGTCGCGCGATCTGCACCGCCGCCATGCCGACGCCGCCGGCAGCCGCGTGCACCAACACCGACTCGCCTCGCTGAAGTCCGCCGAGATCGACCAAGCCGTAGTACGCGGTCGCGTAGACGATCGGGATGGACGCGCCCTCGACGAACGTCCAGTCGTCCGGAAGTCTTGCCAGCAAACGCTCATCGGTCACCGCGACCGGAGCGAACGCCGAGGAGAACAACCCGAGGACCCGATCGCCCACGGCGAACCGCGTGACGCCCGGGCCCACTTCGGTGACCACGCCCGCGGCCTCGCCGCCGATCGCCACCTCGCCCGGGTACATGCCCAACGCGTTGAGCACGTCGCGGAAGTTCAACCCGGCCGCCCGCACCGACACACGGACCTCGCCCACCGACAGATCGCCGTGGTCGAACGGGCGCAGGACGAGGTTCTCCAGCGTGCCGCGCTCGGTGGTGTCCAATCGCCACGGTCCACTGGGCGCGACGAGATCCGTTCCCGGGTCGGGAACCACGCGCGGCGTGAGGAGCGCGCCCGCCCGGATCGCCAGCTGCGACTCGCTCCCGGAGCGCACGAGGGCGGTCCACGGGTCGCCGTCGATGTCGACCAAGCGCACCCAGTCCGGGTTCTCCGTCTGCGCCGACCGGAGCAATCCCCACACCGCGGCGCCCGCCACGTCCGGGACATCGTCACCGGGCTCGGCGGCGACAGCACCTCGGGTCAGCACGACCAACGGCCGCTCTTCCCGCTCTAGCAACAAGTTCAGCCGATCATCGCCGACCGGGCTCAGCACCAAGACGTCCGCGTCATCAGCATCGACCACGGTCGCACCGGCTGCCCGCAGACCCGCCGCCGCGCCGAACGGGTCGCCACCGACCACCGCCCACCGCAGCTCGGACGGCTCGGACGGCTCGACCGGGACCCATGCCACCCGGTGCAACGGGGGCGCGACTGAACCGCCGACCACCGCGGCGCGCAAGACCACCCGGTCCACCGAGACAACCGGCGCGCCGGCCGGATCGACCGCGTGCAGGCTCACGCCGTCATCGCCGCTGGTGAGCCGAACCCGCAGGACACTCGCCCCGGTCGCGCTGAGCCGGACACCCGACCAGGCGAACGGCACGCCAGGACCACCGGAGCCGCTGACGTCGACCGCGAGCGCGTGCAACGCGGCGTCCAGGAGGGCCGGGTGCAGCCCGAACCGCGTCGCGTCGCTGCCGTCCGGGAGGGCCACCTCGGCGTAGACCGCTCCCTCGGCCCGCCACGCCGCGCGCAGCCCTTGGAACGCCGGACCGTAGTCCAACCCGGCGGCGGCGAGGTCGGTGTACAACTCGCTCAGGTCGACCGACTCACCCGGCGGCGGCCATTCGACGACCGCGTTCGACTCACCCGCGGCGCTCAGCGTGCCAGTGGCGTGGAGGGTCCAGGGCCGGTCCGACCAGCCGGAGTCCTCGCCTTCCCGGCCGTGCACGCCGACCTCGCCGTCAGGGGTGACCGAGACCTGCACCTGCACCGCGCGGTCGAGGACCAGTGGTGCGTGCAGCACCAGTTCGTCCAGGGTGGCGAGCCCGAGCGCGTCTCCCGCCCGCAACGCCAACTCGACGAATGCCGTGCCCGGCAGCACAACCCGGCCGTGCACGCGGTGGTCGGCGAGCCACGGGTGACTGCGGGTCGACAGCCGCGCGGTGAAGATCACCCCGGCCGATCCCGCGACGCCGACACCGGCGCCCAACAGCGAGTGGTCGACCAGTCCCAGTCCGGCGGCGGCGACATCGCCAGCCCACGCGGACGGGGTGGGCCAGTAGCGGTCGCGAGCGAACGCGTAGGTCGGCAGATCGATCCGGCGACCACCCCAGCCCGCGGTGATCGCCCGCCAGTCGACCTCGCCGCCGCGCACGTGCACCTCGGCGACAGCCCACAGGACGGTCTCCACCTCGTCGCGACCGGAGCGCAACGCGGGCGCGGCGGGGAGGTCCACCGTCGCGCTCAGCACGCCGTCGGGTCCCAGCTCAAGGCAGCGGGTAACACCGCTGGCGCGCGCTACGGCTTCGGCGAACCGGACCGGCTCGCGCACCTGGCGAACCCAGTAGCCGGGCGTGGCCGGGTCACCATCCACAGTGGTCTCAAGGGTGATGGTCGGCGCGCGGTAGGTCAGCGTCTCGGCGACCTTGGCGAAGTCGTCGAGCATCGGGTCCATGTGGTGGGAGTGGAAGGCGTGCGAGACAACCAGCCGCTTGACCTTGCGGCCCTCCGCGCGGCACTTCGCCTCCAGCGCGGCCACCGCGTCCTCGTCACCGGAGACGACCAGCGCGGACGGCCCGTTCACCGCCGCCAGGCACACCCCTGGGCCCAGGTCCAGGTCATCGGCCTCGACGGCGAGCATCGCGCCACCGGTCGGCAGGGCTTGCATCAACCGTGCGCGCGCGGCGACGAGAGTGCAGGCGTCGTCCAGGTCGAGGACCCCCGCGACGTGCGCGGCGGCCAGCTCACCGACCGAATGTCCGATGAGGACATCTGGGCGCACACCCCAAGACTCCACGAGCCGGAACAGCGCCACTTCCAGGGCGAACAGCGCGGCTTGGGCGTTCACGGTCTGGTCGATGTCGTCCTCGTCGAACGGCACCCGCTGTCGCACGGCGTCGAATGCCTCGGCGAAGACCGGGAAAGCCCGGTGCAGTTCCCGCCCCATGCCCGCGCGTTGGGAGCCCTGGCCAGTGAAGAGAAAGGCGGTCTGACCGTCGTCCGCCCGCCCGATCACCGCGTTGTCCAGGGACAAGCCGTTGAACAGCACAGCCCGGTGCTCCAACGCGCCGCGCGTCGAGAGCGATTGGGCGAGGTCGACGAGATCACCTTCCAGCTGCTCCGCCTGCGCCGCGAGGCGATCGGCGGCGTGCGCGGAGATCGGCAACGCGACCACCCTCGGCCGCTGCCCCTCGGGCGCTAGATGCTCTTCCACATAGGACTCAAGGATGACGTGCGCATTCGTTCCACTCATGCCGAACGACGACACCGCGGCCCGGCGCGGCCGCTCCAGGTCCGGCCAGGGCCGTTGCCGCGCGAGGAGCTCCACAGCGCCCTCGGTCCAGTCGACCTGACTCGACGGCGCGTCGACGTGCAGCGTCCGCGGCAAGATGCCGTGGCGCAGCGCCATCACCATCTTGATCACACCGGCGACACCGGAGGCCGCCTGCGTGTGGCCGAGGTTCGACTTGACTGAGCCGAGGTAGAGCGGCTCGTCCCGGTGTTGGCCGTAGGTGGCGAGCAGGGCCTGCGCCTCGATCGGATCACCGAGCCGGGTGCCCGTGCCGTGTGCTTCCACGACGTCTACATCGGACGCTTCCAGCCGCGCGTCGGCGAGCGCCTGGTGGATTACCCGCTGCTGCGAGGGACCGTTGGGCGCGGTGAGGCCGTTGGAGGCACCGTCGGAGTTGACCGCGCTGCCCCGGATGACCGCCAGCACCGGGTGGCCGTTGGCGATCGCGTCGGAGAGCCGCTCCACCAGCACCACACCGACACCCTCACCCCAGCCGGTGCCATCGGCGGCGTCAGCGAACGACTTGCACCGCCCGTCCCCCGCGAGCCCGAGCTGACGGCTGAACTCCACGAACGCCGTCGGCGTCGCCATCACGGTCGCACCACCGGCCAACGCCAGATCGCACTCGCCCTGCCGCAGCGCCCGCACGGCCAAGTGCAACGCGACCAGACTGCTAGAACAGGCGGTATCGACCGTCAGCGTCGGCCCTTCGAGCCCGAAGGTGTACGCAATCCGTCCCGAAAGGACAGAGGCAGAGTTCCCAGTCCCCTGATGACCTTCGCTGACATCACGAGCCCCCGCGAGCAACATCGGGTAGTCCTGACCGCTGGTACCCGCGTACACGCCAGTCCGACTGCCACGTAACGACTCCGGGTCGATCCCCGCCCGCTCGAAGGCCTCCCAACTGGCTTGCAGAAGCAACCGCTGCTGCGGATCCATCGCCAACGCCTCACGCGGCGAGATCCCGAAGAAGGTCGCGTCGAACTCGGCGACACCGTCGATGAACGCACCCTCGCGAACGTAGGAGGTGCCGTCGCCACCATCGGGGTCGTAAACCCGACCAAGATCCCACCCACGGTCATCCGGGAACGCCGCGACCCCATCCGCCCCCCGCAAGACGAGATCCCACAACCCCTCCGGCGACCGCACACCCCCCGGATACCGACACGCCATCCCCACCACCGCGACCGCCCCGGCCCCGGCCCCGGCCCCGGCCCCGGCCCCCAAAGACTCCTTTGAACCCCCCACTCCCCATGAGGACGTCCCCCACCCAACCCGGGGGGCGGCCCCAGGCCAGTCTACCGGGGCGGCGGGTGAATCGGGGCTCCGCGGCGGGGGCTGTGGATGGATTGTGGATAACTTTTCGAGGCGTATCCGCAGGTCAGCGGCCAGGGCGGTGGGGGTGGGGTGGTCGAAGACCATGGTCGTGGGAAGTCGTAGGCCGGTGGCTCCGGCGAGGCGGTCGCGGAGCTCGACGGCGGTCAGCGAGTCGAACCCGAGGTCGCTGAACGACCTGCGCGGACCCACCCCCGCCACGTCCGCGTGGCCGAGCACGGCGGCGACCTCGGTGCGGACCAGCTCCAGCAGGGCGCGCTCGTCCAGGTCCACCACCCGCGCGGCGACAGGCGGCGGCCCGACCCGGGGAGCCAGCGCCTCGAAGAGCTGGTTGGGGCGGCTCGCGGTGAAGGTGGGGATGAACCGGGGCCAGTCGACGTCGGCCACCGTCACGCTCTCGCGGGCGTCGACGGCCTGGCCGAGGGCGGCGATCGCGGCGGCGGGCTCCATCGGGTTGAGCCCGCGCTTGCGCAGGTAGTCCACAGTGGACTCAGCACCCGCCATGCCCGAGCCCGCCCACGGACCCCAGGCGACCGACACGGCGCCCACCTGCTGGGCGAGGGCGTCCAGTGCGGCGTTGGCGACGGCATAGGCGGCCTGCGACCCACTGCCCCACACCGCGGCCACCGAGGAGAACAGCACGAAGCGGTCCAGGTCCGGCAGGGCGGCGGCGAGGTTGTGGGCGCCGGTGACCTTGGCGGACATGACCTCGGCGAAGTCCGCCGGAGTCGCCGTGCGCAGCGGGCCGAACTCACCGCTGCCCGCCGCGTGGAAGACCGACGTCGGCGGGTGGGCGGCGAGCAGCGCGGCCAAGGCGTCGACATCGGAGACATCACACGCCGCGATGGTGACCCGAACGCCCCCGGCCTCCAAGTCCGCGGCGAGCTCCACCGCCCCGGGCGCAGCAGGCCCCCGTCGGCTGGTGAGCACCAAGTGCTCGGCCCCGCGACCGGCGAGCCACCGGGCAACGTGAGCACCGAGCGCACCGGTGCCCCCGGTCACCAGGACAGTGCCCCGCGCCCGCCACGGCTCGGCGGGGACTACCGGAGCGGGAGCCAACCGGCGCCCGTACAGCCCGAACGCGCTGGGTGAGCGGAGCCGCGCGGTGATGCCGGACGGAATGGGCAGTCCGGACTCACTGGGCAGGACCGAAGAGGCATCGAGCGGCGCAGCGGAAACCCCGTGTGACCCGCCTTCGACCTGGGTGGACGACTCCACCCGCACGGCACCAGCGGGCACACCCCGACCAAGCTCGACGCGGCGGGCGGGACCAGCAGAGAGGGACGCGGCATTCCCTTCAGCGGAGTCAGGGTGCAGAGGGGAGCCCACTGGCTCAAGGGCAGCAAGGGCCCCCTCAGGAACAGCGGCGAGGGCCTTCGACTGGGCGGACTCAACGGACTCCGCCAGAGCGGGAGCCTCCCGACGGGCAGACGCGGAGAAGAGGTCCGGCTCAGGTGCGGCGGACCGGATGGCGACCTGGTCTTCGACGCCGTTCAGGGCGGAGACCAGAAGACCAGCGGCGGCAGCGTCGAGGACGGGCGGTAGGTCGATCGCTCCTCCCCACCGCTGGGGGAACTCCAGGGCGGCCACCCGGGCCAGCGCCCACAGCGGGGCGGCGCCAGGGTTGACCAACTCTTCCTCACCGACGACTACGGCACCCTGGGTGGCGATCCAGACCCGGGTCGCGGTCGCGTCTTGGAGCAGGGCGAGGGTGTCCACTACCCCTTGAGTCAAATCCGGGTGTTCGGGGTGCGTGTCCGTGAGCAGGGACAACACGCCGTCAGCTGGGGAAAGGACAGGGCCGGTGGTCACGGTGGCACCGTGACCACGCAGGGCCTCGGCGCACCAGGTAGCCACGGGGTCGGCCGGGTCTCGGGTGAGGATGTGCCAGCTGCCGGTCAAGGTCGCGACGGGAGAGGGCAGCGGCGTCCACTCGATCTTGTAGCGGGGGCTCGCGGCCGCGGGCGGCAACGGCCAGAAGTGCGACCGCTGAAAGGGGTACGTGGGCAGGTCCACCACCCGCCCGGGGTGCGGCCAGGTGATGGGGATACCCGCGACGTAGGCCGATCCGAGGGCGCGCCACCACGCTGTCAGCTCGTCGAGCGAGGCGCGTTGGAGTGGGATGGTGACCGCATCGTCCACACAGGACCGAACGGCGGCGGACAACACACCGCCTGGACCAACCTCGACAAAGCGGGTGAAACCCTTGTCGTGCAACGTGGTCACAGCGTCCGCGAACCGCACGGTGGAGCGGACCTGACCCACCCAGTACTCCGGTGTGTCCACCGAGCCGGGGGCGGTGGGCGTCATCGGGATCGTCGGGGCGTTGAAGGTCAGGCCGGACACCACGGCGGCGAACTCGTCGAGCATGGGGTCCATCAAGCGGGAGTGGAAGGCGTGCGAAACCGGTAGGCGTTTGACCCGCACGCCGCTCAGGGACGCCTCGAAGGCGGCCACGGCGTCGGCGGGGCCTGACACCACCAAGGAGCGTGGACCGTTGACCGCGGCCAGGTCGAGGTCCAGCGGCAGGTCCACGGACGCCGACTCGACCGCCAGCATGGCGCCGCCCGCAGGCAGGGCACCCATCAGGCGGGCGCGGGCCGACACCAGGGTGCACGCGTCATCGAGGGACAGCACACCGGCAACGTGGGCGGCGGCGATCTCGCCCACCGAGTGGCCGACCACGCACTGCGGCACGACACCCCACGACTCGGCGAGCCGGAACAGGGCCACCTCGAGAGCGAACAGCGCGGGCTGGGTCAGCTCCGTGCGATCGAGGTCCGGCCCGGAGAACACCGCGACGTCCAAACCGAGTCGGGCGCACACGTCGTCGAACGCGGTGCCGAAGACCGGAAAGGCGCGCAGCGCGAGCCCCATCCCGGCACGCTGCGCGCCCTGGCCGGTGAACAGGAAAGCCACCTTCCCGGCCACCACTTCACCCACCACTGTGGACTCGTCGGCCACACCCGCGGCCAACGCGGTCAACGCGGCGGCACGGTCCGCGCCCGGCAGCACGACTGCCCGGTGTTCCAGCGCGGCACGGGTCGTGGCCAGCGAGAACGCCACATCCGCGACCGACTCCTCGACACCCCGCAAGCGACCCGCGAGTGCGCGAACAGCACCCGGAGTGCGGCCAGACAGGAACCAGGGCAGCTCTTCGTCCGCACCAGGCTCGGCCACTGCGCCAGGCGCCTGCTCGATGATCGTGTGCGCGTTCGTACCGCTGACACCGAACGACGACACACCCGCCCGCAGCGGCCGGTCGACCGACGGCCACGGGCGCGGCTCGGTCAGCAGCGAGACAGCGCCAGTCGACCAGTCCACATGCGACGACGGCGCGTCCACATGCAACGTCGCGGGCAGCACGCCGTGCCGGAGGGATTGGACCACCTTGATCACACCGGCGACACCGGCGGCCGCCTGCGTGTGGCCGATGTTCGACTTCACCGACCCCAACCACAGCGGCTCGGCCCGCTCTTGGCCGTATACCGCCAACAGCGCTGAGGCTTCGATCGGGTCGCCGAGGACGGTCCCGGTCCCGTGCGCCTCCACAGCGTCCACATCAGATGGCAGCAGTCGAGCAGAGGCCAGGGCGTCCAGGATCACCCGGCGCTGGGAGGGCCCGTTCGGAGCGGTCAAACCGTTCGACGCACCGTCGGAGTTCACCGCGGACCCACGCACCACGGCAAGCACACGATGGCCGTGACGCTGGGCGTCGGCCAGCCGCTCGACGAGGAGGAGCGCGACACCCTCGGACCACCCGGTGCCGTCGGCACCCGCCGCGAACGACTTGCAGCGACCGTCGGCGGCGAGCCCGCGCTGGCGGCTGAACTCCACGAACGCCGCAGGCGAGGCCATCACCGTCACGCCGCCCGCGATGGCCAGCGTGCACTCACCCGCGCGCAGCGAACGCGCTGCCATGTGCAAAGCCACCAACGACGACGAACACGCCGTATCGACGGTGACAGCAGGACCCTCAAGCCCTAGAACATAAGCGACACGCCCGCTGAGGACGCTCGTCGCGGTGCCGGTGAGCCCGTACCCCTCAGCGTCGGCGGTCGCGTAGCCGGAGGTGGCCGCACCCACGAAGACACCCGTGCGACTCCCCTTCAACGACTGCGGGTCGATGCCCGCCCGCTCGAACACCTCCCACGAGGTCTCCAACAGCAATCGCTGCTGGGGGTCCATCGCAGCGGCTTCACGGGGCGAGATGCCGAAGAACGCCGGGTCGAACCACCCGGCGTCGTGCACGAAACCACCCTGGCGCGAGTACGACGTCCCCGCCCGCGAGGACTCCGGGTCGTAGAGCACGCCCAAGTCCCACCCACGGTCGGTGGGAAAGTCGGAGATCCCGTCCCCACCGGTGGAGACCAGCTCCCACAACGCTTCCGGGGAGTCGACGCCGCCCGGGAGCCGGCAGGCCATCCCCACGATGGCGATCGGCTCGTGCGCGGCGTCGGCCAGTTCGCGGTTGCGCGCCTTGAGCCGCTCGGTCTCCTTCAGCGAGGTGCGCAGCGCCTCGACGTACTGCTCGATGGAGGCGGACATGCTCAGTTCTCCCCGTCGGTCGCGGCGACCAGTCGCAGCAGGTCCTCACCGTCCAATGTGTCCAGGTCGCTGGGCGCCGACTCGGCAGGCACGTCCAGGCCTGCCAGCCGCAGCAACGGGTCCAGCAGACCCGCCTCCCGCAACCGGGACAGCGGGATGGCGGCCAGCGCCGCCCGCACGTCCTGGTCATCGGACTGGTCATCGGCGTCGAGACCGAACTCGGCCACCAGGTGCGCGGCAAGCTCACCCGGTGTCGGATAGTCGAAGACGACCGTGGCCAACAGCGGTAGACCGGTGGCGGCGTTGAGCCGGTTGCGCATCTCGACCGCGGTCAGCGAGTCGAACCCGAGGTCGCGGAACGCTCGGCCAGCCTCGATCCCCGAGGTGCCGGCGTGTCCCAGTACTGCCGCTGCCTGGGTGCGCACCAAGTCCAAGACCAGCTCCGCACGCTCGTGAGCGGGGGTGGCCGTCAGCTGGTCGAGGAACCAGCCGGAGTCGACCACCTCGACCGGATCCGCCAGCAGCTCGGCGAGCAGCGGGCTAGGCCGGGAAGCGGTGAAGGCGGGGCCGAAACGTGTCCAGTCGACGCCTGCCACGGTCACCACGGTCTCACCCGAGCCGACCGCCTCCGCCATCGCGGCGAGCGCGCGATCCGGCGCCATGACCAGCACACCACGCCGGGCCAGCTCGTCGGTCGACCCTGCGGCCATACCGGCGCCTTCCCAGGCTCCCCAGGCGATCGACGTGGCAGCCTGGCCGCGCGAGTGCCGGCGTTCGGCGAGGCCGTCGAGGTAGGCGTTGGCGGCCGCGTAGGCCGCCTGGTTGGCGCCGCCCCAGGTGGCGGCGGCCGAGGAGAACAACACGAAGGCCTCGACGTCCGGGCACAGCTCGTCCAGGTACTCCGCGCCCGCGGCCTTGCCCGACAGGGTCTCCGACAGGCTGACGGCATCCAGCTCGGGAACTCGTCCGAGGCCGCCGACACCGGCGGCGTGCACGACGGCATCCGGCGGGTACGCCGCGACCAGCGCCGACACCGCGGATCGGTCCGCGAGATCGCACGCCACCACGACAGCGCCCAGCTCGGCGGCAAGCTCCGCGGCGCCGGGCGCGTCTGGGCCTCGCCTGCTCACCAAGACGACCCGCCCGGCCGAACGCGCCGCCCAGCGCGCCACCTCAGTACCCAGCGCACCGGTCCCGCCGGTGATCAAAACAGTCCCTTGTGGACGCCAGGACCCGTTCGGCGTCGGTGCTCTGCGCAGCCGCCTGCCCTCGACGACCGCGCCGATCCGCACCTGGTCTTCCCCGGTTCCGGTCAGCACACCCGCCAACGCGGTGGCGACGTGGTCGTCGAGCTGCGGCGGCAACTCGACCAATCCGCCCCACAGACGGGGGAACTCCAGCGCGACACTGCGCCCGAACCCCCACAGCGCGGCGTTGTCGGGTGAAGATCCCGAAGTCGCGACCCAGAGCCGGGTTTCTTTGTCCGCCAGCGCTTGCACCAGTGCGAGCGTGTCCATGAGCCCGAGCAGCGACAGCACGCCGGTCGGGGTGCCGACCACGTCGTCCAGGCCACCACGGATAACGGTCGCGCCGTGCGCCCGCAGTGCGTCAGCGATGCCGGAACCATCGTGGCCGGGAGGTTCCGCCAACAGCCAGGTGCCGGTGAGGACCGGTGCGGACGGCAACGCGATCGGCGTCCACTCGGCCCGGTAGCGCCACAGCGCGGTGTCAGCGGCGCGGGTCGGCCAGTAGACTTCGTTCTGGAACGCGTAGGTGGGCAGGTCGATCACTTGGCCGCCCCAGCCGTCGAGCACGGCACGCCAGTCGACCGGGACACCGTGCACGTGCGCACCCGCGACCGCTCGGAGCAGGGTGGCCACGTCGTCGCGGCCGGTGCGTTGAGTGGCCAGCGCCACGCCGGACACTCGCGCGGACAGGACACCGTCCGGGCCCAGTTCGACCCACCGGGTCACGCCCTGATCAGCGGCAAGGGCCACCGCGTTGCTGAAGCGCACCGTCGAGCGGACCTGCCGCACCCAGTAGGCGGCGTCAAAGGTCACCGACTCGTCCACTGTGGACAAGATCGGGATGGTCGGCGAGCGGTAGGACAGGCCGCGAGCCACCGCGGTGAACTCATCGAGCATCGGGTCCATCAGGCGGGAGTGGAAGGCGTGGGACACCGTCAGTCGCTTGACCCGCGTCCCCTTGGCCCGCAGCTCGGACTCGAACTGGGCTACGGCGTCCGCACTTCCCGACACCACAAGCGATCCCGGCCCGTTGACCGCCGCCAGGTCGACGCCATCAGGCAACTCGACGGAGTCCGCCTCAACGGCCAACATCGCACCACCAGGTGGTAGCGCGCCCATCAACCTACCCCGAGCCGACACGAGCGCGCACGCGTCGGAGAGCGAGAGCACGCCCGCCACGTGCGCGGCGGACAGCTCGCCGATCGAGTGGCCGACCAGGAAGTCCGGGCGCAGACCCCAGGACTCCAGTAGCCGGAACAGCGCCACCTCGAGCGCGAACAAGGCGGGCTGGGCCAGCTCAGTGGGTGCCAGGTCGTCCTCGAACGTCGACAGGTGCAGCCCCAGCAACGTGATCGCCTCGTCGAACGCCGTGGCGAAGGCCGGGAACACCCGCAGCGCCAGGCCCATCCCGGACCGCTGCGACCCCTGCCCGGTGAACAGGAACCCGACCTGGCCCGCACCACTGCCGGTGATCACCTCCGGGGACTCGACCCCGGCGGCCAACGCCCGCAGGCCGGGCAACGGATCATCGGCGAGCACCACGGCCCGGTGGTCGAGGCTGGCCCGGGTGGTGGCCAGCGAGTAAGCCAGGTCAGCAGGCGCGGCCGACAACGCCAGCAGCCGCGCGGCTTGATCGCGCAACCCCTCGACCGAGCGAGCGGAAACCAAGAAAGGCAGTGGCCCCAATGGTTCTCCGCCAGCAGGGGAAGAAGCGGGAACCGGCGCCTGCTCCAAGATCACGTGCGCGTTGGTCCCGCTCACCCCGAACGACGACACCGCCGCCCGCCGGGGTCGGTCCACCGACGGCCACGGGCGCGACGCCGTGAGCAGCGAGACCGCACCGGAAGTCCAGTCCACGTGCGATGACGGCGCGTCCACGTGCAGCGTCGCGGGCAACACGCCCTCTTGCAGCGCGGACACCATCTTGATCACACCAGCCACGCCCGCGGCCGCTTGGGTGTGACCGATGTTCGACTTCACCGACCCCAACCACAGCGGTTCGGTCCGGTCCTGCCCGTACACCGACAGCAGCGCCTGCGCCTCGATCGGGTCGCCCAGCACAGTTCCAGTGCCGTGCGCCTCCACAGCGTCCACATCGGACGGCAGCAGCCGCGCCGATGCCAACGCGGCCTCGATCACCCGCTGCTGCGCGGGCCCATTCGGCGCCGTCAAGCCACTCGACGCACCGTCGGAGTTCACCGCTGACCCGCGCACGAGCGCCAGCACACGGTGTCCGTTGCGCTGCGCGTCCGACAGCTTCTCCAGCAGCAGGACACCGACGCCCTCGCCCCAGCCCGTGCCGTCGGCCGCCTCGGCGAAAGACTTGCACCGCCCGTCCCCGGCCGTGCCCTCCTCGAAGCCGAAGCCAGCGAACATCATCGGCCCGGCCATGACAGTCACGCCGCCCGCCAGCGCCAACGAGCACTCACCGAGCCGCAAAGACTGTGCCGCCAAATGCATTGCCACCAACGACGACGAGCACGCTGTGTCCACAGTGACCGCAGGACCCTCGAGGCCGAGGCTGTAAGCGACCCGGCCGGACAGCACGCTGTTGGCGTTGCTGGTCCCCAGGAACCCGTCCAACGCCTCGGGCGGCACGGAGGTGGCGTAGTCGTTGTACATCACGCCCGCGTACACACCGGTCCGGCTGCCCCGCAACGATCCCGGGTCGATCCGCGCCCGTTCCACCGCCTCCCAACAGGCTGTGAGCAGCAACCGCTGCTGCGGGTCCATCGCCAGCGCCTCACGCGGCGAGATGCCGAAGAAGCCGGGGTCGAACGCACCCGCGTCGGCGACGAACCCGCCCTCGGGTGAGCCGGGCAGCGCGGCGAGGTCCCAGCCACGGTCAGTCGGCAGTGGGCCGAGCGCGTCGGTTCCCTCGGACACCAAGCGCCACAGGTCTTCCGGGGTCGCCACAGCGCCCGGGTAGCGGCAGGCCGTGCCGATCACCGCGATCGGCTCGGCCACGCGCTCCTCCAGGTCGCGGACCCGCCCGCGCGCCTCGCGCAGCTCGGTGGTCGCCCGCTTGAGGTAGGAGAGCAGCTTCTCCTCGTTCGCCTCGGCCATGTCGCCTCTCAGGACTTCTCGAACTCGCTGTCGAGCAGGTCGAAGATCTCCTCGGCGGAGGCCGAGTCCAGGTTCTCGGCCGCCTGCTCGGCGACCTCCCAGCGGGCGGCCAGCGCGCGCAGCCGGGCGGCGATCCGGGCCCGGTCGGGCTCGGCGTCGACGCCGCCGAGGGCCACCTCCAGCCGGGTGAGGTCGGCGAGCACGCCGTCGGCCACGGATCGCTGCCCGGGGGCCAGTTCGCCGTGCAGGAAGGCGGTGAGCGCGGTGGGCGACGGGTGGTCGAAGACGAGCGTGGCGGGCAGCCGCAACGCGGTGGCGGCGGCGACGCGGTTGCGCAGCTCCACGCCGGTGAGCGAGTCCAGCCCCAGCTCCAGGAAGCCCCGGTTGGGCTCGATGGCCTCAGGCCCGGGATAGCCGAGCACGGCGGCCACCTGACCGCGCACGAGGTCGAGCAAGATCCGCTTGCGCTCGACGTCCGGCGCGCCGGCGAGCCTGCCCAGCACGTCGGCGGACTCGGTGCGGGTCTCAGTGCCAGTCCCAGTGCGCACCAGGGCACGCAGGATCGGTGCCACGGCGCCACGCCCACGCAACGCGGCTGGGCTGAACACCATGGGTACCACGGTGGGCTCGCTGCCCGCGCACGCCACCGAGAACAGCGCCATTCCGTCCTCAGTGGACAGTTGGCCCATGCCGGAGCGCATCACCCGGCGGACATCTGCCTCGGTGAGCTCACCGGTCAGCCCGGTGCGCTCGGCCCACGGCCCCCAGGCGAGCGAGACACCCGGCAGGCCGCGGGCGCGGCGGTGCTGGGCGAGGGCGTCGAGGAAGACGTTGGCGGCGGCGTAGTTCGCTTGACCAGCGCCGCCGAACACCCCCGCGGCCGAGGAGAACAACGCGAACGCGGTGACGTCCCCGGCCAGTTCGTGCAGGTTGACCGCACCGCGCACCTTGGGCGCCAACACCCTCGCGACCCGATCGGGCGTGAGCCCGGTCAGCACGCCGTCGTCGAGGACGGCGGCGGTGTGCACCACGGCGTCGACCGGGTGCGCGGCGAACAGCGCCGCCACCGCGTCCCGGTCGGCGACGTCGCAGGCGGCGAGCACGACCCGCGCGCCGAGCCCGGTCAGCTCGGCGACGAGCGCGTCGGCACCGGGGGCATCGGCGCCGCTGCGACTGGTGAGCAGGAGGTCGCGGACACCGTGCGCGGTGACCAGGTGCCGCGCCAGGGCGCCGCCGAGCGTGCCGGTGGCGCCGGTGACCAGGACTGTCCCTTGCAGACCGCCGGCTGTCCCTTGTAGACCACTGGCGCCGTCCGCGACCGGAGTGCGGACCAGCCGGGGCGCGAAGGCCCGGCCCGCGCGCACCGCGACCTGGGGTTCACCGGCGGCGGCCGCGGCGGCGAAGGTGTCGTCGGCGGTGTCGATGTCGACCAGCAGGAACCGGTCCGGGTGCTCGGACTGGGCCGACCGCAGCAGCCCCCACACCGGGGCGTTGCCGAGGTCGGGCACGTCGTCCGGCCCCGCGGCGCCGGAGGTGACCACGACCAGCGGGACGGCCGCGACCCGCTCGTCGGAGATCCAGGCCTGGACCAGCGCCAGCGCCCGGACGGTCGCGTCGTGGGCGGCCTCGGCGGGGCCGCGGTCCGCCGGGGCGAACTGGGCGACCACCACGTCGACATCGGCGGCGGAGAGCAGACCGTCCAGGTCGGCGTACTCGCTGACCTGGTTGCCCGCCGCGGCGAGTACCGGCCCGAGCTTGAGGTCGTCGGTGCCCAGGAGTGCCCACCGCGAGGTCCCGGCGGCGGGGAGAGTGACCGGGGTGGACCAGTCGAGGCGGAAGAGCGAGTCGGCGACCACCCGGCGGGCGGCGGAGAGCGCCGCGCCGATGGGCCGGGCGATGAGCGACCCGATGTCGGCCACCGGGGTACCGGTGGCGTCGGCGACCTGGACCGCGATGCCGTCGGCGCCCTCGGTGAGCCGGACGCGCAGCACCGGCGAGTCAGTGGCCCGCAGGCGCACGCCCCGCCAGGAGAACGGCAGCTCAGCCGGGCGGTCCCCGGCGGCGCGCAGCAGGCCGATGCCGTGCAGTGCCGCGTCGAGCAGCGCGGGGTGGACCACGAACCCCCTGGTGGACAGGTCCTCCGGTAGGCGGATCTCGGCGATCAGCTCGCCATCGCCGCGCCACGCCGCCGTGAGCGCCTGGAACGCCGGACCGTAGCCGTAGCCGAGGTCGGCGATCCCCGCGTAGAACCCTTGTAGGTCAACGGGTTCGCCGAGGGTCCACGCCGTGTCGAAGGCGAGCGCCTCGGCGTGGCCGAGCGAGCCGGTGGCGTGCTTGGTCCACTGGAAGCCATCAGACTTCGAGTAGATCGCGACCTCGCGCCGCCCCTCCCCGTCCGGGGCGCCGACCGCGACCTGGAGCGTCACGGCGTCCGGTTCGGCGAGCACCAGCGGTGTGCCCAGGGTCAGTTCCAGCACGTCGGGGGTACCGACCTGGGCACCAGCGTGCGCGGCCAGCTCGACGAACGCGGTACCCGGCAGCAGCACGGCACCGAGCACCGAGTGGTCGACCAACCACGGATGGGTCCGCGCCGAGATCCGACCGGTGAGCACCAGCCCGTCACCCCCGGCGAGCGGGACGGCGGCACCGAGCAGCGGGTGCTCGGTGCCGGTCAGGCCGGCGGCGGCCACATCGCCCGCACCCGGGGAGACCAGCTCCAGCCAGTACCGCTCGCGTTGGAAGGCGTAGGTCGGCAGCTCGACGGTCCGCACCGGCAGGCCGTCGAACAGGGTGGTCAGGTCGACCGGGCCGCCGTGCGCGTGCAGCTCGGCGGCGGAGAGCCGGAAGCGGGCGAGTCCGCCCTCGTCCCGGCGGAGGGAGCCGACGGCCACCGCGTCGACGTCCTCGACGGTGTCCAGGGTCTCGCCGATGGCCGGGGTGAGCACCGGGTGCGGGCTGACCTCGACGAAGAAGCGGATGCCGTGCTCGACCAGCGCGCGGGTGCCCTGCTCGAACTCCACGGACTGGCGCAGGTTGCGGTACCAGTAGCCGCCGTCGAGCGCGATCGTGTCCAGCCACTCGCCGGTCACCGTCGAGTAGAACGGAATGGTGGCGGCGACCGGCGTGAGGCCGGTCAGGACCTCGTGCAGCTCGTCGGCGATCCGCTCGACCTGGGCGGAGTGCGAGGCGTAGTCCACCGGGATGCGCTTGGCGCGCACACCATCCGCCTCGCACCGGGCCAGGAACTCGTCGATCTCACCCGCGACGACCACGGTCGCGGGCCCGTTGACGGCCGCGATCGACACTCCGTCGGTCAGCCGCTCGCGCACCCGGTCGGCGGGCAGCGACACACTCGCCATGCCGCCGTGCCCGGCCAGCGCCACGATGGCCTGGCTACGCCGGGCAACGATCTTGGCGGCGTCGGCCAAGGTCAGCGCGCCCGCGACATAGGCGGCGGCGATCTCGCCCTGCGAGTGGCCGATCACCGCTGCGGGCTCGACACCGTGGGACCGCCACAACGCCGCGAGCGACACCATCACCGCGAACAGCGCCGGTTGGACGACGTCCACCCGGTCGAGCCCGTTTCCGCTGCTCAGGACGTCGAACAGGGACCAGTCGACGTGCGGGGCGAGGGCCTCGGCGCAGGCGTGCAGCTCGGCGGCGAACACCTCCGAGGTGTCCAGCAGCTCGACCGCCATGCCCGCCCACTGCGAGCCCTGACCGGGGAAGACGAACGCCACCTTGCCCGAGAGCGCCCGGCCCTGAACCAACCCCGACGCCGCTTCCCCACGGGCGAGAGCATCCAAAGTGGACAGATAGTCCGGCCCGATGAGCGCGGCCCGGTGGTCGAACCTGGCTCGGCTGGTGGCCAGGGAGTACCCGACGTCCGCGGGCGAGAACTCCGTGCCCGCCAGGTGATCTCGCAGTCGGGCGGCCTGGTCGCGAACAGCCTCGGCGGTGCGGCCGGAGAGCACCCACGGCAGCACGGCGTCCACCGGCTCCGGAGCGGATTCCTCGGCTACGTACTGCTCCAACACCAGGTGCGCGTTGGTCCCGCTGCCGCCGAACGACGACACACCCGCGCGGCGAACCCGGTCCACCGAGGGCCAGGGCACCGTCTCCGCCGCGGGGGCCACGGCGCCCGCCGTCCAGTCCACGTGCGGGGTCGGCTCGTCGATGTGCAAGGTCTTGGGCACGACGCCGGCACGCAGCGCCAGCACCATCTTGATCACCCCGGCGACACCCGAGGCGGACTGTGTGTGCCCGATGTTCGACTTCACCGACCCGAGCAGCAGCGGGTGTTCGCGGTCCTGGCCGTAGGTGGCGATCACCGCCTGCGCCTCGATCGGGTCACCCAGGGTCGTGCCGGTGCCGTGCGCCTCCACGACGTCCACATCGGACGGTGTCAACCCGGAGTTGGCCAGCGCCTGGCGGATCACGCGCTGCTGGGACGGCCCGTTCGGCGCGGTGAGCCCGTTGGACGCGCCGTCCTGGTTGATCGCGGTGCCCCGCACGACGGCCAACACGCGGTGACCGTTGCGCAGCGCGTCGGACAGGCGCTCGACGAGGATCATGCCCACGCCCTCGCCCCAGCCGGTGCCGTCGGCCGCGGCTGCGAACGGCTTGCACCGGCCGTCGGGAGCCAACCCTCGCTGGCGGCTGAACTCGGTGTAGGAGGTCGGTGACGGCAGCACGGCCACACCACCGGCCACCGCGAGCTCGCACTCGTTCTGCCGCAACGCCTGGCACGCCAGGTGGATCGCCACCAGACTGCTGGAGCAGGCAGTGTCCACAGTGACCGCAGGACCCTCGAGCCCGAAGGTGTAGGACACCCGGCCGGACGCCGCGGCGGTTCCGGTGCCGGCCAGGAAGAAGCCCTCCGCGTCACTGCCCGGGGCCAGTGCGCCGATGCCGTAACCGACGAACGAGGTCCCGACGAACACGCCGGACCGGCTGCCACGCACCGACGCCGGGTCGATCCCCGCCCGCTCGAAGGTCTCCCAGGTCGCCTCCAGCAGCATCCGCTGCTGCGGGTCGGTGGCGATCGCCTCGCGCGGGCTGATGCCGAAGAACCCGGCGTCGAAGTGGCCCGCGTCGTGCACGAACCCACCCTCGCGGACGTACGACGTGCCCGGGTTGTCCGGATCGGGGTGGTACAGCGCTTCCAGGTCCCAGCCGCGGTCGTCCGGGAACGGCGTGATCGCGTCGACACCGTCCATCACCAGCCGCCACAGGCCCTCGGGCGAGTCGACCCCGCCCGGGTAGCGGCAGCTCATGCCGATGATCGCGATCGGCTCGTCGACCGCGGTCGATGCCACCGTGGCGGGCGCGGTGGCGTCGAGGCCGAGCACGTCGGCGAGCAGGTGGTCGGCCAGCGTGCGCGGGGTGGGGTAGTCGAACACCAGGGTGGCGGGGAGCTTGCGGCCGGTGGCGGACTTCAGCCGGTTGCGCACGTCCACCGCGGTGAGCGAGTCGAAGCCCAGGTCACGGAAGGCGCGGTCGGGTTCGATGGCGGAACTGTCCGGGTAGCCGAGCGCGGCGGCGGCCTGGGCCCGGACCAGCTCGAGCACGTGGCCCACGCGGTCGGCCTCGGGCAGCGCCAGCACCCGGGTGCGCAGCTCATCAGTGTCCGCAATGGACTCCGGTTCGGCCGAGGCAGCCTCGGGGATCTCGCCGATGAGCGGCCGGGCGCGGGCGGCGGTGTAGCCGGGGGTGAAGCGGGGCCACTCGATGTTGGCGACCGTCAGGCAGGTCTCGTCGGCGTCGAGGGCGCGCTGCAGGGCGGCCAAGGCGAGGGCAGGCTCCATCAGGTGGAGACCGCGTTTGCCGAGGGCTTCGACGGCGGCGGCGTCCGCCATGCCGCCTTCCGCCCAGCCGCCCCAGGCGATCGACGTTGCCGCCTTGCCCTGCGCCCGTCGACGCTGCGCGAGAGCGTCGAGGTAGGCGTTGCCCGCCGCGTAGGCGGCCTGGCCCGCACCGCCCCAGCTGGCGGCACCTGAGGAGAAGAGGATAAAAGTGTCCACATCGGACAACTCATCGAGGTGGGCGGCACCTGCCACCTTGGCGGCGGTGACCTCGGCCAGCTCGGCCACGCCGATCTCGGTGAGCCCGGTCGACTGGGCCACACCCGCCGCGTGGATCACCGCGTCGACCGGGTGCTCGGCCAGCAGCGCGGCCACCGACCCGCGGTCGGCCACGTCGCACGCGGCTACCACGACCTCGACCCGCTCTCCCAGCTCGGCCACCAGCTCAGCGGCCCCGGGCGCGGCGAGCCCCCGTCGACTGGTGAGCACCAGCTTGGTGGCGCCACCGTCGGCCAGCCATCGGGCCAGGTGCCCGCCGATCGCACCGGTACCACCAGTGACCAGCACAGTCCCGCGTGGACGCCAATCACGGGTCTTCGCGACCTCGCCCGCCCGCACCATGCGCCGGGCGAAGACGCCGGACGCGCGGACGGCGACCTGGTCCTCGTCCCCGCTCAGCACGGCCAACGCCCGGGCAAGCGCGCGATCGTCCGGGTCGGCGGGCAGGTCGAGCAGACCGCCGTAGTGCGCCGGGCGCTCCAGGCCAGCGACCAGGCCCAGACCCCACACCGGTGCCTGCGCCGGGTCGCGCAGCGGGTCGGCGCGACCCACCGACACGGCACCGCTGGTGACCATCCACAACGGACCCTGAACGGCCTCCTCGACCAACGTTCGCACGAGCGCGAGCGTCCGGGCGAGGCCGCGGGTGACGGCCTGGTCCGGCGTGGTGTCCAAGCCCAGCAGGGACACCACGCCGGCGAAGGGGGTATCGGTCGGCACGACCGGGTCTTCGTCGACGAGGATGGTGCGCGCCGACCCACCGGCGTCAGCGATCCGCTCGGCTAACCGACTGGCCAGCTCAGCCTGGCCGCGGCCCGCGACGACGGCCCACTCACCACTCAGCTCGGGCTTGGCCGTGCTCACCGACCGCCAGGTGATCCGGTACGTCCAATCGGCCACAGTGGACTCGTCGCGCGCACGCCCGCGCCACGCGGCCAGCGCGGGCAACGCACCAGCGTCGACACCGATGGCCTCGTGGTCGCCGCTGTCGACCGCCGACCAGAACCGCGCGTCCTCGACAGTCCCGTTGTCGGTCAACGGCTCCAGCCAATAGCGGTCCCGCTGGAACGGGTACGTGGGCAGGTCGACGGGCGTGCCCCCGAACTCCCACCGCGGCTCGACACCGCGCACGAACGCCTCGGCCAGCGACACCGCGAACCGCTCGGTGCCCCCTTCGTCGCGGCGCAGCGTGCCGAGCACGACCGGCTCAGGGGCACCCGCGTCCTCGACGGTCTCCTGGATACCGCCACCGAGCACCGGGTGCGGGCTGTTCTCGATGAACACACCGTGCCCGTCGGCCAGCAGCGCTCGGGTGGCCTGTTCGAATTGGACGGTCTGGCGCATGTTGCGGAACCAGTAGCCCGCGTCGAGCTCAGCGGTGTCCAGCGGACCACCGGTCACCGTGGAGTAGAAGGGAATCGGCGAAGGACGCGGCGCGACCGGCGCCAAGACCGCCAACGCCTCCGCGCGCAGCACCTCGACCGGCGGTGAGTGGCCCGCGCCGTTGATGCGGACCTTGCGGACCCGCACCCCCTCGGCCTCCAGTTCGGCGACCAGCTCGTCGATCGGCCCGTGCGCACCCGCGACAGCCACCGAGCGGGCGCCGTTGACCGCGGCGATCGTCAGGTCGTCGCCCAACCGGGCGGCGACCTCGCCGGGCGGCAACGACACCGCGGCCATCGCCCCCTGGCCGGCCAGCCGGAGCAGCAGCTTGCTGCGCTCGGCGACGATCAGGGCCGCGTCGGCCAGGGTCAGCCCGCCCGCGACGTGGGCGGCGGCGATCTCGCCCTGGGAGTGGCCGACCACCGCGGCGGGCTCGATCCCGCGCTCGCGCCACAGCGCGGCCAGCGACACCATCACGGCGAACAGCACCGGCTGGATCACATCGAGCCGGTCCAGGGGCTGCGCGCCCTCGACGCGCAGCAGGGCGTCCTCGACCGACCAGTAGACGTGTTCCTCCAGCGCCGCGGCGCAGGCCCGGAAGGTGTCGCGGAAGGTGGGCGAGTCGGTCATCAGCGCATCGGCCATACCGAGCCACTGCGAGCCCTGACCTGGGAAGACGAAAACGACCTTGCCCGTTCGGCCAGCCGTGCCCCGGATCAGCCCGGGGGCCGGGAGGTCACGGGCGAGCGCGGTGAGCTGGGCGGCGTGGTCGGGCCCGAGCAGCACGGCCCGGTGCTCGAAGCGTGAGCGGGCGCTCAGGGTGAGCGCGACATCGGCGGGCGCGTGCTCGAGTTCGCTCAGCTGGGCGGCTTGGGCGCGCAGGGCAGCGGCGGTCCTAGCGGTGACCAGCCACGGCGCCTCGACCGGCTCAGTGGCCGGTTCTGGCTGGTCAGGGGCCTGTTCGAGGATGGTGTGCGCGTTGGTGCCGCTCATCCCGAAGGACGAGACACCCGCGCGGCGCGGCCTGCCGGTCTCGGGCCAGTCGGTCCGCTCGGTGAGCAGCTCGACGCCGTCCCAGTCGACCAGCCGGGTCGGTTCGTCGATGTGCAACGACCGGGGCAGCACGCCGTGCCGCAGCGCGAGCACCATCTTGATCACACCGGCGACACCCGCCGCCGACTGGGTGTGACCGATGTTGGTCTTGATCGACCCGAGCCGAAGCGGCTCCGCACGGTCCTGCCCATAGGTGGCCAGCAGCGCTTGCGCCTCGATGGGATCACCCAGCGAGGTGCCGGTGCCGTGCGCCTCCACGACGTCCACATCGGACGGATGCAAACCTGCGTCGCTGAGCGCCGCGTGGATTACCTTCTGCTGCGCGGGACCGTTGGGCGCGGTTAGCCCGTTGGACGCGCCGTCGGAGTTGACCGCGCTGCCCTTGACCAGGGCGAGCACCCGGTGGCCGTGACGCTGGGCGTCGGAGAGGCGCTCGACGAGCAACATGCCGACGCCTTCGCCCCACCCGGTGCCGTCGGCCGCGGCGGCGAACACTTTGCAGCGACCGTCGGGGGCGAGCGCGCCACCCTGGCTGGAGTCGAGGAACATGCCGGGGGTGGTCATGATCGTCGCGCCGCCCGCGAGCGCCAGGTCGCACTCACCCTCGCGCAGCGACCGGACAGCCATGTGCAGCGCGACCAGGCTGCTGGAGCAAGCGGTGTCGACGGTGATCGCCGGCCCCTCGAGCCCGAACGCGTAGGCGAGCCTGCCGGAGATGACGCTGGTGGCGGTGCCGGTCAGCACGTGCGGACGAGAACCCTCGGGGATGTCGAACAGGCCGATGCCGTAGCCGGAGGTCGCAGTGCCGATGAAGACGCCGGTCTTGCTGCCGCGCAACGCTTCCGGGTCGAGTCGGGCGTGCTCGAACGACTCCCACGAGGTCTCCAACAGGAGCCGCTGCTGGGGGTCCATCGCCAGCGCCTCGCGCGGGCTGATCGCGAAGAACGCCGGGTCGAACTCGCCCGCGTCATGCACGAAGCCGCCGACGAAACCCTGCTCCGGCCAGCCGCGGTCGGCGGGGATGGCACCGATCGCGTCGACCTCGTCGAGCACCAGCCGCCACAGCTGGTCCGGGGTGTTGGCGCCGCCCGGGAACCGGCAGGCCATACCGACGATCGCGATCGGTTCGTCGGCGGCGATCTGCGCTGTAGTGGCAGGGTTGTCAGTCTTGCCCGCCCCTCCTGGAAGGTGGGACAACAGGTGCGCGGCCAGCACAGCGGGCGTGGGGTAGTCGAAGACCAGCGTGGCTGACAAGCGCAGACCGGTGGCCGCGGCAATGCGGTTGCGCAGTTCCACGGCCGTGAGCGAGTCGAAACCGAGGTCCTTGAACGGGCGGTCCAGGTCGACGGCCTCGATGGAGCCGAAGCCCAGCACGGTGGCGCCGTGCGTGCGGACCAAGTCGGTCAACACACGCAGAGAGTCCTCAGTGGACAACTGGTGGAGCTTGTCGGCGAGGGTGCCGGTCGACGCGGTTCGGCGGGCCGGGCGGACTAGGCCGTGCAGCAGCGGCGGGAGGGTTTCCGGGTTCGCGGCAAGCACGGCGGTGTCGAGGACGGCGGGCACTGCGAACGAACCGGGCAGCGTGAGAGCGGCGTCGAGGAGCGCCAAACCGCGCTCGGGGGTCAGCGGCGGATAGCCGGAGCGGGCGATGCGCTCGACCTCGGCCGCTCCCAGCGAGCCGAGCATGCCGCCGTCGGTGTGCCAGGCGCCCCAGGCGAGCGCGACGCCGGACCGGCCGGTGGCGTGCCGCTGGGCGGCCAACGCGTCGAGGTAGGCGTTGGCGGCGGCGTAGTTGGCCTGGCCGGGGCTGCCGAAGGTGCCCGCGAGCGAGGAGTAGAGCACGAACACGTCGGGGTCGGTCAGTTCGTGCAAGTATTGGGCCGCAAGCGCTTTCGGGGCGAAGGTGGTCGCGAGCCGGTCGGCGTCGAGGGCGGCGGTGACACCGTCGTCCACGACACCGGCGACGTGGAAGACGCCGGTGAACGATCGACCACTCAGCGCCGCTTCGAGCGCGGCCCGATCGGTGATGTCGCAGGCCAGCGACGTGACCTCGACGTCGTCACCGAGATCGACACCGAGATCGACACTGCCGCCGCCGCGGCTGAGCAGCACCAAGCGGCGGATGCCGTGGGCGGTGACCAGGTGCCGGGCGAGGAGCCTGCCGAGCGCGCCGGTGCCGCCGGTGATCAGCACGGTGCCGTCCGGGTCGAGCGCCCGCGGCATGGTGAGGACGACCTTGCCGATGTGCCCGGCCTGGCTGAGGAACCGGAACGCCTCGACGGCGTGGCGCACGTCCCAGGTGCGCACCGGCGGCGGCGTGAGCACGCCCGCGGCGAACAGGTCCATGACCGCGGCCAGGATCTCGCCGATCCGGTCGGGGCCCGCCTCGCCGAGGTCGAAGGCGCGGTAGCCGGGGACGCCCTCGCGGACGTCGGTCTTGCCCATCTCGATGAACCGACCGCCGGGCTTGAGCAGCCCCAACGACGCGTCGACGAACTCCCCAGCGAGGGCGTTGAGGACCACGTCCACGGCTGGGAACTTCGCTGCGAAGCCAAGATCTCGTGAAGACGCCAGGTGGTCGTCGGCCAGCCCGGTGGCTGTCCACTTGGGAGCACTGGCGGTGCCGTAGACCTCGGCGCCCAGGTGCCGGGCGATCTGCACGGCCGCCATCCCGACACCGCCGGCGGCGGCGTGGACGAGCACGGACTGACCGGACTGGAGGCCGCCCAGGTCGACCAGGCCGTAGTAGGCGGTTGCGTAGACGACGGGGATCGCGGCGGCCGTGCTGAACGACCAGCCGTCCGGGATCCGGGCGAGCAAGCGCTGGTCGGTGACCGCGCTCGGCCCGATCGCCCCGGTCACCAGGCCGAGCACCCGGTCTCCCGGCGCGAACCCGTCGACCCCCGGCCCCACCTCGGTGACCACACCCGCGGTCTCACCGCCCAGGTCGACCGCGCCGGGGTAGAGGCCCAGCGCGTTGAGCACGTCGCGGAAGTTGAGCCCGGACGCGTGGACGGCGATCCGGACCTCCCCCTCGGCCAGCAGTCGTTCCTCGACGCGCGCGAGCCGGAGGTCGGCCAGGGTGCCGCGCTCACCGATGTCGAGCCGCCACGGCCCGTCCGGCACCGCGAGCCCGGTGTCCACACGCGACAGTCGAGCGGCGAGAACCGCGCCGCCGCGCACCGCGACCTGCGGCTCACCGCTGGCCAGGGCAGCCGGGACAGCGTCGGCGGAGGTGTCGGTGGCGTCGACCAGCACGATCCGGCCGGGGTTCTCCGACTGGATCGACCGGACCAGGCCCCACACGGCCGCGCCCGCCGGGTCTGCGGGCAGGTCACCAGACAGCGCTTGGACGGCGCCGGACGTCCGGACGACGAGCTTCTCGTCGGTCTCGAGCGCGAGCCACGCCTGCACCCGGCCCAGCACGTCGGCGGCCCGACCCAAGGCATCATCCACAGTGGACTCGATGACCGTGTGCGCAGGAACCGCGCCAGTGCTGGGAACTGCCACCCAGCCCAGGCCGTAGAGATCAGTGGTGTCGACAGCCTCGAACGGCGCCGCCGGACGGGTGACCACCCGGTCGACCGACACCACCGGGCCACCAGCACCGTCGAGCGCCAGCACGCTGACTCCGCCGGGCACTGGCGACACCCGCACACGCAACGCCGTGGCACCCGAGGCCCACAACGACACGCCGCTCCACGAGAACGGCAGCCCGGCCTCCCCCGAGCCCCCGCGCGCGGCGACTGCCTGCAGAGCGGCGTCAAGCAGGGCGGGATGGATGCCGAAGCCCGCGTCGTCTAGTACTTCCAGCTCGGCGTAGACGTCCTCGCCGTGCACCCACACTGACCGCGCGGCACGGAAAACGTCACCGTAGGAAAGCCCGGCGGACGCCAGACGGTCGTAGAGGGCGGTGACATCGGCGGGCTCGGCGCCGGGCGACGGCCACGCGCCGACCGCGTCCTGGGCGACCACGCGGGCCTGCGGCGCGAGCACACCGGTGGCGTGCCGGGTCCACGGCCGATCGTCGGAGAGTCGCGCGTGGACAGTCAGCGACCGCCTGCCGTCCGGGTCCGCCGAACCCAGCATGACCTGCACGCGGGCCGTGGCGTTCGCGGGCAACACGAGCGGGGTCTCCAGGACCAGCTCGTCGATGCGTTGCGCCCCGACCTGATCACCGGCGCGCAGCGCCAGCTCCACGTACGCGGTTCCGGGCAGCACCACCCGACCATGCACGACGTGGTCAGCCAACCACGGCTGCGCCGAGGTGTTGAGCTGCGCGGTGAACAGATGGCCATCGCCCTCGGCGAGTCCGACCCCGGCGGTCAACAGCGGGTGCCCGGTCGGCGCGAACCCCGGGGACGAGGTCACCCGGGGCCAGTACCGCTCCCGCGCGAACGGGTAGGTGGGCAGGTCTACGACCCGCCCACCCCAACCACCGAACACCCGGGCCCAGTCGACCGGCACACCCCGTGTGTGCAGAGTGGACAGTGCACGGAGCAGCGTCGCGGCCTCGTCCCGTTCCGCCCGCAGCGCCGGGACACCAGTGCCCACCAGCGCGGACAGCACACCGTCCGGCCCGAGCTCGAGGTGGTGCCCGGCCCCGGCGCGATCAACGGCGTCGGCGAAGCGGACGGGTGAGCGGACCTGCTGAACCCAGTACTCCGCCGTGGCCGGGTCGCCCTCGGCAGTGGTCACGATCGGGATCACCGGCTGGTGGTAGGTCAGGGTCCGTGCCACCGAGGCGAACTCGTCGAGCATCGGGTCCATCAAGCGAGAGTGGAAAGCGTGCGACACCGTCAGCCGCTTGACCTTCAGGCCCTCACTCCGCCACCGCGCCGCCAACTCGTCGATGACGTCCTCGGCACCCGAGACGACCACCGAACCAGGCGCGTTCATTGCCGCGAGGTCCACAGTGGAGGGAATCTCGACGTCGCCTGCCACCGCCAGCATCGCCCCACCCGTGGGCAACGCCTGCATCAGCAACGCCCGGGCAGCGACAAGCGTGCACGCGTCTTCAAGCGAGAGCACGCCCGCGACGTGCGCCGCCGCCAGCTCGCCGACGGAGTGCCCGATCAGCACCGCAGGCCGCACACCCCAGGATTCCACCAGCCGGAAGAGCGCCACCTCCAACGTGAACAGCCCCGCTTGAGCGTTCGCGGTCTGATTGAGCGCTTCGGCTGTGGAGAAGTCGAAACCGTCGCCCAGCAGGCCCAGCACCTCGTCCCAGGCCGCGACGAAAGCCGGGAAGGCCCGCAGGCCCGACCCCATACCGACCCGCTGGGAACCCTGCCCGGTGAACAACACCGCCAACTCGCCTGCGGCCACCGAGCCCCGCACGAGGTCAGGCGACTCCGCGTCCTCGGCGAGCGCCCGCAAGCCCTCTTGGCCGAACACGACGGCGCGGTGCTCCAACGCCGCCCGCGTGGTCGCCAGAGAGCGGGCCAGGTCCATCGGCTCGGCCTCGACCGCGAGCACCCGCTCGGCCTGCTCCCGCAACGCCTCCGCCGACCGGGCCGACAACACAAGCGGCACAACCGAAGGCGCCGCGCCCTCGACCACGACCTGTTCGGCGGCAGGAGCTTCCTCGATGATCGTGTGCACGTTCGTACCGCTTACACCGAAGGAGGAAACGCCCGCCCGGCGCGGGTTTTCCCCGCGCGGCCACGGCTTCGCCGAGGTCAGCAGCTCGACGGCGCCCGCCGCCCAGTCGACGTGCGGGGTCGGCTCGTCCACGTGCAGGGTCGGCGGCAGCACTTCGCGCTGGAGCGCCTGCACCATCTTGATCACACCCGCCACCCCGGCGGCGGCCTGCGCGTGACCGATGTTCGACTTCACCGAACCCAGGTACAGCGGCGTCGCGCGCCCCTGACCGTAGGTGGCCAGCAGGGCCTGCGCCTCGATCGGGTCGCCCAGCACGGTGCCGGTGCCGTGCCCCTCCACAACGTCCACATCGGATGGTGAGAGGCGGGCACCCGCCAACGCGCTGAGGATGACCCGCTGCTGAGACGGCCCGTTCGGCGCGGTCAGACCGTTGGACGCGCCGTCGGAGTTGACCGCGGACCCGCGCACGACCGCGAGCACCCGGTGCCCGTTGCGCTGCGCGTCGGACAGCCGCTCGACCAGCAGCACGCCCACGCCCTCGGACCACCCCGTGCCGTCGGCGGCCCCGGCGAACGACTTGCACCGCCCGTCTGCGGCGAGCCCGCGCTGGCGGCTGAACTCGGTGAACACGCCGGGGGTGGCCATCACGGTCACACCACCGGCTAGCGCCAGCGTGCTCTCCCCCGAGCGCAGCGACTGGCAGGCCAGGTGCAGCGCGACGAGGCTGCTGGAGCACGCGGTGTCGATGGTGACCGCGGGCCCCTCCAGGCCGAGGCTGTAGGCCACACGACCGGAGACGACGGCGGTCGCGCCGCCGGTCAGCAGGTGGCCCTCGGTGCCCTGCGGATCGCTGACCAGCAACGACAGGTAGCTCTGGTCGTTTGTCCCGGCGAACACCCCGGTGCGGCTGCCGCGCAGCGACAACGGGTCGATACCCGCGCGCTCCAGGGCTTCCCAGCAGGTCTGGAGCAGCAACCGCTGCTGCGGGTCCATCGCCAGCGCTTCGCGCGGGGAGATGCCGAAGAACCCGGGGTCGAACTCAGCGGCGTCGGGCAGGAAGCCGCCCTCGCGCACGTAGCTGCTGCCGGGGCGGTCGGGATCGTCGTCAAACAGTGCGCCGAGGTCCCAGCCGCGGTCGGTGGGGAAGCCGGTGATGCCGTCGGCGCCGGTGGCGACCAGCCGCCACAGGTCGTCCGGGGACGCCACCCCGCCGGGGTACCGGCAGGCCATCCCGATGATCGCGATCGGCTCGCGGGCGCCGTCCTCGACCTCCCGCAGCCTGGCCTTGGCCTGCCGCAGATCCGCCGTCACCAATTTCAGGTAGTCGCGGAGGGTCTCTTTGTCTGCCATCTGGTGGGACCTCTCGGGCGGCGCACGACCGGCTGCGGAGCGCGGGGAATACGATTTCCGCGCGCGCGATATCCACGTCTCCGCGGGCCAACCCTAATAACGCCGCACGGGCCCGGACAACCCCTAGCGGACCCTTACGCTCACGGCCCCTAGCCTGCGGTGATCTACCGCACGGCCACCGGGAACTGCAACATCCCGCGGATGATGAAGGAATCCCGGCGGCGCACCGGACCCACCTGGCGCAGTTCCGGCAGCCGCTCGGCGACCGCCGCCAACGCGATCTCGGCCTCCAACCTGGCCAGCGCGGCACCGAGGCAGAAATGGATTCCGGCGGAAAAGGACAGCGTTTCCGGACCGGATTTCCGGGTGATGTCGAATCGGCCGGGCTCGGAATACACCTCCGGGTCGCGGTTCGCCGCCCCCGCGCAGATCGCCAGCTCGCTGCCCGCGGTGACCACGTGGCCGTCGAGCTCCACGTCCATGTGCGCGATCCGCCGGTACTGCTGCACCGGCGTGTCGTGGCGCAGCGTCTCCTGCACGACGGCCGGGGCGAGACCGGCGTCACCCTTGAGCAGCGCCCACTGCTCGGGGTTCTCCAGCAGCGCGCGGGTGGCGTTGCCGATCAGGTTGACGGTGGTCTCGGTGCCCGCCAGCGGCAGGAACATGCACAGCGGGACCAGCTCGTCCATCTCGAGCCTGCCGTCGTCGACGGCCGGGAGCAGGTCACCGATCAGGTCCTCGCGGGGGTCGGCGCGGTGCTCGGCGATGATGTCGGTGAACATCACCGTCATCTCCTCGATCGCCGCCCGCACGTCCCGCGCGACCTCGACCGAGGCCACGCCGTCGAGCAGGTAGGCCATCCGCCTGCTGAGCTGGAAGAACGCCCGCCGGTGCCGCTCCGGGATGCCCACCAGGTCGCCGATCACGCGCAGTGGCAGCTGCTGGGCGAACGCGCTCATGTAGTTGACCTCGGCCCGGCCCGCGAGCATCCGGTCGATCAGCTCGTGGCAGTACCGATCGGCGCTGGGCCGCCACCGGTCGAGCCTGCGCGGGTTGAGCGAGGGCACGGTCAGCTTGCGCAACCGGGTGTGACCGGGCGGGTCGAGCCCGAGCATGGAGTTGTCGAACGGCATGAACTCCGGAGCCTTGCTGCCGTCGGCCCGGCGCACACCGAACCGCTTGTCGCGCAGCACCTTGTTGGCCAACCGGTGACTCGCGGTGACCCACACGCCGAGCCCGCTCTGGTGCAGCGGACCGAGCGCGCGCACCTGCTCGTAGAGCGGGTACGGGTCCTGCGGCGCGCGCAGGAGCAGCGCGTACGGGTCGCCGCGGTCGCCGACGGCACGCAGGTGGTCCTGCCACAGCGCCATCTGCGCCCGCGCCTGGCGGTCCGCGAGGTCGGTCATCGGCGCTGTCCCCCGTCTGTCACGTCACACCCGGGCCACGCTAACCCGGCGTGTCCCCCTAGCCTCAACCCCTAGGTGCGGATGGTGGACAGCTTTCGGGCACCCTGGACACGGTGTGCCACAACGACTAGGGGTTGCCCGTCCACGACGGCGGCCGGCACGTTGGGCGGCGGGGAGGACCTTGCCCCGCACCCGACTCGTAGCCCCGCGCGGGCGGGCGCGGAGAGGAACCGAAGAGCCATGGGCGCAGTGGGGGACTCCTGGATCCGGCGGCTCCGCACCGCCGAGGACCCCCGGACCCGCCTGGTCTGCTGCCCGCCCGCGGGCGCGACCGCGATGTTCTTCCTGCAGCTGGCCCAGGCCATCGCCCGCCCGGTCGAGGTGGTCGGCGTCCAGTACCCCGGCAGACGCGACCGCAGGCACGAACCCGCGGTCACCTCGGTCACGGCCATGGCCGACGAACTCACCGCGGCCCTGGCCGACGACCTACCAACCGCCCTGTTCGGCCACGGCATGGGCGCCGCGGTGGCCTTCGAGACCGCGGTCCGCCTGGAGCGGGCGGGCGGGAAGCCACTGGCCCTGTTCGCCTCGGGCGCCCCCAGCCCGTCCCGGCTCGGGACCGCGGGATTCCCGGCGCACGACCCGAGCGACCTCATCCCACCGACCCGCGACCCGGCCCCCACCCCGCTCTCGGCCCTGCGCGACGACCGAACCGCCGCGGAGACCTACCGCTGGCACCCAGCCGACCGCGTCCGCTGCCACATCCTGGCACTGGCGGGCGACACGGACCCGGCGGTGACGGTCGACGAGGCCACCGCCTGGGGAGAGCTGACGACGGGCCGCTTCGAGCTGCAGGTGTTCTCCGGGGGGCAGACGTTCTTGAGCACGTACGTGTCCACAGTGGCCAACACGATCTCCGAGCGGATCACGGCGCTGTGCAAGGGAAGGGCTTACTAGCTTCTCGGCGGCCGGCTTGCTGTCCGGGCTCTGCGGGTCTCTTGCTGGCCGGGCTTGCGGTGGCTGGCCTGCCGGGCTTTGTGGGTGGGCTCGATTGGGTGGAGTGGCTTTGTTCGGGGCCCCTAAGAAAAGGGGCGCCGTGGGTAGAGCGGGTGGGAAAGGGATACCCACCGCCCGGGCAAGGCTAGCGCCTCTTTTCTCCCCGAACAAAGCCACTCCACCCAATCGAGCAGGACAGCTGTGCAGGTGCCGTTTGGGCTCGGCGCGGTCTACTGCTCCGCCGTGCCAGGGCAAGGGGTGGTCCATGTCTCGCTGGATCGCCGTGACAAAGTCACCGGCTTGGCGGTATGGACCAGGTAGCCAGCATGCCTGAGGGTGGCGGGAGTCGGTAGTGGTCCAGAGTGGCGCCAGCGCGGTCGACTGACCAGCCCAGCAACGCGGCCACGCAGTGAAGTCCACTGTGGTCGACCAGGATCGCTTGGTGGCCGTGAGCCACCAGGATTCCAGCCCAGTCTCCCAGTCGACGCGCGCCGTGTGGCGGTGTCGTGGACAGGGCGAGCAGATCGATCGGGTGCGCACTCGACGGTTGCGTCTGCCAGGGGTGCGTCAGGCTCACCGGGGCGCCGCCCGGGTGAGGTGGGTGGCCAGCCAGCGGCAGGTGGTGATCACCTCGGCGGTGACGTCGTCGAAGGTGTCGACCTGGTCGAGGCTGAGGCTCTGGTCCTCGATCGCGGTGAGCAACTGGTCGACCAGCCCGATGACCTCCCGCAGGTCACGCGCGAGATAAGCCACCCCACGCGGCGGAACACCATGAGTGCACGCGGGAGCGTTCACCGCGTCCCCCCGCCACCGGCCGCCGCCCGATTCACCAACGCGACAACGTGGTCCACGACCCGCGCCACCGACTCCCGCCGCACACCCAACCCGCCATCAACAGCAAGGACCAGCCCCTGGTGGTCGGCCATCACCTGACGACGCAACCGCTCCTGCCACACCCGCACCGCACCCTCCACCTCCCCGAGAGCACGCCCCCTCACGCGAATCCGCGCCCGCCGAACCCTCGCGGGAGCATCAACGAACACCATCACCGTCGCCCCATACCGCCGCCGCGACAACAACACCCCCACCCACCGATACGCCCGCCGCTCCACCGGAACCACACCCGAACGCACCAACCAGAACGCCAACCGCGCCACCACCGCCGTGTCATCACCGTCCTTCACCACCACCTCCCCACGCCCCAACGCCGCACCGATCACCCCCTCATCCACCGCATACAGCTCAGCCACCACCCCCAACACCCACCCCACCACCGCGGCCCGACCCCCGGACTCCGGCCCCGACAAGCGCTCCCCACCAGCAGCACCAACCCGGCACGCCGCCACGCCCCGCCGAGTCAACTCCGTGTGCACAGCACGCATGAGCCCAGCCGTGTCCGCCCCGGCCAACCCCTCGAACACGATCAACACGCCGGACCGCCTCCCACTCCATCGTTTGAGAGAAGGATGGGGACCGATTGTCGCGACGAACAGGGAATGGACCGGAAGACAAGCGGAAAACACCCGGAAAGCACCCGACGGTCACGTCCTCGCAGGTCACAGCATGCGCTATCGTGGACCGGAGTCATAGCCCGGAGGTTTCCATGGCGTCACATCCCCGGCGGGTTGGTTTGATCAATGCCCGGGAATCCGCACACCTGACCCAGGAGGCGTTGGCCCACGCACTCGGGATCGACCCGCGCACGGTGCGCTTCTGGGAAGCGGGCGACCACCGACCCGGTCTCGAACTTCGTTCACGTCTGGCAGCTACGCTGCGAAAGACCCCGGCCGAGCTGGACGCGCTCCTCCACGATCCGGTAGCCATGACGGGGCGCCCGCCACGAGTGCGGCCCGCGCTCCAGACCGGATCGATGCCCGCCCAGCCCAGTCACGCGGAGACAGACGACATGAACCGTCGAGACCTGTTACGCCTGTTCAGCATGACGAGCGCTTCGTTAGCGCTCCCCGCGGTAACACCTGCGATCGGTGCCGGCCGAGATGGCGCGTTGGGCCCGATCGCGGTTGGTGAGTTCACGCAGCTCAACCGCCACCTCTGGCAGGTGTACGCGATCGCGCCGATCAAGGGCCACCTGCTCTCGCCGGTCCAAGCCCAGCTCGACGTGCTGTCCGCGAGCCTGCGGCGACCACAGGCGGCTGACGTTCACCGAAACCTATGCGGGCTGACGGCCGATCTGTTCCAGCTCGCCGGTGAGATCCTGTTCGACGCCGACCGCTACACCGACGCGGCTCACTGCTACACCCTGGCGGCGACGGCGGCCAAGGAAGCCGGCTCAGTCGACCTGTGGGCATGCGCGTTGACCAGGCACGCTTTCATCGCCGTCTACGAACGGCGGTTCACCGAAGCTGCCCCGATGCTCGACCTGGCAGCCGACATGGCACGTCGTGGGGACAGCGGGCTGTCTACTCGCCACTGGGTGGCCGCGGCCCAGGCCGAGACCCACGCGGGACTCGGTGACCTGACCGCCTGCCAACGAGCACTCGACACAGCGGCGGAGGTCCGGCCGGGGAACGCGCACAACGGCGGCTGGTTGCGGTTCGACGGATCGCGGCTGCCCGAGCAGCGGGGTGCCTGTTACGTCACTCTCGGCAGGCTCGATCTCGCCGAGGCCGCGTTGACCGAGGCATCGGGCACGGCGCTCACCACCCGGCGCAAGGCCGGGGTGCTGACCGACCTGGCGATGGTCGGTGTCCACCGCCGCGATGTCGACCAGGTGATCACCCACACCGACGCGGTCCTGGCCACCGCCCGCGAGACCGGGTCGGGGGTGGTCGCGCGCAAGCTGCGCGACCTGCGGCCCAAACTGGTCCCACTGCGCACCGACCAACGAATCCAACGACTCGACGCCGAGATCACCAACCTGGTCGGCGACCGAGCCGCGTGATGGGAGACAGCACGATGTCGCACAACGGAGGCCGGGTGTTCCGCGAAGCGTGGATCGCCGGAGTGGTCAAGCACTTCCCCGGAGAGCCCAAGCCCGGTTACGTCACGCCGTGGGACGAGACCCCGGAGTGGGAGCGCGAAGCGGCAACCGCAGTCCACGACCAGGTTGTCGCCTTCATCACGACCACTGACGGCGCCGCTGGAAAGCTTACCCGGGACCAGAAGAGCCGATTCGTGGCACTCTGCTGGATTGGCCAGATCTACAAGCACTTCCCCGACCCCAAACCATCCTACGTCGCCGATTGGGACAGCCTTCCTGACTGGCAAAGGGCCACCGACGCCGACATCTTCGAACACATCGAGAAGGCCAACAGCGATGTGGTCCGGTAACCACTTGGACGACTGCAGCATAACGCCTAGTGGTCGCCCCATTCGACGAATGGCGGCCAATTGCCAGAACGAGGACAACAAACCCTCAGGAAGTGGTCAATTTACTCTACTTCTTCTTCCATTCGATTGACACAGGTCGATCGCCGCCAGTGGTGAGGAATTCTTTCAGGCCTTGCCGGAGCGAAGGCATCGGGATACGGGCGCTTCGGGGGAACTCAGTCTCGTTGCCCATGAAGTCGTAACTTGTCACACCCGGGGCGGAATCACTGCCAACGCTGAGCCAGAGCCCGGGCCACTGGCGTCCCGAGTAGGACATCGCGCCGTATTCGCCATCGACCCCGACTCCGACCTCGGGCGTGTGGATTCCACTTTCACCGGTGATGTAAACCTGCACGAGGAATGGGCATCCTAGCCTTGTGGAGTCCTGCTGGATCCGATCGAGTAGCACGTCCACATCGACCTCGGTCGCGAGGATGACACCGCTTTCGTCGTCGTCTTGCCCGTAGAACGCTGTCAGCGACCTCATGTCGCATCCCTCCCGTGATAGATCCGAAAGAATCCGCCCGCACCGTGCACAATCACAACGCAGCCTTTGGCCAAAATCTTTGGCACTAGCGCATCGCACGAAAAAGGACCTCAAGTACACGGCACATGATTGATCACGAGTGTGATCGAACTAATGCCGTGCACCGCATGTGAACGGCCAGCTTCATCTCCACGTCCGATGCCCGAAGGGGTACTCGACCACCCGGGCGCGACTCGAAATAGGCCACAGCTTGATCGTATTTGTCATCTTTCCCACTCACTTCCCCGCGAGTTGTCCCGTTCGGACCAATCCACCGGCCGTGCGTCTTGGGAGTCGACGCACCAGGTGACGGCAGGTTCAGACGGTCGTAGCATGTGAACTTGGTGTTCGGTGGGGAAGGATGCCCTGTCGTGCGGGAGATGTTGACGTTGGCTGATCGGGAGGAGATCTCCCGGGGTTTGGTGGAGTTGTTGGAGTTCAAGGACATCGCCGCCCGGATCGGTCGGAATGCCTCTGTGGTGTCGCGTGAGGTGGGTCGTCATGGTGGCCGGGACGGGTATCGGGCGGTGGCGGCCGAGGCCGCCGCGAGGGTGGGGCGGTGTCGGCCGAAGGTGATGGCGGTGGAGCGGTCGGCTCGGACCAGGGCGCGGGTGTGGTCGTTGTTGCGTCGTGGCTGGTCACCTGCCTCGATCGCGGGCCGGTTGGCACGCGAGCATGCGGCCGGGGACCCTGGTCGGGTGAGTCACGAGGCGATCTACCAGTGGGTCTACGCGCAGCCGGTCGCGACGCTGCGTCGGGAGTTGATCGCGTTGCGCACCGGCCGGACCCGGCGCACCGGTCCGCGCCCGGCACCCGCCCCGCGGATCCGGGAGCCCCGCTATATCGACGACCGCCCCGACGAGGTCGTCGGGCGTGCTGTGCCTGGCCACTGGGAGGGAGATCTGGTGATCGGGAAGGGTGGCAAGTCGGCGGTGGCGACCCTGGTGGAGCGCACGAGCAGGTTTCTGATCCTGGTTCCGTTGACCGGGCGGGACTCGTTGACGGTGACCCAGGCGATCATCGCCGCCGTCGGCGACCTCCCCGCGTCGATCACACGCTCGTTGACGTGGGACTGCGGCTCGGAAATGGCTCTGCACAAGGATGTCGCGGCCACCGGGTTGCCGGTGTTCTTCGCCCACCCGCACTCACCCCGGGAACGGGGAAGCAACGAGAACCTCAACCGGATCGTTCGCGAGTACCTGCCCAAGGGCGTCGAGATCACCAGCGACCCGACCTACCTCGCCGCCATCGCCGCGGAGATCAACGACCGACCCCGTAAGATCCATGACTGGAAGAAGCCCAGCGAGGTATTCACCGAACTCCTCGAAGCAGATGCTTCCACCGCCTGAACTCGCCGACCGCTTGTCCGGCGGAATGATGTCGGGTGGAAGTTCCTGCCGCAATCGAGACCGCGCTGAGAGCTTCGGCGTCGCGAGAGACGGACATGCACGGGATCCTAACCTGCTAGCGCCCCTATCTAAGCCGGGCACCGAATTACGCCGCCAAAGCCCAACCCGATCCAAGTATGTATTCAACAGCAGGGCCGCTGACCCCATGAGCCAATTCGACTAGCTAAAGCCCTAACCTCACGCCCCAGCCCGATCCGAGTGTCCGGTCAGGACGGAGGGCAAGTCCGAACGCCGGGAAACGCCCAGTTTGCGGTAGATCTTGGTCAAGTGCTGCTCCACCGTGCTCACCGTGATGTACAGCTTGGTCGAGATCTCCCGGTTCGTGTGGCCAAGTGCCGCCAACGAGGCCACCCGGTGCTCCGCGTCGCTCAGGCCACCGGACGTCTCGCGTTCCAGAGTGGTGACTGCTCCTTGGCGCAGGACCCGGTCGACCAAGTCGTCGACGCCGCACTCCAGGGCTTCGTCTGTTGCCGTCTTCGCCACTCGGCGGGATCGGGCGGGTTCGCCGCGTTCGGCCAGCAGGCCGCTCAGTTCGGCTAGGGCGACGGCTGCGCCGAAGCGGTCGCCGGATGCGCGGAACTCCTCTGCTGACTGCTGCATCAGGGCCAGTCCGCGTTCTTCGGCCACTGCCAGCACTCGTAGTGAGCGGGCTCGGGAAAGTCTTCCGCACGAAGGCAATTCTGCCTGCGCCTGGGCTAGGTGGGCGGCGATTCGGCGGCGGCCCATGCGCACGTGGGCTTCGGCCAGGTCTGTGCGCCAGGGTGCGAGGGCGGGCAGGTCGATTCCGTTGCGGGTCAGGAAACGGCCGCATGCTTGGAAGTCCGCGACAGCAGCTAGAAGGCGATCAGTTGCCAGGTAGTGCTGGCCGCGTGCTCGCAGGTACCGCACGCCCATCACCGTGTCGAAGACCGTGTCTGGGACGACCTCGCGCAAGCCTGCGCTGTCTGCCACCCCGAGGGCGGTGTCGGCCGACACTATTGTCGACAGGGGCAAAGCCACCAGCACGCCCCAAGACCGTGCCGGCAACCGTCGCAATGCGACTTCGGCTTGTTCGCGTGCCGTTCGGATTGCGCCGCGCCGCAAGGAGATCTCGGCGCCTACCGCCTCCAGCAATGCCAGCCACATGGTGGCGCCGCGCTTGCCCGCTTCGGCCACCAACTCGCCGCACCAGTACTCTGCGCGGTCTGGGCGGTCGGCGTAAGCCAGGGCGGTCAGTGCGGACGCCAGCACCTCCGCGGTCTGGTCGCCTAGCAGACACCCGTGCAACACGCGTTCCGCGTCGCGGACGACCTCGTCGTTTTCGCCACGCAGCAACCCTGGCAACAGGGCCGCGGCGGAGTGTTCCCACAGGGCTACCGGTGTTCCGCGGGCGACTCGGGTGGCACGGGGGCCGCGGATCCACTCGTCGCCCAGGGTGAAGCCGGTGGCGGCGCGTGGGTCGGTCACCTGGGCCAACAGGTCCGGCACGGTGTCGGAGGCGTGCCACAGCGCGTACCGCACCGCGGTCTCAGTGTCCACTTCTGACAGACAGGGCAACTCCGCGGGCGCGTAGCGCCAAGCGATCCGGGCCAGGGCCGCCGCGGTGGTGGAGCGCATGCGGCCGGTGGTCGCGGGCAAGGCCAGTTCGAGGCAGCGCACCGCGAACTCGCCCTTGTCGCAGGCGGTCGCGTCGGCCGCCGCCGCGCACAGCACCGCCACGCCCCACGCACCGCCGACCTGGCCCGCGGCGACGAGGAGGCGGGCCACGTCCATCGGTGCGGCGCGGCGGCGGTGGAGCACCTCGGCCGCCCGCAGGTGCAGCCGGGCGGAGTCGTCGGCGGGCATGCTGTCGAGCACCGCCGCGGGCACGGCGTCGTGCCGGAACCGGCCGCCCACCAGCAGTCCCGCGGCGGCGAGGATGCCGGTCGTGCGGGCGACCACGGCCCGGCTCGACCCGGTGAGCTCGGCCACCAGGCCGGGCGAGGTCTGTCCACTCAGGACGGCCAGCGCCTGGGCGACCTCCAGCAGCCGCGGCTCCCAGCGGTGCAGGCAGGCCAAGACCGCTTGTCGGAAGGAGTTCCCCGGCACCGCGCGACCGGCGCGGTGATCAGCCACCAACGCGTGCACCAGCAACGGGTTGCCACCACTGACCCGGTGGCACGCCGCCGTCGCGCGGTCGTCGCCCAGTTCGGCGCAGAGCAGTTCGGCGACCCCGGCCTCGCTCAACGGCCCCAGCCGCACCCGCCGATCGGCGCGCATCGTCAGGTCCCCGGCGGAGAGCGGCTCCCACTCGGTGAACACCAGCAGCACCGGCGCGTCGGCGAACCGGTCGCGCAGCCCGGCCAGCGCGCGCAGCGAGGCGCCGTCGAGGTGCTGCACGTCGTCGACGACGAGCACCACCGGTCGTTCGGCCGCCGCGCGCAACACCCGGTCGGCCAGAGTCCCGACGCCGTCGTCGGCCAGCCCGGACACCAGCTGCCCCACCGCGCCGAGCGGGATCGCCCGCTCGCCGCGCGAGCCGGTGGCGGTCAGCAGGAGCGCTCCCGAGTCGGCGACCTGGCCCGCGAAGACGTCCAGCAGGCTGGACTTGCCACTGGCCAGGCCCCCGGTGACCGCGGCGACCCGACCGGCACCGGCGGTGCTCTCGGCCAGGGTCGCGGTCAGCGCCGCGAGCGCGGCCCGGCGTTCGACCAGTGCCATCCCGGCCATCCCCTCCACACCCCGCGAGCGGCGGTCCGGCTGAGCAATCTACTCCCGGCGCCGGGTGACCGAGAAGTGAATTGTCATTGCGGCCACGAGATCTTCTGGTTAACCGCGGACTTAAGGAAAACGCAAGGCACGCCAGGTAGGAATAGGGGTGCCCAGGGGTAGACGCGGCCACCCCGGCCCGGACCTACTCCCTGGTCGGATCGATGCAGCCCCAGCGCATCCGTCCCACCCGGCGGTAGGGGTTGTCCACCCCCGACGCCGCTGGGATGGTCGGGATTCACGGGGGGTCACGCCGCTATCTGAGTGGGGGAATGAGGCCATGACCGTTCTCGCCGGGCATTCACTCGACGAATCAGGGATTCACGAGGGCGACTTCCGCGACCCCGAGCACCGCCTGGCCCAGCTGCTCGACCCGGGCTCGGCGACCGAGCTGCGCGCGGGCGGCACCACCGCGGTGACCTACACCCGCGGCCGGGTCAACGGGGCGCCGATCGTGGCCTACTGCACCGACGCCACCAACCGCGGCGGCTCGCTCGGCTCGGCCGAGGCCGACCGGATCATCGACGCGATCGAGCTGGCCGTGCGGCTGCGCGTGCCGGTGATCGGGCTCTGGCACTCCGGCGGCGCCAAGCTGGCCGACGGTGTGGAGTCGATGGACGGCGTCGGCCGGATGTTCGCCGCGATGACCCGGGCCTCCGGTCGGGTGCCGCAGCTCTCGGTCGTGCTCGGCCCGGCCGCGGGCGCCGCCGCCTACGGCCCGGCGCTGACCGACCTGGTGATCATGTCGACGGCCGGCCGGGTGTTCGTCACCGGCCCGGACGTCGTGCGCAGCGTCACCGGTGAACAGATCGATCAAGAGGGCCTCGGCGGCGTCGAGGCGCACGGCCGCAAGTCCGGTGTGGTGCACGTGACCGTGGAAACCGAGGCGCAGGCCTACGAACGGGCCCGCGCGATCACCACCCTGCTGACCCGCCCCGGCCTGCTCGACGTGCGCTCCGCCGCGGGTGAGACCCCGCTGCGCGAGCTGCTGCCGGAGAACCCCAAGCGCGCCTACGACGTCAAGCCGGTGGTGCGCGCGCTGCTCGACGACGGCGCCTTCGAGGAGCTGCAGGCCAAGTGGGCGGCCAACATCGTGGTCGGCCTGGGCAGGCTGGCGGGCCGCACGATCGGCGTGATCGCGAACAACCCGCTGCGCAAGGGCGGTTGCCTGGACTCGCTCTCGGCGGAGAAGGCGTCGCGGTTCGTGCGGATGTGCGACAGCTTCGGCGTGCCGCTGCTGGTGCTGGTCGACGTGCCCGGCTACCTGCCCGGCGTCGGCCAGGAGTGGGGCGGCGTGGTGCGCCGCGGCGCGAAGCTGCTGCACGCCTTCGCCGAGGCGGCGGTGCCCCGGGTGACCCTGATCACCCGCAAGTCCTACGGCGGCGCCTACATCGCGATGAACTCCCGCTCGCTCGGCGCCACCCGCGTCTTCGCCTGGCCCGAGGCCGAGGTGGCGGTGATGGGCGCGGAGGCCGCGGTGGCCGTGCTGCACCGGAAACGGCTGGCAGCGACCCCGGAGGACGAGCGCGAGCAGCTGCGCGCGGAGCTCGTCGTCGAGCAGCAGCGCACCGCGGGCGGGGTCGACCGGGCGCTCGCGCTGGGCGTGGTGGACGAGGTCATCGAGCCCGCGCACTCCCGTCGGCACATCGCCGAGGCACTCGCGACCGCACCCGCGGGCCGCGGCCACCATGGCAACATCCCCCTGTAGGGATCACCAGGGGAAGGACCCGAGATGACCACCGACACCGACCTGTGGGTGCGCCGCTTCCACCCGGCGCCGGACGCGCCCGCCCGCCTGCTCTGCCTGCCGCACGCGGGTGGCTCGGCGAGCTACTTCTTCCCGGTGTCCCGGGCGATGGCGCCGCGCGTCGAGGTGCTGGCCGTGCAGTACCCGGGGCGGCAGGACCGGCGCGGCGAGCCGTGCGTGGAGACCGTCGGCGAGCTGGCCGACAAGATCGCCGACGTGGTCGCGCCGTTCCTGGACAAGCCGCTGACCCTGTTCGGCCACAGCATGGGCGCCTCGGTGGCCTTCGAGCTGGGGCTGCGGTTGCAGGAGCGGACCTCGGTGGTCAACGGCGTGTTCGTCTCCGGCCGCCGGGCCCCCTCGGCGCTGCGCGACGAGCGGGTGCACGAGCAGGACGACGACGGCCTGATCGCCGAGATCAAGCGGCTCAACGGGACCGAGTCGCAGCTGCTCGACGACGACGAGATCCTGCGCATGGTGCTGCCGTCCATCCGCTCGGACTACAAGGCGGCCGAGACCTACCGGCACGTCGGCGGCACCCGGTTGCGGGTCCCGGTGATCGCCCTGCTGGGGGACACCGACCCCAAGGCCACCACCGAGGAGACCCGCCGCTGGGCCGAGCACACCGACGGCGAGTTCACCCTGGAACTGTTCCCGGGTGGACACTTCTACCTCAACGCGCACGTCCCCGCGGTGATCGACCGCATCCGCGGCCACATCGACGCGCTGTCCGTCGTGGACTAGCAGTGGACTGACCGATCGGCCCGGGCGCGAGTCCCCGGGCCGATCGGTACTACTCGACTGCCCGGGTCTCTGCGGTTCGAGTTTCAGCGACGACCCAGTCCAGGTACTCGGCGCTGCCACCCGCGATCTCGACCGCGACCACCTGCGGCAGGTCGTAGCTGTGCCGCTCCCGGATGTGCGCGACCAGGGCGTCGAGCCGGTCGGCCGCCGTCTTGACCGCCAGCCGCCACTCCGGCGCCTGCTCCACCTCGCCCTGCCAACGGTAGACGCTGGTCACCGCCGTGATGTGCACGCACGCGCCCAGGTGCTCGGCGACGATCCCGTGGGCGAGCCGCTCGGCCTCCTCCGCGCTGTCCGTTGTGGTCACGACCTGGAGGCAGCGCGTCGTCATGGGCCGACCGTAGCCCGATCCGGCCCGCCGGTGCGGGGCGTGCGACGCTCTATCGCGTTCGCGCGCGCGGGCCGACGGGAGGGTGACGATGATCGACGCGCTGTCCGACACCCTGATCTGGGTGGCCCTCGCGGCCGCGGTCTGGGCGCTGGTGCTGGTCGTGCTCAACCGGCCGCCGCTGCCCGGCCCGAAGGACGGGTGGGCGTTCTTCGGCCTGCTCGCCCTGCTGGAGCTGGGGCTGCTGGCCCAGGCGGTGGTCGGGCTGGTCCAGCTCGCCACCACCGACCGCGACGTCGCCGGGCTCGCCTTCGCCGGCTACCTGCTCGGCGCGCTGCTGATCCTCCCGGTCGCCGCGTACTGGTCGCTGGCCGAGCGCACCCGCTGGGGCACCGCGGTCCTGGTCGTGGGCGCGCTGGCCCTGCCGGTGATGGTCGTGCGGATGCACCAGGTCTGGACGGCGGTGCCCGGTGGCTGAGGACCGCACCGCGACCCGCTCCGGGCCCGGCAGGCTGCTGATCGCCGTCTACGCGATCTTCGCGCTGGCCGCCTGCGCCCGCTCCGCCAGCCAGATCGCCGGCCACTTCTCCCGGGCGCCGCTGGCCTACCTGCTCTCCGCCTTCGCCGCCGTGGTCTACGTGGTGGCCACCGTCTCGCTGTCCCGCGGCAGCCGCGGCTCGCGGCGGCTGGCGGTCGTCTCCTGCGCGGTGGAGCTGGTCGGGGTGGTGACCGTCGGCATCGCCAGCCTGGTCGCGCCGAGTGCCTTCCCGGATGCCACGGTGTGGTCCGTTTTCGGTCAGGGGTACGGATTCGTGCCCGTTGTGCTGCCCGTTCTGGGATTGCTCTGGATCCGGCGCACGGCGGGATTCGGCGACTCCTGACACACGGCATTCACGCGACTGAATTGCGCGCGGAACAGGCCCTCGACTACTCCGTTCGGGGACGATGATCGTGACTACCCGTAGTGAACAAGATAAGGTCATCCCATGGCCGACAACTGTCCAGTTGGCATGATCACCACCCCTGGCGGTCGGCCCGCGCAACCCCGAAGCACCCCTAATCTCCGGACACTTAAGGCGCTCTTGATGTCATGGGTTGGAAAGTGCCCAACCCATCGTCCACAGCAGAGCGACCGGACAATCACTCCGGGTGATCCCCGCCTGGGCCTGGGCGGTTGTTGAACAGACACCTACCCATGCGGACCGCGGTACGGCTAGCGCCGCAGTGGAATGGTCCGAATGGTGCACCCGAGAAGTGAAAACGCGTCTGGATTACGCATTGTTCATCCAGTCACTTGGCAAACCTTCCACATCCGTGCTCATTGCCGTTAGATTCGACCCGGAGCGTGGGGGGACGGGGAAATCAGGGTCACTGAGCGTGACCTCGGCGCGGGTGCGGCAGCCCGTCGAGGGCCACAGGGGAAGGGGCGACGCATGGCGCTGGTCGAGCGGAACGAGGAACTGAGGGCTCTCGGGGGGCTTTACGCCGAGTGCACCCGCAGCCGGGGGCAGGTGGCCCTGATCAGCGGGGGCGTCGCCAGCGGCAAGACCGAGCTGCTGCACGCCTTCGCCGACCGCGCGGTGGGCGAGGGCGCCCTGCTGCTCGTCGCGTCGTGCTCGCGCGCCGAGCGCACCCTGGCGTTCGGGGTGCTGCGCCAGCTGTTCGCCTGCCCCTCCTTACCCGGCGCCGTGGCCGCGGACGTCACCCGGCTGCTGCGGGGCGACGACGTCGACGCGGTCCCGGCCGAACCCGCCGCGGGCGACCCGGTGTCGATCGGCTGGGCGGGCGCCCGGGTGCTCGACGGCGTGTGCGCGGCCCTGCTCGAGCTCGCCAAGGACCGCCCGGTCGTGATCGAGGTCGACGACGTCCAGTTCGCCGACGCCCCCTCCCTGCAAGCCCTGCTCTACCTGCAGCGCCGGATGCGCTTCGCCCGGGTGCTGGTGATCCTGACCGAGTGGGCGCTCCCCCGCCCGACCCAGGCCGTCTTCCGCGCCGAGGTGACCCGCCAGCCCAACACCTCGCACCTGCGACTGGCCCCGCTGTCGCTGCGCGGGGTCGGCGAGCTGCTCGCCACCCAGCTCGACCCGGCCACCGCGGGCGCGCTCGCCCCGGTGCACCACGCGGTCAGCGGCGGGAACCCGCTGCTGGTGACCGCGCTCATCGACGACCACCGCGCCGCCGTCCGCGCGGGCGCGCGCCCCGCCGACGGCCAGGTCGCCGTCGGCCAGGAGTTCGGCCACGGCGTGCTGGCCTGCCTGCACCGCTGGGAGTCCGGCATGGTCCAGGTCGCCCGCGGCCTGGCGCTGCTGGGCGACGCCGGTTCGCCGGTCCTGCTGGGCAAGCTGCTCGACATCACCTCCGACTCCGCCGCCCAGGTGCTCGACGTGCTGGAGATGGCGGGCCTGCTCGACGGCGGCCGCTTCCGGCACCCGGTCGCCAAGGCCGCCGTGCTGGACAGCCTCGCCCCCGCCGACCGCTCCGCGCTGCACGCCCGCGCCGCGCGCCTGCTCTACCGCGACGGCTCGGCCGCCGACGAGGTCGCCTGCCACCTCACCGCGGCCGACGGCGTCGACGGCCTCACCGACGCCCCGTGGGCGGTGGAGGTGCTGCGGCACGCCGCGCAGGAGGACCTGGTCGCCGACCGCGTCGACCTCGCCGCGCGCAGGCTCGAGGTCGCCGCCCGGCTCAGTGCCGACGACGACGAGCGCGCCGACATCACCATGCAGCTGCTGCGCGTGGAGTGGCGGCGCAACCCGTCCTCGGCCGCCCGGCACCTGCCCGCGCTGCGGGTGGCCAGGGCCGAGGGCAGGCTGTCCGACCGCAATGCCGTGCACCTGGCCAAGTTCCTGCTCTGGTACGGCCACACCGAGGAGCTGGCGGCGATCCTGGCCGACCTGGCCGCCCGGTCCGCCGAGCGCGAGGCGCCGATGGCGGGCCAGGTCAGCCTGGTGTTCCACTGGCTGGCGTTCCTCTACCCGCCGGTGATGGCCGGGGTGCCGCACCCGAACAACGACGCCCCGCCCGCGCTGCTGGCCAACCCGTGGACACGCGCGTCGGCCATGCTCGACCGCGTGCGCGTGGGCGGCCCGCGCGAGGAGATCGTCACCGCTGCCGAGCACATCCTGCAGAGTTGCCGACTCGGCGAGCAGACCCTCGGCTCACAGCTCTCGGCACTGGCCGCGCTCGTGCACGCCGACCGCAACGACCGCGCGATGCACTGGTCGGACGCGCTGCTGGCCGACGCGACCGCCCGCAGCGCGCTCACCTGGCAGGCCGTGCTCGGCGCGATGCGCGCGGAGATCGCGCTGCGCCAAGGAGATCTGCCCGCGGCGGCGGAGACCGCGACCATCGCGTTCGGCAAGCTGTCGGCCACCGGGTGGGGCGTGTGCATCGGGGTGCCGCTGGCGACCCGCGTCGCGGCGGCGACGGCGATGGGCGCACACGACGAGGCCGCCGCGCTGCTGCGCACCCCGGTCCCGGAGGCGATGTTCCAGACCCAGTTCGGACTGCACTACCTGTACGCGCGCGGCACGCACTACCTGGCGACCGACCGTCCACACGCGGCACTCGCCGACTTCCAGCGCTGCGGCGAGCTCATGGGCGGCTGGGAGATCGACCTGCCGACCCTGGTGCCCTGGCGCGCGGGCGCCGCGCAGGCGCAGCTGGCCCTGGGCAACCACGAGATCGCCCGGGCGCTGATGGCCGAACAGCTCGCCCGCCCGGGGTGCGAGGGTGCCCGCACGCGCGGGGTGTCGTTGCGGATCCTGGCCGCGACGTCCACTTCGGACCGACGGGTGGCCCTGCTGGAGGAAGCGGTCGAACTGCTGCACGCGGGCGGCGACCGCTTCGAGCTCGCGCGCGCCCTGCTCGACCTGAGCCACGCCCACAACACCACGGGCGACTGCGAGAAGGCGCGCACGGTGGCGCGCCGCGCGCTGCAGATGGCCAAGGGCTGCAACGCGGAGCCGCTCAGCCGGGAACTGCTCCCGGGGCGGGACGCGGAGGTCCCGGAGCAGGCCGGCCGTCGGCCGCAGCCGACCGGGATGGAGACGCTGAGCGAGGCCGAGCGCCGGGTGGCGGTGCTGGCGGCGCTCGGGCACACGAACCGGGAGATCGGCGGGAAACTGTACATCACGGTGAGCACGGTGGAGCAGCACTTGACGCGGGTGTACCGGAAGTTGAACGTGACCCGCCGGACGGACCTGCCTGCTGGGCTGCCCCGACAGCTGCTGACGGCTTCGGACGAACGCTGAAGTCGTTGGTGGGTAGCGGGTTCTGAGCTTAGTCGGCTCTACCCTGGTTGTTGGGGTGTGTCGTCGGGGCTTGCTGTGGTGGTGGTGGTGCTCGATTGGGGACTGCCTTTGTGCGGGGCCCCTGGGCGACCGCCGGTGGAAGGGCGGGTGCGGAAGGGATCCGCCCACGCGCCGGGGAGCTCAGGCGGTCGCCCTCCCCCACACAAAGACAGTCCACCCAATCGAGCATTCGGGCTGAGCAGGGCGCCTTTGATGGTAGGCGGGATTGGGCAAAGCGGTGGACGGGCGGGGCGGGTGGGGAAAGTCGGTCTCGGTCGATCGGCACGAGTAGTGGGCAGGGCAGGAATCTATATGCCGCGAGTCACTTAATCATGAATCTCGCTCAATCGTGAATCCTGAATCGTGCATTTGTGGATATGGGTGACGATTCTCCCTACCGGGGCAGCCTGCGCCAGACCGCTCTCGGTAGGAGGCGCATGAGGAAGAAGACCGGGCGCAGGACGCCGGGGACCCAGACCTCGCCCCGGCCCTTGCGCAGGGCGCGGACTGTCGCGTCGGCGACCTGGTCCGGGGTGCTGGCGAACGGGGCCGGGCTCATGCCCTCGGTCATCCGTCCGATCACGAAGCCGGGTCGGACCAGGAGCAGGCGCACGCCGCTGCCCGCCAGGGCGTCGGCCAGGCCGCTGGCGAAGCCGTCCAGGCCCGCCTTGGCCGAGCCGTAGACGTAGTTCGCGCGTCGCACCCGGACGCCCGCGACCGAGGAGAAGACCACCAAAGAACCCTTTCCCTGCTGTCGCAGCAGGTTCGCGAGCAGGGTGAGGACGGAGAGGTGGGCGGTGTAGTCGGTGTGGGCGATGGCCACCGCGTGCGCCGGGTCGCTCTCGGCGCGGGTCTGGTCGCCGAGGATTCCGAAGGAGACCACGACGGTGTCGATCGGACCGTGGTCCGCCACGATGCCGTCGAGGACTGTCGCGTGTGCGCCCAGGTCGTCGGCGTCGAACTCGACCGCCTCGACCGCCGCCGCGCCCGCCGCCCGCAAGGCCGCCGCCTGGTGTTCAAGATCACTTGACCGCCTGGCCGCCAGCACGACGCGCTGACCTGGGGCGATGCGGTGGGCCACGGCCAAGCCGATCTCGCTGCGGCCGCCCAGCACGACGATCAGTCCACTCATGGGACCGCAGTGTGCCCACACAGCGGTACCGGCGGCCCGGCGGCCCCCACCTCTCCCGTGGACCATCCGTGCACAAGATCGAGTGGTAGATCGACTCAATGACTACTCCGGGTCTGCCTGACCCCTGAAACGGGTGATTTCTCCCGGGTTATCACCAGCCCATTCGGGGACTGTACGGCAACAAAATCCCGGTGCTAGCTTCGTTGCCGTCAACCGAACCGAAGGGGCACACGGGAGTCTCGGCCCGACAAAAAGGTGAATGCGAGACATTTTCCGCCAATGGCCTGCGATACCTGGTCAGCCCGCCGCCCTGGACACCTCGCCTGATACCTCTCGAATCCGAACACGCCCAGATTGGCGGTAGCTACCGTGACCGAGACCCTGCGTCCCGTCGACGGCGACGCGACGTCGCCGCAGCAAAGCCTCACCACCGCGGCGGCGCGGAACCTCGCCACCACCACCAAGTCCGTCCCGCAGATGCAGGAGATCACCTCCCGCTGGCTGCTGCGCGTGCTGCCGTGGACCCAGGTCGGCGGTGGCACCTACCGGGTCAACCAGCGGCGTAGCTACGTCGTCGGCGACGGCCGCATCGCGATCGACTACGTCGTCGGCGACGGTCGGATCACCGTCGACCGCGACGCCGCCACCGCCCGGGTGGTCGCGGGCGACCTGCGCGAACTGTCCTTCCTGCGCGACTTCGACGACGAGGAGGCGCTCGACGCGCTGGCCGCGCTGTTCGAGCAGGAGCAGTACGCCGCGGGCGACACGATCGTCGAGTGGGGCCACGCCGAGGACCGGTTCCTGGTCATCGCGCACGGCCGGGTCGAGCAGCGGGCGGCGGGCCAGTACGGCGACGAGACCGTGGTCGGCGTGGTGGCCGACGGCGAGTACTTCGACCAGTGGGGCCTGCTGGAGGAGCGCATCTGGGACTTCACCGCCCGCGCCGCCACCGCGGTCACCGTGCTCTCCCTGCGCCGCACCGACTTCCAGAACCTGCTGGAGCGGGTGCCCAGCCTGAGCGCGCACATCGAGGCCTACGCCGCGGCGGGCATCGACCACCGCGACGGCGAGGTCCCGATCAACCTGGCGGCCGGCCACGAGGGCGAGGTCGAGCTGCCGGAGACCTTCGTGGACTACGAGGAGAACCCGCGCGAGTACGAGCTCAGCGTCGCCCAGACCGTCCTCAAGGTGCACACCCGGGTCGCCGACCTCTACAACCAGCCGATGGACCAGGTCGAGCAGCAGCTCCGGCTGACCATCGAGGCGCTGCGCGAGCGCCAGGAGCACGAGCTGGTCAACAACCGCGAGTTCGGCCTGCTGGCCAACGCCGACCCGCGCCAGCGCATCCACACCCGCTCCGGCGCGCCCACCCCGGACGACATGGACGAGCTGCTGGCCAAGGTCTGGAAGGACCCGTCGGTCATCCTCGCCCACCCGCGCGCGATCGCCGCGTTCGGCCGCGAGTGCAGCAAGCGCGGGATCTACCCGACCAGCGTGGAGATCGCCGGGCACCACGTGCCGTCCTGGCGCGGCATCCCGGTGCTGCCCTGCAACAAGATCCCGGTCAGCGACACCCGCACCACCTCGATCCTGGTGCTGCGCACTGGCGAGCAGAACCAGGGTGTCATCGGCCTGCACCAGACCGGCATCCCGGACGAGTACGAGCCCGGCCTGTCGGTGCGCTTCATGGGCATCAACGACAAGGCGATCCTCTCCTACCTGGTGAGCGCCTACTACTCCGCCGCCGTCCTCGTCCCGGACGCGCTCGGCGTGCTCGACAACGTCCAGATCGGCCTCTAGCCACCCTCCCGGGGCACCCGGGCCCACCCAACCCCCAGGGGTTGGCCCGGGTGCCCCACCCCCGCACACGACCACTGATTGGCGGTACCGCGCGTGACCGGTCTGCTGGAAACCGGACCTGAGCAGCAACAGAGCCTCGGGACCACGGCGGCCAGAAAACTGGCCACCACCACCAAGTCCGTCCCGCAGATGCAGGAGATCACCTCCCGCTGGCTGCTGCGCATGCTGCCCTGGGTCGAGGCCCAGGGCGCGGTGTACCGGGTGAACCGCAGGCTCAGCTACACCCTCGGCGACGGCCGGGTCACCTTCACCAACACCGGCGCCGACGTGCAGGTGGTCGCCCAGGAGCTGCGCGAGCTGGCGCTGCTGCGCGGGCTGGAGGACGCCGAGGCGCTGGCCGAGCTGGCCCGCCGGTTCACCCAGCGCGAGTTCGCCGCGGGCGAGACGATCGTGCGCGGTGGCGAGGCCGCCGACGAGGTCCACCTGATCGCGCACGGCAAGGTCACCACCTACACCACGGGCCACTACGGCGACGACGCGGCGCTGGCGATCCTGGCCGACGGCGAGTTCTTCGGCGACCGCGGCCTGGTCGAGTCCGACGCCACCTGGGACTTCACCGCCAAGGCGACCACCCAGGTGATCCTGCTGTCGCTGTCGCGCTCGGAGTTCCTCTCCCTGCAGGAGCGCTCGGCCGCGCTGCGCGCGCACGTCGAGGCGTTCCGCGCGCAGCCCAAGGCGCGGCAGAACAAGCACGGCGAGGCCGAGATCGCGCTCGCCTCCGGCCACCAGGGCGAGCACGAGCTGCCGGGTACCTTCGTCGACTACGACCAGGCCCCGCGCGAGTACGAGCTCAGCGTCGCGCAGACCCTGCTCAAGATCCACTCGCGGGTCGCCGACCTGTACAACGAGCCGATGGACCAGGTCGAGCAGCAGCTCCGGCTGACCATCGAGGCGCTGCGCGAGCGCCAGGAGCACGAGCTGGTCAACAACCGGGACTTCGGGCTGCTGCACCAGGCCGACCTGCGCCAGCGCATCCACACCCGCGAGGGCGCGCCCAGCCCGGACGACCTCGACGAGCTGCTCTCCCGTCGGCGCGGGTCCAAGTTCTTCCTCGCCCACCCGCGGGCCATCGCCGCCTTCGGCCGCGAGTGCACCAAGCGCGGGCTCTACCCGCCCACCACCGAGGTGCAGGGCAGGCAGGTCCAGGCGTGGCGCGGGGTGCCGCTGCTGCCCTGCGACAAGATCCCGATCAGCGACACCAACCTCACCTCGATCCTGGTGCTGCGCACCGGCGAGTCCGACCAGGGCGTGATCGGCCTGCACCAGACCGGGATCCCGGACGAGTACCAGCCCGGCCTCTCGGTGCGGTTCACCGGCATCAACGAGCGCGCGATCATCTCCTACCTGGTCAGCACCTACTACAGCGCCGCCGTACTGGTGCCCGACGCCCTCGGCGTGCTGGAGAGCGTGCAGATCTGATCCCCGGCACCCCGCCGCCGCGCTCGCGGCGGCGGGCCCACCGGTCCGTCCACACCCCACTATCCCCAGGACCGGACACATGCACTCCAACCGCTCCGCCATCCGCCTTCCCGACGCCCGGCGCCCCGGAGAACCACCGCACCCTGGAAGGGAACCCGACGTGACGCCGACCGCCGAAGCGCCCGCAGCCCCCCGCTCGGCCCGGGATGTGCTGGCACAGGCCAGGAACCTGTTCGACCCGGCGCTGCGCGCGGCCGTCGACACCCTCCCGGAGTCGATGCGCGCCATCGCGGGCTACCACTTCGGCTGGTGGGACGAGCACGGCGCGCCCGCGGCGGCCGACAGCGGCAAGGCGATCCGCCCGGCCCTGGTGCTCGTCGCCGCCGAGGCGGTGGGCGGCGACCCGAGCGACGCGCTGTCCGCGGCCGTGGCGGTGGAGCTGGTGCACAACTTCACGCTGCTGCACGACGACGTGATGGACGGCGACCGCACCCGGCGGCACCGCCCCACCGCGTGGAGCGTCTTCGGCTTGGGCGCGGCCATCCTGGCGGGCGACGCGCTGCTGACCCTCGCCTACGACGTGCTGGCCACCACCGGCCACCCGTGCGCGCAGGAGGGCGCCCGGGTGCTGTCCGCGGCGGTGCTCGCGGTGCAGGACGGGCAGGCCGCCGACCTGGCCTTCGAGAAGCGCGCCGACGTCAGCCTGGCCGAGTGCCTGCGGATGGCCGAGGGCAAGACCGGCGCGCTGCTGGGCTGCTCCACCGGGATCGGCGCGCTGTTCGGCGGCGGCACCCCGGAGCGGGTCGGACACCTGCGCTCGTTCGGCGAGCGGCTCGGCCTCGCCTTCCAGCTCGTCGACGACCTGCTGGGCATCTGGGGCGACCCGGCGGCCACCGGCAAACCGGTCTACTCCGACCTGGGCAACCGCAAGAAGTCGCTGCCCGTGGTGGCCGCGCTGGCCACCGACACCGCCGCCGCCCACGAGCTGCGCGCGCTCTACCGGGGCACGGCACCGCTGTCGCACCCCGAACTGGTGCGCGCGGCCGAGCTCATCGAGCAGGCGGGCGGCCGGTCCTGGACCCAGACCCGCGCCGACGAGCTGCTCGCCGACGCCCTCGACCACCTCGAGGCCGCCCACCCGCAGCCGCGCGCCGGGGGCGAGCTGACCGCGATCGCCCGCCTGTCCACCAGCCGCGACCACTGAGGTCACCGTCGAAGCAGCCGCCTCACCATCGACTCGCCCCACCGGACGCCCGTCCGCCTGTCGAGCACACCGAGGAGACCCGACCCGATGACCACGCTGGGACCGACCGACCCGCTGCCCCCGGGCACCGTGCTCGTCGCCGACGAGCTGCGCGGCTTGGGCGGTCCCGACGTCGGCTGCCCGGCGGCGACCCTGATCGAGGGCGAACTGCGCAGGCAAGGCGTCCCCAGCGTGCGCGGCGTACTGGACGTCGCGGTCGACCGGACCAACACCGACGCCACCTGGTCCACCGTCGGCGACACCGGCTTGGGCGTGGTCGTGCGCCACGGCGACCACAAGGCACGACTGGCGGCCCGCTCGGCGGTCAGCGCCTGGGTGGCGGTCAGCGGCCCGCGCTCGGTGGTCCTGGCGGCACCGCGCTCGTTCTGCGCGGGCGTCGAACGCGCGGTCCAGGTGGTGGAGCGGGCGTTGGACCGGCAAGACGAGCCGGTGTACGTGCGCAAGCAGATCGTGCACAACACCCACGTGGTCGCCGACCTGGAAGCACGCGGCGCAGTGTTCGTGGACGAACTCGATGCGGTACCCGATCAGTCCACTGTGGTCTTCTCGGCACACGGCGTCTCCCCAGCGGTCCGCACCGACGCGGCGGCACGCGGGATGGCCGTCATCGACGCCACCTGCCCCCTGGTCACCAAGGTCCACGCCGAAGCACGCAGGTTCGCGGGCCGAGGCGACACAGTGATCCTCATCGGACACGCGGGCCACGAAGAGGTCGAGGGAACACTGGGCGAGGTACCGGACCGCACCGTGCTCGTGGAGTCGGTCGCCGATGTGGCGACAGTGGACATCCCCGACCCCACAAGGGTTTCCTACCTGACCCAGACCACCCTGGCGGTCGACGAGACCACGGACATCATCGACGCCCTGCACGCCAGGTTCCCGGCACTGCGCGGCCCCGGCTCCGACGACATCTGCTACGCCACCACCAACCGCCAGGACTCACTGCGCGCCGTGGCAGCGGTATCAGACCTGGTACTGGTGGTCGGCTCCACCAATTCCTCGAACTCACTGCGTTTGGTCGAGTTGTCAAAGCGACAGGGCACCAAGGCATTCCTGATCGACGACGTCCGCGACATACGCCCACAATGGCTCGCAGGCACGAAGACCATCGGCCTGACCGCTGGGGCTTCGGCACCGCCACACCTGGTGGACGAGGTAATCGCGACGCTGCGCGGGCTTGGACCGGTGGAGGTCTCAGAGCACGAGACCGCACGGGAAACCATCCAGTTCACCCTGCCCTCCCCAGTACGCCACACTTCCTAGCCACCACACCCCAAGCCCTAATCCAACCGCGCAGCCCCAGCACGTGCCCTCTGCCCTCTGCCCTTGCCCTTGCCCTTGCCCTTGCCCTCAATCCCTAATTCCCAAGCCCCACGGAACGCAACACCCGTTACGGATGTGCTCGATCTGGCGGACTCCCTTTGTGTGGGGGAGGAGTGCCGCTAACCTTGACCTGGTGGTGGGGATGCCCTTCACCCCACGCTTTTTCCCCACAGCGGTGCTCTAGGGGCCCCGCGCAAAGGGAGTTCGCCAGATCGAGCCTGCGTCTTAGTCGGGCAACCCGTATGAGCTACGCCCAGTCGAGGACGGCGAGCAACGCCGTGTGTACCCGAGTAAGAGCGGGCTCGATTCAGTGAACTCACTTCGTGCGGGGCCCCTAGAGCACCGCGGTGGTGAAAAAAGGGCGGGTGAAGGGCATCCCCACCACACGGCAAGTTTAGCGGTACTCCTCCCCCACACGAAGTGAGTCCACTGAATCGAGCACTGGCGTAGCGGGTGTTGCGTGGCATAGGGCTTGAGAATTAGAGAGTGAACAGCAAGGGCAAGGCAACATGTCGGGGCGGCGTGGTGCAGTGCGGTGCGGTCTAGAGCGGGGGTGGGGTGTTGCGGCTGGTGACCGAGAGGCGGTTGAAGGCGTTGATCACGGTGATCGCCCAGATCAGCTGTGTCAGTTCCGCCTCCGAGAACTCCTTGGCGGCTGCCTCGTAGACGTCGTCCGGCACCCTGGTCTCCGCGAGCAGGGTCACCGACTCCGTCAGTGCCAGTGCGGCTTCCTCCCGTGCCGTGAAGAAGCCGCTCTCCCGGAAGGCCGGGAGGGCGTGGATGCGGCGGATGTCTTCGCCCAGCTTCGATGCCGCTGTGCTGTGCATGTCAATGCAGAAGGCGCAGCCGTTGATCTGGGAGGCGCGGATCTTGACCAGTTCGATGAGCTTCTGGTCCAGTCCGGCCGCCACGGCCTCGTGTTCCACGGCGGTGTGCAGGGCGATCAGCTTCTTGTACAGCTCCGGCGCGGCCGGGATGGCGGCGACTCGTTGCGTTGTCACAGTGGGGATCTCCTCACGTCCAGCGTCCGGTACCGAAGGTATCGTGCCCGCCGGTGATCATGGTGCGCAGTTCCATCCGGCGGACCTTCCCGGTGCCGGTGCGGGGGATCTGCTCCCACGGCACCACCACGGGGTCGGCCAGGGCAGGTAGGTCGTGCAGTGCGTGCTGCCAGGAGAACGGGTCCAGTGCTCCGTCGGCGGTGACGACCACCGGCACTGGCAGCCTGCCCGGAGTGGGTAGGACGACGCACTCCAGGACCTGGGGAACCCGGTCCTGGAGCACGTCTTCCAGTTCCACGCAGCTCTGGCCGGGCAGCACGTCCACCTCGCGGTCGAGCAGCAGGTACGAGCCCGTCCGCGTGCGCACGCCCAGGTCGCCGGTGTTCCACCACGCACCGGTGAGCTTGGCTTCCCAGCGGTCGTGTTCGCCCAGGTAGTCGAGGCAGCGGGTGGGGGTGTGGATGAGCACCAGGCCCGGGGTGCCGCGTCGGACCGGTTCGAACGTGCGCGGGTCGACCACGCGCAGCCTGGTGCGGAAGGGGATGGGGCGGCCGAGGTCGCGGGTGGTCGGGTGCCGTTGCTCGCGCTCGGCCAGCGCGCGGCGGGTGAGGAAGCGGAACGTCATCGGGCCGGTCTCGGTCTGCCCCCACACCTGCGCCCACACCGGTCGCCTGCGCGTCGCGGCCAGGAAGGCGCGGACCGTCGGTGGGTGCACGGCGTCGAAGGTGCTGATGAACAGCCGCACGCGGCGGAACGGGTTGCTCGGTTGGTCGGCCATCGGTTGCCAGCGCACGTAGGTCGAGGGCAGCGCCTCCAGCGTGGTCGGCGGGTACGCGCGCAGCACCCGCTCGGCCACGACCGGGTCCGGTGAGTCGATCACCACGACCTCGCTCGGGGCCAGCCACAGGACGCTGGCCGTCCACGGGATCGCCCGGCCGTGGCTGTAGGCGATGGCCGAGCAGACCGTGTCCCGCTTGCGGCTGGACACGATCGGCAGCCGGGTCGACTCCGCGCCCGCCAGCCCCAGCACGAGCGTGCGGTTGGAGTGCACCACCAGCTTGGGCACGCCGGTGGTGCCCGAGGTGTGGTTGACCACCAGCGGCTCGTCGTCGTCGCGGTGGACCGGGGGCGGCGGCTCGTGGCCGTGCAGCCGCTCGATGTTGATCGTGCCCGGGTAGCGGCCCTCCAGGGTGAGCGTCTGGCGGGCGTGGCCGAGCAGGTCGCACCCGTGCTCGCGGGCGTTGTCCAGCACCGACCGGGTCGTGATCAGCAGCGCCGGGTCGAGCCGCTTGAGCAGCACCTGCAGCGCCTCGGGGGCCACGTGGTCCGACAGCAGCGCGGGCACCGCGCCGACCCGCACGGCGGCGCAGGCGAGCAGCACGTAGTCCCAGTGGTTCGGCTTGACCACGGCCACCCGGTCGCCCGGGCGCACCCCGGCGGCGTGCAGCCAGCCCGCGAGGTTGCGCACCAGCGCCGCCAGCGCGGGCAGGTCGTAGCTGGTGCCGTAGTCCGGTGCCACGTCCAGCGGCCTGCTCAGCCGCACGACGGTGCGCACCCGGCGCTCCACCAGGTCGTCGAACAGGGTCCCCAGGTCGCGTGGCCCGCTCATCAGCCGTCCTTCCGCCCGGTCACCGTGACCATCACCTGCGAGAGCCACCGGCGCCCGGGATCGGCCAGGTCGGCGACCGCGCCATCGATGTCTACATCGGACACCCCATCCGCCGCCACCATCGCCGGTCGCAGGTGCTCGAGCCAGAGCGCGAACCAGCGGCCCTCCGGGGTCCCGCCCGCGACCACCTCGGCGCGCCCCTCGGCCCGCACGTCGTGGAGCCCGGCGGCCAGGGCGAGCTCGACGTCGAGCAGGCCGCAGCGGGCGTGGTAGCCGGAGTCGATCATCACCGCGTAGGCCGCGGCCTTCACCGCGGGCTGCAGCGGGCCGTCGGCGGTGCTGAACAGCGACGCGGTGTCGGTGTCCTCCAGCACCAGGTGACCCCCCGGGCGCAGCATGGCCACCATCCGGCGGACGGCCGCCGCGCGGTCGCCGACGTGCTGCACGACCAGCCGGGCGTGCACCAGGTCGTAGGTCTGCTCGGGCACCTCGCCCACGCTGATGTCCGACTCGCACACCGCCACCCCCAGGGCGCGCAGCCGGTTCAGCCGGGAGGTGTCGATGTCCACCGCGGTGACCGCGGCACCGCGCCCGGCCATCCACGCCGCGATGGACCCGCGGCCGGCGCCGACCTCCAGGCAGCGCTTGCCCGGGCCGACGCCGAGCGCGTCGAGCCGGGCGATGGTGCCCGGGTCCCAGAGCCGCTCGCCGAGGGTGAGCCGCTCCTCCTCGCGCTCGAAGGCGGTGCCGAACACGTAGCGGGCGACAGCGATCTCAGGCACCGGCCACCGCCAGGTCGGCGCCCGCGAGCCGGTCCGCGACGACCTCGGCCGAGCGCACCGCCGACTCGCTGCTGGGCCGCAGGGCGTACCAGTCGCCCGCGTACTCGACCGCCGCCGCTGGGCGCCGGACGAACTCCGGGCGCAGCGCCAGCGCGGCCGGGGTGGGCATCGGCAGACCGTGCGGGAAGCGCAGGACCACGGTCGCGCGCAGGGTCGCCGCCAAGCCCGGGACGTAGCGCTCGGCCTGGGTGAGCAGCGTGCGGGCGATCTCGTCGTCGGAGGCGGACAGCAGCTCACCGGTGACTCCGGGCGCCGAGACCAGGGTGAGCATGCCGCGCCGGGCGGGCGCGCGGCCCGGGTGCTTGCGGTCGTCGAACACCACGCCCGCGAGCACCGGGTTCTCCACCGCGGGCACGGCCAGCGCGAACGAGCGCCCGAGGCCCTCCAGCGGCCGGTCGAGCAGGCAGATCACCTTGGCCATCGGCCGGAACTCGCAGCGCCGCACGTACTCCGGCGCCCCCGGGTGCAGCCGCGCGGCGACCGGCGCGGGCACCGCCAACACCACCGTGCGCGCGGTCAGGGACGCGCCGTCGATGGTGATCCGCGCGCCGGACCCGGTGGTGGTCACCTCCCGCACGGCGACGCCGGTGCTCACGTCCAGGCGGGCGGCGAGCAGCCGGGCGATGGTGTCCATGCCGTCGCGGTACGTGCGGAACGTCTTGGTGGCGCCCACCGCGAGCAGGTGGCTCAGCAGCGGCCCGGCGCACGCGCGCTCGGTGTCCCAGCCGAAGAACCCGCCGCTCAACGGCTGGAGCAGGTAGTCGTGCACACCGCCGCGGGCGATCTCGGCCACCGTGCGCCCGCCCATCGGCGTGCCCTCCGGGGTGTCCGGGTCGTAGGCCCGCCTGCGCAGCGCGGCGGCACCGAGCAGCTTGGCCAGCTCGACCCGGTCGGACAGCGACAGCCCGGCGCCCTCGGCCAGCCCGCGCGGGTCGCCGACGTGCGGGCGCGGGCGCCCCTCCCGCCACACCGCGAGGTCGGCACCGATCAGCGGGACCTCCACATCGGACAGACCGAACTCGCGGATCAGCCGCCAGGTGGCCGGGTAGCCGGTGGTGCCGATCATCTCGGCGCCGGTGTCGATCAGGTAGCCGTCCCGGCGCAGGCTGGTCATCCGGCCGCCGATCTGGTCGGCGGCCTCGAACACGTGCACCGAGCGGCCCCGCGCGCGCAGCCGGTGGGCCAGCGCCAGGCCCGCGATCCCGGCTCCGACAACGGCGACGTCGAGATCTGCGCTCACGAACCGGCTCCCAGCACGATGATCAGGTTGACCGCGACCAGGCTCGCGGTGGTGACGCGGTGCGCGCGCAGGCCGAGCAGCCGGGCGCCGAGCAGGTCGCCCAGGCCGACGCCGCGGCGCAGCTGCGCCAGCCGCAGCAGCATGGTGGGCGAGAGGGCCAGCGCGAACCACCACGGGGCGGCGCCGAGCCCGGCCGCGCTGGTGATCAGGCCCGCCTCGGCCACCGACAGCCCGGCGATGAACAGCCGGTTGGCCCGCGCGGAGAGCAGGACGGCGGCGGTGGGCCTACCCACGGCCGCGTCGCCCTCGATGTCGCGGGTGTTCGAGTAGACCCCGAACAGCAGCGGCCCGAGTCCGAACAGGACGGCCTGGACCAGTGCGAACCCGCTCATCCCGCCGGTGCCCAGACCGAGTCCGACGAGCACCAGCCCGGCGCCGAAACCGGCCAGGAACACCTCCTGCCAGCCGCGGTAGCTGATCTTGAGGCCCCACGAGTACTGCACCGCGGCGGCCAGGCACACCGCGGCCAGCAGCACCGTCCACAGTGGAGCGCCAGCGACCAGCACCGCCAGCGCCCAGAGCAGCGCGCCCGCGACCGTGGCCAGCCAGCCGAAGCGGACCGCCTCCGCCTCGGCGAGCTCCCCGGTGAGCAGCGGCTTGCGGGCCAGCCTGCGGGCGGGCGAGTCCGGGCCGTAGTTGGCCGCGTCGCTGCCGTCGCGGTAGCCGGTGACGTCGTCGAAGGCGACCGCGCCCGCCACCACCGACACCGTGCCCGGCCCGAAGATCGCCAGCAGGCCCAGCGCCGCGGGCGTGAACCCGGCCAGCGACCAGGCCAGCGGCAGCGCCAGGTAGTAGTCCCACACGTCGAGCTTGGCCAGGCGCGCGTAGGCGCCCAGCTTGCCGGGCGCGGCGGTCAGCCGCAGCGGCACCGTCATCGCGGTCCTCCGGGGAAGTCGCAGACCGCGTCGGCGATGTGCTCGACCTGGGCGTCGGTCAGGTGCGGGTAGATCGGCAGCGCCAGCGTCCTGGCGCTGGCCAGCTCGGCGTGCGGCCAGTACTGGCCGGGCCGGGCGAAGCGGGCGAACGCGGGCTGGCTGGGCAGCGGCGCCGGGTAGTAGACGTGGCTGCCCACCCCGCGGGTGAGCAGGTGGGCCTTGAGCGCGTCGCGGCGCTCGGCCAGCAGCGAGTACACGTAGAAGCAGCGGCCGTCACGCCCCGGCGGGGGTGGCTGCACACCGCGCTCGACCAGCGGGGTGAACCGCTCGGTGTAGTAGTCGGCGATCTCGGCGCGGCGGGCCAGCCGCCCGGCCAGCCCGGGCAGCCGGTGCAGCTGGAACTCGGCCACCAGCTCGTCGAACCGGCTGTTGTAGCCGACCAGGTGGTGCACGAACCGGGCGCGCCCGTCCTGGCCGTGGTTGCGCAGCATCCGCACGGTCCGGCCGAGCTCGGCGTCGTCGGTGACCACCGCGCCGCCCTCGCCGACCGTGCCGAAGGTCTTGACCTGGACGAAGGAGTACACGCCCGCGTCGCCCCAGCGCCCGGCCGGGACCCCGCCGAGCACCCCGCCCTGGGCCACCGCGGAGTCCTCGACCAGCCGCACGTCGTGGCGCCGGGCCAGCTCGCGCATGGTGGGCATGTCGGCCATCACCGAGAACATGTGCGCGGGCATGACCGCCGCGGTGCGCGCGGTGATCGCCCGCGCGACCTCGTAGGGCTCGACGACCATCGTCCACGGGTGCACGTCGGCGAACACCGGGACCGCGCCGACCGAGACCACCGAGGAGGCCAGCGGCGCGCAGCCGAAGGCGGGCACCACGACCTCGTCACCGGGCCCGATGTCCATGGCGCGCAACACGAGCGTGAGCGCGGAGGTGCCGCTGGAGCAGGCGATGACCTCGGCCGCGCCGGTCTCGGCGCGCAGCGCGTCCTCGAACTGCGCGGTGCGCTCGCCGAGGATGAACTTCTGCGACGGTGAGAGACCGGTGCGCCGGACGATGTCGAGCAGCGCGTCGCGCTCGTTGTCGAACAGGTCGGGCGGGAAGAACGGGAGCGTCACGAGGCGGCACCGCCGTAGAAGGCGCGGACCAGCGCGCACACCCTGTCCACTTGCGACTCCAGCAGGTCCGGGTAGAGCGGCAGCGCGACGGCCCGCGCGCAGGCGGCCTCGGCGTGCGGGAACTCCCCGCGCCGGTGGCCGAGGTCGGCGAAGCAGGGCTGCAGGTGCAGCGGCACCGGGTAGTAGGTCTCGGTGCCGACACCGTGCGCGGCCAGGTACTCGACGAGGGCGTCGCGGTGCTCGACCTCGACGAGGTAGACGTAGAACACCGGGTCGGTGTCGACCTCGCGCTCGACCGCGGTGGGCAGCCTGCGCACCCCGGGGCAGCCGCGCAGCCGCTCGGTGTAGGCGGCCGCAAGCTCGGCCCGCCGGGCGATGTCGGCGTCCAGCCTGCCGAGCTTGGCCAGCAGCACCGCGGCCTGCAGGTCGTCCATCTTGGAGTTGACCCCGGGCAGCGCGGTCTCGTTGGAGATGCCCGGGAAGTGGTCCAGGGTGCGGCCGAACCGGCCGTGGTGGCGCAGCGCGGCGGCGGTCTCGGCGACCCGGTCGTCGTTGGTGATCACCGCGCCCGCGTCGCCGAGCGCGCCGAGGGTCTTGGTGGGGAAGAACGAGAGCACCCCGCCCGCGCCGTGCAGCCCGGCGTGCACGCCGTCCCAGCGCATGCCGATCGCCTCGGCGCTGTCCTCGACCACGGTCAGCGCGTGCCGCTGGGCCACCTCCGCTATCCCCGCCAGGTCGGCGAGCTGGCAGAACAGGTGCACCGGCATGACCATCCGGGTCGCGGGCGTGACCGCGGCGGCGGCGGCGCCCGGGTCCAGGCCGTAGGTGAGCGGGTCGATGTCGGCGAACGCGGGCCGCCCGCCCGCCAGGACCACCGAGGACGCCGAGGCCACGAAGCTGAACGCGGGCACCACGACCTCGTCACCGGGCTCCAGCCCGGCCGCGCGCAGCAGCAGCACCAGCGCGTCGGTGCCGGAGTTGACCCCCACCACGTGCGCGGCGCCGAGCCGCTCGGCCAGCGCCCGCTCCAGCTCGGCCACCAGCGGGCCGTGCGAGAACTTGCCGCGGTGCAGCACCGTGGTGACGTTGGTCGCGATGGCGGGCCACAGCTCGGCGAAACTGCTCGCCTGGCTGAAGAAGGGCACCGCCCGGCCGCTGTGGTCGGCGGTGCCGGGATCCGCGAGTGCCGCGGCGTGCTCCATGCCTGTCCCTCCGGTCGGGCGTCGCCACACCGCGCCCCGCGGCGGTGCCCACCCGACCGCGGTCCAAACTAGGCGGTGCGGAACCGTTGTGTGTCAACGCAATCAAAAGATCACACGGTCGTGTGGCCGTCGGCGACCGGCGTTGACACGGTGCGCACGCCCCGGCCAGGGTTGGCCCGGTTCCGGGGGTCCACGCGGTTTCAGGAGGCACGCCACCCATGCTGGGCACGCTCGTCGTGGGACTCGGCCGGTCCGGGGCCGGGCTGCACCTGCCCGTGCTGCGCAAGCTCGGCTACGGCAGCGGCCGCTCGTTCGGCAGACCGCCGATCACCGTCTACGACCCGCGCCGCGCCGTCCCGGACGCCCCCGACGTGGTCACCGCGAGCTCGCTGGCGCAGGCCGCCGCGCTCACCGACCCCGAGCGCACCGTCGTGCACCTGTGCACCGGCCCGTCGGCCCGGCTGCGCCCGCTCACCGAGCTGGCCGACCTGGGCTTCCGCCGGATCCTGCTGGAGAAGCCGCTGGCCGCCGACGAGGTGGAGCTGCGCGAGGTGCTCCGGCTGCGCGAGCTGGCCCGGCTCGACCTGGTGCCGGTCGCGCAGTGGCGGGCCAGCGAGCTGACCAACCGGATCCTGGGCGTGCTGCACGGCGGGCGGCTCGGCGCGCTGCGGTCGGTGGCCTTCACCCAGAGCAAGCCGCGCTTCGCCCGCACGCTCGCGGGCGACGACCACCAGAGCGCCTTCGACGTGGAGGTGCCGCACTCGCTGGCCGTGGCGCTGCTGCTGGCCGGTCCCGCCGAGGTCACCGCCGCGGGCTGCGCCGACATGCTGCTCGGCGACGCGGTGTTCCCGTCGCTGGGCCGGGCCTGGCTGCGGCTGCGGCACGCGGGCGGCACCCGCACCGACATCCGCACCGACCTGACCGCCCCGGTCCGCGAGCGCCGGATCACCGTGGAGCTGGAGGCGGGCACGCTGGTCGGGCACTACCCGATCAGCGCCATCGACGAGTACGCCCAGCTCTCGGTGCGCACGCACGGCGGCAAGGTCGACTCGGTGTTCCGCGACGACTCGCTCACCGCGTTCATCGCCCGGGCCTACCGGCACTTCGCCGGCGAGGAGCCGCTGGCCGACGAGCCCGCCGCCGGGATCGCCGCGGTGCGGCTGCTGGCCCAGGCCAAGCGCCGCTCCGGGCTGCGCGTCCCGGTCGGGGCCGACCGGTGACCGTGCTCGCCGGGATCGGCGACGAGGCGGGCCCGGCGCTGGCCGACCAGGTCGCCGCGATCGCCCGGCTGGGCTGGTCGGCGATCGAGCTGCGCACCGTCGACGGCGTGCCGGTCGCCGAGCTGGACGACCACGAGTTCGCCCGGGTGGCCGAGACGCTGGCCGAGCTGGGGCTGCGCACGGTGTGCGTGGACTCGCGCATCGGCGACTGGTCGAGCGCGATCACCGGCGACTTCGGCCGCGACCTCGACGAGCTGCGGGTCCTCGCGACGCGCTGCGCCCGGCTGGGCACCCGGTACCTGCGGGTGATGTCCTACCCCAACGACGGGCTGCACGCCGACGAGTGGGAGCACCGGGTGCTGCGCCGGATGCGCGAGCTGGCCCAGCGCGCCGAGCAGGCGGACCTGGTGCTGCTGCACGAGAACTGCGCGGGCTGGGCGGGCCGGGACGCCGGGCACGCGCTGCGGATGCTGGAGGAGGCCGACAGCCCGGCCCTGCGGCTGCTGTTCGACACCGGGAACGGCCTGGCGTACGGGTACTCCGCCGTGGCGCAGCTCGCCGAGCTGGTCGAGCACGTCGCGCACGTGCACGTCAAGGACGGCGTGCCAGGCGCCTACGGACCACAGTGGACACTGCCGGGCGAGGGCGCGGCCGACGTCGAGGGCTGCCTGGCCCTGTTGTCCGCGCACGGCTACCAGGGCGCGCTCTCGATCGAGCCGCACCTGGGGCTGCGCCCGCACGAGGACGAGCGCGGCCCCGGCTCGGCCGAGGCGTTCACCGCCGCCGGGCGCGCGCTCGAGGCCCTGCTCGCCACCGCGGGCCGGTGACGTGGCGGGGCTGACCGAGGCCGACGTGGCGCTGCTGCTGCGGCTGATCGACCTGCCCACCGCGGGTCCGCTGGAGGGGCCCGGCCCGGTGTGGCTGTGGGCGGCGCAGACCGCCTACGCCGAGGCCGCGCACGGGTTCGACGTCGTGCACCACGCCCCGGCCGAACCGTCCGAACTGGACCTCCCGAGCGTGCCCGAGGCCGTGCGCGACGCCGCCCGCGACCCGGACTTCCTTGCCGCGCAACCCAATCTCGTGCTCAGGCTGGGCCCGGCGGACGCACCGACGGTGATGTTCAACGTCCACCTCGACACCGTGGCCGGGCACGAGCCCGCGTCCTGCGACGGCGCCGTGGTGCGCGGTCGCGGCGCGGTCGACGCCAAGGGCCCGGCGGTCGCGCTGCTGGCCGGGATCCGCGACGCGGTGGCCCGCGAACCCAGGCTGGGGCGGGAGGTCTCGGTGCTGGTGCAGGCCGTCGCGGGCGAGGAGGGCGGCGCGATGGGCACCTTCGGCACCCGCCCGCTGATCGCGCGGGGCTTCTACGGCGCCCTCAACATCTTCTGCGAGCCCACCGGCCTGCGCTACCTGGCCCGGGCCACCGCGTCGGCCACCGCGCGGGTGCGGGTGGCGGGCAGCGGGGCCGTCGACGACCGCCCCGGCGACGGCCACAACGCCACCGTGCTGCTCGGCTACCTCGCCCAGCACCTGGCCACCGAGCTCGCGGGCGGCCAGGCGTGCATCGCGGGCCTGCACACCGGCACCCGGCACAACCGCGTCTACGGCCAGGGCGACCTGCTGGTCAACCTCGCCTACGCCGGTGCCGACGAGGGCGCGGCGCTCACCGCCGCCCTCGACCGCGCGATCGCGGGCGGCGTCGAGCGGTTCGGCTCGGCCTTCGCGGGCGTGCCCGAGCTGGCCCGCACCGCCGCCGACGCGGCCCGGCTGACCACAGTGGACTGGCTCAAGCGCGGGCTGCCCGCGCTCGCGGGCGGCGGCCCCTGGCTGGGCGGTCTGATGGCCACCGCGGGCGTGCCCGCCTGGCCCACCGCCGAACCGGCGTTCACCTGCGACGCCATCTGGATGTCCGAGGTCCCCGGGACCGCCACCGCCGTGCTCGGCCCCGGGGACCTGGCCGCCAACAACGCGCACGCCGAGGGCGAGTTCGTCGCCCTGGCCGACCTGGCCGCCTTCGCCGACCAGGTCAGCCGCGTGCTGCGTGCCTTCACCGCCACACCGACGAGAACGGCACCGGGATGACCGATCTGGACCACGCCCCACCCGCGACGCGGGTGCGCGTCGAGCTAGCGGAGCTGCTCAGCTTCACCACGGAGGTGTTCGTCGCGCACGGGGTACCGCGGGGTCGGGCGAGCGCCGCCGCGACCGCGCTGTGCCACGGCGACATCACCGGCACCAGCTCGCACGGCCTGGTCAACCTGACCAGGATCTACCTGCCGCTGCTGCGCTCCGGGCGCAGCAGGCCCGACGCCGAGCCGCGGGTGCTCGCCGACCGGGGCGCCTCGGTGCTGCTCGACGGGTGCGGGGCGCTGGGGCTGTGGCTGGCGGGCGAGGCGATGGACCTGGCCGTGCGGCGCGCGGTCAACCACGGCATCGGGCTGGTCTCGGTGCGCGGCGGCACGCACTTCGGCTGCGCCGGGCCGCACGCCCTGCGCGCGGTGGCGGGCGGGATGATCGGCGTGGTCGCGGCCAACTGCGGCCACCAGCGGATCGCGCGGCCGCCGCGCGGCCGGGTGGCGATGCTGGGCACCAACCCGCTCAGCGTGGCCGCGCCCGCGGGCGCGCACCCGCCGTTCCTGCTGGACATGAGCACCACCGCGGTGCCCACCGGCAAGGTCCGCGCGGCGGCCCGGGCGGGCGAGGGCGTCCCGGCGGGCTGGCTGGCCGACGAACACGGCGACCCCGTGCGCGACCCGGCGCTGTTCGACCAGGGCACCGCCCACCTCACCTGGCTCGGCGGACCGGGATCGGGTGAGTACAAGGGGTTCGGCCTCGGTCTGATGGTCGAGGTGCTGGCCGCGCTGGTGCCCGGCGCGGGCATCGGGCCCTCGCCCGCCGCCTGGGCCGCCGACCGCGCCCCGGACGACGACATCGGCTACCTGGTGCTCGCCGTGGCGCCCGCCACCCTGCGCGAGCCGGAGGCCTACCAGCGCGACGCGGGGTCGCTGTTCGGGTCGCTGCTGGGCTGCCCGCCGGTCGAGGCGGGCGGCAAGGTGTCCTACCCGGGGGTGCCGGAGGCCCGGCACGCCGAGGAGTGCCGCGGGCTGGGGGTGCCGCTGAGCGGCGCGCTGCACGCCGAGCTCGCCGACGTGGCCGCCGAGCTGGGCCTGGACCTGCCGGGGGTGCGCTGATGCGGATCGGTGTGATCGGCCTCGGGGTGATCTCCCGCTACTACCTCGCCGCCCTCGGCGAGAGCGGCCCGCTGCGGCTGGGCGCGGTGTGCGACGTGCGGCCGGAGGCGCTGGCGCCCTACCGCGACGAGGTGCCGTGCTGGCGCGACCACCGGGACATGATCACCGCGGGCGGGCTGGACGCGGTGGTGGTCACCGTGCCCAACGACCAGCACGCCCCGGTGTGCCTGGACCTGCTCGACGCCGGGCTGCCGGTGTGCGTGGAGAAGCCGCTGGCCACCCGGCTGCCGGACGGGCTGGCGCTGGCCGAGCTGGCCGCCACCCGCGGCGCGGTGCTGTTCACCTCGTTCCACCGCCGCTACAACGCGCGGATCCAGGCCCTGGTGGCGAGCCTGCCGCCGGGGGTGCCGGTGGAGTCGGTCCGGGTGCGCTACCTGGAGCGCATCGAGGACCACGTCGGCGAGGACGAGTGGTACCTCGACCCGCTGCGCTGCGGCGGCGGCTGCGTGGCCGACAACGGGCCCAACGCCTTCGACCTGGTCCGACTGCTGCTCGGCACGCTCCAGGTGTCCGGTGTGGACATCCGGCGGGACGCGACCGGGGTGGACCGGGCCGCGGTGGTGCGGCTGGCCACCGAGACCGGCGCGCTGGCCACCGTGGAGCTGGACTGGGACCACCCGGGCGAGACCAAGGACGTCGAGGTGCGGCTGGCCGACGGCACCGTGCGCCGGGCGGACATGCTGGCCGGGTTCGCCGGGTTCAAGCAGTCGCTGTGGCACGAGTACGCCGGGGTGCTGCGCGCGTTCACCCAGGCCATCCACACCGGTGGCGTCGACCGCGACGGGCTGGCCGCGCTGGCGCTGGTGGACGCCTCCTACCGGGTGGAGCACTGCTCGAAGGTCGCGGCGATGGTGGGGCGGGAACGGTGATCGAGGACGGCGACAAGCGGACCGTGGCCGGGGTGCTGGTGAAGGTGCTGGTGCACCGGCGCGACGACCGCGGGATGCGGCTGGAGGAGTTCGCCAGCCGGTGCGTCCGCCGGGGCGAGGTGCACGAGCTGGTGACCACCGACCACGCGGTCGGCGACCCGAGCATCGACCGGGTCGGGTTCCTCGGGTTCGCCGAGATCTCGCACGGCGGGGTGATCGACCGCGGCGACGAGGTGCGGATCGGCGACCGGGTGGTGGGCACCGTGCTCGGCTTCGACGCCTGCCACTTCCCCAACCACTACAACATCCTGATCCGCCGCGAGGCGCCCGTCTCCGGCGGCCAGATCGACCTGTCGCCGGAGTCCACCGTCCACTTCGTCCAGTCGGCGGCCCGGTGAGGCGTGCGGTCGTCGCGGGCGGCAGCGTCGCCGGGCTGCTCGCCGCCCGCGTCCTGCACGACCTGGCCGACGAGGTGCTGGTCGTCGAGCCGGGCGACCTGCCCGAGGGGCCCGAACACCGCGCGGCCGTCCCCCAGGACGCGCAGTTGCACATCCTGCTGGGGTTGGGGCAGCACCTGCTGGCGCACTGGTTCCCCGGGATCCTCGACGACCTGGCCGCCGACGGGGCGGTCCTGCGCGACCCGCACACCGATGCCCGCATGTACGTCGACGGCCGGATGCGCCCACCGGTCGGCGGCGACAGCCTGCTGCCCGTCGACCGCCCGCTGCTGGAGTGGCACATCCGATCGGCGGTGCTGGCCCTGCCGCGGGTGCGCCTGGTGCGCGACCGGGTAGTCGGGCTGGAGCTGACCGGCGACCGGGTGACCGGGGCGCGCCTGGAGTCCGGGGTGCGGCGGGCCGACCTGGTGGTGGACGCGACCGGTCGGGCCGCGCGGTTGTCCAGCTGGCTGGCCGACCTGGGCTACCCGGCCGCACCGAAGCGGCGGATCGGGCTGGACCTGGGGTACGCGACGACGCTGTTCCGGCGGCGGCCCGGCGCGCGGCTGGACGGGATGTTGATCGTCCACTCGACACGGTCCGCGGCCTGGGCCCGGGCCGGGATGAGCTGCGTCGCGCCGGTGGGGCCGGACCGGTGGGTGTGCGTGGTGTCCGGGTACGGCGCGGACCGGCCGACCCGCGATCCCCGGGCGTTCGCCGCGCGCTGCCTGGCCGAGCCCGCTCCCGGTTTCGCCGAGCTGGTGGGCGGTTCCGAGGCGGTGGCGCCGGTCGCGACGCACCGGTTCCCGCACAGCGTCCGCCGGGACTTCCACGCGGCGGAGCGCTTCCCGGACGGGGTGGTCCCGGTCGGTGACGCGGTGGCCTCGTTCAACCCGATCTACGGTCAGGGCATCTCCTCGGCGGCGCTGCACGCCTCCGCGCTCGGCGGCTGGCTGGGGGCGGGTACGGCGGTGGGCGACTACCTGCACCGGCTCTCGTTGCTGGTGGACGTGGCGTGGCAGACGGTGCTCAACGACTTCCGGCTACCCCACGTCACCGGCGAGCGCCCGCGCGGCGACCGCTTCCGCCAGGCGCTGGCAGGCGCCATCGACGCGGCGGCGATGTCCGACCCGGTGGTGGCCCGCCGGTTCGCCGACGTCCTGGCGATGCGCGCCCGGCCCGTGGAGCTGCTGCGCCCCGCGGTGCTCGGCCGCGTGGTCGTCGCGGCGGCTCGGACCAGGTTCGCCGCGAACCACGGAGGCGACCCGCCCGCGTGAACGCACGGCGGTTACCACTGGGCGGGACACCGCGTCCCACCCTCTGGTAACCGGCCGTGGTCCGCGGGCGGGTGCACGGAAAGGAACCGCCCCGGAGGCATCAGCCTCCGGGGCGGTGGTGTCCGAGCAGCCGGGGTCAGCGGCCCAGCAGCGAGATGTCGTGCTTGCCCTGGTGGAAGTCGCGCACGGCCTCGACCAGCTCCTCGACCGAGAGCGTGCCGCTGCCGTTGCCGTCGAGCTGGCGGAAGGCGCTGTCCGCCTGGCGCTCGTCGACACCGGCGGCGCGCAGCCAGCGCTTGAACTCCGAGGGGTTGACCTCGCCGTCGCCATCGGTGTCGGCGATGTCGACGATGGCCTCGATGGTCGGCCGCAGGTTGCGGTCGAACCCGGCGTCGCCGCCCTGGACCAGCTCCTCCTCCGACACCCGCAGGTAGTCCTGGAGGGACACCTTGCCCTGCGGCCCCACACCCGCCTTGCCTGCGAGCTTCTCCCACAGGCCGTTGTACGCGGAAACGAGAGCCCGCCCCTTGGGCGAGTTCTCCTGCTCGCCGAAGCCCTGGAGGATTCGACGCGCCTCGGACTCGTAGTCCGACTTGTCGATCGCCCCGTCCCCGTTGCTGTCCCAGAGTTCGAAACGACGCTTCAGCCGGCTGTCCTGGACGCTTGCGGTCACGACCATGCTCCTTCGCGTTTGACGGTATTCCGCGCGGGCACCCGACGATTCCGCCGCTCATTCGGTACCCGACGAACCCCGACACTAGCAACGCGGCCCGTCCTGGGCGCGATCTGGACGATCCCTTTTCGGGTGATCGACGATTCCGCCTATCGAGCCCTGGGTAACCGCCGAAAACCTGGGTAAGATCTTTTCACCGCTTTCGTGATTCACCATTTGGCCTGGCTATTCAGGCCCGACTGAGCCGATGATCCAACTCGGCGCGGAGCCGGGGCCATGGGCGGCGCGCCCCTCGACGCGGACGGCCGGACATCACCCGCCGCCAACCGATAGGGTGAAAATACGTACCCGAATCGGCGACTGCGGCCCTGCTGGGAAATGACCAGCATGGGACGCGAGATCCGATTCCAGGGAGGGCCCCAATGCGGTTCGCACGCTCGATCGTCGCCACCTTCGCCGCCGCCGCGCTCACCGGCGCGCTCGCCGCGCCCGCCGCGGCACTGGCCGGGCAACCACCGGCGGCGCGCGGCACGGTGATCGTCTTCACCCTGGAGGGCGACCCGCTCAAGTTCATCCAGGACCCGCACGGCGGCTGCAACGATCTGCCCGCGCTCTCGCACCTGGTGCTCAACCTGACCGACCGCAGGCTGACGCTGTACTTCGACCCGCTGTGCATCTTCCCGGTGCCCTTCATCGGCGACGTCCGGCCCGGGTACGGCGGGCACCCGCTCTCCCCCGCGGGCGGCTTCCGGGTCGGCTGAGACCCCTCATCGGCGCGGAAAGGACGAATCTTGTCTGTGGACCTCGTGGTAGTCGGGCTGGGTTACGTCGGGCTCCCACTGGCCAGGCGCGCCTGCGCCGCCGGGCTCGCGGTGGTCGGCGTGGACACCGACCCCGACGTGGTGTCGGGCCTGCGCTCGGGCCGCTCACACGTGCAGGACGCCGCGGACGCGGAGATCCACGCCATGCTGGACAACGGTTTCCGGACCACCACCACGTTCTCGCCGGTGTCGCTCGCCGACACCGTGGTGATCTGCGTGCCCACCGGCCTGGTCGACGGCGAGCCGGACCTGCGCGCGGTGATGGCGGCGGGCCACTCGGTCGCCGCCCACCTGCGACCCGGCACGCTGGTGGTGCTGGAGTCGACGAGCTACCCCGGCACCACCGAGGAGGTGCTGCTGCCGATCCTGGAGTCCACCGGGCTGGTGGCGGGCGTCGACTTCAACCTGGCCTACTCCCCGGAGCGGATCGACCCGGGCAACGGCGAGTACGTCCTGGAGAACACCCCCAAGGTCGTCAGCGGCCTGACCCCGGTGTGCGCCAAGCGGTGCGAGGCCTTCTACGAGGAGCTCGTCGACTCGGTGGTGGTCGCGGCGGGCCTGCGCGAGGCCGAGACGGCGAAGCTGCTGGAGAACAGCTACCGACTGGTCAACATCGCCCTGGTCAACGAGCTGGCGGTCTTCTGCGACCGGCTCGGGATCGATGTCTGGGACGTGCTCCGCTGCTCGGCCACCAAGCCGTTCGGCTTCCAGCCGTTCTCCCCCGGCCCCGGCGTCGGCGGGCACTGCATCCCGGTCGATCCGCGCTACCTGGCCAACCGCGCCCGGGCCGAGGGGCTGCCGTGCTCGATGGTCACCACGGCCCAGGAGGTCAACGCGGGCATGCCCGGGTACGTGGTGCGCCGCGCGAGGGACATCCTGGCCCGCGACGGCGGACGGGTCTACGGGGCCCGGGTGCTGCTGCTGGGGGTGACGTACAAGGCCGACGTCGGGGACCTGCGGCAGTCACCGGCCGTCGGCGTCGTGCGGCAGCTGCGGGCGATGGGGGTGGAGGTGCTCTACTGCGACCCGCACGCGCCCGCGTTCTCGGTGGACGACGCGCCGGTCCGCTCGGTGTCCGATGTGGACCACCCGGTGGATCTGGTGGTGCTGTTGCAGGCGCACCGGTGCTATGACTTGGGGGCGCTGGGCCAGCGGGTGGTGCTGGACGCGCGGGGGAAAGTGGAGGGGGATCGGGTGGAACGGCTGTGAACCCCGGGCTCGCGTGGGCCAGATCTAGTGAACTCGCTTGAGGGTTGCCGTGTTCGTTGCCCAGGTAAGAGCGGGGGCTCGATCTAGTGAACTCACTTCGCGCGGGGCCCCTAGAGCACCGCGGTGGTGAAAAAAGGGCGGGTGAAGGGCATTCCCCACCACCGGCAAGTTTAGCGGTACTCCTCCCCCACACGAAGCGAGTCCACTAGATCGAGCATCCGTAGCGGGGCCGCCGGTACCAGCCGGGCCGGGATTAAGAGCAATGAAAGCTTGGAAAGCTCGAAGAGATTGAAGAGCTTCGAACCTTTGGGGCGCTGCCTCTGTACCTCCAGCCGAGCCCGCTGGAACGTGCGTCCCGCTACGTGTGCTCGATCTGGTGAACTCATTTCGTGTGGGGGAGGAGTACCGCTAAACTTGCCGTGTGTGGGGATGCCCTTCACCCCACGCTTTTTCCCCACCGCGGTGCTCTAGGGGCCCCGCACGAAATGAGTTCACCAGATCGAGCCCCCGTTCTTAGACCCGGTCTCATGTGGTTGATCTTGGTTTGGGATGATCGGTTCTCGTGGACAGGTTGTCGTTGCGGTTGGTGCCGGATGCGTTGTGGGACGTGGTGGAGCCGTTGGTCCCGGGGTTCGTGGCCCGGCCGCAGGGTGGTGGGACGGCTCCGTTGGATGATCGGGCGGTGTTCACCGCGATCGTGTACGTGTTGACCAGTGGGTGTGGGTGGCGGGAGTTGCCCGAGCAGTTCGGGGTCAGTGTCCCGACGGCGCACCGCAGGTTCACCGCCTGGACCAAGGCGGGGTTGTGGACCCGGATACACCACGCGATCCTGGACAGACTCGGCGGCGGTGACCTGATCGACTGGTCGCGGGTCGTGGTGGACGCCGCCGCGACCCGGGCGAAAAAGGGGGCTCGGTAACCGGTCCGAGCCCGGTGGACAGGGGCAAGAACGGGTCGAAGATCCACGTCCTGGTCGACCGAGCGGGTCTGCCCTTGGTGGTCGGGGTCTCGGCGGCCAACGTCAACGACCACCTCGCCCTGCCCACCCTGGTCCACGCGGTCCCGCGGGTGCGCACACCGAGGAGGGGACGGCGGTTCCGCCCGGACAAGCTTCACGCCGACAAGGCTTACGACGTGCGCGAACTCCGGAAATGGCTGATCGACCGGGGCATCATGGTCCGGATCAGCCGCAAGGGTGTCGACACCTCCACCCGGCTGGGCCGTCACCGCTGGGTCGTCGAACGCACCTTGTCCTGGCTGGTCAACCACTACCGCCGCATCGGCACCCGATGGGAACGCCATGGACGCAACTACCTCGGCTTCCTCACCCTCGCCGCCGCCCTCACCTGCTTCAAGAAACTCACCACATGAGACCAGGTCTTAACTGGGGTACTCACGGCGGCGAACGCTCACGAGAGTTCGGCGGCGAACGCTCAGGAGACGGCGAAAGCTCAGGAGAGCTCGGAACCACCCACAGCGGCCGGATCGGCGATCGCCCACAGGTGCTGCACCGCGTACGCCCGCCACGGCCGCCAAGCCGAGGCATGGGCCGTCAACGCAGTGGGCGTGAACGGCAGCCCGAGCGATCGCGCGGCCGTCCGGACCGCCAGGTCGCCCGGTAGGAACGCGTCCGGGTCGCCCAGCGCGCGCATCGCGATCGTCTCCACCGTCCACGGGCCGAATCCCGGCAGCACCGCCAGTCGGGCGCGGGCCCGGTCGCGGTCGGCGCCGACTCCGAGGTCGATGGACCCCGAGGCCAGCGCGTGCACCAGGGCGGCGACCGTGTCCCGTCGGGCCCGGGGAAGTGCCAACCGGTCGGGATCCAGTTCGGCCAGTGACTCGGGGGTGGGGAACAGGTGCGTCAGGCCGCCGGACGGGTCGTGCGCGGGATCGCCGTGATCAGCCACCAACCGGGTCGCGTGGGCTCGCGACACGGCGGTGGTCACCTGTTGACTCAGCACCGCGCGCACCGCCAGCTCACCGCCGTCGACGGTCCGGGGGACGCGGCGGCCGGGCGCGCGGCGGACGTACGGGTGCAGAACTGGGTCGGCCGCGAGCAGGTCGTCCACCGCGACCGGGTCGGCGTCGAGGTCGAGCAAGCGCCTGCAGCGGCTGATCGCCCTGGCCAGGTCGCGCAGGTCGGTGAGCGCCAGCTGGCAGGCTATGTGGTCGGCGGTCGGTCGCAGGGTCGCGATGCCGGTGCCGTGCGGGAGCCGCAACGTCCGCCGGTAGGCGCCGTCGCGCCACTCCTCGACGCCGGGGATCGCGGTCGCGGCGAGGTAGCCGAACAGGTTGTCCGGGCACAGCGGCTCGCGGAAGGGCAGCCGCAGGGAGATCACGCCCGGGCTGGACACCTGCCTACCCGCGCGTAGCCGCAATTCCGTTGGGGGCAGCGCGAAAACCTCGCGCACCGTGTCGTTGAAGGTTCGGATGCTGCCGAAGCCCGCCGCCGCCGCCACCTCGCTCATCGGCAGGGCCGTGGTCTCGATCAGCAGTCGCGCGGTCTGCGCGCGCTGGGCCCGGGCCAGCGCGAGCGGGCCCGCGCCGAACTCGGCCAGCAGCTGGCGCTCAACCTGCCGCACGCTGTAGCCCAGGCGCGCGGCCAGCCCGGGCACGCCCGCCCGGTCGACCACGCCGTCGGCGATCAGCCGCATGGCGCGGGCGGCCAGGTCGGCGCGCTCGTTCCACTGCGGCGAACCGGGACTGGCGTCCGGGCGGCAGCGCTTGCAGGCCCGGAAGCCCGCCTGCTGGGCCGCGGCCGCGCTGGGGAAGAAGGTCATGTTCTCGGCCTTCGGCGGCATCCCCGGACAGCTCGGCCTGCAGTAGATGCGGGTAGTCCGTACCGCGGTGAAGAACCAGCCGTCGAAGCGCGCGTCCTTGGACCGCACCGCGCGCACGCAGCGGTCGAAATCCTCATGCACACGGGACAGGATGAAGGTCGGCCGTACAGTGTCCACTAGCGGTAAAACGACTTTACTGTCCAGAAAGCATCGCCGGCGGTTTTCCGCGCGTTCCTGTCGGTGGGTCCTGCTTGACTGATCGCATGACGACTTCCCAACAGGACCGCGCCCACGAGTTCCACGCCCTGCACGCGGGCCCGGAGGTGTTGGCGCTGGCCAACGCCTGGGACGCGGCGAGCGCGGCGGTCTCGGTCGCCGCCGGGGTGCGCGCCGTGGCGACCACCAGCGCGGGCGTCGCCTGGAGCTTGGGCGCCCCCGACGGCGACGCCCTCTCCCGCGACCACGCCGTAGACCTGATCGCCCGCGTCGTGTCCGCCGTGGACGTGCCGGTCACCGCCGACATCGAGTCCGGCTTCGGCACCACCGCGGCGGACGTGGCCGAGACCATCCGCGCGGTGCTGGCCGCGGGCGCGGTCGGGGTGAACATCGAAGACTCCCACGCCAACGCCACCGGACCACTGCGCCCGATCGCCGAACAGGCCGAGCGCTACACCGCCGCCCGCGCCGCGGCCGACGAGGCAGGCATCGCCCTCTACCTCAACGCCCGCACCGACACCTACCTGCGCGGCGTCGGCGACGAGGCGGACCGGTTCAGGGCGACAGTGGACCGGGCCAACGCCTACCTGGCAGCCGGCGCCTCCGGCATCTTCGTGCCCGGTTTGGTCGATTTGGAGGTGATCAGCCGACTGGCCAAGGAAATCCCGGCCCCACTCAACATCATGATCCACCCCGGCGCCCCCTCGATCGGCCAACTGCGCACAGCGGGCGTGGCCAGGGCCAGCCTGGGCGCGGCCATCGCACAGGCGGCTTACGCCCTGACCCGACGGGCCACCGAGGAACTGCTGACCGCCGGAACCTACGACACGGTAACGGAATCCATGACCTGGGTGGAACTCAACGGCCTCCTGCGCCGCTGACGAAACCTGCTTTCCGCAATTCCCTGTTCGCCCGCCGCCGCTGTCCACTGTAGAGGGATGAGGACACCACCCGCACCCGAGTGATCACGGCAGCGGGCAGCGGGCAGCGGGCAGCGGGCAGCGGGCAGCGGGCAGCGGGCAGCGGGCAGCGGGCAGCGGGCAGCGGGCAGCGGGCAGCGGGCAGCGGGCAGCGGGCAGCGGGCAGCGGGCAGCGGGCAGCGG
>NZ_BSTR01000001.1:0-53640 GCF_030269645.1 Actinokineospora sp. NBRC 105648 | reverse complement strand
GGCGAAGAACACCACACTCCCAGCAGGTCGACAACCCCGCCGCGCTTTCTCGACTGCTCAGTCCCAATCACCGCACCGAGCCACACAGCCGCCCGCTCACCCGCTGGACATTCCCGGCCCCCTACCACCCTTCAGACCCGCCGCCTGAGCACAAGTCACAAGTCACCAAGCACTAAGACACACGGCGGCGCACCGATCCCCCAACCGACATGCTGGATTGGGTGGATTGGCTTTGTTTGGGGAGAAAAGAGGCGCTAGCCTGACCCAGGCGGTAGGTATCCCTTTCCCACCCGCTCTACCCACGGCGCCTCTTTTCTTAGGGGCCCCAAACAAAGCCAATCCACCCAATCCAGCCCTGCCCCGAAACCCGACCACCCCAAGCTCCACCCGCGCCACCAGCGAACCCGCGCCACCCAGCACACCGCGCAAGCCACCCAGCAAAGCCAGCCAGCCAAGAGAATTAAGACTCCAGCCGAGCCGCCACCCCGTCCAACGTCCGAGCCAACCCATACCCGAAAAGATCCACATCCGGATTCTCGTCCAAGAACCGCCCCAGCGCCGCCAACCCCGGCACATCCGGTCGATCCCGCAATGACGCGTGCAGTTCCGCCGCCCGCTCCCGGATCCCCGGCCCGCGGTCGTCCTCGACCGCGATCGATTGCCACGCTTGGTTGAGCAGCAACGTGCAGGCGAGCACACTCTCATCGCCCAATCCCGCGCGGCGCAGCACGCCGACCGCGCAGTCGATCACCGTGTGCATCGCGGGCACCAGGGCCCCGTGCACCGCCAGCCTGCGCGCGACGCCGGGGTAGGTCAGCAGTACCGGTCGCCAGCCGGTGAGCAGGTCCTCGAACCAGTCCCGCCACGGTCGGTCGGACTCGGGCACCGGCAGTTCGGCGACCACCCGCTCCAGCACCGCCGAGACCACGGCCTCCCGGTCGCCGACGTGGTGGTAGATCACCGCCGGGTAGGCCCCGATCCCGGCCGCGAGCTGGCGCAAGGTCCAGTTCTCCAGACCGTGTTCCCGGGTGAGCGCCAGCGCGGCCCGCACCACCCGCTCCGGCGTCACCGCGGGCAACCCCGCCCGGGACCGCCTGCCGCCGACCGATGCATACGTGGCCATACGTGCACAGTAATGGGTTCGTCGGTGTGGACAGGAACCAATCGGGGTACTTGACCCGTTGAACGGATGAGGCCCACCAGCCTCGCGGAAGGAGCAGCCATGCCCATGCTGAAGAAGCTGACCGCCCTGGCCGGTGCCGCCGCGGCGGCGACGAAGTACGCGAAGAAGAACCCGGACAAGGTCAACCGGGCCGCCGCCAAGGCGGGCGCGTTCGTCGACCAGAAGACCAAGGGCAAGTACAGCCGCCAGATCAGTGGCGCGCTGCACAAGGTGCGGACCGCGACCTCGCGGTAGCCAGAGCGGTCACCAGACCACCCGCCGCCCGATCCGCCGGAGTCCCGGCGGGTCGGGCGGTCGGCTGTGTCGACCAGGTAGACCAGCCAGGTCAACCTGCCTGCTCGACAACGCAGGACCGACCCCCAGGCTCAGTCACGCAAGGCCGATCACCCAGGACCGACCACCCAGAGTCGGCCGCGCAGAGTCGATCAATCGGGCCGATCACCCAGGCTCGGCCGCGCAAGGCCGATCACGCAGGACCGATCACCCTGGGGCGGTCGCGCAAGGTCGATCACGCAGGGTCGATCACCCAGGGTCGGTCGCGCGAGACTCCCGCGAGTCCATCGCTCAGGTCGAGGTGACCACGCCCGCCGAGACCTCGAGCCGCCGGTTCACCGAGACCGCGTCGAGCATCCGGCGGTCGTGGGTCACCAGCAGCAACGTCCCCGGGTAGGTGGCCAACGCCGCCTCCAACTGCTCGATGGCGGGCAGGTCGAGGTGGTTGGTCGGCTCGTCGAGCACCAGTAGGTTCACCCCGCGCGCCTGCAGCAGCGCCAGCGCCGACCGCGTCCGCTCACCGGGCGACAGGGTCGCGGCGGGCCGGAGCACGTGGTCGGCGCGCAGCCCGAACTTCGCCAGCAGGGTGCGCACGTCGGCGGTCGGCCAGTCCGGCACCTGCTGGCCGAACGCGTCCAGCAGCGCCTCCCCACCCAGGAACAGCGCCCGCGCCTGGTCGACCTCGCCGACGACCACGCTCGGGCCGAGGTAGGTCTCGCCCGACTCCAGCGGCACCCGGCCGAGCAGCGCGGCGAGCAGCGTCGACTTGCCCGCGCCGTTGGCGCCGGTGATCGCCACCCGGTCGGCCCAGCCGATCTCCAGCGACACCGGGCCGAGCGCGAAGTCGCCGCGGCGCACCACGGCCTCGCGCAGCGCGGCGACGACCGCGCCAGGGCGCGGGGCGGTGGCGATCTCCATCTGGAGCTCCCACTCCTTGCGCGGCTCCTCGACCACCTCCAGCCGCTCGATCATCTTCGCGGTCTGCCTGGCCTTGGCGGCCTGCTTCTCCGAGGACTCCGCCCGCAGCTTGCGGCCGATCTTGTCGTTGTCCGGGGCCTTGCGGCGGGCGTTGCGCACGCCCTGCGCCATCCAGTTGCGCTGCATCTGCGCGCGCGCTTCCAGCCCCGCCTTCGTGTCGGCGTAGTCCTCGAACTGCTCGCGGGCGTGCCTGCGGGCGACCTCGCGCTCCTCCAGGTAAGCGGTGTACCCACCGCCGTATTCGCGGATCTGCTGCTGGGCGAGGTCGAGCTCGAGCACCCCGGTGACGGTGCGGGCGAGGAACTCGCGGTCGTGGCTGACCACCACCGCGCCCGCGCGCAGACCGGTGACGAACGCTTCCAGTCGGGCCAGACCGTCCAGGTCGAGGTCGTTGGTCGGCTCGTCGAGCAGGAACACGTCGTAGCGGCTCAGCAGCAGCGAGGCGATGCCGACCCGGGCGGCCTGGCCGCCGGAGAGCGAGACCATCTCCTGGTCCAGACCAAGGCCGAGACCGAGGTCGGCGACCGTCTCGGCGGCCCGCTCGTCGAGGTCGGCGCCGCCGAGCGCGAGCCAGCGCTCCAGGGCGATCGCGTAGGCGTCGTCGGCGCCCGCGGCACCGGCGCCGAGCCCCTCGGCGGCGGCGTCCATCTCCCGCTGGGCCTGCGCCACGCCGGTCCGGCGCGCCAGGAACCCGTGCACGGTCTCGCCCGGTCGCCGGTCGGGCTCCTGCGGCAGGTAGCCGACGGTGGCCGAGTTCGGGCTCAGCCGCACCTCGCCCTCCTCGGCGGGCAGCAGCCCGGCGAGGGTGCGCAGCAGCGTGGACTTGCCCGCGCCGTTCGCGCCGACCAGACCGATCACGTCGCCCGGGGCGACCACGAAGTCCAGTCCGGCGAACAGCGCGCGGTCACCGTGGCCCGCGGCGAGCGACTTCGCGACCAGGGTGGCGCTCACGCCAACTCCGCTCGGAGCGTGGCAGCGACCTGCGCGACCGCTTGGCGGGCGGCGTCGAACCGGGCCAGCTTGCGGAAGAAGCCGTGGATCTGACCCTGGTAGCGCACCGACACGGTCGGCACGCCCGCCTCGGCGAGCAGGTCCGCGTAGGCCTCACCTTGGCCGCGCAGGACGTCGTACTCAGCGGTGATCACCAGGGTGGGCGGCAGGCCCGCGAGCTCGGCGGTGATCGGCGACAGGTCGGGTTGGGCGCGGTCGGTCCCGGCCGGGGCGAAGGCGTCCCAGCAGAAGGCCAGGCTCGCCGGGTCCAGCCCCGGACTGTCCACATCGGTCAGTTCGGCGGCCGGGTCGGTCACCGGGTAGACCAGCACCTGGGCGGCGAACGGCTTGCCGCGGTCGCGCCAGCGGCGGGCGGTGACCGCGGCGAGGTGGCCGCCCGCGGAGTCGCCGACCACGGCCATCCGGCGCGGGTCGAGGTTGAGGTTGTGCGCGGTGTCGTGCAGGCAGTTCACCGCGCGGTCGATGTCGTCGAACGCGGCCGGGAACGGGTGCTCGGGGGCGAGCCGGTAGTCCACGGCGGCGATGGCCGCGCCGGAGAGCGCGGCGAGGTAGCGGCAGACCGCGTCGTGGGAGTTCAGCGAGCCGTTGACCCAGCCGCCGCCGTGCAGGTAGACCGCGATCGGCGAGACGGCGCTCTCGTTGGGCAGGTAGAGCCGGACGCGCACCCCGTCAGCGTCCACATCGGACACCTGGGCGATCTCGGTGCCCGGCCCGGCGTCGGCGAGCGTGCCCAGCGACAGCGCGGCGCGCGCGGCGGCCAGCGTGTCGGGGGTGAGCACCAGCGAACCCGAGCTCAACGCACGTACCTGCGGGTGCAGCGGCACGGCACACCTCCGAGGGATCGGTCACCGCCCGGGTGGCGGCACCGCCTCAATGATGTCCGACCGGGTCACCCAGTCGGGAACCGGCTCACCGTCCGGGCGCAGCGGGCGGATCGGCAGCCGGAACAGGTCCAGGTGCGGGTGCGGCTCCGGTTCGCCCGCCACCACCCCGATGCCGACGAACCGCGCGCGGCCCCGGGCGAAGTCGAACATGGTGAAGGTCACGACCCAGCCCGGCGGCGGCCAACCGTCCATCGCACACCTCCCAGCGCCGGCACATCGTCACACACCGACGTCCGTGCGTCACTCGTTCGCCGTAACGAATTGCGCCGTCCGGGAGGTCTACCGCGAGTAACCAATCTTCGGCTCATCGGGTGAAGAGTTTTCCCGACCGACTTTCGTAGGGTGTCCGACCTGCCGCTGCGCGTTCTAGCGTCAGCGAACACCACCGACACCCCCGCCCCGATCGGCGGTCACCGATCCGGGGGAACGTCGGTTCGCTCAACCGGGGGTCACCCCGGACCCTGCGAGCAAGGAAGAAGGCCATCCCCATGCGCAGCAGCTCCACCAGGAGAGTCCTCGCCGCCGCCGTCGGCGCCGCGGGCATCGTCGGTCTCGTCGCCGCCGTCGTGCCCTCGACCGCCACCGCGGCCGTCCCCGAGGCACTCATCCCCGCCCTGCAGAGAGACCTCGGGCTGACCGCCGAGCAGGTCCAGCAGCGGCTGACCCAGGAGAGCGACGCCCGCGGCGCGCTCCCGGCGGCCAAGAGCGCGGCAGGCACCGCGTTCGCCGGTTCCTGGCTCGACCAGGGCAGACTGGTCGTCGCGGTCACCGACGGGTCGCGCGCCGACGCGGTGCGCGCGGGCGGTGCGCAGACCACCGTGGTGGCGCACAGCGCCGACTCGCTCGACGCCACCAAGGCGGCCATCGACGAGCGCGCCGAAGCGGGTGCGCCGAGCGGCGTGACCGGCTGGTACGTCGACGTGCGGTCCAACTCGGTCGTGCTCAACGTCCGCCCGGGCGCCACCGATACTCAGTCCTTTGTAGACGCGGCGAAGGCCGCCGGGCCGGTGCGGGTCGTGGAGTCCAGTGAGGCACCGCGGCTGTTCGCGGGCTCGGTCGTGGGCGGGAACGCCTACTACATCAACGGTTCCAGCCGGTGCTCGGTCGGGTTCTCCGTCCAGGGCGGCTTCGTCAGCGCGGGCCACTGCGGCACCACCGGGTCCAGCGTGACCGGCGCCGACCGCAGCGCGATGGGCACCTTCGGCGGCTCGTCCTTCCCCGGCAACGACTACTCCTACGTCGAGACCAACTCGTCGTGGACGCCGACCCCGGCGGTCAACGGGTACGGCAACGGCGACGTCACCGTGGGCGGTTCCAGCGAGGCGGGCGTCGGCGCGAGCGTCTGCCGCTCCGGCTCGACCACCGGCTGGCACTGCGGCACCGTGCAGGCCACCAACTCGTCGGTGAACTACCCGCAGGGCACCGTGTCCGGCCTGACCAGGACCAACGCCTGCGCCGAGCCCGGCGACTCGGGCGGCTCCTGGGTCAGCGGCGACCAGGCCCAGGGCGTGACCTCGGGCGGCTCCGGCGACTGCACCTCCGGCGGGACCACGTACTTCCAGCCGGTCAACGAGATCCTCTCCGTGTACGGGCTGTCGCTCCTGACGGGCTGAACCGGGGACAGGTGGGAGACAGGGCCCGTCCGGGACACCCGGGCGGGCCCTGCCGCGCTCAGCCGGTCACCAGGTCGGCGACCTCGGTGAGCAGTCTGTCTACATCGGATTCGTTGGTGTACGGGGCGATCCCGGCGCGCACCGCGCCCGCGTCGCCGAGGCCGAGCCAGCGGGCGCACTCCAGGGCGTAGAAGTGGCTCGCGGGCGCGTTGACACCGGCCAGCGCCAGCCGCTCGTAGACCGCGCGCGGTGTCAGACCGTCCACAGTGAACAAGACCGTCGGCGTGCGGTGCCGGTCCGGCGCGCCGTGCACCAGCACCCCCGGCAGCGCCCGCAACCCCCCGTCGAGCCGGGCGAGCAGCGCCGCCTCGTGCCCGTCGAGCGCGGCCATCGACCGGGCCAGCCGGGTGCGGCGCGGCCCCTCGCCCGCCACCAGTGAGGCGAGGAAGTCGACCGCGGCGGTGGTCCCGGCCAGCGACTCGTACGGCAGCGTGCCCAACTCGAAGCGCTCGGGCACCGCGTCGGAGGAGGGCAGCAGCTTGTCCGGCCGCAGCGTCTCCAGCAGCGCCGGGGCGGCGGCCACCGCGCCCAGGTGCGGGCCGAGGAACTTGTACGGCGAGCACGCGTAGAAGTCCGCGCCCAGCGCGGCGACGTCGACGAACGCGTGCGGGGTCAGGTGCACGCCGTCGACGTAGGCGAGCGCTCCGACCTCGTGCGCCGCCGCGGTGATCGCCGAGACGTCCGGCCTGCTGCCGAGCAGGTTCGACGCCGCGGTCACCGCGACCAGCCGGGTGCGCGGCGAGAGCACGTCGGTGATCGCCGAGACCGGCAGCTCACCGGTCTCGCGGTCGAAGCCCGCCCAGCGCACGGTGGCGCCGACGGCCTCGGCGGCCTGCACCCACGGGCGGATGTTCGCGTCGTGGTCGAGCCGGGTGACCACCACCTCGTCGCCCGGGCCCCAGTGCTTGGCCAGCGCCCGCGACAGGTCGTAGGTCAGCGCCGTCATGCTGCGGCCGAACACCACGCCCGCCGGGTCGGCGCCGAGCAGGTCGGCCACCGCCTGCCGGGCGCCGGTGACGACCAGGTCGGCCCGCCGCTCGGCGGCGGTCACCTGCCCCCGGTTGGAGACCGCGGCCAGCATCGTGCGGGCCACCGCCTCGGCGACCGCGTCCGGGACCTGGGATCCGCCAGGTCCGTCGAAGTGGGCCGCACCCTCGGCCAGCGCGGGGAACCGCGCCCGGACCGCTGCCACGTCGTAATTCATCCCATGACTCACCGGTGCAGCCTAGAACGAATACCATCCCGCTGGGCGAGACGATCCCCTCCGTCTTTGACGGCGGGCCCACGCGGTGCCAGTGTCGGGTTCGTACCCCGGCGAAGTGACCGAGAGGCCCAGGTAGCGGCCTGCAAAGCCGTTCACGCGGGTTCGAATCCCGCCTTCGCCTCGGATCTCACCCTTCCCCGCTCGAGGAGCAACCGTGACCACCGCAATCCGGATCCCCGGCTACACCACCGGGACCTGGGACATCGACCCCCTTCACTCGGACGTGTCGTTCGTGGTGCGGCACCTGGGCCTGACCCGGTACCGCCGCGGCTTCGAGAGGTTCACCGGCACCCTGGTCACCGCCGAGAACCCGCTTGAGTCGACCGTCACCGCCGAGATCGACGTCACGTCCCTGGACACCGGCCTCGCGGTGTTCAACAAGCACCTGTTCGGCAGCGACTTCTTCGACGTGGAGAACCACCCGACCGCCACCCTGGTCTCCACCGGCCTGCGCCCCGACGGCGAGAACTTCCTGCTCGACGTCGACCTGACGCTGCGCGGGGTCACCCGGGCGGTGACCTTCAAGCTGGAGGCGCTCGGCTTCGGCGTGGGCATCGAGGGCGAGGCCAAGACCGCGTTCTCGGCCGAGACCACGATCAACCGCTCGGACTTCGGCTTCGCCTTCCAGAGCACCCTGGCCAACGGGAACCTCGCGGTGAGCGACGAGGTGCGCATCCTGGTGGAGGTTGAGGCAGTCCTGCGCCAGCAGGCCTAGTCTCGCCCTAAACTGGGGGCATGGGGACCGGCGACATCAGGGTCGGTACGTCCGACCGAGAGCGCGCCATCGGCGCGTTGGCCGACCACCTGGCCGCCGGGCGGCTCGAGGTGGCCGAGTACGAGCAGCGCGTCGGCACCGCGGCGGCCGCCCGGACCAGGGCCGACCTGCTGGCGCTGTTCGACGACCTGCCCGACCCGCACCCGGACTTCGACGGACCACCGCACCAGCGGCCCGCCGTCGTGGTCGCCGAGGAAGAGGACCGCTCCCTCTGGGAGCCGCAGCGCTCCCGCAACACCAAGACGGGGCTCTACGTCTTCCTCGGCGTCGCGACGGCGGGCGTGGTCGCGGTGGTCGCGATCACCGCGACGTGGTGGGCGCTGGCCCCGATCCTGATCGTCGGCCTGCTGCTGCTGGTCACCTCGTAAGTCCACTGTGGATCGATTCGGGACCGGCCTCAGGTCCGCTGCGGGCTGACCAGCGCGCGCAGCTGGGCCAGCAGGTCGGCCCGGCTGGTCGCGCCCAGGCGCGCCCGCATCCGGGCGACGTGGTGCTCCACAGTCTTCGCCGAGATGAACAACCGGTCGCCGACCTGCTTGTAGGTCAGGCCGTCCAGCACCAGTTCGGCCACCTGCAGCTCGCGTTCGCTGAGCCGGGTCATCCCCGAGTGGTCCGCCGCGGTGTCCTCGCGCACGGTCGAACCCCGCAGCGCGCGGGCGCAGTCGAGCAGGGTCACCATCCGCTTGCGGTCGGTGGTGCGGATGGCCGCCTGGCCCGCGAGCCGCGCGCCGTCCCAGCACAGGCCCGCCGCGTGCAGCCCGCGGGCGGCCGCCTCGACCCGGTCGGCGTCGACCTGACCGGTCAGCACCTCGCGCCAGACCGCGGCGGCCTCGGCCATGGTGGCGTGGAACGGGCCCGCGCTCGCGTTGCCCGCCAAGGCATCGGAGTGCGCGGCCGCGGCCTCCGGGTGCTCGGCGATGATCTCCGCGTGCAGGCAGCACCAGTGCAGCATCGTCGTCCAGGTGGGCGGGTTTCCCAGTGCGCGCACCAGGTCCCAGGCCTGCGCCAGGTGTGGTGCGAAGCGCTCGCGGTCGCCCAGTCGGGCGGCGGCCACGGCGAACTCGCCCAGCGGGAGCAGGGTGAACAGGTCCACCTCGTGCCGCACGACTGCCTCGTAGGCGTGTTCCCAGATCTTGCGCAACGCGACCAGGTCGCTGCCGCGGCGGGCGGCACCGACGGCCAAACCCACGGCGAAGAGCCAGTCCCGAGGTGCCTGGCCCGCGGGGTCGAAGACCGGGACCGCGTCGCCGCGCACCATCGCCGCCCACGCGGCGAGCAGCGCGTGCCGGGGCGCGAGCAGGTCGCCACCGGTGCCCGCCGCCTGGGCGCGGGCCAGCATCGGCTCGGCGATCCCGGCGGCGCCGCGGTGCAGGGCCAGGATGGCGCCGAGGGCGGCGGGGGTGTCGGGCAGCAGCACGTCGCGGCCGACCGGTTCCAGCACCTCGGCGGCGCGGACCACTGTGGACAGTGCGCTATCGTCCCCGTCGATGGAATCCAGGACACCCCGCGCGGCCAGCGAGATCGCCGCGGCGAACAGCGTGGGCGGGCCGTCGCCCGCGGGTGCCCGGAGCGCCTCGCGCGCCTCGGCGACCCGACCGGTGCTCGCCAGCCCGATGGCCGCCAGCGGACCCGCGCCCGCCCAGCAGTAGAGCTCGGCGCTGCGCGCGGGCTGACCGCGGTGGGCCAACGCGGCGGCGGCGACGTGTGCGGCTCGGCGGTCGCCCTTGGCCAGCAACGCGTCCGCACGACGGAGGGCGGCGTCGAGGTCACCGGCCCTGGCCTCGGCCTCGGCGCGGGCGACCTGGTCGGTCTCGTGGCCCGCCGCCGCGGCGGCGCGGTGGAGTTCGACCGCGAGCACGGGATCGGCCTCGGCGGTCGCGGCGGCGTAGACCGCGCCCGCGTTCGAGGTGGTGGCCCCAGCGTCCAAAAGGGACTTCGCGAAGTCGCGCAACGGCCCGGTGCGGGCAAGCCGCAGCTCGGCCAGCCGGTCCAGCACGGCGGCGCGGCGCTCATGCGGGACGAGAGCGCGAAGAGCTTGTGCGGCAAGGGGTATCAGCGACCCGTCGGCGGCCAGCAGACCCGTGGCGCGGGCATCCTCGACGGCCTCTGGTCGGTCGAGCAACCCGGGCCCGGCCCCGACCTCGGCGGCGAGCAGGGCGGTCAGCTGGTCGGCGTCGAGGCGGTCGAGGTCGAAGCGGAACTCCTCGATGGCCTGTGGTCCAACGGTTTCCGCGCGCAGGTGGGGCGCGACGCGGTGAACCAGGCCGGGGACACCACCGGTCTGTTGGTGCACAAGGGTGATCAGGTCGTCCGAGACCGGGTTGAGCTGCCGCAGACAGGCAGCGGTACGGGCGCGGTCGAATGGGCGGAGCACGACCTGACCCTTGAGCCTGCCGAGCAACGCGGCCAGTTGGGCGGGGCGCGGACGTGGACGAGCAGCGACTACCACGCCGACGTCGTTGTCCTCGAGGCGTTCACGCAGGTCAGCGAAGTCGTTGTCGCCCAGGAGGTGCGCGTCGTCGACCAAGATGAGCGGAGCGGTGACACCCCGGCGGTAGCGCTGCGCGTGGTCGGTCGTGGCCAAGAGGTCGAGGAGGGCGCTCTTGCCGTAGCCGCCGGGCGCGATGACCGCCAGCCGGACCGGTGCAAGATCACCACCTGTGATCGCCGCGCACAACCGCCGGGTGGGCTCGTCGAGGACCAGCTCACTGGGGTGGGGATGTCCGGGGATCAACGACCGTCCTCATCTTCGTCGGTGCGGTTCCTGCGGGCGAACCGCTTGGGCGGCGGCCGCAACGGCGTGACCGCCACCGGCGGCCGGGCGGGCGGGTCGTCATCGATGTCCACAGTGGACAGAACGGGTTCGACCGGGGCCAGGTGCGGATCACTCTCCGGTTCCCGCACGCCGCGGTGCGGCGGTGGGGGCGGGGCCAACAGCGGGTCACCGACCCGACCACCCAGCACAGGTGGCAACCGCGGATCACTCGCCGAAGCAAGACGCGGGCGCGGATCACTCCCCGTCCCGACCTGCCGCGGTTCAAGAGTCGACGCGGGCTGGAACCCGGGACCGCTCTCCACGGCCGGTCGCGAACGAAGATCACCGTCCTGGTGCACCCCCGCCCCAGCCGCCATCGACCGCCGACCTTCTCGCGAGACGGAGTGGAAGCCTTGGCCGCTCCCCGAACCGGCGCCCAGCGGCCGGGGATCACCGGTCGTCCCGAGCAGCCGCGGATCGTGGATCGACGCGGGGTGGAACCCTGGACTGCTCTGCGACGCGGGGTGCGGGCGGGGATCACCGCGGGTCGCGAAGTCGTTCCGCGCCCGGTGCGGCGGGGCGGCGGCGAGTGCGGCGCCCCGGGCCGGGGCCGTGGCCGGGTCGTCGTCCACCAGGCAGTCGGTGAGGGTGGCCAGCAGCGGGACCCGGGCCGTCCCGCCCGCCAGGACGACTGTCGTGTCGGGCGGGGTGCGGGCGAGCAGGGCGCGGATCGCGGTCGCCGTCGGGCCGAGGACCGGGTGGGCCAGCTCGGCGAACTCGGCGCGGGTCACCGTCACGTCCGTGCGCAGGTGCGGCACCGGGACGCGGACCTCGGCGGCAACCGACAGGCGTTCCTTGGCCGCCGTGCACGCCGTTCGGAAGGTGGCCATCGCGGCGGTGGTCGGGGTGCTCGGGAGCGCGGTCAGGACATCGGGCAGGGTCAGGTCCGGGTCCGGCGGCGGAGCCGCGGCCAGCACGTGGTCGGCCAGCAGGTCGTCCAGGACAGCGCCCGCGTCGACGTCCGGCGCGTGGTGGGTGACCAGGTCGAAGGCGGTCGGGGTGCGGCGCAGCACGGCGTGCTCGACGCGCAGGCCGCCCACCAGGCTGACGACCACGGCCGAACCGGCGCGCACCGGTTCCCGCTCGTGCCGGGCCTCGGCGGCGGCGACCACCGTGGGGATCAGCAGCGCACCGGGCAGGCCCGCGGCGCGCAGGGCCTCGCGCAGCAGTGCACGACGGTATGACCCCCACTCGGGCGGGTGGGTGACGGCGAGGCGGTCGGGTTCGCCGCCCTCGCGCTCGGCCACGAGGTCGACGACCCAGGCGACCACCGCGGCGAACAACGTCTCCGCCGGGTAGAGCTCGCCGCCGAGCAGCACCGCGGTGTCGTCGCCGACCCGGTCGGCCACGGCCCGCGCCACCCGGTCCGGCTGATCGGCCGCGAGCCGCTCGGCGGCCGGTCCCACCAGCACTTCCCCGTCGCCCGCGACGAACAGCACCGCGGGTGTCCACCGCGCGCCGCCGTCGAGCGGGACGACCTCGGGCGCCCCGTACCCGCCCGCCGCGCGCCTGCGCACCGCCGCCGCGCCGCGGCTGCGGCCGACGTCGACGCCGAGCACGTACGACATGTCGAGCACTCCTCGGGGCCGGGGCGAGTACCGCTGTTCGTACCAGGTGCCGGTCCGGGTCCGATAACCCCGAGTGGCAACTTCACCACTCCCTAATCCCCTAATAGGTGAACTGTTGTCACCCTTTCTAGCTAGGGAGTGAGACGGGGAGTCATCCCCGATGGCAGCGGGACCTCCCCGCCCTAGCGTTGCCCACCACCGCCCGGGATCGATGCCCCCGGCCTCGGGCGCCGGATGACCACACCCACTCCAGGAGGAGTCCCGCGTTGTACACCGCCGACCAGACCCTGCACGACTTCGTGCTCAACCTGCTGACCGACGAGGCCGCCCGGTCCGCGTTCGCCGCCGACCCCGCCGCGGCGCTGTCACGGGCGGGCCTGGACGAGGTCACCGCGCAGGACGTGCACGACGTGATCCCGCTGGTGGTCGACTACGCCCCGGTCGAGCTCGGTGACCTCGACCTGAGCCTGCCCGAGGGAACCGACGCGATCACCAGCCTCCGCGCGGTCGCCGACGCCGCCGACGGCCTGACCGGCACCGCGACCGCCGAGTCGACCCTCGGCTCGTTCACCGGTGGCCTCGACGCCGACCACAACGGCTTGGTCGCCGGCCTGGACAGCCACTTCGACCAGTTCGGCCAGTTCGATGACGCGGCGGCCACCTTCGGCGTCGCCGCGAACACCGACGGCGCCTACGGCGGCGCGGAGCTGGACACCGACTCGGTCGACGCCCGGAGCACCTTCGCGACCGACACCGACGGCACGCACGCGGTGGGCACCCTGGCGTCGGAGTACGCCACCGCCGCGGGTGACCTCGACCTCTCCGAGGACGGCGCGTACGGACACCTGAACGCGACCTCCGAGCAGTTCACCACCGCGAGTCTCGTCGAGGCGGGCGAGGACGCGGTGCGCGCGGAAACCATGGGCGCCACCGAGTTCGGCGGCTACGACCTGGGCTTCGCCGCGGCCGACGGCCGCGCGGACGCGGGCGCCGAGTTCGACTCGGACCAGTTCGAGGGCGCGAGCTACCTCAGCGCGACCGAGCACCGAGTGGCCGCCTCCTCGTCGGGCGAGTCGGACTTCGCGTCCTACAGCTCCGGCTTCGCGGCGACCAGCGACGGCGCGGCAGGCGGCGTGGGCATCGACAGCGAGCAGCTGGCGACGGCATCGGGCTTCACCGCGTCGGGTGACGGCGTGACCGGCGGGCTGGAACTCGACAGCGAGCTCCTGTCGGCGTCGGGAGACGTCACGCTGAGCACGGACAACCCCGGTGCCGCCCTCGACATCGGCACCCCACTGGGCGACATCGACTTCGACGGCTACGGGGTGCCGGAGCTGTCCGCACCCCAGCTCGGCACCCTCACCCCCGGCGACCTCCTGGGCGGCTCGCCGGACCTGGGCACGCTGTTCGGCACCGCCACCGGCCTCGGCGCCCTGGCGAACACGGCGGACCTGGGCGGGATCACCCACGACCTCGCCGACACCGACTACCTGGTCGGCACCGCTACCGGCCTGGCCAACGTCGGCGACACTGCGGGCGCGGACAACCTGATCAGCACCGTCACCGGCCTCGCCAACGCGGCAGACCTGGGCGACACCGCCAACGTGGGTGACCTCGCCGACACCGGCGACCTGGTCGGCACCGCCAGCGGCCTCGGCGGCGTGGCGAACGCGGCAGACCTGCTCGACATCACCGACATCACCGACACCGCCGACGTGGGTGACCTGGCCAGCACCGCCACCGGCCTCGCCGCGGTCGGCGAGCTGGGCCAGGTGGCCGGCCCGGGTGGTCTGGCGGAGACCGCAGGTGTGGCCAACGCGAGCAGCCTGGTCGGGTCGGTCGCGGGCCTCGGCGGTGTCGGTGGAGCCGGCGCCCCGGACCTCGGTGGTCTCGACCCCAGCGCACTCGGCACCCCCGAGTTCGGCGGTCTCGCCGACCCCACCGCCCTGCTGGACTTCGTCACCCCGCTCGGCGGCGGACTCGGCGATCCGGCCGGGTCGCTCGATTCCGAGCTGCTGCGCGGCGGCGACCTCAGCGCGGGCACCGTCGCCGACTACGTGCACTCCGGTGGCGACCTGCTCGGCGTCCAGAGCGCTGTCGCCGGGTTGGGCGGTTTCCTGACCAGTGTCCCCGCCGCCGCGCCGATCGACGCCGTGGACCACCTGCCCGAGCTGCCCGAGCTCCCCGCCGTCCCGGCACTGCCCGCGCTCCCGGCGGCGCACCTGCCGACCCTCCCGACCGACCTGGGCCACCTCCCCGCCGAGCTGCCCGCGCAGCTGCCGGGGCTGGGGCACCTGCCGGTCGACCTGCCCGAGGTCCCGCACCTGCCGCACCTGCCCGTGGACCTGCCCGAGCTGCCGCACCTGCCGGAGCTGCCCGACCTCCCGGTCGCGAACCCGCTGCCGACCCTGCACGACACCGTGGGCGACCTGGTCGACCACACCCCGCTCGCGGGGGTCGACCACAGCCTGCCCGACGTGGGCGGCCTGGTCGGCGACCTGGACCTGGGTCACTGAGCCAGCCGAGCCCGGAGGCGGGGTCTGTCACACCGACGGGCCCCGCCTTCTTCACCTCACCGAGTGAACACGGCACACTCGTCCGAGTGACGGCAGCGCCACCATGGCTGGAGATCCTGGACGACACCATCCGCGCGTGCGCGACCCTGCGCCGCGGTGACCTGGTGGACCGGCTGCTCGACCGCCGCGCCCTCCTTCTCGAGCCCGGACGGCGCTTAGTGGTCACCGGTTATCCCGGGCAAGGTAAGAGCCAGTTGGTGAATGCTCTTATCGGCACCGATGTCTGCGCGGTCGGAGACGACCTCACCACGGTCGTTCCCACCGTTCTAAGACACGCCGACCGACCTACCGCCGCGCTCATCACTGGTGACACAACCGAAGCACCCGCCGTTGAGTCGGTCGCGACGCACGCCAACAAACTCGCCCTTGTCCGCGGTGACGTCGTGCGCGCCGAGGTAGGCCTACCGCGCTCGTTGCTCGGTGCCGGCCTTGTTCTGGTGGACTCCCCCGGTTTCGGCGCGCCGGGCTGTCCGCGAACCGCGCGCGCCATGGCCGCGCTGGCCGAGGCCGACGCGGTGCTGCTGGTCACCGACGCCACCAGCGAGCTGAGCAGCCTGGAGCTGGAGCTGCTGACGCAGGTCGGCAAGCTCTGCCCGACCGTGCTGGTGGCGCTGACCAAGATCGATCTGGTGCCCGGCTGGCGGCGGGTCGCCGAGGCCGACCGGCACCGGCTGGCCCAGGCCGGGGTGGCCGCGCCGCTGGTACCGGTGTCCTCGACGCTGCGCGCGGCGGCCGTGCGGGCCGAGGACCGGGCGCTGAACCAGGAGTCCGGGTTCGTCGAGCTGATCGGCTGCCTGCGCCGCGACGTGCTGACCGACCCGGTGCTGGTGGCCGCCAAGGCGGCCGCGGCGACCAGCGGTCTGGCCGTCGACCAGCTCATCGCCCCGCTGCGCGAGGAGTTCGACGCCGGGCCGCGGGCGGCGGACACCCGCGCGGTGGCCGAGTGGCACGCGGCGGGCAGGCGGGTCGAGCGGCTCCAGCGGGAGAGCGCGCGCTGGCAGACCACGCTGTCCGACGAGGTCGCGGACCTGATGGCCGACCTGGACCACGACCTGCGCGAGCGCACCCGGCGGATCCTGCGAGAGGTAGACGACTACTTCGAGGCCGCCGACCCGGCCAAGGTGTGGCCCGAGTTCAGCGACTGGATGCACGACAACCTGACCGCGGTGGCCGAGACGAACTCCCAGTGGCTGCTGGACCGGTTCGAGTGGATCGCGGGCCGGGTGGCGCGGCAGGTGGTGCCGGACGCGCGCCAGCTGCCCGCCGAGGTGCTGCGCGGGTTGGCCACCGAGCACGTGGTGGGCCTGCGCAAACCCGCCATCGAGCCGTTCAGCCCGGTGCAGAAGGCGTTCGTGGGTCTGCGCGGGTCCTACAGCGGCCTGCTGATGTCCGGCCTGGCGACCACGCTGGCCGGACTCCCACTGATCAACCCGATCTCCCTCGGCGCGGGCGCGGCGTTCGGCGCGCGAAGCGTGTTCGAAGAGCGCGGCGCACGCCTCAAGCGTCGGCAGGCGATGGCCAAGACAACGGCACAGCGACACGTGGACGACTTCTTCCTCTCTTACGGCAAGGAGTCGAAAGACGCGACGCGGTTGATCCACCGCGCACTGCGCGACCGGTTCGCCGAAGTCGCACAAGAGCTACGGGACGCAGCCGCAGAGTCAGCTCGCCTTATCAAGCGCGACCTGGACGCCGAAGCGGCCCGCAGAACCACCCGCGCGGCCGAGGTACGGCGCGAGCTAGAACGACTGTTGGCGCTAAGAGCCAGGATTGAGGCCGTACGGGGGCGGGGCGCGTGAGCTTCGCGGAGTCGACCTGGTCGCTCTTGGAACGCGCCGTCGCCGCATACCGCGGTAGTCCCCGCACGGAGGCGTTCCTACAAGCCCGTATGTCCTCTTTAGATGGACCGCTGCGGTTAGCGGTAACCGGTCCCGCGCGATCCGGGCGCTCAACCATGATGAGCGCCATCCTCGGCGAGGGTGTGTCGGTAGAGCGGGTGGCGGTGGACTGGCCGGGCCCGGTCGAACTCATGGACGGTGAGACCGACGCGGACGCCGTGGTCTACCTGCAACCCCAGCCCGGCACCCTGCCCGACACCGACGCCGTCTCCACGCTGGTGGTCTTCTCCCGCGCGGACGAACTGGGCGGCGGCCGGGTCGACGCACTGGTATCGGCCCGTGGCCTGGCCCGTCGACACGCCCGCACGTCGAACGGGTGCCAGGACGTGCTCGCGGTCTCCGGCCTGGTCGCGCTGGCGGGCGCGACACTGACTCCGGACGAGGCCCGGCTGATCGCCTCCCTGAGCACCTTGCCCCGCACGGAGATAGACCCACTTCTGTTGTCCGCAGACCGTTTCGCCACCTACCCAGACCCCGCGGCGGTAGCACTACCGACACGTCTTGGACTGTTCGGCATCCGCCTATCCATCGCCACCGCCCGCCGCGGCCTACGCTCCCACGACGCCTTAGCCGCAGAGTTGTTGCGCGCCAGCGGCATAAGCGACCTGCGAGAGTCAATTACCCGCAACTTCGTCGACCGCGCACCGGTACTGCAAGCCCTCTCAGCCTTGCGCGCAGTGGACACGGTCCTACGCGAAGACCCCCGCCCACAACTGGCAAACGACCTCGAACGTCTTATGACAAGCGCGCACGAACCCCGCGAACTACTGCTCCTCGCCGCCCTACGTACGGGGCGCGTTTCATTGGGGGAACACACAGAGGAGGCGCTGTACCTACTGGGCGCCCACGGCACCTCACCCGCGACTCGCCTGACATTGACCAACGGCGACTCTTACGCGGCGGCCCTACATTGGCGCACCCTGGCCGAATCCCCTCACCACACCACCCGGGAGCGCCAGGCAGCACACACCATCACCCGCACCTGCGAAGCCCTGATCACAACGGGCGCAGTGCACTGACCGAACCCCACCTTGCCCGACTGGGATGCCTCGACATCCCCTAGGGGGTCATTCGGGCTTGATGGCGTTGGCGCGGTTGGTGAGGTGGCGGCGTTCCGGGAAGCTGGTAGCTCTCCGGGCCGCTTCACGGTAAGAGGTCTGGGCGGCAACAAGGTCCCCACCTAGTTCCAGCAGGTGCGCGCGCGTTGCGTGGAACCGGTGGTGGCTGGTCACCCGCTTGTCCGTAAGAGTCGACAAGAGATCCAGAGCTGCATAAGGACCCTGCACCATGCCAACGGCTACCGCGCGGTTGAGGGTCGTCACGGGGTTAGGGGCAATACGGTCCAAGAGGTCGTACAGGGCCAAGATCTGTGCCCAGTCCGTGGCCTCAGCCGTTGGTGCCTCGGCGTGCACGGCCGCTATTGCTGCCTGCAGTTGGTAGGGCCCGACTGGCCCCTTGGGCAGCGTGGTGGTGATCAGCGCGAGGCCCTCGTCCAGGCGTTCTCGGTTCCAGAGGGTGCGGTCTTGTTCTGCCAGCGGGATCAGGCTTCCGTTGGGGGACACGCGTGCGGGGCGGTGGGCGTCGGTCAAGAGCATCAAGGCCAGGAGGCCTGCTGACTCGCCTTCCGCTGGGAGCATGCGGGTCAACCGGATCGCCTCCTCGGACAGGGCGGGAGCCGTCAGATCTGGACCCGCGGAGGCCGTGTGGCCCTCGTTGAAGATTAGGTAGAGGGTGTGCAGGACCGCGCTCAGGCGGGCTGGGTGGTTGGTGGTGGGGAAGCCCGTGCCGCGGATCGACTGCTTGGCCCGGGTGATCCGCTGGGCCATGGTGGCCTCGGGGACGAGGAAGGCCGCGGCGATCTGCGCGGTCGTCAGGCCGCCCACCGCGCGCAGGGTGAGGGCGACCTGGCTCGGGCCGGACAGCGCCGGGTGGCAGCACAGGAACAGCAGCTCGACGGAGTCGTCCGCGGGCCGGTCGTCGTCCGCGGCCGGGCTGAGCAGCGCGGACCACGGGGTGGCCACCGCGTCCTCGCGTCTGCGTCGGGCCGCCTCGGCGCGGATCTGGTCGAGGAGTCTGCGGGAGGCGACCGTGACGAGCCAGGCCACCGGGCGGTCCGGGACCCCCGCCGCCGGCCACTGCGTCGCCGCGGCCAGCAGGGACTCCTGGACGGCGTCCTCGCACGCGTCGAACTGGGTGGGGTGGCGGCGGACGAGGGCGCCGAGGGCCCGCGGCGCCAGGTCGCGCAGCAGGCCCTCGACCCCGCTCACAGCGCGGGTGCCTCGTGCGGGACCGGCCAGACCTCGATCGGGTCGTTGTCGGCCCACGGCATGTCGGCGGCGATCTCGTGCGCCCGTGCCTCGTCCTCGACGTCGAGCAGGTAGAAGCTGGCGATGTACTCCTTGGTCTCCAGGTACGGCCCGTCGGTGACCGCGGGCACGCCGTCGACGCGGCGGATCAGGCGGGCGTTGACGGCGTCGGCGAGGCCGTAGGCGCCGATCAGCTCGCCGGTCTCTTGGTAGCGCTTGTTGAACGCGTCCTGCTTGGCGACCTCCGCGGGCCACTCCTCGGCCGGGAAGGCGTCCCACTTCTCCTGGTTGCCGTAGACCAGCATCAAGTACTTCACGTCTGTACCTCCTCGTCGGCGCCCTGGTGGCGCGCTCACCCCTGAGTCGGAGCCGACGGCCCGGCGCTCTACATCCGACTGGGGACATCTTTAGGGGTTCGGCCCCGGGCGCAACCGTGCCAGGATTTGACTGAGAATGAGTTCATCTGGTCAATCCTCGTCAGGAGGGCCGATGCGCCGAACTGTCCTCGTCCTCGCCCTAGCCGTCACCGGGGTGCTGCTACCCGCGACCGCTAGCGCTGACACCAGACCTCCCGGGTGCGCGAGCCACTTCCGCACCCCGGACGTACGCGAGCGGACGATCAACCGCGATACCTACCTGCACGAGATGTCCAACCCACCTGTGTGCTCCCCGCACGGGCCGGTCCTGGGGACCATGCGCGCGGGTTCTCACTTCCGCGTCTATCACGCGGATCCGTACGAGCCTCTCTGGTGCTACGGGTATTCCGTTCAGCTAGGCCGGACCGGGTACGTGCTGTGTGAGGCATACGACTAAGAGGGGTGAGACATGCGATTGGCCCTGGTAGCGCTAACTGCGGCGGGGTTCGCGTTGATTCCATCTGGCACGGCCAGCGCGGAACCGTGCAACGGGACCTACACCCACTGCGAGACGAACCACTGCACCGCCGGGCGGTTCTACCTCAACTACAACCCCGGCTCCGATCACTTCAGCGACGAGTACGGCACGCCCCTGACGCAGGATGAGCAGGGCGACATCCGCGACGAGCCGTACCGCCGATACGGCCCGCGCGGGGTGCGGGCCATGCACTCCGGGCGATGGGGTTTCTACAGCACCGCCTGTTTTCCCTGACCGGGTAGCACGTTCGGTGGAACTCCGACCGGCGAACACCCACCCTCAGGCGAACACATCACCCGAGTGGTGAGCCCCATAGCCAGGGGATACGGTCGGCTCATCCGTCCGATCGTGTGAGGGAGTCAGATGGGCGCCACGATCAGCTGGGGCGTGCAGCACGACCGGTTGCTGACGTTCGTCTACCGCACCTTCGACTGCTGCGTGCGCGACCCGCGGGAGGCCAGCGACCTCACCGTCGAGCTGTTCGGCGAGTACCACCGGTTGATCGACAACCCGGACCTCGACGACGAGCAGACCCGGGCCGTGCTGGTGCCGCTGATGGCCGCCGCGCTGCGCGAGCGCTCCTCGCAGGCCGCGATCCGCGCCGCCGTGGGGCACGCCGCCTGGGAGGACCGGCGCACCCGCGCGGGGGCCGACCCGCACGCCCTGCTCGACGCCGTCCGGGTCTTCACCAGGCACCTGCGCGTCCCGGCATGACCGCGCCGGTCGCTGTCATCGGCGCCAGCGGGTACGTCGGACGCGGGCTGGTCCGGGCGCTCGACGCCGACGGCCAACCGGTGTTGGCGCTGGGCAGGAACGCCTCGACGTTGCCCAAGGGCGAACACGTGCGCGCGGAATCGGTGGACGTCGCCGACACCGCCGCGCTCACCGAGGTGCTCCGCGGCGTCAACACCGCCTACTACCTCGCGCACGCGATGGCGGGCGGCGGCGACTTCGCCGACCGCGACCGCCGGATGGCCCGCTCGTTCGCCGAGGCCGCGGCCGCCGCGGGCGTGCGGCGGATCGTCTACCTGGGCGGCTTGGGCGCCGGGAAGCTGTCCAAGCACCTGGAGAGCAGGCAGGAGGTCGGCCGACTGCTCGCCGAGACCGGTGTCGAGGTGGTCGAGCTGCGCGCCGCGGTGATCATCGGCGCGGGCAGCATCTCGTTCGAGATGCTGCGCTACCTCACCGAGCGGCTGCCCGCGATGGTGTGCCCGCGCTGGGTGGGCACCCGGGTGCAGCCGATCGCCGAGGCCGACCTGATGGCGTACCTGCGCGCGGCGGCCGAGGAGTCGGTGCCCGCCGGGGTGCACGAGATCGGCGGCCCGGACGTGCTGACCTACGAGGAGCTGATGCAGCTCTACGCCTCCGTGCGCGGCCTGCCGCGGCGCCGGATCGTGCGGGTGCCGCTGCTCAGCCCCGGGCTCTCGGCGCACTGGGTCGGCGTGGTCACCCCGGTCGACCGGACGGTGAGCCGGTCGCTGATCGACAGCCTGACCACCGATGTCGTGGTGACCGAGCCGACGACCGCCTTCGACATCGACCCGGTCCCGGTGGCCGCGGCCATCCAGTCCACTATGGACAACCAGCGGGAGCGGATCGCCGAGCGCGTCTTCGACTTCGAGAACGGCCTGCTCGACGGCGTGTTCGCGCTGAGCACCAAGGTCCCGGTCGAGCCCGGCGACGCCTCGGGCGCGCGGCTGGACCTGCGCAAGTGCGGCGGCAGCCTGCGCTGGTACGGCTGGGCGTGGGCGTGGTGGCTGCGCATCGTGCTGGGCAGGCTGTTCGGGGAGCGGTTGTCGCTGCACCGGCCCGCGAAGGTCGAGCGCGGGGCGCGGGTGGACTGGTGGACGGTGGCCGAGTTCAGCGACCACCACATCGTGCTGATGACGGACAAGTGGTTCTGCGGGGAAGCCTGGCTGGGGTACCGGATCGGGGCATCCGGGCTGGAGCAGGTGGGAGCCCTGCGGAGTCGCGGGCTGCTGGGCTGGGTCTACTGGCGGGCGGTCTACCCGATCCACCTGGTCGTTTTCCGGGTGATGGCGCGCAAGCAGGTCACGCGGGCGCACGCGCTGGCCCGGGAAGCCGCGGCGCGGCAATCCGGCTGAGCGCGGCCGGGTCCCAGCGGGACCTCACCCCGCGATCTGCCGGGCCAGGTCCAGCAGGGTCGCGGACGGGGCCTGACCGGAGACGGCGAAGGTGGTGCCGTCCTCGGTGGTCCAGGTCAACCGGGAACCCACGCAGGCCACGGTGCCCGTGACGGGGTCGCCCTCGCGATCGAGGGCATCGGCGCGGTAGCGGAGGTCGTAGCTGGCCGGGCCGATGGCGTACGGGTGGTCCCAGGCCGCCGGGAAGCGGCCCACTCGGACGCCCTCGGTCCGGTCAGCGCGTTCCACCGTGACCGTCGTGGCGCGGGGATAGCGCTCCACGGTGATCTGCTGGTTGTCGACGTCGTAGTAGGCCACGGCCAGGACGGCGGTGCCGGTGGTGATCTGGCTGTACCGCACGAAGACGTCGCGCAGCACGCCGGTGGCGGGCGGTGGCGGGGTCCAGCCGGTGATCACGCCGACCTGGGCCGTGGGCACCAGGACCATCCCGGTCCAGCCCGCGCAGTGGCCCGCGACAGGCGAGCGGGTCGGTGTCAGGTCGTGGCCCGGCGGCGCGGTGACCGGGGCCGTGAGGAGCACGCCGCAGATGACGATCGCGGCTCCGGCGGCAGCGGCGACCAGGACGTGGCGCCACGGTCGCGGTCCGAGGTCCCCGGCGGTCGGGGCGAGCCCGGGAACGCGGTCGATGATCTCGGCGACCTGAGCCCGACTGGGCTCCCGGTCCAAGGTGTCACCGAACTCCCGCAGGGCGTGTTCAAGTTCGTCAGGCATGGTCGCGCACCTCTCCCACCACCGGTGCGATCCGCTCGCGCAGCCGGGCCAGCGCACGGGTGGACCGCGACTTCACCGACCCGCGCGGCCAGCCGAGCACGGCGGCGGTCTCCGCCTCGGACATGTCCAGCAGGTAGCGGCACCCCAGCACCTGGCGGTCCTTGTCCGCCAGTCCGGACAGCGCCGCCCACAGCACCCGGTGCCGCTCGGCGAGCAGCATGGCCGCCGGTGGTTCGGCCGCGCTCGCGATCTCCTCCCAGGACTCGCGCAGCGCCGCGACCCGGCCGAGGACCCCGGCCAGGCGCAGCCGCGACCGGTGCAGGTTCCTGGTCTGGTTGACCACGATCCGCAGCAGCCACGGCCGGAACGCCGCACCAGGCCGGAAACTGCCGAGTGCGCCGAACGCGCGCACGAACGACTCCTGCACGACGTCCTCAGCGTCCGCACCCGCCCCGGAGACCCAGGCCATCCGGCACGCCGCCGAGTGGTGTGCGCGCACCAGAGCCTCGTACGCGGCCCGTTCCCCGGCCCGCGCCCGCGCCACCAGTTCCCCGTCGTCGTCCACGTCCCGCCCCGTGTCTCGGCGTCTCCCGGCGGCTCCACCGGCCCGGTCGCCCCCCTCGAGCGACCGGACCGGCGGTCAGCGGCCTTGCAAGTACCGGTACCGAGTTGACCCGGGGGTGAACTCGTTCCGACAGCGGGATTACACCGCTCACCGGTGATCGGTTCCACCGCTCGCGCCGGGCGCGCGGACCGGTCAGCCGGGTGCCCGGTCCGGCCAGCGCACCAGCTCGAAGTGGCGGATCGCGGCCGGAGTGGTGGCTGTGCAGGTCAGCGGGGTGTCGCTGCGCTGGAAGACCGCGCGGACCTCGACGCGCAGGGGACCCGTGGGGGTGCCCAGTTCCACCTCCCACTGCTCGTGGCCCACGCGTCGGGCCGACAGTGGCGGGAAGGCGTCCAGGCGAGCTTCGCCTACGCGTTCGCGGGCGAACTGCTGGGCCGCCTGCGCCGGGGCCGAGTAAGTCGACCGGCCGCGGAGGTGGGCCACGTCCACCAAGCCCGCCTCGTACCGTTCGGCGATCACCGGGCCGTGGGCGGCGGCGACCTGCCCGTAGTACAGCCCGTGTGGCAGGACCACCACGTTGGCCGCGAAGCGATCACCACCGACGTGGCTGCACTCCCAGGTCTGGTCGGGCCGCGCCTTGGCCAGCGCCGCCGCGACCGGACGACCGCGGATGGCGCAGCAGGTGTCGTGCTTGCCGTGCGCGCACACCAGGTAGATCGGGTCCGTCGACGGTTCGCCCTCGGTGAGCCGCAGGTCGAGCAGTTCGTCGGGGTCGGTGAACGTGGTCCACCAGGCCCGCTCGTGCCCCGGCCGCGAGTCGACGTAGGCCCAGCGGCGCACGCCCGGCACGGAGCGTCCCGGGCGGCGGATCAGCAGCACCCGTGCGTGCGCCGCGGCGGCTTGGGCCGCGATCGCGGCGACCACGTGCAGGGGCAGTGCCGACTCGCGCCAGGGGTCCTGACCCCAGGGACCCGGCTGTTCGACCAGGAGCCAGTGGTTGACCGGGGGCGCGCTAGCGCCCGCCGGGTCACCTCGGCGGACGCAGCCGTCCGCGCAGCGTTCTCGGTCCTGCGTCAAGCCCTCTCACCCATGGGGACGAGGATTCCCTCCCGCAGGAGTCTGCGTACCAGGACTGTCTGCTCCGCCACATCCAACGCGGGAAGATCACCCACGACGTGCGGTTCGCCGTCGAGCAGCGCGGCCAGCGCGGGCTCGGTCGCGGCGGGCAGCGTGATCCGGTCGCCCGGGACCTCCAGTACCGCTCGATCGCCCTGCACCGCCAGGCGGAAGCGTTGTCCCCCGCGCAGCCGGACCCAGGTGCCCTGCTCGACCGACTGCGCGGCCGCGGCCTGGGCCAACGGCGACAGCGGCGCGGGCCGCGTACCGGACCAGACGTGCCCCCGGACGATGCGGGCGACGTCCTCCGGAGGCGTCTCGCGCAGTGTGCGAGCCAGTGCCTCGACCGTTTCGGTCAGGTGCGGGACCAGCTGCTCGGGGTCCGCGGCGTCGATGCCGAGCGGCAACGTCGCGCGCAGGTCGGGATCACGGGCAGCGAGCCTCAGCAGCGCGTCGACCAGGGTGTACCTGGTCAGCACGTGGATGCCGACGGTCAAGTGCGCGGACACCTCGCCCAGCGCCTTCGCCGAGTGGAGGTAGCCGCGCGGCAAATAGAGGGCGTCTCCCGGCGATAGGACCTCGTCGATAAGAGGTTCCTCTTGCGCGCGAGCCGCTACCGCGTCCGCGTGCTGGTCCCAGGGCTGGCTGCGCAACGGGTCGGTGTGCACCGGCTCGTGCACGAGCCACCGCTTCTGGCCAGCGACCTGCAGGACGAACACGTCGTGCACGTCGTAGTGCGCCGAGAAGCCCTGCGAGGACGGCGGCGTGATGTAGGCGTTGACCTGCACCGGGTGCCCGAGGTCCACCCCGAGCTGGGAGGCGAAGTCGATCAGCGGCGGCCAGAGCCGGTGCAACCCCTGCAGCACCAGCGTGCTGCCCTGGTCGAACAGCCGGGCCACCTGGTCGTCGCCGACCTGGTCGGCCACCTCGGCGCCGGTACCGCCGCTCCGGGTGAACTGGTTCGACGACAGGACCGCGCCGTTCTTCGCCACCCGCAGGAACGGGGTGCGCAGGCCGCGGCGGGACAGCAGCTCATCGATGTCGCGCAGGGTCAGCAGGTCGTCGAAGGCCTTCGGGAGGTCGGCCGCCGGGCTGAGCAGCGCCGAGCGGCCCCAGTGCCGCGCCGCGAAGTCCTCGGGCGCGACACCCACGCAGCGCCGAACGGCTGGACGGTCCACTCCGGACCGTCCAGCCGAGGTCGAGGCGGGGTGCACTAGCGCGCGCCGCCGTCGGCACCGCCGTCCGCACCACCATCGGCACCCGCGCCACCGTCGGCCGGGCCGTGGCCCGCACCCGAACCGGTGTCGGCGCCGCCGTCCGCGCCACCGTCGTGGCCACCGCGCACACCATCAGTGGCACCGTGGTCGGCCACGCCGTGGGCGCCACCGTCAGCACCACCGTCGTGACCGCCGCGCACACCGTCGGCGCCGTGGTCGGCCACGCCGTGGCCGGCCCCGCCGTCGGCACCGCCGTCAGCGCCACCATCGGCACCCGCGCCACCGTCGGCGGCACCGTGGTCGGAACCGGCGCCGCTGTCCGCGCCGCCGTCAGCCCCACCGTCGTGGCCCGCGCCCGCGCCGCCGTCCGCCGCGCCGTGCCCGCTGCGGATGTCGTCGTCTTCGAGAGACATAGCTTCTCCTCGTGGTGGTGGTCAGGGCAGGGGGAACACCCGCTCCACCGCCTTGGTACCCCCGATCGGGTTGCGCCATGCGCGCGAACCGGCAAGTTCCACCCGATCCGGGAGCACGTTTGCCGCTATCCGGGCTCGGGTATCTCCCCTCGGGGCGTGCGCGAGGGAGGTGGCATGGGGTCTCCGACGATGCTCGACGGCCGGTACCGGCTGGGCGAGCTGATCGGTTCCGGGGGGATGGCGGACGTCTACAGCGCCGTCGACTCCCGGCTCGGCCGCGAGGTCGCGATCAAGCTGTTCCACCCGAAGGCCGACGGCGCGACCGTCGCCCGGCTGGAGTCCGAGGCCCGGCTGCTGGGCGGGCTGTCCCACCACGGCCTGGTCCGCGTGTTCGACGTCGCGGTCGACAACGACCGCCCCTACCTGGTCATGCAGCTCATCGACGGCGGCAACCTGCGCGCCAAGCTCGACGGCGGGGTGCTCGGCGCGGGCGAGGTGGCGCGGATCGGTGTGCGACTGGCCGACATCCTGGCCTACGTGCACTCGCGCGGCATCGTGCACCGCGACGTCAAGCCCTCGAACATCCTGCTCGACCTCGACGACGCCTGCTACCTGGCCGACTTCGGCATCGCCCGGGCGCTGGGCGGGGCCCGGCTGACCTCCACCGGGCACTGCGTCGGCACCGCCGCCTACCTCGCGCCCGAGCAGGTGCGCGGCGAGCTGACCGGCCCGGCCGGTGACGTCTACTCCCTCGGGCTGGTGCTGCTCGAGTGCCTCACCGGCACCCCCGAGTACGAGGGGTCCGATGTGGAGGCGGCGCTGGCCAGGCTCACCCGTGACCCGGAGATCCCCGACTGGCTGCCCGCGATCTGGGCGGACACGCTCGGCGCGATGACGACCCGGGTACCGGAGGAGCGGCCCAGTGCCACCGAGTGCGGGCAGCGGCTGGCCGCGGCCGCGCTGGTCGGCCCGATCGTCGTGCCGGGGCCGAATGCCACCGGCAGGCACGCCCGGCAGGACACCACGGCCAAGATCGAGGTCCGGCGCACGTCGCGCGCGGTGCACGCGAGCCTGGTGGCGGGCGCGCTGATGGTCGGCGGGGTGGCCGCGATGCTCTCCACCGGCGCCTCCAGCGCCGAGCCCAACCCGGTCCAGACCGCGCCGGTGTCGAACGTGAGCACCTCCGTGCTGCCCACCCAGGCCGCGCCGCTGCCGGTGAAGATGGCGACCGGGGTGATCGAGGTCCCAGCGGTCTCGACCAAGGTCGTCACCATCACCAGGCAGGCAACGCAGACGCGCGAGCCGACCAGCGGCGACAGCCGCCGGGGCAAGCACTGGCGCTGGCCAAGGGGAAACCGCTTCGAGGGCTGAAAAACCGTCCCCGAGTCGGTGACACGCCGCACAGCGCGGCGCGCCCCCGGGCACTCCCCATAGGCTGTTCGACAGAGCAGTGGTGATCACCAGCAGCCCTCGCGGCCGTATCCGCGGCCGGGCGTGAACGAGGAGAGATTCGTGCGGCCCTGGCCCGGAACGCCCTACCCGCTCGGCGCGACCTACGACGGCGCGGGCACCAACTTCGCGGTGTTCTCCGAGGCCGCCAGCCGGGTGGACCTGTGCCTGTTCGACCCCGACGGCACCGAGCACCGGGTGCGGATGCCCGAGGTGGACGGTTTCGTCTGGCACTGCTACCTGCCCGGCGTGCTCCCCGGCCAGCACTACGGCTACCGGATCACCGGCCCGCACGACCCGTCGCGCGGGCAGCGCTGCAACCCGAACAAGCTGCTGCTCGACCCCTACGCCAAGGCGGTGCACGGCCGGGTCGACTGGGACCAGTCGGTCTTCGGCTACGAGTTCGGCGACCCGGACAAGCGCAACGACGACGACTCCGCGGCGCACACGGTCAAAGGCGTGGTGGTCAACCCGTTCTTCGACTGGGCCAACGACCGGCCGCCGAACATCCCGTACAACGAGAGCGTCATCTACGAGGCGCACGTGCGCGGCCTCACCATGCGCCACCCCGGTGTGCCCGAGGAGCTGCGCGGGACCTACGCGGGCCTGGCGCACCCGGCGGTGATCGACCACCTCAAGCGGCTCGGGGTCACCGCGATCGAGCTGATGCCGGTGCACCAGTTCCTGCACGACCACGGGCTCGAGCAGCAGGGCCTGCGCAACTACTGGGGCTACAACACGATCGCGTTCTTCGCCCCGCACGCCGAGTACGCCAGCCAGACCGCGCAGGGCGCGCAGGTGGCCGAGTTCAAGGCGATGGTGCGCACGCTGCACGAGGCCGACATCGAGGTGATCCTCGACGTGGTCTACAACCACACCGCCGAGGGCAACCACCTCGGGCCGACGCTGTCCATGCGCGGCATCGACAACGAGGCGTACTACCGGCTGGTCGAGGACGACCCGCGCTACTACATGGACTACACCGGCACCGGCAACTCGATGAACGTCCGCAACCCGCACACCCTGCAGCTGATCATGGACTCACTGCGCTACTGGGTCACCGAGATGCGGGTGGACGGCTTCCGGTTCGACCTCGCGGCCACCCTGGCCCGGGAGTTCTACGACGTGGACCGGCTCTCGGCGTTCTTCGACATCGTCCAGCAGGACCCGGTGATCAGCCAGGTCAAGCTGATCGCCGAGCCGTGGGACGTCGGCCCCGGCGGCTACCAGGTCGGCAACTTCCCGCCGCTGTGGACCGAGTGGAACGGCAAGTACCGCGACACCGTGCGCGACTTCTGGCGCGGCGAGCCCGCCACGCTGGGCGAGTTCGCCTCGCGCATCACCGGCTCGTCCGACCTCTACCAGGAGGACGGGCGCAAGCCGTTCGCCTCGATCAACTTCGTCACCGCGCACGACGGGTTCACCCTCAACGACCTGGTCTCCTACAACGACAAGCACAACGAGGCCAACGGCGAGGGGAACCGCGACGGCGCCGACGACAACCGCTCGTGGAACTGCGGTGTCGAGGGGCCGACCGACGACCCCGACGTCAACGCGCTGCGCGACCGGCAGCGGCGCAACCTGATCGCCACCACGATGCTCTCCCAGGGCGTGCCGATGCTGCTGCACGGCGACGAGATGGCGCGCACCCAGGACGGCAACAACAACGGCTACTGCCAGGACACCGAACTGTCCTGGGTGGACTGGTCGCTGGCCGAGACCAACGCCGACCTGGTCGAGTTCACCGCCGGGGTCATCGCGCTGCGCGCCGCGCACCCGGTGTTCCGGCGCAGGCGGTTCTTCGCGGGCAGGCCGATCCGGCGCGGCGACGAGCTGCGCGACATCGCCTGGTTCACCCCCTCCGGGCAGGAGATGTCCCACGAGGACTGGGAGTCGGGTTTCGGCCGGTGCATCGTGACCTTCCTCAACGGCGAGGGCATCCCGGACCTGGACCAGCGCGGCGAGCGGGTGACCGACGACTCGTTCCTGCTGTGCTTCAACGCCCACCACGAGGACATCGAGGTCACCGTCCCGGACGGCGACTACGGCGCCGAGTGGGAGGTCGTGCTCGACACCGCCACCGGGCAGGCCCCGCCCACCGAGCCCGACACCTACTCCGGGAAGGGCATCCTGGTGCTCCCCTCGCGTTCGCTGATCGTGCTGCGCCGCACCGGTACCGAGTGATGCGCTCCACCTACCGCGTGCAGCTGCGGCCGGGGTTCGGCTTCGCCGACACCGCCGAGATCGCCGACTACCTGGCGGAGCTGGGTGTCGGGGCGCTGTACACCTCGCCGATCCTCACGCCCACACCCGGTTCCACGCACGGCTACGACGTCGTCGACCCGACCAGGGCCAACCCCGAGCTGGGCGGCGAGGAAGGCCGCACCGCGCTGGTCAAGCGCTTGCGCGCGGTCGGGCTGGACCTGGTGGTGGACATCGTGCCCAACCACATGGCCGTCGAGGTCCCCGCGGCGAACGCGTGGTGGTGGGACGTGCTCACGCACGGACCGGAGTCCCGGTACGCCAAGTACTTCGACATCGAGTCCTTCCCGGTGCTGCTGCCGGTTCTCGGGTCCGATGAGGACACTGCCGAACTGCGGGTCGACGGCGACCGGTTGCGCTACTACGACCACGAGTTCCCGATCGCGCCCGGAACGGGGTCGGGTGACCCGGTCGAGGTGCACGAGCGGCAGCACTACCGGCTGATCGACTGGCGGCGCGCGGGCCAAGAGCTGAACTACCGGCGGTTCTTCGACGTCACCACGTTGGCCGGGGTGCGGGTCGAGGACCCCGAGGTCTTCGACGCCACCCACGACGAGGTGCTGCGGTGGGTCGCCGAGGGCGACGTGCAGGGGCTGCGGGTCGACCACCCGGACGGGCTCGCCGACCCCGGTGGTTACGCCGTGCGGTTGGCCGAGCGGGCCGGGTGCTGGATCGTGGTGGAGAAGATCCTGGAGCCGGGCGAGGCGCTGCCCGAGTCCTGGCCGGTGGCCGGGACGACGGGCTACGACGCGCTGCGCGAGGTGTGCGGGGTGTTCGTCGACTCGGTGGCCGAGGGCCCGATCACCGAACTGGCCGCCGCCCTGGGGGTGCCGACGGACTTCGACGCGGTGCGCGAGGAGTGCAGGCGGCTGATCACCAGCGGGTCGCTGGCCGCCGAGGTGCGCCGGATCGCGGCGCTGGTGTCCGGCGTGGACACCGAGGACGCCCGGCGCGTGGTGGCCGAGCTGATGATCGCCTTCCCGGTGTACCGGTCGTACCTGCCCGAGGGCGAGGACCACTGGGTCGCCGCCGTCGAGGAGGTCCGGCGCCGGGCACCCGACCTCGATGCCGCCATCGACGCGGTCGACCAGCAGGTGCGCGCGGGCGGCGAGCTGGCCACCCGGTTGCAGCAGACCTCCGGCATGGTCGTGGCCAAGGGCACCGAGGACACCACCTTCTACCGCTACACCCGGTTCGTGGCGTTGAACGAGGTCGGCGGCGACCCGAGCCGGTTCGGCGTCGGGGTCGAGGAGTTCCACGCCGCGCAGGCCGCTCGCGAGCGGCACCACCCCCAGGCGATGACCACACTGTCCACACACGACACCAAGCGGTCGGAGGACGTGCGGGCCCGACTGGCGGTGCTGGCCGAACTCCCCGACGAGTTCGCCGACGCGGTGCGGCGGTGGACCGAGCGGCGCGGGCTGCCCGAGCCGACGCTGAACCTGTTGGCCTGGCAGACAGTGCTGGGTGCCTGGCCGATCAGTCCGGACCGGTTAGCCGACTACCTGGACAAGGCCGCCAAGGAGGCCAAGGTCCGCACGTCGTGGACCGAGCACGACGAGGACTTCGAGGCCGCCGTGCGCGCCTGGCCGCGCGAGCTGTTCGACGACGCGGAGCTCTTCGCCGAGGTCGGCGCGTTCGCCGCGAAGATCACCGCGCCGGGCTGGTCGAACTCGTTGGGGCAGAAGCTGTTGCAGCTCGCCGGGCCGGGTGTGCCGGACGTCTACCAGGGCACCGAGTTGTGGGATCTGTCCCTTGTGGACCCGGACAACCGCCGCCCGGTCGACTTCGCGGAGCGGCGCGGCCTGCTGGCGAAGCTGGCGGAGGGCTGGCCGCCGCCGGTCGACGAGACCGGCGCCGCCAAGCTGCACGTCGTGCGCACCGTGTTGCGGCTGCGCCAGGAGCGTCCCGAGCTTTTCACCGGCTACCAACCGGTCTACGCCCAGGGGCCCGCCGCCGAGCACGTGGTCGCCTTCGCGCGCACCGGCCTGGTCGCGGTCGCCACCCGCCTGCCCGCGGGCCTCCCCGGCTGGACCGACACCCGGCTCGACCTGCCAGAGGGCACCTGGGTGGACGCCCTCACCGGTCGCCCGAGCGACGGCGACCTGGCCGACCTGCTGGCCGACTACCCCGTGGCGCTGCTGATCCGAGGCGAACTCCGAGGAGACTGATGAACGCCGACGAACGCTTTTCGGTCTGGGCACCCGGGAAGTCCAGGGTGCGGCTGGTGATCGGCGGCGCGCACCACGAGATGGCGGTCGACGAGCGCGGCTGGTGGCACGCCGAGGTCCCCGGCACCGGCGCGGGCACCGACTACGCCTTCCTGCTCGACGACGACGAGACCCCGCTGCCCGACCCGCGCTCGCCGTGGCAGCCCGAGGGTGTGCACGGGCCGTCCCGGCGCTACGAGCACCGGGCTTTCGAGTGGACGGACGCGGGCTGGACCGGAAAAGCGTTGCCCGGCAGCGTCCTCTACGAGCTGCACATCGGCACGTTCACCGAGGAAGGCACCTTCAACGCCGCCATCGACCGGCTGGACCACCTGGTGGAGCTGGGTGTCGACCTGGTGAAGGTGTTGCCGGTCAACGCTTTCGACGGCACGGCGGGCTGGGGCTACGACGGTGTGCTGTGGGGCGCGGTGCACCAGCCCTACGGCGGCCCGACGGCGTTCAAGCAGTTCGTCGACGCCTGCCACGCGCGCGGGTTGGGCGTGGTGCTCGACGTGGTCTACAACCACCTCGGGCCCTCGGGGGCGTACCTCGACCGGTTCGGGCCGTACTTCGCGGGCAAGAACATCTGGGGTCCCACGCTGAACCTCGACGGGCCAGGCTCGGACGAGGTGCGCCGATACGTGCTGGACAACGCGCTGGGCTGGTTCCGCGACTACCACGTCGACGGGCTGCGGCTCGACGCCGTGCACGCGTTGGTGGACACCCGGGCGCTGCCGCTGCTGGAGGAACTGGCCGTCGAGGTCGACGCGCTGGCCACCGGGCTGGGCAGGCCGCTGGCCCTGATCGCGGAGTCCGACCTCAACGACCCCAGGCACGTGACGCCGCGTGCGGCGGGTGGCTTCGGGCTCGACGCGCAGTGGTGCGACGACATCCACCACGCGTTGCACGTCGCGCTCACCGGTGAGACTTCCGGTTACTACAAGGACTTCGAGGGCGGGCTCGCGCACACGCTGCGGTCGGCGTTCTTCCACGCGGGCACTTGGTCGTCGTTCCGGCAGCGCTCACACGGGCGACCGGTCGACAAGCGAACCACGTCAGGGCACCGGTTCCTGGCCTACCTGCAGAACCACGACCAGATCGGCAACCGGGCCACCGGCGACCGGCTGACCGCCACCGTGCCGGTCGCGCGGGTGCTGTGCGGGGCGGCGCTGGTGTTCTGCTCGCCGTACACGCCGATGGTGTTCATGGGTGAGGAGTGGGCGGCAGGCACGCCGTGGCAGTTCTTCGCCTCGTTCCCCGATCCCGCGCTGGCCGAGGCGGTGCGCACCGGCAGGCGGCGCGAGTTCGCTGAGCACGGCTGGGGCGAGGCCGAGGTGCCCGACCCGATGGACCCGGCGACCGCGCTGGCCTCGACGCTGAACTGGGGCGAGCTGGCGGACCCGGCCCACCGCGCGGTGTTCGACACCTATCGCGCGCTGATCGCCCTACGGCGCGCGCACCCGGAGCTGAGCGACCCGCGGCTGGACAAGTTCTTGGTCGAAGAGGGTGACGGCTGGTTGCTGCTGCACCGCGGCGCTTTCCGCGTGGCCGTCAACCTGGGTAGCAGGGAGGCCGTGATCCCGGTGCTGGCGCAGTCGATCCTGCTTGCCGCGGAGGGTGTTTCCGCGACCTCGGAAGACCTGCGGCTGCCGCCGGACACTTTCGCGGTCGTGCGGCTGTAGAAAGTGGTTGTGCGGCTGTAGATCGGGGTAGTCCGGGAACAGCTCTTGGCCGTGTCGTGCGGGACACGGCCAAGAGCTGCCACAGCGGAGAGCTACTCCACCGTGCGGCGGTAGCGGACCTCCCGGCGGGGGCCGGGCGTCGCGAACTTGCGGATGAGGTAGGTGACCGCGGCACCGATGATCAGCCAGACGATGGCCGCGAAGCCGTAGTTGAAGAGCACGGCGGCCTTGGCCGAGTCGGGGGTGAACAGGCCGTCGAAGCCCAGGGAGACCCCCGAGGAGAAACCGCCCACGAACGACGCGAACCCGTTGCGGGGGTTGGCGTCGGCGAGGACCAGGATGATCTGCAAGACCAGCACGACCGCGAACAGGCCGCAGATGAACGTGATGGCCGTGTTCACCATGCGGATCGTCCGCTGACGGCTGGCGTAGCTGTCCTCCACGCGCTCGCGGACGACTTCCTCCTGCGCCGGACGGACGTACTGGTCGTCCTGGTACGCCGGATCCTGCTGGGAGAACGCCCTCGTCCGCTGCGGGTCGGGCTGCTCCGGATACGTCATGCGTCCATCGTCGCACCGCTGCCATACGCCCGCTTGACGAGCATTTCAAGCCCGAGCCGGGAACATCTCCTCGAGCCGGTCGAGGGTGGCCCGGATGCCCTTGAGGTTCTTGGCCGGGAACTTGACCAGCTCAAGCAGGAACCCGATGCGCGCGGTGGACCAGTCGAAGGTCTCGGTGACCTCGGTGCGCCCGTCGCCGAGGTCGCGCAGCTGCCAGCGCCAGCGGTGGCCGTAGAAGTGCCGCCAGGCGATCAGCCGGTCCTCCTCGTACTCCACCACGGTGTTGAGGATCTTGTACGGCGCGCCCATCTTCATGTCCATGCCGAACCTCGCCCCCAGCTCCAGCTTGCGCGGACCGGTGCTCCGCGCGGCCAGGACAGTGCCGGAACCGTCGATCAGCGGGTGCTTCGCGGGGTCGCTGAGCAGCGCGAAGATGGTCGCGGGCGACGCGGCGACGACGCGGGCGTCGGAGACCTGGCGAGCGGGCATGCCGCGATGCTACTCGCGAGTCACTTAGCTCGGCAGCGCGCGTGTGGCGCAACGCACCTGGTCGAGGTGCGGTCGAGGTACTACCGGCGATCCGCCTGGGATCGAGTCCGGGCGGCGGCGAACTGGTCGCCACCGACCGCTCACGTCGGCAGGGCACCCGCCGTGGAGAGCGCCTGGTCGAGGTGGGCGGTGTCGTTGAAGCGGCGCACGTGCCAGGCGGCACCGTCGACGACGACGTGCGAGAGCGAGCCGTTGTCGGCCCCGAGGAACGCGAACGGCGTCGAGCCGCTGGCGTGCGCGATGACCTGGGCGATGACGCCACCGTGGGTGAACACCGCCAGCCGCTCGCCCGGGTGCGCCCCGGCCAGCCGCTCGACACCCGCGCGCACGCGCCGGGCGAACGCCTCGGCGGTCTCGGCACCGGGGATGACGTCCCAGCGCTGCTCGGCCCGCATCCGGAGGGCCAAGGGGTCACCCTCGGCCACCTTGCGCCGGAAGATGCCGCCCTCCCACTCACCCAGGTGCACCTCACGCAGGTCGGGCTCGGTCTTGGGCGTCAACCCCAGCGCCCTGGCCAACGGCGCGGCCGTCTCGGCCGTGCGGCGCAGACTGGTGACGTAGATGGCGTCGATGCGCTCGCCCGCCAACCGCTCACCGATGCGATCGGCCTGCACGCGGCCATCGGGGGCCAGTTCGGGATCACCCTGGCCGTCGACGAGCGGGAACGGGGCCTCCGGCCGAGCGGGCGCGGATTCACCGTGGCGGATGAGGAGCAGCTCGGTGGCACCGGGGGGCGGGGCGTAGCGGGGCTGGCGGTACTCGGGCACGACGAACAGTCGACCGTCTTGAGTGGGCTGTCGTCAACCGCTGGGTCGAAATGCCGCGCATGTGGACGGTCCGGGGTGGATGCTGGGGTTGCGGTTGTCCGGATGTTCGTCCAGATGTCAGAGCGATGTGCTAGTGGGCTGCTGGTTTGCTCGGGGTTTCCGGGGTTGCTGTCGGGGTTGCCGTCTTCGTTGCGCGGGTCGTGATCGTGGGCTCGGCCTAGTGGGTTTTGCTGCTTTTCGTTGCCCGGCTTACAAGCGTGGGCTCGATCTAGGAGGTGCGTCGTGAAGTTGCCGTCTTCGTTGCCCAAGTTACAAGCGTGGGCTCGATCTAGTGAACTCACTTCGCGCGGGGCCCCTAGAGCACCGCGGTGGTGAAAAAAGGGCGGGTGAAGGGCATTCCCCACCACCGGCAAGTTTAGCGGTACTCCTCCCCCACACGAAGCAAGTCCACTAGATCGAGCATACGTAGCGGGACTTGCGTACCAGCGGGGTCGGCCCCACGCTGCGGTTTGGTGGGTGTTAGGCAGGTGGGTTGAACTTCTTGAATCGCTTTTTCTTGGCTCCCACTGACGTGCTGGATTGGGTGGAGTGGCTTTGTTTGGGAAGAAAAGAGGCGCTAGCCTGGCTCCGGCGTGGGTGATCCCTTCCCCACCCGCTTCACCCCGGCGCCTCTTTTCTTAGGGGCCCCAAACAAAGCCACTCCACCCAATCCAGCCCTGCGCCGGAACCGCCCACCCCACCGGGTACCTAGGCCCGCTCCCAGCCAGAACCCAACCACGCCACCAGCGCTGGTCCGCTTCCGCCGGAACCCGCCCGGCCCACCGGGCAGCCAATCCGGCCCTGCGCTGGAGGCGCCAACAGCTACCGAGGACGCACCAGACCAGACTCATAGGCAGTGATCACCAGCTGCGCCCGGTCACGCGCCTGCAGCTTGGCCAACAGCCGACCGATGTGCGTCTTCACCGTCGCCGGGCTCAGTGTGAGTCGGTCCGCGATCTCGGCATTGGACAGTCCTCTCGCGATCAGCGTCAGCACCTCCCGCTCCCGCTCAGTCACCCCTGTCAGCACCGCGGGCGCCGCCGGGTCCGGCAGCCGGGCGAACTGGGTGATCAGTCTGCGGGTGACCGACGGCGCCAGCAGTGCCTCCCCTGCGGCCACCAATCGCACTGCGGTGAGGAGTTCGGTTGGGCGGGTGTCCTTGAGGAGGAAGCCGCTGGCCCCCGCGCGCAGTGCCGCGTAGACGTATTCGTCCAGGTCGAAGGTGGTGAGGACGAGGACCCGGGTGCCGGAGCCCGTCAGTCTGCGGGTGGCCTCGATGCCGTCGAGTACCGGCATTCGGATGTCCATCAGGACGACGTCCGGTCTGGTGCGCTCGACCAGGGCTACCGCCTCGACACCGGTGCCTGCCTCGCCGACGACCTCCAGGTCCGGTTCGGCCTCCAGCAGGAGTCGGAAGCTGGCGCGCAGCAGTGCTTGGTCGTCGGCTACCGCCACCCGGATCATGCGTCGACCCGGTCGTAGGGGAGGCGGGCGCGGACGGTGAAGCCGCCGTCCGGGGCGGGGCCCGCGGTGAAGTCGCCGTCGTAGTGGGCGACTCGTTCGCGCATGCCGATGAGGCCGTGGCCGGGTGCGCCGTCGTGGCCCCGGGTGCCGTCGTCGGTGACCTCGATGTCGACCGCCGTGCCGTCCGCGCGCACCTCGACCCGGCACTGGGCCGGGGCCGCGTGTTTGACCACGTTCGTCAACGCCTCCTGCACTATCCGGTACACCGACTGGCCGACCCCCTCGGGCAGGTCCTCGATCCCGTCGGTCACCAAAGCGACCTGGACGCCCGCCGACTCGGTCTGTCGGACCAGGGCCGCCAGCTCGTCGGGAGTGGGTGCCGGGGCGAGCGGCACGTCGTCCGGACCGGATCGCAGCATGCCCAGGACGCGGCGCAGGTCGGCGAGTGCGGTGCGGCTGGTCCGCTCGATGGCGTCGAGCGCCGCCCGGCCCTCCTCGGGCCTGCGTTCGGCGACGTGGTTGGCGACCGAGGCCGTCACCGCGATCAGCGTGAGGCTGTGCGCGACGATGTCGTGCAGCTCCCGCGCGATCCGCAGCCGCTCGGCCGACACCGCCTCGGCGGAGCGCTGGCGCTGGACCAGTGCGGCGGTCTCTCGGCGGTCCTTGGTGAGCAGGCCGAGCGTCCACGTCGTGCCGAGGGCCAGCCAGCACGCCAACACCTGGAAGTCGCCGGTGACGACCGCGAGGCTGATCACCAGCGCCGGCGCCAACGCCACCGCGCTCGTGCGCCACGGGGTCGTGGTCGCCACCAGGTAGAGCGTCAGCAGGACGGCCGCCAGACCCTCCCACCCGGCGCCGATCGCGGTGAGGCCCAGCCAGCTGACCAGTGCGGCGGCGTGCACCGGCACCGGCCAGAACCTGCGCAGCGCGATGGGCACCAACCCGGTGAACACGACGACCAGACCGACCCACCGCGGGATCGCCGCGGACATCGTCCACGCGCCCGCGCCGAGGTTGCCGTAGACGATGAAGGCCACGACGGCGGCGAGCGCGACGTCGGCGCCGACCAGCTGCCGCGGCGTCAGCCTGCCCTTGTCCATGCCCCGACGGTAGCGGCGAGCGCGCGCGGTGTCGTCGGACCAGGGATCTCATACCGTGGTCTGACCGGGCGCGCGGAGATCCGGACCGTGCTCCGATCCGGATCGAGCGCCCCGGCGGCACCGTTGTCGCCATGATCCAAGTGCTCGAACTGACCAAGCGCTACGGCCGCACCACGGCCGTTGACGCGCTGACCTTCACCGTGCGCCCCGGCCAGGTCACCGGGTTCCTCGGCGCCAACGGTTCCGGCAAGTCGACCACCATGCGCGCGGTGCTCGGCCTGGACGCCCCCACCTCGGGCCGCGCGCTCGTCGACGGGCGGTTGTACCGCTCGTTCCCCCGGCCCCTGCACCACGTCGGCGCGCTGCTCGACGCCGGGGCCGTGCACGGCGGTCGCTCGGCGCGGATGCACCTGCGCTGCCTGGCCCGCACCAACGGGATCGGGCCGCGACGGGTGAGCGAGGTGCTCGACCTGGTCGGCCTCGCGGCCGTCGCCGACCGGCGCGTCGGCGGGTTCTCGCTGGGCATGCGCCAGCGGTTGGGCATCGCGGCGGCGCTGCTCGGCGACCCGGGCGTCCTGCTGTTCGACGAACCGGTCAACGGCCTGGACCCCGAGGGCATCCGCTGGATCCGCGAGCTGATGCGCGAGCTGGCGGGCGAGGGCCGCACGGTGCTGGTGTCCTCGCACCTGATGAGCGAGATGGCGCTGACCGCCGACCACCTGGTGGTGATCGGGCGCGGGAGGCTGATCACCGAGGCGTCCATGGCCGAGCTGGCCGAGCGGTTCCGCCGCGACGTGCTCGTGTCCACTCCGGACAGTGTGGGCCTGGGGGCCGCACTGCGCGCGGTGGGGGCGACCGTCTCGTCCGAAGTGGACGGACTGGCGGTGGTCGGCCTCTCGCCCACTGAGATCGGGGACCTGGCGCACCGGGCCGGGTTCGCGGTGCACGGGCTGGTCCAGCGCACCGCGACACTGGAGGACGCCTACCTCGACCTGACCGACGACAGCACCGAGTACCGAGCCGGGAGCAGGCGATGATGGGCGACAGCGTGGCGGCGGAACTGTTGAAGCTGCGGTCCCTGCGGTCGAGTTGGGTGGTGCTGGCGGCCTCGGTGCTGGCCATCGCGGCAGGCGGGGTGCTGGCGGTGCTGATCACCGCGGACTTCGACGGCAGCTCCCTGGAGCGGAGGGCGACCTTCGACAGCGCGGACATGTCGGTGGTGATCATACCGCTGCTGGCACTGGTCACGGCCTCGGTCGCGGCGGCGGTGTTCACCGGGGAGTACGGCTCCGGGCTGATCCGGACGACGCTGACCGGGGTTCCTTCGCGGCGGAAGTTGTTCGCCGCCAAGACTTTGGTGGTGGGCCTCGTGGCGTTCGCCTTGGGGCAGGTGGTGTCGTTCGCGTTGTTCGGACTGACGCTGGCCGCGGTGGGGGACCGACCGGCGCCGATCGCACCGTGGACCTCGGCCGCGGCCGGGGTGCCCTCGGCGGTGGCCTCCGGGTCGATCATCGCGGTGGTGTGCCTGCTGGCGTTGGGGTTGGGGGCGGTCGTCCGGTCCACAGCGGGGACCCTGGTGACGGTGGCAGTGCTGCTGTACGTGGTGCCGGGGTTGGCGGCGTTCTTGCCCGCGGCTGTGTCGGACTGGGTGTTCGCGTTGTGGTTGTTGAACTTGGCGCCGCAGATGGTGGGGGGTGATGGGTCGCTGCTGTCGCCGGTGGGGGCGGTGGCTGTTGCTGTGGGGTATGCGGTGGTGCCGCTTGGTTGTGGGTGGTTCTTGTTCTCTCGTCGGGACGCTTGACTCTTGTTGCTTGCTTGCCGGCTTGCTCGCTGGGTCGGGGGCCCGGGTTGGTCGGGGGCCCGGGTTGGTCGGGGGCCCGGGTTGGTCGGGGGCCCGGGTTGGTCGGGGGTCGGGTTGGTCGGGGGTCGGGTTGGTCGGGGGACTCGCGTTAGCGGGGCGGCGACTGAGGTCGGGGGCGGTGGCGCGTTCAGGGGGTAGCGCGGGTGGGGGCTGGCTGCTGGGTTCTGCCTTGGCGGGGCTGGGTGTTGGGTGCCGGGTGCCGCCTGGCAGGGGCGGGGCCCTGTGCTGCCTGGCAGGGGCGGGTGCTGGATGCTGGGTTCTGCCTGGCGGGTGGCGGTGGGAGGTGACGGGTGGAGGTAGCGGGTGGCGGGTGAGTGGATGGTCAGCGGCGATCAACTCGCTGGTGCGAAGGGTCAGGTGAGCAGTTGGCTCATGCTCTCCTGCAGTGCCGGGTCCGGTTCCTCTTGCACCGCTTGCCTCAGCGCCGTCTGGACTTCCGGGTGCCAGGACTCCGGGCCCCAGCCGGTCAGGGTGCGCACCGCCATGACGCGGTTGCGGACTACCGGGCAGCGCAGTGAGGCCAGGACGAACTCCGTTCCCTGGCCGGGGAACTCGCGCAGCGCGGTGACTACCGCGTCCAGGGCTGTGTGAGTGGACCAGCGTTTGCCGTAGCCCGCGATCAGGGCGGGGCCGGTTGCCAGGTCCGCCAAGGGGAGTAGCTCGGTGGCCAGGTCCAGGATGGCGGGTAGGCGTTCGGCGGTGGCCAGGGTCATCAGGCTCAGCCAGTCGTCGTTGGTGGTGCGGGTTCTGCGGAGGGTGGCGGGGAACGGGTCGACCTCGAGGATCCTGGCGGCGTACCTGGCGCGGTGGAAGTCGCGGCTGTCGGGGGTTTCCAGGCCGGCGATGGTCAGGTCGCGCCAGTGCGGTTCGGCCATCAGGTCGCGGCAGCGGCGGACCATGAGCTCGTGCCGGGCCAGGTCCCAGCCCTGCTCGTAGCGGCGGTTCCAGTCCGGGCCGGACAGGAACTCCTCGATCCACGCTGTGCAGACGAAGTGGCGGAGGTCGCGGCCCGCGCGTTCGAGGTGCCCTAGCAGCAGCCAGACCGCGCGGGGGGCGTCCGGGTAGTCATCGATGTCCTCGGCTGGGCCGCCGTCGATCAGTGCGCACACGATGTCGCACGCGCAGTCGAGCAGCTCTTGGTCGATCTCCGGCGCGCTCAGCGCGGCCACCAGGCCGCCGACGGTGGCGGCTTGGTGGGCCAGGTACTCGTTCATCACCGTGTTGCGGAAACCGCCGCGCAGCAGCCAGGTTCGGGCTTCGGGGGTGGTGGTCGGGGTGAAGTGGCGGACGACGCCGATGCGGCCCCAGCCGCGCACCCCCTTGGCCAGGCGGAGCAGCACCGGCTCGGGGTCGGGGTGGGTGCTCAGCACCGCCACGGCCGCGTACCGGGTGAACTCGTCGTGCCTGCCGATGCGGAGCAGCAGGTCGACGTCGGCCGGTTCCGGGTCCAGGCCCAGCAGGGCGATGCCGAACTTGACCGGCTCGCGGTGGGCCGCCGTGGTGACCAGTCGGGTGCCCAGGTCGCGCAGGCCCGCCGCCGGGAGGTCGAGGGCTCGGATTCCGGTCAGCGCGCGGTCGACGTCGTCGAGGATCTGGCGCAGGGACAGGGCCGCGTACAGCAGCTCGTACCCCGCGACGTCGGTCAGGGCCGTCGCTACCAGGGCGGGGAGGTCGTCGTCGGCGCCCGGCTCGGCGGCGCAGTCGCCCTGGACGCCGTCGCGGGCGCCGGAGGCCCAGCGGACCTGGCTGTCGTCGCGCACCTCGTCGGGCAGGTCGTCGCCACCCGGGAGCAGGCCGCAGCCGCTCGGGTCCAGGTGGGCGGCTATGTGGTCGTGGATGGCGCGCACCGGGTCATTGTCGCGCGCGCATCCGACACTGTGTCGCCCGCGGCGCTCAGACCAGCGGTTTGGTCAGCAGCTCGAAGGCGAGGTCCGCGCGCAGCGGGAGCCCGAAGCGCTCGTCGCCGTAGGGGAAGGGGGTGAGTTCGCCGGTGCGGCGGTAGCCCCGGCGGACGTACCAGTCGATCAGCTCGGTGCGCGCGGTGATCACCTTCATCCGCATCTCCGGCAGGCCCCACTCCTCGTGGGCGAACCGCTCGGCCTCGGCCAGGGCCAGCCTGCCGACCCCGGTGCCCTGCTCGGCCGGTGCGACCGCGAACATGCCGAAGTACCCGGCGCCGTGCTCGTCGGCGACGTGGCAGCAGGCGACCGGCACGCCGTCGCGCTCGGCCACCAGCAGCACGCTCCCCGGTGCGGTGATCACCTCGGCGACGCCCTCGGGGTCGGTGCGCTGCCCCTCGAGCAGGTCGGCCTCGGTGGTCCAGCCGACCCGGCTCACCTCGCCGCGGTAGGCCGACTCCACCAGCGGGACCAGCACGGGGACGTCGGCCAGGGTCGCACGGCGAAAAGTGAGCACGCACCGAGCCTAACCGGACGGTGCGAGTGGATAGTCTGGCCGTCATGGGACTGTTCGGCCGCAGGAAGGCCAGGGCCGAGGCCGCCGCGCTCACCTCGGCGCTGGTGCTCGACCGCTGCTGGGACGACATCGCCCTCGACTTCGGCGTGGACGCGGTGCGCGAGGGCCACCGCAAGGCCGCCCTCGCCCTGCTGCGCGAGTGCCGCGACGACCATGAGCTGCGCACCCAGCGGGTCCGCGCGCTCGCCGAGGCCGCGTCGGGCCAGACCGCCGAGATCAAGGAGCTGGTCACCGAGGACAGCGGCCCGGCCGAGGCCGCCGACGTGCTGCTCTGGCTCGGCAGCACGCTGATCGCCGAGGCCTGGCAGATCCGCGGCGGCGGCTGGGCGCGCACGGTCGGCGACGACCGGTTCACCCTGTTCCGGTCCCGCCTGCGCGAGGCCCGCGACCCGCTGATGGCCGCGGCCCGGCTCGCCCCCGCCGACGCGACGCCGTGGGTGGAGCTGCAGCGCTACGCCCGCGGCATGCGCCTGGACCGGGCCCAGCGCGACATGGTGTGGGTGGAGGCCATGCAGCGCTGCCCCACCTCGTACCCGGCGCACGCGGGCCGGTTGCAGACCCTGGCCGCGAAGTGGGGTGGCAGCCACGACGACATGTTCGGCTTCGCCCGCGACACCGTGGCCAAGTCCCCGCCGGGCAGCCCGCTGGTGGCGATGCTGCCCACCGCGCACGCGGAGTACCTGCTCAAGGAGGGCGACCGGTTCGTCGCCGAGGGCAGCGCGTGGTCCTACGTAAGGCTCAACGCCCGCTACTTCGGCCCGACCGTGCGCGGCGAGCTGATCGAGGCCGACGACAAGAGCCGCGGCACCCGGGCGGGCAGCTACGCGATGGAGATCCACAACCTGTTCGGCTGGGCGATGCTGGAGTCCGGCGAGGACACCCGGGCCCGCTGGCACCTGGCCCAGGTGGGCAACCGCCCGTCCACGCTGCCCTGGGCCTACAACGGCGAACACGCCTTCGCCCGGGCCTTGGTCCGCCTTGGCCTCACCGGTGAGCAGGGCTGAGGGCGGGCGCCGCCCAGCCGACAATCCCGGGCAGGGCCGCTCCCCGCGCCCGACACGCGGTAGCAACAGCGCCGCAGGTCAAGCGCGGGGACCCGTCGGCTACCCCAGGTTCTGCCACCACGGGTCGACCGGCGGCGGGCCGCTCACGTCCACCCGCTCCCCCGGCCGCGGCACCGCAAGGGCCACGCCGCGGGCCTTCGCCTCGGCCCACACCCGGTCCACCGGGTCGGTCCAGCTGTGCACCGACAGCGTGAAGGTCGCCCAGTGCACCGGGATCATCAGCCCGCCCCGCACGTCCACGTGCGCGGCGACGCCCTCCTCCGGGGTCATGTGGATGTCCGGCCAGCCCGCCCCGTAGGCACCGACCTGGATCAGGGCGGCGTCGAACGGCCCGTGCTCGGCGCCGATCTCGGCGTAGCCGGGGAAGTAGCCGGAGTCGCCGGTGTAGAACACCCGGTGGTCCGGGCCCGCGATCACCCAGGACGCCCAGAGCGTGCCGTCGCGGCGGAAGGCGCGGCCAGAGAAGTGCTGCGCGGCGGTCGCGGTCAACCGCAGGCCCGCAAGCTCGACCGACTCCGACCAGTCCAGCTCGATGATCCGCTCGGCGGGCACCCGCCAGCGGCGCAGGTGCGCGCCGATGCCCAGCGGCACCACGAACGGCGCGGTCTGGGTGCGGACCAGCGCGCGCACGGCCGCCAGGTCGAGGTGGTCGTAGTGGTCGTGGGAGATCAGGATCGCGTCCAGCTTCGGCAGCGCGTCGACCGGCTGCGGCGGCTCGTGCAGCCTGCGCGGGCCGACCAGCCGCGACGGCGACACACGCTCGCCCCACACCGGGTCGATGAGCACGCGAGCGCGGTCGATCTCGACGAGCGCGGTGGCGTGCCCGTGCCAGGTGATGTGCAGGCCGTCCGTGGCGGGGGCGCCCGGGCTGACCAACGGGACCGGACCCGCGGGCTTGCGCTTGACGTCCTTGCGCAGCATCTCGCGCGCGGACGCGCGCATGGAGCCCGGCGGTGCCAGTCGGGGCGGGGCGCTGTTGCGGAACGCGCCGTCGCGGAACTGCGGTGATCGTCCGATCCGCTCAGCGGCGGCGCCCTTAGCCTTGGCCCCTAGTGCTACCGGGACGTCACGGACGACCCAGCCGATGGCTGCGGCGGCCAACCCGAGTGCGGCCAGTGCTGTTCTCATGCCCCCATGGTCCTCGGGTTCGGCTGTGACCGCTCTCAGGACCTTCGAGGTAGTGCGTCAAGAAACCGCGCGCGAGCAGGCGGTCAGGTCTGGACCAGCGCTAGCCGACCGCCAGCCGCAGCCGCATCGCGCGGCGGGCCACCAGGCCGGGTCGCGGGGAGCGGACCGAGACGTTCGCCAGGTGAGCCGGGTCGACGCGCAGCGCCGTGGGCGCCGGGTAGTCCTCGGCCGGGGCGTCGGGGTGCTCGGGGGGCAGCAGGTCGAGGATCGCGCGCAGCGCCCAGCGGGCGTGGCCCTGGTAGGACCAGACGACCGACGCCGGGGCGAAGACGTCCCAGTCGCGGCTCTGCCGGGAGCGGGCCGCGGTCACGTCGTGCGCGTCCTTGATCACCACGTAGTCCACGTGGTCCTCCCAGGCGTAGGTGGCCACGATGGCCTCCGGCCGGTCGGCGCCACCGCACAGGTACACGGTGAAGCCGTCCGCGACGACCGCGCGGAGCAGGTCGTCCACCTCGCTGAGTTCGGACGGTTGTGACTGTTCGCAGGGCTGGCTCATCGTGATCACCCGATTGGCAGGTGTCATTGTCGGGGCAACTAGCCACGTGATGACACGGTGTGCACGTACTCACTGTGTACATCACCCGAATGCCCCATGGGGCCTGATTGATGTCAATGACACAAACAGGACGCATATCGATACATTCACTCGTGTGAGTTATGGCCAGGACCTATCGACCGGGTGGACTACACACCAAGAGTGGCTACCCCGGTGAAAGTCCACCCAAGTGGGTGACTACCCTCCCGGCTCATCAACGTCGGTGGCTCACCGGGTCGGGGGCTGCGGGCGCCCTGCTGTTGGATGGAGTCCCCGCCTTGGCTATGTCCCGTTCCCGCGACTGGCTGCGCTCAGCCGGTCGCGCCGCCGCCGTCACCTCCCTCGCCGCCGCCGCGCTGGCCATGTTCGCGGGCACCGCGAGCGCGCACACGCCCAAGGCCGTGGCCTCCTGCGAGGGCGAGAAGACCGTCCTCAAGGTCGACCTCACCGCCTACAACGGCGACGTGAAGAACACCGTCGTGATCACCGCCGACGACAAGGTCGTCGCCGAGAACGACAACTTCGGCCGCGAGTACCACAGCACCACCAAGTACGACGGCACCGTCGCGCACACCTTCCACGTGAAGGTCGTCGCGGGCGACGGCAAGCAGTACGGCTACGAGGACACCCTCACCGCGCGCAAGTGCGTCACCGAGACGACCTCCACCAAGCCCACCGAGTCGACCAACCCGACCAAGCCGCCGGTCACCACGACGACCACGGCGAAGCCGACCGTGTCGACCTCGACCAGCAAGCCCGCGCCGACCACGGTCGCGCCGACGAACTCCCCCGCGCCGAACCCGAACGACCTGCCGGACACCGGCTCCAACGTCGGGATCCCGTTGGCCATCGGCGGCGTACTGGTGCTCGGCGGCGGTGGAGCTCTGGTCGCCGCGCGTCGCGCGAAGAAGAACTAGCGCTAAGAGGAACCGGTGAGGGCCGGTCAGCTCCCCCGCGGAGCTGACCGGCCCTCACCGTCTTATCCGGTACGCCCTTACCGGATCGGCGCCTGCACCGGACGTCCCACAGCCTCGAACACCAAGAGGGTGTTGACCGAGACCACTTCAGACCGGTTGAGCAGGCGCGTGATCAGCAGCTGTTGCAGGTGGGTGGTGTCCGGTACCGCTACCTGCACCAGGTAGTCGTCCGGCCCCGCGACGTGCAGCAGCGACACCGTCTCCGGCTGGTCGAGCACGAACGCCTTGAACTCCTCGACGACGCGCTGCCGGTGCGGCCGCACGCGCACGGACAGCAGCGCGCTTATCGGCCTGCCGAGCGCGGCCAGGTCGACGGTGGCGTGGAAGCCGGTGAGCACGCCGCGGCGGCGCAGCGACCGGACCCGCTCCAGCGCCGTGGACGGCGCGACCCCGACGATCGCCGCCAGCTCCTTGTTCTGCAGGCGGGCGTCGCGTTGCAGCTCGCGCAGGATGGCGACGTCGGTCGGGTCGAGTTCGGCTGGCTGGCCCATGGGTGTGTGTTCTCTCTGCGGACGGACGCGAACCAGCCGAACCTATGTCAGCGGTGCGCGTCCTTGAGCGCGTACTCCAGGTCGGCACGCAGGTCGTCGGCGTGCTCCAACCCGACCGACATTCGCAGCACGGCCGCGTCCGGTTTGGCCTCGGCCGCCACCGGCCGGTGGGTCAGCGACGCCGGGTGCTGGACCAGGGTGTCCACCCCGCCCAGCGACACCGCGTGGGTGATCAGCCGGACCGCCTCGACGGTGCGCGCGGCGGCGGCGTGGTCGCCGACCTCGAAGGAGACCATCGCGCCCGGACCGGACATCTGGGTGCCGACGAGCGGACCGCTGGGGAAGTGCACCCGCCGGACGAACTCGTTCCCGCGCAGCCACTCGGCGAGCTCGATGGCCGTGGCCTGCTGGGCGTGGACGCGGACCGGGAGCGTTTGCAGGCCGCGGTGCAGCAGGTACCCGGCCAGCGGGTGCATGAGGCCGCCGGTCACCGCGCGGACCCGGCGCAGGCGGGCGGCCCAGTCGGCGGTGGTGGCCACGACGCCACCGATGACATCGCCGTGGCCACCGAGGTACTTGGTGGCGGAGTGCAGGACGAGCGCGGCGCCGTGCTCGACCGGGCGCTGCAGGACCGGCGTGGCGAAGGTGTTGTCGACGACCACCGGCACCGCGCCCGCCGCCGCGCTGACCGCGGCGAGGTCGAGCAGGTCGAGGGTCGGGTTGGCCGGGGTCTCGACGATGACGAGCCCGGTGTCGGGGCGCACGGCGGCGGCGACGCCGTCCGGGGCCACCCAGGTGACTGTCGTGCCGAGCAGCCCGGTGGCCAGCAGGTGGTCCGAACCACCGTAGAGCGGCCGCACCGCGACGACGTGCGGCTTGCCCTCGCCGACGGTCGCGATCAGGCACGCGGTGAGCGCGGCCATGCCCGAGCCGAACGCGACGGCCTCGTCGGTGCCCTCCAGCTGGGCCAGTGCGTCCTCGAACCGCGCCACGGTGGGGTTCCAGAGGCGCTGGTAGACCAGACCGCCGTCGGCGGGCGGGCGGCCACCGGTGGCGAGGGCCTCGTAGGCGGCGCCACCGCTGTCGACGCCGGGGACCGGGTTGGTCGTGGACAGGTCGATCGGCGGCACGTGCACCCCGAGGCCCGCGAGATCGTCGCGGCCCGCGTGCACGGCGAGCGTGGCCAGGCTGGTCATTCGGCGTCTCCCTCACCTCGGCTGGTGCGCCCAGGATGCGGCCGAGTCCGCCCGCGACGACCGGTCGGGAAACCGCCTGCCCCGAATGGTCCGCGGCACCGATGTGGATTCGGCCGCGGTGCCCCGCCCCGGGGCGGGGCCGAATCCGGTTCGGTCACGCCGGGGTCAGCTCGGGGCGTGCTCGGCCACCAGGCCGACGATGACCCGGTGGGCCTGCGCCAGGGTGGGCTGGTGGCCGAACGGGTCGAGCCGGAAGGCCAGCCGGACCAGCACGTCGCCGAGGGTGACGCAGTGCAGCAGGGTCACCCGCAGCTCCGCGGTGTCGCTGAACCGGAACCGGCGCACCAGCAGGTCGGCGAAGGCCTCGGCCAGCGGGTCGTCGACCTCCGCGGGCCCGTCCAGCTCGCCCGCGGCCAGCCCTGCCCCGCTGACCGCGCGGAACCCGGCGTCGGTGCGGCACATGTCGACGTAGGCGGTGTAGGCGCGGTCGACCGCGGTGCGCCAGTCCGCCGCGGGCGCGCCCGCGAGGGTCACCCGCTGCTGGAACAGCCGGGTGTTGCGCTCCACCACGGCCTTCATGACCGCGATCTTGTCCGGGAAGTACCGGTAGACCGACCCGATGGACACCGCCGCGGCCTTGGCGATGTCGGCGGTGGTGGTCGCGGCGAGGCCCTTCTCCGCCACGACTCGCGCGGCCGCGTCCAGGATGCGTTCGATCTGCCTGCTGGCCCGATACTGGGTGGGCGTCCGCCGAACCTGGTAGGGCGTCTCCGGAACGGTCACGGACCCATTGTGCCCAGGTTGATTCGGCCGTTTGGGCCAGGTAGGGGAATCCTTGTCGGAAACATGCGTGTTCTGCCGAATCGTCGCGGGCGAACTGCCCGCCGAGGTGGTGCACGAGGACGCGGCCACGCTCGCGTTCCTCGACCACCGGCCGCTCTTCCGCGGCCACGTGCTGCTGGTGCCCAAGGCGCACCTGACGGTGCTCAGCGACCTGCCAGCGGACCGGGTCGGCCCCTACTTCACGCTGGCCCAGCGCCTGCAGCGGGCGGTGGAGGACGGCCTGGGCGCGGACGGGTCGATGATCCTGATCAACAACATCATCAGCCAGTCGGTGCCGCACCTGCACCTGCACGTCATCCCCCGGCACAAGAAGGACGGGCTGCGCTTCTGGCTCGGGCCGCGGCACCCCTACGACGCCGAGCACACCCCCCAGTCCTACGCCGACCGCATCCGGCGGGCCCTCACGGACGGGTGATCATCGGGTACAAAGGGTGAAGGGAGGGCGGATGGACTCGGAGAACCTGGCGGCGCTGCTATCCCCGTTGTCCGTGGCCCACGTGACCGAGGTGCTGGCCCGTTGGCTGCGCGACGCCCACGCCGCTGCCCTCGACCTGCAGGAACAGCGCCGTCTCGACGAGCGCGGCGGCTGGGACAACGCGGTCAGCCACGGCACGGACCGCTACCAGTTCCTCGTCCGCACGGCGGCGTCGCTGAGCGCCGAGGTCGACGGCCTCGAACCCGACCGCGGTTTCCAGTCGCTGCTGCTGAAGCTCCCGAGGGTGGCGCTGTACCCGTTCAACGTCCCGGACGGCCCGTACGGGCCGGTCAGCACGGTCAGCGAGCTGCGCAGGGAACTGCTCACCGAGGCGCGGAGCACGGAGCTGGCGCTGCTCACCCGCCGGGAGCTGTGGGTCGAGGACCGCGCGCTGGTGCTGCTGCCGTGGAGCGGGACCGAGGGCGCGGGCCTGACCGGGCTGTGGGCGGGCCAGGGCACCCTGAGCGGCTCGACCGTCGACTGGGAGTGGGTCCACGGGCTGTCCCTGGACGACGCCCCGGGCCAGACCGGGCTGTTCGACACCGGCCCGGTGCGCCCGCCCGCACCAGAGGTGCGCCGCCGGACGCGGACGCGGCCGCAGTCCTCCTGACGCGCGGGACCCCGGGCAGCGTCGCGGTGGGGCATGGGCGACGATGTCCCGGTCCGTGGCCGCGCGCGAACTGGGGGACCGGCTGTGCCGTCCGAGTCGTCCGACGCCCTCGCCGCCGGGTGGGGGTTCGACCCGCCCCGGTTGTCGATGGCGCGGCGGCTGGCCGGGCTGGACGTGGACGGGTTGGCCGAGGTCGTCGGGCACCCGGTCGAGGACTACGAGCTGGGGCGCGACCGACCGACCGCCGACGTGCTGCGCACCTGGGCCCGCACCCTCGGCGTCGCGCCGGACTTCTTCGTCGCGGGCAGGCCGCGCCTGCACCTCGACCTGACCCGCACCTCGCTGACCCGGCGGGCGAACCGGGCCGACAGCGCGCGGGCGGGGGCGTTCCTCGAGCTGCTGTGGGAAGTCCTGTGCGCGGTGGACGACCACGTGGAGCTCCCCCCGTCCAACCTCGCCTGCCGCGCGCCCACCCCTGCCGCGTTGGCGCGCGGGGTCCGGCTCGACTGGCGGGCGCCGCGGGGTCCGCTGCCGCACCTGACCGCGCACCTGGAAGCGCGGGGGATCATGGTGGTCCCGTTCCCCGGCCCGGCGTTCAGCGCCCTGCTGCCGGGCCGCGCCGTGATCGCGCTCGACCCGCGACTGCCCGGCCCGGAACGCCGGTGGGCGGCCGCGGTGGAGTTCGGCGGGCTGCTGCTCGGCGTCGGGACCAGCCCGGACGCGGGCGCCGCCGCCTTCGCCGCCGAACTGCTGCTCCCCGCCGCCGAGCTCACCCCGCGCACCGACCTGACCGGTCTGGCCACCCGCTACGGGGTGCCGCTGCCGCGCCTGCTCGACCGCTGCCGGGCCCTCGGCCTGCCCCGGCGCCCCGCCGACCCGGCCGAGGACCTCGGCGACGAGACGCCCCGCCTGCTCGCCGACGCGGTCGCCCTGGCCTTCGACGACCCGGTCCGGGCCCTCGCCGAACGCCTCCGCACCGGCCCCAAGCTGCTGCGCGGCCTGCTCACCGGCACACCCGAGCAGCACCTCACCGTGGTGCGCTGACCCCGCGCCGGGTCCGAAAACCGCTCAAGCGTCCACAGTGGACCGTCCGGGGCTACCGCCCAGTAATGGTCTGGACCAAAAACTGGTGACGTCAGGTACTTGCGCTCGGCCGCCAACCCCGACACATTGGTTTGGACCACTTGGGCGGGAGGACGGCATGGCCAGGATCAGGCCGCGGGAACTGGCCGCGGGCGCGTGCGCCGGGCTCATCGGCAGGCGGGTCGACGGCCTGCGCTGGACCGGCACCGAACTGTCCTGGGTGGACGGTCCAGGCGCGCGGATCCAGTTGGGGCGCATGACACCCCTGGGACCGCGGCACACCGCCACCCTCTGCCTGGACGGTCGGGTCACCAGCGCCGTGCCCGCCCGCGACGGCTGGGCGGTGACCGGCGACCCGGTGCTGCTGCGCCGCGACGGCCGGGCCCGCCCGCTCGCCCTGCCCGCCGCCGACGGCGCCTGGTGCGACCCGGCCGGGCGGCTGTGGCTGGCGGGCCGGGACACCCTGCACCGGGTCGACCTGAGCGGCACCGTGCACCCGGTGCTCGGCGGCCCCACGCACGCGCTGGCGTGGAGCCCGGACACGGCCACTGTCTACCGGGTCGGCGCGGACGGCCTGACCGCGCACGCCTTCGACCTGGCCAACGGAACGGTCGGCGCGGGCCGGGTGCTGACCTCGACCGCGCGCGGGGTGGCCGTCGACGTCGACGGGTTCGCCTGGGTGGCGGGCGGTTCCGGCGTCCGGCGGATCGACGGCGCGGGCGCGGCGCACAGCATCGTCCGGCTCCCGGACGCGGTGGCGTGCTGCTTCGCGGGCGAGACCATGCTGATCACCACCGCCGACGGCACGGTGCACGCCTGCGACCCCGGCGTCCGGGGGCTGCCCGCTGTCCGCTGGGCGGGCGTTCCGACCCCCTGACGCCGATATCGGCTACGGACCGCACAGGGCGGTTCGTATGTTCGAGCGAATCCGCTTGATCGGTCTACTACTTCGCCCGCGCAACAGGTACCCACCTAGGTGTGGAAACCGCTGCGCGTTGGCGCGCGCCCGCGGTCGTCATGGTTGCCGCAGCGGCGGTTCCCCTGGCGGCGGGCCTCGCACTCGGCTGGAAGAACTGGGTGACCGTCCCCGTGCTGCTCGTGGCACTGGGACTCGGCGCACTGGTGGTGAAGCAGCTGCTGTTCCACCGCGAGCAGAGCGCGCTGCGCGCCGAAGTGGCCCGGGAACGGGCCGAGGCCAAGCCCGCCGAGCAGGCGGCGCACGCCGAACACCACGTGCCCGCCATCCCGGTGGACAGCGCGGAGCCCTACTACCGGTTCATCCTGTCCTGCACGGTGTGCTGGTCGGCGAACGCGGGCGTCCCACAGCACGGCAACCTGCGCGGGCTGGCGGTGCACTCGATCCTGGAGCGGGCCCGGCAGGTGACGGTCACCGGCTCCCCGACCGACGCGCCGATGGTCCTGACCCGATTGGCGGCGGAACTGGGCGCGATGGCCCCGGACCGGTCCGGCCAGATCGTGACGTGGGCGGAGAACGTGGGCCTGACGGTGCCGGAGGAGGACGCCCGGCGGCTGGAGCGCCTGGCCGAACTGCGCAAGGAGAAGCAGGTCCGGCACCAAGAGCAGGAGTTGGAACAGCGCACCCGGGCCTACCTGGCCGACGAGATCCTGACCGACCCGGGCACGGCGGTGGTGTGGTGGCTCGCCCGGCACCCGGAGCAGGTGCGCGAGGCGGCTGACCTGATCCCGACCTTCGCGCGGTTGACGGCGGCGGTGACCAAGACGGAGATCGAGCCGCAGTACGCCGAAAGACTCGACGACCGGCCGACGTTGAGCGCTGTCGGGTGGCCCCGGATTGGACAGTCCGAAGAGGACAGACGAGCGCTGGCGGGACCGGAGGGGAGCGAACAACCGTTGTGGCCTCGGGGGAATCGCGACCACGGCGACTTCGATGAGCCCACGGCGCAGTGAGCTTGATTGGCGCTCTGGCTGCGCCTAAGGGAAGTGGCGTCGTTTGGTTGCTTTTGTAGCTGGGTCCTCGAAGGTGCGGCCGGATGCCAACTGCTCGATTGGGTGGGGTGGCTTTGTTCGGGGACCCCAAGAAAGAAGGCGCTAGCCTGGCTTTGGTGTGGGTGATCCCTCTCCCACCCGCTGCGCCCCGGCACCTCTTTGCTCGTGCGAGGGTTGCCGTCTTCGTTGCCCGAGTTACAAGCGGGGCTCGATCTAGTGAACTCGCTTCGTGTGGGGCCCCTAGAGCACCGCGGTGGTGAAAAAACGGCGGGTGAAGGGCATTCCCCACCACCGGTCAAGTTTAGCGGTACTCCTCCCCCACACGAAGCGAGTCCACTAGATCGAGCATCCGTAGCGGGGCCGGCGGTACCAGCGGGGGCGGCCTCACCGCTGCGGTTGGGTGCTGGGTGGGTGGGTGGGTGGGGCAGCCATTAGATCGAGCATTCGTAGCGGGACTTGCGTACCAGCGGGGGTGGCCTCACCGCTGGGGGTGGGGGGTTGGGGGGG